>QXPY01000008.1 GCA_003583745.1 Rhodocyclales bacterium GT-UBC | reverse complement strand
ACGCCGAACACGGTCAGCGGCAACGTGCTGACCGGTGCCGGCGCCGACACGGTCGGTGCCGACGTCAACGCGACGCCGGTGACGGCGGTCAACACGACGCTGAGCTACGGCACGCTGGTGCTCAACAGCAATGGTAGCTACACCTATACCTTGAATAATGCCAACTCGGCGGTGAATGCATTGAAGGCCGGGGAGATCCTGGTTGATAGCTACACCTACACGTTGACCGACGGCGATGGCGACACGACGACTGCCAAGCTCAATATCACGATCAATGGTGCCAACGACGCGCCGGTGGTTGGGACCAAGACGGTCAGCCTGTCCGAAGAAGGTCTGGCCAATGGTTTGGTCGATACGACTGGAAATCCGGTCGATACCACCAATGCGACCACCGCGACCGGTACGATCAGTATCGTCGACCCGGATAGCACGCCGAACGTAAGCTTGGTTGCGCCCACCGTAGCGATGACTTCGGGCGGTGTTGCATTGACCTGGTCCGGCAATGGGACGAGCGCTTCGCCGTTGATCGCCAGCGCAGGGGGGGCTGAGGTTTTCCGTGCCAGCATCGACGCCAATGGCAATTATTCGGTGAGTTTGTCAAAGGCGATTGACCACGCAACCGCAAGTGGCGAGAACATCAAGTCGTTCAATATCGGGGTTTCTGCCAACGATGGCACAACGACGACGGTTGGTACATTGACCGTCAATGTCGAGGATGACTCGCCGGTGGCGCTGGCCAGCACGAAGTCGGTTGCCTTGCCATATACCGATACCAATCTGCTGATTACGCTCGATCTCTCCGGCAGTATGGATACGGCCGATGGCCCGGGCGGCTTGACCCGACTGCAAACGGCCAAGAACGCGATCAACCAGTTGCTCGACCAGTACGATGCTTTGGGTGACGTCAAGGTTCAACTGGTTACCTTCAGCACTTCGGCGACCCAGGTCAATTCGGTCTGGATGACCGTGGCCGAAGCACGTACGGCGATTAGCAGTCTGTCGGCCAATGGCGGGACCAACTACGATGCCGCCCTGGCGACTGCGGAGACCGCGTTCGCCTCCAGTGGCAAGATTGCCGGTGCCAGCAACGTTGCCTACTTCTTCACGGACGGCGTACCGACCTTCGGCGCGGGTGACTCGACGACGCTGACCGGAACGCGAAACGGCAATGGCAGCGATCCGAACAGCGATCCCGATGTCGGTATCCAGAGTGCCGAACAAACCAATTGGCAGGACTTCCTCAACAGCAACGATATCCTGTCGCATGCGATCGGTCTGGGGACCGGCGTCACGACGACTTATATCGAACCGATCGCCTTCAATGGCACCAACAATACCGAGAACGCCGCTTTGCTGGTCAGTGACCTGAGCCAGCTGACGACGGTATTGCGGGATACGGTGGTGCCCCCGAGCGTCGGCGATCTGCTGACCGGCGGGGTCGTCACTTCGGGTGGTGGCCTGGGGGCTGACGGCGGCTACATCCGGAGCGTGGTGATCAATGGCACGACTTACACCTACAACCCCGCCAGTGGTGGTTCGGTTGCGGTCAGCGGGACCAATAACGGCACATTCGATACGACCAACAACCAGCTGACGGTGAATACCACGCTGGGCGGCAAGTTCGTGGTGAACCTGGATACCGGGGTCTATACCTACACGGCACCGGTCACCATTACATCGAACCAGACCGAGTCGATCGGTTATTCGCTGATCGACCTCGACGGCGATACCGCAAGCTCGACCCTGACCATCAATGTCACGGTGCCGCAGACCATCACCCTGACCAGTTCGACGACCAACATCACCGGTCTGAACCTGGGCTTGTCGGGCGAATACTACGGTTACAACGACAATCGTGACGGTACGGCTAGCGATACGAAGTATCAGGGCACGACGGCGGTTCGCCTGCATTCCGATGACGGCTCGGCGGATGCCGGAACGGCCAATAACGTCGACCGCCTGGCCGATGTCGAGGCGATCATCGAGGGACGCAACAACAACACCAACTTGATCAACAACGCGGTTTTGGCCGATCCGACCAAGGCGGATGCGACCTTCTCGGCAAACAAGCTGGAGTTCGGCTTGCCCTCCGGCTCCAATTCGCCATTGTTCAGCGACGATCTGGGTCAGAACGGCAAGGTAACGAGCGGGACGATCGGGGCAACGGTCAGCGGCACGACCAACAACCTCTACACCTTCCTCAAGGTCAGCTCCGGCAACGCAGACGGCCTGGCCGCCACCAGCGGTCTCGGCGACACCACCGATGCGATCATTCGGATGGTTGGCTACATCTACATTCCGGAAGGCGGCGTCTATGATCTGCGCGTTACGGCTGATGACGGTTATCGCGTCCTGATTGGCGGCCAGAACATTGGTCAGGCCGACTACATCCAATCGACGGCAACGCAAATCTACTCCGGGGTCACCCTGAGCGGCGGTTTGCAGCCGATCGAAATCCTGTATTGGGATCAGGGCGGCCACGCCAGCCTGCGCGTCGAACTGAAGACCTCGGGCTCGGCAGACAGCACGTACACCATCATCGGCAACGACAGTTATGCCTTGTTCTCGCCGACCGATGTGCCGACCCTCGGGGCCAACCAGGACATCGTCGAATCGTCGACCAACGGCGTGTGGCAGGTGCGCACCGGGCAGGATTACACCGGAACCGCTTCTGCCGAGAAGATTGTCGGTAGCGATGGCGTCGATACGATCAATGCCGGTGGTGGCGACGATATCGTCCAGGGTGGCAGCGGCTCCGATACGCTCTATGGCGGTGCCGGCAACGATGTGCTGACGGGTGGCGTGGGTTCCGATACGTTTGCCTGGAAGTTCGCCGATCAGGGGACCGCCGCCACGCCGGCCCATGACACCATTACCGACTTCAATGTTGCCTCGAAGGCGGCAGGTGGTGACATCCTCGATTTGCGCGACTTGCTACAGGGTGAAAATCACACGACGGGCACCGGCAATCTCGCTTCCTACCTGCATTTCAGCAAGTCCGGCAGCGATACGGTGATTGACGTGACGCCGGCGGGCAGTGGTTCGGTGACCCAGAAGATCACGCTGAGCGGGGTTGATCTGACGGCCAACAATACGCTGAACGATCAGTCGATCATCCAGGATCTTCTGAACAAGGGGAAACTGGTCACCGACTGATCCGGTCGCAGCCAGCAAAAAGGGGCGGAAATTTCCGCCCCTTTTTTTCGTTCCGAGCTTTCGCGTCGGCCGGTCAGCCCGGATCGAAGATTTCAGCCTTCGTGCTTACGCAGCTTCGGTACGCTGGGGATATGGATCTTGCGGCCTTCGACGACGATCAGGCCGAGCTCGGTCAGTTCGTGCAGGATGCGCGAGAAATGTTCCTGCGTCAGGTTGAGCCGCGAAGCGATGACGCCCTTGTTGGTTGGCAGCGTGATCGAAACGTTGATGCCATTCTCGTCGGCTTCGGGAAGTTCCTGCAGCAGATAGCCGATGATGCGTTGCTTGCCGGAGTGCAGCGAATAGGACTCGACATCGTTCATCAGTTGATGGAGTCGCATGGACATCCCGGCCAGCATCTTGCGGCTGAAAACGGGGTCACGATCCAGTTCGGTATTGACCGCCGCTTTCGAGACATGCAGTAGTAGAGAGTCGCTAAGTGTCTGGGCGAAAACGATGTAGGGCTTGTCCATGAACATGATGGCTTCCCCGAAGCTCTGTCCCTGGCTGATGATTTCGACGACTTTTTCGCTGCCTTGCGGCGAGGTGAAGGCCAGCTTGACCTGTCCGTAGACCAGCAAATGAAAGCCGGTACAGGAATCCCCTTTGTGGAAAAGAATTTCGCCTTTGGCGGCATGGATTTCACGCGTGCCGCGGGCGATACGGGCTATTTCATCCGGCGCCAGGCCATTGAACAAAGGCACGTGAGTGAGAAGCGCTTCGATATTGATCGGGTGATTGGCCTGCATGGTTATTTCTGACGAAGAAAGATGGAGGATGTTGGCATTGCAAACATGCAGCGACAATACTCCTTTAGGACTAGTAAATAGTCCAAAGGAGGGCAAGGTGACGAGAAGATTTCAGTCGCGGGTCAGCTGGGCATAGAGCAAGGGCAGGCGGCGTGGCAGGTCTTCCGGCTTGCGGATGACGCAGAAGCCGGCCGGGCCGAAGAGATAGGGCAGGTAGGCTCCGGCTTCGCGGTCGATGGTGACGCAGAACGGGGTCAATCCGAGACGACGGGCTTCGTGCACCGCCATCCGGGTGTCTTCGATACCGTAGCGCGAGTCGTAGAGATCGAGGTCGTTGGGCTTGCCGTCGGTGATGATCAGCAGCAGGCGGCGATTGGCCGGTTGCTCGGCGAGGATGCTGGCGGCCTGGCGCAAGGCGGCGCCCATGCGGGTGTAGAAGCCGGGTTTGATGGCCAGGATGCGGGCGCGGGCGGCGGCATCGTAACGGCCGTTGAAATCCTTGAGCAGGTGGAAGCGGATGTTCTGGCGGCGCAGCGATGAAAAGCCGTAGATGCCGAAACGATCGCCGGTGGTCGACAGCGCCTCGGAAAAGAGCAGCAGCGAATCGCGGATGACATCGACGATACGGTGGGTGTCGGAAATCCAGGCGTCGGTGGACATCGACAGGTCGGCCAGCAGCAGGCAGGCCAGGTCGCGCTCGCAGCGGGCCTGGGCGAGGTAGCCGCCGGTTTCCGGCGTATGGCCCGAGGCGCGGTCGGCATGGTTGCGGACGCAGGCGTCGACGTCGAGCTCGGCGCCGTCCGGCTGGGCTTTGAGCCAGCGGCGTTGCGGCGCCAGCGCGGCAAACTGGCCACGCAGCTTTTTCGCCGTCGCCGCCAGTTCGGGCGGCAGCGCCGCGTGGCCGGCATCCTGCGCCACCATCGGTTGCAGGTGGCAATGCTCGGCCAGCAACTGGTTGCTGCGGTAATCCCATTCCGGCAGGGCGATACCGGGGCCGACCGGGCTGTCGTCCTCGGCGGCCGAAGGCAGGTCGAGGTCGAACTTGACGCGCGACTTGGCCGTCTGGCCATCGCCGGTCAGTGACAGGCGGTCGAGATCCTTGGCGGCGTTGCGGGCATTCGGGTCTTCATCTTCATCGAAAGCCCGGTTGACCCGGACGTACTCGGCCCAGGTCGGCAGGCTTTCGGCACGGAACATGGCCAAGACCGGTGCCTTGTTGTCCGGCTTGTCCACCTGCTCGGCCTTGAAGGCCTCCTTCTCGGCTTCGGCGTTGGTACCGCTGCCTTCCGGCGGCGTTTCGCCGTCGCCCTTGCCCCGCTTGTCCGTGCCGTGCGCCGGATTGGCGACCAGCCAAAGCAGCATGGGCTGCGGCGGACGGGACTGCCGCGAGGTCAATGGCGGCAAGCCGCTGACGCTGCCCGGTTGTTGCAAGGCCTGGCGCAAGGCGGCCTCCTGCGCCGCTTCGTCGGCTTGCAGTTGGCTCGGGGCGATGCGGCCGGCCAGGTGGGCGGCAACCAGGCGCTCGTAGCGCGGGCGCAGGCCGGGCAAAGCCGCCAGGGCGGCCAGGGTGGCCTGCTGGTTGCGGATGAACCAGGCTTCTTCGGGTGCGACGTCGTTGGCCGCGAGGGCGGCCAGCCACAGGTAGAGATCGCGGTTCAGCGCTTTCTCGGGAAAGGCGGCGATCTCCGGCGGCAGGCGCAGGGTTTCGGCGTCGCGCCGGGCCTGGGCGATCTTTTCGTTGCTGCCGGCCAGGCGCTGCAGCCAGCGCCGACGAGCGCCATGTTCTTCCGAGGTGGCGGCAGCGACCTTGAGGCCGGGGTCGCCGCCGAAGGCGCGAAACAGGATGCCGGCCGTCTTCTCGACTTCCGCCAGTTTGACCGCCGCCTGCGGGTAATGCCCGGCGGCCGCCTTGGTGACCCAGTTGTGCCAGAGTTTGCCGACAAATTCTTCCATGACTCAGATTTTCCCGCCGGCGTTTTCGTCCGTCTTTGATAAAGCCGAAAAACCGGCTTCATTCTGTCGCGCTTCCTCGTTTTTCACCCAGTGCAGCAAGGCGCCCTGCGGCTGGTCGCGATTGACCGTGCCGCAGGCCGACAGGCATTGGCCGCATTGCGTGCAGGCGAACATCCAGCGTTTGAGATTGCGCGGTTTGAGGCGCATCGGGCAGACCGCATCGCAGGCCGAGCCGTGGCCGTCCAGGCAGTTGGCGCAGTCGTTCAGGCGCGAGCGCTCGAAGCCGACCACCATCGCCTGTTTGTTGGTCATCCAGGCGAAGCTCTGGAAGATGCCGACGGCACAGCCGTAGCGGCAGAACAGATGGCGGGCGAAGAGGAATTCCAAGGTGAGTACAGTAGTTGCGGCGCTGAGGAAGATCACTTCGCCGCGCAGCAGACTGGCGGTGAACAAGCCGTGATAGACCTGGAAGGGCGGCATCAGGTAGGTCAGGCCAACTACGGCCCAGGCAAAGGCGAAGGCAACGGCGGCCGGGACGACCAGCAGCCAGTAACGCTTGTCGCGCGGCGCCGGCGTGCCGTCCGGCTCCCAGGGCGGCGTTGCCTTCTTTTCCCAGACCGAGTGTTTGCCGGTGGCGATGACCATCAGCCGGTTGATCGTCTCGACCACCGAGAAGTGCGGGCACAGCCAGCCGCAATACAGGCGGCCCCATTTCCAGGCGACGCCGATCAGCAGGGCGCCGGCGCCGAGAATGGGCAGGAACAGGTAGAGCAGGATGTTGATGACGGTAGTACTGGCGCCGGCCCGGCCGGCCAGCATGTCGTCGATGCCGATATGCCATTCGCGGGTCAGGAAATAGGCGTGGCCTTCGGTCAGGTCGTAGCGGAAGAGGTCGAAGATCGGGGTCAGCGTGAACAGCGCGAAAAAGCCCATCTGCGCCAGCAGCCGGTAGCGTTGCAGCGCCGGCTTGTTCATTTTGTTTCGTTGTGCAGGCGCGGCCCGATCAGCGGGTAGCGCCAGACCTGGCCGGCCATCGCCTTGGCCAGCCCGAACATGCCGAACATGACCAGGGTGGAGTGGATGCAGGTGAAATACATGATGACCAGCACCCAGGTCCAGGCCCAATGCAGGCCGCCGAGAAGCAGAAAGAGGGCGCTCAGCGAAACGATCAGCAGGCCGCCCCAGAGGCTGACGATGGTGGCCTGGCGCAGATGCTGGCGGGCCAGTTGCGGTGCGTCTGCGTGTTTGCGCCAGAGCCAGAACAGGGCGATGAAGGCGAGGCCGGGCGCGACCAGCAGGTTGGCCAGGAACAGGGCTTCGGCGATGACCGCCAGGCGGCGGCCGTCGTCCGAATCGCCGTCCTTAGCGGCCGAAGGTGGCATTGACAATTTCCATCAGCGCCTCGACGGTTTCCTCGTCGTCGGTCAGGCTTTCGACCAGTGCGGCGCGGCAGGCGGCAGTGACTTCGAAACCCGACTTGATCAAGGTGGCGGCATAGACCAGCAGGCGGGTGCTGGCGACTTCTTCGAGGTCGCGATCCTTGAGGGCGCGGAAGGCCTTGGCGATGCCGACCAGGCGCTTGGCGAGATCGGCGTTGCAGCCGGTTTCGCCGAGCAGGATCGAGATCTCGCGCTCGGTGCTCGGGAAGTCGAAGCGCATCGAGACAAAACGTTGGCGGGTAGAGGGCTTCAGCCCCTTCATCAGGTTCTGGTAGCCGGGGTTGTAGGAGACGACCAGCATGAAGTTGTCCGGCGCTTCCAGCATCTCGCCGGTTCGGTCGATCGGCAGGATGCGGCGGTCGTCGGCCAGCGGGTGCAGCACGACAGTGGTGTCCTTGCGCGCTTCGACCACTTCGTCGAGATAGCAGATGCCGCCTTCGCGCACGGCGCGGGTCAGCGGACCATCGGACCAGTAGGTACCTTTGTCCGAGATCAGGTGGCGGCCGACCAGGTCGGCGGCAGTCAAGTCGTCGTGGCAGGCGACGGTGTACAGCGGCAGTTTGAGGCGTGCCGCCATGTGCGAGATGAAACGCGTCTTGCCGCAGCCGGTCGGCCCCTTGATCAGCAGCGGCAGGCGTTCGCGGTAGGCGTGTTCGAAAAGGGCGATTTCGTTGCCGGAGGGTTCGTAGAAAGGCAGATCGTTCATTTGAGAGACATCCAGTAAGCCAACAGAATCAGGCTGCCGACCAGGATCAGCCAGCCTTCGAGCAACAGGCGCCACATCAGCGGCGCACCGCGCAGTTCCATGAAATCGAGAATGACCAGGCGGCCCTTGACGAAGGCGATGGCCAGCATGGCGACGATGGCGCCGGTGCCGGCGGCGCCGACTTCGCCGAGGTACCAGGTGATGCCGGTGGCGATCAGCAGGATCAGCCAGGCACGATGGGCGGGGTTATGCAGGGCGTTCATCGCATCACGTAAACAAGAGGAAAAAGGATGATCCACAGCAGATCGACCATGTGCCAGTAGGCGGCGCCGCTTTCCAGGCCATGCGCGTTGGCACTGGTGTAGGCGCCTTTGCGGGCCTGCAGCCAGAGCACGACGAGGATCACCATGCCGAGAATGACGTGCATGAAATGGAAGAAGGTCAGCGAGATGTAGAACATGTAGAAGGTATTCGTCGACAGCGAGATGCCGGCGCCGAACTTGGCGGCGTATTCGAACACTTTGACCACGAGAAAGCCGCCGCCGCACAGAAAACCGAGCAGGATGTTGCGGGCGACGGCCGGGCCGGCATCGCGATGTGCCGCCTGCACGGCACGCACCACGAACCAGGAGCCGGTGACCAGCAGCAGGGTGTTGAGCGCCCCGGCATTGCGGTCGAGGGTCTGCTGGTATTCGTTGAACAGGGCCGGATCATGCGCCCGGGCAAAAGCGTAGGCGGCGAAGAAGACCGCGAAGGCGAGCATCTCGGCCAGGATGAAGACCCAGATGGCAAGGTCGCCGGGCAGGCGCTTGTCGGCTGGCGGTGCAGGGAGTGAGGCGTCGAGCGTAGTCATGCGGCGGATGATAGCGAGGCCGGCGGCGCGGTAACTTGATTTGCAATAAGAATGGAAAGCAAAGTTGGGAGGGCTTTGAACGGCTGAGTCGAGGTCGTGAAAGAGGCAAAAGGAGGAAGGCCTGAACGCGGACATCCGGCCGCCTTGGGCTGCCAAAGCGCAGGCCGGTTGCGCTTTGGCGCAAGGCCCCGCAGAATGCGGTCGGCATTTAATTCAGGGTGTGGGTAAATGAACAAGAAAGTAGTCGGGGCGGCGGTTTTGGCAGGTCTGGTGGCGGCGGGCGGGTTTGCCGTCTGGCATGGCGGCAA
Source organism: Rhodocyclales bacterium GT-UBC (assembly GCA_003583745.1). Classification (GTDB taxonomy): domain Bacteria; phylum Pseudomonadota; class Gammaproteobacteria; order Burkholderiales; family Rhodocyclaceae; genus Azonexus. The sequence goes on along the minus strand of QXPY01000008.1, from coordinate 233,751 downwards.
GGATGCGGCGGTGCCGGTCGCCAGTACGGCGGCGGCCAGCCTCGATATGGCGCCGGTGATGGCCGGCGTGCGCGACAGTCTCGCCGCCTATCGCAAGCTCATCGTGCTCTTTGCCGACGAAAAGACCCTCTCGGCGGCCGAGCGCGAGCAGGCCAACCAGGTCGGCCAGGCCCTGTTCCATGAGAATCGCGAACGTGTCGTCCAGCTCGAAGCGAAGCTCGATGAACTCGTCGCATCCGGCGATGGCGGCCGCTTTGCGGCCATCGCCGGCTTGCTCGACTATATGGAAAGTGCGCCCGAGCTTTACGATGCCGACCGCCTGGCCTTCCGCGAACTGTTGCGCAGCCTGCAGGCCGCCGTTGCCAAGGACGGCGCCTTGCCGGCCATCAAGCTGCACCAGCGCATCGGCGACGATCTGGAGGCATTGGCCGAGATCGAGCGCAATTACGAAAAGGAAATCCGCCAGGTCTTCGGCCGCTTCGATACGCGCGCCATCGAACTGAAGCGCGAGCGTTGGGCCGATTACCTGGGCAAGCTGAAAAGTCTCCACAGCCGCGAACAGATACTCAAGGATTTCGGCGTCGTGCTGCCGTATGCCGCGGCACCGGACGCCGCTGCGTCGGATGCCGCCGAAGCCGGGATGCGCGGCAAGGCGGGCAAGCTCAAGGACGAATCGGCGGGCGAAGTCTTCGGTGCCAGCCTGCCGCCGAAAACCCTGGTCCTGACCTTCGACGACGGGCCGCACGGCACTTACACCAAGGAAATCGCCGCCATTCTCAAGCAGTACAGCGCGCCGGCGATCTTTTTCGAGGTCGGCAGCAATCTCGGTACGGTGGACGCCGCCGGCAAACTCAAGCTCTCGCCGCGCGCCGACGTCAGCCGCCAGTTGCTCGATGCCGGTTACGTCATCGCCAACCACAGCATGACTCACGCCCAGTTGTCGAAGAAAAGCGGCGAGGCCTTGAAGGCCGAGATTCTCAACAGCGACGAATTGCTCAAGGCGGTCGATGCCCGCCGCTCGCAATTGTTCCGCTTCCCTTACGGGGCGCGTAATGCCGAAGGCCTGGGCGTGCTCGACACGGCGCACCTGCGTTCGATGATGTGGAATATCGATTCGCTCGACTGGGCCGACCCGGTGCCGGCCTCGATTGCCGAACGCGTGCTGAAAACGGTGGAGAAAGAGGGACGCGGCATCATCCTCTTCCACGATATCCACGAACGCACCGTCAAGGCCCTGCCGACCATCCTTGATCGCCTCAGCGCCGAGGGCTATCAGTTCGCCGGCTGGGATGGCAAGGGCTTCACTGCTGCCAAAGGCGCCGCGCCGGTTGCCCCGCCGAGCGTTGCCAGCGCCGCTGGCTACAGCGATTCGTGGGCCATCGTCATCGGCATCGACGACTACGCCAAATGGCCCCGCCTGCAATATGCCGTACGCGACGCGCGTGCCGTGCGCGAAACGCTGATCGGCAAATTCGGCTTCGCGACCGACCATGTGGTCGCGCTGGAAAACGGCGAAGCGACGCGCAGCGGCATTCTTGCCGCCTTCCACGACAAGCTGGCGCATGCCGGCATGAAAAAGAACGACCGCCTCTTCGTCTTCTTCGCCGGCCACGGCGCAACCCGCCAGCTCAGTTCGGGACGCGACCTCGGTTATATCGTCCCGGTCGATTCCGATCCCAACCAGATCGCGACCGACGCCATCCCGATGACCGAATTGCAGAACATCGCCGAAAGCGTCACCGCCAAGCACGCGCTGTTCATCATGGACGCCTGCTACAGCGGCCTCGGCCTGACGCGCGGCGCCGGCAACGCCAATTTCCTGCGCGATAACGGCAAGCGCCTCGGCCGCCAGATGCTGACTGCCGGCGGCGCCGACCAACTGGTGGCCGACGGCGGCCCGAACGGTCACTCGGTGTTTACCTGGGCGCTGCTGCAAGGTCTGGGCGGCAAGGGCGACTTGAACGGCGACGGCCTGATCACCGCCACCGAACTGGCCGCCTACGTCGCCCCGGCCGTCGCCGCCACCTCGCGCCAGACGCCGGCCTTCGGCAGCCTGCCCGGCTCGGAAGGCGGCGATTTCATCTTCGAACTGCCCAGCGAGGCCGAATTCCTCAGTGCCGACACCAAGCAGTTGCCGAGCGAGGCTATTGCCCTCAACAGCAAGCTCGACGCCACCCGTCCTGCCCAGACGCCACCGGCCGCTGGCGACAAGCCGGCCGCCCAGCCGGCACCGGCAACCGTCGTGGTCAAGGATCTGCAAGGCGCCGAGCAAAAGATCACGCCGCCGGCCGCCGTGCCGACCAGCACCCGTCAGCTCGCCCAGCGCGCCAACGACCGCGGCCTGCAACTTTACAAGGAGAAGCAATACGCCGAAGCCGAAGCGCAATTCACCGAAGCCCTCAAGCTGCGGCCCGATTTCGCCCTGGCTGCCAACAACCTCGGTTTCGTTTTCTACAAGCAGGAGAAATACAAGGAAGCGGCGCGCTGGTTCGAGAACACCATCAAGATCGATCCGTCGCGGGCGATTGCCTACCTGAACCTGGGCGATGCGCTGGCCAAGGCCGGGGACTCAGAGAAGGCCAGGAAGGCGTATCAGACCTATCTCGAACTGGCCCCGAACGGCGCGGGTGCAGCCTATGTCAAGGGCGTGCTGGAGAAGGGCTAGGCTCGCCGTTGCCGGCAGTCGGAACGACGACTGCCGGACGCGCCTTGGCGTGCGATGAACCGGTGGCGGCCGATGTGGCCGCCGCTCAATCACGCAGCCGGGGCAAACCCAGCTCGAAACAGACGCCGCCTTCGATGTTTCTGGCGGTGATGGTGCCGCCCATCTTGGCCATATAGGTACGGGCGACGAACAGGCCCTGGCCGCGGTTGCCATCTTCAGGCTGTTCGGAAACGCCGTACTCGAAGATGCGGCCGAGCAGTTCCTCGGGAATCGGCAGGCCGTCGTTGCGGATGCCGACGGTGGCCGTGCTATCGCTGCTGTTCAACTCGATGACGATGGGCGTGCCTGGCGTGCGGTGACGGTCGGCATTCTTCAGGACGTGGGCGAAGACATCTTCGAGCGGGAATTCGTCGGCACGCACGAGGAGCGGCTGTTCGTCCCCGGTGCTCTGCAACTGGGCAATGCCGGCGTTGGCGGCGATGTTGCGGACGAATTCGGCGAGATCGACGGTTGCCAGCTCCAGTCGTTTGCTCTGGAAGGCTTCGCTCGGGCTGGCGCTGCCATAGAGGACGCGCACCGCTTGCTGCATGCGGCTGATATAGCGGTGGCTGGGGTCGTCGGCGTTGCCGTGCAGGGCAAGCAGGCTTTGCAGCGGCGACATGATCTCGTGGCCGACGGCATGCCACATGTCCTTTTCCTGGGCGGCGCGGATCTTCTCGCGTTCGACGTCTTCCTTGACCCGACGCAGCAGGTCGTCGAGGCCGCCGGCGAGGAGGCCGAGTTCGTCGCTGCCGCGCAGGTCGGCGAGATCGTAGCGTTCCAGTCCGCCGTCGGCCTGGACGCTTTTCGACAGGCCGCGGGTGCGCCGGGTGAGGGCGGCGATCCGCCGGATCAGGCCGATTTCGATGACCAGCCAGGCCAGGCCGATGGCGCTGAGCATGGCGCCGACGAACCAGGAAACGCGCGTGGCGCCGACGCTGAGCACCTTGTTCACGCTGCGCGCATCGCCCTTGAGCAGGATGCGGTAGTTGCCGAGCGGGGTGGGCACCTCGTCGCTCAGCTCGACCTCGGGCGCCTCCAGGCTTTCCACCGGCAACTTGCGGATCAGGCGGGTGAGCAGGGGCGAGGATTGTTCGAGCGCTTCGTCACGACCGCTCAATGAGACCAGTTCGTTGGCTTTGCCGCCGGGCGGAAAAATGCTCAATGTTTCGCCGGGCAACAGCAGCGCCGTCAGGCTGTCGAGCGAGAAGGGCGGCGTCGCGCCATCCCGGTGGCTATCGAAGAGGGCCGCCTCGTCGCCGGGGGGCAGGACTTCGACGCGGACCTTGAACTGGTCGAGGTCGGGCGGTGGCCAGGTTGGCTTGGCGGCGGCAAAGAGCGCGTCGCGCAGCACCTCGACCGGCAGGCGCAGCGAAAAGAAGGCTTTGCGGACGCAGTCCTCGGCGTCGCCGGCCGCGGCGTCGAGGCATTTGCCGTCCTGCCAGACCCAGCCGCGGAATTCGCGAACCGTGCGGGCGCCGGTGTAGTCGCGCCCTTCCTGTTCGACGTAACCGGTGAAGCGGCCGCGCACGCCTTCCCATTTGCCGTTGCCGGGCAGCGGTTCGAAGGGCGCCAGCCAGCGGTAGGTCTGGCCGCGCAGGCTGACGGTGACGCGCAGGCGGTGGGCGCCGTCGAGGAATTCGTCGCCGATGCGGTGGGCGATCAACGGGCCGCTGGCAAAGGTGCCGGCGGCATAGATGAAACCGCCGGCCCACGGGTTGTTGCCGATGGCGACGCAGAGACTGCCGGATTGCGGGTACTGCACCAGGCAGCCGGCCATTTCGACGGCATTGCGGACCTTGTTCTGGTCGTCGAAATCGATGGCCGAATAGGGCAGCACGACTGGCTGTCCTGCCGTCGGCTGGCTGCCCCAGCGCGGGTTGAGCAGGGCGAGCTGGCCGGAGGGGTGGTGCAGGCGGGCGACGATCTGTTCCTTGGTCTTGCCGATGCTGGCTTGATAGTTGTCGTAGCTGCGCTGCTTTTCTTCCTGCAGCACGGTAACGGCCATGGCGACGACGGCCAGCGCCAGGGCGAGGAAGGCCGTGCGGAAGAGAATGCGCAGCCGGAAGGAGGCCAGCCAGGCCAGGCCGCCGTTCATGGGCGCTTGCCCGCAGTGGCTTGGTCGGACCAGCGGAAGCCGCGCATCGGGATGTTCTCGATGCGGTCAAAGCTGTCGTCCAGTTCGCGGAAGGCTTCGCGGATGGTGCTGATGTGCTTTCTGATGTTGTCGCGGTTGCGGCCGCTTTTGACCACCTGGAACAGCTCGTCGTAGGAGACGACGTCGCCGCGCCGCTGGTAGAGCGTGGCCAGGATGCGCTGCGCGGTGAGCGGCAGGTTCACCCGTTGGCCGCGCCAGAGCGGCGTGTTCTGGCGCAGCGGGTCGAGGGCCAGTTCGTCGACGCCGGCATCCGGTTTGGCAGCACCCCGGTCGCGGTTAGCGCGCAGGATCTCCAGGAAGGTGTCGATGAAATCGCCTTCCTCGAAGCTGGTCTTCTGCAGGTAATCCCAGGCGTCGAGCGCCTTCATGATGCTGCGGTAGATGGCCGCCGGCATGGCCGAGACGACCAGCACCGGCGTGCCGCGCCCGCCCTTGTTGATGGCGTTGATGATGGCAACCCCGGCATTGCGTTCGCGGCCGAGTTCGATATCGAGCGTGACCAGCGCGTAATCCTCGCGGGCGACGGCGGCTTCGGCTTCGTCGCGGCTGAACCACTGGTCGACGACGATATCCGGCCGTGCGGCGAGGATCCATTCCTTCAACTGCTTACTGGTGGGCTGGTCGTCTTCGACGATGGCGACTTTGATCATGCGGGCCTCCTTTGCAATGCGCCGGAGTATCGCCGTTTTTCCCCGATCTGGCATGCCCGTGGCGTGAGTGTTTGTTCACGGCCCGGAAGCGCCGCACCCGGCGCCTGAACGAACTGGCCCCGCCGCGTCATGGCTTGCTCATGGCATGTGGCGGCACGATGGCATCCATGGCAAGCCGGAGTGCGGATCGATCTTCCCGCCTTTCGGTCACGGGGTGATCCCGAACGCGAAGATCAACACAGTGGAGTAGATGATCATGTCGGAACGTTTCAACGAAATCGTAGGCAAAATGGGTAGTTCCCTGGGGCGCGCCGGGGCGCGGACCGCTTCGGCCATCGGCCGTCAGGTCGGTCATTTCGCCGGACGGGTGCATGGGGCGCGCTTCACGCTGATCGCGCTGGCTGTCGCCGGGCTGGGCGGCTATGGCCTTTACGCCCATCCGCCGATGCAGAGCGTGGCACGGGGCGAGGCGGCGGTACGGGTCAATCAACTGACCGGCGGCATGAGCGAAGTGCGCGATGGCGCCGTGCTGGTCATTCCCGGCTTGCATGAACTGCGCCGCTTCTCGCTGCGCGACCAGATCTTCCGGCCGGAAGGCGGCGCTAGCGCCGACGGCGCGGCACCGTTCCAGACCGTCGAGGGCCTGTCGATCGGTGTCGACATTGCCGTGCGCTATGCGCTCGACCCCGGCCGCATCGCCGCGATGGCCCGCGCCCTGCCGGAAGACATCGGCGGTGAAGTGGTGCAACCGGCGGTGGAAGGCGTTTTGTACAAGACCCTGGCCCGTTACACCGTGCGCGAAATCTTCTCGACCAAGCGCCCGGAAATCCAGCAGGCCATCGAGGACGAGTTGAAGCCCTTGCTCGACAAGGACGGCATCAAGTTGCAGGCGGTATTGATGGGCAAGATCGATCTGCCGCCCGACTACAAGGCGGGCATGGAAAATCTGCTGGCCGAGGAGTTGTCGAGCGAGAAGATGCGCTACACGCTGGAACTGAAGGAAAAGCAGGTCAAGCAGACCGAGCTGGAAGCGCAGGCCGACAAGGTCCGTCGCGAAACCGCCGCCGCTGCCGCCGGCGAGGAGCAGATCATCGCCGCCAGGGCGCAGGCCGAGGCGATGAAGCATGTGCTGCCCTTCAAGCAGAAGCAGATCGAGCAGCGCGGCCTGGAGGCCGAGGCCGAGAAGGTCGCCCGCATCAAGAGCGCCGAAGCCAACGCCCAGGCCCGCCAGATCGAGGCCGCCGGCGAGGCCGAATCGCGCCGCAAGCTGGCCGATGCCGAAGCCTACCGCCAGGAGCGCATCGGCAAGATCGCCAGCGAACAACTGGCACGCGATGGGGCCTTGATCCAGAAGAACCCGCTGCTGATCCAGAAGACGCTGGCCGACAAGCTATCCGACAAGATCTCGGTGATCATCGCGCCGCCGCCGGCCGATGGCGGCTTCATCGGCAACACCTTGCTGGGGGCCGGTCGCCAGGGCAAAGCCGTGCCGGCCAGCCAGGCGGCAGACGAAGAAACCGTGCAACAAGAGGGGCAATAATCATGCTGGCCACTGCACTGACCGTCATCGCCATCGTCACCCAGGACCAGTCGGCGCTACGCGCCGCGCCGAAGGATTCAGCCGGCCAGCAGGCCGTGCTCTGGCAGGGCGACAGCCTGGAAATTCGCGGCGAGAAGGGCGATTTCCTGCAGGTCTATGATCACCGCCGCGAACGCGGCGGCTACATCAAGGCGACGCAGGTTCGCGTTCTTTCGCTGAAGCCGGAAGGCGCACCGGAATTGCTGTCCGTGGTGCGCTTCCTGAAGGAGGCGCCGGGCTCGGAAGCCCTCGGCATCAGCTATGCCGCCGCCTACCTGCGCGCCGCGCCGGCAGCGGCAATCGACGGCGAGGTCTTCGAGGCACTCGGTACGATGGCCGAGCGCCTGGCCCGCCGGGCGACGGCCGGGCGGACCGGCAAGAGCGGCGAGATGCTGGCGGCGCATCTCGAAGTGGTCGCCAACTACGGCGTGACGCTGACCAGTTTCGAGCGCGACGGCCAGGTCCAGCTCTGCTACAACGGCGACGCCCAGCGTCGGGTCCTGGCACTGCCGGCAACGGCCATCCAGAAAGCGCTGGCGGCGCTGGCCCTGACCAAACATGAATGCGTTGCGCCCAACCTCAATCCGGTCGAGCGCTTCGCCCTCGACAACTGGCGGGCCGAAATCCTCGAGCGGGTCGATCTGGCCCAGTTGCCGGCGGTGTTGAAGAACCGCCTGCACCTGCGCAAGGCCGGCGTCTGGGCCAGCCTGGCTTACCAGCGGGCGCGCCGCCCGGAGCTGGGCGCGGTAGTGGTCCAGGAAGCCGCCAGTCGCGCCATCGACGAACTGGCGGCGATCAACAAGACCGAATTGATGGAGAGCGATGCCGCCGCCTACAGCGATGCCGCGATCCGCGTCGGTGCCTCGCGCTGGGCTGCCGAACCGGGCCTGCCCAGTGCCAGCACGAAAGTGCCGGTCAAGCTGGCGGTGCACACCACGCCGGGCCAGCCGGGCGAAACCTGCGTGCATCTGGTCGATGCCAAGCATGATCTCAAGAATCCGCTGCTCACCCGCTGTACCTACGGCATCGTGTGGCCGGCCTCGGCCGCCACCAATCCGCAAGGCGATGTCCTGACCCTGGCCGTGCAGCCGCTCGATACCTGGCGTGAAATGTGGGTGTTCCGCAAGGATGCACAAGGGTGGCACGTCGACGCCGTGCCGCCGGCGCTGGATGCACCGAACCTCGGCTACGTCGAATTCGCCGGCTGGGTACCGGGCAATGCGCAACTGCTGGCCGCGCGTGAGGCGAAGGTCGACGGGCGCTACAAACTGAGTTTCGAGACCCTCAAGCTGAGCAGCCTGGAAACCGACAGGCAGGCCGACAAGCCGAACAATCTTTCAACGTTCTACCGCTGGCAGGACGCCTTGTGGAAAGGCAAGACGGTGAGTCTGCGCTAGAAAGAGGGGGGCTGGCAGCCTTATCCGGGCAGAACTGGCTAGCTGGGTCGGGCGATAGCGGGGGGCCTTGCCGGAGAAAAGCAGCCGTTCCTCACAGGGGGCTTGCGACCCTTTGCGGACCTTCGTAATTTTGACTAAACATACGGCAGCTATATGGCCGAAAGTTGTCACTGACTGGGTTTCAACGAAGGGCGCTGGTCGGAAAACGTAACCTCTCCAGCATGAAATCTACGAACGCCCGAACCCTTGCGGACAAATGTCGGTTCTGCGGATAAGTCACTGAGAACTGCCGTGACCTTCCGCCATAGGCTTGCAGCACCTCGACCAGTTCGCCTCGGGCGACAGCTGGCCCGGCAATAAAGTGATAGGTCTGGAACAAGCCTCCACCAGTATTCCCCCAACTGATGCAGCCGAAAGCATCGTCGAGCAAACGGAAGCGGCTGCGGAACGTGTAATCCAATTCCTTGCCATCGGGCATCTTCAGAATCCAGGGCATGGGGCGGCCAGTGGTCGGCAAGATGAATTGCAGGCAATCGTGATTCGCAATGTCCTCAAGATTCTGTGGCGCCCCTCGCCGGGCAAGGTAGTCCGGCGTCGCAAAGATGCCGACCCTCGCATCCTCCAACTTGTGGGCAATCAGCCTTGAGTCTTGAGGCGTGCCGATGCGGATTGCCAGGTCGTAACCCTCATCCACGATGTCCGCGACTCGATTCGACAGGCTGAGCTCCAAATCTATCTGCGGATAGGCGGTTGTGAAATGGTGCAGCATGGGGAGCAAGCGGTAGTTTGCGTAGAGCGTGCCGACGCTGATGCGAAGCAAGCCACTCGGTACTTTCTGATTGCCGGTAATCGCCCGCTCCGCCTCGGCAATCTGCTCCAAGGCTTGTCGGCATTCCTGCCAATACAGTTCGCCCTCACTGGTCAGTCGCACATAGCGTGTCGTTCGTGAGAAAAGGCGGACGCCCAGACGCTCTTCGAGGCGCTTGATGGACCGGCTGACCGAGGCGGGTGTCAGCCCCAAGCTCTCTGCCGCCGCGGAAAAGCTGCCTAACTCAGCTGCCTTGCAGAAGAGCTCAATGCTGCCGACCTGCGTGGTATCGAATGTTCGCATCAGTTGTTCATGTGTGTAATTAATAATGTGAGTTTAAGGTGATTTATTCGAAACGGTGTTGGAAGTAGAGTGCGTTTCGTCAACTACATCATCGAATCAAGGAAATCACATGAGCGACATTCTCTGGCCCGCTGGCTACGTCCCCGGCTTTACCGACAACTACTGCTCCAATGAAGTCATCGTCACCGGCCTGAGCATTGAAGAACTTTGGCCCTTGCTGAACACGCCGCACCTGTGGCCGACCTATTACGCCAACTCGGCCAATGCGCGCTTTTACGATGGCAAGGGTCCTGAACTGACAAACGGCGACCGCTTCTACTTCGAAACCTTCGGTTTTCCCGTTGAGGCGCAGGTGGTCGAGCACGTTCCACCCGTCCTGGGACAGGCCGCCCGTATCGCCTGGCATGGTTGGGCTGGTGCCACGCCGGAAGACCGACTGGATGTCCATCATGCTTGGCTGATTGAAGAACTTCCAGGTGGCCGTGTTCGCATCCTCACGCAGGAAACGCAGGTCGGCAAACCCGCCCAAGCACTGGCACGAGCGAAGCCCAACCCGATGATTAACGGTCATCAGGACTGGTTGGAGGGCATGGTTGCTGCTGCGCGAGAAGCCAAGAACGCATCCCGCTAATTGGAGATAAGCATGTCAAAAATTGCATTCTTGGGCTTGGGTGCCATGGGTAGCCGGATGGCCGCCCGCCTGGTGCAGGCTGGGCATCAAGTGACGGTCTGGAATCGTTCCTCTGCGGCCTCTGAGTTGCTGGAAAAATTGGGTGCAACGGTTGCAGCGACCCCCAGGACCGCAGCCGTGGACGCTGAGTTCGTGATTGCCATGGTGCGTGACGACAAGGCTTCGCGCTTCGTGTGGCTTGACCCTGAAACAGGGGCTCTTGGGGGCATGGGTCCGAATGCGGTGGCCATCGACAGTTCGACGCTCTCACGGGACTGGATTATGGAACTGGGGAAAGCCAGCGCAGTATCCGGCATCCCATTTCTGGAAGCTCCGGTTTCCGGTTCGCGTCCTCAAGCCGAAGCGGGTCAGCTGATTTATTTCTTGGGTGGCAGTGAAGAAACTGTCAAACGCGCTGAACCGGTACTGAATGCCATGGGCAGTAGCATTCACTATGTCGGGGCGCTGGGCAGCGCTGCCATGACCAAACTGGCTACCAATGCGCTGTTGGGTATTCAGGTGACGGCCATGGCCGAACTCATCGGCATTCTGAAGCGCTCCGGTGCCGATGCGGGGCGTGTGCTGGAGGCAGTGGCCGGGACGGTTGTATGCAGTCCGTTTGCCAAGCGGGCGGCTGACACCATGCTCGCCGGCAATTTTGCCCCGCAATTCCCGGTTGAGCTGGTCATCAAGGACTTTGAGTACGCGCTGGCATCAGCGGCCACGCCTGAGTCGGCACCGACCCTGGCAGCCGCTCACCAGATATTCGCTGAAGCTGAACGACGCGGGTTGGGTGCGGAGCATCTGACAAGTGTGGTCAAACTGTTCTCCGCATAAATTTCAGCACATCCGTTTAAGCTATATCCCACAGATTTCAACGGTACGTCTGATTGGCGTGCCGTAGCCATTTCAGGAGTTCCGCATGTCAGCACTGTTTTCCAGCTTCAAACTCAAGGACATCACGCTACGTAATCGCATCGCCATCCCGCCCATGTGCCAGTACAGCGCCGTGGACGGATTGGTGAATGATTGGCATCGCGTTCATTACGCCAGTCTGGCACGCGGTGGCGCTGGTTTGGTCATTGTTGAGGCCACCGGCGTTGCACCCGAGGGACGTATTACGCCGGCCTGTCTGGGCTTGTGGAATGACGCGCAAGCAGCCGAGTTGGCCAAGGTGGCTGCTGCAATCAAGGCGGGCGGTGCTGTTCCGGGAATTCAGATTGGCCATGCGGGTCGCAAGGCCAGTGCCAATCGCCCCTGGGAGGGTGATGACCATATTGCCGAAGGCGACCCAAAGGGCTGGGGCACTATTTCACCATCGGCAGTCGCATTCGGCGCGAATCTGCCTAAAATCCCCAAAGCGATGACGCTGGATGATATTGCCCGGGTGCGTAACGATTTCGTGGCGGCCGCCAAGCGGGCCCGTGATGCGGGATTCGAATGGCTGGAACTGCATTTTGCGCACGGCTATCTGGCGCAAAGCTTCTTCTCGGTGCACGCTAACCAGCGCACCGACCAGTATGGTGGCGACTATGCGGGGCGTAGCCGCTTCCTGCTAGAGACCCTGGCGGCAGTCCGTGAAGTCTGGCCCGAGCATCTTCCGCTGACCGCGCGCTTCGGCGTCATTGAATTTGATGGTCGTGATGAAGAAACGCTGGCCGAGTCCATTGAATTGGCTATCGCCTTCCGCAAGGCCGGTTTGGACATGCTGAGTGTCAGTATTGGATTCTCTACGCTCAAGGCCAACATTCCTTGGGCGCCTGCGTTCCTGGCACCTATCTCGGAGAAAGTACGCAGTGCGACCGGGATGCCGGTTGCTTCGTCTTGGGGCATCGACGTGCCGGCAACGGCCGAACGTGTCGTGGCTGAAAGCGAGATGGACCTCGTCATGATTGGCCGTGCCCATCTCGCCAATCCGCATTGGGCTTATCAAGCGGCCAAGGTACTCGGCATCAATAAACCTTCGTGGGTTCTTCCGGCGCCCTATGCTCACTGGCTGGAGCGTTACAGCACCACCTGATGGTGAGTTGAGCTGCATAATTTAGCCGTAAGGGGAGCCGAAATGTCGGCTTCCCGGTTAACACCGGACCATTGATTGACTGCATTGGGGTGAAGCCCACGGTCCCCCTCTGGCCGAATCTTGAACTTCTCGTCATCAAATTGCACACCGAAAACCGGTCATTCGAGGCTCTTCGGTACGGGGCGACGTTCAGAGGATTCGATTCCGCCATCGCTGGTTCGGGGCGTTTTTCAGTTTTGCCGTGCGATCGCGAATCCCAGATACCCCAAAAAAAACGCGGGCCCGAAGACCCGCGTTTGTATTGCCGTCAGACGCTGTGCGCTTAGGCAGCCTTTTCCTCACCGCCTACGAAGAAGCTGGCGATGTAGACGACCAGGCCGATCAGGAAGACGACACCGGCCCATTCACGCATCCAGTAGAACAATGCGATCTTTTCCTGGGCAACCATGAAGGGCAGCGGTGCGTCGGAGACGCGTTGCAGCCAGACCTGCAGGATGCCGGCAGCGGTCAGGAACAGGGTGATGAACACGATTGCCGTGGTCATCAGCCAGAACGACCACATTTCCAGTACTTGCGACTTGTTGCTGTTGGCAGCACGGCCGCGCAGGATGGGCATGGCATAGGAGATCATCATCAGGTTGACCATGGCGTAGGCACCATAGAAAGCCATGTGGCCGTGAGCGGCGGTGATCTGCGTGCCGTGCGTGTAGTAGTTCACCGGAGCCAGGGTGTGCAGGAAGCCCCACACGCCAGCGCCGAGGAAGGCCATCACGCCGGTACCCAGGGCCCACAGGACGGCGGCCTTGTTCGGGTGTTCGCGACGACGACGGTTCACCATGTTGAAGGCGAAGACGGTCATGGCGAAGAACGGGATCGGTTCCAGGGCGGAGAAGATGGAACCCCACCACTGCCAGTATTCCGGCGTACCGATCCAGAAGTAGTGGTGACCCGTACCGATGATGCCGGTGATCAGCGTCAGGGTGACGATGACGTAGAGCCACTTTTCGATCACTTCACGGTCAACACCGGTCGTCTTGATCAGCACGAAGGCCAGGAACGAACCGAGGATCAGTTCCCAGACGCCTTCCACCCAGAGGTGCACGGTCCACCACCAGAAGAACTTGTCGAGAACGACGTTCACCGGGTTGTAGAACGAGAACAGGAAGAAGACGGCCAGACCCCACAAGCCGAGCAGCAGCACCATCGAGATCGAGGTTTTCTTGCCCTTCAGCACCGTCATGGTGATGTTGAACAGGAAGACCAAGGCGACGACGACGATGCCGAGCTTGGTCGGCAGCGGCTGTTCGAGGAACTCGCGGCCCATCGTTTCAAGGATGTTGTTGCCGGTCAGTTCAGCCAGCGTGGCGTACGGCACGGCCAGGTAACCGACGATGGTCAGCGCACCGGCGACCAGGAAGACCCAGAACATCAGCAGCGCCAGTTTCGGGCTGAACAGTTCGGTCTCGGCTTCTTCCGGGATCATGTAGTAGGCGCCGCCCATGAAGCCGAAGAGCAGCCAGACGATCAGCAGGTTGGTGTGGACCATGCGGGCCACGTTGAACGGAATGGCCGGGAACAGGAAGTCGCCGAGCACATACTGCAGGCCGAGAATCAGGCCGAACAGGATCTGACCGACAAACAAGCCGATGGCCGCGATGAAGTAGGGTTTTGCAACCGCTTGGGATTTAAATTGCATGTTCAGTTTCTCCTCTCGATCAGCCTTGGCTGTTGGGCGGCCAGTTGGCATCGTTGATCGAATTGACGTGCTTCAGGAAGGCCACGATGGCGTCCAGCTGCTCGTCGGTGAAGTTGAATTGCGGCATGCTGCGGCGACCCGGGATACCGTCTTTCGGACGGCTCTTGATGAAGCCTTTGACGCCTTCGTCGCCGTAGCGAACGATGACGTTACCCAGTTCCGGGGCAAAGTAGGCACCTTCACCCATCAGGGTGTGGCAACCGATACAGTTGTGAGTCTCCCAGAGCTTCTTGCCTTCGGCGATCTGCGGCGTGATGTTGGCCCGCATGTCGCGTTTCGGCAGTTGCGAATGGGTATCGTAAGACAGCGCTAGGAACAGCAGGAAGAAGAAAACGGTCCCCCCGTAGAATATGTTCCGCGCCATCGATTTGGTGAAAGCGCCACTCATTGTTTTCCCCCTTTCGGAAATTGTTTGGCCGGCGGATGGTATTTCCGAGGGGATTACTCGGGCTTTGATGTCCGCTAAAAAACGGTCATGCCGCCTCAATTAAATTTTTGACGGCCTGCTGGCGGGGCTCAGGGGGTGGGCGACGACGACGGCGAGGGCAGGCGGGAGAAGGGCTGCCGGGCGCCAGGCGCTGCGGTCAAGCCATGCCGACGGAGTTGGCTGGCCAGGTTCTGCGAGCTGTCGCGGCGCTTTGCGCTGTAGGCGAGCAAGGACTCGACCTGGGCCGCCGAAGGAGATGCCGGACTCAATTCGAGTTGCGAGAGTTGCTCGATGCTGTCTTCGTAGGACTGGGCAATTTCCAGTTCGATACGTCGGGCGAGTTCGAATGGCGATTCGTCGCCCAGCGTTTCGGGGCGGGTGATTTCCTGCCAATGTTGCCGAATGGAGGACTCTCTGGCGAGGAAGGCCTGGATTTCTTCGCGGGCGGCAATTTCGGCTCGCCAGCTGTATTTCGGGGCGGGGAGATGGGCAAACAGTACGCCGATGCCGGCCAACAGAAAAAACAGTGCCCCCTGGCGAGCAAGTTTCGGCCAGGCATCCGCAGGCCGCAGCGGGCGGCCGAGCAACTGGCCGAGCAAGATGCCGCCGAGCAGGCCGCCGGCGTGGGCGCTGTTATCGACGCCGGGGATGATCCAGCCCAGCCCCATGCTGGCACCGGTGAAAATCAGGGCGCTTCGGAACAGCCAGCGGAATTCCTCGCCTTCGATCGCGGCTTTTTCGCGCCAAAGGAAAACGATCAATGCGCCGTAGGTGGCGAATATGGCGCCCGATGCTCCGCCGGAAATCGCTTCGTTACCTTGCGCGACCAAGGAAAGCAGATTGCCGACCATGCCTCCGCCAAAATAGATCACGGCAAACCGGCCATGTCCGAAGAGACGTTCGACCAGCTGACCTGCATCCCACAGCGCCCACATGTTCATGCACAGGTGGAGCAGGCCGAAGTGCAGGAAGAGGGCGCTCCCCAGTCGCCACCATTGGCCGTCCTGGGTGGCCGGTCCGAAATTGGCCCCCCAGGCCAGCTGGATGGCATTGTTGCCGTGCCAGAGACCGGCGCCGGCAAGCAGCATCATGCCGAAAACGACGGTGTTGACGGCAATCAGGCATTGCGTCATGGGGACGCGTTGGCGGCTGTGCAGCAGGTCGTACAGGCTGATTGCTTCCGGCATGATCTCGGTCGATTCGGTGAATGATCATGATACCGGCAGCGGGCAGGTATACTCCGGTCTCCTGAAAACCGAATGAAATTCATGGCCGCAGCAAACGACACCGCCAGCATGGCGCTATTTTGTGATTTCGAGAACATTGCCCTCGGTGTGCGCGATGCCCAGTACGAAAAATTCGATATTCGCCCGGTGCTGGAGCGCCTGCTCGCCAAGGGCAGTATCGTCGTCAAGAAGGCTTACTGCGACTGGGATCGCTACAAGGGCTTCAAGGCGGCCATGCACGAGGCCAATTTCGAGCTGATCGAAATCCCGCATGTACGCCAGTCGGGCAAAAACTCGGCCGATATCCGCATGGTGGTCGATGCGCTCGATCTCTGCTACACCAAGTCGCACGTCGATACCTTCGTCATCATTTCCGGCGATTCCGACTTCTCGCCGCTGGTTTCCAAGCTGCGCGAAAACGCCAAGCGGGTGATCGGCGTCGGCGTCAAACAGTCTTGTTCCGACCTGCTGGTCACCAATTGCGACGAGTTCATCTATTACGACGATCTGGTGCGCGACCGCGAAGGCGAGCGCGCCACGCAACGCCGCGAACGCGAGAAGCGTTCGCCGGAAGAGGAAGCCAAGCGGCGCGAGAAGCTGGAGGAGCGCAAGACCAAGGGGCTGGACATCGTTGCCGCCACCTTTGTCGACCTCATGGCCGATCGCGGCGAAAGCGAGCGAATCTGGGCCTCGGTGCTCAAGGAAGTGGTCAAGCGGCGCAATCCGGGATTCAACGAAAACTATTACGGCTTCCGTTCTTTCGGCAACCTGCTTGAAGAAGCGGCCAATCGCGGGTTGCTTGGCTTCGGTCGGGACGAGAAAGGTGCCTACGTTTTCCGGGCGCAACCGCGTCCGGTGGCGGTCGATATCGAACCTGCCGGGGAAGCGGAGCAGCCGGTCGAGCCGGCTGTCGTCGAAGCGCCGACGTCGGAAGGCGAATCGGCGCCGGCTACCGAGGAGAGTGCCGGCAACGGGCGGCGCCGAGGCGGCCGTCGCTCGCGCAATGGCAAGGATCGGAGCGCTACGGTTGATTTGCCGTCCGCTGAGTCGCCGGCCGGCGAGCCGGTGGAAACCGCCGGCGACGTCGCGCCGCCGGTCGTCGAGGCGAGCCCGGTTGTCGAGGGCGACAGCGGGAATCCGCGCCGGCGGGGCGGGCGTCGTTCGCGTAACGCCAAGGAGCGCGTCACGGCGGAGGAGGTGCCGAGCGAAGCGGCGCCGGTCACTTCCCCGGTCGAGTCCGCCGAGGCGCCGCTGGCTGTCGATGCACCGGTTTCGGCGAATGACAAGGTGGCGAAGGGTAAGTCGCCGCGTGCCCGTCGCCCACGCAAGGTTGCGGCGGCGCCCGCGGCCGAGGCGAGTGGCGAGACGATTGCAGCGCCTACGCTTGCCGAGAGCGCCGCTGGCGATATGCCGCCAACCGCCGGGAGCGAGAAAAAACCCGCCAAAGCGAAGCGCACGACCCGTACCCCGCGTGCGCGCAAGACCAAGGCCGGCGAAGGCGAAGCTGCTTGATCAGGCAAAAGGGCGGTCGGGCAAGCTGCCCGGGCCGCCCTGAGGGCTCAAGCTTCAAATGACTTGCAGCAATTTGCTGCGCAGGGCTTCGGCTTCCCGCTTGCCCTCGCGCGACATCACGATGGCGTGGTACCACTCGTCGTAAAGCGCCCGCAGGCCGGCATGGCCTTCCGCCTGGTCGAGGCGGTCGAGTAGGGAGCTGGCGCCGAGCGAGCCGACGAAGGTGTTGAGCGTGTTGATCATGAAATTGCGCGCCTGCTGCTGACGTAGCGGGTCGGGCGGTACGGGCAGTTCGCCGAAAGCAGTGATCGCCGGCAGCGGGGTCTTCGCTGGTTGGGGCTGGCCGTTGCCATTGCTGGTGCCGGCCACTTCGATGTAACCGTCTTCTTCCAGCATGCCCAGCGTGTGTTGCAGGTCATCCGCTTGCAGCATGCCACGCAGCTCGTCTACCGTTCGCTTGCCATCGATGCAGATCAGCACGCGCCGGATGCGCGGCGTCAGACCGCCTGCCTTGGTCGTGATCTCACTCTGTCCCTTGGGGGTTTTGGCGAAAATGACGCCCATTGATTGTCTCCGTTGTTTTATTTAACTGCTGCGGGGCATTGTACAGAAAAAAGAAAACCCGCCGAGAGGCGGGTTTTCCTGGTGGCCGGGCCGGCCTGCTGGCCGGGGGGGGGGGCAGGGTCAGGCGGCAGCCTGGACCGGAATCTTGTGGCCGCGACGAACGATGCGGTTCTGCGAGTCGACGTAGATCAGCTCCGGCTCGTGCTTGGCCAGTTCGACTTCGTTGTAGGCCGCAAAGGTGGCGATGATCAGGATGTCGCCGGGTGCGGCGCGACGGGCGGCCGAACCATTGACGGAGATGACGCCCGATCCGCGCTCGGCACGAATGGCATAGGTCGTGAAACGCTCGCCGTTATTGACGTTCCAGATGTCGATCTGTTCGTATTCCTTGATGTTTGCCGCTTCGAGCAGGTCTTCATCAATGGCGCAGGAACCCTCGTAGTGCAGGTCGGCATGGGTTGCCGTCACGCGGTGCAACTTGGATTTCAGCATCGTTCTCTGCATGGTTTCACTCATCCAGAAGGTTGGGGGAAGCGCATTGTAGCGGCTAATTCCCTACTGTCAATGCGCGTAATTATGGATGATGGGGCAGGCTCAAATCTCAATGTTATCAATGAGCCGCGTGTTGCCGAGGCGACTGGCGGCAAGCACGACCAGTGGGGCGTTTACGTCTTTTGGCGTAGTCAGGTCCGACTGTTGCCGGATCGCAACATAGTCGCTTTTCCAGCCGGCGGCGGCGAGGTTGTCCAGGGCCACTTTTTCCAGGCCGGCGTAGTCGGTATTGCCATTGCGGATGGCGTCGCGGATCTGCTTCAGTTCCCGTGACAAGCGGGGGGCTTCGGCGCGCTCGGCAGTGCTGAGGTAGCCGTTGCGCGAGGAGAGGGCCAGGCCGTCCTCGGCGCGAACGGTTTCGCCACCGATGATTTCGATCGGCAGTGCCAGCTGGCGGGTCATGTTGCGCAGGACCATCAACTGCTGGTAGTCCTTCTTGCCGAACAGGGCGACCTGCGGCTGGACGATGTTGAACAGTTTCAGCACGACGGTGGCGACGCCACGGAAATGACCGGGGCGGAATTCGCCGTCCAGTTGATGCTGGATGGCCGGCGGCTCGACGACGTATTCCTGCGGCTCCGGGTAGAGGTCGGTTTCGGTCGGTGCGAACAGGACATCGACGCCGGCGGCGCTGAGCTTGTCGCAATCGGCCTGGAAGGTGCGCGGGTATTTGTCGAAATCCTCGTTCGGCCCGAATTGCAGGCGGTTGACGAAGATCGAGGCGACCACGGTGTCGCCGTGCTGGCGGGCCTGCTGCATCAGGCTGATGTGGCCGGCGTGCAGATTGCCCATGGTCGGGACGAAAACGACGCGACCGCGCCCCTTGAGCGCCGCGCGCAGGTCGGCGATGCTGGAATGGATTTGCATGAAAAGACTCGCGGTGGATTAGCCGGCGTAGGTGTGCTCGGGCGCCGGGTAGCTGCCATCCTTGATGGCGGCGACGGCACGGAGGGCGGCATCGTGCAGACTGCTGGCGCCTTCCATGAAATTGCGGACGAATTTGGCCTTCTTGCCGGGCGGGATGTCGAAGGCGTCGTGCAGCACCAGCACTTGGCCGGAACAATCCTTGCCCGCGCCGATGCCGATGGTGATGATGTTCAGGCTGGCGGTGACTTCGGCCGCCAGCGCGGCCGGGATGGCTTCCAGCACCAGCATGGTGGCGCCGGCCTTCTGCAGCAGCAGGGCATCGTCCTTCAGGCGCTGCGCGGCCGCTTCGCCCTTGCCCTGCACCTTGTAGCCGCCCAGGGCATGGACCGATTGCGGTGTCAGGCCAAGATGACCGCAGACCGGGATGCCGCGATGGGTCAGGAATTCGACCGTGGCGGCCATTTCGGCGCCGCCTTCGAGCTTGACCATCTGGGCGCCGGCCGCCATCAGCGTTGCCGCATTGCGGAAGGCCTGTTCGGGCGATTCCTGGTAGCTGCCGAATGGCATGTCGGCCAGGATGAAGGCATGCTCGCTGCCGCGCTTGACGGCCGCCGTGTGGTAGGCGATGTCGGTCACGGTTACCGGCAGCGTCGTGTCGTGGCCCTGGATGACATTGCCCAGCGAGTCGCCGATGAGCAGCGTATCGACGCCGGCACCGTCGAGCAGGCGGGCAAAGCTGGCGTCGTAGCAGGTGAACATGGAAACCTTCTCGCCGGCCTGGTAAAGCTTGGCGAGGTCAGCCTGGGTCAGGCGACGGGTAAAGCTGTGAGCAGACATTCAAGTCCTGAATACGAAATAGACGGCGCCTAGGATACACAGAGCGGCCCACAGGTAGTCAAGCTTCAGCGGCTGATCCATGTAAAAAACGACGAAGGGAACGAAGACGGCCAGCGTGATCACTTCCTGCAGGATCTTGAGCTGGCCGAGATCGAGCGCGGTATGGCCGATGCGGTTGGCCGGTACTTGCAGCAGGTATTCGAACAGCGCGATACCCCACGAAAACAGTGCGGCAACCCACCACGGCTTGTCGTTGAGGTTCTTGAGGTGCGAGTACCAGGCGAAGGTCATGAAGACATTCGATAGCGCCAGCAGCGTCACGGTCTGCCAAAGGACCGGAATATTGAAACCGAAGAGATTCACAGGCGGGCGATACCTTGATTGGCGACGGCTGGCAGCCAGGCGGTAACCGGGCCGCGCCCGGGGATGTCGAGGCCGGGGGCGATTTCGGCCAGCGGGTAGAGCACGAAGGCGCGCAGATGAAGGCGCGGATGCGGCAGGGTCAGGCGCGGCAGCGCGAGGCTCAGGTTATCGTAGAGCAGCAGATCGAGATCGAGCGTGCGCGGACCGTTGCGTTCTGCCCGGATGCGCCCGAAACGGGCTTCGATATCGAACAGTGTGTCGAGCAGGGCTTCCGGCGTCAGGCTTGTTTCCAGTGCGGCGGCTGCGTTGATGAATTCGGGTTGGTCGGCGAGGCCGACCGGTGCCGTCCGGTAGAGCGAGGAGGTGCGCAACAGGCGGCTGTCGGGCAGGTTGGAAAGTGCGGCGAAGGCCGCACGTACCGTAGCCGCCGGGTCGCCGAGATTGGCGCCGAGCGCAACGTAGGCGAGGCTCATTCCGGGCTGCCGGCCCCGTTGCCGGCATTGGCCGGCTTCTTGCGACGGCGCCGCTTTTTCTTGTCGGCGGCTTGTTCGGGCAGCAGCATGTCGGCGCGTTCCTCGCCTTCGGCATTCTGGAAACGGGTCCACCATTCGCCGACTTCGATGTCGAGTTCGCCCGATTCGGCGCGCAGCAGCAGGAAGTCATAGCCGGCGCGGAAGCGCGGCTGTTCGAGCAGCGCATAGGGGCGCTTGCCGGCCCGCTGTTCGAAGCGCGGCTGCAGGGCCCAGATATCCTTGATGTCGCCGGCGATGCGACGGGTGATGGCGAGCTTTTCGCCCTGTACGTCGAGCACGTCGTCCATCGCCTGGTAGAGCGCCGGAATCTTCGGTTCGCCCTTGGCCTTGCGCTTTTCCCAATTGGCCAACACTTCGTGCCAGAGCAGCGTGGCGAACAGGAAGCCGGGCGAGATGCCCTTGCCCTTGCGGACCCGGGCATCGGTATTGGCCAGCGAAAGCATGACGAATTTCTCGCCCATCGGCTGTTCGAGGATGACGTCGAGCAAAGGTAGCAGGCCGTGGTGCAGGCCTTCGTCGCGCAGCTGGGTGATGCATTTCACCGAGTGGCCGGAGGTCAGCAGCTTGAGCATTTCGTCGAAAAGGCGAGCGGCCGGCACGTTTTCAAGCAGGCCGGCCATTTCGCGGATCGGCTTCTTGGCCTCCGGGTCGATCGACAGGCCAAGCTTGGCCGCCAGGCGGACGGCGCGCAGCATGCGCACCGGGTCTTCGCGGTAGCGGGCGCGCGGCTCGCCGATCATGCGCAAAGTCTTCGCCTTGAGGTCGCCGACGCCGTGGTGATAGTCGATCACGGCTTCGGTGGCCGGGTCGTAGTACAGCGCATTGGCGGTGAAGTCGCGGCGGGCGGCGTCTTCGGCATGGCTGCCGAAAACGTTGTCGTGCAGTACGCGGCCGTGTTCGTCGGTCTTGGTCTTTTCATCGAGCAAGCCGCGGAAGGTGGTGACCTCAAGGGTTTCCTGGCCCATCATGACATGCACGATCTGGAAGCGACGACCGATGATGCGGGCGCGGCGGAAGTGGCGGCGAACCTCTTCCGGGGTCGCATCGGTGGCGATGTCGAAATCTTTCGGCTCGGCGCCGATCAGCAGGTCGCGCACGGCGCCGCCGACGACGTAGGCCTTGTGGCCGTGCTGCTGCAAGGTCTCGCAGACGCGACGGCTGCCTGAACTGATGCGGTCGCGGGTAATGCCGTGGGTGGAGACTGGGATGACGGCCGGCTCATGGTGGCCGGCCTTGGCTTTCTTGCGGCCTAAAACGCGGGAGATGAATTTGCGAATCACGAATTACCGTTCAATGAGCGCCGTGGGCGCTACGGGAAAAGCAGGATTCTACCGCAAAGTGATGATTTTCCAGCCCATTTGCGTACTGTGCTGGCGCAGTTTGTCGTCCGGGTCGACGGCGACTGGGGTCTTGACCTTCTCCATCAGCGGCAGGTCGTTGTGCGAGTCGCTGTAGAAGAAACTGTTGGCGAAGCTGCCCCACCACAGGCCTTGCGATTCCAGCCAGGCTTCGACGCGTTCGATCTTCCCTTCGCGGAAGGACGGCGTGCCGCGCGGGCCGCCGGCAAAGGCGCCGCTCTGCAGGTCGGCGGCCGGCACGGTGCCGATCAGGTGCGGGATGCCCAGTTCGCGGGCGATCGGGCCGGTGACGAAGCTGTTGGTGGCGGTGACGATGGCGCACAGGTCGCCGGCCGCCAGGTGTTGCCGGACCAGGTCGCGGGCCGGCTGGCCGATGATCGGCCGGATGTGGCGTTGCATGTATTCGGTGTGCCAGGCGTCGAGTTCGGCGCGGCCGTGGCGGGTCAGCGGCGACAGCTGGAATTCGAGGAAGGCATGGATGTCGAGCGTGCCGGCCTTGTAGTGCTCGTAGAACTCGATGTTCTTGGCTTCCTGGATTTCGCGGTCGACGACGCCCTTGCTGATCAGGAATTGCGCCCACTCGAAGTCGGAGTCGCCGGAAAGCAGGGTGTTGTCGAGGTCGAAGAGAGCGAGGTTCATCAGGCGTGTTCCAGGTTGAGCAGTTCGCGCAGCAGGGGCAGCGTGACCGGGCGTTTTTGTTCGAGGGTGTATTCGTCGAGCGCGACGACCAGCATCGACAGCGTGCGCATGTCGCGCGGCGCGTGGCGCAGCAGGTAGTTGATCGCTTCCGGCGTCAGTTTGAGGGCGCGTTCGCGGGCCTGGGCGGCAATCGCCTCCGCCTTTTCGGCGTCGGTCAGCACCTGCAGTCGGTAGATCAGGCCGGAGCCGAGACGGGTGCGCAAATCCTCGCGCAATTGCAGGTGGGCCGGCGGTTGGGCGGCGGCGGTGAGCAACCGGCCGCCGGCCTGCTTGATCTGGTTGAACAGCGCAAACAGGGCGATCTGGCCATTGGCATCGAGTTCGTCGATGTTGTCCACGGCGAGCGGGCTGTCCTCGGCGACGCTGACCTTGTTCAGCGACGGATTGAGGCCGGCGTCGACGTAGGTGAAACCGCTGGCTTGCAGCAGGTGCGAGCGCCCGCAGCCAGATTCGCCGTAAAGGCAGAAGGAGGTTTCCTGACGGGTTCCGGCCAGCCATTCGGTCAGCACGCCGACCGTTTCCGCGTTGCCGCCGGCGACGAAATTGTCGAGCGTCGGGGGGCTTTCGGGCAGCAAGTTGAGAATCAGCTGGCGCATGGGTGCATCGGAACGAAACAGGGGGCGTGATTTTAGCATTGCCGCGCCGGCATGCGGCCCGACCAGGCCGGGGCAACCGCTGGAAACGATGACTGAGCCTGCGTTTCCATGCCAGAATTTGCAACTTGACCTACCTTGATTTGAATCGGAGCAAGCCCTTCTTGCTGGAATCCTGGCGCCGCTACTGGCCGAAAACCCTGCGTACCCGGTTGATGCTGGTCATCATGCCGTTGGTGGCGCTGCCCATCATCGCCACCGGTTACGTCATCAAGGAACGCGGCAAGGAAGCCATCCTGGAGGAAAAGCGTACCCATCTGCAGGGCATTACCGTGCTGCTCGAACGCCACCTTGAGGCGCAGGGCGGCTTTGCCGGCGTGCTTGCCGGTTATGCCGGGCCGGCCGCTGATCGAACCGCACAACTGGAGTACCTGAGCCGGTGCTTGACCCCTTTCAGCAACGGTATTGCGGCTGCCTTCGAGGATGTCGGGGTCGGCTATTTCAGTCGCGAGCTCGACGCCATCGTCACCTACGGGCCAAGCGACCAGTATGGGCATACGGTCGGCATGACCATTCCTCCCGAGCACCCGGGCTGGCGGATCATGGCCGAGGACAAGCCGATGACGGTCAGCGGTCGTCAGGTGCGTGGGCAGATCATGAATGCCATGCGGCCGGTCCATCAAGGCGGGCGGGTCGTCGGCTACGTCTGGGCCAACGAGCTGCTCGATGCAATCGATCGCCAGGCCAGCGCGGCGACTGCCACGGTCTATGTCCTGACCTTGCTCGGCCTGGCCCTGTCGTTGCTCGTCGTCTATCTCGCCATTGCCCACCTGACGCGCGATATCGAGAAAATTCGCCGTGGCCTCGAATCCCTGAGTTTCGACCTGAATCAGCCGATCCCGGCCATCGAAGGGGAAATCGGCGTGATCATCGAGGCGATCAATCATCTGGCGCGCTCCTTGCAAGAAACGCGCTCGATGCATAACAACATTCTCGATTCGCTGGCCGATGGCGTCATCACCATCGACTCGCAGCACGTCATTTCCTACGTTAACCCGGCGGCCTGCACCTTGCTCGGCGCGCGTGCCAGCGAAGTCGTCGGCAAGCCCTACATGGCGCTGTTCCGGCCGGATGCGAATTTTTCCAGCCTGCTGATCGACACCCTGCAGACCGGTCGCGAATATCGCACGGTCGAACTGCATTACCCGCTGGCCGAGCGGACGCTGGACATCATCGCCAGCAGCAGTCGCCTGTTCGATGGCAAGGGCCGCCAGCTCGGCGCGGTGACCGTGCTGCGCGACATTACCGAGAACCGGGCGCTGCAGGACCAGGTGGCGCGGGCCAGCCAGTTGGCGACGATCGGCGAGATGTCGGCGAGCATTGCCCACGAACTGCGCACACCGCTCACCTCGATCCGCGGCTTTGTCCAGTATTTACAAGGCAGCAAGGACCCGGCCGAATGGCAGGAATTCGGCGACATCATCATTCGCGAAGTCGACAGCCTGAACAAGATCGCCACCGGCCTGCTCGACCTGGCGCGGCCGCAGCCCTTGCAGACTTCGCCGACCGATCTCAATCGCCTGCTTGAAGAGAGCCTGCTGCTCACCACCAAGCCGAGCGGCAAACACATCGTCTTCAAGCACGAGCTGGCCCCCGGCCTGCCTTTGCTCGAACTCGACAAGGGACAGATCAAGCAGGTCGTGCTCAACCTGCTGATCAACGCCATCCAGGCGATCGACAGCCAGGGCGAAATCAGTCTTGCCACCCGCTGCGGCGAAGACGAGGTGATCCTGGAAATCGCCGATACCGGCTGCGGCATTCCGGCAGCCGATCTGGAGCGGATCTTCGCGCCTTTCTTTTCCAGCAAGCCGTCGGGAACCGGCCTCGGCTTGCCGGTGGCGCGGCGTATTGTGGAAAGCCATCACGGCAAACTTGAACTGGACAGTACGCCGGGCGAGGGCACCGTCGCCCGCCTGCGGCTGCCCATGCACACGGCAAAATCATGAAGCAGGATACTCACGTACTGATTGTCGATGACGACGAAAGCATCCGTCGTCTGCTCAGCGTCGTTCTGGCCCGCGAGGGTTACCAGACGACCACGGCCGAGGATGGCTTGCAGGCCATCGACGCCTTCAAGGCCGGTGCGCCGGATATCGTGTTGATGGATATCCGCATGCCCGGCCTCAACGGCATCGAGGCCATGCAGCAGATGCACGCCATTCGGCCGGGGGCGACGATCATCCTGATGACGGCCTTTGCCGAACTCGATACGGCGATTCAGGCGATCAAGCTGGGGGTGTTCGATTACGTCGTCAAACCCTTCGATCTGGCCGAAATCAACCTGCTGGTCGAGCGGGCCTGGCAGATGCGCGACATGCGCAAGCAGATCAAGGTGTTGCGCGATGAACTGTCGGAGAGTTTCCGGCTCGACCGCATCCTGACCCAGGATCCGGCGATGCTGGCGCTGTGTGCGGCAACCGAGCGCGCCTCGAAAAGCAGCGCGACGGTGGTCATTCTCGGCGAGAGCGGCGTCGGCAAGGAATTGTTTGCCGCCTCGGTGCACTACAACAGCCCACGCGCCCGGCAGCCCTTCATCAAGCTCAATTGCGGGGCGATTCCCGAAGGCCTGCTGGAAAGCGAATTGTTCGGCCACGAAAAGGGCGCGTTTACCGGTGCGGTCAGCCGCCGGACCGGCAAGTTCGAGCAGGCCAATGGCGGCACCCTGTTTCTCGATGAAATCGGCGAATTGCCACTCATCCTTCAGGTCAAGCTGCTGCGGGTTCTGCAGGACAAGCAGTTCGAGCGGGTGGGCGGCGAGACGACGCAAAAGGTCGATGTCCGTATCGTCGCCGCCACCCATCGCGATCTGGCGGCCATGGTCGAGGCCGGCACCTTCCGCCGCGACCTCTACTACCGGCTGAACGTGATCAACCTGTCGATTCCGCCGCTGCGCGACCGGCCGGTGGATATTCCGCTGCTCGCCCAGCATTTCCTGCGCAAGTTTGCCCAGGAGCACGGGCGCGAGATCGACGGTTTTGACGATCTGGCGCTCGCCACGCTGCAGGGCCATCCCTGGCCGGGGAATGTGCGCGAATTGGCCAATGCGGTCGAACGGGCGGTGGTGATGAGTAGCGGCAAATCGATCTTCGCCGAAGATCTGCCCCCCGAGTTTGCCGAGCGTGCCCGGAGCGCAGCGGCAGATGGCGATAGCGCGCAACTGGCAGCCATTGCCGAGCCGGGGGGCGAGGATCACTCGCTGAAAAACCTGGTGCGGAATTTCGAAGCCCAGGTCATTGCGCAGACCCTGCAGAGCAACCAGGGCAATCGTTCGCGCACGGCGACCGAATTGGGCATCAGCCGGCGGGCGCTGCTCTACAAATTGCACGAGTGCAAACTCGACAGTACCGAGGAGTGAGCAGAAATCTGCTCACCTTGCGCAATTTTTTGCGCACCCGGCCCGGCTTTTAAGCCTTAAAACGCGCTGAATCAGCCTGGTTTGCCTGTTTTTTGGGCGAAATCGGCATGGCATGCAAGCTGCAATCCCCCTTCTTGTAATTAAACACATAGAGGGAGTGATTCATGAGCAAAGCCTCCAAACTGATTAGCTACGAGCAATTGCGCCCGCAGCTACGCGATGGCATGAGCATCATGTTCGGCGGGTTCATGGGGGTGGGTACCCCGGCCCGTATCGTCCAGGAAATCCTGAACGCCGGCATCAAGGATCTGACCATCATCGGCAACGACACCGCCTTCGCCCATAACGGCGTCGGCCTGCTGGTCGCCAACAAGCGCGTTCGCAAGGTGATCGCGTCGCATATCGGGACCAACCCGGAAACCGGCCGGCAAATGATCGCCGGCGAAATCGAGGTCGAGCTGGTGCCGCAAGGCACGCTGGCCGAACGCATTCGCTGCGGCGGCGCCGGTCTCGGCGGCGTGCTGACGCCGACCGGAGTCGGCACCATCATCGAAGAGGGCAAGACCAAGCTGACTTTCGACGGTGTCGATTATCTCGTCGAGCGTCCGTTACGCGCCGACCTCGCCATTCTCCAGGCGCATCGCGCCGATCATCTGGGCAACCTGGTTTATCTGCGGGCAGCCCGCAATTTCAATCCGATCATGGCGATGGCCGCCGACTTTGTTGTGGTCGAGGTCGAGCAACTATGCGAACCGGGCGAAATCGATCCGGATCACGTCATGACCCCGGGTGTGCTGGTCAATGCCCTGGTTGCTGCGGAGGAGAAATAACATGGACGCCAAGAATCTCATTGCCTGCCGGGTTGCCCAGGAGCTGGAAGACGGCAATATCGTCAATCTCGGTATCGGTCTGCCGACGCTGATCCCCAATTACCTGCCGGCCGGCGTCAACATCACGCTGCAATCGGAAAACGGCTTCCTTGGTCTCGGGCCGCTGGTCGGCGAACCACTCCCTTATCTGGTCAACGCCGGCGGTACGCCGTGCGGCATGGTACCGGGCACCGCCTTTTTCGATAGCGCCATGTCCTTCGCCATCATTCGCGGCGGTCATGTCGATGTCACCGTGCTCGGCGGGCTGGAGGTCGACCAGGCCGGCAATCTCGCCAACTGGATGGTGCCGGGCAAGATGGTCCCCGGCATGGGCGGCGCCATGGACCTGGTGACCGGTGCCCGCAAGGTGATCGTTGCCATGGAGCATGCCACCAAGACCGGCGGCGCCAAGATCCTCAAGCGGTGCACGCTGCCCCTGACGGCTGCCGGCAAAGTCAGCGCCATCGTCACCGAACTGGCCTTTTTCCGCTTTATCGACGGCGTGCTGACGCTGACCGAAGTCGGTCCCGGCGTCAGCCTTGACGAAATTCGCGCCAAGACCGAAGCCGAGTTCGCGATCAGCCCGGATTGCTGCGAAATGCGGCTGCCGGTCGCCGCCAATTAGTGAGGAGAGGATCATGTCCGTGATCAGAAGTACCTCGAATTTCTTTACCAACGTCGTCCATCGTTTCCTGCCGGACCCGCTGATTTTCGCCATTTTGCTGACGCTGCTGGTCTTCGGGCTGGGGCTGGGCATGACGCCGACCACCGTCTCCGAGATGGTGATGATCTGGGGGGGCGGCTTCTGGAACCTGCTCGCCTTTTCGATGCAGATGGCCCTGGTGCTGGTCACCGGTCATGCACTGGCCAGTTCCGGGCCGGTCAAAAACGTGATGAAAAGCATGGCGTCGGTGGCCAATACGCCGGCCCAGGGCGTCATGCTGGTGACTTTCGTCTCGGCGATTGCCTGCATCATCAACTGGGGCTTCGGTCTGGTGCTCGGGGCGATGTTTGCCCGTGAAGTCGCCCGCCGCATTCCCAAGGCCGACTACAGCCTGCTGATCGCCTGTGCCTACATCGGCTTCCTGACCTGGCACGGCGGCCTGTCCGGGTCGATTCCGCTGATCGCCGCGACGCCGGGCAATCCGATGGAAAAGACGGTGGGCATCATTCCGATCGCCACGACCTTGTGGACCGGTTACAACCTGTTCATCACCATCGCCCTGATCGTCACCTTGCCCTTCCTGACCCGGATGATGATGAAGCCGGAAAGCGAAGTGGTACCGATCGATCCGGCGCTGCTCAAGGAAGACGAAGGCTTCCAGCGCGTCCTCGGCCCCAATGCTTCGCTGGCTGAACGGATGGAAGAGTCTCGCCTGCTGGCCGTGGTGGTCGCTGCTGCCTGCGTTGCCTACCTGGGCATTCGTTTCGCCCAGAAGGGTGTAAATATCGACATCAATACGGTCAATCTGATCTTCATCGCTGCCGGCATGCTTCTGCACAAGACGCCGATGGCCTACGCCCGTGCCATCTCGGCGGCGGCGCGCGGCACGGCGAGCATCATGATCCAGTTCCCGTTCTATGCCGGTATCCAGTTGATGATGGAGAAATCCGGGCTGGGCGGCATCATCACCAACCTGTTCGTGCTGGTCGCCGACAAGGACAGCTTCCCGTTGATGGCCTTCTTCAGTTCGGCCCTGATCAACTTTGCCGTGCCGTCCGGCGGCGGTCACTGGGTGGTGCAAGGCCCGTTCGTGATGCCGGCCGCGCAGGCGCTCGGTGCCGATCTCGGCAAGTCGGCGATGGCCATTGCCTACGGCGAAGCCTGGATGAACATGGCGCAACCCTTCTGGGCACTGCCTGCCCTGGCCATTGCCGGTTTGGGGGTACGCGACATCATGGGCTATTGCGTCACAGCGCTGTTGTTTTCCGGCCTTATCTTTATCGGCGGGCTTTACCTGTTCTGACTCAAGCAACCGGGCCATCCCTGATGGGCTGGCCTGACAAACTCTCCCGTTCCCTTTCAGGGGGCGGCAATCATGCAAAACAAGGAGTTTCAAATGACTGATGTTGTAATCGTTGCGGCAAAACGGACTGCTATCGGCAAATTCGGCGGTTCTCTGGCCAAGGTGTCGGCGCCTGAACTGGGGGCGGTGGTGATCAACGCGCTGCTGGCCGAGACTGGCGTCAAGCCGGAACAGGTCTCCGAAGTCATCCTCGGCCAGGTACTGACCGCTGGCAGCGGCCAGAATCCGGCGCGGCAGAGTATCGTCAAGGCCGGTTTGCCGCAGAACATTACCGGCTTCACCATCAACAAGGTGTGCGGTTCCGGTCTCAAGGCGGTGATGCTGGCGGTGCAGGCGATCAAGGCTGGCGACGCCGATATCGTGATTGCCGGCGGCCAGGAAAACATGTCGGCGGCGCCGCATATCCTGCAGGGCTCGCGCGACGGTTTCCGCATGGGCGATGCCAAGCTGGTCGATTCGATGATCGTCGATGGCTTGTGGGATGTGTATAACAACTACCACATGGGGATCACCGCCGAGAACGTCGCCAAGCAGTACGCAATCAGCCGGGCCGACCAGGATGCCCTGGCCCTGGCCTCGCAGCAAAAGGCAATGGCCGCCCAGGATGCCGGCAAGTTCAAGGATGAAATCGTTCCGGTGACGATTCCGCAGCGCAAGGGCGATCCCCTGGTTTTCGATACCGACGAGTTCCTTAATCGCAAGACCAGTGCCGAGTCGCTGGCCGGTCTGCGGCCGGCTTTCGACAAGGCCGGCACGGTGACGGCCGGCAACGCGTCCGGCATCAACGACGGGGCGGCGGCGGTGATGGTGATGTCGGCCAGTCGTGCTGCCGAACTCGGCCTGAAGCCCTTGGCCACGATCAAGAGTTACGCCAGTGCCGGTCTCGATCCGGCGATCATGGGCATGGGGCCGGTGCCGGCGTCGCGTCTGGCGCTCGAAAAGGCCGGTTGGAGCGCAGCCGATCTCGATCTGCTGGAAATCAACGAAGCCTTCGCCGCCCAGGCCTGCGCGGTCAACAAGGAAATGGGCTGGGATACCAGCAAGATCAACGTCAATGGCGGCGCCATCGCACTGGGTCACCCGATCGGCGCTTCCGGTTGTCGCGTCCTGGTTTCCTTGCTGCATGAGATGGTCAAGCGCGATGCCAAACGCGGCATTGCTTCCTTGTGCATCGGTGGTGGCATGGGCGTGGCGCTGACCGTCGAACGCTGAGTCTTGGCCGGCGCCATTGTCGATGGCGCCGTGCTGCCTGGAATTTGCGGCCGTTCGAACTGCCGGTTTCTTCGTGAAGCCGCCAGGCGGACGGCCGCAAAGCTTTGTCCGGGCGGCAGGCAGCATCGGGCCGGGGGCAAGTTTTCTGGCCGAATGACTGGAAATCCCGTGGCGTCCCCGATACTCTGGCGATATTCGCCCTTCCTTTTGCGAGGTCATCATGAGTACAGAAGAAGCCGCACCGGCAAAGCTTGCTGCAGCGCCAGCCAATGCCAACAAACTGGTTGTGATTCTGGCGGCCGGCGCCCTGGCGCTTTCTCTGGTCAATACCGTTTTGCTGGTGCTGAATCCGACGGCAGGCAAGGTCGAGCAGTTCAACGAAAGCCTGAAGACCGATCTGGCCGACAGCATCGCCTCGGTACACAAGAAGATCGATGGGCTGCGCAGTGCCGAGGTCGAGTGGCAGGCCGTGCTGAAAAAAGCCAGCGAGAAGCCGGATGCCGTCTACAAGCTGGTCAAATCCGGCGACGGTTTCCTGACCTTGACCGAGATCCAGGTGGAAACGCCCGACCAGACTGCTACGCCGGTTGCCGCAGGCAAACACTAGGCGGCAATGAAAACGGCCAGCCCAGGAAAGGACTGGCCGCGTTATCGACGCAGTTTTTACAGCGGGCTTATTGCCAGCTGATCAGGCCGTAATTCTTCTTGCCGCGACGCAGGATGGTGAAGCGGCCGTACAGCAGTTCATCCCCATTGATGACGTGGTCGAGGCCGTCGGCCTTGTTGCCGTTGATGGCGACGCTGCCGCCCTGGATGAAGGTGCGCGCTTCCGATTTCGATTTGGCCAGGCCGGCGGCGACCAGGGCATCGATCAGGCCGGCGTTGGTTTTGTCCAGTTGTACGCCGGGCATGCCGTCCTGGGCCAGTTGTTCCAGATCGTTTTCGGTCAGGTCGCTGAGCTGGCCGGAGAACAGCGCTTCGGTAATGCGGCGGGCCGCCATCAGCGCCACTTCGCCGTGCACCAGGCGGGTCGCTTCCTCGGCCAGGATGCGCTGGGCCTCCGGCTTGGCGCCGCTGGCCTTATCCGTGGCTTCGATGTCGGCGATGCGGCTGACCGGCAGGAAGGTGAAGAACTTCAGGAACTTGTAGACGTCGGCATCGGCCGTGTTCAGCCAGAACTGGTAGAAGGCGTAGGGCGAGGTCTTCTTCGGGTCGAGCCAGATGGCGCCCGATTCGGTCTTGCCGAACTTGGTGCCGTCGGCCTTGGTGATCAGCGGCAGGGTCAGGCCGTAGACCTGCTTCTGGTGCAGGCGGCGGGTCAGGTCGGTACCGGCGACGATATTGCCCCATTGGTCGGAGCCGCCGATCTGCAGTACGCAGCCGTGACGCTTGTAGAGCTCGGCGAAATCGTAGCCCTGCAACAGGCTGTAGGAGAATTCGGTGTAGGAGATGCCCTGGTCCTCGCGTTGCAGGCGTTGCTGCACGGACTCCTTCTTGATCATGGCATTGACCGAGAAGTGCTTGCCGATGTCGCGCAGGAACTCCAGCGCGCCCATGCCGCCGAACCAGTCATAGTTGTTGGCCATGATCGCCGGGTTGCTGCCCTCGAAATCGAGGAAGGGCTTGACCTGTTCGCGGATCTTGCCGACCCAGCTGGCGATCACGTCCGGCGTGTTGAGCTTGCGCTCGGTGGCCTTGAAGCTGGGGTCGCCGATCATGCCGGTGGCGCCGCCGACCAGGGCGATCGGGGTGTGACCGGCTTCCTGGAAACGCTTCAGGATCAGCACCGGGACCAGATG
This sequence comes from Rhodocyclales bacterium GT-UBC, assembly GCA_003583745.1. GTDB lineage: Bacteria > Pseudomonadota > Gammaproteobacteria > Burkholderiales > Rhodocyclaceae > Azonexus. Next base: position 200,853 of record QXPY01000008.1, on the reverse strand, counting down.
GCCCAGGTGCAGGCTGTCCGCCGTCGGGTCGAAGCCACAATAAAGCGTTACCGTTTCCTCCGTCAGCAGTTTATCGAGCGTCTCGGCATCGGTGATCTGGGCGATCAGGCCGCGCTCGTGCAGATCCTGGATGAGGGGGGATTGGTACATGGCAAAGTTCTCCACTGGACAGGCGCCGGTCGGGGAAAATGCCGGCGCCGAAAATCGGACCCGCGATTTTAGCAGAGCCAATGTCGCCTTCCGGCGCCGATCGGCGATTTCAATGCGTTGTTGCAGTCATATCCGCCAGGCGTTGCCGGCTCGCCGCCAAGGTCGACCGGGAAATTGCATGGCTTTCCAGTGCTTGCCCGGCTCCGTAGGCGGCACGATAGAACTGGCGCGGGTCGTAGCTGACCAGTACCAGATCGACACCGGCGGCCAAGGCTTCGCCGGCAACCCGGCCGATCCCGCGTGGATAGACGGCACCCATGTTAAGGTCGTCGGTCAGGAGCACGCCATCGTATCCCCAGGTGCCGCGCAACAATCCGTCGACGATGCGCGCCGAGTGCGATGCGGCGTGTCCGGCGTCGATCCGTTCCAGGATGACGTGGCCCAGCATCATGGCGCAACCTGCCCGTCCGGCGAGGGCTTGAAAGGGCGACCAGTCGGCGGCCAGTTGGTGACTTGTCGCATCGAGTCGCGCCGGCCACAGATGGGTGTCCTGTTTAATCCTGGCGAGGCCCGGGAAGTGCTTCAAGGTGCCATGGATGCCGGCCGCCTGGAGACCATCGAGATAGGCGCCAGCAATCTCGATGACCTCTTGCGGCCGGGCGCTGATGGCGCGTGCCGGAATGTTGCTGAACGGGTCCGGCCGGCCTGGCGCGGTGGAGCGAAGATCAACGACCGGCGAGAAGTTGAGGGTGACGCCGAGGGCGGCCAGGGCAAGCCCCTGGCGCTGACCATAGGCGGTAGCCTGAAGCTCGGGGTACGCTGTTCCGACCAATGTGGCGAGCGGAGGGAGGGCTTCGAGCAGCGGTGAAAGGTGGGAGACGGCTCCGCCTTCCTGGTCGGCGGCAACAATCAATGGCGGCAGTTCTGCACCTTGCCGAATCGCCTGCAAGGCGCGAATCTCGGCTGCGACATCGGCAAGCCGACGCCCGAGCAAATTGCGCTTGCCGAGATAGATGCCGCCGATCAGTCCTTGCCCGGCCAGATGGCTGACCTCGGCAAAATCGGTATAGCCGACGATGAAATGGCTGCCGACTGCCTGCATGACCGGGCCCGCGGCGAGGACGGCTTGTCGTTGCAGGCGATATTCGACTTCGCGCCAAAGTGTTAGCAGCAGGACGAGACACAGCATGAGTCGGGGCAGGGGCGGCAAACGAGGCCGACAAATGAGCAGGGCGAGCAGGGGGAGTCCGACGAGCAGCGGTGTTTCAACGTGGCGCAAGCTAAACAGCAGCGGGTGCTTGAGGTTCCAGGCCCAGATCAACAGAAAGGGGGCGACGAAGCCCGCCAATCTTCCGGGCCAGGTTGCACGAGCTGCTTGCCTGGCCGGCAGAAGCTTGCCTGACACGGCGCCCTTCATGCCTGCGCTCCGGACTGGGCCGCTTCCCGGTGTTGGCTGCGCTCGTCGATCTGCGTTTCGATCATCGACAAGGGCGCGAGCGGCAGGGGGCTCAAACGGATGAAGCCAAGAATTCTGAACTGCGCAGTTTTATCCATGCAGGATGCCTCCGAAAATTCGACGGCATCAGTATGGAAAGACGCGATGTGCTGCGTTTGAAGTGACGGTGAAGTTCGCCGCGGCCTGTGTGAAGCGTCGGGCGTCCGCTCAGTCGGTTGGCCGGGCCAGGCGCAGGGTGGCCAATCCGCCGCCAGCCGGGTGATTGCAGAAATCGGCGTTGCCGTCGTGCAGGCGGGCGACTTCGCGAACGAATGCGAGTCCGAGGCCCGTGCTCTTGCGCCCGGTAGCCGGACGCGGCAATGAGTAGAAACGGTCGAACAATTGCGGCAAGGCATAGTCGGGCAGCGCCGCTGCCGTGATCACGCACTTGAATCTGCGGGCAATGCTGGGTGTTCTCGTCGATCGTCACTTCGATCTGGCCGCCGATGGGGGAGAACTCGATGGCGTTATCGAGCAGATTGAGCAGTGCCTGTTGCAACAGGAAGGCATCGCCATGCATGCGGACGGGGCCTGTTGCCGTCAGCTGCACGCGCAAGCGACGCTCGGTCAGGCGATGCTGGCGCAAGTCGATCGTCGTCCCGGCCAGTTCGACCAGATCCAGATCGGTGCGGCTTTCCGGTGCTTGCAGTTGTTCGACTCGGGCCAGCAGAAGCATGCGCTCGATGATGGCTTGCAGCCGCTTCGACTGTTCTCCGATGTTCTCGGTGAATCGGTGGCGGTCGGCGGCCGGTAGTTCGTTTTCCAGGATTTCCGCAGCGCCGATGATTGCCGTCAACGGACTTTTCATCTCATGGGCCAGGTTCTGTACGTACTTTTCGACGTATTGCTTGCCTTCGAGTTTTTCGCGCATCCGGGCCAGCGCGTGGGCGAGTTCGGAGAATTGTCGGCCGCCGCCGGTTGGCGCTTCGGCCTTTTCACCACGGGCGACGGCACGCGCATAGTTGCGCAGGCGGTGAATCGACCAGCTCAACCAGACAGTGAAGAACAGGCCGATGGCAGCGGTGGCGACGAGCAGGATCAGGCCGGCCTGCTTGACGCGCTGGGCGGCGCGTTCGACATAGGGGGCGAGCGAGGACATCGGTTTGGCCAACGACAGGACGCCGATCAGTTCGCCTTGCCAGAATATCGGTGCGGCGACATGCATGACGGTGGAGGCAGGATCGTAAGGGTCGTCGCGTGTCTGGCGGGCGCCGTATTCGCCGCGCAGGACGCGGGCGATGTCGCGCCATTGCGAAAAGTTCTCGCCGAGGGCGGCATGGTGCGAGTCGTAGACGACGATGCCGCGGGCATCGGTGACATAGATGCGGAAATCGACGCTTTCCTTGTGGATGCCGGAAATGTCGGCTTGCGGACTGCGCCGGATGGCGGCTCGTACCGAATCGGCAAAAGCGCCTTGGCCGATCCGGCCGTTGGAAAGATCGAGCGCGGCCATTTCGGCCAGCAGGTGTGCCGAGTCGACCAGGGTTTCCTCTGTCGCTTGGCGGATGCCGGGTTCCGCCTCGTGAACGAAGGTGTTTAGTACGAACCAGGCGGCCAGTCCGACAATCAGGAAGTAGCCGAAAAACAGGCGGACGGAAATGTTCATTGCGGCTTCAGTTGGCAGTGATGCTGTAGCCGAGGCCGCGATGCGTGACGATGACCTCTTCCGCTTGGATGGCGCGCAGTTTGCCGCGCAGGGTCTTGATATGGGTGTCGACTGTCCGTTCCAGGCTTTCGCCATCATCCTGCCAGACGGCTTGCATGATCTGGGCTCGATTCAGGATGCGGCCAGGACGTTCGAGCAGTAGCGCGAGCAGGTGATATTCGTAACGGGTTAACGCCAGCCAGTGACCGTGGAAAGCGATCCGGCAGCCATCACGGTCGATGTCGAAACGTGGCGCGCCAGGTGCCGCGCCGCGCCGGGCCGGGCTTTGTCTGGCCGGGTCGAGCCGGCGCAGGATGGCGCGGATGCGGGAGACGACTTCACGCGGGCTGAAGGGCTTGGCGACGTAATCGTCAGCGCCCAGTTCAAGGCCGACGATGCGATCGACTTCGTCGGAGCGGGCGGTCAGGAAAAGCACCGGGATGTCCGAGAAGCGCCGCAATAGCCGGCAAACATCGAAGCCGCTGAGGTCGGGCAGGCCGACGTCGAGGACGACCAGATCGTGGTCGCCGCCGTCGAGTCGGGCCAGCGCCTGGTTGCCCAGGGTGCAATGCTCGGCGCTGAAACCTTCGGCGCGCAGGGTGTAGGCCAAGGTCTCGGCGATGGCCGGTTCGTCGTCGACGATCAGGATTTTCATGGCGGCATGATAATTCATCCCCTTGCCATCTTTGCTGGCCGCCGGCGTTAAACCGGCATCTCGCAAGTGGTCGCGTGCTATGCTTTCCACGCAGCCGTGGAGGGGACATGCCAAACCTGATCCAATTGATTGAAGGCTCTTTCAGCGACCCGGCGGATCGTCCGGAAGCCGTGGCGCGCTGGCTGGCTTCCGCCGGCGGCGAAGTCACCCCGGCCATGCTCGAAGAGGTTCTGGCTGCTACCCTGGCACGCCATCAGGCTTGCGTTGCCGACAGCGCCCGTCAGGCGGCGGAGCGACTGGAGTCGGAGGAGCATACCGAGAATCTGCTGCAGTTGCTGGGCACCATTCTGGAATCTTCCGACGAAGGCATCCTGGCGCTCGATACCGGCGATCGCATCATTCGTTTCAACACGCAGGTGGTGAACCTGTTCCGTATTCCGGACGACGTCATTGCTTTCTGGCGGCACGAGGACGTGATGGCGGCGATCCTGGCCCAACTGGCCGACCCGGCGGCCTTCCAGGATAGCCTGGCGCGCCTCTGCGCCGAGCCGGAAGCCAATTGGCGCGAAACGCTGGAGTGTCTTGACGGTCGGGTCATCGAATGGCGTTCCCAGCCGCAGCCGGCGGTGTGGGCCGGGGTCAAGCGGGTAGTGAGTTTTCTCGATGTGACCGAGCGTTTCCGCTCCGAAACCAATCGCCGCCTGCTTGAGCGCAAACTGGACGAAACCCAGGGGCGCTTGCTGCAGGCGGAAAAGCTGGCCGCCATCTTCCAGTTGTCGGCCGGGCTGGCGCACGAGATCAGCAATCCGATCGGCTTCATCCAGTCGAATCTGGAAATGCTTGCCCGTTACGTGCGCGGGATGATCGACTTGCTCGAAATCTATCGTCGCGGCGAGCGTGAGTTGCCCTCCGGCAGCCTTCTTCTGGCCGAGATAGCCGCCTGCAAAAAAGCGATCGATCTCGATTTCGTGCGGAGCGATGCAGTCGATCTGCTCGACGAGTCGTTGAACGGGACCCGTCGCCTGGCCACCATGGTGGCGAGTTTGCGCGTGCTCGCCCATGCCCAGGGCAGCGGTACGCAGAGCATGGCTTTGCCCGGCATGCTCGATGCGGCCTTGTCGCGCGTCGCGCCGATGGTGGGCGAACGGATCAAGCTGTTGCCGGTCTATGCCAGCGTGCCGCCGGTCGAGTGTCGGCCATCGGAGTTGGCCGAGGTGTTCAAGAACTTGCTGACCAACGCCGTCGAGGCGATCGAAGGGACGGGGAGTATCGGCGTCCGTATCGGCCTGAATGGCGACGAGGCCTGGATCGACATTGTCGATACCGGGCGCGGCATCTCACCGGAAAATCTTGCCCGCATCTTCGACCCCTTCTTCACCACGAAGCCGCCGGGAGCAGGGATGGGGCTGGGTTTGTCGGTCGCCTATGCCATCGTCTCCATCCATGGCGGAACGATCACTGCCTTCAGTCAGCCAGGAAAAGGCAGTCGTTTCCGCATCACGCTTCCACTGCGTCAGCCTGCTGCCACAACGGCCTGAAATGGCCGTCTGGCGGGCTTGCGGCGTGCCCGTTACGCGACAGGGGAGTGGGTTTGGACAGCCGGATGCTTAGGGAGACGACCGGTTTCGGGTAAAATCCGACCTTTTCCAGCTGTCCGGCGTGCAGACCATGACCCAGAATACTTCTCTCTCCTACCGTGATGCCGGCGTCGATATCGACGCGGGCGATGCACTGGTTGACCGTATCAAGCCCCTCGCCAAGAAGACCCTGCGCGAAGGCGTGCTGGGCGGCATCGGTGGTTTCGGCGCGCTGTTCGAAGTGCCCAAGCGTTACAAGGAGCCGGTTCTGGTGTCCGGGACGGACGGCGTCGGTACCAAGCTGCGCCTGGCCTTCGAGCTGAATCGTCACGATACCGTCGGTCAGGATCTGGTGGCGATGAGCGTCAATGACATTCTGGTGCTCGGTGCCGAGTCGCTGTTCTTCCTCGACTATTTCGCCTGCGGCAAGCTCGATGTCGATACCGCCGCTTCCGTCGTCGGCGGCATCGCCAAGGGCTGCGAACTGGCCGGCTGCGCGCTGATCGGCGGCGAAACCGCCGAAATGCCGGGTATGTATCCGGATGGCGAATACGACCTGGCCGGCTTTGCGGTTGGCGTGGTCGAAAAATCCAAGGCCATCGACGGCAAGGACATCGCACCGGGGGACGTCGTGCTCGGCCTGGCTTCCTCGGGGGCGCACTCGAACGGTTACTCGCTGGTCCGCAAGATCATCGAGCGTTCCAATCCGGACATGAACGCCAAGTTTGACGGCGAGCGCACGCTGGCCGATGTCGTCATGGCGCCGACCCGCATCTACGTCAAGCAAGTCCTGGCCTTGCTGGAAAAGGTTACGGTCAAGGGTATGGCCCACATCACCGGGGGCGGCCTGCTCGAAAACGTGCCGCGCGTGCTGCCGGAAAACACCGTCGCCGAACTGGAAAAGGCCGCCTGGCCGCGCCCCAAGCTGTTCGACTGGATGCAGGCCGAAGGCAATGTGGCCGAAAACGAAATGCACCGCGTCTTCAATTGCGGCATTGGTCTGGTCGTCGTCGTGGCCGCGGCCGATGCCGATGCCGCGATGGCCGAACTGAAAGCCCAGGGCGAGGCGGTTTATCGCATCGGTAAGATCCGGGCGCGTCAGGGTGACGAAGCGCAGACCCTCGTGGTCTGATCTGCGGCGGTGGGCTGCGGCCTTGGCCTGCAGCCTGCTGTTGCTCAATGGCTCGTCGACCGTCTGGGCGGCGAGCAAGAAGCCATCGGGCAAGCCGGTGGCGGCCCGCTCGGCGAAAGCTTCGCCCCACAAAAAAGCGGGTAAAGCCCTCCGCCACAAGGCACGCAAGGCGTCGGTCCGGCAGTCCGTCGCTTCGGAAGTGGTGGCGGCAGAAATAATCGATAGCGATACGGTCGGCCTGCATGGTTCGGCCAGCTTTTACGGCATGGGGTTTCACGGGCGTCGCACGTCGACCGGCGAGCGCTTCGATATTCGAGAGTTTTCCGCCGCCAGCAATCATTTTCCGCTGGGCAGCATGGTCGCGGTTCGGCGCCTGGATAACGAGCGCTGCGCCATCGTCAAGATCAACGACCGCATGCACAGCAAGCATGTCCGGCGCATCATCGATGTCTCGCGCAGCGTCGCCGAATATCTCGACATGGTGCGGGCGGGCGTCGTGCTGGTTCGGGTCGCCGCACTGAAATCGGGTTGGCGTCAGCGCGGCCTGGGGGCCTGCCACGAAGCGTTCGAGGCCGAGGCGGCGTGTACCGATTGTACGCAACAGCCGCGCCTGAAGGCTTTCGACGGGGAGAACTAGTCCGCCTGGCAAGCTTGTCGGGCCGGCCTATTCGGCAGACAATCAGGGCATTAGCGAGGGGGAAATCATGGGTACCGGTTTGCGTCTGTTCATCGTCGATGACGATCCGATCTTGACCGAAATTTATGTCGAAGCCCTGCAAGCTGAGTTCGAAATCGAAACCTTCGTTTCGGCTGAGGCTTGCCTGGGCCGGCTGCAAGAGCAAAAGCCCGATCTCTTCCTGCTCGATGTGACGCTTCCCGGTATCGATGGTTGCCAGCTTTGTCGTCAGCTCAAGGACGATTGGGATACGCAGGATATTCCGGTGCTGTTCGTGTCCGCCAGTGACGACATCGAGGCGCGTCTGGTTTGCTACGATGCCGGTGGCGAAGACTTCATTGCCAAGCCCTTCGATCCTGCGGAGTTGCAGCGCAAGCTGCGTATCGCCGGGCAACTGATCGCTCGCCGTCAGGCTTTGCACGAACAGGCCGGCTATGCCCAACGCACCGCCATGTCGGCCATGGTCAGCATGGGCGAATTGGGCATCGTGCTGCAGTTTCTCAGCAAATCCTTTGCGTGCAATAGCGCCGAGGAACTGGCGCAGGCAGTTATCGACTCGATGCAGCAGTATGACCTGCAGGCAGCCGTACAGGTCAGGGTTGGCGAAGAAGTCCTCAACCTCAGCCAGAACGGGCGCAATCTGCCGCTCGAGACCTCGGTTTTGAACCATGTGCGTAGCGCCGACCGCATTTTCCAGTTCAAGTCGCGCTGCGTTTTCAATTATGGTCGGGTGACGGTGCTGATCAACAACATGCCGGTCGACGATGGAGAACGCTGTGGTCGCATTCGCGACAACGGCGCCTTGCTGGCCGAAGGGGCGGATGCCCGACTCAAGGCCATCGAACTGGAGCTCCTGGCGCAGCGGCGGCGGATAGCCATCGAGACGGCACTACCGAGAGTGCATGCGACGCTCGATGCGGTGCAAGCCAACTATCGGCGCAACTGTTTCCAGCTCACCCAGGAAATGATCGATTTCCAGGAGAGCCTGATGAAATCCTTCGTCCATCTCGGTCTGAGCGAGAGTCAGGAGGAATTGCTGACCGTCATGGCCACCGACTTCATGCAGCGCATGGTCGGTACGCAGGACGAGAGCCTCGCTATCGTCGGCGAACTGGAAGTGCTTGCCAAAACCCTGGCCGGTTTGCTCAAAGGTTGAGGAAGGTGGCGCAGCGGGCTGCGACCTGCTGCGTCAGGTCAGTGGCCAGGCAGTCGAAATGTTCCGCCACGAAGGAGTTGGTCAGCCAGGTAATCTGGCGTTTGGCCAGTTGTCGTGTCGCGAAAATGCCCCGGTCGCGCAGTTCTTGTCGCGCAATCAGTCCATCCTGAGCCTCCCAGGCCTGGCGGTAGCCGACGCAGCGCATCGACGGCAGTCCTAGACTCAAGTTGTAGGTCTGGCGCAGGTGACGGACTTCTTCGTCGAGCCCGGCCTGCAACATGGCATCGAAACGTTGGGCGATGCGTTGGTGCAGTATCGCCCGCTCGCTCGGCAACAAGCCGATCTGCAGAAAATGATAGGGCGGCTTTTCCTGTTCGCTTTCTGCCAGCAGTGCCGACATCGGTCGTCCTGTCAGGCGGCAGACCTCCAGGGCACGTTGCAGACGCTGGGCGTCGGTCGGGTGCAGGCGGGATGCGGTGAGCGGGTCGAGGCTGGCCAGCTTGGCGTGGAGGGCCGGCCAGCCTTCTGCTGCGGCTTCCGCATCGATCTCGGCGCGTAGCGCGGCATCGGCTTGCGGCAATTCGGCGATGCCTTGCAGCAGGGTACGGAAATACAACATCGTGCCGCCGACCAATACCGGAACCCGGCCCCGGGCCGTGATATCTGCCATGGCCAGCAGCGCGTCGCGGCGGAACTGGGCGGCAGAATAGCTTTCTTCGGGCGAAATGATGTCGATCAGCCGATGCGGATAGCGCGCCAGGGTCGCCTTGTCCGGCTTGGCCGTGCCAACATCCATGTCGCGGAAGACCTGCGCGGAGTCGACGCTGATCAGTTCGACCGGAAAGTGGTCGGCCAGCGCCATGGCGGCGGCGGTCTTGCCCGATGCGGTCGGGCCCATGATCAGGATGGCGGGGGGCAGGCTGGACGGATTCATGGCGGCGAATGCTACCACGCGCCAGGCTTGCCGCTCCGGCCTATAATCGGCCGCACAGGGAGGAAAACAGCATGCCGCTCGTACCTTGCCGCGGATGCGGCCGTCCAGTCGATATTTCGGCCGAAGCTTGCCCCGGCTGTGGCGCCACCAACCCGGCGCGCAAGCTGAGCAGGCAGCAGTCGGACTTGATCGTGCTACTGATCCAGCTGGTTCTCGGCTTCGCCTTGTTGATCGGCGGGGGAACCCTGGCCTGGAATGCGGTTGGGCCGATCATCAAGAGCCAACTGACCAAGCCGCCGCAGTAATTTCAGGGAATAATCGCCAGGAAGAGGAAGGCGGCAAACAGCACCAGGTGCACCGCTCCTTGCAATACCGTGGCTCGCCCACTCGCCAAGGTGATGGTGCTGACCATCAGGGTCAGGATCAACATGACGATTTCCTTGGCCGGCAGGCCGAGAATCAGCTTGATGTCGAGCAGGATGGAGACCAGCCCGACGGCGGGAATGGTCAGGCCGATGGTGGCCAGTGCCGAACCCAGCGCCAGATTGAGGCTGGTTTGCATGCGGTTGCGCAGGGCGGCTCGCAAAGCGGCCCAGGTTTCTGGCAACAGGACGAGCAAGGCGATGGCGATACCGACCACGGCGGCCGGCGCCGATGCCGCTTCTACCGCCCGCTGGATGCTCGGGGCCAGCATCTTGGCCAGGCCGACGACGGCCACCAGCGCTGCGACCAGCAGCCCCAGGCTGATAACGGCACCGGCCTTGGTCGCGACCGGACCATGCTCTTCTTCGCCTTGCGCGCCGGGGGGCTGGAAAAATTCACGGTGGCGCACCGTCTGCACGAAGACGAAAACGCAATAGAGCAAGAGCGACATCAGACCGGCGAAGGCCAGTTGCGAGGGTGCGTAGCTCGGTCCCGGCGAGGTCGTGGTGAATTCGGGGAGGATTAGCGTCAAGGTGGTGAGGGCAGCCAGGACCGAAAGGGCCGAACTGGTTCCTTCGACGCGAAAGGCGACGACGCGGTGCCGGATGGCGCCGGCGAGCAGGCAGAGCCCGATGACGCCGTTGCAGATGATCATGACGGTCGCAAATACTGTGTCGCGGGCGAGGGCGTGCGTTTCGGCGCCACCGGACAGCATCATGGAAATGATCAACGAGACTTCGATGACCGTGACGGCCAGGGCAAGAACGAGCGTGCCCAGCGGTTCGCCAACCCGGTGGGCGACTACTTCGGCGTGGTAAACCGCAACCAGCACCGCCGCGATCAGGCCGCCAGCAATCAGCAGGAGCAATCCCCAGCTCGCACTTTGCCCCCAGGTGGCGCCGAGCAGGGCACAGGTGGCGAGTGGAATGGCGATGCTCCAGAGCGGGAGACCGAACATATTGGCGCGAAACATGGGATTTCCGGAATGGCTGATGTAGATGCAATGATAAATGATGCCGTTCTGGGTGGCTGTAGCGGATTGTCACCGGCAGGCCGATCCCGCGCTCGGGCCGGCTGGCCGCTGCCGGCGCTTTCCGGGGAGGTCGAAGCGGCGACGATGTCGAAGGTTTTCTTGCGATCTCGAAGTGCGTGTCGGGGAGGGCGTAAATTGATGCACGATCTGCCGGGATCGGCGAAGATGTCGAAAAATTCACCGGGCATGCATTTTTTCCCGTGTGCCAGGCTAATTCGAGAAGCGAACACCTCATGAGCGATCAGCAGACCATACCGCCTTACTGGAGCCGTTTCGGCAGTTTCTTCGTTTATCCGCTGGGGATGGAGCCATTGCTGGCTTGTCTCGCGTTTGGCCTGTTGTCTGGCTTGGCAAGCATCATGTTCATGCCGGCAAATCTCGTGCTGGCGGCGGTGTTGCTGGTGGGAACCTTGCGCTACGGGTACAAGGTGCTCGAGCGCACGGCCCGCGGTTACATCGATGACGAGCTGGCCTTCGTCGACTCGGCACATGGTGGTAAATACCTGCCGTACAAGCAGTTTGTCGTGATTGCCATCGGCCTGACCTTGTGCGGTTATGCCGGGAATTTCGCCGGTCCGCACGTGGCCATGGTCCTGCTGGTGGTGTTCAGTATCGCTTTGCCGGCCAATACCATGCTGCTGGCGATGACCGATGACCTCGGCGAGTCGATCTCGCCGCCACGGCTGTGGGCCTTGATGCATGGCATTGGCTTGCCCTACCTTGGCTTATGCGCCTGTCTGCTCCTGCTCAGTTCGAGTAGCGGCGCGCTTCTTGGGGTATTGATGCCGATCATTCCTGCCGCCCTGGTCAGCGTGGTGGTTGGTTTTGTCGGAGCGTATTTCATCGTCGTCATGTTCCGTCTCATGGGATACGCCCTGTATCAATATCACGAAGCACTCGGTTTTAATGTCGATATCGGCTTCGAACGCCAGTCCTCGGTTATCGTCCAAGAAGACCCCGCTAAACGGCGTGCGGCGCAGAGTGCCGCCCTGCTGAAAGAGGGGCGTTACGACGAAGCCATTGTCCTGGCACGTGGCGAATTGGCGGAAAATCCGCTCGACCCGGCGGCCAACCAGCGTCTGCATCGCCTGCTGCTGGCCGTGCCAGGGCAAGAGGTGGCGATGGCGGCGCATGCCCGCGAATGGTTTGCGGCGCTGATGGGGGCCGGACGGGTACAGCAGGCCTGCGAAGTGCTCGAGACGATCTGGCGGCAGGCACCGGATTTCCTGCCGCCATCGGCCGGCAGTTATCGCCCGCTGGCCGAATACTTGGTGGATAGCCGTCGCTTCGCCAGCGCGGCGCGTCTGATCAAGGGGTTTGACCGGCGATTCCCTGGGCATGCCGATATTCCTGCGATCTACGTGCTGGGGGCACGCCTGTTGATCGATCATCAGCGCGATGAAGCCCAGGCCCGCCGGGTGCTGAATGCAGTACGCCAGCATTATCCGGATTCTCCGGCCGCTTCCGAGGCGGCGCGCTTGGGCGAGTTGCTCGACCGACTGGCCGCTGCGGGCTCGGCGGCTAATAGCTGACGCGTCAGGCTGCCGTGGCGCGACTGGCGAGCAAGCGGCGCAGGGGTTCGCCGCGCTCGATCTGGCCGGCGGCGAAAAAGGCTTCGGCCAGACGGCTGGCTTGTTGCAAGGTGCTCTGGCCGATCTCGCTCTGGGCCAACAGGCGTAGCACGATGCCTTCGGCACAGTCGAGTTGCTTGCCGTCGATCAGGTGACGCAGCAGGTTGTCCCAGCGCCGAGCCGAGAGTTTGGGACGGTGGTGGGCCAGCGTTTCGGCGAGAAGTAGCGGGCTGACGCGGTTGGTGGCTTCGCTGCCCGCCATCAGCAGGCGTAGTTCTGCATCGGCCAGCAATTCCGGTTGGCGGGCGAGGCGGGCGATACGCAAATAGGCTTCGATCAGTTCGGTATCGGCTTGCGGATATTCGGTGAGCAGTTTCTTGTAGTGCAGCGCAGCGTGGCCGAATTGCATCTCGGTGACCAGCTTTTCGGCTTGGCGGCGCATGCTGTCTATGGCTTGATCGGCATCCTGTTTGTGCACGCTGTCGGCACTCTTGCCGTGGCGCCGCCAGCGATAGAGACCGATCAGCACGGCGCCGCTGAGCAGTCCGGCAAAGTGTGCCAGATAGTTGACGTGACCATCCCTGTCGAGCACGAAGTATTGCAGCAGTTCGTTGCCCAGCCAGAGGGGCAGGATGGCCAGAGCCGGGCCGCGCAGGGTGCCGAAAAAGAAAATCAGCCAGTAGAAGAAGTTGATCTGCCGACGTCCGAACAGTACCAGATAGGCAGCCATGACAGCGGAGATGGCGCCGGAGGCACCGAGGGAAAGCCGATGATTGCCGGCCAGCAGCAGATCCGGAAGGGCGGCACCCAAGCCGCCCAGCAGGTAGAGCGCGAGAAATCCGAGCGGACCGAGGGCGGATTCGATGGTATAGCCGACAACGAAGAGTACGGCCATGTTTCCGCTCAGGTGCATGATGTCGCCATGCAGGAACATGTGGCTGAAGAGGCTGGCCAGGCGGGGCTCCTGTCCGTTCAATGCGTAGTTCTCGGTGACGATGCGGGCGCGCAGGGCGTCAAAGCGGGCACGTCCCTTGCGCCAGGTTTCGAACTCCGGGTTGCTCGGTGTGATGACCTCTTGCCGACGTAGGCGCAGCATGAAATCACGGTCGGCCTCCATGGCCTGAAAGAGGGCGATTGTGCGGCTTTCGCCGAAGCCTTGCAGTTCGGGCTGCCGCTTGTTGTTTCGCTTGAGGTCGTCTTGGTAGGCCGCCAGTTCGATTTTTGCCGTACCGGACTGCTGATAGAAGCGCCAGGCCTCGGCATAGCGCTGCTGATCGCTCCCTTGCATGAGAAAGGCAATCAGGCAGAGCAGCATGATCGCCAGCGTGACCAGCGGCGGACGGCTCCAGTCGGGGCGGGCCGGAAGCGGAAGGATGAGCATGTCGGGGGCGGTGCGGGGGTCGGAATGCCTGGCATTATACGTTGGTCATGTCCGTCGATTGGCCAAGGCTCCAGGATGCAGGCAGAATGGGCGCCTTATCGAATATCCGTTTTGAATCATGGCGCAGCAATACAGGGTGGTGATCTCCGGCCAGACGCTCTCGGGTGGCCCTTTGCACGATATCAGGCAAGCGGTCGGCCAGGCTTTTCGCCTGCACGGCGAGCAACTCGACAAGATGCTCTGTGGCAAACCGGTTGTCGTGCTGCGCAGTGGCCCGCTCGATGGTGCGGAAAGATTGCTGGCAAAGTTGCAGGGCCTGGGCTTGGCAAGTGTGATCGAGCCGGTGGACGAGGCCGTTCGACCGCCGGTGCTTCCGGCCACGAGTAAGCCCGGCGTGGAGGCTGGTTCTACGGAGGCGGACGAGTTGTTTGCCCTGGCCCCTCCCGCCGCGGCAGTTCGTCCGAGTTCCGCTGCCCTGCCGGGGGCGGGCGAATCGGAGGGGGGCGCTGCCGTGCCGGATGGCGACAGCGAAGTGGTATGCCCGAAGTGTGGCGAAGTTCAACCCAAGCGCACCTTGTGCCGGCAGTGCGGTCTCGATATGCCACGTTATCTGGCGGCGCAGCAGGCTGCAGAGCGCGAAGCACGCGAGCAGCGCGAAAGGGAGCGCGAGTCGCGTCAACCAGTGACCGGGCGGGCTGGCCGGGGCGGCGACGACGCGTGGGCGCCCGGCCTGTTGGGTTTGGGCTTTGCCGGTCGCCTGGGGCGGCTCGATTACTTTTCCGGATCGATGCTCAGCACCCTGGTCATGCTTCTATTCGCCCTGGCCGCCGTCAAGACGGGCAAGTTTTCGCTGATCGGTTTGGGTACCTTCATCTCCTTGATTTACGGGCTGCGTTGCCTGGCTTTGCGTTTGCACGATACTGGACGGAGCGGTTGGTTGTCGCTGGTTGCGCTGGTGCCGGTGCTGGGTGCCGTGATGGCCTTGTGGTTGCTCTTTGCTGGTGGTGAGGACGAGGAGAATGATTTTGGGGCGCCCCCCCGCCAGGGGGGCGGCGGGCGAGCGCTGCTGGTTCTGGTCGTGCTGGGGATTGTCTGCTCGGTCGGTTGGCGCAGCATCAGTTCGGATCCGGAAAAGGCGCTACGCTTTATGGCCGCGATGAGCACCATGCAAGGCAAGCCGATGGCCGAGGCGGACGACGATGACGACGAGGTGCCGGAGATGGCGGTTACCTACGCCAGCAATAACCGGGTGGATATCTATGTCATCGCCGGTTGTCACGATTGCGCGCAGATGCGCTCCTGGCTCGATGCCCATGGACTGCATTACACCGTCTATTCGGTCGATAGCGACCAGCATGCGGCGGAACGCCTGCATTCGATCATTCCGGGCGGAGGCAGCGTCCAGCTACCGGTGCTGGAGATCAATGGCAAGGTGCTGCCGGGCAATCCGCCAGTCGGCGAGGTGCATCGCCATCTGCGTCAGGCTTCCCCGTAATTTGCCTGACGTCGTTCAGGGCAGGGACTGGCCGCGTTCGAGCAGGACGCTGAAGGCTTCGGCCGGCAAGGGGCGGCCGAAATGGTAACCCTGCATCAGTTCGCAGCCCTGGGCGAGCAGGAAATCGCGTTGCTCGGGCAGTTCGACGCCTTCGGCGATTACTTCCTTGCGCAAGCTGTTGGCGATGCCGATGATGGCGCGGGTGATCGCGATATCGTCCTCGTGATGCGGTAGGTCGCGGACAAAGGACTGATCGATCTTGATGCGGTCAAAGGGTAGCCGCTTCAGGTAGCCAAGACTGGAATAGCCGGTGCCGAAGTCGTCCACCGACAGCTTGATGCCGAGGGTTTTGAGCAAGGTCAGCGTGTCGATGATGCGTTCGGTGTCGCCGATGAAGGCGCTTTCGGTGATTTCGAGTTCCAGCCAGCGCGGATCGAGCCCGGTTTCGCCGAGGATGCCGGCGACTTGTTCGGGCAGATTGGCCTGGCGCAACTGCATGGCTGAAATATTGACCGCCACGACGACCGGTGGATGGCCGCGATTGATCCATTCGGCATTCTGGCGACAGGCTTCGCGCAGGACCCATTCGCCGATCAGGTTGATCAGGTTGCTTTCCTCGGCGACAGGGATGAAGCGGATCGGTGGAATTTCACCCTTTTCCGGATGTTGCCAGCGGATCAGGGCCTCCATGCCGATCAGCCGCCCGCTGCGGCCATCGACCTGGGGTTGGTAGTGGAGACGGAATTCGCGGTTCTGGATGGCGCGGCGCAGATTGTTTTCCAGCGCCACCCGCTCGGAGATGCGGGCATTCATTTCCGGCGTGAAGAAGCGGAAGGCATTGCCGCCGGCACCTTTGGCCTGGTACATGGCGGTGTCGGCATTCTTCAGCAGCGTGCCGATGTCGCTGCCGTCCTGCGGATAGACACTGATGCCGGTGCTGGCTCCGACCCGCAACTCGTGGCCGCCGATCAGGAAGGGGCGGTTGATGGCATCGATCAGGCGCTGGGCGATGAAGGCCAGGCGGGCCAGGTTGCCGAAGTCCTGGATCAGTACGGCGAATTCATCGCCGCCCTGGCGGCTGATCGTGTCGCGCTCGTCGAGATTTTCACGAATGCGTGCGGCGACCTGCAGGAGAAGTTGATCGCCGACGTCGTGGCCGAGCGTGTCGTTGATGTTCTTGAACTGATCGAGGTCGAGGAAGATCAGGGCGATCTGGACCTGCTCGCCGAGCGCATCGGCCAGGGCAAGCGACATGCGGTTGCCGAGCAGGGCGCGGTTCGGCAGATCGGTCAGCATGTCATGCTCGGCCAGGTGACGGATGCGCGCCTGGTCTTCGTAAATTTGCGTGATATCGCGGGCAACTCCGGCCAATCCGGCGAGCTGGTGCTGTTCGTCGAGCACCGGCGTCGAGATGCACTCGAAATACCGTTGTCGGCCGCCATTCAGTTCATATTGGCCTTCGTGCCGTTGCTGGCATAGCGAGTCGAGGGCAGTGCGGTCGAGGTGTTCGAGAACGGCGGTCATCGATGGCGGGCAGATCGCAATCACCGGGGCGCCGAGAATGCGCTCGATCGGTTGTTCGCAGAGTCGGCAGAAGGCCTCGTTGACGGCGATGAGGCGCAGGTCGCGGTCGGTCAGCCAGGCCGGGTCGGGCAGACTGTCGAGCAGGGCGCTGGTTCTGCGCACCGTCGTTTCGTAGGCCTGTGTCATGCCTTGTGCCAGCCGCCGGGCCTGATTGTAGGTCCGCAGCCAGACGCTCATCCAGCCCGCCAGGACCAGCGTCAGGATGGTGGCGCTGATGCCGATCCAGAAAATTTGCCGGTGCCAGTTGTCGAGATAGGTCGAGGTGGCCTGCCCGACGATGATGTATAGCGGGTAGTCGCCGATCCGGCGTGCCGCATAGAGGCGTTCGACGCCGTCGGCACTGGAGTGGGCGATATACATGCCATCCTGTTCGCCGCGCCCGATCAGGCTGCGCAGTGCCGCGCTACCCGTTGGCTTGCCGATCATCTCGGGAATCTCGGGGTAGCGGGCAACCAGTCGAAACTGATTGTCGATCAGGGTGATGGTTTGCGTCGGGCCGAGATTGAGCGAGGCATAAAATTTCTGGAAATGATCGGCGCGCACCGCCGCCTGCACCAGGCCGGCAAATTCGCCGCGACTGTCGTTCAGGCGTCGGCTCAGCGTGATGACCCAGTTTTGGGTGATTCGCGCAAAAAGCGGTTCCGAAATCACCAATTTGCCGTCGGTCTGAAGTTTGTTGCGCTGAAAATAGTTGCGGTCGGTGATTGTGGCGTTCGAAATTTCGCCCGAAGCATCGAATATGAAGCGGCCGTCGCGGTTGGCGATGCGCAGGCTTTGCGATTCCTGGATCAGCTCGAGGTAACGCGCCAGGGTGGCATTGACCGTCGCAGTATCGTGCTTTTCGCCGGCCAGCGTCGTATCGAGCCGCAATTGGCTGGCGAGCAGGATGTTGTCGATTTTCTCGATGCTGCTGCGCGCATGGTCGACCAGTGCCTTGGCCAGATTGTCCTGGCTGCGTCGGGCAAACTCGACTTCGCGGTCGTAGGTCTGCTTCAGGCTGGCCAAACCGAGCCCGACGTAGATGGCGAGGGCGACGATGCCCAGGCCGATGATGATGCCCCGCCGGCGACGTTCCAGTCTGGCTTGCTGACGTGCCTTTAGTGCGGGGAGCTCGCTATCCATTCAGTGTGGCGCGGGAAGGAGCCAAGGCGCCAGTCTCGCAATAATGTCTCAAATTGGTTGATTCTGGATGATACTTAAATTTCCGCCGGTTTGTCCTGCTGGTGGTCGTTTTGGCGAGAAATCCGACCGCCGGCAAGTTCCGGTTTCGTGGCGTTGCCCGGGGGTTCGCCAATTTTTCCGGGAATATGACAAATTTGTGAATCGCACGACAGGGTCATGGATTGTTGACCGTGGTGTCCGGCATTTGTTCATCCAGCCAGTTTTGGGCTGCCACCAACTCGTGTTCCGAGAAAACGGCGAGGCCGGCCTGTTTTAGCAAGGCGCTGGTAACGCCGGGGCGGGAAATTCGAACGCCGGAAAAGCTGCCATCGTAAGTGACGCTGCTGCCGCAGGAAGGGCTGCCTTCCTTGAGGATGGCAAGCCGGATCCCGTATTGGCGGGCCACGGCCAGAGCTTGCTCGGCGCCGCTGACGAATTCGGCGGTGACATCGCGGCCGCCGGCTTCGATGACCTGGGCCTGGCCGCTCAAAACACCGATGCCGCCGGCTCCCTGGCTGATCTCGGCGGGCGGACGCGGTACCGGCAAGCCGGCGGCCAGTTCGGGACAGAAGGGAACGACCTGGCCGTTTGCCAGCCACGCCTGCAGGATCCGGTCCTCGCAGCGTTTGTCGCCGCCGTCGTAGCGTACGGCATGGCCGAGCAGGCAGGCACTGACCAGGATGCGTTGCATGGGCTGCTTTGTGCTGGCTACTGGCCGCGCAGGAAGAGCTTGTCGAGCTGGTCGAGCGTCAGCTCGGTCCAGGTCGGGCGGCCGTGGTTGCACTGGCCGGCTCGTTCGGTTTCTTCCATCTGGCGGAGCAAGGCGTTCATTTCCGGCACGGTGAGTTGGCGCCGGGCACGTACCGCGCCATGGCAGGCCATGGTGGCAAGCAGTTCGTTGCGGCGGGCGGTGGCGAGCTGGGTCATGCCGTGCTCGCGCAATTCGGCGATCAGCGAGCGGGCCAGCGCCGCCGGGTCGCCGGACTGGAGCAGGGCCGGTACGCTGCGCACGCCGAGCTGGTTGGGGCCGAGCGGGGCGATCTGGAAACCGAGTTCGGCCAAGGCCTCGCCGTGCTCCTCGACGGCGGCGATGTCGAGCGCTTCGGCGGAGAAGACGGCGGGAATCAGCAGGTTCTGGGTCGCCACCTGGCGGCTGTCGAAGGCGGTCTTCAGCTTTTCGTAAAGAATGCGCTCATGGGCGGCATGCATGTCGATCAGGATCAGGCCGCGAGCGTTCTGGGCCAGGATGTAGATGCCGTGCAGCTGGGCCAGCGCGTAGCCGAGTGGCGGGCCGTCGCGCTCCGGCGGTTCGCTGCCGGTGAATTGCGGCGCGCTGGCCGGATTGACGCTAGTCGATGGCGCCGTACCGATGTTCTGGGCGGCACGGGCAAAGGCCAGATAGGCCGCGGCGGCCGGTTCGGCGACGCCGAGCGAGCCTTGGTGACGGAGCGGCGGCGGATAGTTGGCCGGGGGGCGCGTTTCCGCCGGGGCGTTACCTGTCGAGGCGGGGGCTGCCGACCAGGCGGCTGCGGTCGGGCGGTCGTTGTCGCTGGCCGGAGCACCAAAACCACCGTGGGCGACCGGTGTTTCCACCGGCGTGGCCAGCGTGCGCTGGATGGCATGAAAAACGAACTGATGCATGGCCCGCGAGTCACGGAAGCGGACTTCGGTCTTGGCGGGATGCACGTTGACGTCGACCAGGGCCGGATCGATGTTGACGAACAGGCAGACGGCCGGCTGACGGCTGCCATGCAGCACATCACGATAAGCCTCGCGCAGCGCATGGCTGATGATCTTGTCGCGCACGAAGCGGCCGTTGACGAAGACGTATTGGCCATCCTTGGCGTCGGTGGCGCGGGTCGGGTCGATGGCGAAGCCGGCGATGCCGAGCGGCCCGGCGGCGGCTTCGACGCGGCGGGCCGCGCCGAGGAAATCGTCGCCGAGAATGTCGGCGATGCGGCGGGCGCTGTCGGCCGGGGCCAGCTGGAACAGGTTGCGACCGTTGTGGGTCAGGCTGAAGGCGACGTCCGGCCGGGTCAGCGCCAGGCGCTTGACGGCATCGGCGCAGTGGGCGAATTCGGTGCCTTCGGCCTTGAGGAATTTGCGGCGGGCCGGGGTGTTGTAATACAGGTCACGCATTTCGACCACGGTACCGGCCATCAGCGCCGCCGGTTCCGGCTCGGCACCGGCTTCGGCCTTGAGCTTCCAGGCGTGGCTGGCGCCGCGTTCGCGGCTGCTGATCGCCAGGCGGGCGACCGAGGCGACCGAAGCCAGCGCTTCGCCGCGGAAGCCGAGGGTGCCGACGCGTTCGAGATCATCGAGCGAGACGATCTTGGAGGTGGCGTGGCGGGTCAGAGCCAGCGCGAGTTGATCCTTGGCGATGCCGCAGCCGTCGTCGGTGATGCGGATCAGCTTGACGCCGCCTTCTTCCAGATGTACCTGGACGGCCTTGCTGCCGGCGTCGAGGCTGTTTTCGAGTAGTTCCTTGAGAACGGAGGCGGGTCTTTCGACCACTTCACCTGCGGCAATCTGGCTGATCAGCAGGTCGGGGAGGCGGGCAATCGTCGGCATCGCGGCATTATCCCAGATTGCACCGCCAGATGGGCCAGGCAGACCGAAAAGCCCTCGGGATAGACCTTTCAGCGGATCAGCATTAATCCGTCCTGGCGGACGACTGGCATGGCAAAGGCGAAGCGATCGATCTGGCTGGCCAGGTCGAGGTCGGCCATGGGCAGGTTGGGCCAGGTGCCGGCGGTAAAGCGGCGGCCGAAGTCCGATTCGCGGACCCGGCTGACGAAGTCCTCCGGCGTCACCGGTTCGCCGCGCAGGATGGCTTCGATGTAGTCGGCGCAAGCGATGTCTTCGTCGCCGTCGCGATCGACCCACTCGCCGGTGATGACGAAACAGATTTCCTGCGCCTGGCTGGCGCGGATCGCGTCAGCCGTCGCCCGGGCGCAGACCAGGCTGCTGGCGAACAGCCGGCGGGCCTGATGAAAGCGCTGCAGGCCGCGCACCCCGGCGGCGGTGCTCATCACCACCGCCTTGCCCTGCAGGTCGGCGGCGAGCAGTTGCGACGGCGAGTTGCCGAAGTCGAAGCCGGGCACCGGGTCGCCGCCACCGACCGCACCGACCGATACGCTCTGCCCGAGTCGCCTGGCCAAGGCGCCGGCTGTGGCGACGTTCTCGACCGGATAGACGGCGCGGGCGCCTTGCGCCAGGGCCACCGCAGCGGTGGTGAAGGAGCGCAGGACGTCGATGACGACCACCGTGTCGCTGGCAACCGGCTGGTTTTGCAGGCGATTGAGGAAAAAGCGGGAAAATTTCATGGGTTCGGTAGGCCGGCTCGGCGAGAATGGCATTTCGAATTTTCAAGGCTAGCCCGGAAAATAGCGCGCCTGCGCTGAGACAGGCAATCGGTACATGAGTAATCGGGAGAAAAATGCAGCTTGATATGCCCACGCTGTGGATGATGCTGCTGCTGTCCTGCGCCACCCAGACGCTTTCGGTCGGCTGGGTGGCCTATCGGAACAGCGGAGACGGGCTTGGCATCTGGGCGGGCGGCCTGGCGCTCGATACGCTGGCTATCGTTTTGCTTGGCTTGCGCGAGCGGATTCCCGACCTCCTTTCGATTGTTGGCGGTAATGTCGCGCTAGCCTCTGCTTATGCCTGCTTTCTTGCTGCCTTGCTGCAATTGCTCGGCTATCGTCGCCGGGGCTGGCTGTGTTGGGCCCCACCCGTACTGGCCGCGGCGGGTTTTGCCTACTGGCTGGACGATTTGTTGGCCCGTCTGTTGTTCAGTGGCGTGCTCTGTACTGCCCAATTAGGCATTTTGCTTGGTCTTCTGATTGCTTCGCGTCCGGTTGGACGAGGGCGACATCTGCTTGTCGGTGCCTTTGCAATCAGCCTGTGCATATCGCTGCTCCGTTTTCTTCTGCTCCTGTCCGGTCAGGTCGAAATCGTCGATGTCACGGTCGAGGTACCGATCCAGTCGTGGCTTGTGCTGGCTTCCTTCGTCTCCACCGTGCTCGGTGCCAATGGCTTCGTGTTGATGGCCAAGGAGCTGGCCGACCAGCGCTTCCGCCTGTTGGCCCAGAAGGACGGCCTGACCGGAGCTTGGAATAGGGCGCGGTTGGAAGAGGTGGCGCGGCGGGAAATTGAGCGCCAGCAGCGCCATGGTCATCCGGTGTCCTTGATGATGATCGATATCGATCGCTTCAAGCAGATCAACGACCGTTTCGGTCACGCCGCCGGTGATCGGGTTCTGGTCGCCTTTTGCCGCCTGGTACAAGGTTCGATAAGGGCGTCGGATGTCTTGGGACGCTGGGGCGGTGAGGAATTCTTACTGGTTCTACCCGATACGTCGCTGAGCAGTGCCGTCGAGTTGGCGGAGCGGATACGCAGCCTGCTGGCGGCACAATCGTTTCCAGATGTGGAGAAGGTGACCGCGAGCTTTGGCGTGACAACTCGCCAGGCGGAGGAAAGCTGGGCGCAATGGCTGCATCGTTCCGATTTGTTGCTGTATCGCGCCAAGGCTGGGGGGCGCGACCGGGTGGAGGCATACGAGGAGAGCACACAAGGAACGGTCAGGCTGTCCGAACAACCGGCCTGACAGGCCTCGAGCTGCCGGCAGGCAGCCTGTGGTACGTGTCCTTTGCGTCCTGCCATGCAGGCGGCGTTCGTTAGTCGGGGTGGCACGGTACGGGTCAGTGCTTGGGGTAAAATGCCGTCCTGTTTCTCCTTGGCTCATCCGTATGGAATACCTCGCCCAGTTCGTCGACATCCTCCTTCATCTCGACAAGCATCTTGCCTTGCTAGTCCAGCAGTACGGACTGTGGATCTACGGCATTCTGTTCTTCATCGTTTTCGCCGAGACCGGTTTTGTCGTGACCCCCTTCCTGCCGGGGGATTCGCTGCTCTTCGTGGCAGGCGCATTGGCGGCCCTGGGGGAGGGCGGGATGGATATCTTCGTGCTGATCGGCATCCTGACTGCCGCAGCGGTGACCGGGAATACCTTGAACTATCAGATCGGGCGCTTTCTCGGACCCAAGGTCTTCCATTGGGAGAACTCCCGTTTCTTCAACCGTGAAGCACTGATCAAGACGCATGCTTTCTATGAAAAGCACGGCGGCAAGACCTTGGTGATTTCCCGATTCCTGCCCCTGTTCCGGACATTTGCGCCTTTCGTGGCGGGGATCGGCTCGATGAGTTACGCCCGTTTCACACTCTTCAACCTGATCGGGGCGCTTGCCTGGGTGGTGTCGTTGTGCCTGGCGGGTTTCTGGTTAGGTAATTTTCCCTGGGTCAAGGCCAACCTGTCCTTGATCATCGTCGGCATCATCCTGTTCTCGCTGATTCCGGTCGGAATCGGCTACGTTAAGAGCAAAGCGGCTTGATGCACCGGTTCGCCATCTTCCTTGCCCTGGTGCTGATGATGGCGTGTACGACCCGATTGGGAAAGGATGGTCGGAGTGAGTCGGCCGTCGATGTCAAATATCTGGCCAAGACCGAAGTCGATCGTATTGCCGATACCAATCGCAGCGAGGTCATCGATGGGGTGATGTTGATTGCCGACAAGCTTTATCGGCGTAATCCCAAAGAGTGGAAAAAGGCGGGATTGATCAGTCGCGAGGCGGCGCTGGAGCGACTGCGCAACCGGAATTACCGAAACTGGCCTGAGCTCAACGGCGCCCGCGAAGGGCAGGCGGCCGCCCTCGCCTTCAACGAGGCTTATGGTGGAGATCGGGTGGCGGCGTTGATCTTCGGTTTGCTGACCATGGTCGATGCAGCGTTCGAATACAAGGAATCCTTTTACATTCTCGATAGTCTCAACGAGGTGAAATTGTTCAATTGCGCCCGCAACATGGAAATTGCCGTCTGGAAGCTGGCGCACGACCGCAATGCTGCGGGCGAGCCTCTGCTGCTGTCGAACGAACTGGATCCCAATAACCGCAACCTGTCCTTCGAGCGAGAGTTTGGTCGTGTGATGGGCTTGCTCGATTTCATGGCCAAGGTCGTTGCCGATCGCAATGGCCGCAATCTTTCTCGTCTGACCCAGACCGTGGTCAGCACCTTCTTTTTACCGGTGAGTTTTTTGAAATGAAGAATATCGTCATCCTGATTTCAGGCCGTGGCAGCAACATGGAGGCGATGATCGCAGCGCGCGATGCCGGCCGACTGCCCGTCAATATCGTGGCCGTGATCAGCAACCGGCCGGACGCGGCTGGGCTCGAAACGGCGCAGCGGTCCGGTATCGAAGCCCACTATATCGACCACAAGGCCTTTGTCGGGCGCGAAGCCTTCGATGCCGCCCTGGCCGAATGTATCGATGGCTACCGGCCAGATCTGGTGGTGCTGGCGGGCTTCATGCGCATTCTGACGGAAGGCTTCGTCCGTCGTTACGAAGGTCGCCTGATGAATATCCATCCCTCTCTCCTGCCAGCCTTTCCAGGCTTGCATACGCATCGGCGGGCCTTGGAGGAAGGGGTGCGGATCCATGGCTGTACCGTTCATTTCGTGACGCCGACCCTGGATCATGGACCGGTGATCATTCAGGCGGCGGTTCCGGTGCTTGACGGCGACGACGAGGATAGTTTGTCGGCGCGCATTCTGGAGCAGGAACACCGGATTTATCCCCAGGCCGTTCGCTGGTTTGCCGAAGACAAGCTGAGCCTGGAAGCCGGCCGCGTTCGCTTGGCGCTGGACGCAGCGACGCCGGCCGCCCTGGTCGCGCCCGAGGTGCGCTGAGCGGCGATGCCCTTCGTACTGATCCTGGCCTTGGCCAGTTCGCTGGCGCTGCATGGCGCAGCCTTGTTCGGTACGGATGTCGAGATGTTTGGCAGCGAGAGCGAGCCGCTGCCATTGCGGGTCGAATTGCCGCCGCTGCCCGCGCCACCGCCCGTCGTCGCGGAGCCGGTTCGTCCGGTCGTCAAGGCGCCGCCGAAAAAACCGCGGCATCGGACGCCGGCTAATACGTCGGCAGCGCCGGTCGCTCGCATGGTGCCACCGGCTACCGAGGATGGGCAAGCGATGGTGGCCGAGGCGGTCGAGCCTGCCTCGCCGCCACCACCGCCACCACCGATTTCGCCGGCGCGTCCGGTCCTGGCGGCAAGCGGCGTGTTGCGCTTTGCCATCATCAAGGAGTCGCTCGGGTTCCAGGTCGGGCGAGCCGAGCATCGCTGGGAATTTCGCGAAGATGGACACTACCGTTTGCTGGGCGTGACCGAAACCAGCGGTTTGGCGGCACTGCTCAAGCCGGTTCGCCTGGAAATCGAGAGCCAGGGCAGGATGGTTCCTGGCGGCCTGCAGCCGGAACGCTTGCGCAGCCGCAAGAATGGTCAGGACAGCAACGAAAATGCCGATTTTGACTGGGAGGGGGGCGTGGTCAGCCTGTCCCGCGACGGCAGCGTGCGCGAAATCGCCAAAGGGACGCAGGATATTCTGTCGCTCAACTATCAACTGGCTTATCTCGGACGCTTGGCCGAAGGAGCCAGCATCGGAGTCGTTACCGGCAAGAAATACGAACGCTATGCGCTCGATTCGATGGGAGAGGAGGATATCGATACGCCGGCCGGACATTTTCGTACCTTGCACCTGCGGGCGATGACCGATAACACGACAGAAATCTGGATTGCGCTAGATCGGCAGCGCTTGCCGGTTAAAATTCGTTTTACCGACAAGAAAGGCGAACGCTTTGTTCAGGAACTGACCGAAATTGGTTCCGTGGCCGAAACAGCGCCCTAGTCGCTGCGCCCTGGTGGCGTTCTCGTATATTTTAGGAATGTAATGAAAGCTCGTTTTACCCCCGCCCTGTTTGCCCATGCTGAAGCTGTCCTCGGACAGTTGCTGCGTTTCGATCATCCCGCCGATGCCGTTGTTTCGCGTTATTTCCGCGAGCATCGCGAGCTCGGGCATGCCGACCGGGCTTTTGTTGCCGAAACGGTGTTTGCCGTGCTGCGGCGCGGGCGTAGTCTCGAAGCGCGCTGCGGCGAGCCGCTTACCGATCGCAAGCTGTTGCTGGCTGCCTTGGCCGTGACGCGCGGCTGGAGTCAGCGCGAGCTGGCGCCGGTGTTACGGGCGAGTGAAGAGGAATGGCTGGCGTCCGCCAAGGCGATGCCGGAAGCGGACTTGGAACCGGCAGTGCGCTGCGATATGCCGACCTGGTTGTACGAACGCCTGGAAGCCCAGTTCGGTGAGGCAGAAACCTTGAATCTCAGCAAGGCCCTGAATCAGGCGGCACCGCTCGATTTGCGGGTCAATACCATCAAGAGCAATCGCGAGGCGGTACTTGAACAATTTGCCGCCGAAGGGATTGCCGCCATCCCCGGCACGCTTTCGCCGGTCGCTGTTCGCCTGCGTGACAAGCCTGCCTTGGCCAAGCATCCGCTCTTCCTCGAAGGGGCGTTCGAGGTGCAAGACGAGGGTAGCCAGTTGCTTGGCTACCTGTTGGAGCCGAAGCGGGGCGAGGCAGTGGTCGATTTTTGTGCCGGCGCCGGAGGCAAAACCTTGTTGCTGGGCGCGATGATGAAAAATACCGGCCGGCTCTACGCCTACGATGTTTCAGACAAGCGCTTGGGCAACCTGAAGCCTCGCCTGGCCCGCTCAGGCTTGTCGAATGTCCATCCGGCCCGGATCGAACATGAGCGCGATACCAAAATTAAACGCATGGCCGGCAAAATCGACCGCGTGTTGGTCGATGCTCCATGTTCCGGACTGGGTACGTTGCGGCGCAATCCGGATCTGAAATGGCGGCAGAGCGAGACCTCGGTTGCCGAATTGACCGTCAAGCAGGCGTCCATCCTCGATGCGGCGGCCAAACTGGTACGCCCGGGGGGGCGGGTGGTCTATGCCACCTGCAGTCTGCTGACGGCGGAGAACGATGCAATCATCCAGGGATTCCTCGAGACGCATCCCGATTTCACCCTCACTCCGGCTTCCGGCATCCTGGCCCGCCATGGCATTGCGCTGGAGGGCGATGTGTTGCGTTTGTTGCCGCACTTGCATAATACCGATGGCTTTTTTGCCGCCGCTTTGGACCGGAAGGCATGAATCAGAAAAACCAGGCGCTCCAGCTATTCAATGATATCTGGGCCGATTTCAACGATCCGAATTTTGTCTGGCAGGTCGTTGCCTTGGCCGCCTGTCTTGCCATTGCGTGGAGCGTCGCCACCTGGTGGCGCAAGCGGCACGAAGAGGGGGCGGGCCGGCTGACCGATGCCGGCGCACGGCTGGTTTTCCCATTGACCGGCATGTTGCTGGTTGGTGCCGTGCGGCTGGCTTTGAAGCCCTTTGTTCATGTCAATCTGCTCAAACTGGCTTTACCGTTGTTCGGCTCGATGGCTTTGGTGCGCTGCGTCGTGTTTGTCCTGCGCCAGGCCTTTCCCCAGGCGACCTGGCTGACCGCCTGGGAGCGCATCATTGCCGCCGTGGTCTGGGGCTGGCTGGCCTTGTACATTACCGATCTGGCGCCCTACGTAATCGAGGCGCTGGAGCAGGTACAGTTTTCTGTCGGCAAGCAGAGCATCGATTTATGGATGATTCTGCACGGGGTCATCACCGTCTTCCTTACCGTTGTTCTGGCGCTGTGGGTGGCAGGATTGATCGAGGCGCGGCTGATGCGGGTGGCTGGAATCGATTCCAGTTTACGTATTGTCGGCGTCCGTGTTGCCAAGGCTTTACTGACTGTCCTGGCAATCGTCACCAGTCTGTCGCTGGTCGGTATCGACATGACGGCGCTCTCCGTTTTCACCGGTGCGCTTGGCGTCGGTCTGGGGTTCGGGTTGCAAAAAATCGCCAGCAATTACGTATCCGGGTTCATCATCCTGCTTGACCGTTCCATCCGCATTGGCAATATCGTCCAGGTGGGCGGCGAAGCGGGCCAGGTTACCCAGATCACGACCCGCTATACGGTACTCAAGCATCCGGGAGGCACCGAGTTTATTGTCCCTAATGAGACCTTGATCGGTACGACAGTGCAGAACCAGACTTATTCGGATTCGCGCTTGCGTCTGGCGACGACAATCGGTGTCGCCTACAGCACCGACCTCGATCTGGCCATGCGTTTGATGGTTGAGGCTGCCGCCGCTCAGGAGCGGGTGCTGGCCGATCCTGGACCGAAGGTATTCCTGACTCAGTTTGCCGATAACAGCATCAACCTCGAACTTGGTTTCTGGATTGCCGATCCGGAAGAAGGGCGTGGCAATGTCGTGTCGGATATCAATCTGGCCGTCTGGCGCTTGTTCCAGCAGCACCAGATCCAGATTCCATTCCCACAACGAGAGGTTCGCTTGCTCCAAGGCAGCGAACAGGCGTGAAAACAAGCGCCCGGCACTTCATGGCCGGGCCGTGCCAGATCCGTCTGGCAACAACCTGTCGCTGCTTCCCGCCCTTTTATACCAAGGGAGATAGACTGCGTTCGAAGGCGCGTTGCGCTCGTTCCTTACGTTGTCTTGCCAAACTACGAGCGGCTTGAAGAATGCGCTGGCTCAATTTGTCGAGCTTGAGGAATTTCCGTGCCTTGCTTTTGGTCTTTTCCATGATGGTCTCCTGGGGCTGAAAGTGACTTCACTTTACTGCCATGTGTCGGCTCAATCTGTGTCATTCATCGGCTGCGTTGTAACTGCTTTTGACCTCGTTTGACGTTACTGATGTCGCGTCCTCTTGTTGACCTTGGTCAGGCATTTTTCAGATAGATTCAAAAGTTCATGCGAAAAGATCTATGCTGTTAGTAATAGATTTCTGGGTCTTGCCGTTATGAATGACCAACTGCTTGCGCACTCAATGGCGGCTGCTCTGGTAGCTGCCAAAGGCTTTCAACCTGTTATCGATGCTTTGAGCGCGCACGTGGCATTGATTGATGGGGAAAGCAATATCGTCGGCGTCAATCGCGCGTGGCGAAGCTTTGCCGATGCCAACGGCGGCTTGTTGGCGGATTACGGTGTGGGGACCAATTACATCGCGATGCTTGATGGTATGCGCGAATGTCCTGCTTGCGGCGAAAACTGCAACAACGACATTTCTCTAGCTTACGAGGTCGTTGGCGGCTTGAGGGAGGTGCTAGAGGGGCGGGTCAAGAAGTTTCAGCTTGAATATCCTTGCCATTCCAATACGGAGCGTCGCTGGTTCATGCTGACGGTCACGCCGTTTGAAGCACCGGGACCGATACGCGGGGTGGTTGCTCACGAGGATATCACTGCCTTGAAGCGATCCGAGGAGGAGGCGTTGCTTCAGGCCGATCGGCTTGCAAATGCGTTTAGCAGCACGATCAGCGCGATTTCCCTGTTTATCGAGAAGCGCGATCCCTATACGGCAGGGCACCAACAGCAGGTGGCGCGGTTATGTGATGCAATCGCCAGTCAGTTGGGTATGGACGCGGAACGACGGAACGGCCTGCGATTGGGGGCCAGTATTCACGATATTGGGAAAATCTCGGTACCGGCTGAAATTCTGGCGCGCCCAGGCCGTCTGATCACCCCAGAATACGAAATCATTCGTACTCACCCAGAAATGGGATATGACATATTGAAGGGGATCGAGTTTCCCTGGCCAATTGCTGAAATGATCTATCAGCACCACGAACGTCTCGACGGCTCGGGGTATCCGCGGCAACTCAGCGGAGAGCAAATCTGTCTGGAGGCTCGCATTCTGTGCGTGGCGGATGTTTTCGATGCAATGACCTCGCATCGACCTTACCGTGCGGCCAGGCCGGTTGAGGAAGGGATTGCGGAGTTGCAGCGGGGGCGTGGGACGATTTACGATCCCTTGGTTGTCGATGCCTTCATGAATTTTGTCGCCATTTCACGCTGAGCGCGCTCAGCTCTCCTGAACCGGAGTCTGAATTTGGCCGGATAAGGGGGGATTCCCTGCTTACAAAAGACTGTGTTGGTCGAGACTTTGGCAAGAGCATCCATCATTGCTGAGTACTGATGCGCTCTGTCCAATAAACCTAGATTTTTTCCTTCTTTATCAGTTGTTTTGCGAACGCGGCATCACTTTTTGTGACACGGGGTGCGATTTGCGGCCCCGTTGCCTTGACGAAGGTGACAAATTCATCGAGTGGCAACGGCGTGCCTAACGCATGGTCGACGCCATCAACCCGTTCACGTAACTCGAACAATCCGTTTCCCAGGATGACCATCAGGTATTTGCGGCCTGGACTTCTTTCATTGAGACGGGCAATTGCGGCAGTGGCGCGAGTAGAGCGCATGCGGTTTCCTGGCTTATTTATATTTCTTGAAGACGGTTCGGGCGTCGTGATGTGCTCGGTCAAGCGTGCAGATCGATGGATCATCATCGTGACCGCTGAAGAAGTCGTCGGCTTGTGCCCGCATCACCATTTCGATCGCTGTTTGGTCAGCGATGGCGTATTTTTCCGTGATCAGGGTGGTTACCTCATCCAGATGTTCTTCGTAAGTCATGGTCCTTCTCTATGAATCGTAAAAGGCTTATTGGGAATTCTGTTGCTTGTGGAGCAGCATATGGACGTAAAGTGATTCGACGCGCTCCCTGGCCCATGGGGTACGGCGCAGGAACTTGAGGCTTGAGGCAATGCTCGGGTCGTGTGTGAAACAGCGTATGTCGATTTGTTGCCCAAGCGTTGACCAGCCATATTCGGCAACAAGTTGGTTGAGCAATGCTTCCAGTGTGATGCCGTGCAGCGGGTTGTTGGATTGTTTCATGGGGCAGATGAAGCAGAAGATGAGAGAACTTTGATTGGAAGCGGGAACGGCATTGGAGTAAGGCTATTTTCAGGCAGCGGCAAAAATGCTTCCTACGCCCATCCGGGCTTAGGTATTTCAAGGCGAATTCAGTCAATGAAGCGCACAAGGAACGTTATTGTCCCATGCTAGTGGTCTTGGCTTTTCGAAAGATTGTTCCGGACGCAAAAAAAACCCCGCCACGGGGGCGGGGTAACAGGGAGGTCTCGAATTCGGGGGAGATTCGAGAGGAGGGTAAATCGGAAACTCAGCCTTTGTCGCGTCGCTTCTTCAGCCAGTGCCTGGCAGCCAGAATGACGGCGCCTGCGGCGACAGCGGCAATCGCTGCTTTGAGAGGTTCTGCTTGACCGTCGGCCAACCAGTCGAATCCCGCAACGCCGACAAAGACGCCCAAGCTTTCATTGACCGGCAGATTGTCAGCAAAGCCCATCAGCGCACCGAGCGGACAGGGATGGTGGCAAGTTGCGGCTGGGCCGGCATCAGGCCGAAAAGGTATTGGCGAGCTGCTTCGATAAATTGTCTGATGTTGGTTTCAAGCATTTCGAGGTTCTCCTTTTCTTGATCTTGCTGCTGATCCATGTCCTGAATTTTAAGGAGTGGGGCGTAACGCGTCTGTTGCGCGAGCGTTGCCTAGGCGTAACGTGGTTTGATCTTTTATGACGTTGTGTAACAACGTCTTGGTAGCCTTTATTGGTGGGCTTTCCAGGATAGGGTGAAGCGTGCTCCGCCGAGCGGTGAGGCTTCTGCTGTGGCGGTGCCGCCATGCAATTCAAGTACGCGTCGGGTAATGGCCAGTCCTAGTCCGTAGCCGCCCGTCGAGCGATCACGCGAACGGTCTAGGCGGGTAAAGGCAGAGAAAACGTGTTCGCGTTCGGCTGGAGGAATGCCGATACCATCGTCGTCAACGTGTATCAGGATAGCGTTGCCGGTCAGTTCAGCACTGACGCAAATTTCCTTTGCGGCGTATTTGAATGCGTTGCGCAGCAGATTTCTTAGCGCGTAGGGCATCGCCTTGCGATCAAGGTCGACATCGAGTTCGGCCGGTAGATCCTCTGTATTCACGCTGATTTTCAGCTCCCGTCCCAGAAGACGTACCGCGTCAACTTCATCACGAAGCCACTCGGCAAAATTGACGCTGGAAAAATGCGGTGCAGGGGCTTCGCGCTCGAAACGCGCGTAGGTCAGACTGGTATCGATCAAGTGGTCCAGTTCGTCCAAGTCGGCTTCCATCATTGACCACAAGCGCTGGCGCTCACTCGCTTCATCCGTTTCGGTGAACATTTCGAGTGCGAAGCGCATGCGGGCAATCGGGGTTCGTAGTTCATGCGAAATGCCGCAAGATAGCTCGCGATGCGTGGCAAGAAGTTGCTGGACACGCTCTGCCATACTATTCATGGTGTCCGAGAGGGGGGCGAAGAGCTGGCTGCGGGCTTGGGGGGAGCGCGCTTCGAAATCGCCGTCGCCGAGGTCGCGGGCAGTCTGGCGCAATGCTTCAAGGTCACGCCAGACCGGACGGACCCAGAACCAGAGGGCGATACCGAAAATCAGGCCGATCAGGCTCCAAGTCAGTAACCGTAGTCTCAATTCCAAAGGTAGACGTTCGGCAAGCTCAGGGTTGCGGCTAGAAGCAAGCGGCCCCACGACCAATACCTGGCTGCTGGTCCCCAAACGGTGGTACATGATATCGCCATCGTGATCGATGGCGATATCACCGGCATCAAGCTTGTCCACCTGAACTGGGGTCAGGCGGCGGTCGAGAGACATGCGTTCGACGATGCCAAGCTTGTAGGAGAATTTCTCGTCAAGATCCTTGATCTTGCGTTCCCAGGTGCTGCGTGGCACGCGGAACAGCTCATCTTCGATAAGGGTAATGGTGCCGCGCATGAAGCGCCGGGCGTAGTCGTCGGTAATGCCGCGCTGAGCGGTCGAAATGACGAAATCGGCAGTGAAGGCGATGGCAACGAAGGAACCCATTGCCAGCAGATAAAAGTTGAAAAATAGCTTGGACAGGCTGTAACGCCCGCCACGCCATCGCGGCAAGGATACCCGAAAAAGGGATCGGGCCAGGCCTTGGCTGTTTGTTCCTTCGGCCTTGTCTTTTTTGGGGCTTTCAGTTCCAGTCATGCTTGCTGAACAGATAGCCCTTGCCCCGGACGGTCTTGATACGGGTTGGATTTTCCGGATCGTCGTTGAGCTTCTTGCGCAAGCGCGAGATGCGCGCATCGATGGAGCGGTCAAGACCATCGAAGCCGATGCCCCGCAACTCCTGTAATAGATCGTCGCGCGATAGTACGTTCCCGGCATGCGAGGCAAGCAGCCAGAGCAGGTCGAATTCGGCTGTGGTCAAGTCGATCGTTTCGCCAGTCAGCGAGGCTGTCCGAGTGGCCTGACTAATCTTGAATTGCCCGAAAACCATCTTTTCCGATTCGGCATGGTTGCCTTCGCCGCTTGCCGGCAGACGGCGTAGCAGTGCCTTGATGCGGGCAAGCAGGACACGTGGTTGCACCGGTTTTGCAATATAGTCGTCGGCCCCCATCTCCAGACCGAGAATCTGATCGAAGTCCTCGTCGCGTGCAGTGAGCATGAGAATGACGCCACGATAGTTTTGGCGCACTGCACGGCAGACTTCGAACCCATCTTTGCCGGGCAGCATCACGTCGAGGATGACCAGATCCGGCTGTTCGGCCAGGATGCGTGTTTCTGCGGTATCGCCGCGAGGTTCGATGCTGACCTGCATATCGTTCTTGGTCAGGTATTCAGCCGTCAGTTCGGCCAGGCGTTCGTCGTCTTCGACAAGCAGGATACGTGTGTTCATCGGGCAATCTTAACGGTAGGCCGGCTGTCCGGCAATCATGAAGCGTTCAAATGAAATGCCCCGATGGGCAGCACGAGCTGCAACATCGGGGCCGAGGCGGGGCACTGGCAAATTGCTTCAATCGCCGAAGAAGTCCTTGACCTTGTCCATCCAGGATTTTGCGCGAGGATTGTGTTTTGCGTTGTTGTCTCGGCTGGATTCCTCCAGTTCACGCAACAGCTCTTTCTGACGGTCGGTCAGGTTAACCGGTGTTTCAACCACGACATGACA
The DNA here is from genome assembly GCA_003583745.1 of Rhodocyclales bacterium GT-UBC. GTDB lineage: Bacteria > Pseudomonadota > Gammaproteobacteria > Burkholderiales > Rhodocyclaceae > Azonexus. The sequence goes on along the minus strand of QXPY01000008.1, from coordinate 166,987 downwards.
CATCAGGTCACCATGGGTGTGGCTGCGTACGCCCTTGATGCCCTTGCCGCGGAGGCGGAAGACACGCCCGGATTGTGTTTCCGGAGGAATCTTGATCGCCGCGGCGCCATCCAGCGTCGGGATTTCGATTTCGCCGCCTAGTGCCGCGGTGGTAAAGGAAATGGGCATTTCGCAATGCAGGTCGTTGTGATCGCGGGTGAATACCGGGTGCTGCTTGAGGTGAATCTGCACGTAAAGATCGCCTGGGGGGCCACCATTGACGCCATGTTCGCCTTCGCCGGCTAGCCTGATACGGTCGCCTTCGTCGACCCCCGCCGGAATCTTGACTGCCAGAGTCTTGTGTTGCTTGATACGGCCGGCACCACCGCAACTTTTGCAAGGCTCTGGGATATAGCGACCGGTACCGTGACACTTCGGGCAGGTTTGCTGGATCGAGAAAAATCCCTGCTGCAGGCGAACCTGACCGGAACCCTGACAGGTCGGGCAAGTCTTCGGCTGGGTGCCGGGTTTGGCGCCGGAGCCGTTGCAGGGCTCGCAGACTTCCATGGTCGGAATGCGGATCTTGGTTTCCGTGCCGTGGGCAGCCTGTTCGAGCGTGATTTCGAGGTTGTAGCGCAAGTCGGCGCCGCGGTAGATGTTGGAGCGACCACCGCCGCCACCGCCGCGTCCGCCAAAAATTTCGTCGAAGATGCCGCCGAAGGCATCGGCAAAACCGCCGCCACCACCGCCGAAACCACCTCCCATGCCGGCTTGCGGATCAACGCCGGCATGACCGTACTGGTCGTAGGCCGCCCGCTTGTTGCCATCGGAAAGAATTTCATAGGCTTCCTTGGCTTCCTTGAATTTTTCCTCGGCCCCGGGATTGTCCGGATTGCGGTCGGGGTGGTACTTCATGGCCAGCTTGCGGTAGGCCTTCTTGATTTCTTCATCGCTGGCGTCGCGATTGACGCCGAGAATTTCGTAAAAGTCGCGTTTTGACATGTTTCCTACCCGTCAAGTGACAAAGGCGCCGAGCGCCGTCGGAGAATATCCGCGGACTCGGCGCCGGGCTTCAGGCCTGGATTACTTCTTGTCCTTGACCTCGGTGAACTCGGCATCCACCACGTCGCCTTCGTCCTTCTTGGCTTGCTGCGCACCGGCTTCGGCACTTGCACCGGCCGCGCCGGCTTCAGCCTGTTGCTGGGCGTACATCTTTTCGCCGAGCTTCTGAGCTGCAGCCGACAGCGCTTCCGTCTTGGCGGTGATGGTGTCCTTGTCGCCGTCGCGCAAGACATCCTCGACGTCCTTGATCGCCTTCTCGATGGCTTCCTTCTCGGCAGCGTCGAGCTTGTCACCGTACTCGGTGAGGGACTTCTTCACCATATGCACCATGCCGTCAGCCTGGTTACGGGCATCGGCCAGCTCATGGACCTTCTTGTCCTCTTCGGCGTGCAGCTCGGCATCCTTGACCATGGCCTGGATTTCGGCTTCCGACAGGCCGGAGTTGGCCTTGATGGTGATCTTGTTTTCCTTGCCGGTGGCCTTGTCCTTGGCGGTGACGTGCATGATGCCGTTTGCGTCGATGTCGAAGATGACCTCGATCTGCGGCGTGCCACGCGGGGCCGGCGGGATGCCTTCCAGGTTGAACTGGCCGAGGCTCTTGTTGCCGGAAGCGACTTCGCGCTCACCCTGCAGCACGTGGATGGTCACGGCGGACTGGTTGTCGTCGGCGGTCGAGAAGGTCTGCGAGGCCTTGGTCGGGATGGTCGTGTTCTTCTGGATCAGCTTGGTCATGATACCGCCCAGGGTTTCGATGCCGAGCGACAGCGGGGTGACGTCGAGCAGCAACACGTCCTTGACTTCGCCTTGCAGCACGCCGCCCTGGATGGCAGCACCGACGGCAACGGCTTCGTCAGGATTGACGTCCTTGCGCGGTTCCTTGCCGAAGACTTCCTTGACCTTTTCCTGCACCTTCGGCATGCGCGACTGGCCGCCAACCAGGATGACGTCGTCAATGTCGCCGATCTTGCAGCCGGCATCCTTGAGTGCGGTCAGGCAGGGGGCGACGGTACGTTCGATCAGTTCGTCGACCAGGGATTCGAACTTGGCGCGGGTGATCTTCAGGGCCAAGTGCTTCGGGCCGGTCGCATCGGCGGTGATGTAGGGCAGGTTGACTTCGGTTTGCTGGCTGGAGGACAGCTCGATCTTGGCCTTTTCAGCCGCTTCCTTGAGGCGTTGCAGGGCCAGCACGTCGGCCTTGAGGTTGACGCCGGTTTCCTTCTTGAATTCGTCGATGATGTAATCGATCAGGCGCTGGTCGAAGTCTTCGCCGCCGAGGAAGGTGTCGCCGTTGGTGGCCAGAACTTCAAACTGCTTTTCGCCATCGACGTCGGCGATTTCGATGATGGAGATGTCGAAGGTGCCGCCGCCCAAGTCATAAACGGCGATCTTCTTGTCCTTGCCGGCAGCCTTATCCATGCCGAAGGCCAGTGCAGCAGCGGTCGGCTCGTTGATGATGCGCTTGACTTCCAGACCGGCGATGCGGCCGGCGTCCTTGGTGGCCTGGCGCTGGCTGTCGTTGAAGTAGGCCGGCACGGTGATGACGGCTTCGGTGACTTCTTCGCCGAGGTAGTCTTCGGCGGTTTTCTTCATCTTGCGCAGCACTTCGGCGGAAACCTGTGGCGGGGCAATTTTCTTGTCCCGGACAGAAACCCAGGCATCACCGTTATCGGCCTTGACGATCTTGTAGGGCATCAGCGAGATGTCCTTCTGCACTTCCTTCTCTTCGAAGCGGCGGCCGATAAGGCGCTTGACAGCGTATAGCGTGTTTTGCGGATTAGTCACGGCCTGGCGTTTGGCCGGTGCGCCGGAGAGGATTTCGCCATCTTCCGCGTAACCGATGATCGACGGCGTGGTGCGTGCGCCTTCGGAGTTTTCAATAACCTTCGGCGTGCCACCTTCCATGATGGCGACGCAGCTGTTGGTGGTGCCGAGGTCGATGCCAATGATCTTGCCCATGTTTATTCCTTTACTGAATACGAGTGAATTTGTGATGTTCTGGAGTTGGGGGCGATGCCCCGAATTTCAAGACTTCGGCTTGGCGACCATGACCAGCGCCGGGCGCAGTGTACGCTCGGCGATCAGGTAGCCCTTCTGCAGTACGGTGACCACGGTGTTGGCTTCCTGTTCCGAATCAACCATGCCGATTGCCTGGTGCTTGTGCGGGTCGAATTTTTCGCCGGCCGGATTGACTTCAACCAGGGCGTTCTTTTCGAAGGCGGAAACCAGTTGTTTCAGGGTCAGTTCGACACCCGACTTGAAGCTTTCCACTGTCTGTTCCTGGACGGCGAGGGCGGCTTCCAGGCTGTCTTTGACGGCGAGCAGTTCACCTGCGAACTTCTCGACGGCGAACTTGTGTGCCTTGGCGATGTCTTCCTGCGCGCGGCGCCGGATATTTTCGCCTTCGGCTTTGGCACGCAACCATGCATCGTAGTGTTCGGCCGCCTTTAATTCCAGTTGGCGGAACTGTTCCTCGATGCTGGGCAGAGTGTCGGTGTGATTCTCCTGCGCCGCCTCGGTATTGGCTTCGATTGTCGCTGCATTGCCCGGAATGGCTTCCTGGGGGTTTTCTTGATTGGACATGCGTGGTTCTCCCAAAAATCTGCATCCCTATCTGGGGGGGGGTATTCAGATTTCAATAGCTGGTTTGAAAATTATTCACCGCGGTAAATATGCTGCTGGTTCCAGGGCCGCGTGCTACGATATTTCGATGAATTTTTCCTCGGCTTCCTGAATGGAAACGATCGGTAGGTACCGTGTCATCAAGGAACTCGGCAAAGGTGCGACAGCAACGGTCTATCTTTGCGAGGAGCCGGGCTCGTCCCGACAGATTGCGGTCAAGGTCATTCGTTTTGGCCAAGACTCAGCGGCCATGTCACGCCGCATGCGCAAACTTTTCCAGAATGAAGGGATGGTCTCGAAGCGGCTGGATCACCCGAATATCGTCAGGGTGTTCGATGCCGTCGTTGAGAATGACTTTGCCTACTTGGCGATGGAATACGTCGACGGCTTCAGTCTCGAGCAGCATTGCCGGATCGATCGCCTGTTGCCGATGCATCGGGTGATCAGCATCATTTTCAAATGCTGCATGGCGCTCGACAGTGCCTACCGGCAAGGCATCATCCACCGTGACATCAAGCCGGCCAACATCATGGTCGCGGCCAACGACGAGCCGAAGATCGCCGATTTCGGCTTGGCCTTGAACATGAACAAGGACATGGATCGCGATTCCACCTTCATCATGGGGGTGGGCTCGCCGGCCTACATGTCACCGGAGCAGATCAAGGGGTACCCGCTCAATCAGAAGACTGATCTGTATTCGTTGGGCGTCGTAATGTTCCAATTGTTGACCGGGCGTTTGCCATTTCGAGCCGCCAATCAGGCGACACTTGTCTATCGCATCATCAATACCGATGCACCGGCGATTACAGCCTTGAATCCAAATCTTCCCGAGGGTTTGAATGCGATCATGCGTCGCGCCCTCGAGAAAGATCTGTACAGCCGTTACAGAAACGGGGCCGAGTTCGCCAAGGATTTATCGGCGGTGCGATATCAGATTCTCGATGAGGACGAGACGGTCGACGACAAAACTCATTTCGAAATGCTGCGTCGTCTCGATTTCTTCACGGAATTCGAAAACGATGAAATCTGGGAGGTGCTGCGGGTCGCTGTTTGGCGAGAGGTTGCGCCCAATGTCGCTTTGATCCGCCAGGGCGAGCGCAGCAAATTATTTGGAATCATCATTTCGGGGTGTGTTGAAATTTCGATTGATGGGCGCGCATTGTGCCGTTTGGGCCCAAGCGAACCGGTCGGAGAGGTGGCGTTTTTGCATCCTCATAGCGATCAGCGTTACGCGACAGCCGTTACGCTTGAGCGAACCATGTTCCTGGAGGTCAATGCGGCTGCGTTGGCTCTGTCCTCGGAGGAACTGATGGGACGCATGCGGGATACGCTGTTGGCGCGGATGATCCGCCGTTTGCGCGAAGTCAACAAAGTGGCTGCCGCTCAGGGACAACCTGCTGTTGAGGCTGGAACCGGGTCGCTCAGCGGCGGTTCTCGTTCCCGGCCGGGTGGTGGGCTTGACCTGGAGCTGGCCCCCATGTGAAAAGTTCGCCTTCCCTAAAGAAGGCGGCTTTTTGTCTAGACTTTGAAACGGCCGACCATGGCGGCTAGTCTTTCGGCTAATTGTTTCAGTTCATGGGCCGCACCCGCTGTTTGTTCGACTGTGCCTGAGTTATCGCGGGCCATGCCTGCGATGGCTTCGATGCTGGCTTCGACATTGCCGGAGACTCGACGTTGCTGATCGGTTTCCTGTGCAATGGTATCCAGGCCGTGACCAACTTCGGCGACCGAGCCATTGGTTGCCTGCAGGACGCTTGAAACCGTTTCCACTGCTGCTTGGCTGCTCTCAAGGTGGTCAAGCCCTTCTTCAATGCTGCGCCGGACGGCAACAGATTGTGCGCTCAACGTCGCAGTGATGGCGTCGATTTCGCTAGCGGAGCGTGACGACTTCTCTGCCAGCTTGCGCACTTCGTCGGCAACAACGGCGAAGCCACGGCCTTGTTCGCCCGCGCGGGCGGCTTCGATTGCCGCGTTCAACGCCAGCAGGTTGGTTTGCTCGGCGATGTCCTTAACCTCGCGAGTCATGTGGGTGATGGCTTCGGTATTACGCACGAACTCGTTGACCGAGGTGGCCATTTCCTTGACAGCGCGTTCCACGACGTCCATTTCGCTGAGCAGGACGTTCAGATTGCGGCTGCCTTCGTTGGCACGGGCCAGGCTTTCCTGTGATTGATGCTGGACGTGCTCGGCACTGCGAGCAATCGAGGTAATGCTCGATACCAGCTGTTCGACTGCTGCCGCGCCTTCGTTGGATTTCTCGTTCTGCAAGTGAGAGCTTTGTGCGACACGGTCGGCATTGTCCGAGAGCTCGGCGACTCGTGCGGATACCTGACTGGCCGAGTCGCGTACCTGACGGACCAGTTGGTTGAAATTTTCCATCATTTCATTGAAGACCTGGGCGGCCTGGCCAACTTCGTCGTTGCCCTTGACGGGCAGGCGACGGGTCAGGTCGCCTTCGCCGCTGGCAATGTCGCGCAAGCCGTTGCGCATCTGGTCGAGCGGTGCGGTGACGAAATGCTGGGTCAGGAAATAGATGATGACCAGCAAAACGCCGACGGCCAGTAATGCAACCCCGGCAATCTTCAGGCGGAAGGCGGCAACGTCGGATTCGACCGAATCAAGCGAGACTTTCATGCTGACCACGCCAAGCACGGTTCCTTCCGGTACCTGATGGCAGAGAATGCAGTCCTTGCCAAGATAGTTTTTCGACGCCTTGGTCGGATTGATGACGCGCAGGAAGGAACTGTCGTTGGCGGACTCAACCGAAATGTGCGGGGTCCCGCTGTTCATTACCTGCTTTTCCAACGCGTCGAGTTCACGCTTCTCTTTTGAGTCCGGGCCAAACAGCTTGACGACCGCTTCGCTGCGGGCAACATGCAGGTCCTTGATGATCGAGAGTTGCTTTATCTGGTCAAGGAAAACTTCGCGCTGGCCGACCGTGCCGGTAATCATCATGCCGGTCAGACCAGCCATGGTCATTTCGTGAATGCTTTGGGAAAAGTCCTGAGCCTGACGGATTGCCGTGTCTCGATTCACTTGCGTGGCCCAGACGATGACGATCGTCCAGATAATGGCGAGCGTCAGCCAGATTGCTGCGGTCAGACGAACCCATATTTTCAGGTCTGCAAAGCGTGGCATCTCTTCCCTCTGTGTTTTGCAATCTGCAGCCCAGCCTCAAACTGTCAGATCTATTTGTTGGATTGTGCCAGTCCTTCCATCATCCTGCAAAAATATGCCGGAACTGCGAATTTCGCCAAGTAGCTGGTTGGCATTGTTCTTCACCTGAAATGGCGTTTCTATGCGGTTTAGCGAGATTGCACCGACTCCAGCTTCCTTAAGCGATTGTAACTCCGGTTCGCCATCATCTTTGTTACGCCACACTTTTAGCTGTTGATAGGCGGTATCGTTTTCGTCAATCCAGCCATTTTTGTCATTGTCTAATTCCGCCAATTCGGCAAAGCCATCGCCCGTGTTCGGCCCGAATAATTCGCTGCCGTTGTTGATTGCACCATCATGGTTGCGATCAAAAGCCAGGAAACCACTACCCGGGCGGACAAAATTGATCTGCTCCTTGCTGCCATCCGAGTTCAGATCGAAGGCAAAACGCTGGTCGGTCAATTGTGTGGCGTTGCCATTGAAGTTGAGGACTAGCGGATCGGTTGTTTTTGCTGCATCGCCAATTCGTACCCGGAGGTTGGTTTCCTCGTAGAACGAGCGTTGCATAGTCAGTTGCAGGTCAAAGTTGATAGTCTTGCCATCGGCCGTGGTAACCGAGCCGCTGGCCGAAAAACTGGTCTGCTCGAATTCACTGTGCGACTGGTGCAGGTCGTATTCAATGCCGTAGCCCGCGTTGGGAGGCGGTGCGACGGGGGCAGCTGTTGCAGGGGAATCGGTCTGCAAGTTGCTGCCGTCGAAGAGATCGATCTTCCGGCCAGTCAGGTACTCGAGCATGGAGCGAATCAAGGCCAGCTTGGGGTCGGTTTTCTCCGTCTTGTCATCGGCCTGGCTCGTCTCGGCGGATGACTGCAATGATTTCGCCTGGTCGGAAAGGCTGACCCGAAGGCCTTCCGAACGGCGGGATTGTTCCGAATCAGGGCGGCGCTGGCCGACCCATGCCTTCAGCGTTTCGCGGCTTTCCGTCATGCTCTGGCGGAGGTGGGAAGAAGCCATTTGCAGGTTGGCGTTGGCGATTTTCATGGGGGGCTCCGCTAAGGTATGCGATAGCCTGATAACGGCTCCCCGAGGGTGAAAGTTAAATCTTGTAAAGATGCGGTTGCAGCCACCGCTTTAGTGTGCCGAGGTCAAGTGCGCCGCTTTGTCGGGCGATCTCCCGACCGTTTCTGAAGATGGCAAGGGTTGGAATGCTGCGAATGTTGAAGCGCCCTGCGAGGGCCGGTTCGCTTTCCGTGTCGAGTTTGCCGAAGCGCATCCAGGGTTCAAGCTCGCTGGCCGCTTGGGCAAATGTCGGGGCCATGATCCGGCACGGGCCGCACCAGGGGGCCCAGAAGTCGACAACGAGCGGCAGGTCGTTGCGTCCGACCTGTCGTTCAAAATTACCGGTGTTGAGCGTGATGGGTTGGCCGACAAATAACGCTTGCTTGCACTGCCCGCACACCGGAGAGTCGCTGAGACGGCTTGCTGCAATGCGGTTGACGGCGTTGCAGTGGGGGCAAACCAGATGCAGGGTGTGGCTCATGACCGGCTCCAATTGATTAGTCTTGACTAATGTTGGTGCCGGTTTGCTGGATTCAAGCCCGGCCGCCGAGTTTGACGGCAAGTCGAGCGGTGTTTTCCAGTGCCTTGGGGTCGATGTCCTGGCGTGTCGGCCAACCGCCGAGGTGCTGCTCGACAATATGGGTCAGGGCATGCAACCAGCGATTATCCTCGTTAAGCGCTGGGATGTAGTGATACTCCTGGCCGCCTGCTGCGAGAAAGTCGTCGCGGACTTCCATGGCAATTTCTTCCAGCGTTTCCAGGCAGTCGGCGGTAAAGCCGGGGCAGATGACGTCGAGCCGTCGTACCCCTTGTTGGCCCAGCGCCTGGACGCTGGAGGCGGTGTAGGGCTGCAGCCATTCGGCCTTGCCGAAGCGGGACTGGAAGCAGATTTGGTATTGCTCGGCGGAGAGTCCGAGGCGTTGAGCCAGCAGGCGACCGGTCTTCTGACATTCGCAGAAATATGGGTCGCCCAGGTCGAGGCTGCGTTTGGGCAGGCCGTGAAAACTGATCACCAGGCGTCCGTCCTGGTCGAGCGGGCCATGGGCTTGCCAGTGCTTGCGCACCGTCTGTTCGAGCGCGGCGAGGTAGCCTTCGTCATCATGAAAATTGCGGATGAAGCGCATTTCTGGTTGATTGCGGGTCTGTTTCAGCCAGTCGCAGGTCGCATCAACCACAGTGGCAGTGGTGCTGGCGGCGTATTGCGGATACATCGGTACGATCAGGATGCGGGTGGCGCCGCCGGCCTTGAGTTTGCTCAGCACGTCGGGAATCGACGGCGAACCGTAACGCATGGCCCAGGTGACGGTGAGGTGGTGCCCCTTTTCGCCCAAATGTCCGGCGAGTAGTTTGGCCTGGCGTTCCGTGTGAACGCGCAAGGGTGAGCCTTCCTTCAGCCAGACACTGGCGTATTTGGCGGCCGATTTCCTGGGGCGGGTGTTCAGGATGATGCCGTTGAGGATCAGCCACCAGAGGGCTTTCGGAATCTCGACGACGCGCGGGTCGGCGAGGAACTGACCGAGGTAGCGTTTGAGCGAGGGCGCATCCGGTGCATCGGGGGTCCCCAGGTTGACCAGAACGACTGCCGTGGACGCAGGATTGCCATGCCGGTGGGCCGGTTCGGGAAGAAAACGTGACATTAGTTGTCCGATTTGTAGGAGAGGGCGCTGGAGAGCAGGCGGGCCGTGATGTCGACGATGGGAATGACGCGTTCGTAAGCCATGCGGGTTGGCCCGATGACGCCGACCGAGCCGACGATCTGTCCGTCAACCGTGTAGGGGGCGGCGATGACGCTGCATTCGTCGAGCGGGGCGATGCCCGACTCGCCACCAATGTAAATCTGCACGCCTTCGGCGCGGTTGGAGATGTCGAGCAGGCGCATCAGGCTGGAGCGTTGGTCGAAGAGGTCGAACAGCTCGCGCAGACGCTTCATGTTCGACGAGAGTTCCTCGACGTCGAGCAGGTTCTTTTCGCCGGAGATGACGTAGGGGGCGTTGTTTTCCGAGAGCGCGGCATCGCCGGCTTCAAGCGCCAACGCCATCAGCGGTTTCATGTTGTCGCGCAGCTGCTGGATTTCCTGGCCGAGTCGATGCCGTATCTGCTCGAAATCCATGCCGGCGAAATTTTGGTTCAGGTAATTGGCAGCGCTGACCAGCTCCGAGGGGGAGTAGCTGATTTCAGTGTTGAGGATGCGGTTCTGCACATCGCCGTCGGTGGTGACAATGATCAGCAGAATGCGTTTTTCGGAGAGACTGAGAAACTCGACCTGGCGGATGCGGCTGGTGGCGCGCCGGGGCGCCATGACGACGCCGGCAAAATGGGTCAGGCCGGAGAGCAGTTGCGAGGCGCTGGAGATGATCTGGCTCGACGGCAGGCCCTGCAGTGCTTCCTCCATGGCGCCGAGTTGCCGGGCTTCCAGTGGTTGCACGGTAAGCAGGCTGTCGACGAAAAGGCGGTAACCGCGGGCGGTCGGCACGCGCCCGGCCGAGGTGTGCGGGCTGGAGACGAAGCCTGCTTCTTCAAGGTCGGCCATCACGTTGCGGATGGTTGCCGGCGACAAGTCGAGGCCGGAAAATTTCGAAAGTGCCCGTGAACCAACGGGTTGGCCGTCGGCAACGTAGTGCTCGACCAGGGTCTTGAGAAGGGTACGGGAGCGATCATCCAGCATGGCAGGGCATTGTACAAAAAACCGGGGGCGGCGCTACAGGCCATTTTTATGCAAGAATTCGGGCCTATGAACAGAAGCTTCGCTTCCCTCCGCTCGCCACGGACCATCGCATTGGTCGGCAAATACCATAGTCAGGAAATTGCCGAGTCGTTGCGCCGTCTGGCCGAATACCTGCATGAGCGGGGGATTACCGTATTCATCGAGCGCGAAACCTCGGAGCATATCGGCAAGCAGGTGGACCTGTCGCGTTGGGTGACCTGCGGTTTCAACGATATCGGTGCGCACGCTGATCTGGCCATCGTGCTTGGTGGCGATGGCACGATGTTGAATGCAGCGCGTCGGCTGGCCCGTTATTGCGTGCCGCTGGTCGGGGTCAATCAGGGGCGACTTGGCTTCATGACCGATATTGCCCGCGATGACATGCTGACTTGCATGGACGATTTGCTCGACGGGCGTTTCACGCCGGAGAGCCGGATGTTGCTGACTGCAGAAGTGGTCCGCAATGGCAAGGAGATCGCCGCCAACGTCGCCTTGAACGATGTCGTCGTCGACAAGGGGGCGATTGGCCGGATGATCGAATTCGAGTTGTTCATCGACGGCGAATTCATCTACAACCTGCGCTCCGACGGCCTGATCGTTTCTACGCCGACCGGTTCGACGGCTTATTCGATGTCGTCCGGTGGCCCGATCCTGCACCCGACCCTGACCGGTATCGCGCTGGTTCCCTTGTGTCCGCATGCGCTGACCAATCGGCCGGTGATCGTCAATGACAGCGCCGAAATCGAATTGCGCATTACCCACGCCGACGATCCCCGGGTGCACTTCGACGGCCAGGTGACGCTCGATCTCGAACGACACGATTGCGTGCGCCTGCGGCGCTCCGAATACACCATTCGCTTCCTGCATCCACCCGGCTACAGCTATTTCGCCATGCTGCGCCAGAAACTGCAGTGGAGTGAGCGTCCCAAGGGGCCCTGATGCTGCGTCACCTGACTATCCGCGATTTCGTCATTGTTGATCGTTTGGAGCTTGATTTTTTGGATGGTTTCGGCGCTTTGACCGGTGAAACTGGTGCTGGCAAGTCCATCCTGATTGATGCGCTGACTTTGGCGCTGGGGGAGCGTGCCGACGCTGGCGTGATTCGTTCGGGGTGTGCCAAAGCTGAAGTCGCGGCGACCTTTGATATCGCTGAATTGCCTGAAGTCAGTGACTGGTTGGGTGCGAACGATTTCGATGTCGACAACGAGCTGCTGTTGCGTCGTGTGGTGGATACAGGTGGGCGCTCGCGAGCCTACATCAATGGTTCGCCAGCGACGGCGCAGCAGTTACGCGAGGTCGGAGAGTGGTTGATCGATATTCATGGTCAGCATGCGCACCAGTCGTTGCTACGTAGCGACGCGCAGCGGCAGCTGCTGGATGGTCATGCCGATCTTTCGGCGACAGCCAGGGATGTGGCTGCCGCCTTTCGTCAATGGCGCGAGATGGACCAATTGCTGCGCGCCGCCAGCGAAGGGGCAGAAACCCTGCAGCGCGAGCGCGAGCAACTGGAATGGCAGGTTGGCGAGCTGGATGCCCTGGCTTTCAGCGAAGATGAATGGGCGACACTCGACCTTGAGCACCGTCGCCTGGGGCATGCAGCCAGCCTGATCGATGGGGCGCAGTTTGCGCTGGCCGTACTGGCCGAGGATGATGCTGCCTGTGAACGCCAGATCGACAGCGTGGCGACCCGTCTGGGAAATCTGGCTGAATACGATCCGGCGCTGGCCGAGGTAGCGGCATTGGTTGCGTCCGTGCAGGCCGAGCTTTCCGAGGCCGTGTCGACCCTGCGACGCTACGCCGACCGGGTGGACCTTGATCCATCTCGGCTGGCTGAAATTGAGCGGCGAATGGATGCGGTGATGAGCAACGCTCGCAAATATCGTGTCCAGCCCCAGGAGTTGCCGGGGCTGCTGGCCGGCTGGAAGAAGCGTCTGGCCGAACTCGATGCCTCTACCGACCTGGCCGCGCTCGAGTCGCGCGTGGCAGCGGCACGGGAAGTCTTCTTCAAGCTTGCAGCAACGCTTTCCGCCGGGCGGAAGGCGGCGGCAGTCGAAATGGGGCAGGCGGTCAGTGCGGTGATGCGGCAACTGGCCCTTTCTTCGGGGCGTTTCGAAGTGGCCTTGTTGCCGGTCGAAGGCGGTGCCGCCTATGGCCTGGAGCAGGTCGAGTTCAGGATTGGCGGTTTGGCGGGCAACGAAGCGAAGCCCCTGGCCAAGGTTGCTTCCGGCGGCGAGTTGTCGCGGATCAGTTTGGCCATCCAGGTGCTCACGTCACGTTCGGCGAGTGTGCCGACATTGATTTTCGACGAGGTCGATGTCGGTATCGGCGGCGGTGTGGCCGAAATCGTCGGCCGCTTGCTGCACGAACTCGGAGCAGAGCGCCAAGTGTTGTGCGTGACGCATTTGCCGCAGGTCGCGGCGCAAGCCAACTGGCAGTGGCAGGTGAGCAAGACCACTCGGGATGGTGTCACGCTGAGCGCCATTCAGGAGCTGGACGACAATGGCCGGGTGCAGGAAATAGCCCGGATGCTGGGTGGTGTGGAAATTACCAACATCACCTTGCAGCACGCCCGCGAACTGCTTGGGGCTTCGCTCAGGCCTGCTTGAGCAGCAACTGGGCGAAAGCCAGTACAGCAAGGATCAGGAAGAATGCGCCACTGATCCGGTGAATCCAGAGCAGGGGGAGTTTGTGCAGGAGTTTTCGTCCGGCAATGGCGCCCAGGACCGAAGTACAAGCAAGGGCCAGTGTCCCTCCTAGCCAGACGGCGGTGGTGTTGTTCGTGCTGCCCAGGCCGGCTACGGCGATCTGCGTCTTGTCCCCGAATTCGGCCAGGAAGATCAGCAGGAAGGTGGTGGCGAAGATGCCGTGGCCAGGCTTTTCCTCGATCTGCTCGTCTTCGTCTTCTTCGGTGTAGCGCAGGGCGCTGATGCCAAAGCTGGCAAACAGGATGCCGACAGCCAGCGTGACGACCCATTCCGGGAGCCAGGCGGCAATGGCCGCACCGAACAACACGGCAAGCAGGTTGAGTATTGAGAAGGCCGCTGTCGCACCGAGGATCACCGGCAAGCCGCGGTGGCGCGCCGCCAGTGTCATGCAGACCAATTGGCTTTTGTCGCCGATTTCCGCCAGTGCAATCAGCAAAAAGGTGGCTCCCGCCGAGGAGAGCCAGGCTCCCGGCGTTGTTGCTAACATTTCAGGCATTGTCGCTTAAGACTTGTCGTCCGGATTGTCGCGGTGCGGACAGGCGTCTTTCTTGCACTGGGCGTAGAGATACAGCGCGTGGTCCTGAATGGCGAAACCACGTTCTTCGGCAATGGCGTTCTGCCGCTTTTCAATCTCGGGATCGTAAAACTCTTCAACCCGGCCGCAGTCGATGCAGACCAGATGGTCGTGGTGATTGCCGCGATTTATTTCGAAAACGGCTTTCCCTGACTCGAAAAAATGACGCTCGAGCAACCCGGCCTGTTCGAATTGGGTGAGTACGCGGTAGACGGTGGCCAGGCCAATATCCATATTCTCCGCGATGAGCATTCGGTAAACGTCTTCCGCGGTCATATGGCGTACGGTCGTTTTCTCGAAAAGCTCAAGAATCTTCAGGCGGGGAAACGTGGCTTTAAGCCCCATGTTCTTGAGGCTTTGCGGGTCGCTCATCGTAAAAAAATCCAGAAATCGTTGCGGCAGGGCCGAGGGCTAATTCGGGTATGATATACCGCTTCAAAGGTGTTTGAGAAACTCCGGAAAGTCGCATGCTCCCTTCCCGTATATTGCCTGTCGCAGTGTTTTGCGCATTTTTGTCGGCTTGTACCTACAAGCCGAGTTTCATTAACGAATACAAGATCGATGTTCAGCAAGGCAATGTCCTGAGTCAGGAAATGGTTGCCCAACTCAAGCCGGGGCAGACGCGGGACCAGGTTCGCTTCGTTCTCGGCACCCCGATGATTTCCGATATTTTCCATCAGCAGCGTTGGGATTACGTCTACCGCTACCAGAATGGGAAGACAGGCAAGGTCGAGTCGCGGAAATTTGCTGTTTTTTTTGATGCACAAGGTCGCCTCGAGCACGTTGATGGCGATGTGGATGTCGCATCCGTCGATGAGTTGGTGGCGCCTCAGTCGAAAACCCGACTGGTCGACCTGGGGTCGATGTCGCCAGAGGCTATCGATACGCCCATGCCGCCTCGGCAAGAGCCGGGTTACTTTCGGCGTTTCATGGACATGATGGGGTTTTAAGCAATGAGCGGAATACGTGTCGGCATTCTTGGTGCTGGTGGTCGGATGGGGCGCATGTTGATCGAAGCGGCGCTGAAAGATGATCAGGTCTCGATTGGCGCGGCATTCGACGTGCCGGGGAGTCTGGTTGTTGGTAAAACAGTCGGCGAGTTGCTTGGTGTGTCTTGCGATGTTGTGATTGGCGACGATGTAGCGGCAGGGCTGAAGCATGTTGATTGTTTGATCGACTTCACGCGCCCGCAGGGAACGCTGGAGCATATCGAGCTTTGCCGCAAGGCGGGAGTCGGCATCATTATCGGAACGACAGGGTTTGAGGCTGAAGGCAAGGAGAAGATTGCTGAGGCAGCCCGCGATATTCCGGTGGTGTTTGCGCCGAATATGGCGGTTGGTGTCAATGTGGTTTTCAAATTGTTGGACACTGCTGCCCGTATCCTGAATGAGGGTTACGACATCGAGATTGTCGAGGCGCATCATCGCCTGAAAATTGATGCGCCGTCAGGGACGGCGTTGCGCATGGGGGAAGTGGTGGCTGCCGCACTTGGGCGTAGTCTTGAGGAGTGTGCCGTGTATGGTCGCGAAGGTGTGACCGGTGAGCGCGATCCATCGACCATTGGTTTTGCCACGGTTCGGGGCGGAGATATTGTCGGCGACCATACCGTAATGTTCTGCGGCCTTGGGGAGCGGGTTGAAGTGACGCATAAGGCCAGTAGCCGCATGCCTTATGCTCTAGGCAGTCTGCGTGCGGCCCGTTTCATTGCTGGGCGCCAGAATGGCTTGTTTGATATGCAGGATGTGCTTGGCTTGCGCTGATTGTCATGAAATCCCGTTTGCTGGCCCGGCAACTCAAGGAAATATTTGGCGGGGAGGGTGGTCCGCAACTCGATCAATTGATTCTCGAAGCGCGTTCGACTGGTCAAGGCGCACTGGCTGATGGCATCGGCAGGCTGCTGGCGCAGGTCGATTCGGCCTACGCCACTTATGCGGGCCTGGGGCAGTGGCAAGCGTTGCTGTCGGGGGATGTTCTAAGCGACTGGAATCTGCGAAGCGGCCAAGTCGACTCTGGTCGCCAATGGAAAGAATTGCTCGGATATCAGCAGGGCGATTTCGATCACTCCATTGCGCAATGGAAAAAATTGATGCATCCCGACGATCTGCGTGCATTGCAGGCTCGGATTGTGGCGCATGGGCAAAGTCGCGACCGTTTCTTTCAGGCCGATTGTCGGATGCGCGCCGCAGACGGGGCGTGGCGCTGGCTGCAGATCAGGGGGGCTGTCGCTGCGCGGGATGCGGATGGCGAACCACTCAGAATGCTTGTCTTGCAGCGCGATCTTGGCGCTATCAAGGAGGCTGAGGCGGCGCTGGTGGCCGCCAAGGAGTCAGCTGAGGCGGCCAATAGGGCGCGGGGGGCGTTTCTGGCCAACATGAGTCATGAGATCAGAACGCCGATGAACGGCATCATCGGCATGACCGAATTGGCGCTTGATACCGATCTTGATGCGGAGCAGCGGCATTACCTCCGCACCGTCAAATCGTCAGCCGAGTCCCTGCTGACCATCGTCAATGACATTCTCGACTTCTCCAAGATTGAAGCGGGGAAAATGCGCTTTGAGGCGCTCGCATTTTCGTTGCGTGATGTCGTGTTTGAAGCTGCTCGGGTGTTGGCGGTAGGTGCGCACAAGAAAGGCCTTGAGCTGATTGTTGATGTGCGGCCGGAAGTTCCTATGCGTGTGGTTGGTGATCCAACGCGTCTGCGCCAGGTAGTGATTAACCTGATCGGTAACGCCATTAAATTCACTGAGTGCGGCGAGGTCGTGCTGGTTGTCTCGGTCGATCAGCTCACCGCGGGCTCGGCGTACCTCCGCTTTGCCATTCGAGATACCGGTATTGGCGTGCCAGCCGATAAGCAGCAGGCGATCTTTGAGGCTTTTTCCCAAGCCGATGTCTCGACGACGCGTCGTTTCGGCGGGACGGGTCTGGGTTTGGCGATATCGGCCCGTCTGGTGCAATTGATGGATGGCAGGATATGGCTGGAAAGTGTTGCTGGAGAAGGGGCTGTCTTTACCTTTACGGCGCGCTTTGGCGTGGATGATGCTGGCGTCGAATCAGCACGGTCCGATAAGGCTTTGGCCGGTCGGCGTGCCTTGGTGATAGACGATAACCGTACTGCCGGGGCTTATCTGGTTGAAATGCTCGAGTGGTATGGCATTCAGGCTTCCCTGGTTACGGAGGGGGGCGCAGCCTTGGCTGCTGTCGAGCGTTCGCGGGCAGCCGGTTTTCCTTACGATTTTGTTTTCGCCGATTCGGGTATGGCGCCTCCGCTTGGTTTTGCGTTTGCCGAAAGCTGGCAAGCGGCTGGCAGGGTCGAGAAATTATTGATGGTGCTGACGACCGAGAATCAGCGGCACGATTTGGTGCATCTGCGCGAGTTGGCTGTCTCGGCACATCTGGTTAAGCCGATCGGGGCGGCGGATTTACGGGATGCTCTCGATTTGATTGGTGGAGCGGCTGGTAGTGAGGAGGGGCTTCGACTAGATGCTTTTCAGCTGGAGGAGTCAAAAGCGCCGGACGGCGGTGCGCTCGATATCCTCTTGGTTGAAGACAATCCGGTTAATCAGGAGTTGGCTCTGCGAATTCTGGAGCGAAGACATCATCGGGTGGTATTGGCGAATAATGGTGCGGAAGCCATTGAACAATTTGATGGCCGCCGTTTCGATGTCATTTTGATGGATATGCAGATGCCGGTGATGGGCGGGATCGAGGCTACCGAGGTAATTCGCTCACGTGAAATGCGTCGCAGTTGGGTGGTGTCGAATAGCTATCGGCCGGTATATATCATTGCGATGACGGCGAATGTCATGTCTAGTGACCGTGATTTGTGTTTGCAGGCGGGAATGAGTGATTACGTCGCAAAGCCTTTGCGACCAGAGGCCCTTTTTGCCGCACTCGATCGCGCATCGGTCCAGCATTCGGCTGATGAGTCGTTGAGCGAAGCGGTTCCGCGTGGTGGGCCTGAGGATGTGCTTTATCTCGACTTGGCACAAGCGCTCAAGGATATTGGTGATGTCGATCTGCTTGTCACCATGGCGGGCATGTTGCTGTCCGAGTGGGATGAGCATCTGCAGCGGGTTGGTGATGCGGTGACTGCGCGTAATTTGGATGCCTTGCGTATGCATGCTCATACGCTGAAAAGCTTGTTGGCCATGTTTCATGTTGACCGGGCTCGGCGACATGCGATGGCCTTGGAGCAGGCTGCGCAGTCGAGTGCGACTGTCGACTGGGAAGGGTGTGGGCATATGTTGGGTGCGCTGAGCGACGAAATGAAGCTGGTTCGGCCAATATTCGAGCGCTTCGTCGAGACTCGTGTAATCCCTTGAATTTGCCTGAAAAGGCGGTTTTCGGCTAAAATAGGAAGGTTAAAAAAGCTCAAGCGGGGAGGCGCAAGCCTTCCCGCTTGGCACATGAATAAGCAGAAAATTCTAGGAGAGCCGGTCGTGTCGTTGCTGCCCTCATTTACCCCCGCCATTCTCGCCCTCGCCGACGGAACGGTTTTCAAGGGCCAATCCATCGGCGCAGATGGTGTTACCAGCGGAGAGGTGGTGTTCAACACTGCCATGTCGGGTTATCAGGAAATCCTGACCGATCCTTCCTATTGCCGTCAGATCGTTACGCTGACGTACCCGCATATTGGCAACACCGGTTGCAATGTGGAGGATTTCGAATCCAATGCCAATTACGCCGCCGGCCTGGTCATTCGCGACTTGCCATTGCGTGCGTCGAACTGGCGGATGCAGGACGATTTGTCGTCCTATCTGAAAAAGCATGGGATCGTGGCGATTGCCGGTATTGATACCCGTAAGCTCACTCGTGTTTTGCGTGAAAAAGGGGCGCAAGCCGGCTGCATCCTGGCTGGTGAGGTGGATGAAGCCAAGGCTGTGGTTATGGCAAAGGCCTTTCCGGGTTTGGCAGGCATGGATCTCGCCAAGGTGGTGTCAGCCAAGGAAGGCTATGCCTGGTCCGAGGCGGAGTGGACTCTGAAAGGCTATAAGCAGCGTGGAGAACAGCGTTTTCATGTTGTTGCCTATGATTTTGGCGTCAAACGTAACATTCTGCGCATGCTGGCTGAGCGTGGCGTCAAGCTGACCGTTGTTCCGGCTCAAACCCCGGCTGCCGACGTGTTGGCCTTGAATCCGGATGGTGTCTTCCTGTCCAATGGTCCGGGCGATCCGGAACCGTGTGACTACGCCATTGCCGCCATTCGCGAGTTTCTGGAGCGCGGCATCCCGACGTTCGGCATTTGTCTGGGGCATCAATTGCTGGCACTGGCTTCAGGTGCCAAGACCTTGAAGATGAAGTTCGGGCACCATGGCGCCAATCACCCGGTCAAGGACATGGATACCGGTCAGGTGCTGATCACCAGCCAAAACCACGGTTTCGCGGTGGACGGCGATTCCTTGCCGGCCAATTTGCGTGCTACCCACGTCTCCCTTTTTGATGGTTCCCTGCAGGGTATAGCCCGTACCGATGTGCCGGCTTTTTCCTTCCAGGGGCACCCGGAAGCCAGTCCCGGTCCGCATGACGTGGCCTACCTGTTCGACCGCTTCCTCGACACCATGACGCGCGGTGTTGCTGCGCTGAATAACGCGCAATAAACGGCGAAACAAGCGAGAAACAACATGCCGAAACGTACAGACATAAAAAGTGTTTTGATTATTGGCGCCGGCCCGATCATCATCGGTCAGGCCTGCGAATTCGATTACTCCGGCGCCCAGGCCTGCAAGGCTTTGCGCGAAGAGGGTTACAAGGTCATTCTGGTCAACTCCAATCCGGCAACGATCATGACCGACCCGGAAATGGCCGACGTCACCTATATCGAACCGATCACTTGGCAAGTCGTCGCCAAGATCATCGAGAAGGAACGCCCGGACGCGCTGCTGCCGACCATGGGTGGGCAGACTGCGCTGAACTGCGCGCTCGACCTCGATCGCGAAGGCGTGCTCGCCAAGTTCAATGTCGAGCTGATCGGTGCGTCCAAGGAAGCCATCGACAAGGCCGAGGATCGCCAGAAATTCAAGGATGCGATGACCAAGATCGGGCTCGGTTCCGCCAAGTCTGCGACAGCGCATAGCATGGAAGAGGCTTACCAGGTCCAGGCGACGATCGGCTTCCCGACCATCATTCGCCCGTCCTTCACGCTCGGCGGCACCGGTGGCGGCATCGCCTACAACATGGAAGAGTTCGAGACCATCTGCAAGCGCGGTCTCGAGGCCTCGCCGACCAACGAGCTGCTGATCGAAGAGTCGCTGCTTGGCTGGAAGGAATACGAGATGGAAGTGGTTCGCGACAAGGCGGACAACTGCATCATCATCTGTTCGATCGAGAACCTCGATCCGATGGGCGTGCATACCGGTGACTCGATCACCGTGGCGCCGGCCCAGACGCTGACTGACAAGGAATACCAGCTGCTGCGCAACGCCTCGATCGCCGTGTTGCGCGAAATCGGCGTCGATACCGGCGGTTCCAACGTGCAGTTCTCGATCAATCCGAAGGATGGTCGCTGCATCGTCATCGAAATGAACCCGCGCGTCTCGCGTTCGTCGGCGCTGGCTTCCAAGGCTACCGGCTTCCCGATCGCCAAGATTGCCGCCAAGCTGTCCGTCGGCTACACGCTGGACGAACTGACCAACGACATCACCGGTGGCAAGACCCCGGCGTCGTTCGAGCCGTCGATCGACTACGTCGTCACCAAGGTGCCGCGTTTTGCCTTCGAGAAGTTCCCGCAAGCCGATTCGACGCTGACCACTCAGATGAAGTCGGTCGGTGAAGTGATGGCCATCGGCCGCACCTTCCAGGAGTCGTTGCAGAAAGCACTGCGCGGCCTTGAAGTCGGCGTCGATGGCTTCAATCTGAAGTCGGTCGATCCGGAAACCATTGACGAGCAACTGGCCCGTCCGTCGCCCGACCGCCTGTGGTATGTCGCCGATGCCTTTGGCGTTGGCATGTCGGTTGAGAAGGTATTCGATCTGACCAAGATCGACCCGTGGTTCCTCGTCCAGATCAAGGAAATCGTCGATCTCGAACTGGCCGTCGAGAAGCGTGATTTCGCCTCGATCACCGCCGAGGAGCTGCGCTATCTGAAGCGCAAGGGTTTCGCCGACCGTCGCTTGGCCTACCTGCTGAAGACGACCGAGTCGGAGTTCCGCGCCCGCCGCCACGAACTCAACGTGCGTCCGGTGTACAAGCGCGTCGATACCTGCGCCGCCGAATTCTCTACCGGTACCGCCTACATGTACTCGACCTACGAGGATGAGTGCGAAGCGATGCCGACCGACAAAAAGAAGATTATGGTGCTGGGCGGCGGTCCGAACCGGATCGGCCAGGGTATCGAGTTCGATTACTGCTGCGTGCATGCTGCCATGGCGATGCGCGAAGACGGTTACGAGACCATCATGGTCAATTGCAATCCGGAAACCGTTTCAACTGACTACGATACGTCTGATCGCCTGTACTTCGAGCCGCTGACGCTGGAAGATGTGCTGGAAATCGTCGCCATCGAAAAGCCGGTCGGTGTCATCGTTCAGTACGGCGGCCAGACCCCGCTCAAGCTGGCCTTGGCGTTGGAAGCCAACGGCGTGCCGATCATCGGCACGACGCCGGAGTCGATCGATATCGCCGAAGATCGCGAACGCTTCCAGAAACTCTTGCACGACCTCGGCCTGAAGCAGCCGCCGAACCGGACTGCACGTACGGAAGAAGATGCACTGCGCCTCGCTCAGGAAATTGGCTATCCGTTGGTCGTTCGTCCCTCCTACGTTCTGGGTGGTCGGGCTATGGAGATTGTCCATGAGCAGAAGGATCTCGAGCGCTACATGCGTGAAGCGGTCAAGGTTTCGAACGACTCTCCGGTGCTGCTCGATCGTTTCCTGAACGATGCTGTCGAGTGCGACGTCGATGCCCTGTCCGATGGCGAGGAAGTCATCATCGGCGGCGTCATGGAGCACATCGAACAGGCCGGTGTGCACTCCGGTGACTCCGCTTGCTCGCTGCCGCCGTATTCGTTGTCCGCCGCCGTGCAGGACGAACTGCGTCGCCAGACCAAGCTGATGGCCAAGGCGCTGAATGTCTGCGGTCTGATGAACGTGCAGTTCGCGATCAAGGACAACGACGTCTACGTGCTGGAAGTGAATCCGCGCGCCTCGCGCACCGTGCCTTACGTCTCGAAGGCTACCGGCCTGCAGCTGGCCAAAATCGCCGCACGTTGCATGTCCGGGCGCAGCTTGAAGGATCAGGGCGTGACTGCTGAGGTGGTCCCGCCATACTATTCAGTAAAGGAAGCTGTATTCCCCTTCGTGAAATTCCCTGGGGTCGACACCATTCTCGGCCCGGAAATGAAGTCGACCGGGGAGGTGATGGGGGTTGGCAAGACGTTTGCCGAGGCTTTTGTGAAATCGCAGCTGGCAGCTGGTGTCAAGCTGCCTGTTTCCGGCAGGGTGTTCCTGTCGGTGAAGGATAGTGACAAGGTGAAGGCGGTTGAAATTGCACGTCATCTGCACGAAAGCGGTTTCTTGCTCGTTGCCACGCGCGGCACTGCGCACGCGATCGAAGCGGCCGGCTTGCCGGTACAGGCGGTGAACAAGGTTACCGAAGGTCGCCCGCACATTGTTGATATGATCAAAAATAACGAAATCGCCTTGATCATCAACACCGTCGAAGAAAAGCGTCTGGCGATCAACGATTCGCGTTCGATCCGCACGTCCGGCCTGCAGGCTCGGGTAACGATGTATACGACGATCTGGGGGGCGGAGGCTGCGGCTGAAGGTATTCGCAACCTGAGCGAGTTGGTGGTTTATCCAATTCAGGCATTACACGAGCAGCTTCACTGAAACCTATCCGAAACCGCCTGGTTGCCCCATTTTTTGGGCGCCGGCGGTTTTGCTTTTGTTGGAATAAATGATGAATAAAGTTCCATTGACTGTAGCTGGTGCAGAAAAGCTTCGCGAAGAGTTGCACCGTTTGAAGACGATCGAACGACCCGCGGTAATTGCCGCGATCGCGGAGGCTCGCTCGCATGGCGATTTATCCGAAAATGCGGAATATGATGCGGCCAAGGAGCGCCAAGGTTTCGTCGAAGGGCGGATTCAGGAAGTTGAGGGCAAGTTGTCGAATGCCCAAATCATTGATCCGAAGCTGCTTGATGCCGATGGGCGTTGTGTCTTTGGTGCTACCGTCGAATTGGAGGACCAGGATACTGCGGCTGTGGTGATCTATCAGATCGTCGGAGAGGATGAGGCCGATATCAAATTGGGCAAGATTTCGGTCAGTTCCCCAATGGCCCGTGCCCTGATTGGAAAGTATGCGGGCGATGTGGCTCAGGTCCAGGCACCGGGGGGTATCCGTGAGTACGAAGTAATCGACGTTCGTTACGAATAAGCATCCGTGCGTCAAGTATCCGAAGCGCTCTATCTTTTTGCAATTACCTTATGGGTAGGCGGGATGTGGGCGGTCGGATACTTGGTTGCGCCGGTCTTGTTCTCCGGTCTTGGAGATCGGCAATTGGCCGGGATGATTGCGGGGCGCCTGTTTTCACTGGCGGGATGGATTGGGTTGGCTTGTGCAGTCTACTTGCTGCTCTTTCTAATCGGGCGTTGGCGGTGGCGTTGTTTCCGCTCCGGTATTTTCTGGTTGATTGTGCTGATGGCAATAGCTGTCGCGGCCAGCCAGTTTGGAATTCAGCCTTTAATGGCGCAGATGAAAGCCGATGCGTTGCCGCGCGAAGTCATGGAGAGTGTCTTTCGTGATCGTTTTGTGGCTTGGCATGGTATTTCCAGCATCCTCTATCTGGTGCAGAGTTTGCTGGGGGCTTGCCTGGTTTTTTGGAGCGGCCGCGGGCTGAAGTGATTAGCCCTGGAAGCTTCGTTTTGTCTTGCGTGGTTGCGTGGTCTGGCGCTGGGTGGCTGTTTTTTTGGCCGCTGCAAGCTTCTCGGCAGGGAGCGGGCGCCAGATGATGAGCAGTTTGCCGATGTGTTGAACTGCGGCAGCGCCGAGTTCGGCACAGATTTGCTCAAGGTAGGCAATACGGTTTTCACGACTGTCACCGTAGACCCGAATCTTGATGAGTTGGTGAGCAGTCAGGTTGATGTCGATTTCCTTCAGGACGGATTCGGTGAGTCCGTTTTCGGAAATCGATACGACTGGATTCAGATTGTGAGCTTGGGCGCGCAATTCGCGGCGCTCGACAGTTGATAGTTGCAGCATAGTAAACCTTTCAAAAGCGGCATTTTACCGAATGAGCAGAACCAGGACCAGTAAAGCTTGGATGCGTGAGCATGTGAATGATCCTTATGTGCAACTCGCCAAGAAGGAGGGGTGGCGCTCGCGGGCGGCATTCAAACTGATGGAGATTGACGACAAGGACCGGTTATTGGTTCCGGGTGAGGTTGTTGTTGACCTTGGCGCTACGCCTGGGGGGTGGTCCCAAGTCGCGGTCAAGCGAGTAGGGGAGCGCGGGCTTGTCTTTGCGCTCGATCTCCTAGAAATGGAGCCTTTGCATCGCGTCGAGTTCATTCAGGGCGATTTTCGCGAAGATGATGTCTTGCTACAGTTGGAGGGTAAGCTCGGTGATCGCCGCGTAGGACTTGTAATGTCGGACATGGCACCCAATATGTCGGGTGTCCCTCTGGTTGACCAGGCCCGTGTCATGCACTTGGCGGAACTAGGGCTTGAGTTCTCGAAAGCCCACCTGAAACCTGATGGGGCTTTTCTGGTCAAAGTATTTCAGGGGACGGATTACGAGAGTTTTCTCCGTGCCATGCGCGAGACGTTCAAGACGGTGGTTGTTCGTAAACCGGATGCTTCTCGGGATCGAAGTGCCGAGCTATATTTGCTCGGTCGTATATTGCGTTGATAGTTGTGTATAGAATGGCACTTTTATCTCTCGACGCTGCAAAAGGAGAGCAAGCTTGAACAACATGTTCAAAAACCTCGCAATTTGGCTGGTAATTGGCCTCGTGCTGATGACTGTGTTCAATCAGTTCAATACCCGTCAAGTTACACAAGGGTCGATCGAATACTCCCAGTTTATTGAAGAGGTGAAGCAGGGGCGTATCACCAAGGTTGTCATGGAGGGCCGGACGTTGAAAGCCACCACGACTGACGGTAAGCGGATTACCTCATATGCCCCACCGGATCTTTGGCTGGTTTCCGATTTGCTCAAAAATGGCGTCAAGATCGAGGCTAAGCCGGAAGAGGAACCTTCTTTCCTGATGAATCTTTTTGTCAGTTGGTTTCCGATGCTCTTGTTGATTGGCGTTTGGGTGTTTTTCATGCGTCAGATGCAGGGCGGGGGGAAGGGCGGTGCTTTTTCCTTCGGCAAGTCGCGGGCTCGCATGACCGATGAAGCCCAGAACACCATTACGTTCGTTGATGTGGCTGGTTGCGATGAGGCCAAGGAAGAGGTTCAAGAACTGGTCGATTTTCTGCGGGATCCTTCAAAATTTCAGAAACTGGGTGGCCGTATTCCCAAGGGCGTGCTGATGGTCGGCAATCCGGGTACTGGTAAGACCTTGCTCGCCAAGGCCATTGCTGGCGAAGCGAAGGTTCCTTTCTTCAGTATCTCAGGTTCGGATTTTGTCGAAATGTTTGTCGGTGTGGGTGCGGCTCGTGTCCGCGACATGTTCGAGAATGCCAAGAAGCATGCGCCGTGTATCATCTTTATCGATGAGATCGATGCGGTCGGCCGTCATCGTGGCGCTGGTCTTGGCGGTGGTAATGACGAGCGCGAACAGACGCTGAATCAGTTGTTGGTCGAGATGGACGGTTTCGAGGGGCATAGCGGGATTATCGTGATTGCTGCAACCAATCGTCCGGATATCCTTGACCCGGCGCTGCTACGTCCTGGCCGTTTCGATCGTCAGGTTGTTGTGCCGCTGCCGGATATTCGCGGTCGCGAGGAGATTCTCAAGGTCCATATGCGCAAAGTGCCCATTGCCGGTGACGTCAAGGCGGATATCATCGCGCGCGGTACGCCGGGTTTTTCCGGTGCCGACCTCGCTAACCTTGTTAATGAGGCGGCATTGTTTGCGGCGCGTGGTAGCAAGCGCTTGGTAGACATGGAAGACTTCGAGAAGGCCAAGGACAAGATCATGATGGGCGCCGAGCGCCGCAGCATGGTGATGACCGAAGACGAGAAAATGAATACGGCGTATCACGAGTCCGGGCATGCCGTTGTTGCCAAGCTGGTGCCGAAGTCTGATCCGGTGCACAAGGTCACTATCATTCCGCGTGGCCGCGCCTTGGGGTTGACCATGCAGTTGCCTGAGCAAGACCGTTATGCCTACGATCGCGAATATCTGATGAGTCGGATCGCTGTTCTGTTCGGTGGTCGGGTTGCTGAAGAGCTGTTTATGAACCAGATGACTACCGGGGCTTCGAATGATTTCGAGCGCGCGACATCGATGGCGCGTGACATGGTGACGCGTTACGGGATGTCGGATCTGGGTGTGATGGTGTATGGCGAGAATGACGGCGAGGTTTTCCTCGGCCGTTCGGTGACGCAACATAAGAATGTTTCCGAGGCGACCATGCAGAAGGTTGACGCGGAAATCCGCCGCATTATTGACGAGCAGTATGCACTAGCTCGCCAACTGCTCGAGGATAATCGCGACAAGGTTGAGGCAATGACCAAGGCTTTGTTGGAGTGGGAAACGATTGATGCCGAGCAGATTGATGACATTATGTCCGGCAAACCTCCGCGTCCGCCCAAGCCTTCGCAGGGGGCAACGCGTTCGACCCGAACGGAAACCCCGCCGGGCGCTGAGCCGAGTGCGGCGGCGCCAGCTTGATCTGACTATTTCGTTTTGACAGCCGGGGGCTTGCTCCCGGCTTTTTGTTTTGGGCTATGTCAATTCTTCAGTGTGGTAAATATCGACTCTCTCTGAGTCAGCCTTTGGTAATGGGTATTGTCAATTTGACGACGGACTCGTTTTCTTCCGACGGGGTCGGTGGTGATATTGAGCGAGCCGTGGCGCATGCACGATTTCAGCTTGATGCCGGAGCGCATATTCTGGATATTGGTGCTGAGTCTTCGCGACCGGGCGCGGCTCCGGTGTCGGAAAGCGATGAACTGGCGCGATTGGTCCCTGTGCTTGAGCAAATTAAGGATTGGGGGGTGCCGATTTCGGTTGATACTTACAAACCAGCGGTGATGCGGGCAGCTATCGCTGCAGGCGCCTCGTTGTTTAACGATATCAGTGGATTGCGCAATCCAGGTGCATTTGAGTTGCTTGCCGAGAGTGACTGTGCGGTGTGCATCATGCATATGCAGGGGGAGCCGGGGACGATGCAGTTGGCGCCGGAGTATGTTGATGTGGTTGCGGAGGTGCGCCAATTTCTGTTCGGACAGCTTGAACGGTGCGATGCGGCAGGGGTATCGAGACAGCGAGTTGTACTTGATCCTGGCTTCGGATTCGGTAAAACGTTGGCGCAAAATATCGCGCTATTCCGCGCTTTGCCTGACTTGGTTTCGGGTGATATCCCGGTATTGGTTGGTGTGTCGCGCAAATCGATGCTGGGTGCGATCACTGGGAGGCCCGTGGAGCGGCGCGAGGCGGCCAGTGTCGCAGCGGCAATGTTGGCGGCGCAAAACGGTGCGAAAATACTGCGGGTGCATGATGTCGCGGCAACGCGTGATGCGTTGGCGGTGCTTGCAGCGGTCAACCAGGGAGAGGGTTGTGAGTAGGAAATATTTCGGTACGGATGGCGTGAGAGGGCGTGTCGGACAGTCTCCGATAACGCCAGACTTTGTGATGCGCCTAGGTTATGCCGCGGGGCGGGTTTTGCAGCAGAGTGCGGGCATGGCGGCAGGGGAGCGCCCTTCGGTTTTGATTGGCAAAGATACCCGGTTGTCCGGCTATATGCTTGAATCGGCCCTTGAGGCTGGCTTTGCGGCTGCGGGAGTCGATGTTTGTCTGGTCGGGCCAATCCCGACGCCAGCGGTGGCTTATCTGACGCGCGCACTGCGTTTGCAGGCGGGAATTGTGATATCTGCTTCGCACAACCCTTATTACGATAACGGAATCAAGTTTTTTTCTGCTCAGGGAACCAAGCTGCCAGACGAAGTAGAGCAGGCAATCGAAGGCTTGATCGATCAGCCCATGGGGTGTGTGCCTTCGGCGGGGCTGGGGCGGGCTAGGCGGATCGACGATGCAAGAGGGCGCTACATCGAGTTTTGCAAGAGTACATTTCCAAATGATCTCGATTTGCGCGGTTTGAAGATTGTTGTCGATTGCGCACATGGTGCCGCATATCAAACCGCTCCAGACGTGTTCCATGAATTGGGCGCCGAGGTTGTGACGATCGGTGCCCAGCCGAATGGTTTGAACATTAATGATGCTGTTGGGGCGACGGCGCCTAGGGCGCTAGTCGATGCGGTGCTGGCTCATCAGGCGGATCTGGGTATTGCTCTCGATGGCGACGCGGATCGTATCCAGATGGTTGATCGAAACGGTGTTCTCTATGACGGGGATCAATTGCTCTATGCAATTGTTTGTGGGCGAGCACGTCACGGCGAAGTGGCCGGTGTAGTTGGAACATTGATGAGCAACCTGGCTTTGGAGCACGCTTTTGCCAAAAAAGGGATACCTTTTGCGCGCGCGGCTGTTGGAGATCGCTACGTCGTCGAGATGTTGAATCGTAAGGGCTGGTTATTTGGTGGCGAAAATTCGGGACATATCCTGACGTTGGATCGTCATACGACAGGCGATGGCACGGTGGCTGGCCTGCAGGTACTCGCCGCAATGCGAGAATCGAAGGCTAGCCTGGCGGAATTGTTGGGTGGGCTGGTCCTGTATCCGCAGAAACTCATCAACGTGACAATAGCCAAAGGATTTCCCTGGAAGGATGACCCGGTAATTCAGGCGGCGCTGTGTGCGGTCGAGCTGCGGATGGCTGGTCGGGGCCGTGTGTTGTTGCGCGCGTCGGGGACCGAGCCTTTGCTTCGGGTCATGGTTGAAGGAGAGGTTCATTCGGAGGTGATTGCCGCAGCCGAGGAGTTGGCGCAGGTGGTCAGAGAGGTCGTGCAGTCTGCCTAGCGTTGGCTAATATTGACCGTAAAGTGCGCTGCCGGCTATAATTCGAAGGTTTTTGCCACGCAGTTCTGAACATTTCATGCGAAAAAAGCTCGTTGCCGGAAACTGGAAAATGAACGGCGATCTTCGTTTCAATGAAGGGTTGCTGAGCGGTATATTGGCTGGTTCGGGAGATGTCGCGTGTGAAGTTTTGCTGTGCGTGCCTTATCCCTACTTGGCGCAGGTTGGTGCGAGATTGCAGGATTCAGCTATTGCTCTGGGGGCGCAGAATGTCTCCCAGTGTGAGGCTGGGGCGTATACGGGGGAGGTTTCGGCCCGGATGTTGGCCGACTTTTCCTGTCGTTATGTTTTGGTCGGTCATTCGGAGCGCCGCACTTTGTTTGGTGAGTCCGATCGACTGGTGGCGGAGAAGTGTGCTGCGGTTCTGGCAGTAGGTATGTCCCCTGTGTTGTGCGTGGGTGAGGTGTTGGCTGATCGCCAGGCAGGTCGGACGCTCGAAGTTGTTTCTCGGCAGCTTGCTGCGGTCATTGAGTTGCTTGGTGTGGGTGCAATGGCTGATGTAGTTGTCGCCTATGAGCCGGTTTGGGCGATTGGGACTGGTCTGACGGCAACGCCGGGGCAGGCTCAGGAGGTGCATCAAGCGATTCGGGCGCAAGTGGCTTTGTTGTCGCCGCAGGTCGCTGCCGGTCTTCGTGTTTTGTATGGTGGTAGTGTTAAGCCGCAAGGTGCGGCTGAATTGTTTGCGCAGCCTGATGTCGATGGTGGTTTAATCGGTGGGGCTGCGTTGGTTGCGGAAGATTTTCTTGCGATTTGCCGTGCTGCAAATTGATAGGTGTTGAAATGAACTGGTTGTTTTCCTTGGTATTGACGGTCCATATTCTGGTTGCTCTGGTGATTATCGGCTTGGTGCTGGTTCAGCATGGCAAGGGGGCTGATATGGGAGCGGCTTTTGGGAGCGGGGCTTCAGGGAGTTTGTTTGGTGCCTCTGGTTCGGCAAATTTTCTTAGTCGTATGACCGGTATTCTTGCGGCTGTCTTTTTCGTTACAAGTCTGACGCTGGCCTATGTTGCGTCCAATAAGCCAAAAACGACTGGTAGTGTGATGCAAGAAACGTTACAATCGCAGGCGGTTTCGCAGCCGGCTCCGGCTGCTACTGATTCGCCTTCTGTTCCTGCTGGCGCGGGTTCTAAGGCGAAAGACATACCAAAATGATGTGCCTGGCCGCTTGGTAATGTTCCTCGCTAAGTGGCCAAAAACTAGTGCCGACGTGGTGAAATTGGTAGACACGCTATCTTGAGGGGGTAGTGGCGCAAGCTGTGCGAGTTCGAGTCTCGCCGTCGGCACCAATTGGGGCAGTGGTCGCAAGGCTTGCTGTTTCTTACAAGAAACTGAAAATTGGCGGCGGATGATGGAAAACTACTTTCCAATCCTGATGTTCGTGCTGGTGGGGGTTGCAATTGGCGTGCTGCCTGTTGCGATGGGTTTTTTGCTCGGTCCAAGCCGGCCTGATCCCGAAAAGCTATCTCCCTATGAGTGCGGCTTTGAGGCATTTGAAGATGCGCGCATGAAATTCGATGTGCGCTATTACCTGATTGCCATTCTCTTCATTCTGTTTGATCTGGAAATTGCGTTTCTTTTTCCTTGGGCTACTGTCTTCAAGGATATTGTCGCGACCGAATCGATTAAATTGTTCGGTTTCATCGAAATGCTGGTTTTCGTTGCCATTCTGGTTATCGGCTATGTTTATGCCTGGGCCAAGGGTGCGCTGGAATGGGAATAAAGCATGGCTATTGAAGGTATTCTCCAAGAGGGCTTCGTTACTACGACGGCCGATAAGCTAATTAATTACATGCGCACGGGCTCGATGTGGCCGATGACCTTTGGTCTTGCTTGTTGCGCAGTCGAGATGATTCACGCGGGCTGTGCTCGTTACGACCTGGATCGTTTTGGTATTGTTTTTCGTGCCAGTCCGCGCCAGTCCGATGTGATGATTGTGGCAGGCACGTTGACGAACAAAATGGCACCGGCCTTGCGCAAGGTCTATGACCAGATGTCCGAACCGCGCTGGGTGATCTCGATGGGGTCCTGTGCCAATGGTGGTGGTTACTACCATTACTCCTATTCTGTCGTGCGTGGTTGTGATCGGATTGTGCCGGTTGATATCTATGTGCCGGGCTGCCCGCCGACTGCTGAAGCCTTGTTATATGGGCTAATTCAGCTGCAGAACAAGATTCGTCGAACCAATACCATTGCTCGTTAATTGCCAAGGCTGATCACTATGTCCGCCAAGCTGGAAACGCTTAGCCAAAATCTACAAAAGCATCTCGGTGACAAGATTGTGTCGCTGGTGGTTGCTTTGGGCGAGGTGACCATTGAGGTTGCTGCAGCCGACTATCTTTCCGTAATGCGCGCCTTGCGTGATGAGGCCGAGTTGGGCTTCGAAGAGCTCATTGATCTGTGTGGCGTGGATTACTCCACCTATGGCGATGGTGCTTGGCAGGGGAGGCGCTTTGCCGCAGTGTCGCATTTGTTGTCTCTGGCAAACAATTGGCGCTTGCGCGTTCGGGTGTTTGCTGAGGACGACGAGTTTCCTTCTGTCGCTTCGGTGACCGGGGTTTGGACCAGTGTGAACTGGTTTGAGCGTGAGGCATTTGATCTTTATGGTATTGCCTTCGTCGGTCATAGCGATTTGCGTCGCATTCTGACGGACTACGGGTTTATCGGCCATCCGTTCAGAAAAGATTTTCCGATTTCCGGCCATGTCGAAATGCGTTACGACCCGGATCAGGCGCGTGTGATCTATCAACCGGTGACCATCGAGCCGCGCGAAAATACCCCGCGCATTGTGCGCGAAGACACTTTCGGGGATACCGCCCATGGCTGACATCCGCAATTTCACCCTCAATTTCGGTCCGCAACACCCGGCGGCGCACGGTGTGCTGCGTCTGGTGCTGGAACTGGA
This sequence comes from Rhodocyclales bacterium GT-UBC, assembly GCA_003583745.1. Classification (GTDB taxonomy): domain Bacteria; phylum Pseudomonadota; class Gammaproteobacteria; order Burkholderiales; family Rhodocyclaceae; genus Azonexus. The sequence goes on along the minus strand of QXPY01000008.1, from coordinate 135,136 downwards.
TGGCGAAGTCGTCCAGCGTGCCGACCCGCATATCGGTCTGCTGCATCGTGCCACCGAAAAACTGGCCGAGACCCGGACCTGGGTCCAATCCGTGCCCTACATGGATCGTCTCGACTACGTGTCGATGATGTGCAACGAACACGCTTACTGCTTGGCGACTGAAAAGTTGCTCGGCATTGAAGTGCCGGAGCGTGGCAAATACATCCGCACGATGTTTGACGAAGTCACGCGCATCCTCAATCACTTGTTGTGGATCGGTTGTCACGCGCTGGACGTCGGTGCCATGACCATGGCGCTGTACACCTTCCGCGAGCGGGAAGACCTGATGGACGCCTACGAGGCTGTCTCCGGTGCACGCATGCACGCAGCCTACTATCGTCCGGGCGGTGTTTATCGCGACTTGCCGGATCGCATGCCGCAGTACCAGGAGTCGACCTGGACCAATGCCAAGGCGGCCAAGGAAAAGAACGAGAATCGCAGCGGCTCGTTGCTCGACTTTCTCGAAGACTTTACCAACCGCTTCCCGACCTATCATGCCGAGTATCACACTCTGCTGACTGACAACCGTATCTGGAAGCAGCGTTTGGTCAATGTTGGTGTCGTCACTCCCGAGCGTGCCAGGCAAATGGGCTTTACCGGAGCGATGCTGCGTGGTTCCGGCATTGCCTGGGATTTGCGCAAGAAGCAGCCTTATGCGGCTTATGACAAGATTGATTTCGATGTGCCGGTCGGTGTCAATGGCGACAGCTATGACCGTTATCTGGTTCGTATGGAAGAAATGCTCCAATCGAACAAGATCATCAAGCAATGTATCGCCTGGTTGCGTGCCAACCCGGGGCCGGTTATCACCGAAAACCACAAGGTGGCGCCACCTTCGCGTGAAGGCATGAAGTCCAACATGGAAGAGTTGATCCATCATTTCAAACTCTTTACTGAAGGCATTCATGTTCCCGCGGGTGAGGCCTACTCTGCTGTTGAGCACCCGAAGGGTGAATTCGGCATCTATTTTATTTCCGATGGTGCCAACAAGCCTTACCGGATGAAGATCCGGGCTCCGGGTTATGTTCACCTGGCCGGTATGGACGAAATGTCCAGGGGCCACATGCTTGCCGACGTCGTTACGATTATCGGTTCCCAGGATATTGTTTTTGGCGAGATCGACCGCTGATGTTTTCCGCTGAAACCCTCCAGAAATTCGCGCGCGAAGTCGCCAAGTACCCCGTAGATCAGAAACAGTCTGCGGTCATGGCCTGTCTTGCGCATGCCCAGGAAGAAAAAGGCTGGCTGCCTCCGGAAGCTATCGAGGCGGTAGCCGTTTATCTTGGTATGCCGCCGATGGCGGCTTACGAAGTGGCTTCCTTCTACAACATGTATGACCTGAAGCCGGTCGGCAAGTACAAGATCACGGTCTGTACAAACCTGCCCTGCGCGCTGTCCGGTGGCTATCATGCCGGCGAATATGTGCAGAAGAAGCTGGGTATCGGCTATGGCGAAACCACCCCCGATGGCAAATTCACGCTCAAAGAAGGCGAGTGTATGGGCGCCTGCGGCGACGCACCGGTTTTCATCGTGAATAATCGTTCGATGTGCAGCCACATGCATCCGGAACAGATCGACAAGCTGCTTGAGGAGTGCAAATAATGGCGATGCTTGGCTCGATCAATGGCGTCCTCATGGAAGGGCTGGACGGCGACAAAACCTGGCGGCTGCAGGATTACGTGGCGCGCGGTGGCTACAGCCAACTGCGCCGTATCCTGGAAAACAAGCTGTCGCAGGAAGATGTCATCGGCGAGGTTAAGAAGTCGGTTCTGCGTGGTCGTGGCGGCGCCGGTTTCCCGACCGGTCTGAAGTGGTCATTCATGCCGCGTTCGTTCCCGGGTGACAAATACATTGTCTGCAATACGGATGAAGGCGAGCCGGGGACTTTCAAGGATCGCGATATCATGGCCTACAACCCGCACGCGGTGATTGAAGGTATGGCTATTGCAGCCTATGCGATGGGCGCCACTCGAGGTTACAACTACGTGCATGGCGAAATCTGGGAAATCTACCAGCGTTTCGAGGCTGCGCTAGACGAGGCGCGCGCCGCGGGCTTTATCGGTCAGAAAATACTCGGTTCGGAATTCAGCTTCGAGCTCTTCGCACACCACGGTTACGGCGCCTATATCTGCGGCGAAGAAACCGCATTGCTCGAATCCATCGAAGGCAAGAAAGGCCAGCCGCGGTTCAAGCCGCCGTTCCCGGCCTCTTTCGGTCTGTACGGCAAGCCGACGACGATCAACAACACTGAGACCTTTGCATCGATACCCTTCATTTTGAAGATGGGTGGTGAAGAGTTTCTCAATCTTGGCAAGCCGAATAACGGCGGAACCAAGTTGTTCTCGGTTTCCGGGCACGTGAATCGTCCGGGGAATTACGAGATTCCGCTTGGTACGCCATTTGCCACATTACTTGAAATGTGTGGCGGGATGCGGGGCGGGCGTAAGCTCAAAGCAGTAATTCCTGGCGGTTCTTCCGCTCCGGTCATGCCGGCAAACGTGATCATGGATTGCACCATGGATTACGATTCGATCAGCAAAGGCGGTTCGATGCTGGGTTCCGGTGCTGTCATCGTCATGGACGAGACTGTCTGTATGGTCAAGGCGCTGGAGCGCCTGTCCTTCTTCTACCATGAAGAGTCCTGCGGCCAGTGCACCCCCTGTCGCGAAGGCACCGCCTGGATGTACAAGGTGGTTCATCGCATCGAAAACGGTCTCGGCAAGCCGGAAGATCTCGATTTGCTGAACAGTGTCCTGGGCAATATCGCCGGTCGCACCATCTGTGCTCTTGGTGATGCTGCAGCCTTCCCGGTGCAGAGCTTCATCAAGCATTTCCGCAGCGAATTCGAATACCACATCGAGAACAAGACGTGTCTGGTTCCGAAGGATGTGCAGTGGGCGGGTAGTGGTTTCCACAAGGCTTCGGTCTGAGTGAAACCTGCCAAGTGATAGATAAAAGAACTGGCTACAAGGTAGCGACATGCTAGAAATCGAAATCGACGGCAAGAAAGCGCAAGTGCCCGACGGCAGCACGGTGATGGACGCCGCGCAGCAGGTTGGTGTGTACATTCCGCATTTCTGCTACCACAAAAAACTCTCGATTGCCGCCAACTGCCGGATGTGTCTGGTGCAGGTGGAAAAGGCGCCGAAGCCGTTGCCTGCTTGCGCAACGCCGGTGACCAATGGCATGAAGGTATTCACGCATTCCGAGCTGGCCGTCAAGGCACAGAAGGGTGTGATGGAGTTCCTGCTGATCAACCATCCGCTTGATTGCCCGATCTGCGATCAGGGCGGCGAGTGCCAGTTGCAGGACATGTCGGTCGGTTACGGTCCGATGAAAAGCCGCTACACCGAAGAAAAACACGTCGTTTTCCACAAAAATGTCGGGCCGCTCATTTCCATGGAGGAAATGAGCCGCTGCATTCACTGTACCCGTTGCGTGCGCTTTGGCCAGGAGATTTCCGGCATCATGGAACTCGGTATGGCGAATCGCAACATGCATTCCGAGATCACCACCTTCCTCGGTCGCACGGTCGATTCCGAGCTATCGGGCAACATGATCGACCTTTGCCCGGTCGGAGCGCTGACTTCCAAGCCTTTCCGCTACACCGCCCGCTCGTGGGAACTGCAACGACGCAAGTCGGTCAGTCCGCACGATTCCGTTGGTGCCAACCTGGTGGTCCAGGTCAAGCACGACAACGTGATGCGCGTCCTGCCGCGTGAAAACGAAGAAGTTAACGAGTGCTGGATCTCCGACAAGGAGCGCTTCTCCTACCAAGCCCTGAATTCGGACCAACGGCTCACAAAGCCGATGGTCAAGCAGGGGGGCGAATGGAAGGAGTGCGACTGGAACGTGGCGCTCGATTATGTCGCTCACGGTCTCAAGGATGTTGCGCGCACCCACGGTGGCGATGCAATCGCTGCGTTGGCCAACCCGGCTTCGACTTTGGAAGAACTCTATCTACTGGGTAAGGTCTTCAAAGGCTTGGGTAGTGGTAACGTCGATTTCCGTCCGCGCCAGTTGGATTTCGGTAGCGATTTCAAGCGCGCTGGTACCCCCTGGTTGGGCCTCAAGCTAGCCGAGATCAAGGATCTCGACGCTGCGCTGGTGGTTGGTTCTTTCCTGCGCAAGGATCATCCATTGATCGCCCAGCGCCTGCGCCAGGCGGCCAAGAAATACACCAAGGTCAGCTTGCTGTCGGTGACTTCTGACGATCAATTAATCCAGTTGCACGCTAACCTCACGGTTGCTCCCTCCCAACTGGCACAGTCTCTGGCCGCCGTGGTCAAGAGCGCTGCCGAGCTAAAGGGCGCTGCCATGCCGGCGGGCCTTGAAGGCGTCGTTGTCTGCGAGACCAGCACGAAAATTGCACGGAGTCTCCTTGAAGGCGAAAAGCGCGCGGTTTTCCTTGGCAATGTCGCGACCCAGTCTGCGCAAGCCACCCAATTGCACGCTCTGGCGCTTGAGCTTGGCAAACTGACTGGCGCTACTGTTGGTTTCCTCGGTGAAGCCGCCAATGTGGTTGGCGGACACGCCGGCTGGGCACTGCCGTCCGGTGCCAACGCTCGTCAGATGTTCGAACAGCCGCGCAAAGCCTATTTCCTGCTTGGCATTGAACCGGAATTCGATTATGGCAATCCGCAAGTCGCCTTCGAAGCTCTGAAGCAAGCCAGTCTGGTCGTATTCGCGTCGGCTTTCAAGAACGAACTGGCTCTCGATTACGCTGACGTTATTCTGCCGATCGCGCCTTACACTGAAACAGCTGGCACCTTCGTCAATATCGAGGGGCGCGTGCAGAGTTTCAATGGCGTGGCCAAGGCGAGGGGGGATGCCCGTCCCGCTTGGAAGGTGCTGCGCGTTCTCGGTAACGTTCTGGCGCTTGATGGTTTCGCTTATGAATCCAGCGAAGCGGTACGTGATGAAGTGCTGGGTAAGGGGGCCGAGTTCGTCGGTAATCTCGACAATGGTCTGAATGGTGTCTCGATTTCGTTGCCCGCTGCGGTAGAGGGCCTGCAACGTATCGCCGATGTGCCGATCCATTTTGCCGATGCGATGGCGCGTCGATCGCCTGCACTTCAACAGACTGCCGATGGCGTCGCGCCGACGGCTCGTATCAACGAGCACACCCTGGTTCAGCTTGGTCTAGCCGCCGGTGCTCAGGTTCGCGTCAAACAGGGTAATGGTGAAACCATTCTGGTCGCCAAGGCCGACAACAATGTGCCGCTCGGTTGTGTCCGCGTTGCTGCGGCACACGTCACGACGGCTGCGCTGGGCGAGATGTTTGGCCTGATTTCCGTGGAGCGTGCATAAATGGACGCAGTGATGAATTTCGGACAGGGTATCTTCGGCGGGATTTGGCCGGGGGTGTGGACCCTGATCAAGATTGTTCTGATTGTCGCGCCGTTGATGCTAGGCGTCGCCTATCTGACCTACTTCGAACGTAAGGTCATTGGTTTCATGCAGGTTCGGATCGGGCCGAATCGGGTTGGACCACTGGGCTTGATTCAACCGATTGCCGACGGCCTGAAGCTCTTGCTCAAGGAAGTCATCGTGCCAACCGGCGCCAACAAGGGGATATTTGTCATTGCTCCGATGTTGGCGTTGGCTCCCGCTTTGGCTGCTTGGGCGGTTGTCCCTTTCACCGATTCGCTGGTCCTCGCCAATATTGATGCCAGTCTGCTCTACATCATGGCGATCACTTCGATGGGGGTATATGGCGTTATTTTGTCGGGTTGGTCTTCCAACTCCAAGTACGCCTTCCTCGGTGCAATGCGTTCGGCCGCTCAGATGGTTTCTTACGAAATCTCGATGGGCTTCTCCCTTATTTGCGTCTTGATGGTGTCAAACAGCCTCAATTTGGTTGATATCGTGAATGCACAGCATCAGGGGCGTCTGGCCGGTATCGGTCTGGGCTTCTTGTCGTGGAACTGGTTGCCGCTGCTGCCGATGTTCATGGTTTATCTGATTTCCGGCGTGGCCGAAACAAATCGTGCGCCCTTCGACGTTGCGGAAGGTGAGTCCGAAATCGTTGCCGGCTTCTTCGTCGAATATTCCGGCATGGCTTTCGCGGTGTTTTTCCTCGCAGAATACGCCAACATGATTCTGGTTTCTGCTTTGACCTCGATCCTGTTCCTTGGCGGCTGGCTTTCTCCGGTTGGATTCCTGCCGGATGGCATCTTCTGGCTGTTGGCCAAGATGTCAGCCATCCTTTTCCTGTTCCTCTGGTTCCGTGCAACGTTTCCGCGCTATCGCTATGATCAGTTGATGCGTCTGGGCTGGAAGGTGTTTGTGCCGGTCTGCCTGGTTTGGTTGGTTGTCGTGGGATGCTGGATGATGTCCCCGCTGAATATTTGGAAGTGAGGAGAGACTGATGGGTTCGATGAAGGAAATCTTCAACAGCCTGCTCCTCAAGGAGCTGTTGAAAGGTATGGCGGTCACCGGCAAATATTTCTTTGCCCGTAAGATTACCGTCCAGTACCCCGAGGAAAAGACGCCGCAAAGCTTCCGTTTTCGTGGCTTGCACGCCTTGCGTCGTTATCCGAACGGCGAAGAGCGCTGTATTGCCTGCAAATTGTGTGAAGCGATTTGTCCGGCTTTGGCCATCACCATCGAGGCTGAACCGCGTGATGACGGCTCGCGCCGCACCACTCGCTACGATATCGATTTGACCAAGTGCATTTTCTGCGGCTTCTGTGAAGAGGCTTGTCCGGTCGATGCCGTTGTCGAGACTCGCGTGTTCGAGTACCACGGCGAGAAGCGTGGTGACCTGTACTACACGAAGCAGATGTTGCTGGCCAATGGTGATCGCTACGAAGAGCAGATCGCCAAGGATCGGGAACTCGATGCCTCTTACCGATAACGGGTGCAAGTGATGGATTTTCAGACACTGGTTTTTTTCTTCCTGTCGGCAATCTTGATTGTCGCCAGCCTGCGTGTGATTACCGCGCGTAATCCGGTTCACGCCGCCTTGTTCCTGATTCTCGCTTTCTTTACCTGCGGGGGCATCTGGTCGTTGTTGCAAGCAGAGTTCCTGGCGATTGCGATCATCCTCGTCTATGTCGGCGCGGTCATGGTTCTTTTCCTGTTCGTTGTGATGATGCTGGATATCAACCTCGATCGGATTCGCCAGGGATTCTGGAATTATCTGCCGCTCGGCGCCATCCTCGGGATGCTGATGGTTTTGGAAATGGGCCTCGTGCTTGGCAGCAAGTACTTCCAGGTTCCCGCAGCGGATGTCGCTCTGCCAGCCGGCATTTCCAATACCAAGAGTATCGGCGCCTTGATGTTCAGCGACTACGTCTATCCGTTTGAACTCGCTTCCATCGTGCTGCTGGTTGGCATGATCGCGGCGATCGTTCTGACTTACCGTGGTCCCAAGAAGACCAAGTACACCAACCCGAATCAGCAGGTCTTCGTCAAGGCGAAGGATCGCGTCCGCGTGCTGCAGATGCCGGTTGAAAAAGACTGAGCACCGGGAAGACTATGCTAACTCTCTCTCTTTCGCACTTCCTGATTCTGGGCGCGATTCTCTTTGCGGTCAGCGTTGTCGGGATTTTCCTGAACCGGAAAAATCTTCTGGTTTTGTTGATGGCCATTGAACTGATGCTTCTTGCAGTCAATATGAATTTTGTGGCCTTCTCCCATTATCTTCAGGATCTTTCCGGTCAGATTTTCGTTTTCTTCATCTTGACCGTAGCCGCCGCCGAATCGGCCATTGGCCTCGCCATACTGATCGTGCTGTTCCGCAATCTCAAGAGCATCCATGTGGATGACCTGGACAGCCTGAAGGGTTAAACATGGAAATGCAGAAACTTTACCTGCTTGTGCCACTTGCACCATTGTTCGGTGCAGCGGTTGCCGGCCTCTTCTGTCGCGTTATTCCCCGCTGGCTGGCGCATACGGTCACTATTGCCGGTGTCGCCGCGGCCTTCGTTCTTTCGGTGATCATCTTCAAGGATGTTCAGGCCGGCCATACCTTTAACGGGCCGGTTTACACCTGGCTGACCAGCGGCGATTACAAGTTCGAGGTAGGCTTCCTGATCGACACGCTGACGACCACCATGATGCTGGTGGTGACGTTCGTGTCCTTGATGGTGCATATCTACACCATCGGTTACATGCACGATGATCCGGGCTACAACCGCTTCTTCAGCTATATCTCGTTGTTCACCTTCTCCATGCTGATGCTGGTGATGAGCAACAACTTCATGCAGCTCTTCTTCGGCTGGGAAGCTGTCGGTCTGGTTTCCTACCTGCTGATCGGTTTCTGGTACACTCGTCCGACGGCGATTTTTGCCAACATGAAGGCGTTTTTGGTCAACCGGGTTGGCGACTTCGGCTTCATTCTCGGTATCGGTCTGGTTCTGGCGCATTTCGGTTCGCTGGATTACGCGACCGTATTCGCCAAAGCGCCTGAATTGGCCAACGCCACCATCAATATCTGGGGCTCGGCTGACTGGTCGTTGTTGTCAGTGACTTGCATCTGCTTGTTCATTGGCGCCATGGGTAAGTCGGCACAGGTTCCGCTGCACGTTTGGCTGCCCGATTCGATGGAAGGCCCGACCCCGATCTCGGCCCTGATTCACGCGGCAACAATGGTTACTGCCGGCATTTTCATGGTCTCGCGGATGTCGCCGTTGTTCGAGTTGTCGACTACCGCCTTGTCCTTCGTGCTGATCATTGGTGCCATCACTGCGCTGTTCATGGGCTTCCTTGGCATCATCCAGAACGACATCAAGCGCGTCGTCGCTTATTCGACCCTTTCGCAGCTCGGCTACATGACTGTGGCGCTCGGTGCGTCGGCTTACTCGGTCGCGATCTTCCACCTGATGACGCATGCATTTTTCAAGGCGCTGCTGTTCCTTGCGGCTGGTTCGGTAATTATCGGTATGCATCATGATCAGGATATCCGGAACATGGGCGGCTTGCGCAAGTACATGCCCATCACCTGGATTACCTCGCTGGTTGGTTCGCTGGCTTTGATCGGCACGCCGTTCCTTTCCGGTTTCTATTCCAAGGACTCGATCATCGAGGCTGTCCAGTTGTCTCACACCCCGGGCGCCGGTTTCGCCTACGCAGCCGTCCTGGCCGGGGTGTTCGTGACTGCCTTCTACTCATTCCGTATGTATTTCCTGGTGTTCCACGGCGAGGAGCGTTTTGGCAAAGCCGGCCACGATGACCACCACGACGCGCACCATGCCGATGAAGACGATCACGCGCATCACCACGGCTTGGCGCCGGGTCAGAAGCCGCATGAAACGCCCTGGGTTGTCACCTTGCCGCTGGTTCTGCTGGCCATCCCATCGCTGCTGATCGGTTACTTCGCCATTGAGCCAATGCTTTACGGTAATTATTTTGAGGGTGTCATTCATATCAATCATGAAGCTCACCCTGCCATGGAGCATTTGAAGGAAGAATTCCATGGTGCTGCCGCGATGGGCATTCACGCGCTGACTTCGCTGCCTTTCCTGCTCGCGCTGGCCGGTGTCGTCTTGTCCTGGTTCTTCTACATGAAGCGGCCGGATATTCCTGCCGCAATCCAACGCAAGTTTTCGGCGGTCAATACCCTGCTCGAAAACAAGTATTACTTCGACAAGATCAACGAATTGGTGCTTGCCGGTGGTGCTCGTCTGCTGGGTAAAGTCCTGTGGCGTGGCGGCGATGTCACGATCATCGACGGCTTTATCGTCAATGGTTCGGCCAAGCTTGTTGGTTGGATTTCTTCCATTACCCGTCTCTTCCAGACCGGTTACGTCTATCACTACGCTTTCACCATGATCATCGGCGTCTTCGTGCTGATGACCCTGTGGATCAACCGCGCCTAGCCGTGAATAGTTCGCAGAAAAGCAAGGAATAACATGTCGACTTACCCGCTGCTATCTTTCGCCATCTGGATTCCGATCGTTGCCGGCTTTTCCGTGCTGGCAACCGGTTCCGACCGGAATGCACCTTTAGCCCGGATTCTTGCCTTGTTTGGGGCAATCGCGAGTTTTTTGGTGACCATTCCTTTATGGAGCGGTTTCGATATCGCCAATGGCGGTATGCAATTCGTTGAATTGAAATCTTGGATTCCTCGGTTCAATATCAACTATCACCTCGGCGTCGATGGCATTTCCATGCTGTTTGTCGTGCTGAATGCGTTCATTACGGTGATCGTCGTTGCCGCCGGCTGGGAAGTGGTCAAGAGCAAGGTTGCACAGTACAACGCCGCCTTCCTGATCATGTCGGGCTTGATGAATGGGATCTTTTCCTCGCTCGATGGCGTACTGTTCTATGTCTTCTTCGAAGCTTCGCTGATCCCCTTGTACCTGATCATCGGTGTGTGGGGCGGCCCGAACCGGGTGTATGCGGCCTTCAAGTTCTTCCTCTACACCTTGTTCGGCTCCTTGCTGCTGCTGCTCTCCCTGATGTATCTGTTCATCAATTCCGGCGGTAGTTTTTCGATTCTTGAATGGCATAAGATGCCTATCGCGCTTGGCCCGCAGATCTGGCTATTCCTCGCATTTCTGGTTGCGTTCGCCGTTAAGGTGCCGATGTGGCCGGTCCACACTTGGTTGCCGGATGCTCACGTTGAAGCGCCGACTGGTGGCTCGATTGTGCTGGCTGCAATCGCTCTGAAGCTGGGTGCTTACGGTTTCGTGCGGTTCTCGCTGCCAATTCTTCCTGATGCGTCGCATGAGCTGTCCGGTCTGGTTTTGGCGATGTCGCTGATCGCCGTCGTCTATATCGGTTTTGTCGCGCTGGTTCAGGAAGATATGAAGAAGCTGGTGGCGTACTCGTCGATTGCCCACATGGGTTTCGTTACGCTGGGTTTCTTCATGTTCAGCCCGCTTGCCGTCGAAGGCGCGCTGGTTCAGATGGTCTCTCACGGCTTCGTTGCTGGCGCCATGTTCTTCTGTATCGGCGTCATGTACGACCGCGTGCATAGTCGGCAGATCGCCGACTACGGTGGCGTGGTCAACACCATGCCGAAGTTTGCCGCCTTGTTCATGCTGTTCTCTATGGCCAATGCCGGCTTGCCGGCGACTTCCGGCTTTGTCGGCGAATTCATGGTCATCTTGGCGGCAACCAAGTTCAACTTCTGGGTTGCCTTCGCGGCGGCGACGTCGCTGATCATCGGTGCAGCCTATACGCTCTGGATGTACAAGCGGGTGATTTTCGGCGATGTGGCCAATCACCACGTTGAAGAGCTTACCGACATCAACAAGCGCGAGTTTGCCATTCTTGGCGTACTGGCTGTCTGCACGCTGGCGATGGGTCTGTACCCGCAGCCTTTCACGGAAGTCATGCACGCTTCGGTCACTGACCTGCTGCGTCACATTGCCATCAGCAAGATTCAATAAACGGTAGCCGACATGTTCGACAATTTCGTTGTTCCCGATCTCCTGCCCGCAGCCCCGGAGCTTTTCCTGGCAGCAATGGCCCTGGCCATCCTGATGATTGATTTGCTGGTTAAGGACAGCCGGCGCACCGTCACTTTCGTTCTGACCCAACTGACCCTGGTTGGTTGTGCGCTGATCCAGTTCTCGACCAGTACCGGTGAAATCACCTATACCTTCAGCAATATGTTCGTCGATGACTTGATGTCCGACCTGCTGAAGCTGTTCCTGTACATGACAGTCTTCGTCGTGATGTCCTATTCACGTGGTTACATCATCGATCGTCCGGTGATGAACAAAGGCGAATACTACGTGCTGGCCTTGTTTGCGACGCTGGGCATGATGGTGATGATTTCGGCCAATCACTTCCTGACGGTTTATCTGGGCCTGGAACTGCTCTCGTTGTCACTTTACGCGATGGTTGCGATGAACCGCGAATCGGCCGTATCGACCGAAGCCGCGATGAAGTATTTCGTGCTTGGCGCGCTGGCTTCCGGGTTGCTGCTTTATGGCATGTCGATGATTTATGGTGCAACCGGCACGCTAGAGATTACCGCAGTTGGCGAGCGCCTTTTGGGCGGTGGCGTGAATGGCACTGTTCTGGTGTTTGGTTTGGTGTTCCTGGTTGCCGGTCTCGCCTTCAAGTTGGGCGTCGTGCCGTTCCATATGTGGATTCCCGATGTCTATCATGGGGCGCCGACGTCCGTGACTTTGCTGATCGGTTCCGCGCCAAAGTTGGCCGCATTTGCAATCGTCATGCGCTTGCTGGTCAACGGCCTGATTACCCAGGCCCAGGATTGGCAAGGCATGTTGATCATCCTGTCGGTGCTTTCAATGGCCATCGGTAACCTGGCGGCGATCGCTCAGACCAATCTAAAGCGCATGCTGGCTTATTCGGCGATCTCGCACATGGGTTTCATGTTGCTGGGTATTACGACTGGTGTGGTAAGTGGCGATGCGCGTTACGCACTCAATGCTTATAGCTCGTCGATGTTCTACGTCATTGCCTACGTCCTGATGTCGACCGCTTCCTTCGGCGTCATCCTGTTGATGTCCCGGGCCGGTTTCGAAGCGGAGAACCTGGATGACTTCAAGGGCCTGAACAAGCGCAGCCCGTGGTTTGCCGGCATCATGCTGATGGTCATGTTCTCGATGGCCGGTGTGCCGTTCTTCATTGGCTTCTTTGCCAAATTCTCGGTGTTGCAGGCGGTGGTTGCTGCTGGTTACTACTGGCTGGCGATTGTCGCGGTGCTGTTCTCCTTGATCGGCGCGTTCTACTACCTGCGGGTCGTCAAGTTGATGTACTTCGATGCACCGGTTGATGAAACCCCGATTTCTGCCGGTATGGACATGCGCTTCCTGATTTCGGTCAATGGTCTTGCTGTCGCGGCACTGGGTATTTTCCCGCAAATCATCATGTCGCTTTGCGCCTACGCCTTGTTGCGCTCGCTCTGATACCAGTCTGATGTTTGCTTGAACAACGCCCCGAACTTCGGGGCGTTTTCCATTATGGAGTAGGAAACCATGTCTCACGATGCTCATCTGGTCGAGTCCGAGATCGCCAGCGAAACAGTGTTCAAGGGCGTATTGCTTGAGGTGCGCAAGGATAGCGTTCTCCTCCCAAATGGTAAGGAATCGGCGCGCGAATATATCGTTCACCCCGGTGCCGTGGTGGTGCTGGCCTTTCTCGATAACGGCAATCTGCTGTTTGAGCGCCAGTTTCGTTACCCGCTACGCCGGGTGTTCCTTGAACTGCCGGCTGGCAAAATTGATCCGGGGGAGCCTATCCTCGATACCGCCCGTCGCGAATTGCTCGAAGAAACGGGTTATGTCGCGGCCTCGTGGGAGCACCTGGGGGTGATGCATCCCTGTATCGGCTACTCCGACGAGCGTATCGAGATATTTGCCGCCCGCGAGTTGCATCTGGCTGGCGAGAAACAACTGGATCACAACGAATTTCTCGACGTGATCGAGATATCGCCGGAAGAGGCCAAAGCTGCGGTATTCCGCGGCGAGATCAGCGATGCCAAGACGATCACAGCCTTGTATTGGCTGGAACGCCCTTGATCGCTCTCGGCTAGGTCATTGCAGTCCCCGGTGGATCACGCGCTTCCGGGGACTATTTCTTTCAGTGTGCGCCGCCGGCGTCGACGGCACCGCCATGAACCGGTTTGGCAAACCAGATGATGACGATCAGCCCGACGAATAGCGCCGCCGAAGCAGCGAAAATATCGTTGGCGCTGAGCATGAAGGCCTGTTGGTCAACCAGCCGGTTCAAATAGCCCAGACTCTGTTCGTGGCTCAGGCCGAGGCCGGATAGTTGATTGAGGGCTTGGGTCGCCGGAATGCTGGCGTTGTTGATGGATTCGACCAGTTGCGCATGATGCTCGGCTGCCCGGTTTTCCCAAAGCGTCGTGGCAATCGATGTACCGAATGCACCGGCGGTAATCCGCGCGAAATTCGACAGCCCGGAGGCGGCGGGAATCCGTTCCGGACTGAGCCCGGACAGCGTCAGCGTAACCAGCGGAATGAAGAAGAAGGCCATCGCGATCCCCTGGACGAGGGTCGGAATCATCAGGGTGGCAACGTCGGCATTGGTATTGAAGCTGGAGCGCATCCACAAAACGATGGCAAAAGTCGAGAAGGCGATGGTGGCATAGAGCCTAGGATCGATCTTTTGCGTCGTTTTCCCGACTAGCGGCGAGAGCAGAATTGCCATTAGGCCAACCGGCGCCATGATGATGCCGGCCCAGGTTGCGGTATAGCCCATGTACTGCTGCAACCAGAGTGGCAGCAGCACGACGTTGCCGAAGAAGGTGCCGTAGCCGAGCGACAGGGCGACGGTGCCGACCCAGAAGTTGCGTCGGGTGAACAGATGCAGATCTACCACCGGATGATCCTCGTTCAGTTCCCAGATCAGGAAAAAGACGAAACCGATCAAGGCCACCAGTCCGAGGATGACAATCTCCGGTGAAGCGAACCAGTCGAGTTCCTTGCCCTTGTCGAGCATGATCTGCAGCGCGCCGACCCAGATCACCAGCGAAGCCAGTCCGATGCTGTCGATGGGTAGTTTGCGGGTAGGCGTGTCGCGTTCCCGGTAGATGTTCCAGGTGATGACGGCGGCAAACAGTCCAACCGGCACGTTGATATAGAAGATCCATGGCCAGGTCATGTTGTCGGTAATCCAGCCGCCGAGCAGTGGTCCCATGACCGGGGCGACCAGCGTCGTCATCGACCACATGGCGAGCGCCGTGCCGGCTTTGGCCTTGGGATAGCTCTGCAGCAGCAGGGCCTGGGAGAGTGGGATCATCGGACCGGCGACCAGCCCCTGAATGACGCGGAACAGGATGAGCATACCAAGGTTCGGTGCCAGCCCGCAGAGCAGCGAGGCCAGTACGAACAGCGCGATGCTCAGCGTGAACAGGCGAACCATGCCGAAGCGCTGGGTCAGCCAGCCGGTCAGGGGAACCGAGATGGCATTCGAGACGGCGAAGCTGGTGATGACCCAGGTGCCCTGGTTGGGGCTGACGCCAAAGTCGCCGGCGATGGCTGGAATCGAGACGTTGGCAATCGAAGAGTCGAGCACGTTCATGAAGGTGGCCAGCGAGAGCACCAGGGTGCCCATCACCAGCTGTCCGCCGCTCAGGGGCGGCGGCGGAGCGTATGCAGCTTTTGGATCAGCCATGGCGGGGGCTCGCAGTGGAGGGCGGGTAGGGCATGGCGATCGCCTTAGCCGGCACGCTTCAGGTTGACCGGATGGCCGAGGTTGGCCGAGACGATGGCGTTGACGCGGGCATCGGCTGCCTTGTCGAGATCGTCGAATACCGTCGTGCTCGCCACCGGGGCGCTACGGGTCGCTTCAGTAACAGCCTTGCCCGACTGGTCATGTACATCGACCGAGACTTCCATCGACAGCCCAACCCGTAGCGGGTGAGCGGCCAGTTCCTGCGGGTCGAGCTGGATACGCACCGGGACCCGCTGCACGACCTTGATCCAGTTGCCGGTCGCGTTCTGCGCCGGCAGCAGGGAGAAGGCAGCGCCCGTGCCGGCACCGAGGCCGGCGACCGTGCCCTTGAATTCGGTACGGTGACCGTAGATGTCGGCGGTGAGGGTGGCCGGTTGGCCAATGCGCAGCGTTTCCAGTTGCGATTCCTTGAAGTTGGCATCGACCCAGAGCTGATCGAGCGGGACGATCGCCATCAAGGGTACGCCGCTGGCGACACGCTGCCCGACCTGGGCGCTGCGCCGGGCAACGGTGCCGGCGACCGGTGCGGCGATGCCCAGCCGCTTACTGGCCAGCCAGGCTTCGCGATACTTGCCGGCGGCGGCCTGCACGCGGGGATGGGTTTCCGGCGTCGTCCCTTCGGTCAGGCTTTGGTTCTTGGCCAGTTGCTCACGTGCCTCGGCCAGTCCGGCCGTCGCGGCAGCCTGGGCCGAACGGGCATTGGCGATGGCCGTTTGCAGGTGCTGGACTTCTTCGCGGGATACGGCGCCGCCGTCAACCAGCGGTTCGCGACGCGCCAGGTCGGCGGTCAGACGGGCCAGTTCGGCCTGGGCGCGCGTGAGGTCGGCCTGGCGGCTGTCGATGGCGGCAGCCAGGGCATTGTTGTTGGCAAAGGTGACGCGAACTTCGCGCACGGTTTCGGCCAATTGGGCCTCCGCCTGGTCCAGCGCTACCCGCGCGTCGGCCGGGTCGAGGCGAACCAGCATCTGGCCGAGTTTGACGTTGTCGGTATCGTCCGCCTCGATGGCGACGATGGTGCCGCCGATCTGCGGCGTGATCTGTACGACGTTACCCTGAACGTAGGCATTGTCGGTATCGACCTTGAAGCGGACGACGAACATCCAGTACAGGCCGTAGGCCAGGGCGGCAAGCAGACAGACGATGCCGAGCAGGACGAGTTGGCGCTTGCGCCGGGATTCGGGTTCGCCAGTGGCGGGGAGTGTGTTCTCTGTGGTCATGGTGGGCGTCCGTAAATGTGGGGTGACCTAGTTGTGCTTGTTGTCGATTGCTTGAGCGGCCAGGGCCGCGTTCGTGTCTTTGAAGCCGCCGCCCAATGCCTGGATCAGCCGAATCCGGCTGTCGATCCAGCGAGCCTGCAGATCGATGCTGGCCCGGCGTTGGGCAATGAGTCCGGATTCGACGTTGAGTACGTTGAGACGGTCGGCGATATCGGCGTGGTAGCGCTGCAAGGCCAGGTTGTAGCTGCGTTGGGCGCTGGCCAGGGTGGCCTGCTGGCGTGCCATCTGGGTGGTCAGCGATTGCAGCGTGGAGAGCTGGTCGGCGACATCACGCAAGGCATCGAGCAGCGTGCCGTTGTAACTGGCGACCGAGGCATCGAGCGTGGCGGCGGAGACCCGGTACAGGCTGCGCAAGCGACCGGCATCGAAGATCGGCAGGCTGATCGCCAGGCCGATACCCGGTTGGCGGCTGCCTGAATCGAGCCATTGATTGAGGCCGATGGCGGAGAGACCCGCGAAGGCGTTGAGGTTGATATTGGGGTAGAACATCGCCTTGGTGGCATCCATGCCATGTACCGCCGATTCGACTCGCCAGCGGGCGGCAACGACGTCGGCGCGGTGGCCGAGCAGATTGGCGGGTAGAGCCTGTGGCAAGGCGAGGGGGGCGACGGCTGGCAAGCGGGGGGCGAGCGTATCCAGGGCGTCCGGCAATTTACCGGTCAAGGCCGTCAGCGCGTGTCTGGCCAGAGCGAGTTGCTCGTCGAGTGCAGCGATGTCACGGGCGTTTTCAGGGATCACGCCGCGGGCCGATTCGAGTTCGACCTGGGTATCGATTCCGGCCTTGAAGCGCCGTTCGACCAGTTGCGCCAGATCCTGGCGTTGCTGCTGGCGTGCTTCGGCCAGTTCGCGCTGGGCGAGCAGTCGAGCCAGGTTGTAGTAGCCCCGGGCGACATTGCTTGCCAGCAATTGCCGGGCGGCTTGCTGCTCAGCCTCGCTGGCCCGGACTTCTCCGAGCGCTGCCTGCAGGGCCTCACGGTTCTTGCCGAAGAAATCGATTTCCCATTGTCCGGACAATTGCAGTTCATTGATGCTTTGTGTCGTGCCGGCGTAGGGAGGCGGGATCAGGCCGCGTTCGCTGAAACGTTCGCGGGTATTGCTGCTCGATGCATTGATCCGTGGCCAGAGGGCGCTCTCGGCTTCGCCGGCAATGGCGCTGGCCCGCCGCAAGCGGGCCGATGCCGCTTGCAGGCTGGGGCTGTCGATCAGGGCCTGTTCGATCAGCGCATCGAGGGCCGGGTCTTGCAGGTCGCGCCACCAGCTTTCTTTCGGCCAGTCGGCATAGCTGACGCTATGGGTGGCCAGGCTGCTGTCGTTGAATTTGAGTGCTTCCGGGAGAATGCCCGAATAGTTGGCACAGCCAGCCAGCAGCAGTGCGCAGCAGCCGAGCGCCAGGAGGCGGCTTCGAATCGTCATGACTGGATTCCTTCATGACTCAAGGCCTGGGCATTGGTCAGGGCGCGATTGAGCAAATTCCGGAAAATGACGAATTCCTCATCCGAAAAACCGGTCAGTACCTGATTTGCCAGCTCGGACAAGATTTTCGGCACTTCGGCGGATACCTGTTGCCCCTCGTCCGTCAGTTCGAGATTGATTACTCGACGATCTTCTTCCGAGCGGACGCGACGGATCAGACCTTTGGTTTCGAGGCGGTCGAGCAAGCGGGTGACGGCGCCGGTGTCGTGGCAGCCCTTCCGCGATAGATCGGCTGCGGTGAGGCAACTTCCCTGGCGTAACAGCAGAAGGGGTTTCCATTGTGCATCGGTCAAGCCGAGATCAACCATGCGCCGATCGATTTCCCGGGTGATGGTCTGCGCCAGGCGGTTAATCAAATAGCCCGTGCTGCTTTCGGGGGTATAGGTATCGGCTTGGTAAAACGGGTGGGACGTGTTCATTATTAACTGCCTTATCAATTACTGCTTGAGCAGTAAATTAGCTGCCTAAGCAGTTAATGTCAAGGCTAACTATTTGGACAGGCGCCGGTGGTGAGGCAGGCTTGGGCTCGCCAAGGCGAGGCTTGGCTCGTGCTTGTCGAGGAGTGGCGTGGGGAAGGGGGGGCTAGAAATGAAAAAAGGCCTTGCATGAACAAGGCCTTCTATCAAAATCGCTGGTGCCCAGGAAGGGACTCGAACCCCCACGGAGTTACCCGCTAGTACCTGAAACTAGTGCGTCTACCAATTCCGCCACCTGGGCACAGGTGCGAAGAGCGCGCATTATATAGTTTTTTTTCTCTGGGTAAAGTCTTTTTTGCGGGTTTTTGGAAATTGCAAAAAGGCTAGAGATTGGTCCGGTGTTGGCGATGGGCTGTGAGACAATGCCCGCACTTCTGCGCCGGGCGCAGAAATGAAAAAAGGCCTTGCATGAACAAGGCCTTCTATCAAAATCGCTGGTGCCCAGGAAGGGACTCGAACCCCCACGGAGTTACCCGCTAGTACCTGAAACTAGTGCGTCTACCAATTCCGCCACCTGGGCACAGGTGCGAAGAGCAAGAATTATAGAGAAAGAATACGAAATGTCAAGAAAAAAACTTACAAAAATTCGCCGGGCCGACCCCTTCTTTGAACGCGAGTCCGTGCGTTACGAATTTCCGTTGCCGTCACGCGAATACATCATGCAGATCATGGCGGACGAAGGGCGTCCGGTCGAATTTGTCGAACTGGTTGAGCTGCTCGATATCACGACGGCCGAGAAGGACATGTTCCAGCGTCGGCTGGGCGCCATGGAGCGCGAAGGCCAGTTGATGCGCAACCGCAAGGGGGCCTATATCCTGCCCGAGCGGGCCAGTCTGACCCCGGGCCGGATTCAGGGGCACCAGGATGGTTATGGGTTCCTGGTGCCGGATGATGGCAGCCCGGACATCTTTCTCGATCAGCACCAGATGGGCAAGGTGCTGCATGGCGACCGGGCGCTGGTCCGGGTCATGGGCCAGGATCGGCGTGGCCGGCCGGAAGGCAGCATTGTCGAAGTGACCGAACGGGCCAATAGCAAGCTGGTTGGTCGTGTTTTCATCGAGCATGGCGTGGTCTTCGTCGTGCCGGAGAACAAGCGTATCGCCCAGGATATTCTGGTGCCGCCTGAGCCCAAGGCCAAAATCAAGGCTCAGTCCGGCCAGGTGGTAATGGTCGAGATCATCGAACAGCCCAGCAAATTTTCCCAGCCGATCGGCCGGATAAGCGAAGTGCTCGGCAATTACGCCGATCCGGGCATGGAGATCGAGATTGCCTTGCGCAAGCACGATCTGCCTTTCGAGTTCTCGAAAGCTGCACTGGCAGAAAACAAGGCGATGCCGGACAAGGTTCGCAAGACCGATTTCAAGGGGCGCGAGGATTTGCGCGAATTGCCTTTGGTGACCATCGATGGCGAGACGGCACGCGACTTCGACGATGCCGTCTATTGCGAGAAGAAGGGGCGTGGTTGGCGCCTGGTGGTGGCGATCGCCGATGTCTCGCATTACGTCAAGCCGGGTATGGCGCTAGATGTCGAGGCCATGGCTCGCGGAAATTCGGTCTATTTCCCGCGCCGGGTGATTCCGATGCTGCCCGAGAAGCTGTCGAATGGGATCTGTTCGCTCAACCCGGATGTCGAGCGTTTGGCCATGGTTTGCGATATGGATATCAGCGCAGCCGGCAAGATCGGTGAATACCGCTTTTATCCGGCGGTTTTCCGTTCCCACGCCCGCTTGACCTATAACCTTGTCTGGTCCTGGCTTTCCGGCGAAACCAAGCCGGACTCGGTGGATCATCTCGCAGTCTTGCCGCACGTCAAGCATCTCTACAAGCTGTTTCAGGCCTTGCACAAGGCACGCGTCAAGCGCGGTGCCATTGACTTCGAGACGACCGAGACCCAAATGGTCTTCAACGACCAGGGGAAGATCGAGAACATTGTGCCGGTGATCCGTAACGATGCGCATCGCGTCATCGAAGAGTGCATGTTGGCGGCCAACGTCTGTGCCTCGGATTTCCTGGCTCGGCACAAGCAGCCTTGCCTTTACCGAATCCATGAGACGCCGGGCGAGGAAAAGCTCAAGAACCTGCGGAGTTTCCTCGGCGAATTCGGTTTGGCGCTGGGCGGCGGCGATGATCCACGCGCCAAGGACTACGCGGTCTTGCTCGAGCAGGTCAAGGCGCGTCCCGATTTTCAGTTGTTGCAGACAGTCATGTTGCGTTCGCTCAAACAGGCAATGTACAGCCCGGATAATCTCGGGCACTTCGGCTTGGCCTACGAGCATTACACCCACTTTACCTCGCCGATCCGGCGTTATCCCGATCTTTTGGTCCATCGCGCCATCAAGGCCGTTCTGGCCGGCGAGAAATATGTGCCGGGGGACGACTGGGAAGAAATCGGCTTGCGCTGTTCGGGTACCGAAAGACGTGCCGACGAGGCGACACGCGATGTGCAGAACTGGCTGAAATGCTTCTACATGAAGGAACGGGTTGGCGAGGAGTTCGACGGGACGATTTCCGCCGTCACCGCCTTCGGTATTTTCGTCGCTCTCGACGAAGTCTATGTCGAAGGCCTGGTGCACGTTTCGGAGTTGGGTGAGGACTATTTCCAGTTCGATAACATCAAGCACCAGATGCTTGGCGAACGCACCGGGCAGCGCTTCCGCCTGGGCGACCGGGTACGCGTCAAGCTGGTGCGGGCCGATCTCGAATCCAACAAGATCGACTTTGTGCTGGTCAAGACCGAAAAGGCGCCGGCCGGTCGGAGCAACCCACCGCCGCGCAGCTCGGCCAAGGTAAGCCGCAAGCCTGTGGTAACCGGTTTGGCGGCCAAGCTACTTGCTCAGGTGGCACCGGTCAAGCCGGCCCGTGCGCGAGGTGCGGTTAAATCAGTTACACCGGTGGCCAAGGCTGAATCTGGCAAGCGCAGCAAGTCGTCCGAAAAGCCCGCCGTAAAGAAGAGCGCGACCAAAAAGGCCGGCCCCAAGGCTGCTGCTAAAGCTCGCTCAGCCAAGTCGGGGGCCAAGGTTGTCAGCAAAACGGCAAGCAAGAAGGCCGTCCGCGGCAAGCGTTGATCAATCGGCTGTTGTGCTGGCGCCGTCCTGTTCAAGCCTCGAGGGCAAGTAGCTTCCGGGCTTGGGCGGCTAGGCGGGAAGTCTGTTCCTGGTCGAGGCCGGGTAGTTGCTCAGCCAGCCATTCGACCGATACGCCGGGCATCAGGTGGCTGGCTTCGGCGATGTCCGAGGGCAGGGCTGGGTCGTCGGCGCCGCCGTGCGCAAGGTGGCGTGCGGTGTCGACACAGAGGCGGGCGTAGTTGGCACGACTGTTGTCGAGGCCGCGAATCAGTTGCGTCAGGAGCGCCGGCAAATGCCAGATGGCGGCGCATTTCAGGGTCAAGTCCTTGAAGCGGAATCCCCAGGCATCTACCTGGGCCTGCATGCTGCGCGGGGCGCGACCACTGCGCAGCAGGGCGATGGTGGTTTCCGGGAGTTCCGGTGCAAACGACCAGAGTAGCAACTCTCCGATCTCGGCCAGCAAAGCAGCCATCGCGACTTCGTCAGGTACGATGTCGGCACGCGCCGTTCCCCAGCGCAGGGCCAGGCGGCTCGCCAAAAAAGCGCGCGCCTCGCAGGCCGCCAGGCCATGATTCGCCTCGTCGGTTTCCGGGCTGTTCTGAAGCAGTCGATGGAAACGGTCGGTGCCGAGTTGCATGACGGCGCCGAGCGGTGTCGTGGTTTCGTGGCCAAGGCGCTGGACGCGGCGACTTTCGGCTTCGCGCAGCAAATGCAGGCAGAGGAAGGGATCGGCTGCGGCAATATCGGACAACTCCCGCGCCGCCAGGCGGTCGCCGCGGGTTTCCTCCAGTTCTCTCAACTGGGTTTTGGAGCGGGGCATGCAAGGCAACGCCGGGCGGCTGAGAAATGCAGCCCATTGATCGACACCCCAGCAGCGTTGATGCGCCGTCAGCACGAACTTTCCTTTCGTTCCACACTGGCTTTGATTCCTTATCGGCCAATTGGTTGCTGACTGTAGTGTGTATCCATAATTATGGATTTCGCCGTAAAATAGAAGGCTTGGTCGAAAGGGCACAAAAGTGTAATGAGCAGTCAGCCGAACAATGCAGTGACATGCCAGCAACTTGCTCCGGCGCTGGTGCCGTCCGTTGAATCCACAGACTGGATGCCGGGTGGGCCCTTGCCTGCGGCGCTGGAAACCGGTCACAAGTCGATCGACTTCGAGCATCGTCAATTGCTTGCCTGCATGATTGCGGCGCGTTCGATTTGCGACGATTTCCGAGGCTACCGCAACTGCTCGGGGTGTATCGAAGCGCGGCGAGCCTTGTGCGAGAACGAACTTGTCAGACTGCTCGGCGACCTGTTGTCGTTCATCCTGGATCACTTCAAGACCGAAGAAGAGATCATGCGCGACTCACTGTTGATCATGGTCGATCGCGATCTGTGCGAAGCCCATATGGAGGATCACGCGGCGATTTCGTCGAAGATCCAGCAGATCGTTGCCTCGCTCGAATCGCACAATACGGTCAATCTGCTGCGCGAACTGGATGGTTTGCTCGGCCGTTGGATCAACCACCATGTCGCACTGCACGACATGATGTTGATGCGCTGGGTGGAGCGCGACGATTCGGCATTGAAGACTCCGCTCAGTCCCTGAATCGTCTTCTTGCCGCAGGCATGTCGCGGCCGGCGCGGTAAAATCGCGCCTTCAATTTTCCGAAAGCAGCCATGTCTTCCCGTCTGATCTACGGCTTTCATGCCGTAACTGCCAAATTGCGCCACGACCCCGGTTCGGTCAAGGAAATCGTCATCGATGCGACGCGCCACGACGCGCGCGCCCGCGATCTGCTGCAACACGCCGAACTGCAAGGCGTCAAGGTGATTGCGGCCGATGCCAAGCGGCTCGACGGCATGGCCCCCGGGGCCAAGCACCAGGGCGTATTGGCCCGGATCGAAGGCGGTCGCAAGGTGGCACATCTCGATGACGTGCTCGATACGCTTGATGAACCGGCCTTCCTGCTCGTCCTCGACGGCATCACCGACCCGCGCAATCTCGGCGCCTGCCTGCGGGTGGCCGATGCGGCAGGCGTGCATGCGGTCATCGCGCCCAAGGACCGGGCGGTCGGCCTGACCGACGTGGCCGCCAAGACGGCCTGCGGTGCAGCGGAAACCGTGCCCTACGTGATGGTGACCAATCTGGCGCGTACCCTGCGCGAGTTGCAGGAACGCGAAATCTGGGTGATCGGTACGGCCGGCGAAGCGGAGAGCGATCTGTATGCCGCCACATGGCCGAAAGCCACGGCCTGGGTGCTGGGTGCCGAGGGCGAAGGGATGCGCCGACTGACCCGCGAGAACTGCGATCAACTGGTCAAGATTCCGATGCACGGCAGCGTCGAGAGTCTCAATGTCTCGGTGGCGGCCGGCGTTTGCCTGTTCGAAGCACGTCGCCGCCTGGCCTGATGTCGATGACGCATCGTCGGGCGGTGGCACTGATGGTGCTGGTTACGCTGCTTTGGAGCATCGCCGGGGTCGTTGCCCGGCAACTCGATACGGCGCGCAGTTTCGAGGTTACCTTCTGGCGTAGTAGCTTTAATGCACTGACCCTGGCCGGCTTGCTGACCCTTATGCGCGGTTTCTCGATGTGGCGGAGCCTGCTTCGCGCCGGCCCCTTGCTCTGGCTCTCGGGGTCTTGCTGGGCGGTCATGTACACCGCCTTCATGCTGGCGATGACCATGACCAGTGTCGCCAACGTATTGATCACCATGGCAGTCGGTCCCCTGGTAACCGCCTTGTTTGCCCGCTTCTTTCTCGGTCAGCGTCTTCCGGTCCGGACCTGGTGGGCAATTGCCGTCGCCGGCCTGGGGATTGCCTGGATGTTCGGCGGTGACACCGGACAGGGCATTTCCCTGAGCGGGACCCTGGTTGCCTGTGCGGTGCCGCTTGCCGCCTCGGTCAATTGGATCGTGCTGCAACGGGTTGGACGGGCCGGCAAGGGCGGTCCGGATATGTTGCCGGCCGTGCTGATCGGCGCCACCCTGTCGGCCTTGGCGACCCTGCCGCTTGCCTGGCCGTTGCGGGCATCGACACATGATCTCGGATTGCTGGCCTTGTTGGGCTCGGTTCAACTGGCCCTGCCTTGTCTCCTCGTGGTGCGCCTGAGCCGCGAATTACCGGCCCCGGAGATCGCTTTGCTGGCTTTGCTGGAAGTAGTGTTCGGTGTTGCCTGGGCTTGGTTGTGGGCCGGCGAGCAGCCGTCACCGGCCATGCTGTCCGGCGGCTTGCTGGTCCTGGCGGCTCTGATTGCCAACGAAGCCGCAGCCTTGCGGCGTTAAGTCTTAGCGGGAAAGGGCCCGGTCGACTTCGGCTTGGCTTTTCTCATCGCGGTATATTTGTCCTTCGCGCGGCCGACTGGTGGCAAAACAGGTCAATTCGACATTGGCCAGCGGCTTGCCTTTGTGCAGGACGTCAACCGAGCAGCGTCCGAAAACACTGTCGATCGTTGCCAGCAGGTTGCGGGCGTAGGGCGTTTCCAGCTTGCCGTCGAGAATCAGGTTGATCAGCAGGGCACCGTCCGGGCGCAGCATCCGGCGCGTATCCGACCAGAATTCGCGGGTGACCAGATGCCCAGGAATCGACGTGTGCGAACTATAAACGTCCACCACCACGGCATCGAAGCGACGCTCGCTGCTGGCGACAAAATGTCGGGCGTCGTCGGCGATGAATTCCCCCTGTACCGTTTGGCGCAGGAATTCGCGCTCGGCAATGACCTTGATTGCCGGATCGATATCGGCGTAGGTGTAATGGTTGAGCGGCTCGCGATGCGACAGGGTGAAGCCGCCGGCGCCGAGCACCAGGATGTCCTTGTCGCGGTAAGCCAGTTCGTCGACCAGGATGTGCCGCAGATGCGCGATGTAGCGGGTGTAGTTGGGCGGCTCGCTGTCGTCGAGCAGCGAGGCCAACGAGTTGTTGACCCAGAAGGCGCGGGGCGTTTGTTGTCCGGCCAATTCGACCGTTGCGACCCGGTAGTCGGCGTAGGCGGTATCGCTGCTGGACGCCTGGCGTAGATTCGCGGTCGCCGCCAGGCCGAGGATCAGCGCGATGCCTCCCGCCATCGGCAGGCGGCGTTCACTCAGCAGCAGGCTGCCCAGTCCTAGACCCAAGGTGCAGGCCAGGACGGCGGCGGCCACGCCCAGCCATTGCATGACCAGCAGCGACAGGGTGAGCGAGCCCAAAAAGGAGCCGAGCGTCGACCAATAGAGCGCCCGACCGCTGGCTTCCCCGGCGCGTTCGTGGCGCATCAGGTTGGTCAGGATCGGTACGGTTTGGCCAAGGAGCCAGGCGAGGGGGCAAAGTACGCCTCCCACGAAGACCAGATAGGCGATTGCGCTTGGTTGCAGGTGGGCGAACAGGGTGTCGACCGTGATGCGGGCCAGGCCCAGACCGGATAAGGCGGCGGCAAGCAGGAAATTGCGGCCGAGTATCGTCTGGTAGCGCTCGGCGACACGGGCACCCGACGCGTAGCCAAGGGCCAGGGCAAGCAGGAAAAAGCCGATGGTCGGCGCGGTGACGACGATGGCGCTGCCGATGTGGGGGAGCAAGCGGCGTAGCGCGATGACTTCGGCGCCGAGCGAGCAGAAACCCTCGATGAAAACGATGGCGTAGATGAGTCCGGGCGGCATCAAGCCGCCTTTCGGTATTTGCGCCAGGCGGCGATGCTGAATACGAGCAGGCCTGCCCAGATCAGCGCAAAGCTGACCAGGCGGCTAGCTTGCATCGGTTCGCCCAGGAGTTGCACGGCCGTAAAGAACTGCATCGTCGGGTTGATGTACATCAGCATGCCGACGGTGACCAGTGCCAGGCGTTGGGTGGCGGCGGCAAAGGCGATCAGCGGCAAGGCGGTCAGCACGCCGGCGCCGATCAGCAGGCCGGTGGTGGTCATGTCGTGGGCGGCGAAAACCTGATGTCCGTGCTGAGCCTGCCAGAGCGCGTAGAACCCGCAAAGCGGGAGCATGACCAGGGTTTCCAGCCACAGGCCGGAAAGCGCATCGACCGGAACCTGTTTGCGGACCAGGCCATAGGTGCCGAAGGTGGCGGCCAGCAACAGCGAGATCCAGGGGAGTTGGCCCAAGGTCAGGACTTCGTTGCCGATGGCGGCGATGGCGAAGGCGACCGACAGCCATTCGAGGTGGTTCAGCCGCTCCTTGAGCACGAGCATGCCGAGCAGAACGTTGACCAAGGGTGTCAGGAAATAACCCAGGCTGGAGGCGACGACTTGTTGCCCGAGGACGGCCCACAGAAATATCAGCCAGTTGCTGCCGACCAGCAAGGCGGCCAGGGCCAGCATGGCGAATTGGCGCGGGGTCTTGAGGATGGTCAGCACCTTTCCCCAGCCCCGGTTCAGGGTGAGCAGGATGCCGACGAAAAGACAGGCCCAGACTGCGCGATTGGACAGTACGTCCATCGGGGAAACGTGCCGCAACTGGTGAAAGAACAGCGGAAAGAAACCCCACATGCCATAGGCCAGCAGGCCAAAGCCGATGCCGGCCAGTTGGTTTTTCGGATTCATCGACGGCTCAGTCGTGGTCGCGCAGGATGTGCAAGGCAGCCGACTGGTAATCCCGGCGATAGAGCACGACCAGGATGACGATGGCGAGCGCGCCGAGCGCCGCCGGATTGAGCAGCCAGCCGGATGCGGCCAGGCCGAAGTAGTAGGCACGGATGCCGCGGTTGAAATCGTCGCCGGCCAGGCTGTTGGCGCCGGCCAGTCGATGTGCGTAGGTTTCGATGCCGGCTTCTTCGCGCTTGCCGAAGGGAGCTGCGCCGACGAGGATGGAGAGCAGGTTGAATTGGCGTAGCGACCAGGTGAACTTGAAATAGGCAAAGACAAAGCAGGCGAGGACCAGCATTAATTTGATTTCAAGCAGTTCCTGGTTGCCGGCGCCGCCGAAGGGTAGGTCGGCGGTGATGCTGAGCAACTTGTCGGAGGCGCCGAGTGCCGCGACCAGGCCGGCGATGATGTAGATCGTGGTGTTGGCGTAAAAGGAAACGCTGGTGACCAGATTGCCGATCAAGGTCGAGTCCATGACCCGGTTTTCCCGCTCCAGCATGCGCAGGGCCCAGAGCAGGCGATAGTTTTGGCTGGTCCGGGTCAATCCGCCGGCACCGCGTTGGCTGCGTTCGGAAAACCAGGCGTAGCCGGCCCAGGATGTGAAGTAAATGACCAGCGAAACCCAGTCGGTGAGGGTGAGATGGGGAAGTGCGTGCATGGACGGAGTTTGCCACAAGCCAGTGGCAAGCTGCGTCGATTAAGGCGCTTCGGCGAGCTGAATCGTGTTGCGGCCAAGCGCCTTGGCGCGGTACATCGCCAAGTCCGCCTGTTTGGCCAGCGCGATTTCTTCCTGCCCATGTTCCGGGTAAAGGGCGATGCCGATACTGGCTGAAATGCCCAGCACCTGACCGGCCAGGGCGAACGGCTGGCACAAGGCGAGGCGGATCTTTTCGCCGACCTGGCGGGCGTTGTGGGCATGCTCGATCTGGCGCAGCAGGACGACGAATTCATCGCCGCCGATACGGGCAACCGTGTCGGACTGGCGAACGCAGGCTTGCATGCGCAAGGCGGCCTCCTGCAGCAGGAGGTCGCCAACGGCGTGGCCGAGGCTGTCGTTGATGGGCTTGAAATTGTCGAGATCGATGAACATCACCGCCAGTCGCGTCTGGTTGCGGCGCGCATCGGCCAGCGCCTGCTGCAGGCGGTCCGAAAACAGGATCCGGTTGGGCAGGTGGGTGAGCGGGTCGTGCTGCGCCATTTGCCGAAGCAATTCTTCGGTTTCCCGGCGCATGCTGATGTCGCGACTCAAGCCGAGCAGACCGATGGCTTGTCCCGATTCGTCGCTCATCGCGCTGACCGAGATTTCCGTCCATACCGTCGAGCCATCCTTGCACGGCTGCTCGACTTCGGCCCGGAAGGTTCCGCTCGGCCGTCCGGCTCCGATCGCCTCGATGATGCCCTTCAAGCCGGCCTGGGCGATGGTGACCGAGCCGGGCATCAGATGTTCTTCGACTGACTGCGCCATGGCTTCGCTAGCCGTATAGCCGCGCAGCTTGCGGATCGACGGACTGATGTAGGTGAAGCGACATTGCAGATCGGTCGTCCAAATGACATCGGAGGCGTTGTCGGCCAGCAGGCGGTAGCGGGTCTCGCTTAGCTGCAATGCTTGGTGTGCCGTCTTGCTGTCCGACAATGCCCGGCTCAGCCGACGGTTGATGCGCAGGACGTAAGCGACGATGGCACTGACCAACAAGAGAAGGGCGCTTGCCGGATAGAGCCAGCTCAGGTCGCTCTCCTGGTCGGGCTGGTAGAGAAAGCCGGCCAGAGAAAAGTCGGCCCGCAGCAGGCCGAGTTTGGCGTAGGTGTCGGCGATATCGCGCCAGCGCCCGGGGTGCATGTAGCCGATCTCGATCAGGTCGGTCTGTAGCAGATCGACCATTCTTTGTGCTTCGAAGAGATAGAACTCGCGCGGATGCCGCCCCGGATACTGGCGAACGATCAGGTCGACAATCTCTTCCGGGTGTTCCATGGCATATTGCCAGCCCCGCAGACTGGCTGCCCGGAAGGCGCGAACCCGCTCCGGATGGCGTTTCAATTCGTCTTCGGTGGTGAACAGGTTGTCACCGTAGAAGTCGATGCCGACCGAGCGCGGCGTATAGGTCTGATAGGGCAGGCCGGACTGTTCGAGGTCGAAGGGCTCCTGTGTCACGTAGGCCGACATCGCGGCAACTTTGCCGTCAATCAGGTCACGGGTGTCGAAACTGTGCTCGACGAGCTGCAGACGTTGCGGTGGTACGCCTTCCTGTTTCAGGTAAGCGAGCAATTCGTCGGCATGCTTCTCAAGCATGACCGGCCGGTCGACGAGGTTGTGGATGTTCTGGGTGGCACGCTCTTGCAGGGCGATCAGGACCAAGGGCGAGTGCTGGAAGATGTTGGCCAGCACGACGACGGGTTCTCCGGCCTTGCGCAAAAGCAGCAGGCTGCTGGTGCTGACGCCGTATTGCGCTTGGCCGTCGATCACCGCCCGCACCGGGTCGCTGCCCGGTGTGGCTTCGACCAGGCTGACGTCGAGCCCGGCTTCGCGGTAGTAACCCTGTTCCTGGGCGGCGTAATAGCCGGCGAATTGGAAGGCATGCGTCCATTTGAGCTGCAGACGTACCGCTTCAAGCGCATTGGCCGGCGACCACAGCGCGCTGAGCAAGGCTGCGTAAACCAGGCGAAGAAGGGCATGCGGAGGAATGACAATGCTCCTGCGAACAAGGATCAGTTTTGTCATTTTACCCGCAAGGGACCCGCCCGCTGTGAAGGAATCCGCAGCCGAGGTGGCTTGGGGCGCCGGCAGAAGGCTATTTTTGCGTTGGTTGCCGACTTTTTATCGCCCGAACCTCAAAATGCACCGCGTCGAGGATTTCGCCATTTTTGCTTTCCAGCGTCAGGTGATGCTGGCCCGGTTGCGGCAGCCAGAGCGGGCTGTTCTCGGCGCGACCGACGAATTTCCGGTCGATGCGCCATTGCCAACCGGCTTGCGCCGGGGCCGAAAGGCGCAGCGCAATGCGTTGCCGTTGCGGCGGAATATCCGGGTCGAGCGCGATGATGCTGCCGTTGGCAGGGTAGGCGATGCGTGCCAGCGCATTGCCCGGTACGGCCTGGATGACCGCGCTTTCTGTGCCGGCGATGAACCATTCGTCGCGGGCCGCTTCGCGCGGCGGTTCGAAGCGGATGCGCTGGCGAACCAGACCGGCGGGCGGTGCCGGCGGCGGGCTGGCGAGACGCGGGCGGCCGTGGCGTGGATCGCCGCGTTGCAGCCAATCCATGACTTCGCGCCAGATCGGGGCGGCGCCGGAGACGCCCGATACATCGTGCATCGGGCTGCCCGAGGCATTGCCCACCCAGACGGCGACGGTATAGCGTCGCGAATAGCCGGCGCACCAGTTGTCGCGCATATCCTTGCTGGTGCCGGTCTTGGCGGCGGCCCAGTAGGGCGTTGCCAGCCAGGATTCGAGGCCGAAGGTACCGGCCCGCGCATTGCGGTCGGCCAGGATGTCGCTGACCTGGAAGGCGGCGCTGGCCAGGCCGGCGGCATGTGCCTTGCCGGTGAACACGCCGGCGCAGCCTTCGCGTTGGCAGGGGACGAGGCTATCGGCCGCTCCGGGGGTGACGCGCAGCGGCGTCCATTGACCGGCGTTGGCCAAGGTACGGTAGGCGTTGCCGAGCATGAGCAGGGAAATATCGGCTGAACCGAGGGCGAGGCTGTAGCCGTACCAGTCGCCGCTTTCCTTGAGGCTGGCAAAGCCGAGTTTCTGCAGGCGTTGCTGGAAGAGGTCGGGGCTGATGCGGACCAGGGTCTTGACCGCCGGCACATTGAGCGAACCGGCCAGGGCCTGGCGGGCCGAGACCCAGCCGCGATAGTGCGGTTCATAGT
The DNA here is from genome assembly GCA_003583745.1 of Rhodocyclales bacterium GT-UBC. GTDB lineage: Bacteria > Pseudomonadota > Gammaproteobacteria > Burkholderiales > Rhodocyclaceae > Azonexus. The sequence goes on along the minus strand of QXPY01000008.1, from coordinate 104,273 downwards.
TCTGAGGGGCGTACAGGCCGTTTCCCGTATCGAGGGTGAGCGGCGCATCCTCGATCAGGGAGGCCGGCGTCAGGTTGCGGCGTTCGAAAGCCAGCGCGTAGAGAAAGGGCTTCAGCGTCGAGCCGGCCTGGCGCAGGGCGGTGATGCCGTCGACTTCGGCTGCCGCGGACAAGTCGCCGCTCGACCCGACCCAGGCCAGCACTTCGCCCGAAACGTTGTCAATGACCAATACGGCGCCATCTTCGACATTCTGTCGGTGCAGCGCCGAGAGGTGGCGACGCAGTGCTTCGCCGGCAAAAGCCTGCAGTTTGGCATCGAGACTGGTGCGCAACTGCTGCCCGGGCTGGGCGAGCAGTTTGCGCGCCAGATGGGGAGCCAATTGCGGTGCCGGGTCGCTCGGTTCGGGCTGTCCGCCGTTCAGGGTGCTGACGGCGAAGCCTTCCAGGCCGTCGCATTCGCCGCCCCGCTGCATTTCCTTGAGCAGGTTGCAGGCTCGCTTGGCGACCAGTGCCACGGGGGCGTTCGGGGCGCGCAGCAAGGCGGCAGCCAGCGCCGACTCGCGTTCGTCGAGGCCGTGCGGCCATTTGCCGAACAGTTTTCGGCTCATCGCGCCGACGCCCTGCAGTTCGCCGCGGAAACTGACCAGGTTGAGATAGGCCTCGATGATCTGCCGCTTGTTCCAGCTGTTTTCCAGGCGCAAGGCAGCAGCGGTCTGGCTGAGCTTGCCGAACACGCTGCGCCGGCCGCGGCGTTGGCCATCTTCGTCGAGCAGGCCGGCCAACTGCATGCTCAGGGTGCTGGCGCCGCGCGTCCGGTTGCCCCAGAAATTGCTCCAGGCCGCCTTGCCGGCCGCTTGCCAGTCGACGCCATCGTGCTCCATGAAACGCTTGTCTTCGGAAACGATGACGGCGCGCACCAGCGCTGGCGATATCTCGGCCAGCGGCGTCCACGCCTGTCGCCGCACCGTTTTGTCGATGCGCAGGCGATGCAAGGGCTGACCATCGCGGGCCAGCAGGATGGCGTCGGACGAGGTGTAGTTGGCGCGGACTTCGGCGTAGGCGGGCAGGGCTGCGGCTGGCAGGGGGGCGGCGAGCAGCAGGAGCAAGCCGCAGGCGGACGGCGTCAGGCGGACGCAGGTCGGATAATCGTTCGGCATGCGGCGCTTATAGCTGGAGTCGGTGTCGCTTGGCAAGCCTGCGCTGGCGGGGTATGGCGCCGCAGGCTCAGAAACGCAGGCCGAGCGATATTCGCGTCTGGTTTTCCGCCGTGAAGTTGACCTTGCTGTCCCGCGCCAGACGCAGGAAGACGTCGTCGAAATCGTAGGTCAGCGACAGGGCGCGGCCGCTGACCGAATCATCTTCACGGCTGGCCCGGCCGTGCTTGCTTGAAAGATCGACCGTCCAGCGGTGGCGTTCGTCAGGCGCCGTGCGCCAGACGAGGTGGGTGACCATTTGCCCGGTATGCAGCCGGTTGTCCTTGACGGTAAACAGCATCAGGTTCGATTGCGCCAGCAAGCGGGTGCCCAGTCCGTAAGTCACCGAATCGTTGGGGTCGAAGTTCAGGTTGTAGTAATCCCGGGCATTGGTCCGGCCGTAACCGAGCAAGGCGTAAGCCGCATCGCCGATCTGGGCGTTGAGGCTGCTGCCGACGAAGCCGTGGCTGGCCAGTTGCAGTGAGGGGACCAGTTGCAGGTAAGGCAACTGGGCGGTGTATTCGTAGCCGGTCCGGGTCTGTTCGAACTCCTTGCCGCGCTGGTAGTAGCCCAGCCACAGGGCGTGCGGGCCATGATTGGCGCGCAGGTTGAGGTCGGTCGCTTCCGGCTGGTGACTGGTCGAATAATAGGATGGCGTCAGCTTGAACGACCAGGCAGGGGCAGTGATGCCGTCAGAACCGCCCGGCGGCGACGGGTCGGCCAGGGCCACGCCGGCGGCAAGAGCCAAGGCTGCGAATCGGCAGGCATGGCGGACAGTTCTGGACAGGGCGGTGTGCTTTGAGCGCATGTCGGTTCCTCGCAGTGGCTGGCCAACGACCGTAGCCGGCCGCCGAATAAGGTAGCATAGGCCGATGGCGATCTTCTCTTCCGCTACGTCCCATTCACTGCCGGTCCGCGCGCTGCTGGCCCGGCCCCGGCTTTTTTCCTGTGCCTTGCTCGGGGTGCTGACAGCCCTTTTGCTTCCCGCTGCGGTGGCCCAGCATGCGATTACCCGCGGCATCATTGCCTGGAATCTGGGGGCTGGGCTTTACCTGGTGTTGGCCTTGCGCATGATGTTCGGCTCGAGCCACGAGCGTATGCGCCACCGCGCCGTGCAACAGGACGAAGGGCGTTTTGTCGTGCTCTTTCTGGTCGTGGTCGCCGCCATCGTGTCGCTTGGCGCCATCGTCGCCGAACTGGCGGTCGCCAAGGATTACCACGGTGCCTTCAAAGCCGCCCATGTCGGGCTGGCGGTGCTGACCATCCTGTCGTCCTGGGCCTTCACCCAGATCATGTTTGCCTTGCATTACGCGCATGACTACTACGCTACGGAAATGCGTGGCGGCGTCGGCGGCTTGATCTTTCCGGGCGGCCATGCCCCGGATTACGGCGATTTTCTCTATTTCGCCTGCGTCATCGGCACATCGGGGCAAACCGCAGACGTCAGCTTCGCCAGTCGGAACATGCGGCGGACCGGGCTGGTGCATTGCGTGCTGGCCTTCTTTTTCAACGCCACGCTGCTGGCCCTGACCATCAACATCGCATCCGGCCTGTTCTGAAATCGCCGCCCCGGGCGTCCCGTGTTCGCGAAAAAAAAGCTTGCTGCCGACGTCCTTGCGCTGAACCAAGCGGCCGGCAATGCGTCACACTTCGCTCCTTTTTTTCCCACGGCTTTTCCCGCAATCAAGATGAGTCCTTCCTTCAAGCGCGGCATGCGCGACGGCGTGCGGCGCTACCTGCCCTTTTCCGTCGGTCTGATCCCGTGGTCGCTGGTTACCGGCATCACCATGCGCAGTGCCGGCCTCTCGCCGTTCGAGGCGGTGGGCATGAATATCATCGTTTTCGGCGCGACGGCGCAGATCGGCACCCTGCCGCTGATCGTGGCCGGGGCTCCGTTGTGGTTGATGGTGTTGACCGCCTTGGCGCTGAACCTGCGCTTCCTGATCTTCAGTGCCGCCCTGGCGCCGGCTTTCGACGGCGTGCGCCAGCGTTATCGCTGGCTTTCCGGCTACTTGATGACCGACGGCGTCTTTGCCGCCTGCGTCGATGGCATGAACCAGAACAAGGACGATCCGGACTGGCGGCTTGGCTACTATCTCGGCCCGTCCTTCCTGTCCTGGGGCGTCTGGCAGGCCTGTTCGCTGATTGGCGTGCTGGCCGCCGGCGTGGTGCCAAAAAGCTGGTCGATCGAATTCATGGGAACGACCGCGCTGATTGTCCTCTTGGTGCCGATGGTGCGCCAACTGCCGATGCTGTGCGCAGCGCTGGTCGGTGGCCTGGCGGCCTGCCTGCTGCAGGGGCTGCCCCTGCGCCTGGGCTTGATCAGCGCCATCGTGCTTGGCATCGGCACCGGCTTTGTCGCGGAACATCTGCTCCAGCAAAGGAAGCATCATGCTCAACGCTGAAGATACCGGGTTGCTCTGGCTGGCCTTTGTGGTGATCGGCCTGGCGACCATGTTGCCGCGCAGCAGTTTTATCGTGGCGGGGCACCGGGTCAGTCTGCCCGGTCGGGTCAAGCAGGCCTTGCGCTATGCCCCGGCTGCCGCGTTGGCTGCACTGATTCTGCCCGATGTCTTGCTACAGGGGGGGCAACTGGCTCCGCTCAATCCAAAATTTGTCGCCGCCGGCGTGGTGGTTGCCGTGGCCTTGCGTTGGCGGAACCCCTGGCTGCCTTTCATTACCGGCATGGCCGTGCTGCTCGGCTTGCGTTTCTGGCTCGGTTGAGCCGGCGATTGGCCTAGACCAGGCTGACAGCCGGGATCGTTTCGAAATGGCCGCCCGGTGTCGGGGTTTCGGCGCAGACGACGCGATTCCTGCCTTGCGTCTTGGCGGCATACATCGCCAGGTCGGCATCGTGCAGCAGCGTCGATAGCGCGGTGCCGGGCTGGTCGGCGAGGGCGATGCCGATGCTGACGGTGGGGCGGACGATGTCGCCCTGAAGCGGGATCGAGAGGGATTCGACGGTCTGGCGCAGGCGCTCCGCCGCCTCGCGGGCGGCGGGCAGGGGCGTGTCGGGCAGGAGAAGCGCGAATTCCTCCCCGCCCAGCCGTCCCAGGCTGTCGCCGCTGCGCAGGTGGCCGACGCAGGCATCGACGACGGCGACCAGGACTTCGTCGCCACCCAGATGGCCGTAGCGGTCGTTGATATCCTTGAAGTGATCGAGGTCGATGATCATCAGGGCCAGCATCGCGCCATCTTCGCCGACCCGCTGCAACTGCTGCTTGGCGGTGTCGAGCAAGTAGCGCCGATTGATGATGCCGGTCAGCGAATCGCGCGAGGCTTGCGACTCCAGCTCCTTGATCAGGATTTCGTTGCGTTGGCGCAGCTCGATGGCTTCGGTGGTGTAGGCATTGATTTGCCGCCCGACCAGCATCATCAGCACGCAGAAACCGCCGCCCAGGCAGGTCAGGCCGATGTTCATCCAGCCCGGTTCGAGCAGGGGCGGGCCGACCAGCGCGACAACCGGGAAGATCATGTCGAGGCAAAGCAGGCGCAAGTGAGCGTTGCTCATCGACACGGTCAGCGAGATGAGCCCGACATGGACCAGCATGACGAAGATCAGGCTGGAAAAATTGCCCACCTGCCAGGCCCAGATAACCAAAGACGACCAGGCCAGCATGTGAGCCCCGTGCGCCCGGGCGATACGATTGGCCCAGCGGCGTTCGTCCCGTGCCGGCGGATTGGCTCGCTTGAATTGGCGGTAGACCCACAGGTAGTGGGCGATGATGGCCAGTTCGAGAAGCAGCCAGGTGGCCGCCCAGGCTACGGGGACCCAAGTGCTGATCAGGCCCGCCACGACAACAGCCAGCACCGGCGCGACGTATAAGTCATGGCGATGGATGTCGACGTAGAGATGCAATTGAGCCAGACGGAGGCTCATTCGGGAATCAGGCGTCATGGCGCAGCGGCAGGCGTGCTTGAGGAGCGACGACTATGCCTGATTGAGGCAGGCTTGTCATGATCGGCAAGCCTGTCCGGGGGGGGCGGTCAGCTGGCCTGGGCCGCTTCGAACTGCCGCTGCATGTTCAAGGCGACCTGTTCGGCCACCTTGATGCCGTCCACTGCTGCCGACAGGATGCCGCCGGCGTAGCCGGCACCTTCGCCAGCCGGGTAGAGGCCGCGTGTGTTCAGGCTCTGGCACTCGGCATTACGGGTGATGCGGATCGGTGAAGAAGTCCGGGTTTCGACCCCGGTGAGCACGGCGTCGGCCATGGCAAAACCGCGGATCTGCTTGTCGAAGGCCGGGATCGCTTCGCGCAGGGCTTCGATGACGTAGGGCGGCACGCAGCTGGACAGATCGGTCATGTGCACGCCCGGCTGGTAGGAAGGTTCGACCTCGCCCAGTTGTGTCGACGGCCGACCGGCCAGGAAGTCGCCGACGCGCTGGGCCGGGGCTTCGTAGGTGCCGCCGCCGGCGGTGAAGGCGGCCGATTCCCACTGCCGCTGGAAGTCGATGCCGGCCAGCGGATTCTGTTTGTAGTCGCCGGGGAAATCTTCCGGATTGACGTTGACCACCAGCGCCGCGTTGGCATTGCGTTCGGCACGCGAATATTGGCTCATGCCGTTGGTGACGACGCGGCCCGGTTCCGAGGTCGCAGCCACCACCTGGCCGCCCGGGCACATGCAGAAACTGTAGGCGGTGCGGCCGTTCTGGCAGTGGTGCACCAGCTTGTAGTCGGCGGCGCCGAGCAGTTCGTTGCCGGCGTTGGGGCCGAAGCGGGCGCGATCGATCAGGGCTTGCGGGTGCTCAACCCGGAAGCCGATCGAGAAAGGTTTGGCTTCGATATAGACGCCTTGCTCGTGCAGCATCTTGAAGGTGTCGCGGGCGCTGTGGCCGATGGCCAGCACGACATGCTCGGCGGCGATTTTCTCGCCTTCGGCCAGTTCGACACCACGGACCTGGCCGTCGACGATGTCGATCTTCTCGACCTTGCTGCCGAAGCGGATTTCGCCCCCCAGGTTGGTGATCGTCGTCCGCATGTTCTCGACCATCTTGACCAGGCGGAAGGTGCCGATGTGCGGCTTGCTGACGTAGATGATCTCTTCCGGTGCGCCGGCCTTGACAAACTCCTCCAGCACCTTGCGCCCGTGGAACTGCGGGTCCTTGATCTGGCTGTAGAGCTTGCCGTCCGAGAAGGTACCGGCGCCGCCTTCGCCGAACTGGACGTTCGATTCCGGATTCAGGTTGTTCTTGCGCCACAGGCCCCAAGTGTCCTTGGTGCGCTCGCGCACGGCTTTGCCGCGCTCGAGGATGATCGGGCGAAAGCCCATCTGGGCCAGGATCAGCCCGGCCAGCAGGCCGCAGGGGCCGGTGCCGATGACTACCGGGCGGGCCGTCAGGTTGGCCGGGGCGCGAGTGACGAACTTGTAGGCGGTGTCCGGCGTCGGGCCGATGTGAGCATCGTTGTTGGCCGCCTTGAGGCGCTTGAGGACGGCGGCTTCATCCTTTACGTCTACGTCGAGCGTGAACACGAAGAGGATGTTGCTGCGCTTGCGGGCATCGTAGCCACGGCGGAATACCGTGAAGCCGAGCAGGTCGGCCGGGGCGATGGCCAGGCGTTCGACGATGGCGGCCTTGAGGTCGTCGTCGGTGTATTTCTTCAGGGGCAGCTTGATTTCGGTCAGGCGCAGCATGGTGTCTATCCGTGGGGGCGCTTCGGGGACGGTATTTTAACGCAGGCGTCGCCAGGATCAGTGACTTGTCGCCTGGGGCGCCTGTTCGAGCAATTGGCCGCGTCCGGCTTGCTTGGCAGCATAGAGTGCCTGGTCGGCCCGTTGCAGCAGCGCTGCGAGATTGGCGTCGTTCGGCCCCAGGCAGGCCAGTCCGGCACTGTAGTCGAGGGCCAGGCCGAGCCTGGCCTGAGCCTGAGGGCCCAGCGCTTCGCGCAAGCGGCGATCGAAGGCGCGGGCGGCTTGCCCGTGGGCCATCGGCAGAAGGATGCAGAACTCCTCGCCGCCGAGGCGCGCGACGATATCCCCGACGCGTTGGTGGCGCCGCAATTTTTCGCCGAACAGGCGGAGCGCCGCATCGCCCTTTTCGTGGCCGTAGTGATCGTTGATTTGCTTGAAGTAGTCGAGGTCGATCGCCAGTAGCGCCAATGGGTGGCCGTAGCGGCGGGCATTCGAGAAAATGCGCTCGCCTTGTTCCTGCCAGCCGCGGCGGTTGAGCAGGCCGGTCAGCGGATCGATCATCGCCTGATCGCGCAATTGCTGCTCGGCTTCCTCGCGCCAGGCGACCAGAACCGACATGTTGCTCAGGACCAGCGAGGCGTTGGCAGTCAGCATCGCCGCCAGGTTGACCGGATGCGCCGCCGCGAAACTCGGATAGAGTTCGGGGAAAAATGCGCCGAGGACGCCCCGTGCCAGCGTCAGCCCCGCCATCAGCGAAGAGCAGATGAACATGGCGTAGCGCCAGCGTCCTTGCAGTTTGCTGTGGGGGTACAGGGTTGCCCTGGCCACTATGGCAAGCTGTGCTGCGATCAAGGCGTTGGCCCAGCCGACGCGAGCGGTATAGCTGTCGAACAGGGCGATGTAGCCGATCGGCATGGCGATGGCCAGCCAGCGCAGCGTCGCGCCGAATGGGCGAAGACCCAGCCAGTTGCTTAAGGCGTTGAACAGCAGCCAGTTACTGGTGCTGAAACAGGCCATCGAGAATGCGGAGAGAGCCAGGTTCGGCCAGGCATCGCCCCATTTTTCGGAGAGAATGACGGCGACCCAGGCTGCGGCGTGAACAATCAGCGACAGACGGGCCGCCCGAGCTGCCGGGCTGAGCGTGCGCCCCATGATGATGGGGAGCAGCGTGGCCAGCGCCAGCAGATTGACAACGTTGACGGCAATCAGGGTATTGGGGTCAAGGACCATGCGGTGAATTCGTGGGGTTCGGGTCTTGCTGCGTGCGCGGCAGCCGGTGCGCGACGTACGTCGCCAAGGCAGTCTCGATCTCGGCACCACGGCCTGCGTTGCCCGCTTGGTGCAGCAGGGGCGCGATTGTACGCAATTTGTCCGCTTGCGTGCTCGGACATCGTCTTTGTGGCGGCGTCGAGGCAGCCTGGCTTTCCGGCTGCTGACATGGCGAACGTAGGGCATCGGAGGGTGTTCGCTTCAACTTTTTTTGGGGCTCGGGTATAAAAGAAAAGTTCAATTTACTCGCAAGCCATTCAAGTTCCGTATGCCTAGCCTGAAACAGATTCGCTATTTCCTCACCGTGGCCGATCAAGGGGGGTTTTCCCAGGCGGCAAGCAGTCTGTATGTAGCGCAACCGGCCTTGAGTCGGCAAATTGCGCTGCTTGAAGAAGAACTCGGGTTTCCGCTGTTTGTGCGGGAAGCGCGCGGCGTCAGCCTGACGCCGGCCGGCAGTTTGTATCGCGAACGGGTTGCCGGCCTCGAAGGCTTGCTGGCTGGCGCTGCCGAGGAGTGCGGGCAATTGGCCAAGGGGGAAGCCGGTTTGCTGCGCGTGCTGCATTCGAGCTCGCTGCCGGCGCGCAGTTTGTTTCCCGCCATGCAAAGCTTCCTTGCCGAATCGCCGCGAGCGCGAATCGATCTCGACCGGGTTGCTTCCGAGACCCAGTTGACCGAGGTAGCGGCCGGGCGCGCCGATCTGGGATTGATCCGGTTGCCGGTACTGCGCCGCGATTCCGCCGTCAAACTCATCGCCTTGCCAGCCGAGCCGCTCTGGGTGGCACTGCCGTCGGCACATCGATTATCGGCTTGCGCTTCATTGACGATCGATGCGTTGCGCGAAGAAGCCTTTGTCTCCGCCGTGCATCGCGAACGCGGCGGCTTGGCGCGACGGGTAACCGACTTGTGCTTGCAGCGCGGCTTTGTGCCGCGTACCGCCCGGGTGATTTCGCGTAAAACCTCGATGCTCGACCTGGTTGCGGCCGGGCTGGGCATCGCCGTGGTGCCGGCCGGCATGTTGTCGACCGCCCCTGCCGAGGTGGTGTTTACACCCCTGAGCGATGCGGATGCAGAGGCGCAGCGGGCCTTGCTGCTTCCCTTGCAGCCATCGCCCCTGGCGCTGCGTTTCGCCAGCTTGCTGCAACAAATGCTTTAGAAGCGCCGAGTCGGTAGCCGGGCTGCCGAGCAACGGCGGAATGGCGGCGGGGTTGCCAGAGTAAAAGTAATCATAACTACTTTGACCAAGGTCAAGTCCATGCCCGATCAATCGAGTAGTGTGCAATTTTGGCAAACTCGACTGAAAAGCGAGGACGCAAAGCCACCGGTCCTCTGACCTCGATTGGTCAAAGATAGCGGGGCTGCCAGGTGGCTTCAGCCTGAATGCCTTGTTTATGTCGTTTGCATGATTGAAAATAATGATAATGACCAAACGGGCATATCACGATGAGCGTATTCAACAGTGTGAACAACCACTGTCTCGGCAAGATTCTCGAGCTGACCGAGACAAACGATGTCGTTGCCTCCGACGATATCTACGATACCCAGGGCGTTAAGCTGTGGGCCAAGGGCGGCAAGATTTCAGCCAGCCTGCAGGAGCGCCTGGCCAGTCGTAAGCTGCGGACGCCGCTCGAACTGACACTGGAGGTTGAAAACGGCATCACCACGGGGGACGTGGCGGACGATTGCCAGAAAGTCATTCTTTCAAATCCGGTGATGTGCCATCTCGCCAACAACAAGGCGGCATTGGCCGCCCTGTCGCATTTGCGCATGGTCCGTTTGCCGAGCGCGCTCAAGCTCCTGCTGGCCGCCGCCTACGAGAATCGTCGTACGCACGAGTATCTCCATGAATTGCACACCATCGCTCTCTGTGCCGGCTTTGCGGCCTACGCCCGGCTTTCCGCGATGGATACGGAATTGTTGCTCAGTGCGGCGCTGTTGCACGATCTGGGTGTCCTCTACGTCAATCCGGAACTGCTCGAACCCTCGCGGCGGCTGACGGCCAGAGAATGGGCCTCGGTCGCGGTTCACCCGCGGGTCAGCCACATGGTGGCGCTGGAAATCGGTAAATTGCGCGATGAGGTCGGGATGGGCATCGGGCAGCATCACGAGCGGCTGGATGGTAGCGGCTATCCTTTCATGTTGACCAAGGAAAAAATATCTCCGATCGGCTCCATTCTGGCGGCGGCCGACGCCATGGCGGCGATCATCGAACGGGGCGGCGAGGGTGCGGCCTATCAGGCCACGCTCGCCATCAAGCTGATTCCGGAAGAATTCAATCCGGTTCTCAAGGCGTATATCTGTACTTCCCTGCGCGATTTGGTCAGTGCGGCCTCGTGCGGGGATCAGCCTTGTTACGAGCAAACGCGCGACGTGGTCGAAAAGCTCGATCAGGTCGAGCAGAAAGTCGCGGAACTCTTGCAAGGTGCGGCGGGCAAGGTTCACGAGTTGCTGGCCATGGCGGGCAATATTTGTCATAACGTGCGCAAGGCCTTGCGGGCGACCGGGGTCGATTTCTTGCTGCAGAGCTATGCACCCGGGGGCGAAGGGGCATTTTGCGGCGAGGTTTACCACATCGTGCATGAGGCCGGCTGGCGGCTGCGCAATATTTCGCGAACCCTGCAATTGCGTGCCGACGCGCTGGCATTGGACGAGCAGGCGATGCTGGCACCACTGATCGCCATCCTCGAGAGCCCCCCGGCAGCTTGATCGTACCGGGGGCCACTGACTTACGGTAAAGCGAAACTGCTTTTCTCGACAGCGACGGTGGTCGGTACTTGTTTCGAGGCCACCCGGAAGTAGATCGGTTGCAGGCCCGGCCGGCCGCTTGCGGGCGGTACGGAAACGGTGACCGAGACGGGTTGGATGCTGCCCGATTCGGCGCTGAATTCGTTTTGGCCTTCGATGGTGATGCCGGGCATGCCTTCGACCTCGATGCGGAAATCGCCTCGTTGGTCGCTCAGGTTCATCAGTTTGAGCGTGTAGGCGTTTTCAATGCGCCCTTCGGCTGTTTCGCGCAGCAGCGCGCCACGATCGCGCAGCACGTCTACCAGCAGCGGCGAGCGTTGACTCAATGTCCAGATGCCCAAGCCCGAGAAGATCAGCAGCAATCCGGCATAGATCGCTACCCGTGGTCGTTTCGCCGGACTATGGGTGGCCGGGTGGCCGGCCAGTTCGATTTCCGAAGCGAAGCGGATGAGCCCGCCGGGGGCGCCGATCTTGTGCATCACTTCGTCGCACGCATCGATGCACAGGCCGCAGTTGATGCATTGGTATTGCAGACCGTCGCGGATGTCGATGCCGGTCGGACAAACCTGTACGCAAATGCCGCAGTCGACACAGTCGCCGGAGTTGCCCGTCTGGCGCCTGGCGCTGCGTGGTTCGCCGCGCTGGGCATCGTAGCTGACCGTACGGGTCGCACTGTCGAACATCACGCCCTGGAAGCGGGAGTAGGGGCACATGTGCTGGCAAACCGCTTCGCGGGCGAGCCCTGCCTGGGCATAGGTGAAGGCGGCGTAGAAAATCAGCCAGAAACCCTCCCAGGGACCGACCTGCCAGTCTGAAATGGTCGGCAGCAATTGGCGGATGGGCGTGAAGTAGCCAACGAAGGTGATCGCCGTCCAGATTGCCAGGGCGGCCCAGATCGCGTGCTTGGTGGTGCGCACTAGCAGTTTGTGCGGGCCCATCGGGCTCTGGTCGAGCTTGAGGCGGGCCAGATGGTCGCCTTCCACCTTGGCTTCGATCCAGGCGAAGATGGCCGTGTACACGGTTTGCGGACAGGCAAAACCGCAAAACAGGCGGCCGGCCAGCGCCGTGGTGAAGAACAGGCCGGTCGCTGCCAGGATCAGTGCGATGGCCAGCAACAAGGCATCCTGCGGCCAGAGGACGAGGCCGAACAGATAGAGCTTTTCATGGGCGATGTCGAACAGAACCGCCTGGCGAATGGTGCCGTTGGCATCCCAGTTCAGCCAGCAGGCTCCGTAGAAAACGATCTGGGTCAGCCAGACCATGCTCCAGCGCAAGGTGTTGAAGCGGCCGGTGACCGCACGGGCATGGATTTTTCCCTTTTTCCGATATAGCTCGAGTTTCGCCTCGCGAACTTTGTTGACAGGCTTGTCCATGGTCGATGTTCTCCGGGTGAAATGGGCCGGGATGGCATCCCGGCCTAGCGTGGCGGCGAGTAGAACATGTCGGATGGGATGGATACAGATTCAGATTTGTTGCTTTTTGATAGGATCAGATATCCTGCGAGCTTGCCGCGAGGTCGTGCCGAACATTGGCATGCTCTAGCGGTCCGCTAGTCATTTGCCCGAAAGTCGAACTTGTCCGAGAAAAATACCCGCTATCAGGAACTGGCCGCGCATACGGAGCAGTTGATCCGGACCGGGGTTTTGCGGGTTGGCGACAAGCTGCCGTCGATTCGTCAGGCTTGCAAGGCCCATGCGATCAGCCCGATTACCGTGACCAGCGCCTATTACCAACTGGAGAGCAAAGGTCTGATCGAGGCCCGCGAGAAATCGGGCTACTTTGTTCGTGCCCGCCTGGGGGCGAGTTTCTCCGAGCCGGAAATGACCCACCCGGCAGCGGCCTTGACTGAATTGCAGGTGAGCGACTTCATCTTCCAGATTCTCGACAGCGTGCGCGACCCCTTGATCATCCCGCTCGGTTCGAGTTTTCCCAGCCCCTATCTCTTTCCCCTGGCCAGGTTGGGGAAATTTCTCGCGCAGGCGGCACGCAAATTCGACCCGCTCTCGACCGTCACCGATTTGCCGCCCGGAAACGAGGACCTGCGTCGCCAGTTGGCTCTACGCTATCTGGCGCATGGCGCCCAGGTTCCGCCTCAGGAAATCGTCATTACTTCAGGGGCGATGGAAGGGCTCAATCTCTGCCTGCAGGCCGTTACCCGGCCAGGCGACCTGATTGCCATCGAGTCGCCGACCTTCTATGCCGGCTTGCAGGCCAGCGAACGGCTGGGGCTCAAAGTCATCGAAATCCCCAGCCATCCGCGGCACGGGGTCGATCTGAATGCGCTGGAAGATGCCTTGCGCCATCATCCGATCAAGGCCTGCCTGCTGATGCTCAACTTTGCCAACCCGACCGGTAGTCTGCTGCCGGTCGGCGCGCGGCAGGACCTGGTCGATCTGGTGTGTCGTTACGATGTGCCGCTGATCGAGGACGACGTTTACGCCGAGTTGTATTTCGGGCCGCAGGCACCGCCTTGCAGCAAGGCATTCGACCGAGGTGGCCAGGTGATGCATGTCTCGTCCTTTTCCAAATGCCTGGCCCCCGGCTATCGACTGGGCTGGGTTGCGGCCGGGCGCTATGCCGAGCGCCTGCGTCGCCAGAAGTTGTCGAGTAGCCTGGCGACTACCGTTCCCGTTCAGCAGGCCGTGGCCGAATTTCTCAAGCATGGCGCCTACGAAAACCACTTGCGTAGTCTGCGGCGCAAGTTGGCCTCTCAGGAAGCCGAGCTGGCGGACGTCGTCGAACGCTTTTTCCCATCAGAAACGCGTATGGTGAGGCCGCTGGGCGGCTACTTCCAGTGGCTTGAACTGCCGGAGCGGGTGGATAGCCTGCGCTTGCACCAGGCAGCCTTGGCGCATGGCATCAGTATTGCGCCGGGGCCGATCTTTTCCGCCCAGCGCGAGTTTGGAAACTATCTTCGGCTCAATTTTGGTCACCCGGATGCAGGGCGACGTCAGGAGGCGGTCGAGACGCTGGGACGATTGATTGCCCGCTCCTAGCGGCGGAGCGGATTGGGCTAGGCTTCCGGTTCGGCGGCGATGATTCCCCACCAGCGCAGGGTCTGAATGCAATGGGCGCGAACCAGTCGGGCGGCCTCTTCCTCGTGGCCGGCGTCGATGGCGTCCATGATGGCCAGGTGTTCCTCCATGGCCGGCACAATGCGGTCGGGAAGAAGGGGGCGCGAATATTGCATGATCAGGATGCGATCCCGGATGCGCGCATAGATTTCCGCGGCGCCCGGGTTGGCCAGGGCATCAGCGAGGGCGGCGTGCATTGCCCAGTCCACAGTCATGGCTTCGCGTTGCAAGGATGGTGTGATCCCGGCGCGGGCCGCATTGAGGATGGCTTGATGCGTACGGCGCAAATCATCGAGCTGATTGCCCAGTCGTTTGCGCACCATTTCGCGCGCACCTTCCTGGTCGAAAATGGTTCGCAAATGGAAGCATTCGCGAATCTGTTCCGGACTGGCCTCCATGACGGCGACCCCGCGCTTGGGCAGAATGCTGACGAAGCCGGCCGATTCGGCCCGCTTGACGGCTTCCCGGACCGGCGCCAGGGGGATGCCGATCAGCTTGACCAGGTCCGACATCGAAACGAATTGCCCGGCGCGCAATCCGCCGCCGGTCAATAATTCCCGCAATGCGAGGAATGCCTTGTCGGTCAATAGCAAGCTCTCGGGTTCCTGCATCGTGGTGGTCTTCCTCATGGTTCGAAGCGATTGGGCCGATTGTCACACCAGCCCGCCGGGACGGCAAATTACGGGGAATTCAATTCGTTTGACAACATAACATTTCAGTTGCACGAATTAATACATTTATTCTAACATGTCAGAATAAATGTATCACCGCACCGGTTCGTCGCACTACCCATGCCAAGCGAACATGTGCTGCCGATGAAGAAAGGGGCTCAAGCTGTCCCGCTCTTGATTCGGAAATGGGACGGTTGCGTCTTGCAGCCTTTAATTCTCCGGTTTTCGAGGTTAGTCACATGATTAAGCGGTTTCATAAAAGCCTATTTGGCCAGGTGGTGATCGCCCTGGTGCTCGGCATTCTTCTCGGGGCACTCTGGCCCGAATTCGCCATCAAGTTGAAGCCGCTGGGCGACGGGTTCATCAAGTTGATCAAGATGATCATCGCGCCGCTGGTCTTCTGCGTCGTGGTGCATGGCATCTGCAGTACAGGCGATTTGAAGAAGGTCGGGCGGGTCGGCGTCAAGGCCCTGATCTATTTCGAGGTCGTTACGACTTTCGCCCTGGCGCTCGGCGTCATCCTGGCCTACACCCTGCAGCCCGGTGTCGGCATGAATGTTTCGCCGGGCTCGCTTGATGCGTCGGCCTTGTCCGGCTATACCGATCGGGTGTCGCAGGTCACCAGCACGGTCGATTTCATCATGAAGATCATCCCCTCGGCCTTCATCGATGCCTTTGCCAAGGGCGATATCCTGCAGGTCCTGCTGATCGCCATTCTCTTCGGTTGCGGCGTCGCCGCGCTGGGCGAGCATGGACGCCCGGTCACCGTGGCGGTCGATCATCTGGCCCACGTTTTCTTCAAGGTCATCGGCTTCATCGTCAAGCTGGCTCCGATCGGCGTCATGGGCGCCGTCGCCTTCACCGTCGGCAAGTACGGTGTGGACTCCTTGAAGCAACTCGGCTTGCTGGTCGTCATCTTCTACGCGACCTGCGCCATTTTCGTGGTGCTCGTGCTGGGCACGATTCTGCGCTTTGCCGGCTTCAATATCTTCAAGCTGCTTGGCTATCTGCGGGAGGAGTTGCTCGTTGTACTCGGAACGGCGTCTTCCGATTCGGTGCTGCCCCAGGTCATGCGCAAACTTGAGCTGATGGGTATCAAGAACTCTACAGTGGGCCTGGTCATTCCGACCGGCTATTCCTTCAACCTGGATGGCTTCTCGATCTATCTGACCCTGGCGGCGGTGTTCATTGCCCAGGCGACCAATACGCCGCTGTCGCTAGTCGATCTGCTGACCATCCTGGCTATTTCCCTGATTACCTCGAAGGGCGCCCACGGCGTGCCCGGGTCGGCCATCGTCATTCTGGCGGCCACGCTGAGCGCCATTCCTGCCATTCCGGCAATTGGCCTGGTGCTGGTGCTATCGGTCGATTGGTTCATGGGCATGGCGCGGGCGCTGACCAACATGATTGGCAATTGCGTCGCCACCGTCGTCGTCGGCGTCTGGGAGAAGGACATCGATGTCGCGCGGGCCCACAAGGTGCTCGACGGCGAACTCGAAGTCGATCTGCGCGCCCCGATCCAACGCGAGCCGGTGGTCGTCCCGGAAAATATTTCCTACATCAAGAACATCTGATTCAAGTTCCGGATTCCGCTGGCCGGGGTCCGGGCACCTCATTCCTACAGGAGAACTCAACATGGCCCTTGCCATCGGCCCCGCCGTCATCGCCCCGCCCGCCGAACTGCCCGATTGGGCAGCCAAATCCGTCGATCTCGCCAATCCGCGCCTGGGGGCTCGCGCCCTCTACGCTTCGGACGATTTTTTTGCCGAAGTTGCCCGTATGTTGAATCCGGAACCGGCGCAGTTCATTCCCGGTAAATACGATACCAACGGCAAATGGATGGATGGCTGGGAATCCCGTCGCAAGCGCGTCGCCGGCTACGATTGGGCCTTGGTCAAGCTGGGCGTCAAGGGCGTGATCCGCGGCTTCGATGTCGATACCAGCCACTTCGTCGGCAATTATCCGCCGGCGGTGTCGATTGAAGCGACGGTGGCCGACAGCGACGATGTCGAGACATTGAAGGCTGCGCAGTGGACCGAAATCCTGCCGCCGAGCAGCCTCGGGCCAAGCCGGCATCATTTGCTGGAATCGACCAGCCAGGCAGCCTGGACGCATCTCCGGGTCAATATCTTTCCGGATGGCGGGATCGCTCGCTTGCGTGTCTATGGCCAGCCGACCGGCGGGTTGGAGCAGGCGCAGGCGGACCAGCTGGTCGACCTGATCGCGCTGGAGAACGGCGGTCGGCCGGTGGCCTGGAACGATGCCAGCTTCGGTTCTTCGGTCACCGCCTTGTTGCTGCCGGGGCGCGGACTGAACATGGGCGATGGCTGGGAGACGCGTCGTCGTCGCGAGCCGGGCAACGACTGGTGCGTGATCGAGTTGGGCGCCCCCGGCATTATCGAGAAAATCGAGGTCGATACCGCCTTCTTCAAGGGCAATTACCCCGACCGCTGTTCCATTCAGGCGGCTTACGTGCGTGGCGGTACCGATCAATCGGCGATGACCCAGAGCATGTTCTGGCCGGTACTGTTGCCGGAGCAGAAGTTGTCGATGGATGCCGTGCATGCCTTCAGCGAGCAGATTGCCGCGCTCGGCCCGGTGACCCACGTGCGCTTCAACATCTTCCCGGATGGCGGGGTTTCGCGCTTGCGGCTGTGGGGAAAGCCGGTACGTTGAGCCGGGCGTCTTTGTTCCGATGATGACACTTCAACCCGAACCGTTGACCCGCGAAGCCTTTGCGCCATTTGGCGAGGTGGTCGAGGTGAGCGAAAGCGTGCGGCATTTCACCATCAACGAGGGTAATACCGAGCGCTATCACGATCTTGCCCGAATCGATTGCGCCTCCGATGGGCGGGCCATTGTCTCCATTTTTCGCGGGCAGCCGCGCCGGTTGCCTTTCGTGGTGGCCATGATGGAACGGCATCCTCTGGGCAGCCAACTGTTTGTCCCGATGTCCGCTCGTCCCTATCTGGTGGTCGTGGCGCCGCCGGGGAGGGCGCCCAAAGCGGCCGATTTACGGGTCTTTCTGGCCGGCGCCGGACAGGGGGTGAACTATGCGCCCGGCGTCTGGCACCATCCCTTGCTGGCACTTGATGCAGTCTGCGATTTTCTCGTGGTGGATCGCGCTGGACCAGGCGACAACTGCGATGAAGTCGAACTCGATCCGCCCGGCGTGATCGGATAAGACAGGTGCAGGGGCGCTGATTGGCGCCCCTGGCATCGCCTGCGAAACACAGAAGCTCGCACCGCGACTTTCTCCCGAGCAGTGCTTGGACTGGCCGCCCAGCCTGGCGAGGCCTATAATCAGACTGACTAATGACCATTTGGTCAGTATTGATCGGGTGCCTTATGAACCGTTCTCGCCTTGGCAAAAACCTGCTTTTTGCCTTTCTTGCGGTCGCTGCCATCGCCACCGCCTACTATCTCTACCAACAACGTCCGAGTGGGCTGCCGGCCGGTCTGGCCTCCGGTAACGGTCGGCTGGAAGCGATCGAAGTCGATGTGGCGACCAAGATTGCCGGTCGGCTGAGTGAAGTCCTGGTCCGCGAAGGGGATGCGGTGCTGGCGGGGGCGATTGTCGCCCGTCTCGATGCCGACGATCTCCGGGCCCAGTTGCGGGCTGCCGAAGCGCAGGTGCTGCAGGCCCGCAAGGCGATGGACGAAACCCGGGCCGGCGTGAAGAAATCGGCCAGCGATCTGAATCTCGCCGATAAGACCTTGAAGCGTTCGGCTGATCTGGTCGGTCGCGGCTTCATTACCCGCGACAAGCTTGACCGCGACCAGACCGGGATGGACGGTGCGCGGGCCGGCCTGTCGCAGGCGCAGAGCCGGGTGGCCGAGGCCGATGCGGCGGTGGAGACGGCGCTGGCGCGGGTGGATAGCCTGAAAGTGACGCTGAACGATACCGCCCTGAAAGCACCGATCAACGGCCGCGTCCTTTACCGCCTGGCCGAGCCGGGCGAAGTGCTGGCCGCTGGCGGCAAGGCGCTGACCCTGCTTAACCTGGCCGACATGTACATGACCATCTACCTGCCGACCGATCAGGCCGGCAAGGTGGCGCTCAACAGCGAAGCCCGCATCGTGCTCGATGCTTTGCCAGGGCAGGCGATTCCGGCCACGGTCAGCTTTGTCGCGCCGAAAGCCCAGTTCACGCCGCGTGAAGTGGAGACGCGCACCGAGCGCGAAAAACTGATGTTCCGGCTCAAGATCAAGCCCGATACAGCTTGGCTGGAGGCGCATCGCGATCTCGCCAAGGGCGGCATGCCCGGCGTCGCCTACGTCCGCCTGGATGCCGGCACCGCCTGGCCGGCCAATCTGCAGATCGACGGAAAGTAGACTGCCATGGACCGCCCGCCGGTCGCCCGCTTATCCGCCGTCAGCCTGCATTATGGTGCCGTCGTGGCGCTCGATGCGGTCGATGTCGTCTTGCCGGCCGGTTGCATGGTCGGCCTGATCGGCCCCGACGGCGTCGGCAAGTCGTCCCTGCTGGCGCTTGTTGCGGGGGCGCGGCAGATCCAGCAAGGCCGGGTCGAGGTGCTGGGCGGCGATATCGGCGAGCGGCGTTTCCGCGCCTCGGTCCAGCCGCGTATCGCCTACATGCCGCAGGGCCTGGGCAAGAATCTCTATCCGACCTTGTCGGTCTTCGAAAATGTCGATTTCTTTGGCCGCCTGTTCGGCCAGGGGCGGCGCGAACGTCAGCAACGCATCGCCGAATTGCTTGCCAGCACCGGCCTTGAGGCCTTTCGCGAACGCCCGGCAGCGAAGCTTTCCGGCGGCATGAAGCAGAAGCTCGGCTTGTGCTGTGCGCTGATCCACGATCCCGACCTGCTCATCCTCGACGAGCCGACCACTGGCGTCGATCCGTTGTCGCGGCGCCAGTTCTGGGAGCTGATCGATACCATCCGGGCGCGTCGGCCAGGGATGAGCGTGCTGGTCGCCACCGCCTACATGGAGGAGGCCGAACGCTTCGACTGGCTGGTGGCGATGGACGGCGGCAAGGTGATCGGGGCGGGGACGCCGGCCGAATTGCGGGCGCAGACCGGGCAGAAAACGCTCGACGCAGCTTTCATCCAGTTGCTGCCCGAAGAGCGGCGCCAGGCTCACCACGAACTGGTGATTCCGCCGCGGATCGGCGATGGCGGCGAATACGCCATCGAAGCCGATGGCCTGGCGCAGCGCTTCGGCGACTTTACGGCGGTCGATCACGTCAGCTTCAAGATCGAGCGCGGCGAGATATTCGGCTTTCTCGGCTCAAATGGTTGCGGCAAGACGACAACCATGAAAATGCTGACCGGGCTGTTGCCGCCGAGCGAAGGCACGGCCCGGCTGTTCGGCAAGGCGGTCGATGCCGGCGACCTGGAAACCCGCAAGCAGGTCGGCTACATGTCGCAATCCTTCTCGCTGTACGGCGAGCTGACTGTGCTCGCCAATCTCGATCTGCATGCCCGCCTGTTCCATTTGCCGGCGACCCGGCGTGGCCCGCGCATTGCCGAACTGATGCAGCGCTTCGGGCTGGAGGAATACGCCGACAAGGCGGCGGCGGAATTGCCGCTCGGTATTCGCCAGCGCCTGTCGCTGGCGGTGGCCGTGGTGCATGAGCCGAAGCTGCTGATCCTCGACGAGCCGACGTCCGGCGTCGATCCGGTGGCGCGCGACCAGTTCTGGGCCTTGCTGGTCGAGTTGTCGCGCCAGCAAGGCGTGACGATCTTCATCTCCACCCACTTCATGAACGAGGCCGAGCGCTGCGACCGGATCTCGCTGATGCATGCCGGCAAGGTGCTGGCCAGCGGCACGCCGGCCGGGTTGTGCGCCAAGCGTGGCGAGGCGACGCTGGAAGCCGCATTCATCAGCTATCTGGAGGAGGCGACCGGGGTGTCGGCGGCGGCCAGGCCGACGGCCGAGGCCACGCCTGACTTGCCGTCAGTGACGCCATCAACGGCGAACGCCGGCAATGGCCCGCCGAGTCCCTTCAGCCTGCGCCGGCTGCTCGGCTATGCCTATCGCGAGGCGCTGGAGCTGCGCCGCGACCCGATTCGCCTGGCCTTTGCGCTGCTCGGCTCGGTGTTGCTGATGTTCGTGCTCGGCTTCGGCATTTCGCTCGATGTCGAAGGCCTGCGCTTTGCCACGCTCGATCGCGACCAGTCGCCGGAAAGCCGGGCCTATATCCAGAACATCGCCGGTTCGCGCTATTTCATCGAACAGCCGCCCATCGTCGATGACGCCGATCTCGACCGGCGCATGATGAGCGGCGAGTTGGCGCTGGCTGTCGATATCCCGGCCCATTTCGGGCGCGACCTGCGACGCGGTCACTGGCCGGAGGTCGGTGTCTGGATCGACGGGGCGATGCCTTATCGCGGGGAGACGGTGCGTGGCTACGTTCAGGGTCTGCATCTCGCCTACGTCCAGCAGGTCGTGCGCGAAGCAACCGGCGTCGAAGCGACCTACCCGGTCAATCTGGTGTCGCGCTACCGCTACAACCAGGACTTCAAGAGCATCTACGCCATGGTGCCGGCGGTGATCCCCATCCTGCTCATCTTCATCCCGGCCATCCTGATGGCGCTGGGGGTGGTGCGCGAGAAAGAACTCGGTTCGATCACCAATCTCTATGTCACGCCGGTCACCCGGCTCGAATTCCTGCTCGGCAAGCAGTTGCCCTACATCGCGGTGGCGCTGATCAGTTTTGTCTTGCTGGTCTTCCAGTCGCAGCTCATGTTCCATGTGCCGATCAAGGGCAGCCTGCTGGCGCTGAGTTTCGGCGCCGTGCTCTATGTCGTGACCACCACCGGTTTCGGGCTGCTGATCTCGACCTTCACCAGTACGCAGATTGCCGCGCTGTTCGGTACGGCGATCCTGACCATCCTGCCGACGGTGAGCTTCTCCGGGCTGACGACGCCGGTCGGCGCGCTGGAGGGCATCAGCTACTGGATCGGCCAGTGCTTCCCGGCCAGCTATTTCCTGATCATCAGCCGCGGCACCTTTACCAAGGCGCTCGGCTTTGCCGACCTGATCCCGCAGTTCATCGCGCTCGCCGCCTTCATCCCGGTGCTGACACTGCTTTCCGTGGCGCTGCTCAGGAAGCAGGAGAAATAGCCATGCGTCTCGACCATATCTATCGTCTCGGCCTCAAGGAACTGAACAGCCTGTGGGCCGATAAGGTGCTGCTGATCCTCATCTGCTGGGCGTTTTCGGGGGCCATCTACACGGCGGCGACCGGTGCCTCGCAGGAGTTGCGTAATGCGCCGGTGGCGGTGGTCGATGAGGACCAGTCGCCTCTGTCGCGGCGTATCGTCGGTGCCTTTTATCCGCCGTATTTCCGTCAGCCGGCCCAGACGTCGCTGGCCGAGCTGGACAAGGGCATGGATTCCGGACGCTACAACTTCACGATCGTCATTCCCGCCAAATTCCAGCATGACGTGCAGGCCGGGCGGGTGCCCGACGTGCAGATCAATATCGATGCGACGATCATGAGTCAGGCCTTTATCGGTGCCACCTACATCAAGAGCATCGCGCTCGGCGAGGTAAACGAATACCTGACCGGCACGCGCGACAGCAGTGCCAGCCCGATCACCCTGACGACGCGGGTGCGCTTCAACCCCAACCTGATCGGGGTGTGGTTCGGCGGCGTCATGGAGGTCATCAACAACGTCACCATGCTGACCATCATCCTGGTCGGCGCCGCCTTCATCCGCGAGCGGGAACACGGCACCATCGAGCATCTGCTGGTCATGCCGCTGACCCCGGCCGAGATCATGCTTGCCAAGATCTGGGCCAACGGCCTGGCTGTCTTGCTTGGCGTCAGCTTTGCGCTGCTGGTCATGGTGCAGAAGGTGCTGGCCGTACCGATTGCCGGTTCGGTGCCCTTGTTCCTGGCCGCAGCGGCCTGCTACCTGTTCGCTGCCGCCTCGATCGGCATCTTTCTCGGGACGTTGGCCCGCTCGATGCCGCAATTCGGCTTGCTGGTCATACTAAGCATCATTCCGTTGCTGCTGCTTTCGGGTGGCGTTTCGCCGCGCGAGAGTATGCCGACTCTCATCCAGAACATCATGCTGGCGGCGCCGACCACCTATTTCGTGCGCCTGGCGCAGGGCATTCTTTATCGTGGAGCGGGCCTCGATGTCGTCTGGCGCGACCTGCTGGCGATGATCGGCGTCGGCGCCTGTTTCTTCAATGTGGCTCTCTTCCGCTTTAGAAAAGCGGTGACCCAGACCCAGGTTTGATCGGGACGGGTCCGAATTGATGTGCATCATGGGCGACGACAGGGCAGGCAGTCACAATATGTTGCGGTGCAGGAGCAATGTTGTCCTCCTCCAGGTGCCTGTACCGACCTCAGATGAAAAAATTAACGGCGACCTCGGTCGCCGTCTTTTTTGGCCATCGATGGATGGCCACATGCCGCCATGGGTGGTTTAGCGATAGACCAGCACCGGCACCTTCGAATGGGTCAGTACCTTGTTGGTTTCGCTGCCGAGCAAGAAGCCGCTGATGCCGCGTCGGCCGTGCGAGGCCATGAAGATCAGGTCGCAGCCGGATTTTTCGGCGGCTTCGATGATCGCTTCGTAGGGAATATCGCTGGTGACCGACAGCAGGCTGCATTCGACGCCGGCTTCTGCACACGCCTGTTGCACTTCCCCGAGATACTCGGTGGCTTGCTGCTCGGCCAGTTCTGCGAATTTTTCCGGTGTGGTCGGGTCGATCAGGGCGCCTTCGCCGAAGTAGGCGATGGGGTATTCCGGCTTGGCAAAGAAGACCGTGATCTTGGCGCCAGCTTCCTTGGCAAAAGTGACGGCACGTTTGGCCGTGGCGCGGGAAAGTTCGGAACCGTCGGTCGGGACGAGAATGTGTTTGAACATCTGGTTTACCTCCTGAAAAGGTCTGCTGGCGTTGCTTTCCGCCTTCTTGAGGTTCATGCTACGCCAAGTCGGGAGGAATATAAATATGCGACTGACTTTTCTTGGTGCAGCCGGCGAAGTGACCGGTTCCTGCACGCTGGTGGAGACGGGAGATACCCGTTTTCTGGTCGATTGCGGCATGTTCCAGGGAGGGCCGGAAGCGCGTCAGAAAAACCGGCGGGCGCTCGACTTCGGCTTCGATGTCCGCAAGATCGATTTTGTACTGCTGACCCACGCTCATATCGATCATTCCGGTTTGTTGCCGCGTCTGACCATGCTTGGTTACAAGGGGCCGATTTACGCGACACCGGCTACGGTCGATTTACTTGAAGTCCTTCTCCCGGATAGCGCTCATATCCAGGAAAAGGAGGCCGAGTGGCAATTGCGTAACCGACATCGGCGCGGCAAGGGGGAGCGCGGAATTTCCGCTCCCCTGTATTCGGTGGTGCAGGCCATTGCAACTCTGAGTCAGTTGGAACCGGTTGTTTACGGGCAATGGCTCGAACCTGCGGAATCGGTTGTGGTGCGTTTCCACGAGGCGGGCCATATCCTCGGTTCGGCCTGGCTGGAAATCGCATTGAAAGGTGAGGGAAGGTCGCGTCGGCTGGTCTTTTCCGGCGATCTCGGGATGCCGGCGCGTCCGGTCTTGCGCGACCCGGAAAGCCCTCCTGCCACGGCAGATGTCCTGCTGATCGAATCGACCTATGGTGACCGCATGCACCGTTCGCTGGCCGAGACGGAGGATGAAATCGTCGCCGCTTTCGAACGGACACGGGCGGCGCACGGCAATCTGATCATCCCGGCTTTCGCGGTTGGGCGAACCCAGGAGATGATCTACACGCTGGCCGATCTGGTCCGGCGCAAGCGCATCGCACCGTTCAAGGTTTATGTCGATTCGCCGATGGCCAATACGGCAACCCGTATCACGTTGGCGCATCAGGAGTTGCTCGATGCCGAGACGCGCGAACTGATGGCCTGGCAGCAGGCGCATCCGGACAAGATCAAGGTCGAGTTCGTGGCCGATGTCGAAGCCTCCAAGGCGCTCAACGCCATTCGCAGCGGTGCGGTGATCGTTTCGGCCAGCGGCATGTGCGAAGCCGGGCGCATCAAGTACCACCTGCGCGAGAATTTGTCGCGCAGCGAATGCAGCGTCCTGATCACCGGTTTCCAGGCGGCGGGTACGCTTGGCCGCCGGCTGGTCGATGGAGCCAGGCTGGTGCATATCTTCGGCGAGCCGGTCCCGGTCCGGGCGCGTATTTATACGGTCGGCGGCTTGTCGGCGCATGCCGACCAGGGCGCCTTGCTCGACTGGCTCGGCGGCTTTCATCAGGCGCCGGGGCAGACCTTCGTGGTACATGGGGAAGCGGGGGCCTCGGCCAATTTCGCCGGCATGATCGAGCGTCGACTCGGATGGTCCAATGTCCGGCTGCCCCAACCCGGCGAGTCGGTCTCGCTGTAATATGCTAATGGTAAGTTCGAACTAATCAGGAAGAGGTAATTCACATGTCTGGTAATACATCTTCTGCACGTCACAATGGCATCGATGTCAGCAGTCTGAGTCCGGTCGAAACGCTCGGCAAGGCGATCAGCAATGCTTTCGATCCGTATGGCGTCACCACCTCGTTGCTCAATGCCCAGATGGCCTGGATGATGCATCCCCAGGAGTTGAGCCGTGCTGTCAATGCCTTGTCCGGCGACCTGTTCGCCTTGCAATCCCATGTCATGCGTCGGGCCCTGGGCGTACCCTCGCAGGATGTCGTGCAACCGCATGGCGACGATGCGCGCTTTGCCGAGCCGGTGTGGTCGGAATCGGCTTCCTGGGACATCATCAAAGAGTGGTACCTGGCCTTTACCCATCGATTGCAGGACATGTATTTCGAAACACCGGGCCTGTCCGACAAGGAGCGTCGGCGTGCTGCCTTCTGGTTGCGCGAATGGTTGAACATGGTGGCGCCGACCAATTTCTTCCAACTCAACCCGGTCGCCATGAAGCGTTTCATCGAGACAAATGGCGAGAGCCTGAAACGGGGTTGTGAGAATTTCCAGCGCGACGCCAAGGCCAAGAACATCCAGATGGTGGAACCGGATGCCTTCACGGTTGGCAAAGACCTGGCGACGACGCCCGGCAAGGTGGTGTTCCGCAATCGTCTGGTCGAGATCATCCATTTCACGCCGACGACAGAAAAGGTACGGGCGATGCCCATCGTCATTACCACGCCGTGGATCAACAAATTCTACATTCTCGACCTAACCGCCAAGAAGAGCATGGTCAAGCACCTGACCGACAAGGGCTTTTCGGTCTTCATCACCAGTTGGAAGAACCCGGGTCCCGATCTGGCCGATATCCGTCTCGACGATTATTTGCTCGAAGGCGTTGCCGAAGCTGTGCGGGTCGCTTGCGAGTTCTGCAAGGTACCGAAGGTGCATCTGGTCGGTTACTGTATCGGCGGTACGCTGGTCAGTACCTACATGGCATGGGCCAACAAGCGCTACGGCGCCGACAACGTGCCGGTAGCCCATTGGACCTTGTTTACGACACTGACCGACTTCTCGCATCCGGGCGATATCGACGTATTCATCGACGAGGCCTGCGTCAGCGCACTGGAAGAGTCGATGGCCAAGAAGGGCTATCTCGATGGCAGCGAAATGGCCAGTTCTTTCCGTCTGTTGCGCTCGAACAGCCTGATCTGGCATTACTGGGTGAGCAGCTATTTGTTGGGCGAGGATTTGCCGCCGTTCGACGTGCTGTTCTGGAATGTCGATACGACCCGCATGCCGCAGGCCATGCATTCTTATTACCTGCGCGAGATGTACCTGAACAACAACCTGATCAAGCACGACAAGCTGAACATTGCCGGCGAGCCGATCGATCTCGACCGCATCGTCCAGCCGCTCTACGCGGTGACGGCCGAAGATGACCATATCGCGCCGTGGAAGCAGTGCTTCCGCATCCGCAAGTATCTCAATGTCGCGGCGCCGGTGCGTTTCGTGCTGTCCACCTCCGGACATATCCTCGGCATCGTCAATCCGCCGGCCAATCCGCCCAAGCGGGCTTACTGGATCGGCGAGCCGGAACACAACGAGCATTGGGAACACTGGCTGGACAATGCCGAAAAGAAGCCCGGAACCTGGTGGGATGACTGGACGCAATGGCTGGGCGAGCGGACCGGCAATCTGGTCGACGCTTATCCGGCGGCCAATCGGAAATTCCCGGCGCTGGCTGATGCGCCGGGTACCTACGTACTGGAAAAGTAGGCAGGCTAGCCTGGAGACTATAGCCGTGGGCTATCCGCCCACGGCCTGAATTGGTACATTAGGTGCTGGCTGGAACGACCAAGGTGCCTGAATGACGACCGATTCCCTGATGATGGATGAAGCTTCGAGCGTGCTTGCCGGAGTGGATCTCCTGCGTATTGTCCGCATCAATGAAGAAATCAAGCGTGTGGTCGGCGTGTCATTCAAGATCAATATCATGGCTCTCAATGCCATTTTTCTGGCCAAGCGGGCGGGGACGGCGGCGCGCGGTTTCGGTGTGCTGTCCAACGAATTACGTGTCTTTTCCCAGGATTTGCGGACCAGCATGGAGGCGCTGACCGGCCTCATCTATGGTTGCGTCAACGCGGTTTCAGTCGGTCTTCAGGACATGCGTTATGCCCGTCTGCTGGATGAGGCGTCCGCGCTGGCGTCCGATGCGTCCGTACTGGCTGTCTTGCGGCGACGCCAGGCACAAAATGCGGTTCATGCAGCGACCCTGAGCAGCCTGCGCGGCAAACTCAAGCGGGCGCTCGAGGATGCCTTCCAATTGGTCGAATTGGGTGGTGTCCTGGCCAAGTCGGCCAAAATCGAGGCCGCCTATGGTCAAGCCTTCGCGGGGGCGTTGGCTCAGGTTTCGGGTGAGTTCGATCATGTCGTCGAGGAAATTCGTGATTCGCTTGAGTCGCTGCGGCGCTCGGCGTTTTTCACTGCAAACAGGGGTTGAGGATTCAGCGTGAAAACAACGAAAACCATTTTTCAGCAGGGCAACCATAAATGGGTGGCGATCGTGCGCGATCCGGCCAAGCCGAATTTCATCGTCGATACCAACGAATACCTGATTACCCATGGTGGCAAGGGCCTGATTCTCGATCCGGGTGGTGCCGAGATTTTCCCTGCCGTGTTTTCGGCGCTTTCCGCCGAGTTCGACCCGACCTCGCTGGTCGGCATCT
Source organism: Rhodocyclales bacterium GT-UBC (assembly GCA_003583745.1). Lineage (GTDB taxonomy): Bacteria > Pseudomonadota > Gammaproteobacteria > Burkholderiales > Rhodocyclaceae > Azonexus. The sequence continues at coordinate 76,601 of QXPY01000008.1, read as the reverse complement.
TTGCTTCGCACCAGGATCCCGACATTTGTTCTTCGCTCGCCTTGTGGTTGGAGTTCAATCCCGGCATGCGTTGTTATGTCAGCTGGTTGTGGAGTGGGTTCATTCCCCATTTCGGCGGTACGGCCGAGACCTTCGTCGCAATCCCGGATGAGGGGCAGGACATCTCGCTGGAGGGCCTGATGCTGCAAGCTGTGCCGGCGCATTACCTACACTCGTCGGGCAATTTCAATCTCTACGACAAGATTGCCAAGGTCCTGTTCTCCGGCGATGTTGGCGCAGCCTTGCTGCCGGCCGGTGAAGACGGCCTGTTCGTCGAGAACTTTGATCGCCACATCCGTCATGCTGAAGGTTTTCATCGGCGCTGGATGGGCTCGAACGAAGCCAAGCGGCGCTGGTGCGAGCGGGTGTCGAAAATGGATATCGACATGCTCTGCCCGCAGCATGGAGCCATTTATCGTGGTGCCGACGTGGCCCGTTTCATCAACTGGTTTGACGAATTGCAGGTCGGTATCGTTTGAATTCGGTATTGCCGGTTTTTTGACTGTGGTCAAGGTTGTGGTGGGGGGAAGCTCCGAGAATGGCTTCGCATCCCCCCAACGCGACGAGTAAAAAAGATGACCACGATCCGTACTTTCATGACTGACGACCATCGCCATTGCGATGATTTGTTTGCCGAAACCGAACAGGCCATGGCAAAGAACGATTTTGCCTTGGCGGCGGCGAGTTTTTCCGGATTCTGCACTGCCCTCCTGGCGCATTTTGATGTCGAGGAAAAAACCTTGTTCCCGGCATTCGAGACCAAGACCGGCATGAGCGGAGGGCCAACCCAGGTCATGCGGATGGAGCACCTCCAGATGCGCGGCCTGCTCGAGGATGCCAAGGAAGCCTTGCGCACCACGAATTCCGAGGATTACCTGGGCGTAGCCGAGACCCTGGTCATCATGATGCAGCAGCACAACATGAAAGAAGAAAATATCCTGTATCCGATGTGCGACCAGCATCTGGCGGCGGAGAGCGCCGTCTTGATCGAGCAGATTGAAAAGGAGTTGCCGGCAGCATGACTCATCCCAAGACACCACACGTTGTTGATGCACGTTACATGGAGCCGCCGGAGCCCTTCGTGAAGACCATGGAAATGCTCGACACACTCAAGCCCGGCGAGAAGATGTTGTTGTTGCTTTATCGCGAACCACACCCTCTATACAAAGTGTTAGCCCAGAACGGGCATGCCCATGAGACCGAGTTGTTGCCCGATGGCACTTTCGAAATCCTGATTTCAGCCTGACCGATACCGTACGGCGCAGCAATTTCCGGCAATCATGATCGCATTTGAGAACGCGCCTCCATTTGCAGCCCCCTTGCGCTTTTTCCTGACCGCACCGCTATTTGCCGTGCTGGCCGGCTTGCTGGTTCTTTTCGAGGGGCCGGATCTGTTTGCCTCGCGCTGGATGCCGGCAACCTTGGCGGCCACTCACCTGATTACCATCGGCTTCATGTTACAGGTCATGCTCGGTGCCCTGATCCAGATCATGCCGGTGGTGGCTGGGGCTAATCTTGGCCATCCCTTGCGCGTCGCGCGTATTCTGCATGCTGGTTTGACGCTGGGCTGCCTGTTGCTTTCGGCCGGGTTTTATTTTTCCCGTCCGTCGTTGCTGATCGGGGCGGCCTGGATTTTGGGCGGCGCCTTGGCGGTATTCCTGGTTGCCGGGGCACGCGCGCTGATCGGCGTGGCCTCGACCAGTCCAACCATTCGCGGAATCAAATTGGCCTTGTTCGGTTTGTTCGGACTGGCCCTGCTCGGGGTCGGCATGGCGTTCGGTATCGCCGGCGGCTGGCCCTTGCCCTTTGCCGGGCTGACCGACCTGCATGCGGCTTGGGGCCTGGGGGCCTGGGGGGGAATATTGTTGGCGGCGGTTGCCTACGTCGTGGTTCCGATGTTCCAGCTGACGCCGGGTTATCCGGCTTGGTCGGGGTGGTGGTTTCCGCCATCGGTGTTGGGTCTGGCCTTGCTCTGGAGCCTTGCGGTCGGTATCGATGCTGTCATCCTAGGCCGATTGGCCCAGGCAGGACTAGCGCTGGCCGGGATGGCTTTCGGAATACAGACTTTCCGTCTGCAGCGGCAACGGCGACGGGCGCGGGCCGATGTGACCTATCGCTATTGGCAAATTGGCCTGGGGGCTACGTTGTTGGCGTTGCTGCAATTACTGATCGTCGCCATCTGGCCGGGCGCGGCCGAGTTGCCAGGCTGGTCGCTGGCCTTTGGCGTACTGCTCGTGGCCGGCGGCTATGTGTCTTTCATCGTCGGCATGTTGTACAAGATCATTCCGTTCCTGGCCTGGATGCATTTGCAAAATCAGGGGATGGCCAAGGTGGCCGCTCCGAACATGAACAAATTGTTGCCCGACCTCGATATGCAAAGACAGTTGAAAGCCTGGGGCTTAACCCTGCTGTTGCTGTTGGCCGCCATCGGCTGGCCCGATTGGCTGGCCCGACCAGCCGGCCTGGCGTTGGCGGCAAGTAGTGGCTGGCTGTGGCTCAATCTGTACGGTGCAACTCGGCGCTATCGGCATTTCGGACGGGATATCGACGAAAAGCTGGCGGCTTTGCCATGAGCTATCTGCTGCTCAAACATGTGCATGTGACTTGCGTCGTACTCAGCGGACTGGGGTTTTGCCTGCGCGGCTACTGGATGTTGCGTCAGTCTGCGGCATTGCAACTGCGCTTGACCAAGGTCATGCCACATTTGATCGACAGCCTCCTGCTGATCAGTGCAGTGAGCATGGCCGTACTCAGTGGCCAGTATCCCTTCGTTCAGAGTTGGCTGACTGCCAAATTCTGCGGTTTGCTGGCCTATATATTCCTGGGTAGCATGGCCTTGAAGCGGGGCAAGACGGCCGCTCGGCGGACGGGCTTCTTCGGACTCGCCGTGCTGGCTTATGTTTATATCGTCAGCGTCGCCTTGACCCGGCAGCCCTTGCTCTTCGTCTGAGCATGCGGTGACGGGACAGGATGCGATCGACGCGTCCTATCTGTCGCCACGGGAGGGCCAAACTTGACTGGCTTGTTCGGAAGGAAACGGGCAGGGGTATCAGCTTGGCTGGAGCCCCTGCCCGCATTTTCGCCTGCAGGGTGTCCCTGGATCAGAATTTGCCCAGTTTGCGGTAGAGCGTATTGCGGCTGATGCCGAGTTGACGGGCTGCTGCGGAGATATTGCCGCCCGCCGCCTCCAGAGTCCGCATCGCCGCCTGCCGACCGATTTCCTCAAGACTGCCGGCACCTTCAAGCGGTGCTGCCATCCAGGGGTCGGGGGCAATGCTGCTGCCGTTTGTTGCCTGGGGGTTCGATTCGAATAGTTCTTCCGGCAAATGACTCTGGTCGATGACGTTCTCTCCGTCGTCGAGCAAGGCGATGGCGACCCGAATGACATTGAACAGTTGTCGGATGTTTCCTGGCCAGGCATAGCTCTCGATGGCTCGCAAGGCGTTTTCCGCAAAGCGGACCGGTGCCCGATTGATGGTTTCGGCTGCGGCCAGCTTCGCCACCATCTGGCGAATGTCGGTACGTTCGCGCAAGGCCGGCAGGGTGACGCTCATGCCATTCAGACGGTAATAGAGGTCTTCGCGGAAGGTGCCGCGCGCCACTTCCTCGCGCAACCGGCGGTGCGTGGCACAAACCAGCGAAATGTCGACCTGGATCGAGCGGGTGCTGCCCAGCGGCGTGACGCAGCGCTCTTGCAGGACGCGCAACAGGCGGGCCTGCAGGTTGAGCGGCATATCGCCGATTTCATCGAGGAACAGGGTGCCGCCATGAGCCTGCTGGATCTTGCCGGGGGCGCCTTCCTTGCGTGCACCGGTAAAGGCGCCGCCCTGATAGCCGAACAGTTCCGACTCGATCAGGGTTTCCGGAATCGAGGCGCAATTGAGTGCGACGAAGGGGCCAGACTGACGCGGGCCGCTGTTATGGAAGGCTTTGGCAAACATTTCCTTGCCGGCTCCCGATTCGCCCTGGATCAGGATCGGGATATCGCGGCCGAGGATGCGTCGCGAGCGGTCGATGGCAGCCTGCAGCCGGGCATCGCCGGTGTTCAGCGTATCGAGGGTGAGCGTGGCGGCGCCGACTGCTTCCGGCTTGCGCACCGGGCGCGGCAGCGCCTGCTCGTCATAGACCCGGCCGGCCACGGCGAGCGGCGGCAACTGGCCGCGCAACTGGACCTGGATGATCTTGCCATTGACGCCGATCTCGCAACTGCCCTGGGAGTTGCCGCGCAGGCGGTCGACCAGTGCCGACAGATTGCTTTCGAAAACGATGGAAAAGTCGCGGCGAACCGCGTCGACCTGGCGGATGCCGAGGATTTCCAGGCCGTTGCGGTTGATCGCCAGCACTTGGCCATCCGGCGAGACGGCAGCGAGGCCTTCCTTTGGACTGCCGAGATAGTCGGCGCGCTGATGGAAGCAGACCAGGATGTCGCGGCAATGGATCGATTCGAACAGGCGCTTCTCGACGATGGCTGCCGACAGCCGGACCAGACCCAGCGTATGGCGTTGCTGGCTACGGTAGTCGCCGGAGATGTCGATGACGCCGATGACCCGGCCGTCCGGCCCGAAGATCGGGCTGGCACAGCAGGTCAGGAAGCCGTTGTGGGCGAGGAAGTGTTCGGCACCCAAAACCTCGGTCGGTAGCTCTTCGGCCAGGGCCGTGCCGATGGCGTTGGTGCCGCGCTGGTTTTCGTCCCAGGAGGCGCCGGCGGAGAGGGCGATACGGTCGGCACGATCGACGAAATCGGCATCACCGACGGTTTCCAGCAACAAGCCATTGGCGTCGGCCAGGACCACCATGCTGCCAGAGGCGCGAATCTGCTCATAGACATGTTCCATGATCGGCCGGCCTTGGAGCAGCAGGTGACGATTGCGATCCTGCTCCGTCTTCAGAGCCACCCGATCGAGCGATTCGACACCGGGAAGCGGATTGTGCTCGGTCAGTCCGAAGCGTTGGCAACGCTCCCAGGAACGCAGAATTAGCGGGCTGAGCAAGCCTTCCGGCAGGTCGCCACGGTCGAAGAACAGCTGCCTAGCTTGTTGCAATCGCTGACCGTGAATATCGGCAGCGAGTTGAAGATGTCCCATCTCTCCTCCAGTGTTTTATCAACTGCTGGTTTTTTTGTGTTCCATAACGTAGCACCTGCCCATTTAATTAGCAACGAGTTGAGCATTGTGCAATGAGTTGCAGCAAGTGTCATGCCATGGCGTGCGGGAAATTTTCCGATTTCGGTCAATAAATAGCCAGGCCGGAATCGTCGCTTCCGGTCGCTCCGGCGATGTGCCTGGCACAGGCTTTGCAGTTAGCCCGTTACAAGCTGAACACCAAACTCAACAAAGGAGACATTTGTGAAACATTCCTTCCGCTACCTGGGCGCCGCAGTTGCCGCCCTGTTCATCGGCATGCAGGCACCGGCAGTCTTCGCTCACGGCGACGTCGTCCCGCAGGCTGTCGATACGACCGGTCTGAAAAATCTGGGTGCCGACTGGCAGGTGGCCAATCCCTACCGCAAGGACAAGACGGCCATCCGGATCGGCGATTCGGCATTCAACCAGAATTGCGCGCGCTGCCATGGCCTGGGTGCCGTTTCCGGCGGTATCGCCCCCGATTTGCGCTTCCTGCCGCTCGGCGACGAAGGCGACGAAGTCTTCCTGCCGCGTATCCGTCGCGGTTCGGTGCGCGATGGCCGTGTCTACATGCCGCCGTTCGAAGGCACCTTGAGTCAGGAAGCGATGTGGGCGATCCGGACCTGGCTGGAAAGCGTCCATGAAGATTGAACGCCGCCAATGGCTTAAGGCCTTGCTGGCTGCCCCATTGGCGGCAGCCTTGCCTGCCCTGGCCGACAGTCTCGAGGTGATCCGCCAGCGCGGTCGGCTGCGGATTGCGGTCTATAACAATTTCCCGCCCTACAGCTTGCCCGGCGGGAAGGGAGTCGATGCCGAGATCGGACGGGCGATTGCCGAGAAACTTGGGCTTAGCGCCGAGATCGTCGGCTTCAATGCCGACGATGACATGAATGACGATCTGCGCAACATGGTCTGGAAAGGTCATTACCTCGGTACCCAACCGGCTGACGTGATGCTGCACGTTCCGGTCGATGAGCATTTGGCACGAGCCAACGACAAAGTCCGCATCTTCGGCGCCTATCATCGCGAATCGCTGGCTCTGGCCCGTCGCCCGGAGCGTGTGCCGGCCTTGTCGGGGTCGGCGGCGGTGGCGTTGGAGGTGTTCACCCGCGAGAAGGTCGGCGTTGAAGTCACTTCCTTGGCCGATTCCTTCCTGCTCGGCGTTCTGAACGGCCGTCTGCGCGAGAACGTCGTGCATTTCCGTTCCGTCGCGGAAGCATCGAAAGCCTTGGCCGGCGGACAGGTTGCCGCTGTGCTGGCGCCGCGTGCCGAACTGGAGGCGGGATTGAAAGGCGCGACCGGCGTGGTGCTCGAAACCGCCCAGTTTGCCGAGTTGAAGGTCGATAGCTGGCCGCTCGGCATGGCCGTCAAAGTCGAAGAGCCGGCGCTTGCCGAAGCGTTAAGCGGCGCACTGGCCGAACTGAAACGGGATGGCAGCATCGCTGCGATTTTCAAGCGTAACGGTATTTCCTATCTTCCTGCCTGAGGCTGCCATGCGTTCAAGCCATCTGCTTTTCTCTTCCTGCCTGCTGGCGTTCAGCAACGCCTTGTTGGCTGCGCCGCCATTGGCTTACGTGCCGAATGAAAAGACGGCCAGTATCAGCGTCATCGATACGCAGACCGATCGCAAGCTCAACGACATCGTGGTCGGCCAGCGTCCGCGTGGCGGTGCGACCGATGGCAAGCGGCTCTACCTGACCGATGCCAAGGCCGGCAAGCTGCTGGTTGTCGAGGTGGCCAGCGGCAAGTTGCTGCGCAGCGTCACGCTGGGTGATTCGCCCGAGGGCATCAGCCTGTCGGCAAACGGCAAATTGATTGCCGTTGCCGTCGAGGATGACAACAGTGTCGTTTTGTTGAGCGCGCCGGAGGGCAGGGAGCTCGCCCGGATCAAGGTGCAAGGGCGCAATCCCGAGCATGCCGTGTTCAGTCCGGATGGCCGCTGGCTCTACGTCAGTGCGGAAGAAGCGGAGCAGGTCGACGTGGTCGATGTCGCGGCGCGCAAGCAGGTGGCCAGCGTTGAGGTGGGCAAGCGGCCGCGCGGGATCGGCTTCCTGCCGGATGGCAGCCGTGCCTACGTCGCCTGCGAACTGGCCGGCAAGGTCTATGCAATTGATGTGGCGAGCCGCAAGGTCGTGGCTGAAATCGCGGCCGGGCAATACCCGAACGGGATTGCGGTCGATCCTGCAGGGCAGCGGGTCTATGTCTCGAATGGGCGCGATGCCTCGGTCATGGCGATCGACACGGCGAGCCATGCCGTCGTTGCCAGCGTCGAGGTGGGCAAACGTCCCTGGAACATGGCGCTGACGCCGGACGGAGCCAAGCTCTACGTCGCCAATGGCCGGTCGAACAGCGTTTCGGTCATCGACACCGCCAGTTTCAAGGTCCAGGGCACGATCGAGGTCGGCGAATTGCCGTGGGGCGTGAGCATCCGATGAATACGCAACGCTATAGCTTGCCGGCGATGGCCTTGCACTGGGCGCAGGCGATTCTCGTCATCTGGTTGCTCTGGCTGGGCTGGACCATGATCGACCTGCCCAAGGGACCGGGACGCAGCACCGCCTACAACCTGCACAAGTCGCTAGGCATGCTGACTTTCCTTCTGGTCATCGTCCGTATCGGTTGGCGCCAATGGCACCCGGGGCCGCCGCTCACCGTGACCGGGAATGCCGCGCGGTTGGCGCGGCTAACCCACGGCTTGCTCTACATTTTCCTGATCGCTGCGCCACTGGCCGGCTATCTGGCTTCGTCATTCACGCCTTATGCGATCAAGTTGTTTGGCATTGAAGTACCGAAGGCCGGTTGGCCCGACGAGTCGCTCAATGCCTTTTTCAAATCGATTCACGTGTTGGCCGTCTGGGCGGGGGCAGGTTTGATCGGTCTGCATGTCGCCGGTGCCCTGCGCCATGGTTTTGGACGAAGCGGGGTGTTGTACCGAATGCTGCCGGTTCGCCTGTTCAGAAACTGAACACCTGCTCCATCGCGGAGCGATGAGTGCTCCGCGCCATCCTCCGGAACTCGGGTCGGCCATATCCGCTTCGAGGCTTTTTCTCGGATCTTTCTGACCTGTTTCTGACCTGTATCAGAAGTTCGTCATGTTTGCTTCTAGTTGCGTGCCGGGCGCGGTGCTATCCTGATTTCGAAACCAGCCGTGGTTGGCTAGGCCGGGCTGGTCGGTAACGGCATTGCGGTCGCGGTGGCCGCAAGCCGCCCGCTTCGGGGACGAATGTGACCGCTATGGCAAGCCCGCAAGGTTCGATCAACCGGCGTCGTCGATTCATCCATCTGCTGTGGATGGGCTGCCTGTTGATCAACGTTTTCGTCGTCGCGACCGTCAGCCTGATGCTGCAGCGCAATCGCGACCGGGAAATGACCCAGGCCATCGAGTTATCGGCCAATTACGCCTTGCTCCTGTCGCAGGATATTGCCCGCCTGATCGCGAAGATCGACGTGGTATTGCAGACGGTCAGCGAAGAGCTTAGCCACCAGATGGCCACCGGCGAGTTTGACGAAGCAGCGGTGAATACCTTGTTGAGCCGGCAAGACAAACATATTCCCGAGGCACTCGGCTTGCGGGTGGTCGATGCGGCGGGCGTCATCCGCTATGCCGTCAATGGCGTACAGGTACAACAGGCGAGCATCGCCGACCGCCCGCAGTTCATTCGTCTGCGTGACGACCCGCAGGCTGGACTGGTGATTTCCAAGCCGATCATGGGGCGGGCGGCACAAAAATGGTTGATTTCGCTGAGTCGGCGGATCAACTCAAGCAATGGCGAGTTTGCCGGGCAGGTCCATGCGGCGGTGAGCCTCGATCAGATCAGCACCCTGTTCGCCGGGGTCAGCCTGGGGGCGAAGAGCAGTGTGGCGCTTTGGGATCGCGATAGCGTGATCGCCCGTTACAGCCCGCAGGATGTTCATGGCGCCAGTACCGGGCTGCGCACGCCGTCTCGGCAGTTAAAGCAACTCCTGGAGACGGATCAGGAGACCGCCAGTTATCACGCGCGTTCGGGCGTCGATGGCATCGAAAAGACCTTCAGCTTGCACCGGGTCGGGGCTTATCCGCTTTATATCGTTGTCGGACTCGCCGACGAGGACTATCTCAGGGAGTGGCGCAGCGATGCCGAGGCCGTGGCGTGGCTGGTCGTCCTGTTCGTCTGGGTCAGCGTGACCGGGGCGGCCATGCTCTACCGCAGCTGGCAGCGCCGGGAATCGGATCATCTGGCCTTGTTGCGGCAGGAGGCCGAATACACGGCCAGATTGGAGAACTCGCGTCGCGATGCCGAGGCGGCAAGGCGGCGCAGCGAATTGATCCTTGATTCGGCCGGCGAGGGGATCTGCGGGGTCGACTGTGCCGGCCGGGTCGTTTTCGTCAATCCGGCTGCTCGCAAAATGTACGGCTGGGGCGATGACGAAGGGATAGGCCTCGATTTGCATGCCGAGACGCATTACCAGAACGCCGAAGGTCGGCCATGTTCGCTGGCCGACTGCGCCGTGCAAAAGACCTTGCAGGATGGCGAGCGGCGCACGGTCAAGGACGATCTGTTCTGGCGCAAGGACGGCAAGGCCTTCCCGGTCGAGTATTCGGTTGCCGCCATGGCGGACGAGGGGGCGATCAGCGGGGCCGTGACGGTATTTCGGGATATCACCGAGCGGAAGATTCTCGAGGAGCGAATCACGCACATGGCGATGTTCGACGAACTGACCGGCTTGCCGAATCGATCCTTCCTTGCCGACGCCCTGCAGCGTACGGTGGCGGTGGCTTTGCGCCGCCATGAGGTGGTGGGCATTCTCTACGTCGACCTCGACGCCTTCAAGGCCGTCAACGACCAGATGGGGCATGCCGCCGGGGATGCCGTCTTGCGCCAGGTTGCGGCCCGCCTGCAGGCTTGTATTCGGGCCGAGGACGTGGTGGCGCGGCTGGGGGGCGATGAATTCCTGGTGATGACCCAGGCCGATAGCGGCAATGTCCGGGAAAACTGCACCCATCTGGCCCAGCGCATCATCGAAGCGATCAGTCAGCCGATCGATTTGCCGGAAGGCCGTGCAGTGGTAGGGGCCAGCATCGGTATTGCCCAGTATCCAAATGGCGAGGCCAGCATCGAGCGCTGCATCCAGCAGGCCGATGCCGCCATGTATCGGGCCAAGAACCGCGGAAAGGGCCGGTTCGCGGTGGCCGACACCGTGACCGTGCCCCGCTAGTCAGTCGCGCTTATTCCAGGGAGAGTACCCATTTGATGGCGGCGCGCAGGTCGTCGTCGCTGATCTTGTCTTCCGGGTGCGGCAGCATCGGGACGTCGCCCCAATTGCCGCTGCCGCCGGCCCGGACTTTCTCGAACAGGCGGCCGGGCGCGTTGGCATCGCCGCGATACTTGGCGGCGACGTCCTTGTAGGCCGGGCCGACGCGCTTGGCGTCCACGGTATGGCAGGCAATGCAGCGGGCTTTCTTGACGATGGCTTCGCTGGCCTGGGCAGATGAGGCTGCAAACAGAATGGGGGCAGCGAGCAACAGCAGGCTGCGAGTGAGGCGGTGTGCAATCATGAAATATGGTTCCTTGAATAGGCTCAGACGAGTCCGGCAGCCTGCAATTCATTCCATTCGGCATCGGTGAACAGCCGCGAGCGGGTGTGGAAGGCCTTGCCGGTGTTGCTTTCGAGAGAAAAGGCGCCGCCTTCTCCGGCGATCACGTCGATGATCAGTTGTGTGTGCTTCCAGTACTCGTACTGTGCTGCCCCGATGTAGAAGGGCACGCCACCGATGTCCCCAAGATGGACGTCGTAGGCGCCGATGGTCAGGTCGGTCGGCAGGTAGCAGTTGGGCGCACTGTTTTCGCAGCAGCCGCCGGACTGGTGGAACATCAGCGCCGGACCGTATCGCTGTTTGAGTTGCTCGATCAGTTCCAGGGTTGCCGGCGTGGCGATGACGCGTTCGACCATGACTTTCTCCCGAAAAAATGGGGGCGGTCGCCCGCCCCCGAAGAGTTGCCCGCAACTGGGCCAGTGGAGGAGATGCCCGGTTAGAAGAAGCCCAGCTTTTGTTCTGCGTAGCTGACCAGCAGGTTCTTCGTTTGTTGGTAGTGATCCAGCATGACCTTGTGGGTCTCGCGGCCGATACCGGACTCCTTATAGCCACCGAAGGCGGCGTGGGCCGGATAGGCGTGGTAGCAGTTGGTCCATACGCGACCGGCCTGGATGGCGCGACCCATGCGGTAGGCGACGTTGCCGTTGCGGCTCCAGACGCCGGCGCCGAGGCCGTACAGGGTGTCGTTGGCGATTTCGAGGGCTTCGGCTTCGTCCTTGAAGGTGGTCACGGCCAGTACCGGCCCGAAGATTTCTTCCTGGAAGATGCGCATCTTGTTGTGGCCCTTGAACAGGGTCGGCTGGATGTAGTAGCCGCCTTCGATGTCGCCGCCGAGATGGGCGCGGTCGCCACCGATCAGGACTTCAGCGCCTTCTTCCTTGCCCAGAGCCAGGTAGGACTGGATCTTGTCCATCTGGATCTGCGAAGCCTGGGCACCCATCATCGTGTCGGTGTCGAGCGGCGAGCCTTGCTTGATGGCGGCGACGCGCTTCAGGGCCTTTTCCATGAACTTCTCGTAGATCGATTCCTGGATCAGCGCGCGCGACGGGCAGGTACACACTTCGCCCTGGTTGAAGGCGAATAGCACCAGGCCTTCGATGGCCTTGTCGAGGAAGCCGTCATCCTTGTCCATGACGTCGGCGAAGAAGATGTTGGGCGACTTGCCACCCAGTTCCAGCGTTGCCGGAATCAGGTTGTTGGCGGCGGCCTGGGCGATGACGCGGCCGGTCGAGGTCGAGCCGGTGAAGGCGATCTTGGCGATGCGCTTGCTGGTGGCGAGCGGCATGCCGGCTTCGCGGCCATAACCGTTGACGATGTTGAGCACGCCCGGCGGCAGGATGTCGGCGATCAGGTCCATCAGGATCAGGATGGAGATCGGGGTCGATTCGGCCGGCTTCAGCACGACACAATTGCCGGCGCCGAGGGCCGGGGCCAGCTTCCAGGCGGCCATCAGGATCGGGAAGTTCCAGGGGATGATCTGGCCGACGACGCCGAGCGGCTCATGGATGTGGTAAGCCATGGTGTTCTCGTCGATCTCGGAGATGCCGCCTTCCTGAGAACGCAGGCAGCCGGCAAAGTAGCGGAAGTGGTCGACGGCGAGCGGGATGTCGGCGTTCAGGGTTTCGCGGATCGGCTTGCCGTTATCGACCGTCTCGGCGTAGGCCAGCAGTTCGAGGTTGGCTTCCAGACGGTCGGCGATCTTGAGCAGGATGTTGGAGCGGGTTGCGGCATCGGTCTTGCCCCATTTCGGGAAGGCGGCATGGGCGGCGTCGAGCGCCAGTTCGATGTCCTCGGCGGTGGAGCGGGCAGCCTGGGTGTAGGGCTTGCCGTTGATCGGGGTGACGACGTCGAAGTACTCGCCCTTGACCGGCGGGGTCCACTTGCCACCGATGTAGTTGTCGTACTTGGCCTTGTAGGTGATTTTGGCGCCGGCGGTGCCGGGTGCGGCGTAGAGCATGTTTGTCTCCTGATTATTGATGGGTGCTGCGGACAGTTTTCCCAAGCCCGGTCGGTGTGGTTCGTGGAACATTGATCCGGCCGTGGCCCGTGCCAGATAGTTCGCATGCCCTGTGCCAGAACAGTTTAGGCAGCATCCAAATAGAGGGGTTGTATATAAATCAATTGCTTAGGTTTTGTTTTTCGATGCCGGGTCTGTTTTCGGCGCGAGGTGGCCTGATCAGATCTGTAGCAAGTGTTCAAAACTGGCACATAAACCCGCGCTAATCATTTCGGTTGAATACTTGCGCCGTAAATTCTTATATGCGATAAGTAATAGTTCGCTAAATAACCCGGGGGTAATTATGACAATTGCGAAACGCCTGGCTGTCTTGATTGGGGTGGCAATCATCGGCCTGATCATCGTCGGGGCCTTTGGCTTGCGGCAGATGGGAACGATCAACGAGAATCTTCAATACGCTCACGAAAATTCGATTCCGAGCATTCGCAAGATCGACCAGATCGAGACAACCTTCCTCCGTATGCGGGTAAACATCTTGCGCATGCTCCTCAGTTCGGAGGAACAGCGTCCCGCTATTTCCAAGGCGATCGACGAGCAGGCGAAGAGCCTGGAGCAGCATCTACAGGATTACACCAAGCTGATCAGCGACGATAAGGATCGGCAATACCTGGAAACGACCACCAAGCTTTTCAAGGAATACCTCCCCCTGCTCGATGTGGCGCAGCAGGCGACGCAAGCCGGTCAGGCCGAGAAGGCGAAATCAGGCATGGCGGCCGCCTCGGAGATCTCCCGCAAATTGCTCGAGAATGTCGAAGCGCACTCGAAATACAACGAAGACCTGGCCGAAGGCGAAGTCCGCAAGGCAGCCGATGCCTACGCCAACGGCAAGCTGGTCTCGATGCTGGTTATCGTGCTGGTCGGCCTGGCGACGGCAGTGATCGGTTTCATGATCTACCGTCACGTCGTCAGCTCGCTGGAAGGCATGGTTGGCATGTTCTCCCGGGTCGAAAGCTCGCTCGACTTCACCGGTCGTCTCGACGCCAGTGGTCACGACGAAGTGGCTCGGGCCGCAGGGGCCTTCAATCGTCTGCTTGATCGCCTGCAGGGCAGTTTCCGTGAGATCAGCCAGCACACCCAGGCGGTGAACTCGGCGGCGAATCGCGTGGCAACTGCGTCGAACCAGATGTCCATTGCCTCGGCGCATCAGAGCGAGGCGGCATCGAGCATGGCGGCGACGGTCGAGGAAATGACGGTGAGCATCAACCACGTGGCCGACCGCGCCAACGAAGCCAACGAACTCTCGGTCTCCTCCGGTCAGCAGGCGGCGCAGGGCGAGACGATCATCGGCCAGACCGTGGTCGGTATCAACGGCATCGCCGAAACAGTACGCGCCGCTTCCGAGCAGATTTCCCGCCTCGAACAGCAAAGCGAGCGCATCAATCATGTCGTGGCGGTGATCAAGGAAGTGGCCGACCAGACCAATCTGCTGGCGCTCAATGCCGCCATCGAAGCAGCTCGGGCCGGCGAGCAGGGGCGTGGTTTTGCCGTGGTGGCCGACGAAGTGCGCAAGCTGGCCGAGCGGACGACGCAATCGACCCAGGAAATCGGCAAGACCATCACCGAGATGCAGGGCAGTGCCCAGGCCGCGGTGCAGGGCATCCAGCAGGTCGTGGAGAAGGTCGAAGCCGGGGTGAGCAGCGCCGAGCAAGCCAATCAGGCAATCCAGGCGATTGGTGTCAGTTCGCGCCGTGCCGTCGATATGGTTGGCGACATCAGCGATGCAATCCGCGAGCAGAGCATGGCCAGTACCAGCATTGCCCAGCAGGTCGAACAGATCGCCCAGATGTCGGAAGAAAACAGCTCGGCGTCGAGTTCGACCTCCGATACGGCCGGTGAGTTGGCCCATCTGGCGGCCGAAATGCAGCAGGTGGTGGCGCAGTACCGCATCTGACCTGGCCGGCAGGCTACTGAAGGGCAGCCCCGCTCGGCGAGCGGCGCTGCCTTTTTTGTTGCCTTGATTTGGCGACCGGACAGGCAATATTTACAACATTTTTACGGCGGACTGGAGAGAATCGTCAGCGTTTTTACACCCTGAGGCCTAGTCTGGCGTCATCCAGTCACGTGTTGCCCATCATGCAAAAAGACGCTGCTTCGCCCAACGGATTTTCCGAACGTTTGTCGCCCTGGCAACGGGCCGGTTTGACCGTACTCGCCTGTTGCGCCACCACCGCTCTGGCCACGCCCTTGCTCGGCGTGCTGGACCAGGCAAACATCGTCATGCTTTTCCTGCTCACGGTACTCCTGCTCGCCGTCAGCCTCGGTCGCGGCGCGGCGGTGCTGGCGGCGATACTCAGCGTCGCCTTGTTCGACGTCTTTTTCGTACCGCCGCGCTTTTCCCTGGCGGTGAGCGATCTGCAATATCTGGTGACTTTTGCCGTGATGTTGGCAACGGCATTGATTACCGGGCAGTTGGCCGCCGGACTCAAGCAGAAAGCGGCCGAAGCCCAGATTCGCGAACGGCGGACGCAGGCCTTGTATGACGTGGCGCGGCATCTGGCCGGCAGCCTCGTCGTCGAACAGGTTTTCGAACTGGCCAGTCAGTTCGTGGCCGAGCAGTGTGGCGGACGGGCCGCCATCCTCCTGCCGGTCGGAGATGAAGACAATGCTTCCTGGCTGGGGGGCGAGGCCGTGCGGATAGAGCCGCATCTGGCGCGCATTGCCTGGCTCGGCAAAGGAATCGTGCACAACGACGAGATGGCCAGCGGGGGGTATGCCTCGCTCTATATTCCGCTGCAGGCTTCGCAGCGCGTACGAGGCGTACTTGCCGTCGCTTTTCCCGAAGACCGGCCTGAGCTGGCGGAGGAGAGCCAGGACTTGTTGCAGGCGCTGGCCTCGCTGATCGCGATTGCTATCGAACGCCTGCACTATGTCGAAGTAGCGCATCGTACTCAGCTCGACATGGTGGCCGAGCGACTGCGCAGCTCCATCCTGTCGGCCCTTTCCCATGATTTGCGTACGCCGCTGACCGCCCTGGTCGGCCTGGCCGATTCCTTGTCCCTGATCAAGCCGCCCTTGCCCATGCCGGCATTGGAGACGGCAAACGCGATGCATGAACAGGCAGCGCGCCTGGCCAGCCTGGTCGGCAACCTGCTCGACATGGCACGGTTGAATGCCGGCAAGGTCAAGTTGCGTCGCGAATGGCAACCCTTGGAGGAGGTCATCGGCGCCAGCATCAAATTGTTGGGCAACGCCCTGGCGGAGCATCCGGTCAAAGTCGCCTTGCCACCGGAACTGCCTTTGCTGGAGTTCGATGCGGTTTTGCTCGAACGGGTCTTCTGCAATCTGCTCGAGAACGCTGCCAAGTATTCTCCTGCCGGTAGCGAAATCGCCATTGCCGCACAGTTGCAGGATGAAAGCGTCGAAGTTGCTGTCCAGGATCGCGGCCCCGGCTTCCCGTCCGGCAACCTCGAAGGCTTGTTCGACATGTTCGTGCGCGGCGAAGGCGACTCAGGAAAACCGGGGACCGGCCTCGGGCTGGCCATTTGCCGCGCCATCGTCGAAGCCCATGGCGGGCGGATCGCGGCCCGAAACGATACGGCCGGCGGGGCCTGCGTCCGTTTCACCCTGCCGCGGGGCGTGCCGCCAGTTGTCGAGGAGGAAGTCGCATGAGCGCTCCAGCCCCCAAAGTTCTCCTTATCGAGGACGAAAAGCAGATTCGCCGCTTTGTCCGGCTGGCCGTCGAAGAAGAAGGCTGCCAGGTGGTCGAGGCCGAAACCAAGGCGCGTGGGCTGATCGAAGCCGGCCTGTGCAAGCCTGATCTGCTGATCCTCGATCTCGGCCTGCCGGATGGCAACGGGATCGACCTGATCCGTGACCTGCGCGGCTGGTCCGATGTGCCGGTGCTGATCCTCTCGGCCCGTACCCAGGAGAACGACAAGATCGATGCACTTGATGCCGGGGCCGACGACTACCTGACCAAGCCGTTCAGCGTCGGCGAACTGCGGGCCCGGGTGCGGGCGCTGTTGCGGCGGCGCGCCCGCAGCGGCGAGGCAGCGACGCCGGTAATCGAGTTTGGCGAGGTGCAGGTCGATCTGTCGCGCCGCGTCGTTTCCCGGCAGGGGGTCGAGGTACATCTGACGCCGATCGAATACCGCCTGCTCGCCACCTTGCTCGGCCATCCCGGCAAGGTGCTGACCCAGCGCAACCTGCTGCGCGAGATCTGGGGGCCGTCCTATATCGAAAGCAGCCATTACCTGCGGGTTTATGTCGGCCATCTGCGCCAGAAACTCGAGGTCGATCCGACCCAGCCCCGGCATTTTCTGACCGAAACCGGCGTCGGTTACCGTTTCCAGTCCTGAACAAAGGTTCACCATGACTCATGACAATCGTCGCAAGCAACGGCTTGCCACGCTGACCCTGGCCGCCCTTGGCGTGGTTTATGGGGATATCGGCACCAGTCCGCTTTATTCGATGAAAGAGGTGTTCGGCGGCGCGCATCACCCGGTGCCGATCACGCCCGAAAACGTACTCGGCATTCTTTCACTGTTCTTCTGGTCGCTGGTCGTCGTGGTGACCATCAAGTATGTCTCCTTCATCATGCGGGCCAACAACAAGGGAGAGGGCGGCATCATCGCGTTGATGACGCTCGCCCAGCAGAAAGGCGATCCGGCCTCCTGGCAGCAAAAGGGGCTGATCACGCTGGGTCTGTTCGGGGCGGCGCTGTTCTATGGCGACGGGGTGATCACGCCGGCGATTTCGGTGCTCTCGGCGGTCGAGGGGCTGGAATTGATCACGCCGGCCTTCAAACCCTACATCCTGCCGATCACGCTGGTCATCCTGATCGGGCTGTTCCTTTTCCAGCGCCGTGGCACGGCCAGCGTCGGGGCGCTGTTCGGTCCGGTGATGCTGCTCTGGTTCGGCCTGCTGGCGGTGCTCGGCGGGGTCAATGTGGTGGCGCATCCGGCGGTGCTGGCGGCGCTCAATCCGCTCTACGGTGTGCACTTTCTGGCTGGCAATGCGGCGCTGGGCTTCTTTTCGCTGGGGGCTGTCGTGCTCTGCATTACCGGCGCCGAGGCCTTGTATGCCGACATGGGGCATTTTGGTGCCAAGCCGATCCAGTACGCTTGGCTGGGGCTGGTCCTGCCTTCGCTGGTGATCAACTACTTCGGGCAGGGTGCCTTGCTGCTGGACGACCCCGCCGCCATCGAAAATCCGTTTTATCTGCTTGCCCCGGAATGGGCGATCTACCCGATGGTGATCTTGTCGACGATTGCCACGGTGATTGCCTCGCAGGCGGTGATTTCCGGCGCGTTCTCGATTACCCAGCAGGCCATCCAGCTCGGCTACACGCCACGGCTTGAAGTCCAGCACACCTCGGAGCACGAGATCGGCCAGATCTATGTGCCGGCACTCAACTGGCTGCTGCTGGTGTCGATCATCGCGCTGGTCATCGGTTTCGGCAGTTCGTCGAATCTCGCCGCGGCCTACGGCATCGCGGTAACCGGGACGATGCTGATCACCAACATCCTCGCCATCGCCGTTGCCGTCCGCCTGTGGAACTGGAGCCCGTGGCGCGCCGTGCTTGGCGCCTTGCCCTTCATCTGCATCGACCTCGGTTTCTTTTTGGCCAATTCGGTCAAGATTCCCGATGGCGGCTGGTTTCCGCTGGCTTTCGGCTTGGCCATCTTCATCATGCTGACCACCTGGAAGCGCGGGCGCAAGCTGCTCTACGACCGCCTGGCTGCCGACGCCTTGCCGCTGCGGCCCTTCATCGAAGACATCTCGGCCAATGGCTGCAACCGGGTGTCGGGCACCGCCATCTTCATGACCCCGAACCCGGAGCAGGTGCCGCATGCCTTGTTGCACAGCCTGAAGCACTACAAGGCCCTGCACGAGCAGGTGATCATTCTCAGCGTCCGGGTATTCGACGTGCCCTATGTGCCGGATATCGACCGGGTCGAAGTGCATCGTCTCAATGGCAACTTTGCCCAGGTGATCGTCCAGTACGGTTTCAAGGACGAACCGGACCTGCCGGCCGCCCTCGAATTGTGTGCCGAGGCCGGCTTGAGCATCGACATGATGGATGCTTCCTTCTTCCTCGGCCGCGAGACGCTGATCCCGAAACTCGGCTCCGAGATGGCCTACTGGCGCGAACTGCTCTTCATCGCCATGTTCCGCAATGCCGGCAGTGCGACCGCCTTCTTCCGGATTCCATCAAACCGCGTTGTCGAACTGGGGGCGCAGGTCGTCCTTTAGCGCTGGCTTGCCGGTCGGTGAACGAAAAAGCCCCCCGGTATTCGGGGGGCTTGGCTTGGGGGTGAGACGATCAGTTGATCGACATCCATTTTCCGCCGTTGAACTGATACAGCGAAATGCCGCCGTAGCGATTGTCGCCCTTGGCGTCGAAGGCGACGGTACCGGTGACGCCCTTGATGCTGACTTTCTGCAGGAAAGGCAGGTACTTGGCCGGCTCGACCGAGTTGGCCAGCTTCATCGCCTCGATCAGCGCGTTGGTGGCGTCGTAGGCGTACGGCGCATAGAGCTGGACATCGGTATTGAAACGCTGCTTGAAGCGTGCCTTGAACTCGGCGCCGCCCGGCATCTTGTCCACCGGCAGCCCGGCCTGGGTGCAATAGACGTCGCCGGAGAGGGCCGGCACGGCGAGCTTGAGCATTTCGCTGGTGCAGGAACCGTCGCCGGACAGGAACTTGGCATTGATGCCGAGTTGCTTGATCTGCTTCAGCATCGGTGCGCCCTGGGCATCCATGCCGCCGTAGAAGATGGCATCCGGCTGCTTGCTCTTGATGCGGGTGAGCAGGGCGGTGAAGTCGACCGCCTTGTCGGTGGTGTATTCGCGGGCGACGATCTGGACGTTCAGCTTCTTCAGGTTGTCGGCCAGCGCATCGCCCAGGCCTTGGCCGTAGGCGGTACGGTCATCGACGATGGCGATTTTCTTGGCGTTGAGCGTACCGGCGGCGTATTTGGCCATCGCTTCGCCCTGCTGGAAGTCGTTGGCGATGACGCGATAGATCGCCTTGAAACCCTGCTGGGTCAGCTTCGGGCTGGTCGCCGACGGGGTGATGGCCGGGACGCCGCCTTGCTCGTAGATCGAGGCAGCGGGAATGGCGGCGCCGGAGGTGACATGACCGACCACGCCCTTGACGCCGGCATCGACCAGGCGCTGGGCAACCACGGTGGCCTGGCGCGGGTCGCCCTGGTCGTCTTCGGCCATCAGCTCGAAGCGGATCTTCTGGCCGCCGATGGTCAGGCCCTTGGCGTTGGCATCGTCGAGGGCCAGGCGGGTGCCGAATTCCTCGTCCTTGCCGACGTGGGCGATCGGCCCGGTGAGCGGGCCGGCGAAGGCGATCTTGACGACGGTCTGGGCCTGGGCGCTGGCGGCGCTAGCCAGGGTGCCGATGCAGGCGAGGGCGAGAACGATCTTTTTCATGGTGGAGTCCTTGCTAACGAGGCCAATGTCAGGCATCCGTGCCGGGCACGATTGCCGCTGAAAAGTGTCGATTCGTCCGCTTCGGGACGAAGAAGTCGACGCGGTGTTACAAGGCGGGGAATTGTACTGGATGTCGTCGCCGACGAAAGCATCCGGCGCTCACCGGTTGGTCGTGGGGCGACCAACCGGTAGCGGTGGCGCTTATTCGGTGTAGAAACCGACGCCGAGCAGGCTGCCGTTTTCGCGGCGGATGAAGCTGCGCTTCTTCTCGACGGCGTTGGTCACCGGGTTGCGCCAGACGTAATCGACGGTGCCTTCGCCCTTGCTCTTGGCCAGTTCGAGCATTTCCTTGACCAGGGCATGGCCCTCGACATCGTGCAGGTCGCTGGCATCGGTGCCGGTCAGCCTGGGATTCATGCCGTTGGCTTCGAATTTGCCGCTGGCCAGGTTGATCGCGAAGACGTACAGATCATCGCGCACGAAGTTGCCGCGCGGGTCGTTGAAGCTGGCGAAGGCCTTGGCGGTACCCTGCTTCTTGACCTGGGCGCTGGCCGCGTCGAGCAGTTTGCGGGCGTCGTCGGCGCTGGAGCGCGGGGCGTAATAGCCGACGCCGACGATGTATTCGCCTTCGCGATGTACCCAGGCCACCTTCGGCTCGACGTGATTGCTCTTGCGGTTGAGCCAGACGTAGCGGATGCGCGCCTCGTCCTGCTTGTCGGTGACGGCGATCATCTGGCGGAAGAGCGGCGTGCCGGCGGCATCGACGCTATCGAGCACCTTGAGGCCGATCAGGCTGTCCGGGGCTGCGCCGTTGGCGACGTAGGTGCCCTGGCGGTCGATGACGTAGACGTAGAGGTCCTTCTTGACGAAGGGACCCTTGCGGTCGTTGAAAGCGGCCCAGGCCTTTTCGGTGCCGTTGGCCTGCAGGTACTTGACCGCCTGGTCGAACAGGGCGCGGGCTTCGCGCGGCGTGGCATGCTCGGCTGCCGAGGCCAGCGAACTGCCGAGGATGAGCAACAGGCCGGCTAGGCCGGATTTGAGCGTGGTTTTATGCATTGAGATGTCTCCGGGTGGTTTTGTCTTGCGTTATTCAGGCGCCAAGCGCGGGGTGGATGTCGACCAGGCCGTGGCGGGCGGCCAGGTGGAGCAGTTTGAAATCGGTATCGGCGTCGAGCTTCTGGCGGATCAGCGACAGATAGTTGAGCACCGTCTTCGGGCTGAGATGCATCGAGCTGGCAATGACATTGGCCGATTCGCCCTGGACCAGCATGCGTAGCACCTCGAATTCGCGCGGCGTCAGGTGGGCCAGTGCGCCGTCGCCATCGGCCGCGGCCTCGGCCAGGACCTGGGCAATTTCCGGCGAAAAGACGCGCTTGCCGGCGGCGACGCGGCGAATGCCGTCGATGACTTCGCCCGGCTCGGCGTATTTGGTCAGGTAGCCGAGGGCGCCGCTGCGCAAGGCCTGGGTGATGTGCCCGGCGCCTTCGTGCATCGACAGCACCAGCACTTTCAGTTCGGGGCAGCGGGCGAGCATGCCGCGGATCGCCTCGATGCCGCTGCTGCCGCGCAGGCTGAGGTCGACCAGCGCTACATCGGCCGCGGTACGCAGCACCAGGGCGTTCGCTTCGTCGGCACTGGCCGCTTCGCCGACCACCTGCAGGCCGGGTTCGGCGTCGAGCAGGCGACGGTAGCCATTGCGCACCACGGCGTGATCGTCGATCAGGATAATGCGGATCATTGCTCCTCCTTGCGTTCTTCTCTGTGCAGCGGCAATCCGGCCCGCAGCGTTGTGCCGCGCCCTTGTCCGCTGTCGATCTCCAGCCAGCCACCGACCATTTCCAGCCGTTCCTGCATGCCGAGCAGACCGCCTCGACGTAGCGCGCCGTCTGCCGGCAAACCCTGGCCGTCGTCAGTGATGCTGACGACCAGCGTCTTGCCCACCTGCAGGATGCCGACCCGACAATGCCGGGCGCCGCTGTGGCGCACGACATTGGTCAGCCCTTCCTGCACGACGCGGTACAAGACCAGCGCCACCGTCTCGTCCTGCACCGGCAATTCGCCCGGCAGATCAAGCCCGAACTCGATCCCCGCCGCCCGTTGTTGCCAGCTGGTCAGCAGCTCGCGCAGCGCCCCGGCCAGCCCCGGCGCATCCAGCCCATGCGGCCGCAGTCGCTTGAGCATGGCGCGCAATTGCTCGCCACTGGTCCGGATGTCGCGGCGCAGATCGCCGGTGCATTCGCTGATCCTGGCGCTGTCGATCTGGCCGGCATTGCGTTCGAGATAAGCCGCGGTGACGCTGATGGCCGTCAGGGTTTGACCCATCTCGTCATGCAATTCCCTTGCCAGAGTGCGGCGCTCCTCTTCCTGCACGGCAATCAGTTGCCGGGAAAGTTCGCGCTGCGCCTGGCGGGAAGTCGTCAGCGCTGCGGCCAGTTGATCGATGGCATCGGCGACCTGGCTGAACTCGCGCAGCGCGAAGGCGGGCAGGGCAGGCGATGATTCGCCGCGAGCCAGGCGTTGCAAACCCGCCTCCAGTTCACGCACCGGGGCCAGGGCGCGATGCGCCGACCACCAGGCAACCAGCAGGGTTGCTCCAGAATAGAACAACAGGGTGATACAAAGTCGAACAGTGTCGCCCAGGCGTTCCTCGATTTCCGAGTTCGGGTTGGGTGCGATGCGCAGGCGTTGTCCCCCGAAATTGATGACCTGCCCAGCCAGCTCGTGCGAGGTGTCGCCGGCCAGACCGAGTAGCCGGGCAAACCAGGCCCGGTTGCTCGCTGGGTTCGCTGCCGGAGGCAGGCCTTCGATGGCAAGGCTCAAATGACGCAAGTGGGTGCCGGTCAGAATGGCCTCCAGGCGGCCCTGGGCGGCTTCCGGCGAGCGCTGCTCCTCGACCTGGCCGGCGGCGAGGAGGACTTGCGCCAACTCCTCCGAGGCCGCGACTTCTGCAGCGATATCGTCGCGCAATGAGTACAGGTTGATCAGGATCGCCACCACCAGCAGGCCCGCCAGCAGCCCGCCGAGAGATAAAACCAACCGTCGCCTGAGATCCATTGCCTTGCCCAATTCACCAGAATGGCAGAAGTGGAGCAGGCTTCATGCCGGCTAAAACGAGCGGCCAAAGCCGGTGAGGCAGAAACCGGCGAAAATGTCCTTAATAAGGCGTGGCCGCCTGCGATGCCTCTCTGGTCGGCCGAGCCCGGATGGTTGCGGCGAGTCGGTTCCAGAGGGCAGTCATTTCGTCATTGCTCAGGCTGGGCTCCTCGACCCCCCTGGTGTTCCCGGAGACACCGCTGCTCAGTTCCATATCGACGTAAGGCCGCAAAATGTCCCGCGCCTTGCCGATCGACTTGAAATGGAATTCGTGGGTCGAGGGTTGGTTGTCGCTTTCAGGCGGCATGCGCACGAAGGCTTCGTAGCCGACCCAATCGCCGACTTGGCGCGGTCCTTGGTGCAGAATCTTGAGGCCGAGTAGCCACCGAACAAAGGCGGACGCGATGAAGTTCTCCTGCCCGGCCTTGAGCGAGTATTCCAGGCTGTCCTTCTGACTCGGCGAATCGGTCTTGCTAGTCCGGATGGAAAAGCGGATATCAGGGTATTCGGGAAAGCGAAAGCCGATGGAAGTGGTTTCGTGGAAGCGTTCGTCGGGGACGGAGACGAAGCCTGCTTCGATGCAGATGCCGGACTCGCTTGGGATTTCGCTTTCGTCGCGGACGCGCAGGTGATTGGCGACCTCCAGCATATTGGAGACGTATTTTTTGTAGCTGGTTTTGTCGTCTTTGCCATCCGGCAGATCGGCTAGTGGAAGTGATTTTACGCTTTGAGAAAACGCGTTTTTGTCCAATCGGACATAGGAATGGATTTGGACCAGACCAGTAGTCATAAACGAAGAGTAACCAACCACAATCTTACTTTCCGGGTTGGTGCCATTGAAGGTTCCAATATAGGTGGACGGCTCTGATAAATGCTTATCGTCCTTTAATTCCTTTTCCATGGAGTTGATTTGGGCAGGAATTTTGTATCCCTGACCGGGATAGGACACGATGTCATAGTCCACCGCCGACGGCCCCCAAGCCACCTCTGCAGTGGCAGGAATATCGATGATGAAACGGCCGAAGCAGACTGGGCGGGTCTCTTTGAACAGGGCTTCAATCCTGGCTTGACTGTCATCCCTGGAGAAGAGGCCGGCATGGCAGGTCATGGTGATCGTGGCCAGAAGGCAGCTGGCGATGAGATTTCCTGGGCGCATCGTCAAGGGCGTTCCTGCATTTTGAGAAGCGGCGATTCTAGAATCCGGATATTCAAAAGTCATTATCGCTTTAGGCGTAAGGCATATTTCTCTCTAGCCTGTGTCCCGCTCTTGCACGCTCGGGAATTTTTCCCGGATTGGTGATGAGCTTGTCCCGAGACTTTCGTTGTGACCACTTCCTATACTGGGTTCGCCTGTCGGGAATGGATGGGCCGGCCCGCTGGAACGGGAACGTAAAGACAATCTTCAGGAGACGAAAGAAAAAATGAAAGCTATCCGGTTCAATCCCCGTCAGACGCTGCTTGCCGCCCTGGTCGCCACTACCTTCTGCTCGTCGGCCGGCGCCGTCGGCAGCAAGGTGACCTGGGAAGATATCCTCAACGACGACAAGACCACTGGCGACGTGCTGTCCTACGGCCTCGGCCTCAAGGCGCAGCGCCACAGCCCGTTGGCCAAGGTCAATACGAAGAATGTCGAAGCCCTGGTCCCGGCCTGGAGTTTCTCCTTCGGCGGCGAAAAGCAGCGCGGGCAGGAGGGCCAGGCGCTGGTGCACGATGGCGTGATCTACGCCACCAGCTCCTATTCGCGCATCTTCGCGATCGACGCCCGGACCGGCAAGCGTCTCTGGGAGTATGAAGCCCGCCTGCCGGACGACATCCGTCCGTGCTGCGACGTGGTTAATCGCGGTCCGGCGATCTACGGCGACAAGATCTTCTTCGGCACGCTCGACGCCAGCATCGTCGCCCTCAACAAGGACACCGGCAAGGTGGTGTGGAAGAAGAAGTTCGGCGATCACAAGATCGGCTACACGATGACCGGCGCGCCCTTTGTCGTGAAGGATCAGAAGAGCGGCAAGGTGCTGTTGGTGCATGGCTCGTCCGGCGACGAGTTCGGCGTCGTCGGCTGGCTGTTCGCCCGCGACCCCGATACCGGCGAGGAAGTCTGGGCGCGGCCGCTGGTCGAAGGCCACATGGGCCGCCTGAACGGCAAGGACAGCGTCACCACCGGCGATGCCAGCGCCCCGTCGTGGCCGCGCGACAAGGACGGCAAGCTGGTCGATGCCTGGAACCACGGCGGCGGCGCCCCGTGGCAGACGGCCAGCTTCGACATCGAAACCAATACCGTGGTGATCGGGGCCGGCAACCCGGCGCCGTGGAATACCTGGAAGCGGACCAAGGAAGGCGACGATCCGCTCAACTGGGACAGCCTGTTCACCTCCGGCCAGGCCTATGTCGATGCCAACACCGGCGAGCTGAAAGGCTTCTACCAGCACACCCCGAACGATGCCTGGGACTTCTCCGGCAACAACTCGGTGGTGCTCTTCGAATACAAGGACCCGAAGACCGGCAAGCTGGTCAAGGCCTCGGCCCACGCCGACCGTAACGGCTTCTTCTTCGTCACCGACCGCGAAAAACTCGCCACCGGTGCCGGCTATCCCAACAAGCCGACCTCGCTGATCGGTGCCTGGCCGTTCGTGGATGGCATCACCTGGGCTTCCGGCTTCGACCTCAAGACCGGCAAGCCGATCGAGAAGGGCAACCGGCCGCCGGCACCCAAGGAAGGGGCCGACAAGGGCGAGTCGGTCTTCGTCTCGCCGCCATTCCTCGGTGGCACCAACTGGCACCCGATGTCCTACAGCCCGAACACCGGTCTGTTCTACATTCCGGCCAACCATTGGGCGATGGACTACTGGACCGAGCACCTGACCTACAAGGCCGGCTCCGCCTACCTTGGTCAGGGCTTCCGCATCAAGCGGCTGTTCGACGACCACGTCGGCATCCTGCGCGCCATCGATCCGAAGAGCGGCAAGATCGCCTGGGAGCACAAGGAGAAATTCCCGCTCTGGGCCGGCACCCTGACCACCGCCGGCGGCCTGTTGTTCACCGGTACCTCGGATGGCTTCGTCAAGGCCTTCGATGCCAAGAACGGCAAGGAACTGTGGAAGTTCCAGACCGGTTCCGGCGTGGTCTCGGTGCCGATCACCTGGGAAATGGATGGCGAGCAGTACATCGGTATCCAGTCTGGCTACGGCGGCGCCGTGCCCTTGTGGGGCGGCGACATGGCCGACCTGACCAAGCAGGTGACGCAGGGCGGCTCGATGTGGGTCTTCAAGTTGCCCAAGGCGGTCAAGCAGTAAGCCTTTCCCCGCGTAATCGAAAACCCCGGCCCCGCCGGCTGCCGTCCCCCTGCGGCAGCCGGTGTGCTACCCGCCGCGCTTGCATGGAGCGCGGCAGGTAGGGGCCGGGGGCTTTCGTTGATGAAAGAAACTGCCATGACCCTTCGTACCTTCGCCTTGTTGTGCCTGCTCGGCCACGGGCTGGCGGCGCAGGCCGATCCGAGCCAGCCGCTGGTGATCAACGGCTGTGGCATCTGGCCGCACGCCCAGTGCCAGGGCGCCGATCTGCGCCACGCCGACCTGGTCGGCAAGAACCTGGCCGGGGCCGATTTCACCGGCGCCAAGCTGGCGCGGGCCGATTTACGCGGCGCCAACCTGGCCGGCGCCATCTTCGACGATGCCGACCTGACCGCTGCCCGCTTGAGCAAGGCCAGCGCACCCACCGCCACTTTCCGGCGAGCCCGCCTGGTCGGGGCCGATCTGGAGTTCGCCCGGCTGATGCGGGCCGATTTTTCCGGCGCCGATCTGACGGCGGCCAATCTCGAAATGGCCCGCCTCAACTTCGCCTGGTTCGTCGGCGCCCGGCTGACCAACGCCAACCTGCAGGAAAGCAAGTTCGTCACGAGCAACCTGAAGGATGCCAATCTGGAAGGGGCTTATCGCCGCTACACCATTTTCCCGGACAGCTTTTTCGAAGGCTGCACCGGTTGCCCGACGGATTGGTGATGATGAAACGATTCAAATCTCTGCCGCTGCTGTTTGCCCTGCTGCTGAGCGGTGCCGCGCCGGCAAACGAACTGCCGGTGCCGGTCAGCGTCGATCTCGGCGACTTGCCGCGCCTCGGCCAGACCTGGCTGAAAACCAACCCTTACCGCGGCAATCGGCGTGCCGTCGAAGTCGGCGACTCAGCCTTCCATCAGGCTTGTGCCCGCTGTCACGGCAGTGAGGCCAATCCGGTCGGCAGCCTGCCGGCCCCCGATCTGCGCCAGCTCAACCGGGCTTGCCGGCCGATTGCCGATGCTGAGCTGAAGACCCGGTGCATGGCCGATAACGACCAGTTCTTCGCCAAGTCGGTGCGCGAGGGCAAGGTCGTGGTTGGCGTGGTGCATATGCCGCGCTGGCAGGAAACGCTGGACCAGGAAACCATCTGGGCGATCCAGACCTATATCGAAACGAAGATTCCGCCGGTGGTCCGGCCATGAGCCTGCGCCCGGCTTCGATGGTGGCAAAAAAACGGCGCGAGGACCGCAGTCGTCGCGCCGTTCGAAGCGGGTGCCGCAGCACCCGGCGATTTGACCAATCAGCTCTTGTGCAGCTTGAACACCCAGACCGAACCGCCCTGTTCGAGGAAGTTCACGCGCTTGGCGACATCGCCGCCCCACAGCGGCACGGCGCCGCCCCAGCCGGTGGTGACGGCGATCATCTGCTCGCCATCCTGTTCCCAGGTGACCGGCGGTGCAACGATGCCGGTCCCGACGTTGAAGGACCACAGTTCCTTGCCCGTCTTTGCATCGAGGCCCTTGAGGAAGCCCTCCGGGGTGCCGTAGAAGACCAGGCCGCCGGCGGTGGTCAGGACGCCACCCCACAAGGGCGCGTAGTTCTTGTTTTCCCAGACGATCTTGCCGGTGGCCGGGTCGATGGCCCGCAGCGCGCCGATGTAGTCGTCGTTGAGCGCCTTGATGGTGAAGCCGGCGCCGAGGTAGGCAGCGCCCTTCTTGTAGGAAACCGGCTCGTTCCAGATGTCCATCGACCACTCGTTGGCCGGCACGTAGAAGAGGCCGGTCTTCGGGCTGTAGGCCATCTGCTGCTGGTTCTTGCCGCCGAGGAAGGACGGCGCCGAGAAGACAACCTTGCCCTTCTTGCCATCGACGCTGGCGCTCGGGTCGCCCGGACGGCCTTCTTCGATGTAGTTGGGCCGGCCCGTGGCGAGATCGAAACCGGTTGCCCAGGTGATCTTGTTGACGAAGGGATAGGCGCCGAGCAGCTTGCCGTTGGTCCGATCGTTGACGAAGAAGAAGCCGTTACGGTCGGCCTTGGCACCAGCCTTGATCAGCTTGCCGGTCTTCGGGTCCTTGAGGTCGAAGGAGACGAACTCGTTGACACCGTCGAAGTCCCAGCCGTCATGCGGGGTGCCCTGGAAATGCCAGGCGATCTTGCCGGTATCGGCGTCGATGGCGACGGTGGACGAGGAGAACAGGTTGTCGCCCGGACGCAGGTGGCTGTTCCACGGGGCCGGGTTGCCGGTGCCGGCGAAGATCAGGTTGGTCTCCGGATCGTAGGTGGCGCCGTTCCAGGTCGCCGCACCGCCGGTTTGCCAGAGGTCGCCGGTCCAGGTGGCGTTGAGCGTGCCGGAAATGCCGTTCTCGGTCTTGTTACCGTCCTTGTCGTAGGTGTAGCCCATGTGGCCTTCGACGGTCGGGCGCGACCAGATCAGCTTGCCGGTCATCGGGTCGCGGGCGTCGATGCGGCCAACGGCGCCGAATTCGCCGCCGGACACGCCATTGATCAGCTTGCCCTTGGCGATGATCGGGGCGGCCGACATCGAGTAGCCGGCGGCGTAGTCACCGACCTTTTCCTTCCACACCACCTTGCCGGTGTCGCGGTTGAGCGCCACCAGCTGGGCGTCGAGCGTGCCGAAGATGACCAGGTTGCCGTACAGCGCGGCGCCGCGGTTGATCACGTCGCAGCAGGGCATGATGCCGTCGGGCAGGCGGTGTTCGTACTTCCACAGCTTGTGGCCGGTCTTGGCATCGATGGCGAAGATGCGGCTGTAGGAGGCGGTGACGAACATCTTGCCATCGCTGATCACCGGTTGCGATTCCTGGCCGCGCTGCTTCTCGCCGCCAAAGGACATCGACCAGGCCGGGACCAGGTTCTTGACGGTCTTGGTGTTGATCTGGGTGGACGGGCTGAAGCGCTGGCCTTGCGTGCCGAGGCCGAAGCTGACGACGTCGCCCGGGGTCTTGGCATCGTTGAGGATGTCGGCGTCGGTGACGTCCTTGGCCAGAGCCGGTGTGCCGGCGAAGCTCAGCGCCGCGAGCAGCGCCAGGCCGAGCGCGGAGCGCTGCTGGAGGGTGGGTTTGTGCATGGATTTGTCTCCTTGGTTTTGCATTGATCCCGGACTTCGCGGCGAATGCGGTCGTCGTGACGGACGGGATGGCTTACCGGGGCCTGCATCCATTCCCTGATCGGGCCCCCGGCGGGTTAGGCGGTCTGCAAGGCCTGTGCCAAGAAGTCGGTGCCACTGCCGGAAGCGCCCTGCTGGCGGGGTCGGGCAAGCGACTGTTCAGTCATGTAGCAGTGGTCTGTTTGGCCCGTCTGCTGCAAATGTCACCATCTGCTCCAAAGTTGCACAGCAGAACTGTGCCGCGCTGCCCGTCCGGCGCCACATATCGCCCGCAAGCCCCGCTCATTGAGCCTTGAAAACAATCTGGCCGGTTTTGGCACGCGCCTTGCAGTTGCTCTCGACAAACAGCCCGCAGGGCGATTGGAGTGAGACACATGAGATTTCCCTTGAGCATTGCCGCCATTGCGCTGGCCGCCCTGATGCCGCCGGCCGATGCGGCTGCGCTGCAGGAAAGCGGCGATCCGCTGGCCTCGGCGCGCTGGAGCGAGATGCAGAAGCAGATTCTGGACGGCGCCCCGGTGCTGTTCGATCCGCGTATCAAGGTGATCGCGCCTTCGACGGCGGAAAACCCGATGCAGGTCCCGGTCACCGTCGATGCCACGGCCTTGCCCAACGTCCAGGAAGTGGTGGTCTTCGCCGACTTCAACCCGATCCTCAATATCCTGCGTTTCTTTCCCGAAGGCGCCCCGGCCTACCTCGGCTTTCGCGTCAAGCTGCAGCAATCGACCCCGGTCCGGGCGGCGGTGCGCACCGCCGATGGCGTCTGGCATGTCGGTGGCACCTGGGTCAATACCGTTGGCGGCGGCTGTACTGCCCCTTCAGCCGCCTCCGCCTCGACGGCTTGGCAGCAGCGGCTCAACGAGGTGAGCGGCCGGCAATGGTCGGAAGGGCCGAACGCCGGCCGGGTCCGGCTGCGTATCGTGCATCCGATGGATACCGGCCTGGTCGCGGGGATTCCCGCCTTCCATCTGGAGGAAATCGTTTTCCGCGACGCAGCGGGCAAGGCCCTGATGCGTCTGCAGACCTACGAGCCGATCAGCGAGAACCCGGTATTCACGCTCAATCGCGGTACGGTTGATGGGCCGCTCGAAGCCAGCGGCCACGACAACAACGGCAACCGTTTCAAAACCAGCATCGCGCCATGAAATCCTGGCTGGCACTGCTTCTCTTCGTCGCCCTCGCAGCCCCGGCTGCCGCCGATTTCGACTACGCCCTGCAGGCGCAGGCGGTGACCGGCGAGGTCCAGGTCTTCATCGGTCGCAACGAGGATTTCAATACGACCAATGGCGGCAACATCGTCAATACCGGTTTCATCGTCGCCCCGCAGGGACTGATCGTCATCGACAGCGGCCCTTCGCTGCGCTACGGTCAGCAGATGCGCCAGGCGATGGCCCGGGTCAGCGCCAAGCCGCCGGTGCTGGTGATCAACACCCACCATCACCCCGATCACTTTCTCGGCAACCAGGCCTTTGCTGGTATTCCGATCGTGGCGCTGCCGGGCACGCAGCAAGGCATCGCCGGCGAGGGCAATGCCTTTGCCGAGAATCTCTACCGGATGTCGGGTGACTGGATGAAAGGGACCGAAGTGCTCGCTCCGAACCGCCTGCTCGCCGCCGGCAGCCAGGAGATTGCCGGCCGCCGCCTGCGCCTGATCGCCCTCGACGGCCACACCGGCGCCGACCTGGCGGTCTACGACGAGGCGAGCGGCGTGCTGTTCGCCGGCGACATCGTCTTCAACGGTCGCGCCCCGACCACGCCGCATGCCGAGCTGGCGCACTGGCTGGGGGCGCTCGACCGGCTCGAAGCGATCACCCGCGAAGCCGGTTTCCGTGCGCTGGTGCCGGGGCATGGCGCGGTGAGCAGCGATGCGGCGCCGATCCGCCAGACCCGGGCCTGGCTGCAATGGCTGGATAGCAGCCTGCACGAAGCGGCGCGTAACGGGCTGGACATGAACGAGGTACTGGCCCGGCCCCTGCCGCCGGCCTTTGCCGACCTGCCGGTGGCGGCCGACGAATACCGCCGCTCGGTCGGGCATCTTTTCCCGAGTATCGAGCAAGAGGTGCTGGGTGCTGGCCGCTAAGCCGATGTGGCTGCCGCTGCCTGCGCTGCCGCGGCTCGACCGCCGTTTCGCGACCGTACTCGGCCTGTCGCTTGCCTTGCACGCTTGGCTGCTGGCCGGGAATGGCTGGCAGCGGCCGGTGACGCCGCCGTTGCCGACCATCCTGGCCTCGATTCGTCAGATCGAGGTCACCGAATCCGGGCCGCATCCCGCCGCCGCCGCTGTCGCCACGACGCCGGCCAGGCCGGTCGAGGCGGCTCCCCAGAAGGCTCGGCAGTCCCTGCCGGTGCCGGCGCAGCGTGCTGCGTCGACGCCGGTTCCGGCGGCCGGGCCGGCCAATCCGAGTGTTCCGTCGCCGGTCCCCCCGGCGGGCGGGCCGACATCGGCAGGGCCGGTCGTCACGGGCGAAGCGCTGCCCAAGTCTCCGGCCGTGGTGGCCGAATCGGCCAGCGAGTCTGCCGCCGCAGCGCGTCATCAGGGCGATTTGCTGGCTGCCTACCGCCAGCGGGTCAGCGACTTGCTCGCCCGCCAGCAGGAGTACCCCCGCGTCGCCGCGATGCGGGGCTGGGAGGGCGAGGTCCGCTTGCGTCTGCGGGTGGCCCGCAAGGGCAGCCTGCTCGGCATCCAGCTCGATCATTCCAGCGGCTTCGAGGTGCTCGACCAGCACGCCGTGAGCATGCTCGAACGCCTGGCCGGCTTGCCGGCGCTGCCCGACGCGCTGGAGGCCAACGAAATTCAAGTCGTCGTTCCGATCAATTACAAACTCAAAAAAACAACATGAAGAGACAAAACCTGCCCCGCACGACGCTGGCCCTGGCGTTGGCTACCGCTTTCGGCCCAGTTGTGGCCGCGCCGCTACTGGAAATGGAGAAGGTCGAGGTCATCGGCACGACGCCCTTGCCAGGCGTCGGCCTGGCCCGCGAACAGATTGCCGGCAACGTCCAGACGGCGAAGAGCCGCGACCTGGAGGATGCCGCCAACCTCAATCTGCCTGACCTGATGATCCGGCGGCTGGGCAGCGTCTTCATCAACGAGGTGCAGAACAATCCCTTCCAGCCCGACGTCAATTACCGCGGCTTTACCGCCTCGCCGCTGCTCGGTACGCCGCAGGGCCTGTCGGTCTATCTCGACGGGGTGCGGCAGAATCAGCCCTTCGGCGACGTGGTGAGCTGGGACCTGATCCCGCGCTCGGCCATTGCCTCGCTCAGCCTGATGCCCGGCTCCAATCCGGTGTTCGGGCTGAACACGCTGGGCGGCGCCCTGGCGCTGCAGACCAAGGATGGTTACAGCCACCCCGGTGCGGCGATCCAGGCGACCTACGGCAGTTACCAGCGGCGTTCGGTGGAATTCGAGATCGGCGGCCACAACGACAAGGGCCTGCACTGGTTCACCACCGGTAACCTGTTCCGGGAGAACGGCTGGCGCGACGATTCGCCGTCCGACGTCCGCCAGTGGTTCGGCAAGCTGGGCTGGATGGACGCCAAAACCGATCTCTCGCTCAGCCTGGCGGTGGCCGGCAACAAGCTGACCGGCAACGGCCTGCAGGAGCAGCGCCTGCTCGGCAGCGACTACAGCAGCGTCTACACCAAGCCGGACGAGACCCGCAATAACGCCTTCTCGCTCAATCTGGCCGGCAAGCACAGCGTTAGCGACGACCTGCTGCTCTCCGGCAACGCCTATTACCGGAAGATCCGCAGCACCACCTACAACGGCGATATCAACGAGGATGCGCTCGACCAGTCGGTGTACCAGCCCAGCGCTGCCGAGCGCACGGCGCTGGCCAAGGCCGGCTACAGCGGCTTCCCGAGCAGTGGGGCGACCGCCGCCAACACGCCGTTCCCGTACTGGCGCTGCATTGCCAACGTGCTGCTCGCCGACGAGCCGGCCGAGAAGTGCAACGGGCTGATCAACCGTACCGAGACGCGGCAGGAGAATTACGGCCTGTCCGGCCAGTTCTCCTATTTCGGCAAACTGGCCGGGATGAAGAACCAGTTCACCGCCGGCGGCGGCTACGACGCCAGCCGGGTGCGCTTTAGCCAGTCGGCCCAGTTCGGTTACCTGAATGCCGACCGCAGCATCACGCCGGTCAACTTCTATGCCGACGGCAGCGAACTGGACGACAACGGCAACCCGATCGACAGCCGGGTCGATCTGCGCGGTCGCAGCCGGACCTGGAGCGTCTACGCCACCGATACGCTGACGATGGCGGAAATCTGGCACCTGACGCTGTCCGGGCGCTACAACGAGACGCGGATCGATAATCGCGATCAGCTCAACCCTGGCGGCGGCAGCGGTTCGCTCGACGGCGACCATCGTTTCAGCCGCTTCAATCCGGCCATCGGCCTGAGCGTCACGCCGAGCCGGGCGCTCAATGTCTATGCCGCCTACAACGAAGGCAGCCGGACGCCGACCACCATCGAGCTGGGCTGCGCCGACCCGGCCAACCCCTGCAAACTGCCTAATGCGATGGCCGGCGATCCGCCGCTCAAGCAGGTCGTCACCAAGACCTGGGAAGCCGGCCTGCGCGGCGTGCTGGGTGCGAAGACGCAGTGGAACGCCGGCCTGTTCAGGGCCGAGAACCAGGATGACATCCTGTTCGTTGCCGACAACCAGGCCGGCTACGGCTATTTCAAGAACTTCGGCAAGACCCGTCGCCAGGGCATCGAACTAGGGCTGGACAGCAGCCTCGGCGACTTCGACTGGGGCGTCAATTACACCTATCTCGATGCCACTTTCCAGAGCGCCGAGACGGTCAATGGCGCCGCCAACAGCAGCAGCGATGCGAGCAGCAAGGGGCTGGACGGCAACATCGCGATTCGTCCGGGCGACCGCATGCCGCTGATCCCCAAGCACCTGTTCAAAGCCCATGCCGCCTGGCGCATCAACGGCGCCTGGTCGCTCGGCCTGGGCATGCAGGCGGTGTCGGGCAGCTTTGCCCGGGGCAATGAAAACAACCAGCACCAGGCCGACGGCACCTACTACCTTGGCAGCGGCAAGAGCGGCGGCTACGCGATCTTCGATCTCGGCGCGAAATACCGGGCCAACCGGCAACTGAGCTTCTTCGCCCAGATCAACAACCTGTTCGACCGCGAGTATTCGACCGCCGCCCAACTCGGCGCCACCGGCTTTGGCGCCGGCGGCAATTTCGTCGCCCGGCCGTTCGCCGCGGTCGGCGGCGAGTATCCCTTGGTCAGCTCGACCTTCCTGGCGCCGGGGGCACCGCGCACCGGTTGGGTCGGCGTGCGCTACGAGTTCGGAAAATGATGCGGCGCCCGGTCCTGAGCCTGCACACCCGGATCAGCCTGGTGCTGACCGGGCTGGCCGCCAGCCTGCTGCTGGCGCTGGCCGCCCTCTGGCTGCATGGCGCACGCGGCGGCATCCACGAAGAGGTCGAGGCGGCGACGCGGGTTTCGGTGCAATGGCTGCAGGCGCTGACCGGCGAGTTGCGCAGTGTGCCGGAGGCCGAACAGCCAACGCGCCTGCTTGCGGTGCTGCGGCCTTTAGGGCGCATTCGTGCCAACGAACTGGAGGTGCAGGCCGCCGACGGCCGCCTGCTCTATCGCTCACCGCCGCCGACCTACAAGGCCGGACGCAGCGTGCCCGAGTGGTTTGCCGCGTTGCTGGCGCCGCAATTCGAGGATCGTCTCTTGCGTTTCGGCGAACTGCAGTTGGTACTGCACCCCGATGCGTCGCGTTCCCTGGTCGACGCCTGGGACGATCTGCGAGCGATGGCGGGCTGGGCATTGGCGGCGCTCGCCTTGTTGTTCCTGGCGACGGAACAGGCGCTGGACCGCGCGTTGCGCCCGCTCGGCCTGGTCATGCAGGCCCTCGACCGGACCGGGCGCGGCCGCTTCGATACCCGCCTGCCGGTCTTTCCGGCGCCCGAACTGGGCCGCCTGTCGCGGGCCTTCAACGGCATGGCCGATCGCCTGGCAGCGGCAGTCGACGAGAACGTTCGCCTGGAAACCGAGCGCGAGGTGGCCGAGCACATGCAGGCCCGGCTCGAAGCAGAACGGCAGCAGATCGCCCGCGAATTGCACGACGAACTGGCCCAGGGCATTACTGCGGTACGGGCGCTGGCCGGCGCCATCGTCCAGCGTTCGGCCGAGCAGCCGGCGCTGCACGTGCCGGCCCAGGGCATCGTTGCGGTGACCGGGGAAATGCAGGACGGCGTGCGCCGGATCTTGCAGCATTTGCAACCGGTCGCGGGGAGCGGCTTGGCGGCCGGCCTGCAGAAATTGCTGGCCGCCTGGCGCCTGCAGCACGACACGGTGGAGCTGGACAGTACGCTTGAACTGGGCGCCAGCCCGCTGCCCGATGCCACGGCCCAGGTCGTGCTCCGGATGGCGCAGGAGGGGCTGACCAATGTCGCTCGTCATGCCGCAGCCAGCCGGGTTGAATTGATCATACGACGGCACGCCGACAGCCTGGATTTCAGGCTGACCGACAACGGTGTCGGACCAGTCCCGGCCGAACTGCCGGCGGCCCGCCATCCCGGCTGCGGCTTCGGCTTGCGGGCGATGGCCGAACGGGTGGCCGCGCTGGGCGGTGAAATGGCTGTCGGCCTGCCGGCCGGCGGCGGTTTTTGTCTGAATATCCGGCTGCCGCTGGCAGCCAATCGGGAACGGGAGGAAATCGCATGAATCAGGCTCTGCAAGGCAAGCGCATCGTGTTGGCCGACGACCATGCCATGGTCCGGCTGGGGTTTCGCCTGCTGCTCGAAAGCGCCGGGGCGACCGTGGTGGCCGAGGCCGACAACGGCGAGAGTGCGGTGCGCCTCTATGCCGAATCGAACCCCGACGTGGTGGTGATGGATGTCTCGATGCCGGGCATCGGCGGCTTGGCTGCCCTTGAGCGGCTGCTCGCCTGGGATGCGCGGGCCAGGGTGCTGATGCTGTCGGCTCACCACGATGATGTCGTGCCGGTGCGGGCGCTGCGCCTGGGGGCGCGTGGCTACCTGTGCAAGCGGGCGGCACCGGAGGAATTCCTGCGGGCGGTGGGCAGGGTGGCGGGCGACCAGCGTTATCTCGACCCGGAACTGGCGCAGGCCGTCGCCCTGGCCCAGCTGTCGGGCTCGGGCAATCCGGTCGAGAGCCTGACCGAAAAGGAGTTGGCGGTTTTCCTCAAGCTGGCCGAAGGGCGTTCGGTCAATGACGTGGCGGCGGCGTTCTCGCTTAGTCCAAGTACGATCGGCACCCACCTCTATCACATCAAGCAAAAGCTCAATGTGCAGAATGCCGCCGAGCTGACCCTGGTGGCGATGCGTAACGGCTTGCTCGAAGCCTGATGCCGGAGTCGCATCTTTTTCCGCCGATCCAGCCGCGCTACGTCCGCCAGATGGCGGTCGGCGACGGACATTCGCTGCATGTCGAGGAAAGCGGCGCGGTCGATGGCTTGCCGGTGGTCTTCCTGCACGACGGACCGGGCGAGGGGTGTCGGGCGGAAGATCGCCGTCTTTTCGACCCGGCGCGCTTCCGCCTGATCATGATCGATCAACGCGGTGCCGGACATAGCCAGCCACAAGGCGAAGTCGACAACAACACGACGGCCGACCTGGTACTCGACCTGGAGTATGTGCGCGAGGCACTCGGCATCACCGCCTGGATCGTTTTCGGCCATGGCTGGGGCTGCCTGCTGGGACTGGCTTACGCGCGGCTCTATCCGGAGCGTCTGCTTGGCTTGGTGCTGGGTGGCGTCTTTCTCGGCCAGCAGGCCGAGTTGCCGGCCTGTCTCGCCGACGAAAGTCTTTTCCGGCAATGTGCCGCCGGGGTGCTGGAAGGCGATCCGGCTGCGGCGCAACAGGCTGCACATCGCTGGCTGAACCATGAACGCAGGCTGGCCGGATTGGCGCCGCTGCCTGCCGCGCCCGGCCCGGGCCAGCTTGCGGCCCTGCGTATCCGCCTGCATTACCTGCGGCGGGACAGCTTCCTGGCGGCCGGGCAATTGCTGGCCGGCATCGAACAGTTGCGCCATGTACCACTGGTCATCGTGCAAGGCATGGCCGATCCCTTGTGCCTGCCGGCGAGTGCCGAAAAACTCCATCGGGCCTGGCCGGATGCCACCTGGCTGCCGGTTCACGGCAGCACCAATGCCCTGAACTTGCCGAGCATGTCGCGGGCCTGCATCAAGGCCTTGGGCTGGGTGGCGGAATGTTCGCTGGTATGGGCCTAGCCGGGGCCTTTCGCCCGCGCTGTTCAGGCGGCGAACAGGCTGCCCAGGGTGGCGATGGCGACGGTGCAGATGCCGAGCAGGAGGTTGGTGGCGACCAGTTGCCGGATGCGGTTCATCGCGGCCCCGGCTGCCGGCCAGTTCTGTTCGGCCACGCCCGCTTTGAGGCGGGGGAAGAACAGACCAAGGATAACGGCGAAAATGATGGCCATGACCAGCCCCAGGCCCATCATCAAGTGCCAGTGAAGGGGTAGCCGGGCCAGGCCGGCGCCGTGAATGCTGGCGATACCGGAGATGAAGATGGCGGCGATGGCGAACAGCACGACCGCGAAAAATCGTCCAAGCACCCCGGCCAGCAGGGGCAGGCGTTGTGGGGGCGGCAATTGTGCGGTGGCGACCGGGCGCAGACAGAAATGGGCGAAAAACATGCCGCCAACCCAGACAATGGCACCGCTCAGGTGGAGAAATAGCAGGAAGAAACGCATTGCAGATCCGGAAGGCTGGTGGAAAGGGAAGGACGCTCAGCGCTCCGTTTTGGCCGGAACGTGGAATATCCGGTCATGCGCTTGCCGCTTGATCTCATTATCCAGTTTCTTCTTCAGGCGGGAAGGTACGGGCGGTGCATCCGCGGCGAGTTTGTCCATTTCGGTCTTGATGGCGGTGACGGCTTCCTGCAGGGCGGCTGCTTCGGCCGGCGGGAAGGTGCGCAGGAATTCCATCGCGCGCCGGATTGCCCCGTAGCCGGAACCGCTCAGGCGGTGCTGGTCGGCTCGTTCTGAAAAGCGCAGGAAGGTTTGCAGGCTGGCGAGGACGGCGGCCAGAATGCTGACCAGTCCGACGGCGATACGTTCGTTACCGGTGGCATTGGTTTCCAGCGAAGCGAAAACGGCGGTGCCGACGGCAGTGGACAGGACGATGGTGGGAATCCCGAGCAGGTAGTTGAGACGACCGTACCAGACGCCGCATTCGTAATGGATGAACTGGCTTTCGCGGGCGCGGCGAAACCAGTCGGTGAGCAGGCATTCGACGGCAGGCGGTATTTCCGGCATGGCTGTTCTCCCCCAAATGGCGTACTGGCCTGAATCGGCCACGCCGAAATTTGAGTGTCAGCCGGCGCTTTGGTTCATGCCGATTGCGTGGGCGATGGGGGGCGATGGAGGATTTCGGCCAGCTCGTGCGGATCGTCGGGGCGGACCAGGCGGGCGATTTCGCGGCCCTCGCGGAGGACGATCAGCGTCGGCCAGAGCTTGACGCGAAACGAACGGCCCAGCCGGCGTCCCGGGCCATCCTCGATTTTCAGGTGGCGTACTGCCGGGGCTTGCGCCAGGGCTGCGCCAATCAGCGGTTGGGCGGCCCGGCAATGGCCGCACCAGCCGGTGCCGAATTCGAGCAGCGTGACGCCGGGCAGGGCGTCGATTTCGGCCCGGCTCGGGCTGTCGGGGGTGTAGTCGTCGTTCATGTCAGGTTCGACGCCGGCACCGGCCGTCGGTTCCCGACAGAGCCGCAGGAGCCCTTCAGCTGATCACCTGGCCGCTTTTCTTCAGCATCACGACGTCGGTGAAACGGCGGCTTTTCTGCTGGCGGTCCACGAAATCGACGCGGAATCCGCCGATGTCGACCTTGAGTTGCGAGAGGGTCGATTTGAGTTCGCTGCGCGAGATCGATTTGCTACGTTCCAGGGCGAGGCTCATTGCCTTGGCGGCGATGAAGCCTTCGAGCGCGGTATGCGTCGGCTTGGTTTCCGGCTCGGCCTGGCTCAGCATCTTGCGGAACTCGCCGACGACCGGTTCGTTGCCCCAGGGTACCACTTCGCAGACGATGATACCTTCGGCATCCTTGCCCATGGCGTCGACCAGGGCCGATGAGCCGACGAAGGAGAGGGTGGCAAAACTGGCGTAGTAGCCGGCTCCGCGCAAGGCTTTGATGAGGGCTGCGGTCGGTGCGTAGGAGGAGATGATGATCAGCGCATCGACCGGACCGGCCTTGAGCAGGGCCTGGGCTGCAGCCTGGACATCGGTCGAGTTGCGGACCAGTGTGGTGCGCGCCGTGATCGTTGCGCCATGCTGGCGTGCGGCAGCCTCCAGCCCTTCCAGGCCGGCCTTGCCATAAGCGTCGTCCTGATAGGCGATGCCGATGCGCTTTTGCCCGACGGTGGCGAAATGGCGAATCAGGCGGTCGGTTTCTTCGTCGTAGGAGGCGCGGATGTTGAAGATCAGCGTCGAGTCCGCTGTGCGCAGGCTTTGGGCGCCGGTGAAGGGGGCGACAAAGGGGACGCCTTCGCGCTCGAATAGCGGCCGGGCGGCGTTGCTGGTTGGCGTGCCGACGTAGCCGAAGAGGGCGACGGCATTGTGCTTGCCGATCAGCAACTCGGTATTTTTCGCCGCGCGTTCAGGTTCATAGCCGTCGTCGAGACTGATCAATTCGATACGTTGGCCGCGGATGCCGCCTTTTTTGTTGAGGTTGTTGAACCACAGATTGGCGCCGCGCTGGAATTCGCGGCCCAGGGCGGCGGAAACGCCGCTCAATGGGCAGGATTGGCCGATTACGATGTTGTCCGCGGCGCGGGCGGAAAGCAGGCAGGCTGGCCCGATCAGGCAGGCCACTGCGGCGGATTGGAGGAATTGACGACGATCCATGATTTTTACTGGGCATGATGCGGGGACGGCACAAGTATACGCGTTGGCACATCACCCTAGAACGCTCGCCATCTCATGATTTTCGCTAAGCTTATTTAACGAATGCCCGGAGGCGTTGGTGCCAAGGGGCGGCAATAATACTGACCGGAGACGTTTTTCCGCTGCTTGGGAAGACCGGTTCAAACACACAGAAAAAGATCAAATCATGAGACAAAATCCCAAACCCGTCGTATTGCTGCTTGCTGCAGCTTTTCCTGGTCTGGCGCTGGCCCAGTCGGTCGAAACCCGGCTCGATCCGGTGGTCGTCACCGGTAGCCGGATCGAGCACAACAGTTTCGACCTCCCGGCGGCGGTCGATGTCGTCGATAGCTCGCGGATCGGAGCCGATCAGGCGCGGGTCAACGCTTCCGAGGCGCTGGCCTCGGTGCCCGGGATCTCGGTGCAGAATCGCCAGAACTACGCGCAGGACCTGCAAATCTCGTCGCGCGGCTTCGGCGCCCGTTCGGCCTTCGGTGTGCGCGGCATCCGCCTGGTTGCCGACGGTATTCCGGCCTCGATGCCCGACGGCCAGGGGCAGGCGGCGAGTTTCAATCTCGATCGGGCGGAGCGCATTGAAGTCATGCGCGGGCCGATGTCCTCGGTCTATGGCAATCATGCCGGCGGCGTCATCCAGCTATTCACCGCCGACGGCAAGGGGGCACCGACTGTCGAGGGCGGCTTCGTGGCCGGCAGCTACGGCACCTGGAAGGCCGATGTCGCCGCCCAGGGCGAAGCCGGTGGCCTGGGGTACGTGCTCGATGCCTCGCGCTTTGCCACCGATGGCTATCGCGACCACAGCAGCGCCCAGCGCGATCAGACCTCGGCCAAACTGACTTATGCGCCGGACGAGTACAGCCGCCTGATGTTCGTCGCCAATGGCTTCACGCAGAAAGCCGACGATCCGCTCGGCCAGAGCTGGAACACCTTCCGCAACAATCCGCGTGGTTCGGAGAGCGT
This sequence comes from Rhodocyclales bacterium GT-UBC, assembly GCA_003583745.1. Classification (GTDB taxonomy): domain Bacteria; phylum Pseudomonadota; class Gammaproteobacteria; order Burkholderiales; family Rhodocyclaceae; genus Azonexus. Next base: position 35,109 of record QXPY01000008.1, on the reverse strand, counting down.
TGCCGAGCAGTACGACACGCGCAAGACCATCGACCACATGCAGGGCGGCCTCAGCTACGAGCGCCGCTTCGGCGACCAGACCGTGCAGGTATCGGCCTATGCCGGCCAGCGCTCGGTGATCCAGTATCAGTCCATTCCCCGTTCCGCCCAGCTGATCACCGGTTCCACCCTTCCCAATGCCGCCGTGCGCAAGCACTCCGGTGGCGTCATCGACTTCGACCGGGATTTCTCCGGCCTGGCGAGCCGGTGGATCGGGAACTTCGCGCTGGCCGGCGGCAAGCTGACCACCACCGTCGGTTTCGATTACGAACAATCGACCGATGACCGCAAGGGCTACGAAAACTACCTGAGCGCCACCGTGCTCGGCGTCAAGGGCGCCCTGCGCCGCAACGAGCAGGATCGCGTCGCCAGTTTCGACCAGTATGCCCAGGCCGAATGGCAGGGCGAGCGCTGGACTTTCAATGGCGGCGTTCGGCACAGTCGGGTCGCCTTCAAGGTGGACGATCACTACATCGCAACCGGTAACGGCAACGACAGCGGCAGCGTCAGCTACGAGCAGACGACGCCGATGGCTGCCGTGCTCTACAAGCTGTCGCCGGCGGTCAATCTTTACTTCAGCGCAGCGCGTGGTTTCGAGACGCCGACCCTGAACGAGTTGTTCTACTCGGGCAGCAATGGCGGCTTTAGTTACGACTTGAAGGCGGCGACCAGCACGCATCTGGAAACCGGTATCAAGGCCTATGTCGGCGACGATAGCCGGCTCGATGTCGCGTTGTTCCAAATCAAGACCAATGACGAACTGGTCGTCGCCTCGAGCAGCGGCGGCCGTACCGCCTATCGCAATGCCGGCCAGACGACGCGGCGCGGCCTTGAGGCAGCGCTCGACAGCCGCTGGGGCGGCGGCTTCACCAGCCGGCTGGTCTATACCGGACTGGATGCCCGCTACGACGAGGCCTTCACGACGACGGTGCTCGGGGTGGCGACTGCGGTCGATGCCGGCAAGCGTCTGCCCGGCGTCGCCACCCATACCCTGTTCGGCGAACTGGCCTGGCGACATGCCGCCAGCGGCTTTCATGCCGCGGTGGAGACGATTGCCCGCAGCAAGGTCTATGTCGAGGACAGCAACACTCAGCAGGCGGCGCCGTCCTACGCCATCGCCAATCTGCGTGTCGGATTGGATCGGCAGCTTGGGCCGCTCAACTTGCGCGGCTTTATCCGTCTCGACAACGTTTTCGACCGCCAGTACGTCGGCTCGGTGGTGGTCGGCGACGGCAATGGCCGCTTCTACGAATCGGCACCAGGCCGCAACTGGTTGTTTGGCCTGAGCGCCCGCTACGCGTTCTGAGGCAGTTTCTGCCCCAATCGAGACCCGCTGCGGCGGGTCTTTTTTTTGGCTGCGCCATTTTGGCGCGTTGAGTTTTGACTCAGGCAAATTTGAACAATTGCCCAATAAATGAACGGCTTGGCGCAGTGTTGTGGTGCTTTGAAAGGCTGTCTCGAAGTGGGCAAAAGCCCGTGGTTGCTGAGGCTCAGGCGATCCACCCGGTTTCTCGGCCGGGTTGGCATGTCCTTCGCAATTCTTCCGGCTCCATGTCACCCAGCGGGTGGCAGCGGGGGAAGACCGGTTGGCGAATGTCCGGCCGGCAAGCATTGCTCACAACTATATGGAGACATACTCATGCACAAGAACCTGTCCGTTCGTCCTCTGGTCCTCGCCATGCTGGCCTGCGCCAGCACCGCCAGCCAGGCGGTGAGCTTTACCCAGAACGATGTCACTCTGGATATCAACGGCACGATCAACGGCTTTTACGTCAATCGCGAAGCCAAGACGATCAACCGTGCTACCGGCGCCTCGTCGACGACGACCAACAGCGAACTGACCAACGGCCTGCTGCCGGGCTGGATCAACTTCGTCGCCACGACCCAATCGAACGGCCAGGACATCAAGGCGCACATCAGCTTCGCGCCAGGCATCAACAACAACTCCACGGTGGTCGGTCTGCCGATCGGCAACAATGCCAGCGGTGCCGGGACGACCAATCCCTACAGCCAGATCGATACCCGCAACGTCTATTTCCAGTTCGGGAATAACAGCTGGGGTACGCTCAAGTTTGGTCGCGACATCGGCCTGTTCGGTCAGCACATCATCCTTTCGGACATGACCTTGCTCGGTGTCGGCGGTACCAGCAATGCCGGTATTCCGTACAACACGACCTTCGGCATGATTGGCCACGGCTACATGTACACCGGCTTCCAGCCGCAGATTACCTATACCACCCCGACGGTGAGCGGCCTGCAGGCTTCGATCGGTATTTTCCAGCCGAGCAAGTTCGCCGGCGACGAAACCAAGACGCCGGGCGTTCAGGCTATTGCCAGCTATGACTGGAAAGCTGCCTCGGTCAATGGCAAGTTGTGGGGTGGTGCAGTCAGCCAGAGCACCAGTTGCTCGGTTTCGCCTTGCACGACCAGCTCCTTTACCGCCACCGGTTTCGAAGTCGGCGCCAAGGCGGCGCTCGGCAACTTCGAGGCAGTAGCCTATGGCTTCAGCGGCAGCGGCCTAGGTTTGTCTACGGTTGGTGCGCAGTTCTACGGCGGTAGCGACGGGGCCGGTAACAAAACCGATTCCCAGGGCTATTTCCTTCAGGGGACGTACAAATTCGGCGCTACCAAGGTGGGGATCAACTATGGCGAGAACAAGGACAAGAACGGTTACGCCCTGGCCAACAGCCGGATGATCGGTGGAGTGTTAGCTGGTACGCCAATGAATGAAATCAAGAACCGCGCTTACACGGTTGGCGTTTATCATTCGCTGAACAAGTACATCACTCTGGTGGGTGAGTTCAACGACGAGAAGGTGACCAACGTGGCCGATACCAATTTCGACAACAAGAACCGGACGATTTCCTTTGGCGGTTTGATTTTCTTCTGATCAATCCCGGTTTCCCTTGTTCGTGCGCTGGATGATTTTTTCCTCGCATCGATTTTCGGCGCCCGCTGGGGCGCCGTTTTTTCTGCTTTTACGGCATTCGTTGCTGGCACTGTTCCTGGTTCTGGCATTTGGCGCCGTGCGTGCGGCGGACGATATTGATCGCCTGGTGCTGAACGGCAGCGATTTTCCGGCGGCGCACGAAGCGCTGATCGAGGCCGTCGAGGCTGAAGGGCTGGTGGTCAGTGCGGTCATTCCCTTCAACCAGATGCTGGAAAGAACCGCCAGCAGCCTGGAGAAATCGGCCAGTCCCTATCTGCAGGCCGAGATCGTCCAATTTTGCAGCAGCGTACTGGCCTGGCAGATGGTCGAGGAGGACCCGGCGCAATTGGCGTTGTGTCCAATGTCGATGGTGCTGTACGTCACTCGCCAGGCATCTTCGCAAGTTACCTTGGCCTGGCGCCTGCCAGCAGTGAATGGCTCGGAAAAAGCGGCGGGGTCAGGACGGGAACGGGCAGGTGCCTTGTTGCAGCGCCTCGCCAGGCGCACTGCCGAGCTGAGTCGGCAGCGCTGGTGAATGTTTGCTGAAGCCGCTCAGGAGCGGTGATTCATCAGGGCTTTCAGCCCATTCACATTGAGAATTCGGATGTGCTTCTGCTGCACGGCGATATGACCTTCTTCCTGGAAGCGGGAGAAGGCGCGGGATACCGTTTCCAGCTTGAGGCCGAGGTAGCTGCCGATCTCATCGCGGGTCATCCGCAGGTAGAACTCGGCATGCGAGAAACCACGGGCGGTGAAGCGTTGCGACAGGTTGAGCAGGAAGGCCGCCAGTCGCTCTTCGGCGCGCATCGTGCCGAGCAGCATCATCACCCCGTGGTCGCGGACGATCTCGCGACTCATTACCTTGTGGAAATGGTGCTGCAGCGTGTGGATTTCGCGCGACAGGCTTTCCAGGCGGGAGAAGGGAATGGCGCAAATTTCGCTGTCTTCGAGCGCGATGGCGTTACAGGTATGGTGCTCGGTACTGATACCATCGAGGCCGAGCAGTTCGCCGGCCATTTGGAAACCGGTGACCTGATCGCGGCCATCTTCAAGTAATACGTCGGTCTTGAAGAAGCCGCTACGGATAGCGTAGATCGCGTCGAAGGCTTCGCCCGCCCGGTAAAGGTGGTCGCCGCGCTTGATGCGGCGGCGAGTGGAAACCAGGTCGTCCAGGCGTTCAAGCTCTTCGAGATTGAGGCCGTACGGCAGACACAACTCGCGCAAATTGCAGTTGGAACAGGCTGTCTTGATGACAGCGATAGAAATTTCTTGGTTGGCCGGGTTTTGGGGCATTATCAACCTGCGTTCGCTTGATCCATGTCAACCGCAATTTGACGGTATCCGAACATAATCCGACCTAAACTTGGTGGTATGTTTAATGAATTTCGCAACTGAAAACCTCGTCTTCGATCCTCAGATCATTCGCCGCTTCGATGTGAACGGCCCCCGTTACACGTCATACCCAACGGCTGATCGCTTTGTCGAGGCTTTTGACTCCGACGCGGCCAAGCTCTGGCTGGGAAAACGCAACATCGGCGGTATCAGCCGCCCACTCTCATTATACTTCCACATCCCATTCTGTAACACTATCTGCTATTACTGCGCCTGCAACAAGATTATCACCAAGGATCACGGGCGCAGCGCCAAGTACCTGAAGTATCTGGCGAAGGAGCTGGAAATCCAGAGTGCCGCTCTGGAAGGGCGGGATGGCGAGCATGAGGTGATCCAGCTGCACTGGGGTGGCGGTACGCCGACATTCCTGTCACATGATGAAATGCGTCAGCTGATGGGCGAGACCCGCAAGCATTTCAAGATGCTCGAAGGTGGCGAGTATTCGATCGAGGTGGATCCGCGCAAGGTCGATACGGCAACCGTCGCCTTGCTGGGCGAACTCGGTTTCAACCGCATGAGCGTCGGTGTTCAGGACTTCGATGAACGTGTCCAGGTTGCCGTCAATCGCGTGCAGACCGAAGAAGAAACCCACAACGTGATCCGCGATGCTCGGGCCAACGGTTTCAAGTCGATTTCGGTCGACCTGATCTACGGCTTGCCGCACCAGACGGTGATGGGCTTCAACCGGACGCTGGAGCGCGTATTGGCGATGGATCCGGATCGCCTGTCGATCTACAACTATGCGCACATGCCGAGCCTGTTCAAGCCGCAGCGCCGGATCAACGATGGCGACCTGCCATCGGCCGATACCAAGTTGCAGATTCTGGCTCTGGCGATCAAAAAACTGACCGAAGCCGGCTACGTCTACATCGGCATGGATCACTTTGCCAAGCCCGATGACGAATTGGCGGTAGCGCAGCGCCAAGGGCGTTTGCACCGGAATTTCCAGGGCTATTCGACCTATGCCGACTGCGACATGCTGTCTTTCGGTATTTCTTCGATCAGCAAGGTCGGGCCGACCTACTACCAGAACGTCAAGACGGCTGACGAGTATTACGATCGACTCGATACCGGCATCTTGCCGGTTTTCCGTGGTATCGAATTGACGGCAGACGATATTCTGCGGCGTTCGATCATCCAGGCTCTGATGTGTCATTTCGAACTTTCCATTGAAAGTATCGAGAGTGCGCATTTGATCGATTTCCAGAAATACTTTGAGTCCGAACTCGAAGACCTGAAGGAAATGGAGCGGGGTGGTCTGGTGAAGATCGATCGCGAATGGATTACGGTCTTGCCGCCGGGACGCATGCTGGTGCGTGTAATTTCGATGGTCTTTGACCGTTATCTGCGGGCCGATCGTCAGCGGACGCGTTACTCCAAAGTCATCTGACGGCTGTGCCGGAGCAGTGGCTGGCGGGTTAGACTGCCAGCTTTGCTGAAACTTTTGCAACCATGCCCGACTCCGGCTATTTCGCGCTTTTCCTTGTTGGTCTGCTCGGCGGTACACATTGTGTCGGAATGTGTGGCGGGATCGTCGGCGCATTATCGATGGGCGCCTCGGCTCGTTGGTCGATGCACCTTGCCTACAATGCCGGACGAATTCTTTCGTATGGCACCGCCGGGGCGATAGCCGGCGCATTGGGCGCAGCCAGCCTTGGGCTGGAAGGCCAGATTCCGGTCCGGCTGCTGCTTTATTTGCTGGCCAATCTCATGCTCGTCGCGCTCGGGCTTTACCTGCTCGGTGTCACCCGGACTCTGGCGTTTACCGAGCGATTCGGTCAGCATTTGTGGCAGCGAATCCAACCCTTGACTAGACGCTTCATTCCGGCGCGACGCGTTGCTCAGGCCTTCCCTCTGGGGGTTCTCTGGGGCTGGTTGCCGTGCGGACTGGTCTACAGTGCTCTGGCCAGCGCCCTGACGGCCGGTTCGGCAGCGCAGGGGGCCGGGTTGATGCTGGCGTTCGGGCTGGGTACCTTGCCAAACCTCCTTTTGGCAGGCATCGTGTTGGCGAGGTTGAACGAGTTTGTGCGCCGCCCAGCGGTTCGGTATTTGTCCGGCTTGCTCGTTCTTGGCTTTGGTCTGTACGGTTTGTTCGGACTGATGCGTTTGCTGCACTGAATCAAGGATTCATCAATCATGACCGTTAAAATTTTGCTGCCGGTTGATGGTTCAGCCTGCGCCTTGCGTGCTGTCGACCATGTAATCGAGCAAGGCGCCTGGTTCAAGGAGGTTCCGGAACTGCACCTGCTGCATGTTCACGCGCCCCTTCCGATCGGGCGTGTGCAAGCGCACGTCGGCAAGGAAACGCTGCATGCCTACTATCTGGAAGAGAGTCAGGCGCAGTTGCTCGATGCCCAGTGCAGGCTCGATGGTGCAGGGCGTTTCCATACCTCGCATATTCATGTCGGACAGCCGGCCGAGGTCATCGCCCGAATGGCCGGCGAATTGAATTGCGACCTGATCGTAATGGGTTCGCATGGGCGGGGCGGCTTGGCCGGTTTGGTGGCTGGCTCGGTTGCACAACGCGTGCTGCATCTTGCACCTTGTCCGGTGTTGTTGGTCAAGTGAGCGAGCACGATTCAGCGCGGGTTGTCGAGTTCTCGATCGCGGGCATGACTTGTGCCGCCTGTTCGACGCGCCTGGAAAAAGTCCTCAACCGTCAGCCGGGTATGCAGGCAAATGTCAATCTGGCGTCGGAGCGGGCTCGCGTGCGCTTGTCCGGGGTAACTAACGAGGCTGCCGTTCTCGCTGCCGTCGCCAAGGCCGGGTTTGTTGCCGAAGTGGTCGATGCGCAGACACGGGTGCGCGAGAAGGCCGAAAAACTGCGTGTCTATCGCCGCGAAATTCGGCGTTTCTGGGTTGCAGTTGCGCTTAGTCTGCCGCTGGTCGGGCAGATGTTTTTCATGTTCGGCGAACACGGTCATCAGAACGAATTGCCGCGCTGGTTGCAGTTGCTGTTGGCGACACCGGTGCAGTTCTGGATCGGCTGGCGCTTTTACGATGGTGCCTTCAAGGCATTGCGTGGCGGTGGCGCCAACATGGATGTGCTGGTTGCCCTGGGAACTAGCATGGCCTGGGGGTTTTCGGCGGTCGTGACGGTTTTTGATTTGCCTCAGCATGTTTATTTCGAGGGAGGGGCGGCGGTCATCACCCTCGTTTTGCTGGGCAAGTTGCTCGAGGCGCGGGCCAAGGCGCGGACCTCCGAAGCGATCGAGGCGCTGGTTCGCCTGCAGCCGCGGACGGCGCGGGTCGAACGCGATGGCCAGTGGGTGGAGATGTCGGTTGACGCTCTGATGCCGGGCGACTGTTTCATGGTGCGGCCGGGTGAAAGCGTACCAGTCGATGGCGAGGTGATCGAAGGCGATTCCAGCATCAACGAAGCGATGCTGACCGGCGAGAGCATGCCGGTGGCCAAGCGCCCAGGCGACCGGGTCTTCGCGGCAACGGCGAATGGACAAGGGGCATTGCGTTGCAAGGCAACCGGTGTCGGCGAGCACACCTTGCTGGCGGGGATCATTCGTTTGGTTGGTGAGGCGCAAGGTTCGAAGGCTCCAGTGCAACGTCTGGCTGATCGAATTTCAGCGATTTTCGTACCGGTGGTCTGTTCGATCGCATTGCTTACCCTGGCTGGCTGGTGGGGGTACGCTGGCGATTTCTCGACTGCACTGGTCAATGCCGTTGCTGTGCTGGTGATTGCCTGTCCCTGTGCGCTGGGCTTGGCGACGCCAACGGCCATCATGGTCGGTACTGGGCAGGGCGCTCGTGCCGGCATATTGGTCAAGAATGCCGAGGCCTTGGAGCGGGCGGAGCGGATCAAGGTGCTGGCATTCGACAAGACGGGTACCCTGACCATGGGCGAACCGCAGGTCGTCGAACTGCTCGTGCGGCAGGGTGAAATGGATGAAGTGCTGCGCCTGGCGGCGGCCTTGGAGCAGGGTTCGGAGCATCCTTTGGCGAAAGCCATTCTGGCGCGGGCCGCCCTGAGTGATCTGCCAGCCGCCTCCGGATTCGCGGCGCATCCAGGACATGGCGTCAGTGCCGAAGTCGAAGGGCGTGGTTTGCGTCTCGGGTCACCGGACTGGTTGGGTTTGGCGGGTGATGAAGAAGTCGCCCGCTTGCAGGCGGCTGGTCGGACGGTGGTCGGTTTGGCTGAAGGCGATCGAGTGCTGGCTCTGTTCGCCATTGCCGACGCCTTGCGGCCGACCTCGCGGCAGGCGGTGGCGCGCTTGCGTCAGCGCGGCATCCGGGTGGTGATGCTGACCGGCGACAATGCCGTGACGGCGGCCGCGGTGGCGGCCGAGGCCGGTATCGCCGAGTTCCGGGCCGGCATTTTGCCGGGAGAGAAAGCGGCAGCATTGGCGGAATTGAAGGCAGGGGGCGAATTGGTGGCCATGGTCGGCGATGGCATCAACGATGCGCCGGCGCTGGCCGCGGCCGATGTCGGGTTTGCCATCGGTGCCGGCTCGGATGCCGCCATCGAGGCGGCCGACCTGACACTGATCCGTAGCGACCTGAATGGCGTGGCCGATGCCATCGACCTTTCGGCCGCCACCCTGGGCAAAATTCGCCAGAATCTTTTCTTCGCCTTCATCTACAATGTGCTCGGCATCCCGCTCGCCGCCTTGGGTTTGCTCAATCCGGTGGTAGCTGGAGCGGCGATGGCGATGAGTTCGGTTTCGGTGGTTTCGAACTCGCTTTTGTTGAAGCGTTGGCGGGCGGGTCGTAAAGAAAATTAAGGGCTAGGGGCTCGATGGCCGCAGAGGTCGAGAAACAACTGTTAGGCCAGGGGGCCGGGGCAAGCGGGATCGGAACGGCAGTGGCCGAGCCGATGGACGGTTTCGCCGAGTTGGCCGCGCTCTTCCGGACGACCATGGATGCCGCTCAGGTCGGAATTTTCGTTCTGCAGGAACGGCTATTCAAGTACGTCAATGCCAGCTTTTGCCGACGAATCGGTTTCGATGCCGCCGAGTTGATCGGTCGCATGGGGCCGCTTCAGTTGGTAGCGCCGGGGCATCATCCAATGCTGCTTGAACTGCTGCAATCAGGGGTGCAAGGTTTCACTGGCCAGCAGTTCGAGTTGGAAGTGATCTGCAAGGATGGTTCAGCTTTTCCGGCGATGATTCTCAGTTCGACGACCCAGCTCGATGGCCAGCCGGCGCTGGTCGGGACGGTCCTCGACATTTCTGCCCAGAAGGCGGCTGAGCGGCGTATTCGCGAGCTGGCCGATTATGACGTGCTGACCGGCCTGCCGAACCGGCGTTTGCTGCGCGACCGCTTTGCCCAGTTGCTGGCTGCAGCCGAACGCGAGCAATCAGAGATTGCGCTGGTCTTTCTCGATCTCGATCATTTCAAGCGGGTTAACGATTCATTGGGCCATAGCCTTGGCGATGAATTGTTGTGTCAGGTCGCCCTGCGTCTCGATGCGGCGGTACGCCGAGTCGATACCCTGGCCAGGCTGGGCGGGGATGAGTTCATCCTGGCATTGCCGGCGACCCACACATCGGGTGCGGCTGATGTCGCAAGGCGCCTGCTCGAAGCCTTTATCCAGCCATTCGAAGTGGGTGGGCATGAACTGACCATCACGCCGTCGCTCGGTATCAGCTTGTATCCACGCGACGGGCTGGATCTCGAGACGCTCCTCAAAAACGCCGATACGGCGATGTACAAGGCCAAGGAACAGGGGCGCAACGCTTTCCAGTTCTACGACAGTGCAATGAACACGGCGACGCTTGAGCGTTTGCTGATGGAAAGCAATTTGCGCCGGGCCGTGAGTCAGCAAGAATTCGTTTTGCACTACCAACCGCTGGTTAGTCTCGAAAGCGGCCTGATCATCGGGGTCGAGGCCTTGATTCGCTGGCAGCATCCCGATCTTGGCCTGATCATGCCGGACCGTTTCATTCATGTTGCCGAGGAAACAGGGCTGATCAACTCGATCGGCGACTGGGTGCTGTGCGAAGCCTGCCGCCAGGCCCAGGCCTGGTGTGATGCCGGTTTGCCGGCGCTGACCATGGCGGTGAACGTGGCGCCGGTGCAGTTCCGCCAATCCGGTTTTGTCGCCGTGGTCGCCGGGGCCTTGGCGGCTTCCGGTCTGGAAGCCGGGCAATTGGAACTGGAAGTGACCGAGCGCACGGTGATGCACGACGCCGATATCAATCTCGGCACCCTGTCTGCCCTGCATCGCATGGGGGTGGAGCTGTCGCTCGACGATTTCGGCACTGGCTATTCCTCGCTGGCCTATTTGAAGCGCTTCCCGGTCGGCAAATTGAAGATCGATCGCTCCTTCATCAGCGATCTGGAGACGGATGCCGACGACCGGGCGATCGCCTCGACCATCGTCAGCATGGGGCGCAATCTGCGCCTGACCGTGCTGGCCGAAGGCGTGGAGACTGTCGAGCAACTATCGCTATTGCGTAAAATGGGTTGCGACATGGCGCAAGGCTACCTGTTCAGCCGGCCGCTGCCGGCCGAGCAGGTGACCGATTTGTTGCGCCGGCAACCGTTCTTGCAGAAGGAGTTGTAATGGAATCAACCGTAATCAAGATTGGCGGCATGAGCTGCCAGGGCTGCGTCAAGAACATCACCGGCGTGCTGACCGGACTGGCCGGCGTCAGTGCTGCCGAGGTTTCGCTTGAAACGGCGCAGGCGCGGGTCGATTTCGATCCGCAGGCAGTATCCCGGGCCGCATTGATCGATGCCATCGAAGATGCCGGTTTCGACGCCGAATAATTTTTCCGAAGCAAAGGGACGATCGTGTCCGAACCAATTCCCAGACTGACCCAGCTGTCCCATGGCGGCGGTTGCGGCTGCAAGATTGCGCCGGCCGTGCTGCAAAAAATCCTGGCCGGCATGCCGCCGGGCATCGTGCCGCCGCAATTGCTGGTCGGTACTGAAACGGCCGACGATGCCGCGGTGTACCAGATCAACCCGCAGCAGGCGGTGGTCGCGACAACTGATTTTTTCATGCCGATTGTCGACGACCCCTTCGATTTCGGTCGTATCGCCGCCACCAATGCCATCTCCGATGTTTACGCCATGGGCGGCACGCCTTTGTTTGCGCTGGCCCTGGTCGGCATGCCGGTCAACGTGCTGCCGGTGGAAACGATCGGCAAGATACTCGAAGGCGGGCAGTCGGTTTGCCGTGCGGCCGGGATTCCGATTGCCGGCGGGCATACCATCGATTCGGTCGAGCCGATTTACGGTCTGGTCGTCATCGGCCTGGTCAATCCGGCGCATCTGAAACGCAATTCGTCGGCCCAGGCCGGCGACCGGCTGATCCTCGCCAAGCAGATCGGGGTCGGAACCTATAGTGCAGCGCTGAAGAAAGGCCTGCTCAACGAGGTCGATTATCAGGCCATGGTACAGACGACGACCCAGCTCAATACGCCGGGGCCGGTGCTGGCCTGTCTCGATGGCGTGCATGCGGTGACCGATGTGACCGGCTTCGGCCTGCTCGGGCACCTGATGGAAGTCAGCAAAGGCAGCGGTTTGCGGGCGCAGCTCAAGTTTGCCGATGTACCCTTGCTGGCCAAGGCGATGGAATTCGCCCAGGCCGGCCATGTGACCGGCGCTTCCGGACGCAACTGGGCGAGCTATGGCGAAGGGGTCAGGCTGTCGAATCACCTGGGCGATGTCGAGCGGGCCTTGCTGACCGATCCGCAAACCTCTGGCGGCTTGCTGGTTTCCTGTACGGCGGAAACGGTGACCGAGGTGTTATCGATTTTCCTGCAGCAGGGATTCAGTCATGTTTCAGTGATTGGCGAAATGCGGGCCGGTGAGCCAGGTATCGACGTGATCTGAAGGAGGTTTCATGCACCGTTGGCTACAGATTGTCCGTTGGGCGGTGATCGGTGGATGGATGGTGCTGGCGCTGGCGGCTGAAGCGCGCGAGCCGGCCGTGCCCGAGGCGGTGTTCCGGCTGGCCAACCGGGAAGTCGTGGTCCTGCGTACGACCATTCAGGGGGCGACCCCGGAGATTCGGGTAAGGCGGATCGAGGAGCGCTTGCGCCAGATGAGCGAGGCAGATCTGGCGCAACCCTTGAGTCGGGCGCCTCTGGTGCTGGATGGGCGCAAGGGGGTCGTATTCAATCTTGGCGACCGCATGATGTTCATCGTGTACGAGTCCGATCTCGACGAAGAGCTGCGTCAGGGGCTTGATGAGGCTGCCGCTGCCGTCGAGGCCCGTTTCGGCGAGGCCCTGGCAATACGGATCGAGCAAGGGCGTGGGCCGGTGTTGTTGCGCGGCATCCTGCTTTCCGTGCTGGCCACCGGGCTGGCTTTGCTCACGCTATGGATTATCCAGCGCATGATGCGGCTCGTTTTGATCCGCTTGCGAGCTCGAGCGCATGGGGCGCAGCAGCAGGTCGGTCGAGGGGTTCGCTGGGCCGAGCACATCGGCCTGCTGTTTAGCCGTTTGGCCCGCCTGGTGCTCGCCTTTCTTTGGGTTTCTGTTGCTTACTTGTGGTTTATCTATGTGCTGGGTGCTTTCCCGCTGACCCAGCCTTATGCCGAAAAGCTGTCTGGCTTCCTTGTCGAATTGCTCGGTGTGCTGGGGCATGGCGCCTTGTCAGCCGTGCCCGGGTTGCTGACGGCGGTTGTTGTCCTGTTCCTGACTAAGGCGGTGAATGACGTGGTGGCCAACGTCTTCCGGAATGTCGATCTAGGCAAATCGGTGATTCCCGGTATTCATGCCGATACTGCCAAGGCGACCCGGCGCCTGGTCGGCATCTTGATCTGGGGGTTTGGTCTGGCCGTGGCTTATCCCTATTTACCGCTTGCCGACAGCGAAGCTTTCAAAGGTTTGTCGGTGATGTTCGGCTTCATGCTGACCCTGGGCTCGGCCGGGATTGTCACCCAGGTGATGAGTGGCCTGGTGCTGATCTATTCGCGTGCCCTGCGGGTCGGTGATTTCGTCAGTATCGGCGAAGTGATGGGCGTGGTCAGGGAAATGGGCGTGTTGTCGACCAAGGTGATCAACATGCGCAACGAGGAAATCACCATTCCGAATGCCGTGCTGGTGGGTAATCCGATCAAGAATTACAGTAGTGCAGGTGGTGAAAGGGGCGCCCTGATTTCGACCACGGTAAGCATCGGCTATGACACACCCTGGCGCAAGGTACACGCGATGCTGATTGCCGCTGCCGGCGAAACGCCCGGTTTGCGCCTTGAGCCGGCACCCTTTGTCATGCAGAAGGGTTTGCAGGACTTTTACGTCGAATACGAGTTGTACGCGTATATGGACCGGCCGATGGAGCGGGTTCAGGTTCTGTCTGCGCTACACGGCAATATCCAGGACCAGTTCAATGCGCAGGGCGTGCAAATCATGTCGCCGCACTTTGTCTTGCAGCCCAAAAAGCCGGTTGTTGTCGACCGGGATAACTGGTGTGCCGAGCCGGCCCCGCCCAACTGAACACAACGTTGTCTTGCAGTCGGGTACCAGGCGTTCCGCTTGATCGCTGAACGGATTCCCTTCGAAAGCCGCGCCATGCCGATGTCTTCCTGTGAATTCGGGGAATGTGACTGCTTGTAACTGTTTTGTAAATGCGATATATTCGCATTTGTATTCGTAACGAACCGTGATTGTTTGGTTCCTTGCGCCTAAAAATATCCCGGATGCAGCCAGAAGCTGCCGTTCTGGCCAGATTCCCCGGCAAGCCAGCCTGAAGCCAGCCAGCCACCCCAACTGACTTGTCTTGAGGTACGTCCGTGAAAACTACAATTACGTCTGAATCTAAGGTTCCCGAGTTGCGGCTCGACGTGGAATCGGGGGGTAACGCCGAGCGGCGTGCCAAACTCTTGCCGCTCGGCGCCATGATGATGGCCGGCTTGTTGGGAGCGGCCGACGCTTCTGCGGCCGAGGAGCAAACGCTGCCGACGGTGACCGTCAAAGCCAATGCCGACCAGCAACCGGATGGCTTCCGTGCCAGCAAGACCCGCGTCGGCAAGGTGGTCCAGGATCCGCACGACGTGCCGCAGGCCATCACGACGATCACCCGCTCCCTGATGGACGAGCAGGATGCCAACTCGCTGAAGGAAGCGCTGCGCAACGTCTCCGGTCTCTCCTTCAACGCCGCCGAAGGCGGTCGTTCGGGTGACAACATGATGTTGCGCGGTTTCTACACCTTCGGCGACATCTATCTCGACGGTATCCGCGATACCGCCCAGTACAACCGCGAAGTGTTCAATACCGAGCAGGTCGATGTCCTGCGTGGCGCTGCTGCCATGCTGTTCGGCCGCGGCCAGGCCGGCGGCGTGATCAACCAGGTCAGCAAGACGCCGATGCTCTATGGCATCAACAAGGTTTCGGTCGGTGTCGGTAGCGATGGCTACATGGAAACCAAGGCCGACCTGAATCAGCGTATCGGTGAAACGACGGCGATCCGCCTCAACGTGATGAATCGCGACGAAGACAGCCCGCGTTCCAACCCGGTGACCGGGACGACGCCGGAAATTCACCGCCAGGGCTTCGCGCCGAGTATTTCCTTCGGTCTCGGTACCGATCATGAAGTGACGCTCAGCCATCTCTGGCTGCAGACCAACGATCGTCCGGACTACGGCGTGCCTTTCAACAGCGTGGCCAAGAAGCCGGAAACCAATTACGCCAAGTCGAACGCCTACTGGGGTGTCAGCGGCCAGTTCGACGAGAGCGAAACCAATGTCACGACCCTGAACTACCTGTTCAAGATCTCCCCCGATACGCAATGGCGTACCGTGGTGCGCGGTGCCAACTATCGGCGTTCGTACTGGGCCGGTGCGCCGCAGAATGGGGCGCCGTCGACCAATGGCGGTGGTGCCAAGACCCGCGAGTTCGATACCGACAACTTCGTCCTGCAGAGCGATTTCAACACGGTGTTCAACCTGTTCGGCATGAAGAATGAACTGGTCACCGGCGTCGAGTATCTGAAGGAAGGCTCGAAGCGCTGGGCCTTGCAGAATCTGGGAACGACGGCCAATCCGGTGTACAAGTCCGGACACTACACTTCGTCGGCCCCCAATACCTATAGCGGCGATACCTATAGTGCCTACGTGCAGGATACGGTCGAGTTCGTCCGCGACTGGAAGCTGACGGTCGGTGTTCGCCGCGATGAAATGCGTTCGGAATACCAGTCGCCGTCCGGTACCGGCTCGATCAACTATCGCGGCGATTTTGGCGAGAACAGCTATCGCACCGGCCTGTCCTGGCAGCCCAGCGCGGCCCAGCACTACTACGTCGGCTGGAGCGATTCCTTCAGCCCGACGGCAGACCTCTACCAGCTTTCCGGCAGCCAGTACCCGGCCGAACGTTCGAAGGTCAGCGAGATCGGTGCCAAGTGGCTGCTGCTCGACGGCAACCTGGCCTTCCGCACGGCGCTCTATCACGCCGTCAAGAACTGGGAGCGCAATACCGACCTGGAGTCGACGGCTTCTATCCTGACCAAGAAGCGCGAGTCGAACGGCATCGAGCTTGAATTGGCCGGTCGGATGACGGAAAACTGGGAAGTCTTCAGTGGTCTGTCGCTGATCGATGCGGAGATCAACGAAGTGGCGCCGACCACCGGCAATGCCAATTTTGTCGGCAAGATGCCGCGCAATACGCCGAAGCAGACATTCAATGTCTGGAGTACCTACCAGTTGCCGGCAGGCTTCAAGGTCGGCGGCGGCATGGAATACAAGAGCAAGCGCTACGGCGGTGCGCCGACCGGTACGGCTGCCTTCAATCCGAACTGGGTGCCGTCCTACACCCGTTGGGATGCCATGCTCTCCTACGATCAGCCGAAATATGCCGTCAAGCTCAGCGTCCAGAATATTTTCGACAAACTGTACTACGACGCGATCTACGACAACGGTGGTTTCACCTACGTCGGCCAGCCGCGTCGGGTCATCCTGAGTACGGAATACAAGTTCTAACCAACCAACCCAATGACCTCGGCTTCGTGCCGGGGTCATTTCAGCTTGAGGAAGCCATGCTGATCACCATCGACGATCTTCTGACGCCGGAAGAACTGGCGACAGCCCGCGACCTGCTGGCCCGCTCCAATTGGTCGAGCGGCCAGATTACCGCCGGGCTGCAGGCGGCCAAGGCGAAGAACAACGAGCAACTGGCCGAGAATGCCGAGCACCTGCCGGCGCTGCGTCGCCTGGTCCTGCAGGCCTTGAATCGCAATCCGCTGTTTTTTACCGCCGCGTTGCCGCTGAAGATCCTGCCGCCTTTCTTCAACCGTTACAGCGGCGACAGCAATTACTACGGCTTCCATACCGACAACGCCATGCGGCAGATGCCGGACGGCAGCGGCTATGTCCGGGCCGACGTCTCGGCCACCCTGTTTTTCTCCGATCCCGACGAATACGAAGGCGGCCTGCTCACCATCGAGGACACTTTCGGTAAGCACGGCGTCAAGCTCAAGGCCGGCAGCATGGTCGTCTATCCCTCGACCTCGATTCACGAAGTCGCCCCGGTGACGGCCGGAGCCCGCGTTGCCTGCTTCATGTTCATGCAGAGCATGGTGCGCGACCCCGGCCAGCGCCGGATGCTGTTCGACATGGACATGGCCTTGCTCAGCCTGCGCGAAACGCATGGCGATACCGATCCGGTCGTCCGCCTGACCGGCTGCTACCACAACCTGCTGCGCCGCTGGGCCGACAGCTGATGTTCCAGGCCCCCCTGCTTGACGGCATTCCGCAGGATATTGCGGCGGTCGCCGACTACGCCGCCTATGCCCGGCGCCGGCTGGACGACAATGCCTGGGCCTATCTTGAGGGCGCGGCGGGCGACGAACTGACCCGCGGCTGGAATCGCGCCGCCTTCGACCGGCGGACGCTGCTGCCGCGGGTGATGGCCGATGTCGCCGGCGGCCATTGCCGGACGACCTTGCTCGGCCGCGAGTTGCCGCTGCCGGTGCTGCTCGCCCCGGTTGCCTGGCAGAAACTTTTTCACCCCGACGGCGAACTGGCTACGGCCTATACCGCTTCGGCACTGGGGGCCGGCATGGTGCTCAGCACGCTGGCCAGTTGCAGCATCGAGGATGTCGCCGCGGCGGCCCAACAAGGCGGCAACGGGCCGCGCTGGTTCCAGCTCTACCTGCAGCCGGAGCGGCAACTCAACGAGGAACTGGTGCGCCGCGCCGAAGCGGCGGGTTATGAGGCCATCGTCTTTACCGTCGATGCGCCGCTGAACGGCATCCGCAATCGCGAGCAACGGGTCGGTTTCCAGTTGCCGGCCGGCATCGAGGCGGTCAATCTGCGTCGTCCGCTCGACCCGAACGATCGCGCAGGTTTCGAATTGCGCCAGCGTTCGCTGGCCGAAAAGCGCAAGCAGCGCGGCCCGAGCAACGTCTTCGACGACCTGATGTGCCATGCGCCGACCTGGAAGGATCTCGAATGGCTGCTCGCCACCACCCGCCTGCCGGTCGTCGTCAAGGGCGTGCTGCATCCCGATGACGCGGTGCGTGCCGTCGATCTGGGTGCGGCCAGCATCGTCGTCTCCAACCACGGCGGCCGTACGCTCGATACCTTGCCGGCCAGTCTCGATGCCTTGCCGGCGATTGCCGAGCGCCTGTTTGGTCGGGTGCCTATCCTGCTCGACGGCGGCATCCAGCGCGGCAGCGATATTTTCAAGGCGATCGCCCTGGGCGCCTCGGCGGTCTTGATCGGCCGTCCCTATATCCATGCCCTGGCGGCTGCTGGCCCGTTCGGCATCGCCCATGTGCTGCGCCTGTTGCAGGACGAACTCGAAGCGACGATGGCGCTGTGCGGTGTCGACCGCTTGGACCGAATTTCCACCGATTTTTTGAAAGACCCCTCGTTCAGGAGAATTGACGCATGAATCTCAAGCTTTCGCTGCTTGCCTTCGCTCTGGCTGCCACCGGCCTGGCTGCCCAGGCCCAGGAAAAGGTCCTCAACCTCTACTCGGCGCGGCATTACCAGACCGACGAGAAGCTCTACGACAACTTCACCAAGCAGACCGGTATCAAGATCAACCGGATCGAGGGCAAGGAAGAAGAGTTGATGGAGCGCATCCGCAACGAGGGCGCCAATAGCCCCGCTGACGTCTTCATCACCGTCGACGCCGCCCGCCTGGCGACGGCCGATGCGCTTGGCCTGTTTGCGCCGGTCAAGTCGAAGGTGCTCGAGTCGCGCATTCCGTCGCATCTGCACACCGACACCTGGTTCGCCTTCTCGACCCGCGCCCGCGTCATCATCTACAACCGCAGCAACGTCAAGGCCGAGGATGTGGCGACCTACGAATCGCTGGCCGATCCCAAGCTCAAGGGCAAGCTGTGCAGCCGTTCCGGCGCGCATCCCTACAACCTGTCGCTGGTCTCCTCGCTGATTTCGCACGATGGCGAAGCCAAGACCGAGGAATGGGCCAAGGGCGTCGTCGCCAATTTCGCCCGTGCCCCGAAGGGCGGCGATACCGATCAGATCAAGTCGGTCGCCCTCGGCGAATGCGGCGTGGCGGTGTCCAACACCTATTACCTGGCCCGGCTGATCCGTTCCGACAAGGTTGAAGAGCGCAAGCTGATGGAACGCGTCGGTATCGTCTGGCCGAACCAGGCTGGCCGCGGTACGCACATCAATATTTCCGGCGGCGGCATGGTCAAAACCTCGAAGAACCAGGAAGCCGCCATCAAGTTCCTGGAGTACCTGGCCAGCGATGATGCCCAGCGCTATTTCGCTGACGGCAACAACGAATGGCCGGTGGTGGCCAGCGTCGTCACCAACAATCCGGCACTGGAAGCGATGGGCAAGTTCAAGGCGGATACGCTGCCGATCGGCAACCTGGCCAAGAATGTTGCGGCGGCGCAAAAGCTGCTGGATCGCGCCGGTTATCGCTGAGGGTCGTTCATCAAAGAACGCAGGGGGGCTCGGCCCCCCTTTTTTTCAACCTTGGTAAATTTTTGGGTTAAATCGAACAATTTTTAGTATTTTTGATATATTCTGCTGGCGCGCGCTTATGACTTAAGCTATAGAAGCCATGCCTAGAAAACACCGCATCAAATACTCCGATCTGGTCGATATTCCTCGCTTGCAAGCGTTGATGGAGAACTTCAGCCAGGTTCTGGGGATCGCCAATGCCGTCATCGATATCGATGGAACGATCATTGTGCAGGCCGGTTGGCAGGATGCCTGCAGCCAGTTTCATCGCGCCCATGCGGAGAGTGGTCGTCGTTGCGTGGCGAGCGATACGTCGTTGGCCAACAGCATGATGGAGGGCAGCAACTACGCGGTGTACCGTTGTCACAACGGCCTGATCGATACGGCGGCTCCGATCTATGTCGAGGGTCAGCACGTGGCCAGCGTGTTTACAGGCCAATTCCTGAACGAGGCGCCCGACCTGACGTTTTTTCGGCAGCAGGCCCAGCGCTTCGGCTATGACGAGGCGCGTTATCTGGCGAGTATTGCCCGTTTGCCCATCCTGAAAAGTGAGCAGGTCGAGGCTGCTACCCGGCTCTATGCCCAGTTGGCCGGCATGTTGGCTGACGATGGCATGAGCCAGCGGAAATTGACCCGTGCTTCGGAAAAGCTGTCGCACCTCAACAAGTCGCTCGAACACACCGTGACCGAGCGGACTCAGGCCTTGACCACGGCGAATGACGTGCTCGCCGGCCGGGAGGCGATGTTGCAGCAAATTCTCGATACCTCCAGCGTGGCGATCTTCCTGGTCGACAAGACGGGGCGTATCACCCAGGCCAACCAACGGATGGCCGAAATGTTCCGCCGCCCGCTCGCCGAACTGCTCGGCAGCGAATATGTTTCGTTGATCGAACCGGCTGAACGGGAAATCGGCCGCGAGCGGATGCGGGCCTTGTTGAGCAGTGCCATTCCATCGGTCGACCTGGATCGCTTGTATTGCCGGGCGGACGGGACGCAGTTCTGGGGCAATCTCACCGGCAAGCGTTTTCGCGATGCCAACGGCCAGGAAAACGGTCTGATCGGCGTCATTGCCAACATCAACGAACGGAAAATCGCGGAAGAAGCCCTGCGCGCCAACGAAGCGAAGCTGCGCAGTCTCTACGAACTGTCGCCCTTGGGCATCTCTCTGGTCGATATGGCAGGGCGCTTCCTGGAGTTCAATGCAGCGTTTTGCCGGATTTGCGGATACGACGAAGCGGAGTTGAGAGCCCTCGATTATTGGGCGCTGACACCACGCGAATTTCTCGAGGACGAGGCCCGGCAGCTCGATTCTCTGAACACGATCGGAAGCTATGGACCGTACGAGAAGGAATACATTCGCAAGGACGGCAGCCGGATTCCGTTGCGCCTGAACGGTGTGCTGGTGCCCGGTGAGGATGGCAAGAAATACATCTGGTCGATCGTCGAAGACATCAGCGAACGCCGCAAGGCGGAAGGAAAAATTCAGGAGCTGGCTTTCTTCGACCAGCTGACCGGATTGCCCAACCGTACCTTGTTGCTCGATCGTCTGCGCCAGGTGATGAATGCCGGTACGCGTAGCGGCGCTTATGGTGCGCTGTTGCTGATCGATCTCGATAACTTCAAGACCCTGAACGATACCCATGGCCATGACATGGGCGATCTTCTCCTCAAGCAGGTCGCGCTGCGTCTCATCCAGTGCGTGCGCCCCGAGGACACGGTAGCGCGCTTGGGCGGTGACGAGTTCGTGGTCATGCAAGCCAATCTCGGATCGATTGACGATGTCGCGCTGGCTTCGGTCAAGGCCTTGGGCGAAAAGATACTGGCGACGTTGAACCAGCCCTACCAGCTTAACGACGAGATCTGCCTGAGTTCGCCAAGCATCGGTGCGACGCTGTTCAGAGGGCAGCGGGCGGCGCTCGACGATCTCCTGAAACAGGCCGATCTGGCGATGTACCGGGCAAAGGACGGGGGGCGCAATGCCTTGCGCTTTTTCGATCCCGCCTTGCAGACGGCGGTGGTCAAGCGGGCCGAGGTGGAGGCCGGTTTGCGGCGTGGCCTGGAGCGGCAGCAGTTCGCCTTGCACTATCAGGCTCAGGTGGTCGGCAACGGTCGGGTGACGGGGGCAGAGGCGTTGATACGCTGGATACACCCGGAGCGGGGCATGGTTTCGCCGGCCGAGTTCATTCCGATTGCCGAACACAGCGGCCTGATCCTGCCGCTCGGGCAATGGGTACTGGAGACGGCCTGCCGGCAGTTGGCCACGTGGGCAGGCCAGCCGAAATTGCAGCACATCACGCTGGCGGTTAATGTCAGCGCCCGTCAATTCAGACAGCCGGACTTTGTCCAGCAGGTTCTCGACACGCTGCAACGGACCGGGGCCTGTCCGGAACGACTCAAGCTGGAGCTGACCGAAAGCCTGCTGGTCGATAACGTGCAGGACGTCATCGAAAAGATGGTTGCGCTCAAGGCCAGGGGCGTCGGCTTTTCGCTCGACGATTTCGGTACGGGCTATTCTTCCCTGGCCTATCTCAAGCGCATGCCGCTCGATCAACTGAAGATCGACCAGTCCTTCGTGCGCGATGTCCTGAGCGATCCGAACGATGCGGCGATTGCCCGTACCGTCGTGGCGCTGGCCCACAATCTCGGTTTGGGGGTGATTGCCGAAGGCGTGGAAACCGCCGAACAGCAGGCTTTCCTCGCCAGCGCCGGCTGTCACGCCTATCAGGGCTATGTATTCAGCAAGCCCTTGCCGATCGAGGGGTTCGAGGCATTTGCCCGGGGTGAAGGCAAGGGGTAAGGAGGAGGGTCGCTTGTCCGGAATACGACAAATTCCTGCAGCGCGCTGCGTTGGGTTCTTGTCGTCAGGCTCAAGGCATTGAGGCAAAGGGCTTTTCAGTTCGGCCTGGAGGATGGCGCATCAATTGCTTCGAAGGGCCTTCATTCCTAATGATTGACCTGCGCCATGACAAAAATCGGGATTTTCTTTGGTACCGAAACCGGTACGACGCGACTGATTGCCAAGAAATTGCAGAAAAAACTGGGTGACGAGCTGGCCGACAAGCCGGTTAATGTGAATCGCATCGAACCTGGCGAGATGCTGCAATATGATGCCCTGATCCTTGGCACGCCGAGTTACGGCGAGGGGCAGATTCCGGGCAAGAGCGCGGGTTGCCTGGAGCCGAACTGGGAGGAGTTCCTGGTCAAGATGCCGACGGCCGACTTCTCGGGCAAGCGCATCGCCTTTTTCGGCCTGGGGGCGCAGGAGCGCTATTCGGAACGCTTCGCCAGCTCGCTGCTGGCCCTGCATGACCTGTTCAAGGGCTGGGGGGCGGATATCGTCGGTACCTGGCCAACCGATGGCTATACCTTTCAGCATTCGGCCGCCGTGGTTGACGGTCGCTTTGTCGGTTTGATCATCGACCAGCGAACGCAGGGCATGTTCACCGACGAACGGATCGACGCCTGGCTTGCCCAGGTGACGCCGCTGCTGGTCGAGAAACTCAAGCCGACGGACTGAACCTCGCCGATCAAGCTCCCCGGCTGGCCGGCAGGGCTTCGAGCGGTGGTTTGCCGGGGCGCCGGCGTTGGGCCTGCAAAGTGCGGGTGCGCCGCTTTCTGGCCCAGATCAGGAGGCCGGTCAGGCTGAGTGCGGCGATGGCCAGGCCGCTCAGCGAAATCAGGATACGGCCGGGCAGGCCGATGATGCGCCCGGCGTGCAGGGGAAACGCTGCTTGCAGGAAGCGTTGACCGATGCTGCCCTGGCCGGGCAGCTCGGCGCCAAGCAGCGTTCCGTCCTGGCTGTCGAAATACAGCCACGGATGGCCGCGACCGGCAGCGTCATGATCCTTGCCGGGGGTAAAGAAGCCGACCCCGTAGACGCCGAGCTCATTGGCAACGAAGATGCCGCCGGGAGGGCTGGTCCAGCCGCGCCGGTCGGCTTCGGCCAGGGCTAGCGGCAGTATGTCGTCGAAACCGAGGCGCGGCTCGGCCGCCAAGACGCGCTTGACGACAGGCGGTGTGAGTGGGGATACGGTGGTGCGGAGCGGCAGCACGGCCTGTTCCCTAAAACTCATGGCGACCGAGGTGATCGCCAGCATCAGGAGCAGGAGAAAGAACCAGACGCCCCCGGCACGGTGCAGATCGAAGCTCAGGCGGTGGCCGCCGGCTTTTCGGCGCAAGGCGAAGGTGCGGCGCCAGTGGCGCGGGCTGGGGAAGGACAGCCCCAGGGCGAGCAGGGTGTCGACTACCCAGACGATGGCGATGCTGCCCATCAGCAGCGGCCCAAGCGGCAGGCCGAAGGCGTCCGGAATGTGCAGGCTGTAGTGCAGCGTGTAGAGGAAAGGCAGCAGGTTTTCCGGGTGCAAGGAAGCTTTGCCCCATTCCCTTTTGCCAAGAATCCGGCTGGTGGCGGGGTCAAGCATCAGCTGGTTGAAGCCGAGATCGTGAGGCTGGCCGGTGACCGGGTCGAGGCGCGGTTCGACCATGACTTGCAGGCTGTGACCGGGTTCAATGGAAAGCGGCAGGTAGCGCACCCGCAGGCGCGGATCCACCGTTTCCAAAGCGGCGGCAAGGCGCAGCGGCGACAATGTCTGGGCGTGGGTCTCGGTACGGAATAGCTGTGGATTGAGCCTGGCGTCAAGCTCGTCGTGCCAGGCGATGATGGCCCCGGTCAGGCCGGCAACGAAAAGGAAAAGGGCTGCCGAAAGGCCGAACCAGCGATGCAGGGTAATGAACAATCCTCGGCGTAAACGGGCCGGCGGGACTGGCGGGTAAGACATCAGGAACTTCCGGTGATGCGCTCGGCTGGCAGCCTGGGAGGTTCCGCGGATGGCTGGCGCTGGTCGTTTGAAAAATCGGGATCGGTTTATGCCGCGAGCAGTTCTGCCGGTGCGGAGGTGGCCTGGCACTGTCGCGCTTCGCGCAGGCATTCGTGGGCGCAGGAAGCGCAGCGTCCGCAGTCCTTGGTGACACCCAGGTCGCGGCGCAGATCGCGCAGCGTGCGGGCACCGCTGGCAGCGGCTTCACGAATCTGGCGGTCGGTTACTGCTTGGCAGACACAGACATACATGAACAAACTCCCTGTAATAGGGTGAAGTGATAATGCGAACAATTCTTATTGTAAGTAGATGAGAATGAATGTCAATACTGTTTTTGCGTTTGTCCGAAAAATTACATTTGGCGACGCTAGAATGCGTCCTTTGCAATTGACGTACCACCTTCAGGTCCCAAGGAGAAAATAATGTCCGGTCACGGTTTTCACGTTCATGGCCCGCATGATCACGAAGTCGAGCACGTTGCCCAGCATGGCGGCGATAACTTTACGTCGCGCCTGGCGGTGCTGACCGCCATCCTGTCCACCATCGGCGCCATTTTCGGCTACATGGGCGGGCATTCGCAGAATTCCGCCTTGCTCTACAAGAATGAAGCGGCAATCCAGAAAACATCGGCGTCCAACCAGTGGAATTACTACCAGGCCAAGAGCAACAAGCAGAATCTGGCCGAACTGTCGGTAACGCTGACCAGCGGCGAAGCGCAGGAGAAATTCAAGCAGGCCGTCGAGCGCTACAAGAAGGAAAAGGAAGAGATCAAGGCCGAGGCCGACAAGCTGGAAGAGGCCGCCAAGGAAGCCGATCACAAGAGCGAGGCGGAAATGCACGTGCATGAGCGCTGGGCGCTGGCCACCACGCTGTTGCAGATCGCCATCGCGCTGTCCGCGATTACCCTGTTGACACGCAAACGCTGGCTGTTGGCCGCCGTGTTCGGATCGACCGGCCTCGGCATTGCGGTCGGCGTCATGGGCTACCTGCACCTTTGAGCATCGCCCGCCCATCTTTCTGGCGTGCCTTGCTGGTCAGCCTGTGGCTGGTCGGCGGTGTCGCGCCGGCCGACGAGGCTTGTCGCATTGCCTTCGACATGGGCTCTTCCGGCATTCGTGCCGGGGCTTCGAACAGCGAACGGACGGCGCGGGCCGAGATTGATTTCCTGGCACCCTTGTGGGCCGGGCGCGGGTTCGATGAATTGCTTACCCCAACCATTGCGGCGCTCAAGGAACTGCCGGCACAGGCCGGTTTCGACCCGGCCTGTCCGGGCGTCGGCGGGGGCTTTTCCGCCTGGCGTCTGGCCTTGCAGCAGGATGCCGGCGGCCTGGTCGAGAAATTGGCCAAAATTCGCGAAGCGACAGGCGTTGCCGTGCTGGTTGTGCCGCCCTTGCAGGAAGGCGCGTACGGCTATGTCGGGGCGCGGGCGCTGCTCGGCGAACGCTTGCGCAGCAGTCATGTGCTCGACATCGGGGGGGGCAGCCTGCAGGTGGCGGGCGAGCAGAGCAGTTTCGGTGAGGCCTTGGGGCAGAAAGTCTGGTTGCGTCACCTGTGTCACGAAATCCGCAATGCGGAAACCTCGCCCTGCGATTTGCAGCCCTTGACCGGCGATGAACTGGCGATTGCCCGCGCCTTGGCGGTGGAGAAGCTGCTGGGCTTGGCCGCTGCCTTGCCGCCGCCGGTCAGTATGACGGCAATCAGTCGTCCGGTCAGCCGCGGCGTCCTGCCGGCGGTGAATCGTCTGGCCGAATTGCCGGCCGACACCAACGTCGTGCAGCGCAGCGCGCTCAGTGCTGCCATCGAACGGATCGCCCGGCTCGGTCGGGGTGAGACGGCGACCCTGGTTGGCTCCTCGCCCAGTTACGTGGCCTACCTGCTGTCCGACATGTTGCTGGTTGAAGCTTTGCTTCTGGCGACGGAAAGCGACTCGCTGGCCGTCGGCGAGATCGATCTGACCAATTTGCCTGGCCTGCTGGCGGACGACCGGGCTTATCGATGGCAGGCGCATTACGGCTGCTACCTGGCACGCCTGGGTAAGAACGGACTGGCGGCCTACGCCAGCGATCCGGACAGTTGTCCCTGAGACGCATCTAGGGCGATACGAGACCTTGCGCCGGCGGAGCGGCTTTGCCGGAAAACCGGGGGCCTTCGATCTCCCCGGCCTGCAGGCCGCGATTGACGTCCAGC
This sequence comes from Rhodocyclales bacterium GT-UBC, assembly GCA_003583745.1. Lineage (GTDB taxonomy): Bacteria > Pseudomonadota > Gammaproteobacteria > Burkholderiales > Rhodocyclaceae > Azonexus. Next base: position 8,895 of record QXPY01000008.1, on the reverse strand, counting down.
CCGGTCAGCCACCACGAATGTACGGCTAGGCCGGGAATCGGCTTGCGCAGCCGTTCGAAGAATCGAACGGGCCAGACGACGCCGGCGATTTCCCGATGTTCCAGGAAGTCGACTTCGGCTATCGCGCCGCGGGTCGAATCCAGACCTTCCATGCTGAAGCGCAGTCGTCGCAGCCGGTAATCGGTACGATCGATGAACAACTGATAGCGGTCTTCGTCGGAAAAGCCGTGTCCTGGGCGGCGAACCGCAATGATCGTGGCGCACAGGCGCTCGTCGACCATTTCGTCCGGGCCGGTTTCCAGATGCAGGTTGCCGTTCAGGAAGTGGAAGGGGGCGGTCAGGAAAAGCCGATAACCATCGGCAACCAAGGCTGCAGCGGCAAGACGTTCGGCCTGGGTGTCGGGAAGGCCGTCGTAGTGGACCCGGACCGTTTGCGGAGTCCGGACGACCTGCTTGCTGCCGCGCGGACCTTCATGATGTTGCGCGATTAACGGGGTAGTCCCCAGCAGCAAGCGTTCTTCGGTGCTTTGCCGATAGCCGGCATCGACCAGTACCGGTTGTACGCGGCTGGCCAGACCGGCCCATTCGCCGGTATAGCTGAGGCTGATGTCGTTGACGCCACGCCAGGCGTTCAAGCCATGGGCCTCGGCCGAACGCTGCAGGAGTTCGCGCGCCGCAGCCTGCTCGCCCGTGCCGCTGGGGGCTGGTATGCCGCGAGTGCTGCAAGCGGCAAGGAGGGGCAGGAGCAGAACAGCTAAGCAACGGCCAAGCCAATTTACTCTCATGGGTCCTCCTGATGGTTTGTTTGTCCTGGACAAAATAGCATAAAAATCTATCATTTGATAAGTATGTAAATTTTGTTATGGACAACAAGGGGGTGAAATGGGTGCTTTTCAGAAGTTGCCAGGCTTCAGGCCATACCCGCCCGGGCAGGAGCGGGTCGTATTGCGCCGCTTGCCGCGCATACTCGTTGTGGGCAGCCTGCTGCTCGTCCTGCCTTCGCTCTTCGCCCGCCTTCCCGGTTTCGATATGGTGGCCTTGTCCGTGATGACCATCGACATCTATGCGATCAGTCTGTTGATCCTGCATTGGACAGTGGTGATCACCATCGCGATTGCGGCCTTCATCGTTCTCGTCATGAAAGGACCGGCTTACGTGGCCGATGCCTATCCGCTGGTCGAGGACGATGCGTCGGAGGGCATTTCTGCGGACGATGCCTGAGTCTGGCGAATAGGGCCGGGATGCGTTTTTCTTGATCGAGATTCAAGTTTCGCGCCCGCTCTTTCGCTAAGGTGCCCCGGTTAATTGCGTGAGGGAGCGGGAAATGAAGCGAAGCGCCATCCGGTTGGGGGGAATCCTGGTGTTATCGATGCTGGCTGGCTTGGTCCATGCCCAGGCATCCGGCGATCTGGCACGGGCCGGGGAAATCGTCGCCGCGCGTTGTTCCTTGTGTCATGGCGCAGACGGGGCATCGGCCAGTCCGGTCTTTCCGCGTCTGGCCGGACAGCATTCGGAATACATTGCCAAGCAGTTGGGCGACTTCAAGTCCGGCAAGCGCAAGAGCGAGACGATGAAAGCCCAGGCCGATGAATTGACGCCGCAGGAAATGCAGGCACTGGGGGCGTTCTTCGAAAAGAAGACGGTGAGCGGCCGGCCGGGCCGCGATCTCGAATTGCTCGCCGTCGGCAAATACGTTTTCAACCGGGGTAACAGCTTCTCCGGCTTGCCGGCCTGCGCCAGCTGCCATGGCGCCAAGGGTTACGGCACGCCGCTCCTCCCGCGCCTGGCCGGGCAGCACCCGCGCTATATCGAGGATCAGTTGAAGCAGTTCAACAAGCGCGAGCGGACCAACGACAATGCGGTGATGCATACCGTCGCCTCGAAGCTGAGCGAGCTGGAAGCGCATGCCGTGGCGGAGTACATCGCGACGCTGGACTGACCGCCGCATCGGTTGTTGCAATAAAAAAGCCGCGTTCGTCGCGGCCTTTATTTGGTGAGGACGACCGGTCAGGCGCCGTGCCGGGCGGCAAAGGCCTGCATGAAGTCGCGGAGCAGGCCGACTGCCTGCGGCGTCATGGCGTTGTAGATCGAGGCGCGAATGCCGCCCAGCGAACGGTGTCCGCCCAGGCCGCTGAAGCCGTGTTGAGCCGATTCGGCGAGAAAGGCGGCTTCGAGTTCGGGCGTCGCCAGCTTGAAGACGACATTCATCAGCGAGCGATTGGCCGGCGCCGCCCAGCCCCGGTAAAAGCCCTGGCTGGCGTCGATGGCCTGGTACAGCGCCGCTGCCTTGCCCTGGTTGATCGCCGCCATCTTCTCCAGGCCGCCGATCTCGTCGAGCAGCCAGCGGGTGGCGAGCAGCACCACGTAAATGGCGAAGACCGGCGGCGTGTTGTAGATCGAATTCGCCGCCAGGTGCGCCCGATAGTCGAGCAGGGCGGGCAGGCCGTCGGGGACGTGTTCGAGCAGGCTGCGCCGGACGATGACGATGGTGACGCCGGCCGGGCCGAGATTTTTCTGGGCGTGGGCGTAGATCAGGTCGAAGCGCTCCGGATCGAAGGGGCGCGACAGGAAATCCGAGGACATGTCGCACACCCGCGTCACCCCGTCATGGCCGGGAATGCCGTGAAACTGGAGGCCTTCGACGGTTTCGTTGGAGACGTAGTGCAGGTAGGCGGCGTCGTTGGCAAGCGCCAATTCGCCATCTGTGGGCAGGCGGTGGAAGGCTTCCGGCTGGCCGTCCCAGGCGATGCGCACGTCGCCTTCGAGAAGGGCTTCCGGGATGGCCTTGCTGCTCCAGTAACCGGTGCGCAGGTATTCGGCGGTCTTGCCGCTGCCGCGCAGCAGCAGCATCGGCACCATCGAGAATTGCAGCGTCGCGCCGCCCTGCAGGAAGAGCACGGCATGGCTGTCGGGCAGCTTGAGCAATTGCCGGATGTTGCGCTCGGTTTCGGCGACTACTTCGGCAAACCATGCCGAGCGATGGCTGATGCCGAGGATGGAAAGCCCGACGCCAGGCACTTCGGCAATCGCCTGCTGGGTGGCAGCGAGGACCGATTCAGGCAGGACGCCGGGGCCGCCGGAGAAATTCAGCGTATTCGCATTCATGGTCGGCTTACTCCGCAACGGTCAGGTCCTTGCCTGCCGCCTTGAACAGCATGGCGCGGAAGGCGGCGAACAGCTTGTGCATGACGGCTTGTTTGTAGGGATAGACGTCGACCGGGTCCATCGCGTGGACGACCATCGCGTGGTCGACTTCGAAGATCAGCAAGTCGCCGTCGGCAGTTTCGGCGCAGTCGATGCCGAGGTAGTCGAGCCCGATGCTTCGCCCGATGGCGCTCAGTGCCTCGGCATGGCGACGGGCGAAGCCGGTTTCGAAATCGGCCATGAAACGGGCTTCCTCGGCGCGCTTTTCGGCGTTGTCGGCCATCCCGGCGTTGAGGTAGTGGATCATCCAGTGATCCGAAATCCCCATGTGGCAGATGAAGGGCCGGCCATCGACCAGGATGACGCGGTACTTGCGGAATTGGCCGTCGGCGCTGCGGTAATCGACGAAGGCGGAGACGAAGAATTCGCGGTCCGGCTGTTCGTCGAGGATGTCGCCCAATTGCGCCGGGCTGTCTACCTTGTGCAGGTCGTGTCCGGCATGCGAGTCGAGCGGCCGGACCAGCAAGGGGAAAGCGATGGCGGTTTCAAGGACGGCGGCGGGCGATTCGCCGGTAGCAAGCTGGCGCAGCAGGCTGCGCTCGACCCGCCGGGTCGGCGGCATCAGCACGCCGGGCAAGGGGGCCAGCAGTTCGGCCGCGTAGTCGCGAGCGACGCGCTCGATGTTCTGCGCCGGGTTGAGGACCGGTTTCGGCCATTCGGCGAGCAGCGGCAGCCAGGCATGCAGGATGGGCCGGTTGGCCTCGGTCTCGCTGATCGCGACGAAGAGTACGTCGTGTTCGGGGATTTCTTCCGGATCGAAGGCGTCGGCCGCGGCGTAATAGATGTGGAGTTCGACGTCCGAATCCTCAAGCAGGCATTCCACCGGCACGTTGGCCATCAGGTCGCCCGGCGCCATCAGTGCCAGCAGGCGCAGGCGGGCCGGCCTGGTGGCGGGAATCCAGTAATGGCGGCTGGTGTTGAGCGCTTCCTGCTGCAGCGTGAGCGCCAGGTTCAGGTTGTCGTGAAACTGGAAAATGATGCCGGCGTCGAGCAGGGCTCCTGCATCGTCCGGGTTTTCCGTCGCCTGGGCGATCAGGGCCTGACAGAGCGGCGTCAGGTCGGTGCCGGCAAGGTTACGGCGGAGCAGGGGAGCCAGACCGAGAAATTTTTGCGGCGAGCGAACGGCGGGTGCGGCGTTGGTGCTGGACATGCGAGCATTTGATTCGAAGTTTAGATCGAATGCTTATACCGCATTTGGCGAAAGGGTCAATGTCGGTAAAGGTAAAGCAGGCTTCCGGTGGCCGTTTTCGGCTCAGACATCGATACTGAGTATCTGATAAAGGCCGCCGAAACAGGTGCGTTGCCGAATCCGGTGCTGGCGATAGGCCGCTGGCAGGTAGTCGCGGATTTCGTGACGCCAGAGGTCGCGGGCAAAGGGTTCGAGCAGCTTGAGCACGACGTTCATGAAATAGCGCGCCGGATTGAGGCGACTGGGCGAGTGGAAGTCCACTATGACCAGCTTGCCGCCCGGGCGCGTGACGCGCAGCGCCTCGGCCAAGGTTTCGCGGCGCGCTTCTTCCGGTTGTTCGTGAAGCAGAAAGAAAAGCAGGGTCTGATCGAAACTGGCCGTATGAAAGCCGAGCGCGGTTGAGTCCTGGCGCCAGAGCCGGACGGGCGCATCGGCGGGCAGTTTGCGACGCAGGTTGTCGAGCTGGATCTGGGCGATATCGATGACGTCCAGCGTCGCCTTGCCGCGCAGTTCGGCGACGATGCGCGGCGTCAGTTCGCCGTAGGCGCAAGCGACCTGGAGCAGGCTCTGGTCGGTGGTATCGCCCAGTTCGACTCGGGCGGCGCGGGCCAGGCGGCGATAGTTGCCGAGCAGGATCAGGTTGATGATCCACGGCCGGTCGAAGAAGCGCACTGCGTTCGGGTGCAAGTAGGCCCACCAGTAGTGCTTTTCGAGATAGTCGGGAAGAACCGGTTGCGACTCCCGTGCGGTCGGGGAGAGCAGGGCGCAAGGTGAGGCAGCGAAATTGCCGCCATCTTCCTGGCGGCGTTTTGTGGTGTTGGCGGGGTGGTTCATTTGTAGCTCACTTCAGCGGTGACTTGCCCGGCTGCCGGGCGGTTCCGATATATCAGCCAGTATGCGCCGCCGACCAGCAAAGCGCCACCGATCCAGTTGCCGGCGGTGACGGCCAGCAGGTTGACCAGGAAGTGCCCGAAGGGGATGTCGAAGGCCGTTGCCGGGTCGATCGCCGTCATTTCCCAGAAACTCTCCGGTGCCCAGGCCTTGATCATCAGGCCATAAGGGATGAAGAACATGTTGGCGACACAGTGCTCGAAACCGGCAGCGACGAAGGCGGTGATCGGGAAGAAGATCGCCAGCACCTTGCCGGTGGTGTTCTGGGCTGCCGTCGACAACCAGACCGCCAGGCAGACCAGGACATTGCACAGGATGCCGAGGAAGAAGGCTTGGCCGGTATCCAGCGAACTCTTGGCCGAGGCCAGGTAGAGCGCCGTACTGCCGACTTCGCCGTGGCCGGTGTTGTAATGCCCGGCCAGGAAGACGATCAGCGCCGTGCCCAGCGCCCCGACCAGGTTGCCCAGCCAGACCTGCGTCCAGGCGCGCAGCATGTCGCCGGTCTTGAGCCGGCCGCTGGCCCAGGCCATCACCATCAGCGCGTCGCTGGTGAACAGCTGGGCGCCGCCGATGACGACGAGGATCAGGCCGAGGGAAAAGGTCACCCCCATCAGCAGGCGCATCACGCCATAGGGCAGATGGCCGGCCGCGCCGGAAATGGTGACCGTGGCGAACAGGCCGCCGAGCGCGACGAAGGCGCCACCCAGCACGGCCAGACCGAACAGCATGGGGCTGGCCTGTTTCGCCTTCTTGATGCCGGTTTCCTCCATCTTCAACGCGATATCGGAAGGCGGGATCGGATCGTAGGCCGTTTTGGTGGCATCGCTCATCGCATTCTCCCGATCAGGCGTGGCCAACGCCGGGGTTGAGGACGGCCAGCGTGTGCTTGGCGATCATCAACTCCTCGTTGGTCGGCACCACGAAGACCGGAATCCGGCTGTCGGCGGCGCTGATCTCGAACTGGCGACCGGCATTGCGCGCGGCGTCGACCTGCACGCCCAGCCAGCCGAGGCGACGGGAGATCATTTCGCGGATGGCCGGCGAGTTCTCGCCGATGCCGGCAGTGAACACCAGGGCGTCGATGCCTTCCATCGCCGCCGCCATCGCCGCCACTTCGCGGGCGACGCGGTGGCAGAACAGTTCCACGGCCTTGCGGGCATCCGGATCGTCGGTTTCCTGCAGCACCTTCATGTCGTTGGAAATGCCGGAAACGCCGAGCAGGCCGGAACGGCGGTAAAGCAGGTCTTCGATTTCCTCCAGCCCCATCTGCTTCTCGCGCATCAGGTAAAGCAGCACGCCGGGATCGAGCGCGCCGCAACGGGTGCCCATCGGTACGCCGTCAAGCGCCGAGAAGCTCATCGAGGTATCGACGCTTTCGCCGGCCTGCACGGCGCACAGGCTGGAACCGTTGCCGAGGTGGCAGATGGCGATGCGGCCATTGGCCAGTTCCGGGCGGGCCGCCAGCAGGCTGTGCGTGACGTACTCGTAGGACAGGCCGTGGAAGCCGTATTTGCAGACGCCTTCGTCGCTCAGTTCCTTGGGCAGCGCGAAGGTGCGGGCCTGCCAGGGCTGGGTGGCGTGAAAGGCGGTATCGAAGCAGGCGACCTGCGACAACTCCGGGTAAATCTCGGCCAGCATGCGGATGGCGGCGACGTTGTGCGGCTGGTGCAGCGGGGCGAGCGGCACCAGGGCTTCGAGGGCGTCGATGGCGGCGGCATCGATGCGCAGCGGGGCGCTGATCTCCTTGCCGCCATGCACGACACGGTGGCCGGCGGCGACGATCTCATCATCGACCAGGTGTTCGTGGATCCAGTGCAGGGCGAAGCGCAACAGCTTTTCACGCGGCATCGGTTCGCTGTCGTCCCAGCTGTGGTCGGCCAGTTGCCGACGGTCGGCATCCTTGGCTTCGAAGCGGGCGGCGCCACCGATACCGGAAATCTGCCCGGTCAGGATGGCGTTCAGGTTGCCGGCTGCGGCCTGTTGGCGGAAGACCGAGAACTTCAGGCTGGAAGAACCGGCGTTGAGGACGAGGCAGGATTGATGTTTGCTCATGATGGTGGACTCAGGCTTTTTGGTTGGCGTCGGCGATCAGCGCGGCAACGGCGCAAGAAGCCAGGCGGGAACGCAGGTTGTCGGCACGGCTGGTGAGGATGACCGGGACGCGGGCGCCGAGCACGATGCCGGCGGCGTCGGCATTGGCCAGGAAGGAGAGCTGCTTGGCGATCATGTTGCCGGCTTCGAGATCGGGCACCAGCAGGATGTCCACTTCGCCGGAAACCGGCGAGGCGATGCCCTTGGTTTCGGCCGCCTTGCGCGAAATGGCGTTGTCGAAGGCGAGCGGGCCGTCGAGCACGCCGCCCTTGATCTGGCCGCGGTCGGCCATCTTGCACAGGGCGGCGGCTTCGAGGGTCGATGGGATCTTCGGATTGACCGTTTCGACGGCGGAGAGGATGGCGACCTTGGGCACGTCGACGCCGAGCACCTTGGCCAGGTTGATGGCGTTCTGCACGATATGCACCTTGTCTTCCAGCGTCGGGGCGATGTTGATCGCGGCGTCGGTGATCAGCAGCGTCTTCTCGTAGGTCGGCACGTTCATCACGAAGACATGGCTGATGCGGGACGAGGTGCGCAGGCCGTTTTCGCGGCGGACGACGGCGCTCATCAGCTCGTCGGTGTGCAGCGAGCCCTTCATCAGCGCATTGACTTCGCCGTCGCGGGCCAGGCGGGCGGCCAGGTCGGCGGCATCCTGGCTGAATTCGGCATCGATCAGGCGGAAGGGGGTGATGTCGAGGCCGAACTTGGCGGCGACTTCGTTGATCTTCTTGGCCGGGCCGACCAGCACCGGATTGATCAGGCCGGCCTGGGCGGCATCGACGGCGGCGCGCAGCGAGGTTTCGTCGCACGGATAGGCGACGCCGACCTTGACCGGTTCGAGCGGGGCGCAGCGTTCGAGCAGGGCGTCGTGCTTGTCGTGGTGGATCAATTGCACTTGCGGCAGTTCGGCTGCCTCGTTGGTCAGCTTCTCGGTCGGGGCAAGCACTTGGGCGGTGCCGATGGCGGTGACCAGGCCATCCTGATTGACGCAGCGGCAGTCGAGGGTGACCAGGCCGGTGGCGGCATCCTTTTTGGCAACGGTGACGGTGGCGGTGATCACGTCGCCGAGCACGACGGCGTGCTGGAAGTTGATGTCCTGGCTGCGATAGACGGTGCCGGCACCGGGCAGCTTGGAGCCGAGCACGCCGGAAATCAGCGCGCCCGACCACATGCCGTGGGCGATGACGCGGTGGCGGTCGGTATGGGCTGCGTAATTGGTGTCGAGGTGAACCGGGTTGCGGTTGCCGGAGACTGAGGCGAACAGCTCGATGTCGTCCATGGTCAGGCGGCGCGAAGCGCTGGCCGACTGGCCGAGCTTGATCTCGTCGAACGGAAAGTTCTCGCTGCTGTCGACGGCGCCGGGTTGGACCAGATGGCAGACATCATTGGCAGCCGCCTGGCCAAGCGGAATGTCCTGGTGACCGGAAGTGGCCGGCTTGGCGAGGACGGCTGCGGAAGTGGATTGATTCATGCTGTTTTCCCTTAATGACTTGGTTGTGTGGAAGAGCGGATCTGGA
>QXPY01000007.1 GCA_003583745.1 Rhodocyclales bacterium GT-UBC | reverse complement strand
GAGTCGGCTTCGCCACCCCCTCGTCCGCCAATCAACTGGGACACAGCGGGGTGCGTACGATGGCACCCCGCTGTGTCCCAGTTGATTGGCGGACGAGGGGGTGGCGAAGCCGACTCCTCGGCCGTTCCGGGCCTCGCCCCCTCTCGAACTCGAATGGCTGCTCTCGAATTACGTCAGTCGTCGTTGTGGCACGCTGGCCAACGCAGCTCCTGAATGGACACGCCGAAATGTTTACGCTGGTTGCCGCACATCCAGCAACTACACTGTTGCGGCGTGTGGGTCGCTCGACCAATATCTTTGGCTGACTGCCAAAGATCAGTACCGTAGTACCAGCGGCGCGATTTCTTGAGCCGCGCAACATGATGGCGCCGAAGCGCCCGTTTGCAATCTTTCACTTTGCTTCTCCAATTTAACCCCAAGAGCACCATTGCCCTTGGGGAAAGTTATGAAGAAGCCAGTCCAGTGGTAGTGATTCATTCTTTATCGTCAATCAGGTAATCGATACCGATTTTATGTGCAAAATCGGAGAGTGAGTTTCGGCGGATGGGGACTTCGGCCAGTTGGCCGATATCAGGCGGGTATGGGCCAGTCAGCTGCCGTCTATGCGCAATTGGTGTTGAACAGCAGCTTCCTTATTCGACGAACAGGTGCTCACGACCCTGAACTGCCGGTCAGGTTTTCAAACTCACCGGCGGCAGTGCAGCGACTGCTGTCGTTGCCTAGCTCGGATTGGCGAAGCTCTGAACAGCAGGTAACTGATTCGAGCAGTCATGCAAATTGATACCACCCGACAGCCCGCCAGCCATAGCACCCTTTGCCGCTCCTTCGGGTTAATGACCGATGTAGCACAAGTTGCTGAAATTGGTAGGCAGGAGTAGCTAGGGTGTGTGGACAATCAGGCAAGCCAAATCAGCGCGGCGGCGATGGAAATGAATGCTTCGAACCGGACATCGAGTTTGTCGTAGCGCGTAGCGATACGATGGAACTGCTTGAGGCGAGCAAAGAAGCGCTCAATGAGATTACGACTTTTATAGACATGTTTGTCATAGCTTCTGAGCACCTTTCGATTGGCTTTCGGCGGAATCACGGCCGTGGCATTCATGCCATCGATGCAGTCAAGGAGGCTAGCGGCGTCAAAGGCTTTGTCGGCAACGACGGCACCGACATTCTTCATACCGTCGATGAGATTGGCGGCTTCGGTGATGTCGTGTCGCTCGCCACCCGTCAGGCGGAATCGTGTCAGATTGCCCAGCCCATCGACGGCAGCATGAATTTTGGTGCTCAGCCCCCCACGAGAACGGCCAAGACTTTGTTGCCCGTTTTTTTGGGTGCGCCGGCCGCGTGTTGGTGCGCCCGAACGATGGTGCTATCGAGAAACACTTCCTCAAAATCTGCGTCCTCGCATAGCATGGCAAAGAGTGCCTGCCAGACACCTTTGTCTGCCCAGCGTGAAAAGCGCCTGAAGACCGAATTCCATGGCCCAAAACTGGCAGGCAGGTCACGCCATGGGGCGCCAGTTCTCGCCGTCCAGAGAACCGCTTCAACAAACATCCGATTATCTGCACCGGTACGACCACGGTCGCCTACCTTGCCGTGTAGCATGGGCTCAATTCGTTGCCATTGGTCATCACGTAACAACAATCTCGGCATCCCGTCTTTAACCCAAAAGACAGGATGTAAACACAATCAGCCCTTTGTGAACAGCCCCTTAATCACAAATGTCCACGCGCTCTAGATACCCGCTTTCGTCACCAAGGTAGGATGGCACCCGATTGAGGTAGGCAGAACATGAAAAGCCACTTGCCCCTTTGGTAATCGAGTGTCGTATTTTTTTACAATTAGCTATGCTGACCACAGCAATTTTGCTTAAGCACTTCATTAACTTGTTATATATAAAAGATTCTGGAAGCATGGCAAGAATATTGCTTTATTTTTCTCCAAAAACCTGGGTGCAGTGCTTGGGTGCTTAATTCAAGGAGTAAAGCAATGAAAAACAAACTTCTGACGATTCTTGCTGGGGCGATTCTGGCAGGGCCGATGACAGTGAATGCAGCCCCCGTTTCCTATGACGCTTCAGGTTCGAACGGTACTTGGTCAGGAGTGTTTCAGGTCGTGCTTGACGACAGCTTCTTGGCGCCGGCCAGCAATCTGACACCGTTTTTTTCTAGTTGGTCGTTTTCCTGGACCAATGGAAGCACTACCTTGAGCAACTCGTCAGCAAATGGTGACTTCTTTTCTCCCTCGATTTCGAATTTCTACATCAACCCTGACCTCTCCGTAAATTCAGTGAGTATATGCACCAATAACTGCAACGGGAGCGGTACTGGTCTTGACTGGCCCAATATTTACCTTACGACTAACTATTTCAACGCATCCGTTGGAGAGGGTAATTGCTGTGTCTATAATGTTCCAGTTCAATGGTCCGGTCCATCCGAGGTTGCCGCCGTCCCGGAGCCTGGCTCACTTGCACTGCTGAGCCTCGGCGTTCTGGCTTTGGGCGCAACGAGGCGGCGCAAGCTCAACTGAATCGCCCAACAACAACGAGAAACCCGGCTTCGCACCGGGTTTTTCTTTGTGCGCCCAGCATGGGCGCGATCTTGGAGGTGAAAGTCCTCCCGTAAGTTGGCCACAGCAAACGAAGCGAAGCGCAACTGCATGAGGGTGACCGAGTGTGGGAAGGAAGCGTGGGGCGAAACCGCGAGCCGTGGACAAGAACCGGATAGAGGGCGTTGCCGAGCAGGGCGAGCGGGCAAGGTTCCGCGAAGCTCTTGTGGTCAAGGCGAGGTGACGTAAATCCGGCGCTTGTGCGGGGAAGGATCGCGTTCTTACCTGGGGAGACCTCGCCTCATGGCTGAAAGGCCGACGTGGGAACACGGAGCGAGGAGCCAGCAGAGGCCATAGTAGCTGCCGGTCAGGGCGAAGGGCCAAAGGAATCGGAGGGTGCGTCCCTCGGCTCTCTGTGATGGATGGTCTCAGATGTTCGCTTCGGCGAAGCTCGCCATATAGGCACGTGAGGGTAAAGTCCAAGCGGGTGATGGCAGCGAGGAACCAGAACGGGCGGGCCGAGAATAAACAAGCTCAGGCGTTGCGTCGGGAAACTCAAAGCGCGGCGACCTCAACGATTCCAACCGCCCGGTGCGGACCCGCATGCTGGGTGGTGTGGGAGGGGGGCGATCAAATTTGATCGCCCCCTATCCCGATTTTGGCCCTGAGCACGATACAAGGATAGACATCTCAACGGGCAACCCCGAGGGTTTTTTGCCCGTAGCATACTAGGCCGTGAGTGCTAAGTTGCTTAGGCCGAGGTCCTTCCGTACGTCGTCCGGCGGCTTTCCGAATGCACCTGCCAGCGGGTACGCCAACGTTACTAGGCAGCAATCAGTCTTAAGCGGGAGTAGCTTCCCGCAGCCCCACCGGCAGGTTGTGGCCGACAAGAGCCTGATGGAGTAGTGGCCCGATACCAGACGTTCAAATTATCCAACGGCAGCTATCGGGTGCTGGTCGGGAACACGTGCTTTAGCTGATTTTCGGTCGCGAATTACGAATTTCCCCCATTTAACCCGTCGACGCCCCCCCGCACGCTAGCCCCCGACTGTCAGGCTTGCGAAAGCTGGCTTTCGCTACTGTGCCGGCATGAAATCCAGGACTCTCTTTCTTTTTGCCCTTTTGCTCGCCTTGGCGGGGCGTGCGGTGCTGGCGGCCGAGCCGGTGGCGGTGCGGTCCTTGCGCCTGGCCGAGGTCGAACAACTGCTGGTTGAGCGGAATCGCAGTCTGGTGGCGGCGCGGCGGGCGACGCAGGCGGGCGAGGCGATGCTCGATACGGCAGGTGGACGGCCGAATCCTGTCGTATCGCTCAACACCAGCGGGATTAACAGCAAGCGGCCGACCGGCACCGGCAATCTCGACAGCATTCTGCGCATCGACCAGCCGTTCGAACGCGGTGGCAAGCGCGACTTGCGGCTGGCGGTCGCCGATTCGCTGTTGCAGGCGAATCGTGCCGACGAGTCGGACAGCCTGCGGCAGCAAGGTTTGCTGGCGCGCCAGGCATATTTCGACCTCAAGGCCGGTGAGGACAAATTCCGACTGGCCGAAGCCTCGGCGCAGCTGGCCCGCCAGGTGCTGGGCAAGGCCGAGCTGCGCCTCAAGGTGGGCGACTTGTCGCCGGCCGATGTGGCGCGCATTCGCACCGATACGCTGAAGGCGGAGAGCGAGGCGACGCAGGCGCGGATCGACTGGCAGCGCGCCCGTTTGGCGCTGGCCCAGTTGCTGGCGCTGGAAAGCGAGGCGGCACGGCTGGTGACGGCCGACCCGTGGCCTTCTCTGGCTGCCTTGCCGAATGCCGAACCGGCCATCGAACAACGGCCGGACGTGGTCGCCGCCCGTCAGCGCCTCGAAGCGGCGGAAAAGGCCATCGACCTGGCCAAGGCGCAACAGGTCCGCGATGTGACTATCGGCGCGCAGATCGAACGGGCGCCGGAAGAACGCAACGGCGCGGTGTACGGTATCGGCGTTTCGATTCCGCTGTTCACCGGTTACGACTATCGCGGCGAGATTCGGCGGGCTCACGTCGACCGCGATTCGGCGCTGGACGAATTGGCGCGGCTGCGCGCCACGGCTGCCGCCGAATTCGAACAGGCGGCATTCGAGGCGGCAAGTCTCAGCGAACGGGCGCGTCGCCTGCAGGACGAGGCGCTGCCCTCGGCACAGAAGGCCAACGCGGCCGTGCAACTGGCCTTCAGCCAAGGCGCCGCCTCGGTACTCGACGTGATCGATGCCCGGCGCAGCCTGCACGCCGTCGAAATCGACACCACCAACGCCCTGGCCGATGCGGCCAAGGCGCGCGCCGCCTGGGCGGCCGCCCTCAATCGTCCGGAACTGCCATGAACAACGCTGCCATCGATCTTCGCCGTCGCCTCGCCGACCCTGTGGTCCGCCGCACCATTTTTGCCAGCCTTGCGCTGGTCCTGCTGATTGGCGGGACCAGCGCCTGGCATCTCGGGCATTCCAAACCGGCCGCCCCGGCCGACAAGGCGCGGCCGCCGGCCAATCGCCTGGTGTTGCCGGAAGAGGCCGGGCAGCTTGCTTTTCTCAAGCTGGAGACGGCAAGCACCGCCGCCTTGCCAGGCAGCGAGCCGATGAATGCCCGGCTGCAACTGGCCGATGACTTGACGGCGCGCATCTTCCCGCCGCTGGCCGGGCGCGTCGTAAGCCTGTCGGCGGCGCTCGGCGACGAGGTCAAGGCCGGTACGCCCTTGGCCATTGTCGATGCGCCGGATTTCGGCCAGGCCATTGCCGACTTGCGCAAGGCCGAGGCGGATAGCCAGCAGAAGGCGAAGGCGCTGGGTCGGGCCAAGCTGCTTTACGAAGGCGAAGCGCTGGCCCGGCGCGATCTGGAGGCGGCCGAGGCCGATGCCCAGGCGTCTGGCGCCGAAGTCGAACGGGCCCGTCTGCGCCTGGCCAACCTGACCCCGGCCGGCGGCCGGATCGAAGGGCAGCGCCTGGTCCTGCGTGCGCCGCTGGCCGGCATCGTGGTGGACCGGCAGGCCAATCCGGGGACCGAAGTCCGTCCGGATGCAGCCAATCCGCTGTTCGTGATCTCCGACCTGCGCCGCCTCTGGCTCAGCATCGACCTCCCGGAGAAGGCTGCGGCGTTGGCCCGGCCGGGCGAGGCGGTCAATTTCAAGGTGGATGCCTATCCCGACAGCGACTTCACCGGTCGGGTCGAACGCGTCGGCGCGGTGGTCGATCCGGCGACGCGGCGTATTCCGGTAAGGGCCGTGGTGGACAATGCCGATGGCCGCCTGAAGCCGGAAATGTTCGCCCGCGCCACCTTGAGCGCGCCGGATGCGGCGCAGGTGATCCGTCTGCCGGTCAGTGCCTTGCTCACCGGCGGCTTGTCGGCCCAGGTTTTCGTCCAGGTCGGGCCGCGCGAATTCGAGCGGCGCGCCGTCGGCATCGCCCGCCAGGATGCGGAATTCGCCTATCTGACCGCCGCCTCGCCAATCAAGGCGGGCGACATCGTCGTTATTCGCGGCGCGCTGTTGCTCGCCTCCGAACTGGCGCAGGGGGAATAGCGTGCTGCCGCGTTTCTCGACCTTCGTCATCCGGCAGCGGGTGTTCATCCTGGTGATGGCGGTCGCCCTCGCCGTGATCGGTATCCGCGCCTTGCAGGATCTGCCGGTCGAAGCCTTCCCCGATGTCCAGGATGTGCAGGTCCAGGTGGTCACCCAATTCCCCGGGCAATCGCCGGAAGAAGTCGAGCGGATGGTGAGCATCCCGGTCGAGCGCGAAATGAGCGGCGTGCCGCGCGCCGCCCAGGTCCGCTCGGTGTCGATCACCGGCCTGTCGGTGGTGACGCTGACCTTTGCCGAAGGCACCAACGACTATTTCGCCCGCAACCAGGTGCTGGAGAAGTTGCAGAACGTCAGCTTCCCGCCCGGCATCCAGCCGCAACTGGCGCCGCTGGCGACGGCGGTTGGGGAAATCTATCGCTACGTACTCAGCGCGCCGCCCGAGATGCCGGCCCGCGAAGTGCGCGCCCTGCAGGACTGGGTGATCCGCCCGGCCTTGCGCCGGGTGGCCGGGGTGGCCGATATCAACAGCTTTGGCGGGGCGGTCAAGGAATACCAGGTGCGGGTCGATCCGCCGGCCCTGGCCCGTTACGGCGTGACGCTGGAGCAAGTCTCGCAGGCCCTGGCCAACGGCAACCAGAATGCTTCCGGTGGGCTGATGAAGCGCGGTGACGAGTCGATGGTGGTGCGGGCGGTCGGCCTCTTTTCCAGCCTCGACGATATCCGTGCCGCCGTTGTGCAGGCCAGGGACGGCAAGACGGTGACCGTCGGCGACGTTGCCGAGGTGGCGGTCGGCGACCGGCCGCTGTCCGGCATCGTGGCCAATGACGACCAGGATTCGGTGGTCGAGGGCATCATCCTGATGACCAAGGGCGGCGATCCCTCGAAAGTGGTGGCCGATGTGCTGGAACGGGTCGACGAACTCAATCACGGCCAGTTGCCGAAGGGCGTCGCGATCAAGCCGATCTACCAGCGTACCGAGCTGGTCAAGCACACCGTGCATACGGTCAGCGAGAACCTGCTGGTCGGCGCCTTGCTGGTGGTGTCGGTGTTGGTCATCTTCCTGCGCGAATGGCGGGCGGCACTGGTGGTGGCGGCGATCATTCCGCTCACCCTGTTGTTCGCCTTCATGCTGATGGACCTGAAGGGCGTGCCGGCCAACCTGATTTCGCTCGGCACGGTGGACTTCGGCATCATCATCGACAGCGCCGTGGTGCTGGTCGAGGCGCTGATGGTCCGGCTGGCCGTGCATCAGCCTGGTGCCGCCATCGAATCGGCGGTGGGGCGGCGCTTCGATGCGCTGCGTTCAGTGACCAGCAACCTGACCAAGCCGATCCTGTTTTCCAAGGCCATCATCATCCTGGCCTTCCTGCCGATCTTTACCTTTCAGCGGGTCGAGGGGCGAATTTTCGCGCCAGTGGCGCTGATCCTGTCCTTCTCGCTGATCGGCGCCGTGCTGTTCACGCTGACCGTCGTCCCGTCGCTGCTGTCGCTGGTGTTGATCAAGCATGACCTGGCGGAAAAGCACATCGACTGGCTGGTCAAGCTGCAACGCGCCTATCGCCGCCTGCTCAAGCGCTGCCAGCGCAAGCCGCGCCAGGCCTTCGCCGTCGGCGGCCTGATCGCCGCGCTGGCCTTTGCGCTGGTGCCGGTGCTGGGCAGCGAGTTCCTGCCCCGTCTCGACGAAGGCAACCTGTGGCTGACCATCACTTTACCGCCCGGCTCGTCGCTGGAGCAAAGCAAGGATGTCGAGCGGGCGGTACGCACGACGCTGCGCACCTACCCCGAAGTTAAAATGCTGGTGACCCAGGTCGGGCGGCCGGACGACGGCACCGACCCCAAGGGGCCGAACAACATCGAGATCCTGGCCGACCTGGCGCCGCGCGGCGACTGGCGCTTCGCCGACAAGGAGGCGCTGGTCGAGGACATGTCGCGCAAGCTGAAGGCGATCCCCGGCCTGCCGACCAATTTCTCGCAGGTGATCCAGGACAACGTCGAAGAGGCGCTCTCCGGCGTCAAGGGCGAGATCGCCATCAAGGTCTTCGGGCCGGATCTCGACATCCTGCAGGACAAGGCGGAACAGATCGCCGGCGTGCTGCGCGGTATCCAGGGCAGCCGCGACGTGGCGGCGATCCTGCCCAGCGGCCAGCCGGAGGTCGCGGTCGTTCCCAACCGGGTCAAGATGGCCCGCCTCGGGCTGTCGATGGCCGATCTCGACAACGCGGTGCAGACCGCGCTGGGCGGCAACGCGGTGGGCGGCTTCTACGAAGGCGAACGGCGTTTCGATCTGGTGCTGCGCTTTGCCGCGCCGTATCGCAATTCGGTCGAGGATGTCGGCGCCGTGCCGATTGCCTTGCCGGACAATGCCGGCACGGTAAGGATTGCTGACGTGGCCAGTGTCGAGGTTCGCGAAGGGGCTTCGCGCATCGCCCGCGAAGCCGGTGGGCGTAACGTCTCGGTCAAGGCCAACCTGCAGGGCCGCGACCAGGGCAGCTTCGTCACCGAGGCGATGGCCAAGGTGGCGGCTGCCGTGCAACTGCCCGACGGCTACCGCATCGTCTGGGGCGGCCAGTTCGAGAACCAGCAGCGGGCGATGAAGCGGCTGGCGGTGATCGTGCCGGCTTCGTTGCTCGGCATCTTCGCGCTGCTCTTCTGGGCTTTCCGCTCGGTTCGCCTGGCCGGCCTGATCCTCGCCATGCTGCCTTTCAATATCGCCGGCGGCTTCTTTGCACTCGGCCTGGCCGGCTTGCACCTGTCGATCTCGGCGGCGGTCGGTTTCATCGCCGTGGCCGGCATCTCGGTGCAGAACGGCGTGATCATGGTCGAGGAGATCGTCCGCCAGGTCGATAACGGCGCCAGCCTGGTCCGGGCGGTGACCGACGGGGCGATCTCGCGCCTGCGGCCGATCCTGATGACGGCCTTGATGGCCGGTCTCGGACTGCTGCCGGCGGCCCTGTCGAGCGCCATCGGGGCCGAAACCCAGCGCCCGTTCGCCGTCGTCATCGTCGGCGGCGTGGTGACCGCCACCTTGTTTACACTGACCTTGCTGCCGCCGCTGGCCTTCTGGGGCATGCGCCAGCGCCGGCCGGATAACGCCAGCGAAACGGAGGCGGTATGAGCCCGTCCGATTCATTCGGCATGTTTGCTGACAGCGCCGACAGTTTCCGGCAACACCTTGTTGCAAAAGCGAACTTGAATGTCACTGCGGCCGCCCGTATCTTGAACTCGTCGTCATCACGGAGTGCATGAGCATGAATTTCCAGGAACGCGAACAACTGAATGCCTTTTTGTCGCAGCTGGTCGCCGCCCGCGTCGGCCAGAAGGATGCCGAGGCCGAATCGCTGATTCGCGACGCCCTCGGCCGTCAGCCGGATGCCGCCTACCTGCTGGTGCAGAAGGCTTTCCTGCAGGAACAGGCGCTGCGCAATGCGCAAGGCCGGATCGATCAACTGCAGGCCGAGCTGGATGCGGCGCGGGCCAGCGCCTCACGCCCGGCCTTTGCCGATAGCAACAGCTGGGGCAATTCGGCCGCTCGACCGGCTCCGGCCCCGGCGCCTGCTGCCGCCGCACCCGCCGCCCCGTCTGCCGGCTGGGGTTCGGGCTGGCTGGGCAATGTGGCGACGACCGCGGCCGGCGTGGTCGCCGGCTCCTTCCTCTTCCAGGGTATCGAGCACCTGATGGGCCATCAGAACGGCGGCCTGTTCGGCGGTAACAATCTGGCCTCGCTGCCCAATGAAACGACGGTGATCAACAACTTTTTCGAGCCGGACAGCCAGTCCGGCAGCGATAGCGGCTTTGCCGCGCTGAGCGACGGTCTGGACGATAGCAGCGACCCCGACTGGATGTAGACACTTGGCAATGTTCCCCCCGGTGGCCTGATACCCCTCCTCTCCAGATGAATCAGGTCACCACGGAAGGCTCCTGCGGGAGCCTTCCACCTTTTCGGCGGTATCATCGGCGCTCCCCTGTGCCGATTCCACGACCTTGAGAATGCGATGCGTGTCCTGCTTGTAGAAGATGACCTGATGTTGGCCGAGAGCATCGTCGAAGGCCTGGAGAAGGGCGGTTTCTCGGTCGATCACCTGGCCGCCGCCGAGTCGGCGGAATCGGCCCTGCAACTGACCCATTACGACCTGGCCATCGTCGATATCGGCCTGCCCGGGATCAGCGGGCTGGAGCTGATCCGCCGCCTGCGCCTGCACGGCATTCAACTGCCGGTATTGATCCTCACCGCCCGCGACGGGCTGGACGACCGGATCAGCGGTCTCGATCTGGGTGGCGACGACTACATGGTCAAACCCTTTCAGCTGCCCGAATTGCTGGCCCGCCTGCGGGCCTTGATCCGGCGCAGCCGCTCGGCGGCGTCGTCGGAGCTGGCGGTCGGCGCCTTGCGGCTCGACCTCGGGCGGCGCACGGTAACCGGCAAGGGCAGCCCGCTCGACCTGACCGGCCGCGAGTGGGAAATCCTGCAGCAATTGATGCTGGCCAGCCCGAATGTGGTCGCCAAGCAGAAAATGGCCGAAAGCCTCAGCGAATGGGAAAACGAGATCACCGCCAATGCGGTCGAGATCTACGTTTCCCGCCTGCGCCAGAAGGTGCAGGGCATGGGCGTGGAAATCCGCACCATACGCGGCATCGGCTACCGTCTCGATGAACTCGCCAGCGACTAAGGGGCGGCTCGGCACCCTGCGCCGGCGCCTGCTCGTCCTGCTGCTGCTGCCGCTGATGCTGCTGCTGGTTTTCAGCCTGGCGGTGGATTACCGGATCGCCTTCGAGCCGGCTGCCGCCGCCTACGATCACGCCCTGGCCGACGATGCGGTGGCGCTGGCCGGGCGGGTGCGCTTTCTCGATTCGCGCCTGCAGGTGGATTTTCCGGCGGCGGCCGAAGCGGTCTTGCGTACCGACCGCAGCGACCAGGAATTCCTGTCGATTTACGGGCCGGACCTGCAGTTGCTGGCCGGCGACTCGGACCTGCTACCGGAGCCGCCGCTGCCCGGCCGCAATCCGTCCTTGTCCGATGCGCAGTTCCGCGGCAAGCAGATCCGCAAGGCCAGTTATCGCATCGAAACGGCAGCCGGGCCGGTGACGGTCACGGTGGCGGAAACCACCCTCAAACGTGAACGGGCCGGCTCGAAGATCCTGGCCGGCATGATCCTGCCCAATCTGCTGCTCATTTTCGCCACGCTGGCCCTGGTCTATATCGGCGTCCGGCGGGGCTTGGCGCCGCTCACCGTGTTGAGCCAGGAAATCAGCCGCCGCCAGCCGCACGATCTCAGCCCGCTGCCGAAAAGCGAGGTGCCCGGCGAGGCCGAGCCGCTGATTCGCGCCATGGACGGGCTGGTCGAGGATTTGCGCTCGGCGGTGCAGGCCCAGCAAGCCTTCCTCGCCAACGCGGCGCATCAGTTAAAAACGCCGCTGGCCAGCCTGCAAACCCAGCTTGAGCTGCATGTCGGCGAGTTGCCGGCCGACTATCGGCAGCGCGGCGAGCGTCTGCTCGACGCCACTCATCGCCTTGGCCATCTGACGCATCAACTGCTGGCCCTGGCGCGTTCCGGGCCGGATGCCAACATCGCCCACGAACAACGCCCGGTCGATCTGGCCGGCCTGCTCGAAGCCAGCGCCTCGGCCTGGTACGACCGGGCGCTGGCGCGGCAGATCGATCTCGGTTTCGAAACCGAGCCGGCACGCGTTTCAGGCGTCGATTGGCTGCTGCGCGAGATGCTCGCCAACCTGATCGACAATGCCCTCAACTACACCCCGGTCGGCGGTCGGGTGACGGCGCGCTGCGGTGTCGACGGGGCGGGGCGGGCCTATGTCGAGGTCGAGGACAACGGGCCGGGGATTCCGGCCGAGGAGCGCGAACGCATTTTCGAACGCTTCTACCGTCCTGCCGGGACGAGCGGCCAGGGGACCGGCCTTGGTCTCGCCATCGTCAAGGAAGTGGCCGAACGTCATGGCGCGGATATCGTGCTGGCCCGCGCCGGGGCGGAAGGGGGAACGTTGTTTCGGGTGGTGTTTCCCAGGTCGGCGCCGCTCGCCAACTGAGCCTCAACGCCAGCGTTGTCTTTGCCGGCGGCCCAGCCCGTACTGGATCAGCGCGGCCAGCAAGGCGATGAATAGTGCCTCGGCAATGTCGTCATCCTGAATGCCGTCTCCGAACGCGACATCCCAGAGCAAGGAACCGACGAAAATGCCGATGCCGGCAACCAGGCTTTCCACGATGCGGTTCATTTGTGTTCCGCCTTGCAGTTTGTCACGGCGGGCGTTTTTCCTGCTGCTTTGGCTTGGTACATGTGTTGGTCGGCCTGTTTGAGTGCTTCGGAGGTGGATGGGGGGGCCTGTTCGAAGCAGGCGCAGCCGATGCTCGCGCTGAGCGGGTAGCCGGTGATCTCGACGCCGCAACTGATCTGTCGTTCCAGCTTGGCACAGAGTTGGCGGGCATGAGCGAGATCGGTCTGCGGCATCAGGATGGCGAACTCGTCACCACCGATGCGGGCCACCGCATCCGATTGGCGGGTATGCGCAACCAGGATGCGGGCGATGCCCTTGAGCGCCAGGTCGCCGAAGTGGTGGCCCTGGCTGTCGTTGAGTTTCTTGAAGTCGTCGATATCGACCACCGCCAAAGAGAACAGGCCGCCATGCCGGCGCTGGCGGCTGATTTCGCGATCGGTCAGTTTTTCGAAGCTGCGCCGGTTGAGCAGGTTGGTCAAGGCATCGCGGTTGGCCAGGTTCAGCACGTGCAGGTGATTGCTGCGCATGCCGCGGGCAAGGCCGATGGCAAGCAGGGCGGCGGCACTGCTGACCAGGGTGTCGGTGAGGATTGCCGACAGGCTGCTTTCCTGGCGGCTGAAAGTCAGGACCTGCAGAATGATGATGAAGGGGAGCAACAGCCCGGCGGCGAGCAGTCTTTCGCAATGCAGCGCGACGGTGACCAGTGGGAAGACGTAGAGCACATGCAGGCGGATGTCGGCTGCGGTGGCCAGGTCGGCCGCGAATATCGTCAGGCTTGCCGCGACGGCGCCGGCCTGGGCCATGGTTGAAGAGATGGCTCCGGGCAAGGTCAGGCGGCGGAGGAGGTTGTGCAGCATGCGGGCAGTTTAGGGTGCCGCAACTTTCAATATGCTGACATAGCCTGCGCTTCCGCCACGTGTTCAACGGCGGTCGTCGCGATACTCCCGATGGCCTTCGTGGCGTCCGTGGTCATGGGCCTCCCAGTGGCCGCCGTATTGTTGCCAACGGTCGCCGTGCTGTTCCCAGCGATGCGGCACCCAGACGTAGCCGGGACGCGGTGCTTCCCAGTGACCGGGGACCCATTCGTGGCGGTTGCCGGCCCAGTTCCAGAAGCCGCCGATCCAGATCTGACCGACCACCGGCGGCGGTCCGACATATTCGACGCGCGGTGCGGGCGGCGCGACGATGATCGGTTCGCGATAGACCGGGTGGCCGGGCGGGGCGACAACGCAGCCGGCGATCGTCAGGAGGCAACTGGTGGCGGCGAGCAGCGTCAATTTACGGATCGGCATGCTTGGGCTCCTTCTGAATGATGGATCGATTCTAGGTCGCACCGGCGCAGCGAGCTGTAACAAGTGGTAAATCGCGGCGCGGCGAATCGGCCTTAATGCCGGCTGGATGTTCTGGCATGATGGAGTGCCTTGCCATGCTTGAGGAGCACGCCGTGACTACTGCCGATTTTCGCCGTCTGTGCCGCTGTCTGTTGCTGGGCAGCACGCTGTTGGCGCCCGTTTCGGCGCTGTGGGCCGAGGCCCAGGATCGGTTGCCGCGTGAGCCGGATTCGCTCGGCGAAATCCGGCGTGGTCCGGACGGCAAATTGTTTGCGCAGCCGGCCGCCGCTTCCCCCCAGAAAGCGGCGCCGGCCGCCAAGGCTACGATGCGGGTCGGAGCGGGCGAAAAGGTCACTACGCTGAGCGAAGCGGCCAGATTGGCCCGGGATGGCGAGGTGATCGAAGTCTTGTCGGGCGATTACCGTGGACAGCCGGCGGTGTGGACGCAGAACCACTTGCTCATACGCGGGGTCGGCAAGCGTCCGGTGATGATCGCCGACGGCAAGGATGCGGAGGGCAAGGCGATCTGGGTGGTGCGGGGCGGCGAAGTGCGGATCGAGAACATCGAGTTTCGCGGGGCGCGGGTCGAGAACGGCATCGGTGCCGGCATCCGCTTTGAAAAGGGCGACCTGACGGTGGTCGGCTGCCGTTTCGTCGATAACGAGATGGGCATCCTGACCGCCAATATCGAGGAACTCAGCCTGGTCGTGCAGGACAGCGAATTCGGCCTGGCGCCGCTGCATGCCGGGCGCTGGCACCATTTGCTCTATGTCGGCGCCATTGGCAAGTTCGTGCTCACCGGCAGCCGGCTGTCCGGCGGTTACCTCGGGCATCTGGTCAAGTCGCGGGCGCGCGAGAGCCACGTCATGTACAACATGCTGGTCGATGGCGAGGGCGGGCGGGCCTCCTACGAGCTTGAGTTTCCGAATGGCGGTTTGGCCTACGTGATCGGCAATACCATCGGGCAAAGCAGCGGCACCGACAATCCGGCCATCGTTTCCTATGGCGCCGAAGGCCAGCGCTGGGCCGACAACCGCCTCTACCTTTCGCACAACACGCTGCTCAACGACTATCCCGGCGGCAATTTCCTGGTTGTCTGGCAGGACAAGTTTCCGGCCGGTGCCGAGGTCTGGCAGCTCAATAACCTGACGGTTGGGCGCGGCGTGCTGCAAACGCCGGCGCAGGGCCGCGCCGAGGGCAACCAGATGGTGGCGCGGGCCGATCTGGTCGAAGAGAACGGGATTCCCTTGCGGCTGACCAGCCAGTCGCCATTGCGCGGCACGGTGCGGGCGCCGGGCAGCGTCAATGGCGTGGCCTTGATGCCGACGGCGGAGTTCGCCTTCCCGGTTGGCACCCGTCCGTTGCGGGCGAGTCGGGGCTTGTCGCCGGGCGCCTTCCAATAGTCCGCCCGGCGTCCGGTCAAAAAAAGCCCCGCCGAAATGGGCGGGGCTTTTTCATGCCGGAGGCGGGTGGAGGCTTATTCCTGGGTCGGCGAGAATTCGACCGGAATCCAGCTATAGCCCTTGCTTTCGGCGCGGACGTGGCCGATGCCGGGGAAGGGCAGGTGCATGCCGCCGACCAGCAGCTTTTCCTTGGCGGCCTTGGCGAAGATGGCCTTGCGGGTGGCGACGGCGGCCTTGCGGTCGTTGTCGAACTCGATGGCAACATGCGGCCGGGCGAATTGCACGGCGTGGTTATGCACGATGTCGCCCCAGATCAGCAATTGCTCTTCGCCGGAGCCGATCAGGTAGGCGCTGTGGCCCGGCGTGTGGCCATTGGCGGCGTAACTGGCAAAGCCGGGCAGCAGCGGCTGGTTGCCGCTGAAGGTCTTCCATTTGCCGGACTTGATGTAGGGGGCGGCAGCGTCGCGCGCCATCTTGAAGAAGCCCTGGGCTTCCTTCGGCGCTTTGGCGGCGATTTCCTCGCTCAGCCAGAAATCGTTGTCGGCCTTGGCTGACCAGACTTCGGCATTGGCGAAGACGGCCTTGCCTTCGGCATCGATCAGGCCATTGACGTGGTCGCCGTGCAGGTGGGTGACGAGGACGGCATCGACCTGTTCCGGCTTGTAGCCGGCCGCTTTCAGGTTGTCGACGATGTTGCCGAGGCTGGGCCCGAACAGTTTGGCGGCGCCGGCGTCGATCAGAACCAGCTTGCTGCCGGTATTGACCAGGTAGGCGTTGACCGCGGTTTGCACGGCCGGGCCCTTGACGAACAGGCGGGCGAGCAGTTGCTGGATTTCCTTTTCGTTGCTGTTCTTGAGCAGCTTGGTATCGAGCTTGATGGCGCCGTCGTACAAGGCGGTGACTTCGAACTGGCCGAGATTCATCCGGTAGTAGCCGGGGACCTGCGTTTTCTGCAGCGGGGCTTCGGCGGCGGCGATACCGCTGGCCAGCATGAACAGGCCGGCGAGCAGGCCGCGTAGCAGGGGGGCGGTCCGAGTGGACAGGGAGGACAGGGCTGTCATTGAGTTCTCCAGTTGGGGGGAAGCGGCAGTATCCCACGACAAGCGCATTGTTTGGCAGGGATCGGGCTTGCCGCCTCGAATGGAGCGGCCTGTCGGGTGGCGTTTCCGGATGTTGCCGTTGCTGCAACTCTGCTTCGAGGCAAGGGACGATCATGTATGATCCGAGGATGGACAAGCTCGAAATCTTCCGCTCGATTGCCGCCGATGCCGCCAAGGGCGAATTGGCCTTTCCGACCAGTGCGCGCGTCACCATCAAGTTGCGGGATGCGCTGGCCGATCCGGAGTGTCACATTGAGGCCGCCGCCCGGCTGGTTCAGGCCGAACCGCTGCTGGCGGCGCGGGTGGTGGCAATTGCCAATTCGTTGGCCTACAACCGCTCCGGGCGGGAAATCAGCGATGTCCGGGCGGCCATTTCGAGGCTGGGGTTTTATACCTTGCAGTCGCTGGCAACTGCCTTGTTCGCCCGGCAACTGGCCGGGCAGCCGAGCGACCCGGCCTTGCAGCAACTGGGCAACCAGCTCTGGCAGCACACGGCGCACGTCGCGTCGCTGGCCCATGTCATTGCCCGCCGGGTGACCCATATCGATCCCGAGGCGGCGATGTTTGCCGGCATCCTGCATGAGGTAGGCGGCTTTTACCTGCTCTCCCGTGCCAAGGAATTCCCCGGCTTGCTCGATGGCGGCTTCATCGAATGGATGGAAGGCGGCGAAGCCTTGGTCGGGCGTGAGGTGCTGAAAGTGCTCAAGGTGCCGGAGGGCATCATGGCCGGGATCGAGGGCGGCTGGGAGGGCTATTTGACCATTCCGCCGGGAAGTCTGGCCGATACGCTGTTGCTCGCCGAGGATCTGGCGCCGGTCATGTCGCCGCTCTATGCGCAGCCGGGCGATGAGGCGGCGGACAAGTGCTCGGCCTGTATCGACATGGATATCGGCGAAGAGACCTTGACCGGCATTCTCGAAGAGTCGGCCGAACAGGTCGGTTCGCTGGTCGAGGCGCTGAAGTTCTAGTTGCCGCAAGCGGCTTGCCGAACGGCAAGCCGGCACATGGCTGATTGATCCGATGAACGATCCGACGCTGGACACCACTGCCGCCTTTTTGCGCGATCTCGGTCGGGCGCTGCATTTGTGCGGTGCGCCGGCCCATGATCTGGAAGCGACGCTGGTCGCCGTCGGCCAGCGCCTCGGCGTGCGCGTCGAAGGCTTCGCGGTGCTGACTTTTCTCGCCCTGACCGTGGTGGCGCCGGGTGGGGCGCGCCGCGTCGAGCTGCTGCGGCTGCCGCCCTACGACTACAACATGGCGCGTCTGATCGAGTTGCAGCAACTGGTCGATGCGATCGATCAGCCTGCCCGCCTCGGCGACTACATCGCCCGTCTCGAAGGCATCATGCGGATGCCGCCGCCGTGGTCGGGCTGGTCGCTGGCCGGGATGGGCTTCCTGCTTTCTGCGGCGGTCGCCGTCCTGTTGCGCGGCGGCTGGCTGGAAATGCTTTGCGGGGGCCTGATCGGCATGCTGTTCATGGCGGCGCACCAGCAATTGGGCAAGGTGCGCGGCCTCGGTCCGGCTGTCCCGGTCATTCTCTGCGCGCTGGCGGCGATGCTGGCCCAGGGGCTGGGCGTGCTGCTGCCGCAGCAGTCGCCTTTCATCTCGGCATTGGCCGGCGTCGTGCTGTTGCTGCCCGGCTTCATGCTGACGGTGGCGATGTCGGAACTGGCGACGCAGAATTTCCTGGCCGGCAGCAGCCGGTTGGCCGGGGCCTTCATGCTGCTCTTCCTGATCGGTGGCGGTCTGGTGATCGGCACCCAGATCAGCCTGCAGATCCTGCCGCCGCAGTTGGCCAGCCTGCCGACGCCGTTGCCCGGCTGGGTCACCTGGCCGGCCATCGCGCTGCTTGGCGTTTCCTTGCTCGGCGTCATCCAGGCGCCGCTCTCATCATTGCTGGTTTCGGTAGCGGCCTGCCTGCTCGCCTGGGCCACCTACACGCTGGTCGGTTCGGCGCTCGGCCCGATTGTCGGTGCCTTTGCCGGTGCCCTGACGGTCGGGGCAGCCGGGCATGTCTACCATGCGTTGCGCCGGCGTCCGGCCGTGCTGGTGCAGATCCCCGGCCTGATCACCCTGGTGCCGGGCAGCATGGGCTTTCGCGGCCTGCATGCGCTGATGCAGCAGGACAGCCAGATCGGCATCGGTTTGCTGACCGAGATGATTTTGACCGGCGCCGTGCTGGCGGTCGGCATGTTGCTGGCCGACAATCTGGTGCCTTACCTGATTTCCAGCCGGCATCCTGACCGGCGGCCGACAGACTAGAACGCCAGGAAGAGGGCGAGGAGCATGCCGCCCGCCATCAGATAGCCGGCAATGCCGCCAAGCAACATCCGGCGGTCGCCTTGCCGGCCCAGGGCGAGCATTTCGGTGATCGGCACGCGACGGCCGTAACGCGCTTCACCCTCCTGGCCGACACGGATGGCGACCAGGGCTGCCGCAATCGTCAACAGCAATAGCAGGGGCAGCGGCTTGCCTGACCAGGCCAGCCAGGCGGCAGGCAGGACCAGGGCCAGCCCGGTGATGCCGCGGATGATCAGGCGGACCGGTTTCACCCGGCCTTGCTCATCGCTTCACCCATGCGGATCGGGCGGGTTGGCGTCCAGTCCGGATTGAACTGCAGCGTGTCCTTGGGGAAGAGCATGACGACGGTGGAGCCGAGCAGGAAGCGGCCCATTTCATCGCCTTTCTTCAACACGATGTTCTGCTCGTCGTAACGCCATTCACGGACGACGCCGGGACGCGGCGGATTGACCACGCCATGCCAGACGGTGGCCATGCTGCCGACGATGGTGGCGCCGACCAGGGTGAGCACGAAAGGGCCGTTGGCAGATTCGAAAACGCAGACCACCCGTTCGTTGCGCGCGAACAGGCCGGGGACGCCGCGTGCCGTGGTCGGATTGACCGAGAACAGGGCGCCGGGCACGTAGATCATGCGGATCAGCTTGCCGTCGCAGGGCATGTGGATGCGATGGTAGTCGCGCGGGCTGAGGTAGAGCGTGGCGAAGCTGCCGTTCTCGAAGCGCTTGGCCAGTTCGCGGTCGCCGCCGACCAGGGCGGTGGTCGAATAGCTGTGGCCCTTGGCCTGGAAAATCTGGTCGCGATTGATCGGGCCGAACTGGCTGATCGCCCCATCGACCGGGCAGAGGTAGGCGGCGTCGGCCGTCGGGCGGGCGCCGGCCTGCAGCGGCCGGGTGAAGAATTCGTTGAAACTCTTGTAGCTGGCGATATCCGGATTGGCCGCTTCGGCCATATTGACGCCGTAACGCCCGACGAACCAGCGGATGACGCGGGTGGTCAGGCTGCCGGCCTCGGCGCCGGCGAGCTTGCCGGCGAGGATGGTCAGCGCCTGTTTCGGGATCAGATATTGGGGCAGGACGGCAAGGCGGTCGGACACTGGACGGATCACTGGCAAATAAGGCCGGTGATTATACTGTTCCTGTCCCGACTGACCTATTCGTCCCGCCGCTTCCATGCCATCGATCCGGGCTGGCCGCACTAGCGGTCCGGCTTCAAGCCGATGCCTACGTGGCGGCCGGGCGCCGTAGTCCCCACAGGACGAGCAGGCCGCAGGGAATGAGCAGCAGCCATTGCGGCAATTGCCAGAATAGATCGTATTCGGGGAAAGCCGCGGTGACGGCGAGAAAGACCAGGCCGAAGCCGCACCACAGCAGGCCGAGGAATTTCCCGACGAGGGCAGCGGCGGGTCGATACAGGCAGTAAATCCAGCCGATGACGCTGGCCGAGAGGCTCAGCGTGGCCGTGTGCCAGACCGCGTAGAGGGTGAATTTCAGCGTTGGTTCGAGCGCTGCGGCGAGCAGGGGCTTTGCGATATCCTGGCCGCCGGCCAGCAGATGGATCAGCGCCGTCACGGTGCCCAGCAGGATGGCGCCAAGGAGCGGGCGGTTCATGGTTGTTCCCGGTTCAGTTGCCGGGCCATGCGGCCGATCATCACGCTCGAGATCAAGTGATGGAAGGGCAGGACGCTGGCCAGGTAAAGCCAGCCTAAGAGATTGTGCGGGCGGACCAGGGTGCTGACCCGGAGCTGTCCGGCGGCACACAGCAGCGAGACGCGAAAATCGAGATGTCGGTCGTCCTCGCCGAGAACGGCTTCGCCTGGGGCCAGGTGAATAATGCGGAAGACGCCGAGGCGCTGGCCAAGCTGAAATGGGGGCGTCGGCAAGGCCTGCCGTGGGCCGCCGGTCTTCAGGCCGCACCGGCCGACCAGGCGGTCGCGCACCCGCATCAGAGCATCGACCCAGCCGGGTGCGACGGCATGGAAGGCGGCGATCAGTTCGTCGCTGCCGACGGTCTGGCGTTGCACCGGGCGGCTGGCGCTGTCACGGTAGGGGTAGGCTTCCTGTTCGCCGCTCAGGGCGGAGGAGGCGGGCAGTTGGGCTGGCATGGCAAAAGACCTCGCTGGATGAAATGCCGGCCAATTTACCGAGCCGGCAAGGGGGCGGTCTTGTACCGAAACGACATGGTTCAGAAGCTCATCGAGCCGAACAGCCTGGATATCTGCCCGGCACTCAGGCGATAAGGCCACAGGGCGGGGTCGTCCGCAGCCAGTCGCCGGCCGAGTTGGGCCGGGGCGTAACCGGTGAATTGGCGCAGGTCGCGGCTCAGGTGCGCCTGGTCGCAATAGCCGGCGCTGGCCGCGATGTCGGCCCAGGCAGCGAATTCGCGGCGGCCGAAAACCAGATCGACGAGCATGCGGCTACAGCGCGCTTGCTGGCGGAAGGCGCGCAGGCTCTGGCCGTAGCTGTGGCGGAAGCGCCGTTCGAACTGGCGCGGGCTGAGCGCGCAGGCATCGGCGATCTCGGCGAGTGGGCGAAACAGCCAGTTTTCCGGGATGACCAGGTCGGCCGGGCGCTGTGTCTGCATGGCCTGCAAGGTGAGGAAAAAATCCGTGCAAAGCGCGACCTGCTCGCCCGGCGAGCCGCCGGCGGCGAGTTTCTCGCTCAATTCGGCGAGTAGCGGCCGCGGCAGCAGATCATCCAGCGGCACGAAGGCCTCGATGATGGCCGAGGCCGACATGCCGAAGAGACGCGGCAGTTGCCCGGGCAAGACCGAGGCGAGCAGGATTCGCGTGCCCGGCGTGGCGCTGGCGCGACAGATGCCGCTGGTTGCGCCGCTCAGGCCCAGTTGTGGCAAGCGCTGGCTGCTGCCGTCGGGCAGTTCGAGGCGGATTTCGCCGCTCAGGATGATCAGCAGCATGGGCTGCAGCGTCGCCGGCAGCAGGTAGGGGCCGCCGGGTAATGTCGTCAGCAGGAGATTGCCGAGCAGGTCGGCGAGGCGTGGCGGGACGGTAAAAAGCGCGGTCGGCATGGCGGCGATTGTAATGTCATCGGGATGCGCTTGTCGTCGCCCGCGCTGTGCCGACCCGCTCGCTGGCGGGCCGGCCCGGTTTGCCGGCGAATCAGTGTTGCGAATACACCCCGACCCGGTTGCCTTCGCTGTCGATGAACAGCGCGATGTGGCCGATGTCGTTGCCGAGGTCGGTCTTTTCCATGACGACCTGGCCGCCGGCTGCCGGAATGCGGGCGAGGACGGCATTCAGGTCGTCGCCGCCGTCGAGGTAGATCAGGGTGCCGTTGTCGCGCGGTTGCAGTTGCGGCATGGCGACCAGGGCGCCGCTCGGGAAGGGCTCGGCGTAAGGGAAGATGGCCATGGCGATGTCGCCGCAGGTTTCGCGGCGCAGTTCGGTGGCGAAGACGGTCTGATAGAAGCGTACGGCGCGTTCCAGGTCGGTGGTGGCGATTTCGAACCAGCGCAGGGGGTTTTGCATGATGTTTCTCCGTTTGAGGTTCAGCGGCGGGCTGCCGTTGATGCAGCGCATTCTGGCCGGGGGCTCCTGACAGCATGGTGTCAGGAGGCTTTGCCTGGCCTGCAAAAGCCCGTGTTATGCTGAAATTCCCCGATTCCGAGCCTTGCCATGCGTCCTGCCGATCGCCTGTTCCAGATCATCCTGTTGCTCCG
The DNA here is from genome assembly GCA_003583745.1 of Rhodocyclales bacterium GT-UBC. Taxonomy (GTDB): domain Bacteria; phylum Pseudomonadota; class Gammaproteobacteria; order Burkholderiales; family Rhodocyclaceae; genus Azonexus. Next base: position 262,366 of record QXPY01000007.1, on the reverse strand, counting down.
CCACGGGCGGGTGGTGACGGCCAATGCGCTGGCTACTGCGCTGGAGGTCTCGGAGCGCACGATCTATCGCGACATTGCCGACCTGGTGAAGTCGGGGGCGCCGATCGATGGCGAGGCGGGGGTAGGCTATCGGCTGCGCCGGGGTTACCAGGTGCCGCCGCTGATGTTTTCCGGCGACGAACTGGAGGCGCTGGTGGTCGGTGCCAAGCTGGTCCAGGCCTGGGGCGATCCGGCGCTGGGCAAGGCAGCGGCCCAGGCCATGGCACGCATCGAAGCGGTTTTGCCGCAGGCCCTGGAGCAGAAAGTAGGGGCGAGCAGCCGGCGCTTTCTCGCCCTCGATTGCCTGCAGCCGGCGCCGCTGCGCGAACCGATGGAAATGTTGCGGGCCGGCATGGAGTCCGGCCGCAAGCTACTGGTCGGCTACCGGCGGGCTGATGGCGAACTGTCGCAACGCACCTTGTGGCCGCTCGGCCTGGTTTTCTGGGGGCATTGCTGGACGCTCGGCGCCTGGTGCGAACTGCGCGAATCGTTCAGGACTTTTCGCGTGGACCGGATCAAGCAGGTCGACTTGCTCGATGCGGCTTTCGACGACCGCTACGGCCATCTATGGCGCGATTACCTGGCCAATGCCCGTGGCGAGGGCGAGGCGGCAGCTTAGCGCTCGCCGGTCTCGAAGCGAGGGGGGCAGGCTTCGGGGATGGCTTCGTCCGACCAGTTGGCCCGCCGCCATTTTTCCCGGTCGCCGTTGCCGGTAAAGGTCCAGGCGACGAAACGACTGGTCTTCTGGCCCTGCGCCATCGGGATGATGCGCGAATCGACCACCTTGGCCTTCTTCAGCGCCGCTTCGATATGCACCAGGTTGTCGGCCTGCGAAACCAGGCTGGTGAACCACATCACCCGCTTCGGGATGGCGGTGCTTTGCTCGATCATGTTCTTGACGAAGGCGCGTTCGCCGCCGTTGCACCACAGCTCGGTGCCGCCGCCGCCGAAATTCAGCCGGGGCGGGGCGCTCGGTTTGCGAGCGCCGGGCTTGCCGAGGTTGTTCCATTTGCGCTGGCTGACTGCGATGACGTCGTCCGGCGAGTTGTGGAAGGGCGGATTGCACATGCTCAGATCGAAGTTCTCGCCGGAACGCAGCAGGCCGGTGAAGATGTTGTCCCACACCGGCTGGTGGCGCAGTTCGACGGCGGCCTCGGCCTCCGGGTTCTTGCCGAGGATCATGCGGGCGTTGGCGAGGGCGGCTTCGTCGATGTCGACGCCGAGAAAGCGCCAGCCATATTCGGCAAAGCCGATCAGCGGGTAGACGCAGTTGGCGCCGACGCCGATGTCGAGCACGCGCACGCCGCGGCCGGTCGGGATGGTTTTCTTGTTGCAGCTGGCCAGCAGGTCGGCCAGATGGTGGATGTAATCGGCCCGGCCGGGGATCGGCGGGCACAGGTAGCCGGCCGGGATCTCCCAGCCGCGGACGCCGTAGTGCAGGGCGAGCAGGGCGCGGTTGAAGGCCTTGACGGCGGCCGGGTTGGCAAAGTCGATGCTCGGCGTGCCCGCCTTGGTGGTGATGACGTACTTGACCAGCCCCGGTGCGACGGCGGTCAGCGCGGCGAAATCGTAGCCGCTGGCGTTCTTGTTGCGGACGTGCAGTCCGGGTTTCTGGGCAGGGGCCGTCATCGGTGGTCCGTTCGTGAGCGAGGGGGCGGAGTATCCCACGGATTGATTGTGGCAAGCCCGACAACGAGGTGTTTTTGCCAAGTCTTTGTTTAAAAGTCGCTTTGCCCCGATTTTGCGTCGGCATGGAATTCGCTCGGCTGAGGAATTCGCATTGACCGGGGCCATCCATGAAGCTGCAAATCGAACGTCCGCACATTGCCGCCATGATCCAGGCCTTTCCCCGCCTGGCTTATGTCGAGGAACAATTGCGTTTCGGCAACAAGGTCGAGATTCCTTTTGCCAACCTGAGCGACGCCGAGCTGGATTTTCTGCGCGAGCGCTATGCCGGGGGCGACCACGAACTGCGGGCGCGCGGGGCGCAGATCGGGACCTTGCAGAAGGCCCTGCGCGAAGGCGGCAAGCGTTTCGAACCCGAGGAGCTGGAAATGGCGGTGCCGGCCATTGCCCGCTATCTGGCCGAAGGCGCTTCGCGCGGCTGGGTGTTCTCGGCCGGGATTACCGGCAAGCCATTGCCTTACGTGGTGACCCGGCTCGATTTCACGCCGCCCTCGGAAGAGGAGACCGGCAAGATCTTTGTCGAGCTGAAGGCCAATGCCAAGGCGCGGCTGGCGACAGCGACGCTGCGCATTGCCGGGCCTGATATCGCCGGCCGGACCATTCCGGAAATCCTCGCCGCCAAGGGCTTCGTCAAGGAAACGCCGGCGCTGCTGCAGAGCTATGACGAAGGGGCGGCGCGCTATTTCGACTGGCGGGCCCAGTACGGCGCGCAGTTTTCCGGGACCGGGGTTGGCTATTTCGCCGAGAACCCGACGGCGACGCATCGCGACACCGATTATTCACGCAAGGACATGATCATCCTGTCCTCGACCGGTAGCCCGGCGCGCCTGGTCAACGACGAGAGCATCCTCGGCGAACGCGTGCTGGCACTCGATGCGACCGGCGACATCATGGCCAAGTTCGTCCGCCGGGTGGCACGCAATTCGCGGCTTTCCGGCAAGGAGGAGGCCGAGGTCGAGGCGGCCCAGGCCGAGCAGCCAAAGGGCCTGTTCACCGAGTTGCCGGTGCATTTCTACATGCTGATGTTCCATCTCGACCTGCACCATTATGTCTGGGTCCATGTCGACGACATGCAGCCCTATGCCTACCAGCCGGAATTGAAAGACAAGCTGGTGCTGCCGCCGGAACAGACCGACCTGATCGATATCCTGACCGCCGAGATGGATGTGCTGATGGACGACATCGTTGCCGGCAAGTCAGGCGGTACGACCGTCCTTTGCGCTGGCCCGGCCGGGGTAGGCAAGACGCTGACCGCCGAGGTCTATTCGGAAATCATCAAGCGGCCGCTTTATCGGGTGCATTCCGGGCAGCTCGGCCTCAACGTGGCGGCGATGGAAACGGCGCTCAAGGAGGTGCTGACCCGCGCCCAGCGTTGGGGGGCGGTCATGCTGATCGACGAGGCGGACGTCTATATCAAGACGCGCGACGACAACATCACGATGAATGCCGTGGTCGGCGTCTTCCTGCGTGTGCTGGAGTATTTCAACGGCCTGCTTTTCCTGACCACCAACCGGGTGGATGACATCGACGAAGCCATCGTTTCGCGCTGCATCGCGCTGATCAAGTTCCACCCCCCGACCCGTGACGACCGGCGCAAGATCTGGGGCGTCATGGCGGCGCAGTTCTCGCTGCCGGTCGAACCGGGGCTGCTCGATCGCTTGCCGGATATTTTCCCGGAAGCGACCGGGCGGGACATCAAGGGCCTGGCCAAGCTGGTGGCGAAATACTGCAATCAGAAGCAGGTGGCGCCGGATGTCGAGGTCTTCCGCCGCTGCTCGATCTTCCGCGGCATGGAGGTGGTGGTCTGATGCACAGCCCCCGCCGAAATGCGGGGGCGGGGTTCGTTCAGACGAGGGCAGTTGGCTCGGGCAGCAGGGCGGCGACGACTGAACCGCCGACGCCATCCTCCGGGTCGAGACGCAACAGCACGTCGAGCGCGGCCGCCGCATCGCCCTGATTGCCGCGCCGCAGCTGGATGAAGGCATAGCCCTTGAGTGCAGCCAGGGCCGGGCGCGGTGCGCTTTGCCAGGCTTGCCATTGCGGCGCGATGCCGGCTTGGCGGGCGGCTTCGGCCAGCCACTGGGTGCAGGTGGCGAAAGCGGCTTCGAACTGGCGCTTGCGGTTATGGTGCTTGAACAGGCAGCGATAGGCGGGGAGTGCCGTGGGATCGAGGGCGATGGCTTGGCGGAAGAATTCTTCGGCCGCCGCCGGGTCGGTAAAGTGGCTGGCCACGCCTTGCTGGAGTAGCTGATCGACGGCTGGTGGCAGGTCACCGAAGTCGAGCTTGTCGTCGTTGTCGAGGTTCATTTTTGGTTATGTTGTCTTCAGGTTGGGGAGCCTGCATGGTACGAAAAGCCCCGGAATTTGTCCTTGTGTTTTGTAAGGTTATTTGACTCAGGAGAAAGCGATGTTTCTGGCGATGAACCGTTTCAAGATCGCGCTCGGCAAGGAGGAGGCGTTCGTCGAGCACTGGCGCAAGCGCAACAGCTATCTGAGCGAGGTGCCGGGTTTTATCAGCTTCAACCTGCTGCGGGCCGAGGCCAACGAGACCTACACGCTGTTTGCCTCGCACACCGTCTGGGCCTCGGAACAGGCTTTTGCCGACTGGACGCAATCGGAGGCTTTCCGCAAGGCACACATGGCAGCCGGCCAGTCGCCGCGCGATTTCTATCTGGGGCCGCCGCAACTCGAGTTGTTCGAAGCGGTGCTTTGATGCCGGCTATTTGGCCTGTTTGGCCAGAAAGCGGTCGAGGGCGTTACCGAAGGCTTGCCGGTCGGCCTGGCTGAAAGCCGTCGGGCCACCGGTTTCGACCCCGGCGCTGCGCAGGCCTTCCATGAAATTGCGCATGGTCAGCCGTTCCTGGATGTTGGCCGTGGTGTAGAGCTCGCCACGTGGATTCAAGGCATGGGCGCCGCGCTCGATGACGCCGGCCGCAAGCGGAATGTCGGCGGTGACGACGAGGTCGCCGGGAGCCAGTTGGTCGACGATGTGGCGGTCGGCGACATCGAATCCCGAGGGCACCTGGATGGCCCTGATGTAGCGCGACGGTGGCGTGCGCAACATCTGGTTGGCGACCAGGATGGTTGAAATCTGCAGCCGTTCGGCGGCACGAAAAATGATTTCCTTGATGACGCCGGGGCAGGCGTCGGCGTCGACCCAGATTTGCATCAGTGAATTTTTCCGTCGATTCGAGCTTGGAGAAGATGCGGAATATACCGCCAGGCGAGCGTCCCGAAGCAAATCGCCCAGCAGGCGGCAGAAAGCTGGATCCAGAGCAGGTAGATGGCGGGCTGGATTTGCGGCATCACCACCCGCAGCACGAGGGCGAGCAGCATGACGTAAAGGCAGGCTCGGTCGATGCCGTCGAAGACGACCTTGCGCCCGGTATGGCCCTTGCTGATTCGGATCAGCATGGCGGGAATGACGCAGCCCATGGCGCCAAAGGTGAAGACATGCACGGAGACGGTGCCGATCCAGACGAAATTGACGACATGGCCGAGGGCTTCGATCAGCAACTGGGCGACGATGGCCAGGTAGCCGACGTACATGATGCCGATATCGATGCGGCGCACCGCCAGATGCGGCTTCCAGAAAACGAAGCGGACGCCGAGCAGAATCGCCAGGGTGAGGGCGATGGCCGCGGTCAGCGGGCGCGGCAGCAGGAATTCAACGACCAGCAGCAGGCCGAGGAGCTTGATTGCCATGTCCAGCTTCGGATGGCGCAGGATCTGGGCCTGGAAGGCGGCTTTCATGAACTGGGTCAGGGTGCGCTCGAGCATGACCAGGAAACCCATCCGGAACAGGCCCATGGCCATGCTATAGCCGGAGACGAAATTGTCGCCATTGAGCATCAGGTATTTGGCGACCAGGAAGGCGGGCAGCATGACCATGAAAAATGCGTTGTCGCGGTAGCTGTCCTGGGCGCGATAGCGGATCAGCGTCCACATCAGCAGAGCGATGATGCTGCCGAGAAACACATTGTTCGAGAACAGGAAGAGGCTGTGCGGCCAGCTTGCGCCGAAACTCATGCCGAGGCGCTCGAAGAGCCAGGCGGCAACCAGCAGCATCAGGGCCAATCCGTGATAGCCGCGGATGTTGACCCAGTTCTTGGTCGAAGTCAGCAGAAATCCGCCCAGTACCGCCCAGCCGAAACCGAAGAACATCTCATGGGCATGCCATTGCAAGGAGGTGAACGAACCGGTCGGCGCTTCGAGGGCGCCGCCGAAAATCAGCGCCCAGAAGGCCGGAAAGCTCATTCCGGCCAGGCAGGCCAGGGCGAAGAAGGGCCGGAAGCCGACCTGCCATAAGGGATGGCTGGGAAAGAACATGCTGAACCTTTTTTGTCGATGGCTGTTCAAAGTGGCGAGTTTAGCGATGGATCAGCCAGCGGAACTTGATTTATCCCATGCCAGGCACGCAAGACCTTTAACAATGGCGTAAAATTCCGCGCTTAGCCGAGGCTGCGATATCGCATGGGAGTTCGGCTGCTTTTCTGAAGGATAGCAATGAAGCGTGTGGATGATTTCCGCTTGCAGTTGGGCAAGCATGAGCTTGTTCCAATCATGATTGGCGGCATGGGCGTGGATATTTCGACGGCCGACCTGGCTCTCGAAGCCGCTCGACTGGGGGGCGTCGGCCATATTTCAGACGCCATGATCAAGACGGTGACCGATCGCCGCTACCAGACCAAGTACGTCAAGGAAAAGCTCGCGCTCTACAAGTACAACGCATTGAACGAAGACAAGTCGCCGGTCAAGTTCGATCTCGGCAAAATCGCCGAAGCGACCCGCTTGCATGTCGCCGGTACCATGGAACGCAAGCGTGGCTCGGGTCTGGTTTTCGTGAACTGCATGGAAAAGCTGACCATGAATGCGCCGAAAGAGACGCTGAAGGTCCGCATGACGGCAGCGCTCGACGCCGGTATCGACGGCATCACGCTGGCTGCCGGCCTGCATCTCGGCTCCTTTGCGCTGATCGAGGATCACCCGCGTTTTCGTGATGCCAAGCTGGGTATCATCGTTTCATCGGTGCGTGCCTTGCAGTTGTTCCTGAAGAAGACGGCCCGGACCAATCGCCTGCCCGACTTCGTCGTCGTCGAAGGCCCGTTGGCCGGTGGTCACCTGGGCTTTGGCATGGACTGGGCGCAGTACGATCTGGCGACCATCGTTGCCGAGGTCATCCAGTTCCTGAAGAACGAACATCTCGATATTCCGGTCATTCCGGCCGGCGGCATCTTTACCGGTTCCGATGCGGCGGCTTTCCTGGAAAATGGCGCGGCTGCCGTGCAGGTGGCAACCCGCTTCACCGTCGCCAAGGAGTGCGGCTTGCCGGAGAAAGTCCAGCAGGAATACTTCAAGGCCAGCGAAGAAGATATCGAGGTCAACCAGATTTCCCCGACCGGCTACCCGATGCGCATGCTCAAGGGCAGCCCGGCGATCGGTGACGGCATTCGCCCGAATTGCGAAGCCTATGGCTATCTCCTCGACGCCAACGGCAAGTGTTCCTACGTTACTGCCTACAACCGTGAAGTCGCCGCTCATCCCGATGCACGCAAGGTTTCGGTGATGGACAAGACCTGCTTGTGCACCCACATGCGCAATTTCGATCTCTGGACTTGCGGCCATCTGACCTATCGCCTGAAGGATACGACGCACAAGCGGGCCGACGGCAGCTATCAGATTCTTTCTGCCGAGCACGTGTTCAAGGATTACCAGTTCAGCGTCGATCAGAAACTTGCCTTACCCGAGGTTGAGGCCGCCTGATTCGATCAGGCCGTTAGCGAAGCCCGGCTTGATGCCGGGTTTTTTTTTGCTCATTCGTCAGGCCTGCTGCAGTGAGAGGTGGGCTTGGCACCGCATGAACATTGCACTAGCCATTTTTTTAATGATTATCGGGTAAGCCGGTGTTTTTGAAATACAATTCGTCCTTCCCTGTTTGCTTTTTTTACTCCCTTTGCGGTCGAGTATGAGTTCATGCCCCGTCGGGGTTGTCTTCTTGATGCCAGCGAACAATGACGCGTCAGCTTAGGCGGCCTCTTTCCTTTTTGCCTGCATTCTGGCTGATGGCTGCGCTGGTGTTCGCCTGGCCTTTGGGGGGGCGGGCGGATGAGGTGCCGGCGTTTTCCCTGCAAGGCTTCGGCACGCTGGGTTTGGCCAGGACGACCAGTCAGGAGGCGCGCTTCGTGCGAGACCTGACTCAGCCGACCGGCGCCGGGCGGCAATGGGATGGTCGGATCGACAGCGTCCTGGGCTTGCAAGCAAACTGGCAGTTCAGTTCGTCGCTCGAGTTTGTGGCGCAGGCAGTCAGCCGTTTTCGCTACGACCAGACGTATACACCGGAACTATCCTGGGCCTTTTTCCGATACGACCCGAATCCGCAACTCAGTTTGCGGGCCGGGCGATTGGGTACTGAATTCTTCATGATGGCCGATTCGCGCATGGTCGGCTATTCCTACTTGCCTGTGAGGCCACCTGGCGATTTTTTCTGGTATTTGCCTTTTCTGGGTATCGATGGGGCTGATGTCGCGATGATTTTCCCGGTCGGTGAGGATGTCCTGCGTGGAAAACTGTACTACGGAGTTTCCGACGCCAACATTCCTTTGGCTGACCGGCAATGGAAAATCGACGGTTCCAAGATGGCTGGGGGCTATGTCGATTACCAGTCGGGGCCATGGTTGTTTCGGGTGAGTTACGCCAACATCCTGTTCAGCAACGACATGCCGATCGATGACATTCTGGGGCGTACGCTGCCGCCCGGGATGGCGGCGCAGGCCAGAAGTTTCCTGGCTGCAGCCAATACGCGCAGTCATTACTATTCGATCGGCGTGATTTATGACCGCGGACCCTGGCAGGTTCAACTGATGCTCAACGACATCAATCAGGGGAGCCAGATCTTTCAGAGTTCGAAAGGTGGTTATGCCTTGGTCGGCTATCGGGTGAGCGCGTATACGCCGTACTTCGGGTATTCCCGTATTTTCTCCGATTCCAGGGGGAATACCCTGAATCCGGTCGTTGCCCGCATCATGGCCGATTCGCACGTCGATCAATACACGACGATCCTGGGTGTGCGTTGGGATGTGGCACGAAATATCGCGCTCAAGGCGCAATGGGATGGTATTCACGGTCAACCGGATTCGATTTTTCCTTATCGTCTGGAGACCGATGCGTTCAAGGGAAAGCTTGACGTGTTTTCCGTTACGATGGACTTTGTCTTCTAAACTATGGGACGTTGCCAAAGCCGTTTGCTGATCTTGTTGCTTTGTTTGCTTTTGCAAGCAGGCGAGGTCATGGCTGATCTGGTGGTTGTGGTGAATGCGCGGACCGGCGTGGCGGTAATGACGCGAAACGAGATCGTGAATATTTTCTTCGGCCGGTATCGCCAGTTCTTCAATGGCATCGAGGCGCAGCCGGTCGATTTGGTCGATGCCAATCCGGATCGTGCGCGATTCTATTCGGCGCTGGTTGGCAAGGATTTGTCGGATGTGAATGCCTATTGGTCGCGGCAGGTTTTTTCCGGTCGTATGCAGGCGCCGCCCCGTGTTAATACGGTCGACGAGGTTCTTCGCTGGGTCAGTACCCATCCAGGTGGAATTGGTTTCGTCGATCTCTCGAAAGCTGATGCGCGAGTGCGGGTGGTCTATGAATTCAATCCCTGACGATCATCTTTGATTATTCGAGTCTGCATTGAACCTTGAGTTGATCGGCTTGGTCATCATCTTTGTGGCAATCGCGATTGTCGTTATGCGGTCACAATAAATCGGGTGGCTTGCATCTATGCTCCGATTTCGTCACTATGACGATACTGATAAATCAACAAAGGAGACAAAAATGCCAAAAAGAATGATTTCTGATATTTTGCTGGGCCGCAGCCTGGTTACGTCAAGTCCCGAGATGACGGTCCGCTCGGCCAGCAAATTGATGGCAGAACGTAAGGTCGGTGCGTTGTTGATTGTCGAAAATCAACGCATCTCCGGCATTTTTACCGAGCGTGATGCCCTCAATAAGGTGTTGGCCGGCAACCTCGACCCTGATGTGACCCGGCTTGAACAGGTCATGGTCCGGGAACCGCAGACCATTCGTGCCGACAAGCCCCTGGCTTACGCCTTGCACATGATGGCCGAGGGTGGCTTCCGCCATGTGCCGGTAGTTGACGACTCCGGTGCGCCAGTCGGCATGGTCTCGGCTCGTGACGCATTGGGGCAGGATATGGTCGAGTTGGAGCGTGACATGCGCCGCCTTGAAGAACTTGAGGGGTCGATCGGCTATTGAGGGCCGTTCGGCTAGTCCGGTAAGAGCCAATTGAGCTGCGCCAGTGTGGAGGCGAATTCGCCCGATACTGGCGCTTTGATTTTCAAGGGGGCCGCTGTCACCGGATGTTGGAAATTTAGTTCGATGCAGGCGAGTAGCATGCGCTGGCAACCGAACTCCTGTGCGAAGAAGCGATTGTGCTTTCCTTTGCCATAGGTGGCGTCGCCGATGATCGGGTGCGCGATATGTTTCAGGTGCCGGCGTAGCTGATGCCGGCGCCCGGTTGTCGGGTGAAGCTCAAGCAGGGAGTAGCGGCTACTCGGATAACGATCGACGGCGAAAGGTAGTTCGATTTCGGCCAGCCGGCGAAATCGGGTGCTTGCCTCCTGTGCTTCGTGGCTGGAGTGGTCGCCAGTGAATTCATAGTCATCCCGCTGGCGTTTGAGCGGGTGGTCAATCTGGCCGTGGTCCGCCGTAATTCCGCGCACGACGGCGAGGTAGCGTTTGCCAACCGTCCCGTCGTCGAATTGTTTGCCCAAGCAGCTGGCGATTTCGCTCGATAACGCGAAGAGCAGGACGCCCGATGTGCCGCGATCGAGCCGATGTGCCGGCCAAACCCATTGCCCGATCTGGTCGCGCACGATCTGGATGGCGAAACGGGTCTCGTGACGATCGATTTCCGATCGATGAACGAGCAGGCCGGAGGGCTTGTCGACGACGACGATATGTTCGTCGCGATACAGAATGGGCAGGGTTTCAGCCAAAGAAGCGGCTCATTGCCTCGTTGGGAATCTCTGTGCCGGTAACGTGGGCTCGTTCGAGTAATTCCCAGTAGTAGCGGTAGGAGGCTCGGTCGTGCAATTTTCCCGCGTGCTGGGTCGGTCCCCAGTCGTTGTCTTGCGCCGCGCTCAGGATCTCTGCAGCTGCCTGGACTTCGGTGAAATCGGGGCGCATGGCTTCGATGATGGGCAGAATCTGGTTGGGATGTATGCTCCACATCCGGAGAAATCCGAATTCCCTTCTTGCACGCAAGGCGTCGTTGCGGATGTAGTCGATATCTTTCAGCTCGGTGGTGACGTTGTGCGACGGAACCACACCGCAGGCCAATGCGGCTGCCGAGATCTCGCACTTCGCTCGGGTCACCAAAGGGTGTTCGAACTGGCCCGGGCTTTTCATGGCGTGCCCGGGAATGGCGCCATGGTGGCCGGAGACGAAATCCATCAGGCCAAAATCCAGTGACTCGACACCGGGCAGGGCGGCGATTTCCCAGACTTCGCGCAGCGCGCCGTGGGTCTCGATCAGTACGTGCACCGGGATGCGGCGGTCGACGCCATGTTCGCGTTCGATGTCGCGCAAGGCTTCTAGTTGAATCTGGACGTCGCCGGCACTGCACGGTTTGGGCAAGGTGATGAAGGGCAAGCGGTTGCCGGCGCGGCTGACGAGAATCTCGAGGTCCTGGCGCCAGTTCGGGTGCGTGACGTCGTGAATGCGGGCGCCAACCCGGTTGAACAGATTGTCTTCCGACATGATGACGGCGGCAGCCATTTCGGCGTGTTCGCGTTCGGCACCGGCGTGAGCGCCATCCTCGCAGTCGCAAGTGATGTCAAAGATGGGGCCGAGTTCCTTTTGCAAAAGCAGTGCCTTGCGCATCAGCTTTTCCGAGCCGGCGTAATGGTCAACGGCCGGCAGGATGGGGAAGGGCTTTTCGCCCGCGAAGAGCACGGCTTTGGGATGGCGCATGATGTTCCGGTTGCAGAAATAAAAAAAGCCGCGGTATTTTACCGCGGCCTTTCGGTGAAGCTAAGCGACTTGCCGGATTACAGCATGTCCTTGACGGCTTCGGCCTCGTCGGTCAGTTCCTTGAGGGTGATGTTGATCTTTTCGCGGCTGTATTCGTCGATTTCCAGGCCCTGGATGATCGAGAACTTGCCACCCTTGCACTCGCACGGGAAGCCAAACACGATGCCGGCCGGAATGCCGTAGGAGCCATCGGAAGGAACACCCATGGTGACCCACTCGTCGGAACCGAGGACCCAGTCGCGGACGTGGTCGATGGCGGCGTTGGCAGCGGAGGCGGCGGAAGACAGGCCACGGGCTTCGATGATGGCGGCGCCGCGCTTGCCGACGGTCGGCAGGAAGACGTCGTTGTTCCAGGCGTGGTCGTTGATCAGGGCCTTGACGCTGTCACCGTTGGAGGTCGTGTAGCGGTAGTCGGCGTACATCGTCGGCGAGTGGTTGCCCCAGACGACCAGCTTCTTCAGCGAAGAAACTTCGCGGCCGGTCTTGGCAGCCAGTTGCGACAGGGCACGGTTGTGGTCCAGGCGCAGCATGCCGTGGTAGTTGTTCGGGTTGGTGCGGCCAACCTTCTTGGCGGCGGCAGCGGCGATGTAGGCGTTAGTGTTGCAGGGGTTGCCGACAACCAGGACCTTGACGTCTTCCTTGGCATTTTCGGCGATGGCTTTGCCTTGCACCGTGAAGATGGCGCCGTTGGCGGTCAGCAGGTCGGCACGTTCCATGCCCTTGGTACGGGGACGGGCACCGACCAGCAGGCAGACGTCGGCATCCTTGAAGGCGACGTTCGGGTCATCAGTGGCAACCATGCCGGCGAGCAGCGGGAAGGCGCAGTCTTCCAGCTCCATCATCACGCCCTTCACGGCTTGCTGGGCTTGCGGCAGGTCGAGCAGCTGGAGGATGACCGGCTGGTCTTTGCCGAGCATTTCGCCGGAGGCGATGCGGAACAGCAGGCTATAACCGATCTGGCCGGCGGCGCCGGTCACGGCAACGCGCATGGGGGCTTTGGACATATGTCGCTCCTGTATCAAACAGCGTGGTAGAAATTGTGCGGGTCTGCTCGAAATCCGGCCGATTTTTATACCTGGAGTTTGGCGGGCACGAGAGAACGACGATGTTAGAAGTTCAAAGCGGGGCTGTCAATTCATCATCTGTCTTATATAAGACAACTTTTCGTGGACGGCCAAGCTGAAATGTGCTGAAATTTGCCCCCATGACCCGTGACGCCTCCCGTCCTGCCCGCGCTCCGTCGCCTACCTTCAGCCCGCTCTATCGGCAGATCAAGGATTTTTTGATCCGCAGTCTGGAAGATGGTGAATGGGGGCCGGGTGATGCCATACCCAGTGAGGGGGAGTTGGCCGTTCGTTTCAACGTCAGTCAGGGAACAGTGCGCAAGGCGATCGACGAGATGGCGGCCGAGAATCTGCTGGTGCGTCGTCAAGGGAAGGGGACCTTCGTTGCTACGCACAGTGACCCGCGGTCGTTTTATCGATTTCTGCGCCTTGTTCCGGATGATGGTAGTGCGACTCATACCGTGAGCGACCCGTTTGCGTGTGCGATTCTTCCAGCGAGTGCTCAGGTCGCTTCTGCCTTGGGCTTACAATTGAATGATCCTGTCATTTGCGTCGAGCGTCTGCTCCGCTTCAATGGCGATCCGGTGGTTTTTGACCAGATTTACTTGCTTGTCGATCTTTTTTCGGGATTGACGCTGGAGCGGCTCCGTGCTGGTGAGCGTTCCTTGTATAGCTTGTTTGAAAGCGATTTTGGTGTACGCATGATTAATGCCGAAGAGCATTTGCGTGCGGTTGCGGCTGAGCCATATGCGGCTGGATTGCTGGGCTTGCCGGAGGGTTATCCGTTGTTGCTTGTCGAGCGGACGGCCTATACCTACGGTAATAAGCCGGTTGAGTGGCGGCGTGGCCTGTATTGCACGAATCGTCATTTTTATCGGAACGATTTGGGGTGAGAGAGACAGCTTGAGTGGCCTTCAAGTGACGTGTTTTGGCGCGTCTGGCCTGATTTTGAATGTATAATTACGGTTCTTTTCAAACCACGTACAAGCGGATAACCGCATTCTTACGCGAGGGATGACGTTCATGGCAGAAATGACCATTAAGAAGAAACGTCCAAAAAATTTGGACTTAACTACAATCAAGTTGCCGTTGCCTGGCAAAGTTTCGATTCTCCATCGTGTTAGCGGTGTTGGGTTGTTTCTTTGTTTGCCGCTTCTGCTTTGGTTGTTCGGGGCAAGCTTGACTTCAGCTGAGACGTTTGCTGTCTTCAAGGCGGCATTTGCTACCTTGCCGGCCAAGGTTGTCATTGCCGGGTTGATTTGGGCGTTCGCGCATCACTTCTGCGCTGGTATCCGCTTCCTGCTTCTGGATGTTCATGTTGGCGTCGAAAAAGCCGCTGCGCGTCAATCGGCGGCTGTCGTCTTCGCGGTCAGCATTCCGCTGACCCTGGTTCTGTGGGGGGTTCTGCTGTGATCAACCGTATTGTTGTCGGGGCTCATTACGGCCTGAAGGACTGGATTGCCCAGCGCGCTACTGCGGTGATTATGGCAGTGTATTCGGTTTTGATTGCTGCGGTTTTGCTGGTGGTGCGTCCTTCGACTTTCGAGGCCTGGCAAGGTGTTTTTGCCAATGGTTTCATCAAGTTTGTGACCTTCCTTTTCTTCGTCAGCCTTTTTTATCACGCCTGGATTGGTGTGCGTGATATCTGGATGGACTACATCAAGTCGGTCGGTCTGCGTCTGACCCTGCATGTCCTGACCATTGCCGCGCTGGTTGGTTATGCCGCGTGGGCTGCTGCGATTCTCTGGAGGCTGTAAGCGTGAGTATTCCTGTTCTCAAGTTTGATGCGGTCATCGTCGGTGCTGGTGGTGCCGGTCTGCGTTCCGCGATTCAATTGTCCGAAGCCGGCCTGAAAACGGCCGTGTTGTCGAAGGTTTTTCCGACCCGCTCGCACACGGTTGCGGCGCAAGGCGGTGTGGCAGCGTCCCTCGGTAACTCCGAGGAAGATCACTGGACCTGGCACATGTACGATACCGTCAAGGGTTCCGACTGGCTCGGCGATCAGGATGCGATCGAGTTCATGTGCAAGAAGGCGAACGAAGTAGTCGTGGAGCTCGAGCACTACGGTATGCCGTTTGACCGTACCGACAACGGCAAGATTTATCAGCGCCCGTTCGGCGGCCACATGTCCAACTTTGGCGAAAAGCCGGTGCGTCGTTCCTGTGCTGCCGCTGACCGTACTGGTCACGCCATGCTGCACGCCATGTATCAGCGCAATGTCAAGGCCAATACCCAGTTCTTCGTGGAATGGATGGCGCTCGACCTGATCCGTGACGAAGAAGGTCACGTTCTCGGTGTTACCGCCATGGAAATGGAAACCGGCCAGATCGTGATTTTCCATGCTCGTGCCACCATTTTCGCCACTGGCGGTGCCGGCCGTATCTTCTATTCTTCGACCAATGCCTTTATCAATACCGGCGACGGTCTGGGTATGGCGGCGCGTGCCGGTATCCCGCTCGAAGACATGGAATTCTGGCAGTTCCACCCGACCGGCGTGGCCGGTGCCGGCGTTCTGATTACCGAAGGCGTGCGTGGCGAAGGCGGTATTCTGCGCAATTCCAGCAAAGAGCGCTTCATGGAGCGCTACGCCCCGAATGCCAAGGATTTGGCGTCGCGCGATGTGGTTTCGCGTGCCATGGCGACCGAAATCAAGGAAGGTCGCGGTTGCGGCGTCAACAAGGATTACGTCCTTCTCGATATCACCCACCTCGATCCGGCGACCATCATGAAGCGCCTGCCCGGCATCCACGAAATCGGCATTCAGTTCGCCGGTGTCGATTGCCTGAAAGAGCCGCTGCCGGTCGTGCCGACCTGTCACTACCAGATGGGTGGTATTCCCACCCATTACTCCGGTCGTGTCGTGATGCCCAAGGATGGCGACATGAATTCGGTCGTCCCCGGTTTTTACGCCGGCGGCGAGTGTGCCTGTGCTTCGGTGCACGGCGCCAACCGTCTGGGTACCAATTCCTTGCTTGATCTGCTGGTATTCGGTAAATCGGCTGGCGATTCCGCTGTTGAAGATCTCAAGGCTGGTCGCGCGCATCGCGAATTGCCGAAGGATGTTGCCGACAAGACGCTGGCACGTATTGCCGCGCTCGATAACCGCAAGGGGGGTGCAAACGTGCACGAAACCCGCCTAGCAATGCAACGCACCATGCAAGATCACGCAGGTGTGTTCCGTTTCGGCGACATGCTGAAACAGGGCGTCGAGAAAATTCTCGAAGTCGAAAAGGCAGCTCGCCAGCTCGAAATCAAGGACAAGTCGCAGGCCTGGAATACGGCTCGTACTGAAGCGCTGGAAATGGAAAATCTGATCGAAGTTGCCAAGGCAACCATGATCTCCGCCGAAGCTCGCAAAGAGTCCCGCGGTGCTCACGTCCGCGACGACGCGCCGGATACGGCTGAATTCCCGAATGGCCGTAACGACAAGGAATGGCTCAAGCACACGCTGTTCTCGCCGGTTGATAATTCGATCACCTACAAGCCGGTGAACATGCAACCCCTGACCGTCGAGCCTGTTGCGCTCAAGACGCGCTCGTACTAATTGGAGTCCAGAATGAGCAAACGCATGGTTCAATTCAGTATCTATCGCTACGATCCGGACAAGGATGATGCACCGTACATGCAGGATATTTCGGTCGAGCTCGAACCGACCGATCGCAAGCTGCTGGACGCGCTGACCAAACTGAAGGCCAAGGACGACACGATCTCCTACCGTCGTTCCTGCCGCGAAGGTGTCTGCGGTTCCGATGCAATGAATATCAACGGTAAGAACGGTCTGGCCTGCCTGACCGATATCGATAGCCTGAAGCAACCCATTGTGCTGCGCCCGTTGCCCGGCTTGCCGGTTATCCGCGACCTGATCGTGGATATGACGCAGTTCTTCAAGCAGTATCATTCGATCAAGCCGTACCTCATCAACAACGATCCGGCTCCCGAGCGGGAGCGTCTGCAGTCGCCGGAAGATCGCGAAGAATTGAATGGTCTGTACGAGTGCATCCTGTGTGCTTGCTGTTCGACTTCTTGTCCGTCGTTCTGGTGGAATCCGGATAAGTTCGTCGGCCCGGCCGGATTGCTGGCGGCCTATCGGTTTATTGCCGATACGCGTGACCAGGCGACTAATGAGCGTCTCGATAACTTGGACGATCCGTACCGCTTGTTCCGTTGCCACACCATCATGAATTGCGTTGACGTGTGTCCGAAGGGTTTGAACCCGACCAAGGCTATCGGCAAGATCAAAGACATGATGGTCCGTCGCGCAGTCTAATGGAGAGAGCGGACTACGAACGCCTGCGTTGGCGCTGTATCCGTCGCGCACTTCTCGAACTCGATATCACGCTGACGCGTTTTCTCGATGGTGGCGGGTTCGATAAGTTGAGTGACGAGGAACAGCAGGCGTTCGTGGAACTTGCCGATATGGAGGATTACGATCTCTGGGACTTGCTTACCGGCAAGGCAGAGATCGACGATCCTCGTCTGGCGCCCATCGTGGCGCTGCTTCGTAAGAGTTAAGTAAGGTTTTCATTCTATCTTTGGAATGTTGACCGCTTTTTGGCAGTGCAGTGACAACCAACACCTGAACAGGGATTACACCATGACAACCGAACGCAAGGCTACTTTGACAATCGACGGGCAGGCTCCTGTCGATTTCCCGATCATGTCCCCGACGCACGGCAACGATTGCGTCGATATTCGTACGCTGGGCGCCAAGACCGGTTTGTTCACTTACGACTCCGGTTTCCTCTCCACTGCCAGCTGCAAATCCAAGATCACTTTCATCGATGGTGACAAGGGCGAACTGCTGTACCGTGGTTATCCCATCGAGCAACTGGCTGAAAACTGCAACTTTCTCGAAGTCACCTATTTGCTGAAGAACGGTGAGTTGCCGAATGCTCAGCAAAAAGCGGAATTCGAAAACACCATCAAGAACCACACGATGGTGCATGAACAGCTTTCCAAGTTCTTCTCCGGTTTCCGTCGTGATGCTCACCCGATGGCCGTTATGACCGGTGTGGTCGGTGCGTTGTCGGCGTTCTACCACGACGCGATGGACTTCTCCGATGCTGAGCATCGCAACGTCAGCTTCAACCGCCTGATTGCCAAACTGCCGACCATCGTTGCGATGGCATACAAGTACAGCATTGGCGCCCCCTTCATGTATCCGGATAACTCGCTGGATTACACCGCCAACTTCATGCGCATGATGTTCGGTAATCCGTGCGAGAAGTATGTGCCGAATCCGGTTCTGGTTCGCGCTTTGGATGTGATTTTCACCCTCCACGCCGATCACGAGCAAAATGCCTCGACCTCGACAGTTCGTCTGGCCGGTTCGTCGGGAGCCAATCCGTTTGCCTGTATCGCTGCCGGTATCGCCTGTCTGTGGGGCCCGGCTCACGGCGGTGCAAACGAAGCTTGTCTGCAGATGCTCGAAGAGATCGGTGATGTGTCGCGTGTTCCGGAATACATCGCACGTGCCAAGGACAAGAACGACTCGTTCAAGCTGATGGGTTTCGGCCATCGCGTTTACAAGAACTTCGATCCGCGTGCCAAGCTGATGCGCAAGGTTTGCAACGAAGTGCTGACCGAACTGGGTCTGCAGAACGATCGACTGTTCAAGTTGGCCATGGAACTGGAAAAGATCGCTCTGGAAGATCCGTACTTCGTCGAGAAAAAGCTCTACCCGAACGTCGACTTCTACTCCGGCATTGTCCAGAAGGCGATCGGTATCCCGACCGAGATGTTTACCTGTATCTTCGCGCTGGCCCGTACGGTCGGTTGGATGACGCAATGGGAAGAAATGATCTCCGATCCGGAATACAAGATCGGCCGTCCGCGTCAGCTTTATGTTGGAGCCGCCAAGCGCGACGTCGTTCCGCTTGCCCAACGCAGCTAAGCAGATAGTCGGGCGGCCGTGTGGCCGCCCTTTTTTGCTTCTGGAATTGAACTTGAGCAACCCGCAGCTAATGAGAAAGACAACACCCTAGAGGGGACGCCTATGACAACGATGAACCAATTATTCGACAGCACGATGTACTTTGGCGGCAATGCGCCGTTTGTGGAAGAGCTGTACGAAAACTACCTGAACGATCCGACCTCGGTGCCTGCCGAGTGGCGGGACTATTTCGATCGCCTGGCTCAAATGCCGGGCTATGTCGCGCGTGACGTGGCGCATGCCCCGGTAATTGCAGCTTTTGCTGAATTGGGCAAGGATGGCGGATTCCGTCAGGCCCCTGCCGTCGGCGGCGATAACAAGAAGCAATCTGCAGTGGGCCAGTTGGTGACGGCCTATCGTTCGATGGGTACCCGCTGGGCCGACCTCGATCCGCTCAAGCGTCTGCCCCGCCCGCAGATCGATGAACTGGATCCCGCCTTTTACGGATTCACCGACGCAGACCAGAATCAGACCTTCAGTGTCGGTTCCCTGAAGGGGCTGCCGGAAAACGCAAAGCTGGGGGATATTCTCGAGACCCTCAAGCAGACGTATTGCGGCACGATCGGCGTCGAGTACATGTACATGACGGAGTACACCGAAAAGCGTTGGCTGCAGGACCGTCTGGAAAGCATTCGCTCCCGTCCGACCTATTCGGCCGACGAGAAGAAACGTATCCTCGAACGCCTGACCGCTGCTGAAACCCTCGAACGTTACCTGCATACCAAGTATGTCGGGCAGAAGCGTTTCTCCCTTGAAGGTGGCGAGTCGCTGATCGTCGCGATGGACGAAACCATCCGTTCGGGCGGCCGTACCGGTATCGATGAAATTGTCATTGGTATGGCGCACCGTGGTCGTCTGAACGTTCTCGTCAATACCCTGGGCAAGGCGCCCTCGATGCTTTTTGCCGAATTCGAAGGCAAGAAGGCTTCCGACCTCTCCGCTGGCGACGTCAAATACCACATGGGCTTTTCGTCTGATGTGGCAACGGCTCAAGGTCCTTGCCATCTGACGCTGGCATTCAACCCCTCGCACCTCGAAATCGTCAATCCGGTAGTCGAGGGGTCCGTGTATGCACGTCAAGTTCGTCGGGGTGAGGGCAGCAAATCCAAGGTGCTGCCAGTCCTTATCCACGGTGATTCGGCCGTTGCAGGTCAGGGCGTTAACCAGGAAATGCTCAATTTCGCTCAAACCCGCGGTTACGGTACGGGTGGCACGCTGCATTTCGTGGTCAATAATCAAATCGGCTTCACCACCAGCGACCCGCGCGATTATCGTTCCGGCCACTATTGCACGGACATTTTCAAGATGGCCGACGCACCCATCTTCCATGTGAATGGCGATGATCCGGAAGCCGTTGCGCTGGTTACCCAGATTGCCGTCGAGTTCCGTCAGCAGTTCAAGAAGGATGTGGTCGTAGACATCATCTGTTTCCGTAAGCTCGGTCACAATGAGCAAGACGAGCCCATGGTCACCCAGCCGTTGATGTACAAGAAGATCGCCAAACATCCGGGTACGCGCAAGCTGTACGGTGACAAGCTGATTGCTGAAGGCGTTTTGGGGGCTGATGGTCCGGATCAGATGATCACCGAGTACCGTGCCCACCTCGATAAGGGTGAGCTGTTGTACAACCCGGTGCTGGCTGGTTACAAGCATCCGAATATGATTGACTGGACGCCGTTTCTGCCGAAGAAATATATCGAGAATTGCGATACTACCGTTCCGGTCAAGGAGCTTCAGCGTCTGGCACAGCGCCTTACCGCATTGCCCGAGTCATTCACCTTGCATTCCCGCGTCAAGAAGATCGTTGAAGATCGTGCTGCGATGGGCGAGGGCAAGCTCCCGGTCGATTGGGGTATGGCTGAAAATCTAGCCTACGCATCGTTGCTGGTCTCCGGTTATGGTGTTCGTATTTCGGGTGAGGACGTTGGACGCGGTACGTTCTTCCACCGTCACGCCGCATTCCACGATCAAAATCGTGAAAGCTGGGACGAGGGTACCTACTACACCCTGAAGCATCTCCAGGAAAAGCAGGCCGGGTTCCATTGTTACGATTCGGTGTTGTCGGAAGAAGCGGTGCTGGCATTCGATTATGGTTATGCCACGGCCAATCCTTACGAGCTCGTTATTTGGGAAGGCCAGTTCGGTGACTTCGCAAACGGTGCGCAGGTTGTTATCGACCAGTTTATCGCTTCGGGCGAGGCCAAGTGGGGCCGTGCCTGCGGCTTGGTCATGCTGTTGCCGCACGGCTACGAAGGCCAGGGTCCCGAGCACTCCTCGGCACGTCTTGAACGCTACATGCAGGCTTGTGCCGAGATGAACATGGAAGTTTGCGTTCCCTCGACTGCTGCCCAGGTGTTCCACATGTTGCGCCGTCAGGCTGTCCGCATGCAGCGCAAGCCGCTCATCGTGATGTCGCCGAAGTCGCTGCTGCGTCACAAGGATGCAGCGTCGCCGCTCGAAGAGCTGGCCAATGGAGAATTCCAGCGCGTCATCGGTGAAGTGGACAAGATCGATGCGAAGAAGGTCAAGCGCGTCATTCTCTGTTCCGGCAAGGTTTATTACGATCTGGTCGCAGCTCGGCGTGAAAAGAAAATCACCGATATCGCCATCGTTCGTATCGAACAACTCTATCCTTTCCCGAAAGACTCTCTCGAGAAGGAACTGGCCAAATATCCGAAGGCAACCGAGGTGGTCTGGTGCCAGGAAGAGCCGCGTAATCAAGGCGCATGGTATTGGTTCGCATCGCGTCATCATCTCGACAGCGGTTTGGGCGCCAAGCAGAAGCTCCTGCTGGTGGCTCGTCCGGCGTCGCCTTCGCCGGCGGTTGGTTACCTGGCCAAACATAACGAGCAACAAAAGGCACTTATCGAGTCCGCATTGGGCAAGATCGAGTACTAATAACTACAGCAGAGTGGAGTCACTATGAGCATTATTGAAGTTCAAGTTCCCCAGTTGTCCGAGTCCGTAGCCGAAGGCACGCTGGCCTCCTGGAAAAAGAAAATCGGTGAAACAGTTGCCCGCGACGAGATTCTGATCGATATCGAGACGGACAAGGTGGTACTTGAAGTCCCGTCGCCGGGCGCTGGCGTATTGGTCGAAATCGTCAAGGCGGATGGGGAAACCGTGGTTTCCGGCGAGTTGATCGCCCGTATCGACACCGAAGCCACCGCCGGTGCTGCTGCTCCGGCCGCTGCACCGAAGGCAGCTGCTGCGGCAGCCCCCGCATCGGCTCCGGCTCCTGCGGCTGCCGCTCCGGCCGGTACGGCCAGCCCGTCCGCTCGCAAGATTCTGGACGAAAAGGGTATTGCTGCTGCGGATGTCGCCGGTACCGGTCGTGGTGGTCGTGTCACCAAGGAGGATGCCGTTGCTGCCAGCCCGAAGGCAGGTCCGGTCGCTGCACCCGCTCCGGCAGCCATCAAGATCGCGGCGCCGGCAACCGGCGTTGCCCTCAACGAGCGTACCGAACAGCGCGTCCCGATGACCCGCCTGCGTGCCCGCATTGCCGAGCGCCTGCTGCAGTCGCAGCAGACCAACGCAATTCTGACGACTTTCAACGAAGTCAACATGGCGCCGGTGATGGCCTTGCGCAAACAGTATGGCGAGAAGTTCGAGAAGGCCCATGGCGTTCGCCTCGGTTTCATGGGCTTCTTCGTCAAGGCAGCCTGTGCTGCCCTGCAGAAATTCCCGATTCTGAATGCTTCGGTTGATGGCAATGACATCGTCTATCACGGCTATATCGACATCGGTATTGCAGTCGGTTCGCCGCGCGGCTTGGTTGTTCCGATTCTGCGCAATGCCGACCAGATGTCGATCGCCGATATCGAAAAGAAGATTGCCGAATTCGGCGCCAAGGCCAAGGACGGCAAGCTGTCCATCGAAGAGTTGACCGGTGGCACCTTCTCGATTTCGAATGGCGGCATTTTTGGTTCGATGATGTCCACCCCGATCATCAATCCGCCGCAATCCGCTATTCTCGGTATTCATGCCACCAAGGATCGTGCCATGGTCGAGAACGGTCAGGTTGTCGTTCGTCCGATGAATTACCTCGCCATGTCCTACGACCACCGCATCATCGACGGTCGTGAAGCCG
The DNA here is from genome assembly GCA_003583745.1 of Rhodocyclales bacterium GT-UBC. GTDB lineage: Bacteria > Pseudomonadota > Gammaproteobacteria > Burkholderiales > Rhodocyclaceae > Azonexus. The sequence goes on along the minus strand of QXPY01000007.1, from coordinate 239,508 downwards.
TGCTCGGTCTGGTAACCATGAAGGAAGCGCTGGAAGATCCTTCCCGCCTGCTCCTCGGCGTTTAATCGCCTTGCGCCGGCGCCAGCTCCCGTCAAGGGCGCTGGCGCCTTTGCACATCTGAAATCGAAAGGATATTCATGTCCAAGCAATTCGACGTACTCGTTATCGGTGGTGGCCCCGGCGGCTATGTTGCAGCGATTCGTGCTGCCCAACTCGGTTTCTCCGCAGCGTGCTGCGAGTCCAATCCCTATGCCGACCCAAAGGGCGAACCACGTTTGGGCGGTACCTGCCTGAACGTCGGCTGTATCCCGTCCAAGGCGCTACTGCATACTTCCCATCTGTTCGAAGAAGCTGCCCACAGCTTTGAAGGTCAGGGTATCAAGGTTGGCAAGCCGTCGATCGACGTGCCGGTGATGAAGGCGCGCAAGGACACGGTCGTTACCCAGCTGACCTCCGGCATCAAGGGCCTGTTCAAGAAGAACAAGGTCACGATGATTCCGGGACATGGTTCTTTTGTCGGCAAGGAAGGCGATCTGTACAAGGTCAAGGTTGGCGCGGAAGAAGTGCTGGCCAAGCAAGTCATCATCGCGACCGGTTCCAAACCGCGTCACCTGCCGAACGTGCCGGTCGACAACAAGGTCGTCATGGATAACGAAGGTGCGCTGAACCAAGAATCCGTACCGAAGAAGCTGGCCATCATCGGTGCCGGCGTGATCGGTCTGGAAATGGGTTCGGTTTGGCGCCGTCTGGGTTCCGAAGTGACCATCCTCGAAGCCATGCCGGACTTCATGGGCTTTGCCGACCAGGATGTCGCCAAGGAAGCGCTCAAGCTGTTCGCCAAGCAGGGCTTGGCCATTCAGACCGGCGTCAAAATCGGCGATATCAAGACGACCAAGAAGGGCGTTTCGATTGCTTATGAAAGCAAGGATGGCAAGGCCGAGAAGCTCGACGCCGATCGCCTGATCGTCTCGATTGGCCGTATTCCGAACACCGATGGCCTGAATGCCGAAGCGGTCGGCCTGAAGCTGAACGAGCGCGGCATGGTCGAGGTCGATGGTCATTGCAAGACCAACCTGCCGGGTGTCTGGGCGGTTGGTGACGTCGTGCGCGGCCCGATGCTGGCTCACAAGGCGATGGAAGAAGGGGTCATGGTTGCCGAGTTGATGGCTGGCCAGGCTGGCCACTGCAACTTCGAGACCATTCCGGGCGTGATCTACACGGCACCGGAAATTGCCTGGGTGGGCAAGAACGAACAGCAGCTCAAGGCTGACGGCGTCGCCTACAAGGTCGGCAAGATCCCGTTCCTGGCCAACGGCCGGGCGCTGGGTATGGGCGACCCGACCGGCTTCGTCAAGATGCTGGCCTGTGCCCAGACCGACCGTATCCTCGGTGTCCATATCATCGGCCCGAATGCCTCCGAACTGATTTCCGAAGCCGTCGTGGCGATGGAATTCGGCGGCGCCTCTGAAGATCTGGCGCGTATCTGCCACGCTCACCCGACCCTGTCGGAAGCGGTGCACGAAGCCGCCCTGGCTTGCGACAAGCGCCCGCTGCACTTCTAAGCAGCGGAATATAGCCTCGAAAGGCGGGTTGCGGCGACGCAGCCCGCCTTTTTCTTTGGCAGAATACGAACTCCCCCTCTACAGATTCATCCGATGCCGCATAAAAAATTGAATGTTCCCGCCAAGGGAATGATGGATGCCTATCAGAAGCTGCTTGCCTCACGTGGTTACGTTGCCGACGCTGCCCAGATGGCTGCAGCGACGGCGCTGCAGGATCTCTATACCAGCCTGCTTTATTTCAAGGTCAATCGTGGCAGCACGCTGAAGCGTCTGCTGGCGCCGCCCAAGCCGCCGAAGGGCGTATATTTCTGGGGCGGCGTCGGGCGCGGCAAGAGCTTCCTGATGGATTGCTTCTACGATTCGGTACCGTACCGGCGCAAGAAACGCATCCACTTCCATGCCTTCATGCAGCAGATTCACCGCGACCTCGAGCAATTCAAGGGCGAGCCGGACCCGATGCTGAAACTGGCCGAACAGATTGCCCGCGAAGTCCGCCTGCTCTGTTTCGATGAATTCCACGTCTCGGACATTGCCGATGCGATGATTCTCGGCCGTTTGCTGACAGGCCTGTTCGAGCATGGGGTGATTCTGGTCATGACTTCGAACTATCCGCCGGAAAAGCTGTACCCGAACGGCCTGCATCGCGAAAGTTTCCTGCCCACCATCGCCTTGTTGCAGAAAAATCTCGATGTTTTCGAGGTCGAGGCAGGGGTCGATTATCGTTTGCGCGCCCTTGAGCAGGTCGAGATCTACCATCATCCGGCCGATGCTGCGGCCGAGGGCAAGATGCTCGACTATTTCCGCGTCGTGGCGGGCGAGGAGGGCAAGAAAGGCGGCGAGATCGAAATCCTTGGTCGTCAGGTCAGCACTGTACGGCGCGGCCATGGCGTGATCTGGTTCGACTTCCAGACCTTGTGCGGCGGTCCGCGCTCGCAGAACGACTACCTTGAAATCGCCCGTGGATACCACACCGTGCTGCTCTCCCATATTCCCAAGATGACGCAGCATCAGGCATCCGAGGCACGGCGCTTTACCTGGCTGGTGGACGTTTTCTACGACCACAAGGTGAAGTTGATCGCTACCGCCGACTGTGCGCCCGAAGCGCTTTATACCGAAGGGACGCAGGCCAGTGAGTTCGCCCGCACTGTCAGCCGGATGACCGAGATGCACTCCAAGGAGTATCTCGCCCAGCCGCACATCGTGAGCTGAGCATGACCAGCCATTCCCTGGTCCCCGCAGATCTGGCAATCGATTTGCGGCAGTTGGTGATGACGATCGCCCACACGGTCGATCTGGTCGGTGTTGACGATGTCTTCCACGGTCGCCGGGTCGGCATGCTGGCGCGCGAGATGGCCATTCAGATGGGCTGGCCGGAGGCCGATCAACTGATCCTGTACGACGCCGGTCTGTTGCACGATTGCGGCGTTTCTTCGACGCGGGTACATCACCGTCTGGTGGTCGATCTCGAATGGGCCGGGGCCGAGGAGCATTGTGTATGCGGCGATGCCTTGCTGGCCGGCTTTGCCCCGTTGGCTCATCTGGCGCCGATCATTCGCTACCACCACAGCCGCTGGGACTGGCTCAGCGCCCAGAATCTCCCCGGTAATACGGCGCGCTTCGCCAACCTGATCTATCTGGCCGACCGTATCGACGTGCTGGCGGCGCCTCATCATGCGGACCAGACGATCCTCTCGCATGTCGACGAAATCCGTAATCGACTGGCCAGTCAGCGCGGCGGCATGTTCTCGCCGGAATTGATCGACGCCTTCGAGGCGATGTCGCAAGGCGAAGCTTTCTGGCTGGCCTTGCAGCCGGACTGGGTGCAGCAATATCAGACCGACATGGAGTGTTACGGCGATTTGCGCCTGATTGGATGGGCCGACTTCAAGCAATGCGCCGAGATTTTTGCGCGCATCATCGACGCCAAATCGCCCTACACCCAACAGCATTCACGTGGCGTTTCCCGTCTGGCGCGCTACCTGGCGGAGCATCTGGGGCTGGATGCAATTACCTGCGAAAAGATCGAAGTCGCCGGCTTGCTGCACGACATCGGCAAGTTGCAGATTCCCGACGAAATCATCGAAGGGCAGAGCGGGCTGACTGCGCACGAGTTCGACATCATGAAGAGCCACAGCTATGGCACATTGCAGGTGCTGAAGCGGCTGCATGCGGTCGAGGAGATTGCCCGCTGGGCGGCTTACCATCACGAAACGCCGGACGGTCACGGCTATCCCTTCCGGATCAGCGGTGATGCCTTGCCGCTGGAAGCACGCATCATCAACGTCGCCGACATCTTCCAGGCGCTGGCGCAGGAACGCCCCTATCGTCAGCCGATGCAGCCCGACCAGATCATGACCATTCTGAATGAACGGGCGGCGCTCGGTCGGGCCGATGCCGAGATCGTTTCCGTCGTGGCAGACAATCTGGATCAATGTCATCGCGTCGCTTTGTGCCGAGAATGAGGTCTTTAGGAGGCAATCCGATGTTTCGCCTTTTCTTGTTGCTGCTTGGATTGCTGACGGGGCAGGTGCACGCCCAGCAAATGGAAATCATCGAACTGCGCAGCCGGACTGTCGACCAGGTTTTGCCGGTCTTGCTGCCCCTGGTCGAGCCCGGCGGGACGCTGACGGGGATGAATAATCAGCTCTTTCTGCGTGCTTCGCCACGCAATCGCGCCGATATCAAGAAAGCCCTGGCGGCGATCGATACGCCGAGCCGACGGCTGATCATCCGGGTCAGCCAGAATCGCGATTCCGAGCAGAGCGCCCGGGGTGGCGAGGCCAGCGGTCAGGTCGTGCTGGGCAGCACCCGGCGCAGTAATGTCGAGGCGCGGGTCTGGGATACCAAAAGCGTGCGCGGTGAAAGTGCTGCCCAGATGGTGCAGACCGTCGATGGCGGCCAGGCGTTCATCCAGGTCGGTCGTTCATTGCCGATCCCGATGCGGCAAGTGATCATCGGGCCGGGCGGGGCGGTGGTCAACGAGACGGTGGTCTATCAGGATGTCGGCCGCGGGTTTTATGCGGTGCCGCACCTCAACGGCGAACGGGTGAGGATCGAGATCAGCCAGCAGGCCGCCAGCCAGGGCGGCTATGGCAGCATCAACAGCCAGCGCCTATCCACAACGGTTTCCGGGCGCCTGGGGGAATGGATCGAGTTGGGCGGCAGTGGCCGGCAAGCGAGTGGCAACCAGAGCGGTGCGCTGAGTCTTTCAACGAGCGATGCCCGCGACAATCGTTCAATCTGGCTGATGGTGGAGGAAGTGGAATGAGCGAACTGAAACGGCATGTCGGGCAAAAAGTGGCATTGGCGACCGCAGTGTTTTGTGCGGCGCTGACCTTGCCGGCCTTCGGCCTGTTTGTCTGGCTATGCCGTGAGCGCGGGCTGGCCGATACTTGGGTGCCCAGCGCGCTGGCCTCGGTCGCTTTCCTGGGGGCTTGTACGGTCGTGCTCTACGTGATGAGCCGGCCGCAACCGCCATTACCCGAGGTCGCCGTGGTCGAACATCGAGATCGCTGACTTTCGGGCTGGATTCCGCTGCCCGCCTGGATTAGAGTGTTCGGCTGCCATGCAGGATGGCAGTACGCGACAACACTCTCACTGATTGGAAAAAGCTCATGGACATCAAAACGATCGGTATCGTCGGTGCCGGCACGATGGGGAATGGCATTGCCCAGGCATTTGCCGTGGCCGGATTTCAAGTCATCATGGCCGATATTTCGGAAAGCGCCGTGCAGAAGGGCGTGGCGACCATCGCCGGTAGCCTGGACCGCCTGATCAAGAAGGAAAAGATGACCGCCGAACAAAAGGCGGCGGCATTGGCCAAGATCACTACGGCAACCGATGTGGCCGCACTCAAGTCGGTCGACCTGATCATCGAGGCAGCGACCGAGAATCTGGAGCTGAAGACCAAGATCTTCAAGCAACTCGACGAACTGGCCAAGCCGGATGCCCTGATTGCCTCGAATACCTCGTCGATTTCAATCACCAAGCTGGCGGCAGTGACCAAGCGTCCGGCGCAGGTGATCGGCATGCATTTCTTCAACCCGGTGCCGATGATGGCGCTGGTCGAAGTCATTCGCGGCCTGCAAACTTCGGATGCCACCTACGCGGCCGTCGAGGTGTTGTCGCAAGCCATCGGCAAGACGCCGGTCCAGGTCAAGAACAGCCCGGGTTTCGTGGTCAACCGGCTGCTCTGTCCGATGATCAACGAGGCGATCTTCGCCCTGGGTGAAGGTCTGGCCGAAGCGTCGGCGATCGACGAGGCGATGAAGCTGGGCTGCAACCATCCGATCGGCCCCCTGGCCCTGTGCGACATGATCGGTCTCGATGTCGAGCTGGCCGTGATGCAGGTGCTGTTCGAAGGCACCAAGGATCCAAAGTATCGTCCGGCACCCTTGCTGGTGGAAATGGTTGAAGCCGGCTATCTCGGCCGCAAGGTCGGCAAGGGCTTCTACAGCTACGAGTAAGCGACAGCATGGCCATGCCGGCCCATTGCGGCCGGCACAAAAAACCCGGCATCAAGCCGGGTTTGTTTTTTGGCGCGGCCTGTGAATCAGGCGGCGTTGAGGGCCTGATCCAGATCGGCGATCAGGTCGTCGATGTGCTCGATGCCGACCGACAGACGGATCATGTCTTCCGATACGCCGGCCTTGGCCAGTTCTTCCGGGGAGAGCTGGCGGTGCGTGGTGGAGGCCGGATGGCAGGCGAGGGTCTTGCAGTCGCCGATGTTCACCAGGCGGGTGACCAGTTGCAAGGCGTCCTGGAACTTGCCGCCACCTTCGCGGCCGCCCTTGACACCGAAATTGAGGATGCCGGAGGCACGGCCGCCCATGTATTTCTGGACCAGTGCATGGTCCTTGTGTTCGGGCTGCCCGGCATAGTTCACCCAACTGACCTTCGGATGACTCTTCAGGAAATTGGCGATCTTCAGCGAGTTTTCGCAGATCCGGTCCATGCGCAGGGCCAGCGTTTCGATGCCCTGCAAAATCAGGAAAGCATTGAACGGACTGATCGCCGCACCCATGTTGCGCAAGGGGACGACACGGGCGCGCCCGATGTAGGCGGCCGGGCCGAGGGCTTCGGTATAGACGACGCCGTGGTAGGAGACATCCGGCTCATTCAAGCGCTTGAACTTCTGCTTGTGTTCCGCCCAGGGGAATTTGCCGCTGTCGACGATGATGCCGCCGATCGAGTTGCCGTGGCCGCCCAGGTACTTGGTCAGCGCATGCACGACGATATCGGCGCCGTGTTCGAAGGGGCGACACAGGTAAGGCGAGGGGACGGTGTTGTCCACGATGACCGGGACGCCATGCTTGTGGGCGATTTCGGCCAGTTTTTCGAAGTCGGTGATATTGCCCAGCGGGTTGCCGACCGATTCGCAGAAGACGGCCTTGGTCTTGGCGTCGATCAGCTTTTCGAAAGCTTCCGGATCGCGGTAGTCGGCAAAGCGCACTTCAATACCGTATTGCGGCAGCGTGTGGGCAAAGAGGTTATAAGTGCCGCCGTACAGCGTGCTGGAAGTGACGATATTGTCGCCAGCCTCGGCAATGGTCTGGATCGAGGCGGTGATCGCCGCCATGCCCGATGCCATGGCCAGCGCCGCAATGCCGCCTTCCATCGCAGCGACGCGCTTTTCCAGCACGTCCTGGGTCGGGTTCATGATGCGGGTGTAGATGTTGCCGGCCACCTTGAGGTCGAACAGGTCGGCCCCGTGCTGGGTGCTGTCGAAAGCGTAGGAGGTGGTCTGGTAGATCGGGACGGCGACCGCCTTGGTGGTCGGGTCCGGACTGTAGCCGCCATGTACGGCAAGGGTTTCGATCTTCATGCAGTCTCTCTCTTTGTAGTTGGCATAAAGACGAAAGTGTAGCAGGGCAGGCGATTCGCCGCATTCCTGTCGCGTATTGGGGAGCGTTCGCCGACGTTGGTGGATTGTGTCATTACTGGCGTCAAAATTGAAAAAATGCCAGTTTTGGTGACAGATTTGGCTGAGGTTGAATTCCGGCTGCGTAATGCGGTTCTGGCCAAGACTCGCGAAGTGCTGGTCATGCTCTGCTTTTCCCTTGTGCTGCAAGGCATTGAGCGGATTCGCCAGCATTTTTTCCGGGCGCTGGTCGCCGCGGTAACGACTTAGGGGCTCTTGGCATGACGTTTGCAACTTCAAGGCGCGACATGGTTTGTCGCGTCAAAAACGTCAAAGGGAGAAAATCATGGCCTGGGATTTACTGTTCAGTTCCGATATCGGCTTGCTCAGCCTGTTTACCATTGCCTTCATTCTGGTGATGGCCGTCTATATCGGGCGCTATGTTTCGCAGCACATCAAGGAAGAAGCCAAGAATGCGGCGATCAACAAGGGATCGGCGCATGCTCCCTGATCTGGTCTGAACTGGCCGGCCTGCCGTGGGACGCTAGGTGCCTGCGACGAGAATGTTGCCATCCTGAATGGTCAGCGGCAGGGAAATCAGGTGCTCACCGGCGCATTCGCCGGTGATGCAGTGGCCGCTTTGCCAGTGGTAACGGGCGTAATGCACGTTGCAACGTAGGCTTTCGTGCGGTGTGAAAATCAGGTGTTCGGGGCGTTGTGCAAGTGGAACGCCGAAGTGGGCGCAGCGATTCAGATAAGCATGGACCTGCTCGCCACTGCGCAGGATGATCAGGCGAAATGCCTCGTTGCCTTCGCCGAGGTCGAGCATTCTCGCCCCACCGTCGGCAATCTCCTCGAGGCGGCAAAGGCAGGTGCCGGGTAGCGGGGCGTTGGGCAGGTCTTGCCAGTCCATGCTTACTCCTTGTCGACCGGGCGATAGGCCGGTTTGATCAGGAAGCGGCCGGGGTCGAGCGCTTCGACCAGATCGTTTTCCAGGGGCAAGGGTTCGCCTTCCAGTCGGCTGAGCAGCAAGTCGGCCATGAGCGCAGACCAGACAATTCCACGCGCGCCGAAGCCCTGGACGCACCACAGGCCGGGATAGCGCGGCAGGGCGTGCAGCCGGCCGACGGTGCCGGCCGGCAAGGGCTTGGGGACCGGGCCGACGATCGGCAGCCGATCCGGCGACATCGGGCGAAAGCCGACCCGGCCATGCAGCTTTGCCGGGTCGATTGCCGTGTAGGCGCCGGGGAAGGTCAGATTCAGACGGGCGAGGTTGTCACGGTGGTCAGACAGGCGTTCGTTGCCATCCTCGTCTTCGTAGGCGAGCGAGGCGCCGATCAGTCGGCTGCCGTCGACTTCCGGCATGGCGTAGCCAATGTGGAACAGTACCGCCTGCAAGGCCGGCGCCTGTTCCGGTGGCAGGTGGCTGACCTGGCCGCGGGCCGCGCGTTGCGGCAGCCAGGCAAGTTGTTCGAAACGGGTGGCGGTCGCGCCGCAGGCTATGATGAGGACCGGGGCTTGGGCAATCAGCTGGCCGTCCGCGGCGAAACAGCACCAGCCGTTGTCGTTGTGTTCCAGTCGTTCGACGTGGGTGTTGAAGCGACGGTCGATCCGTTCTGGGAAGGCGGTCAATGCGGCGCGGCAGACCGAAGGCGGTTGCACCCAGCCGCCTTTGGCGAACCACCAGCCGCCGCTGCCAACCGGTCGGCCGAGGAGTCGCCCGGCTTCGTCCTGGTCGACAAAACGCAGGATGTCCTCCGGAAAGCCGAGATTGTCCACGGCCCGCTTTTGCTGCGCCTCGTGTTCCGGCTCGCGGGCCAGATGCAGCACGCCGCAGTCGTTCCAACGCGCCTCGGGCAGGGACTGCAGCAAGGCCCGGGTGGCGAGAAAGCCGGCTCGGGTCAGCCGTGACAGGCGATTGTCGTCGGCACTGGGGAGCGGCCGCAGCATGCCGGCGATGTTGCTCGACGCCGCTGTACCGGGGCCTTCGCCCTGGTCGATCAGGGTGACTTGCCAGCCGGCGGCAGCCAGGCGGTGGGCGCTGGTGCAGCCTGCGATGCCGGCGCCAAGAACGATGGCGCGGCGATCGCTGGGTGCCGCGTGGCGATTCGGGCGGCGTGAGCGGAAGCGGCCGGTCAGCATTTGTCGCTTTCCGGCAAAGCCGGGACCTTTGAAAACCTCGAATTCGGCGTCGATCAAGGCGCGTCTGACATCGCCGGCAACAGTCCAGGTCGCCAGGGTGGCATCCGGTGCGGCGAGCCGGGCCAATGCCTTGCACAGGAAGGGCGACCAGGCTTCGGGGTTACGCGCCGGGGAAAAACCGTCGAGATAGAAAGCATCGACCGCGGCATTCAGGGCGCGCAGTTGGGTTGTCGCGTCGCCGAACACCAGGGTGAGGATTAGTCTGCCCCCGGCCAGGTAGAGCCGATGCAAGCCCGGTGTCAGCGGTGGCCAATTTTTATGCAGTTCTGCCGCCAGCTCGGCGAATTCGGGCCAGGCTTTTTGGGCTGCCGCCAGGTCAGCCAGGTTGAACGGGTGCTTTTCGATGGAGATGAAATGCAGGCGGCGACAAGCTTGAGGATCAGCCTGCCAGGCCTGCCAGGTAGTCAGAAAGTTCAGGCCGAGACCGAAACCGGTTTCGAGGATGACAAAGCGATCGCAGCCTCGCCAGCGTTGGGGTAAGGCGTTGCCGGCGAGAAAAACATGCCGGGCTTGTTCGGGACCGCCGTGTACCGAGTAATAGACATCACCGTAAGTCGACGAAAATGGTGTGCCGTGTTCCCTGAGGTATTCGAGGCGGGCGGGCTCGATTTTTTCCACTAATGCAGAAAGGCGCTGAAGGGGGCGTTGATGACGGGCGTTGGTGAGTCGTAATCGAGGGTCAAGTCCCACTGCGCCTGATCGGCTGCGGCACGCAGCATGGAGCACAGCGCTTGCAGCAGCTGGGCATTGATCTCCAGACTATAGGAGCGCTCGCGTCCTTCGCGCAGGGTCAGGCGGGCAATGCCCTCGGCACCGGCTTCGAGGACGGCTTCGGTGGCGAGTAGTGGCGAGGCGCCCAGCGGGTAGCTGGGGTTATCGTCAATAAACGGCAGTTCGAAGCTGGACGGTTCTCCGAGCGAAGGCGGGCTGCTGTGCTGCACCAGTTTGCTGGCCAGGTGCCCGCTCAGCATGGCGGTCAGGTGCGGCCAGATTTCACGCAGGAAGCAGCGGGTGAAGAAGATGCGGAATTCTTCGTTGTTTTCGGTTCCGACGCGCAGGACCAGGCGGTCCTCGACGCTATCGTTGGCAACTTGCAATTGGCGGATCGGCATTTATTTCACAGTGCTTAGAACGTCGACCAGGATCAGCACGCGACGGATGCCTTTCTTTGACCAGCGTTGGAAAAGACCGGCGAAGCCGGACAGGGTCTTGAGGATCGGCAGGGCGCGGACGATGATCTGCTTGATTTCGGGATTCGGATGGGCGGCAAAGTAGCGCTCGAGCAACTGCGGCATCAGTTGGCGGGCTTCGCTTTCGACGATTGGGCCGGCCAGGGATATCGAATTCAGGAACAGCACCAGGTCGGCCGCCTGGGCAACGCTCAAGGGCAGGAACTCGCCGAAATTCTCTTCGAAGTCGATGCGGTAACTGAGGCCGTCCTGGAGCGTGATGTTCTTGATCTGGGCGCCGCCATGCCAGTGGCCGGCACGGTGGAACTCGCCCAGTTCGGTGGCCAGGCGCGGCAACTCGCTACGCCAGGTTGCAGGCGGCCATTTTTCCAGCAGGGTGGCGACTACTGTGCCGCAGAAGTCGAGGACGAAAAACTCCTTGGTGAGCAGTGCCACGTGGGGGACGCGCACACCGGCGGCGGCCAGGCTGCGCAGGCGATTGGCTTCGAACTCCATGCTGCCCGCCGCTTCGGCCAGGGCCAGCGTTCGCATCGGCAAGGGCTGGCCGGTGAGGCGTTTGACCAGCCAACGCATGAACAGGGTTTGCCCCAGCTTGCGTGGCTTGGCGGCGAGTTTCTTGACGACGTAGCGCCGGCCCTCATGTTCGAAGACGAGGGCGCGGCTGTGGTGTGTCGTCAAAGCCAACCGTGCGGCGGCTTCCAGGTTTGCGTTTTCGCTCACGAGCAGCTTGTGGTCGAGCGAGCGCAGGTGAGACAAGGCGCGAGCGCCCGCCGCATAGCAGCGCTATGCAAGGGGGCTTGCAACGCTGTATCACCAAGCGCAGCCGAGCACATCATTCCGGGCGCATCGAGGGGAACAGGATGACGTCGCGGATGGCAGGCGAGTCGGTCAGCAGCATGATCAGCCGGTCGATGCCGATGCCGCAGCCGCCAGTCGGGGGCAGGCCGTATTCGAGGGCGCGGATGAAATCGGCATCGTAGTACATCGCTTCCTCGTCGCCGGCATCCTTGGCCTTGGCCTGTTCCTGGAAGCGGGCGGCCTGGTCCTCGGCGTCGTTGAGCTCCGAGAAGCCGTTGGCGATTTCGCGGCCGACGATGAACAGCTCGAAGCGCTCGGTGATGTCCGGATTGCTGTCCGAGGCGCGGGCCAGCGGCGAAACTTCGACCGGGTAGTCGATGATGAAGGTCGGTTCCCAGCAATGCGCTTCGGCACAGGCTTCGAACAGCTGCAATTGCAGGCTGCCCAGACCACCCGGCTTGACCGGCTCGCCGAAGGCCTTGATCTGGGTCTTCAGGAACTCGGCGTCGGCCAGTTGCGCGTCGGTGAAATCCGGTTGCTGGCGCTGGATGGCCTGGCAGATGGTCAGGCGGTGGAAGGGCTTGGACAAGTCGAGCTCGCGGCCCTGATAGACGAAGACTTCCTTGCCCAGCGCTTCGCGCGCGGCATGGCGGATCAGGCCTTCGGTGAAGTCCATCAGCGTGTGGTAGTTCGCATACGCCTCGTAGAACTCCATCATGGTGAATTCAGGGTTGTGCCGCGGGCTCAGGCCTTCGTTGCGGAAGTTACGGTTGATTTCGAAAACCTTTTCGAAACCGCCGACCACCAGGCGCTTGAGGTAGAGCTCGGGCGCGATGCGCAGGAACTGCTGCATGTCGAGCGCGTTGTGGTGGGTGATGAAGGGCTTGGCCGAAGCACCGCCCGGGATCGGGTGCATCATCGGTGTTTCGACTTCCATGAAGCCGTGGCCGGTCATGTAGTTGCGAATCGAGGCGACGATGGCTGAACGGGCACGGAAGGTGAAGCGCGTTTCCTCGTTCATGATCAGGTCGACGTAGCGCTGGCGGTACTTCAGTTCCTGGTCGGACAGGCCGTGGAACTTGTCGGGCAGCGGGCGCAGCGACTTGGTCAGCAGGCGGATTTCCGCAGCCTGGATCGACAGTTCGCCAGTCTTGGTCTTCATCAGGGTACCGACCACGCCGATGATGTCGCCCAAATCCCAACCCTTGAAGGCGGCGTAGGCTTCTTCACCGACCTTGTCGCGGGCGACGTAGAGCTGAATACGGCCGGAGACGTCCTGCACGGTCGCGAAGGAAGCCTTGCCCATGACCCGCTTCAGCATCATGCGGCCGGCTACCTTGACTTCGACCGGCATGGCTTCGAGTTCCTCGCCCGATTTTTCGCCGTATCCCTCGTGCAGCTTGGCTGCGGTGTTCTCACGCAGGAAGTCGTTGGGGAAGGCCTTCCCGGTTTTGCGCCATTCGGCGAGCTTGGCACGACGCTCGGCGATGAGCTGGTTTTCATCCTGCTGGACCGGAGTTTGCTGTTCGGGGTTGGACATGAAAAATCCTTGGAAAATGGGATGTGCTGCGGTCGCCCGCGTAGAACCCTGAATTTTCGCCGATTTGGGCTTCCAGGGAAAGCGTGCTGGATCAGGCGGCGAAGTGGATCGCCAGCCAGATGGTCGTTTGTCCGGCCAGTGTCGATTCGACGCGATGTCGCCGGCGTGGTGCGATGGCAACGAAATCGCCGGGACGCAGGCGGCGCGGTCCTTCTTCGTCGGCAAAGCGCAATTCGGCTTCGCCTTGCAGCAGGACGACCCATTCGCCATCAGCCTGGTCGTACCAGAAATCGGGTGGGCTGCATTGCCCGGTCGAGACGATGCGCTCGATGCGTAGTCCAGGTCGCGTCAGCAATTCCTCAAATTGTTCCTGGTCCGTGCGTTCGGGCAGGTTGGCAAACAGATTGCCGTACGGAGTCATGGTTTTCCTCTGGGCTGATAGAGCGGCAGGGCTTCCAGGCGGGTTTCGATTTCGGCTTGCATGCGCCGGTAGGCCGGGCTGCCCTGGCCGCCGAAACGTTTGCGGAATGCTTGATCATTCATGTTTTCCGGCAGGTCGGCCAGTAGTGGGGCGATGTCCCGGTCGGCAAAAGCCGTTTTGACCAGGCTGTCGATCACTTGAGGTTGATTGACGATCAACTCGCCAAACCGTGTTCCGGCGCGGTCTGCGGCCAGGTCGGCGAAGGAGAATCCGCTGCCCCCACGGGCATCGGTCAGCTCCTTGTAAACGCCGATTGCATCGGCAACCGGTTCGCCGGCCCAGGCGGCGAGGCTGGCCGATACAGCGAAATGCTGGGCGCTGTCCTGGCGTCCGTGCAGGGTCAATATGACGGGGCGAGCTTGCGGCCAGTCAGCCGCTGCAGGGATCAAGCTCGCCAGGCTCTTTTCCGACAGGTAGGCGCCAAGGATGAAGATTGCGGCCTGGCGATTTTCGCGCTGATCGGTGCCGCCAATGTCGAGCATTGGTCCGAGTACGGCTGGCAGCGCGAGATGGCTGCCTGGTGCCTGGTGGTCGAGCAGGCCGGCCAGCATTTCCTGGGCGGAGCGAAGACGGCCAAGGTCTTCCCGGTCGAAGGCGATTGAGCGGGCTTGCTCGAGCAGGCTCGGTGCCCAGGTGAAGGCGACCTGAATACGGCTACGTTCCGGGTCGAAGCGGATGTCCCGGATCGATTGGCGTCCCGCCGTCCATTGCGCCCGGTAGCCCGAACGAGCGATCGCCTGCTCGATGATGGTCTCGACCAGATCGGCGGGCAGCGGCAGGGCGCCGATCCTGGCCGCAGTAATGTGCGGTTGTCCGGCAACCGCTTCGATGCGGGCTTGCAGGTTGAGGTATCGCTCTCCCCAGCCGTGCGGGGTTGGGAGCGTCAGGCGAATTTCGGCGCTTTTCCCAATCAGGGTCAGGCTGCCGCGGCCGTGCAGGAAACGGGTTGCCAGGTAATTGATGCCGTCGTCGAGCAAGGCGGCGGGAAAGGCAATTTGCCTCACCTCACCGTCCCGCAATCGGCGCGGGTCGTTGGCGGAGAGCAGCCAGCGGGCTTGGGCTACGGAAACCGGGGAGATAGTGGCATCGCGCCTGACTTGCGCTTGCGTATCGAGTGCGGCCAGCAGCAAGCCCCCGGCGGCCAGCACGAGCACAAGCAGCGTGCCGGCCAGCCAGGCCAGGAAGCGGATCACCCTCGGCTCACCGGTGAATCAAACGCCTTGTTTCAGGCTGGCCTCGATGAAGGGATCGAGGTCGCCGTCGAGCACGGCCTGGGTGTTGCCGGTTTCGTGGTTGGTACGCAGATCCTTGATGCGCGACTGGTCGAGCACGTAGGAACGGATCTGATGGCCCCAGCCGATGTCGGACTTGGCATCTTCCAGCTTTTGTTGCTCGGCCTGCTGCTTGCGCAGTTCGAATTCGTAGAGGCGGGCGCGCAGCATCTGCCAGGCTTCGTCGCGGTTGCGGTGCTGCGAACGGTCGTTCTGGCACTGCACGACGATGCCGGTCGGGACGTGAGTCAGACGGACGGCGGAGTCGGTCTTGTTGATGTGCTGACCGCCGGCGCCGGAGGCGCGGTAGGTATCGGTACGGACATCGGCCGGATTGATCGCGATCTCGATCGAGTCATCGACTTCCGGGAAGACGAAGACCGAGGTGAAACTGGTGTGGCGGCGGGCGTTGGAATCGAACGGCGATTTGCGGACCAGGCGGTGGATGCCGGTTTCGGTGCGCAGCGTGCCATAGGCGTAATCGCCGGTGAACTTGACGGTGGCGCTCTTGATGCCGGCGACGTCACCTTCGGATTCTTCCATCACCTCGACATTGAAGCCCTTCTTTTCGCCGTACTTCAGGTACATGCGCAGCAGCATCGAGGCCCAGTCCTGGGCTTCGGTACCGCCTGCGCCGGCCTGGATTTCCAGGAAGCAGGGCATCGGGTCCGACGGATTGTTGAACATGCGGCGGAATTCGAGGGCGGCGATCTTCGCTTCCAGTCCGACATTGTCCGCCTGCACCGAGAGCAGCGTGTCGTCGTCGCCTTCTTCCTTGCCCATGTCGAAGAGTTCGCGCCCATCCTTGAGGCCGGCGTCGACTTCTTCGAGGACGAGGACGATGTCTTCAAGCGATTTCTTTTCTTTCCCGAGTTCCTGGGCGCGCTTGGCGTCGTCCCAGATCTTCGGGTCTTCCATCTCCAGGTTGAGGAGGGTCAGGCGTTCGCGTTTCTGATCGTAGTCAAAGATACCTCCGAAGCTCGGCCGCGCGCTGCGCGATATCATCGAGCTTGTTGGAGATGCTGTTGAGTTGTTCTGCTTCCATTGTTATTCAGGCCGATAAAGTGCAAAGGCAGAATTATACATTGCGCAAATGGCTCGCCCGCGGAGAGCTTGGCGGCATTGGCGCTTGTGCTTCAAGGTTGCACCAAATCGGTGCGAGTGGTGGATTTGGCGCTGGTTTGCTTGCGTCTTGTACCTTCGGGTAATGGGTAAGTAATTGATTCGTAATAGCAGGTTGCGCTTGGCACCTGTTTTGCTATATCAAGCCTGTGTTCCTTGCCATCGCCCCGAAATGACCTTTGCGCCTGCTTTTTCGTCTTCACCCGGCGTCTTGCCTGGGTCGGCCTTGTTGCTGCCGGCCGCTCGCGGTATTGCGCTTCTGGTCCCGAGTTGTGTTGGCTTGGGGTGGGCCTGGGGGCGAGGGGATTGGACCTGGGCGCTATTCGCCTTCCTGTTTGCCGCGCTCGCCTGCGGCGTGATCTGGCGTTGCCTGCTTGTCGGAGAGCGTTGGCTGGCAAGCTTGATCGACTTTGCAAGAGCCCTGCAGGGTGGCGATCTGAATTACCGCATGGCGACCGGTATGGGGCGCTATGCGGGATTTGCCGAATACATGAATAGTATGGCGCGTGCCTTGGGGCAGGTCGTCAAGACGGTCGCCCGTGCCGCCCAGGAGTTGAACAGCGTGGCCCATGAAAGCATGGCGAATGCGGCGGGTGGCAACGATGGGGTCAAACAGCAGCGCGACTTGACCCTCTCATCGGCGGCTTCCCTGGAAAACCTGACGCAGGGTTTGCGCCTGGCTTGTCAGCAGGCCGACGAAGCGGCGGCAGTGGCTGATTCGACATTGATAGTGGCCAAACGGGGGGCGGAGCAGGTCGGCGAGTTGGCAAAAAGCGTTTCTGTGCTGGCGGCAACCGTTGCTGACTCGGCAACGGCCGCCGGCAGCCTGGGCGAGCGCTCGCAGGAAATCGGCAAGATTGTCGAAGTGATCAAGGAGATTGCCGGACAGACCAGCCTGCTGGCATTGAATGCGGCAATCGAGGCGGCGCGGGCGGGAGACCAGGGGCGTGGGTTTGCCGTGGTTGCCGACGAGGTGGGGAAACTGGCCCAGCGCTGTACCGTTGCCGCCGAGGAAATCAATCAACTGATCGGTCGCATTCGCCTCGAGATCGAGCAGATGGTCGCCACGATGTTGACCAGCAATCAACGCGCCGGGGCCAGTGCCGAGGAGGGGGCCTTGGCGGCCGATGCCCTGCTCTCGGTTGCCGCCAATTCGCAGCGCACCTTGTCTTTGGTGCGTGAAATCGCAACGAGCAGCGCGACGCAATGCAATACCGGCGAACATGTGGCCCTCGATATTGGTCATTTGACCCGTTTGGCCGATCGCAATGAGTTGCTCGTTCGCGAAAGCAGCGAATTGTCGCGCTACGTCGATCAGCTTTCGGTGCAATTGAACGAAACCATGAAAACGTATCGCTACGAGTAATGAAGATGACGACGGTCTGGCCCCTGCTGGTTTTTACCTTGATTGTCCCGGCCCTGCTGCTCGTTCGGCGCCTTTACCGACGTCGTCAGGCTCGCCGCTCGGCGCAGGGGATCGGTCCGGTGATCGAGAGTTGTCGGCATCTGCTGACATTGGTTGTCAATTTGCAGCAGCACCGTGGCTTGAGCAGCGCCTGGTTGTCCGGTGATGCCGGGTTTCTACCTCGTCTGCGCCAGAAACAGCTGGAAATCGAAGGCTTGTTCCCGATCTTGATGCAGGCAGCGCGTAACGAAGCGCAGCGCCACGCCCCTTGTTTTGTCGGCAATGATGTGGCGCTCTTCGCCTTTCGCTGGCGGAGTCTGGTGGACACGCTTCAAGGCAAGTCGGCCGAACAAAGCATTGCCGAGCATAGTCACATGATCGCCCAGGCACTCGACTGGTTGGCCGCCTTGGGCGAGGCGAGAATCGAGCCGCTGGCGATGGAGACTGAGGAGATCGGTCGCGCCCGCAATTTCGCTTATCGACTGCCGGCCCTGGCCGAAGCGCTTGGCCAGGCGCGGGCCATCGGTGCGGGCGTCGCGGCACGCCGCGGTTGTTCGCCAGTGGCGCGGGTGCGCCTGATGTTCCTGGTCTCCCGCGCTGAAGCCTTGCTGGAGCAGGCGACCCAAGCCAACGACGGAGGTCCGCTGACGGCGCGGGTGCGTGCCAGCCTGCAGCAGATGGCCCGTACGGTGCGGACCAGCATGTTGCTCAGCGATGGCGTGCGGATCGCGCCCGAGGAGTATTTCGGAATCGCTACGCAGGTGATCGATGCCGTAATTGCCTGGGTTGATCAAAGCGGTCAGATGTTGCATGCCCTGGCACAGGGTGCCGAGGAGTCCGGCCCAGCCGTGCGAGCATGATCAAACGACTGCTCTCCAGAATCGTGTCGGTGTTGCGACCGGCATTGCCTGCCAAGGAAAGCGCCTGGGCGCGCATCGACAGCGAGCGCGTCCTGCAGGTACTGGTGGATAACCTGGATGGCATGCTGTTCAGATGTGCGATCGATGCTGATTGGAGTATCCATTTCGTCAGCGCCGGTTGTAAGGAACTGACTGGCTACAGTGCGGAGGAGTTGGAGGCAAGCCAGAAGATTTCCTTGGAGGCCTTGACCCATCCTGAAGATCGCAACATGGTACGTAATGCGATCATGCTCGCCATCGAGCAAGGGGCGCCCTACCGCATCGAGTACCGGATCACTTGCCGGGACGGTGCGGAGAAGTGGGTGCTGGAGCGTGGTACCTGCGTCATCGACGAATTTGGCGGACGCGTGCTGGAAGGCTTCATCGAGGACATCACCGAACGGGTGCTGGGTCAGTTACGCCTGGCCGAGGCGGAAATGCGTTTCCGCAGCGTCTTCGACAAATCGGTCATCGGCATGTTCCAGACTACCCGCGATGGCCATTATCTGGCGGCCAACCAGGCTCTGGCCGACCTTTACGGCTTTCCGACGCCGCAAGCCTTGGTCGAGGGCATTTCGGATATCGCGCATCGCCTCTACGTCGACCCGGCGCGCCGCGACGATTTCGCCGAAGAGATCCGGCGCAAAGGCTTGGTGCGCGATTTTGAGTCCGAGGTATATCGCTGCGATGGCGAGCGAATCTGGATTTCCGAGAATGCCCATGCCGTGCTGACCCCTGAGGGCGAGTTGTTGTATTACGAAGGCACGGTCGAAGACATCACGCAGCGGCGTCAACACCAGGCCCAACTGGAATACCAGGCAACGCACGATCCGCTGACCGGTTTGCCCAATCGCAATCTGCTGCAGGACCGGCTCGAACAGGCGATGCGCAGTTCGCGGCGTAGCGGTCGGCCGGTGGCGGTGGCCTTTGTCGATCTCGACAATTTCAAGATCATCAACGACAGCCTGGGGCATGCGGTCGGCGATCGGCTGTTGCAGGAAATCGCGCATCGCCTCAGCGGCAGCCTGCGCGAAGTGGATACCGTGGCGCGTTACGGCGGCGACGAGTTCGTGCTGGTTCTGGCCGACCAGTCAGATGTCGGGGATCTCGGCCAGACACTGGAACGCATCCAGCGCCGCATCGCCGAGCCGGTGCTGCTCGATGGTCATGACCTGCGGGTCGGCGGGTCGATTGGTGTTACCGTCTATCCGACCGAGGGCCAGACTTTCGAGACCCTGCTCAGCCAGGCCGATGCCGCGATGTACCAGGCCAAGGCGGCTGGCAAGGGGCAGTTCCAGTTTTACACCCCCAAGCTCAACGGTCTGGCCTACGAGCGGCTGGAAATGGAAATGGCGCTGCGCAGCGCACTGGAAAACGACGAGCTGCGGGTGCATTACCAGCCGAAGGTCAACGCCGAAGGACAGGTCTCGGGGTTCGAGGCGCTGATCCGCTGGAACAGCCCGACCCTGGGCAGCGTGCCGCCGACACGCTTTATTCCGGTGGCCGAGGAAACCGGCCTGATCAACCCGATTACCGACCTGGTGTTGCGCGCCGCCTGCCAGGAGGCGGCCCACTGGGTCGATATCGGCTGGCCGGAAATGACCATGGCGGTGAATTTGTCGGCCCGCCAGTTCGCCGACCAGGAGTTGCTTGGCAAGATCAGCCTGGTGCTGGCCGAATCGGGCTTGCCGGCGAGCTGCCTGCAACTGGAAATTACCGAAAGCATGCTGGTCGGCGATGTCGAGCAGACCGTGAAGATGCTCTCGGCCCTGAAAGCGCTGGGGGTACGCATCGCCGTTGACGATTTCGGCACCGGCTATTCGTCGCTGGCCTATTTGAAGCGTTTCCCGATCGACGTGCTCAAGATCGATCGCTCCTTCGTCATGGAATGCGACCGCGATGCCGATTCGATGGCCATTCCGCGCGCGGTGATTTCGCTCGGACGCAGTCTCGGCCTGGGTATCGTCGCCGAGGGCGTGGAGCGCCAAAGCCAGTTCGAAGCCTTGCGCTGCCTGGGCTGCGACGAGTTCCAGGGCTACCTGTTCGCCAAGGCGATGCCGGCCGAGCAGATCCCGGGCTTCCTGCGTTTGCGGGCCGAAATGATTTCCGGCGCCTGAGCCGGCTTCTCCGGCAAAAAATTCATCAGTTTTTCCTTCTATTGCTCGGCATATGAACCGGGCATTGGGGCGTAGAATGGCGGTGTTGCATTGCAGCATCGGGCGCTGCCGGCGGGGGCCGGCCGTCAGCCAGGCTGCGCACCTTCAGGCGTGTGCAGCTGTGTCATCAGGAACACATCATGAAACACATGCTCACCATCGACGGCAATGAAGCCGTCGCCCACGTGGCCTTCCGCGTGTCCGAAGTGATCGCCATTTACCCGATTACCCCGTCGTCCGGCATGGGCGAGTTGTCCGACGAATGGGCGGCCCAGGGCAAACGCAATATCTGGGGTAGCGTACCCCGCGTCGTCGAACTGCAATCCGAAGGCGGAGCGGCCGGCACCGTGCATGGCGCCTTGCAGGCCGGCGCGCTGGCCACGACCTTCACCGCGTCGCAGGGGCTGCTGCTGATGATCCCCAATATGTACAAGATTGCCGGCGAACTGACGCCGACCGTCTTCCATGTCGCAGCACGTGCCATCGCGACGCACGCGCTGTCGATCTTCGGCGACCATTCCGACGTGATGGCTACCCGGGCGACCGGTTTTGCGCTGCTGGCCTCCAATTCGGTGCAGGAGGCGCATGACATGGCGGCCATTGCGACGGCGGCGACGCTGGCCGGCCGGATCCCGGTGCTGCATTTCTTCGATGGTTTCCGCACCTCGCACGAAGTGGCCAAGATTGCGCCGCTCGACGATGCCGTCCTGCAGGCG
The DNA here is from genome assembly GCA_003583745.1 of Rhodocyclales bacterium GT-UBC. Lineage (GTDB taxonomy): Bacteria > Pseudomonadota > Gammaproteobacteria > Burkholderiales > Rhodocyclaceae > Azonexus. The sequence continues at coordinate 218,306 of QXPY01000007.1, read as the reverse complement.
CTGCTGCCGCAGGAGCAGATCATCGCCCTGCGCAGCCGTGCCTTGTCGCCGGAACACCCGGTGTTGCGCGGCAGCTCGCAGAATCCGGACGTGTTTTTCCAGGCTCGCGAGGCGCAGAACCCCTGGTTTGATGCCTTTCCCGAGATCGTTCAGCAAACGATGGCGCGTTTCGGCAAACTGACCGGACGTCACTATCGCCTGTTCGACTACGTCGGTGCGCCGGATGCGGAGCGGGTCATCGTGCTGATGGGGTCGGGGGCCGAGACGGTCCAAGAGACCGTCGAGCATCTCAACCGCCAGGGCGAGAAAGTCGGCCTGCTCAAGGTGCGGCTGTTCCGCCCCTGGGCGCCGGCCGCCTTGCTGGCGGCGTTGCCGGCCACGACGCGGGCGATTGCCGTGCTCGATCGCTGTAAGGAACCAGGTGCCGCCGGCGAGCCGCTGTACAAGGACGTGCTGGTCGCAATGGCCGAGGATCTGGCGAATCCGGCGCCGCGCTTTGCCCAACTGCCGCAGGTCATCGGCGGTCGTTATGGGCTGGGCTCCAAGGAATTCAATCCGGCCATGGTGCTGGCCGTTTACGCTGCCCTGGCCGAGGCGGCGCCGAAGCGGCGATTTACGCTGGGTATCGAAGACGATGTCAGTCGCCTGTCGCTGCCGTTCGATCCGGCTTTCCGGACCGCTGCGGCGGCGGAAACCTTTGCTGCCGTGTTCTATGGTCTCGGTTCCGACGGCACCGTGTCGGCTAACAAGAATTCGATCAAGATCATCGGCGACGAGACCGATCTCTACGCCCAGGGCTATTTCGTCTACGACTCCAAGAAGTCGGGGGCGATGACGGTGTCGCATCTGCGCTTCGGGCCGCAGCCGATTCGTTCGGCCTACCTGACCGGTGCCGGCGATGCCCGGTTTGTTGCCTGTCACCAGCCGCTGTTTCTCGAAACCCACGACTTGCTGGTGCATGCCGCCGCCGGGGCGGTCTTCCTGCTCAATACCCATCTGCCGGCCGATCAGGTGTGGGCGAGCTTGTCGCCGGCCATGCAGCGGCAGATGGTGGAAAAGCGCATCCGTTTTTACGTCATCGACGCCTATCAGGTGGCGCTCGAGGCCGATATGGGGCGGCGGATCAATACCGTGATGCAGACCTGCTTTTTCGCCATCTCCGGCATCCTGCCCCAGGACGATGCGATTGCCGCGATCAAGCATGCGGTCGAGAAGACCTATGGCCGCAAGGGGCGACGGATCGCCGAATTGAACTACCGCGCCATCGACAAGACGCTGGCTTGCCTGCATGCCGTCGACTACCCGCTGGAGTCGGGCGGGGGTGAAACATCGGCGCCGGGAGCGGCTCGCCAGGTGAGCGATTTTGTACGTCGCCTGACCTTGCCGCTGATTGCTGGCCATGGCGACAGCCTGCCGGTGTCGCTGTTCCCGGCGGATGGCACCTGGCCGACCGGGACGGCGAAATACGAAAAGCGCAATCTGGCGCTGCAGATTCCGGTGGTCGAAACCGATTTATGCACGCAGTGCGGCAAGTGCGTCTTCGTCTGCCCGCATGCGGCGATCCGGGCCAAGGTCTTCCCGCCCGAACTGGCCGATGCGGCCCCGTCCGGCTTCAAGCTGATGCCGACGCGGAGCAAGGATTATCCGGCCGGCTGGCGGATGAGCTACCAGGTGGCACCGGAGGACTGCACCGGTTGCACCCTGTGTGTTGAAGTGTGCCCGATCCGTGACAAGTCGAACGTGTCGCGTAAGGCCCTGAACATGGCTGAGCAGGCGCCATTGCGCCGGCAGGAAGCGGAAAACTGGGCCTTTTTCCTGACTCTGCCCGACTATGACCGCAAGGCGGCCAAGCGGACGACTGTGCCGGGGGCCATGCTGTTGCAGCCGCTGTTCGAGTTTTCCGGTGCCTGTGTCGGCTGCGGCGAGACGCCCTATATCCGGCTGGCGACGCAATTGTTCGGCGACCGCATGCTGGTGGCCAACGCCACCGGCTGCTCGTCGATCTACGGCGGCAATCTGCCGACCACGCCCTATACGACCGATGCCAGCGGCCGCGGCCCGGCCTGGAACAATTCCTTGTTCGAGGACAACGCCGAATTCGGCCTTGGCATGCGGCTGGCCAGCAACCAGCTGGCCGAGGCAGCGCGGACGCAGCTGCGGGCGATGGCCCTGGAGCTGGGCGACGAGGTGGTGCAGGCTTTGCTGGCGGCCGATCAGGCGACGGAAGCCGGTATCCATGAACAACGGCAGCGGGTTGCCGCGCTGCAGGATCGGCTGGGCGAAATTGCCACCCCGGCCGCTGCCTCGCTGGCGGCCATTGCCGAGCACCTGATCCGGCGCAGCGTCTGGATCATTGGCGGCGACGGCTGGGCTTACGATATCGGCTTCGGTGGCCTGGACCATGTGCTCGCTTCGGGCGAGAACGTCAATATCCTGGTGCTCGATACCGAGGTTTACTCCAATACCGGCGGCCAGAACTCGAAAGCCACGCCCCTGGGGGCTGTGGCCAAGTTTGCCGCCGGCGGCAAGCCGAATCGCAAGAAGGACCTGGCGCGCATCGCGATGGATTACGAAAACGTCTTTGTCGCCCAGGTGGCCTACGGCGCCAAGGACGTGCACACGCTGAAGGCCTTCCTGGATGCCGAAAGCTATCCCGGTGTCTCGATCATCATTGCCTACAGCCCGTGTATCGCGCATGGGGTCGATATGTCGCACAACCATCGGCAACAGGATCTGGCGGTCAAGTCCGGCCATTGGCCCTTGTTGCGCTACGACCCGCGACGACGGGAGCAGGGGGAGAATCCGCTGTCGGTGGATAGTGCCGCGCCGAGCGTGCCCTTCCGCGACTTTGCCCGTAACGAGGCGCGCTTTACCGTGCTTGAACGCCTGCATCCGGAGGCGGCTTCCCGCTTCATGGACATGGCGGAGCAGAACGCCCGGCTGCGCCATCAGGAATATGTCGAACTGGCCGGCCTTGCCTTGCCGGAAACGGCCATCGAGGAACAAGCGGCGGCTCGCGCCGAAGAGAACGGAGACAAAAATGCCTGACCTGAGTACAAACTATCTCGGCCTGAAGCTGAAAAACCCGCTCGTTCCGTCATCCACGCCGCTCAGCCACCGGCTCGATCCGGTGCTGCATCTGGAAGATGCCGGGGCGGCGGCCATCGTCATGCACTCCCTGTTCGAAGAGGATGTCCGTAACGACGAGCAGATGATCGACCGTTTCCTGGTGCATCCCGACGCCTTCGGCGAGGCGGCCGGTCACCTGCCGGCGGCCGACAATTACCAAAGCCGTCTGGACAGCTACCTGGAGCAGATCGGCCGCCTCAAGCAGCGGCTGTCGATTCCGGTGGTAGCCAGCCTCAACGGCTCGTCGCTTAACGGCTGGGTCGAACTGGGGCGGGAAATGCAGGCAGCCGGGGCGGATGCCCTGGAACTCAATGCCTGGTACATGCCGGGCGACCCCGGCTTGTCGGGGGAGGCACTGGAAGATCACTACATTTCCCTGCTTCGGGAGTTGCGGCAGGCGGTGACGATTCCGGTCAGCATGAAGTTGTCGCCATTCTTTTCTTCCTTGCCGCATTTCGTGCACCAGGTCGAGGCGGCGGGTGCGGCCGGCGTTTCCTTGTTCAACCGGTTTTTCCAGCCGGATATCGATCTCGATACGCTGAGCGTGGTTGACCGCGTGCAGCTATCCAGTTCTGCCGATGTCTTGCTGACCATGCGCTGGGTGGCCATCCTGCGCGGACGTACCGGCTTGAGCCTGGCGGCGACCGGCGGTGTGCATACGGCGGCCGATGCCTTGAAGATGCTGCTGGCCGGCGCCGATGTGGTGCATCTGGCCAGTGCCTTGCTCGAGCGTGGGCCGCAGGTGCTGATGGAGATGCTCGATGGCATTGCCCACTGGATGGAGACGCGGGAATATGCCTCGGTAGGGCAGTTGAAGGGCTCGATGAGCCAGCGGAACTCGACCGATCCCAGCGCCTTTGCGCGCGCCGCGTATCTGCACGCACTGGATTCGTTTACCCCGCCGCCCGGGGTGCGTTATTAGTTTTGTTTGGCCAGGCGCGGCCGAGTCGGATCGAGGCTGCAAGCCTTGCCGTGAGCAAGGACCTCATCGAGGCAGGCCATGTCGAGCAGTTGGCGCACCATGCCGACGGCGCCTTCGATCTCGATTTGTGTTTGCACACCAAAATGTTCGGCGACCACCAGCAGGCTGCCGAGTCCCGCCGTGTCCAAATGTTGGGTTTTCCTGAAGTCGAGACAAAGCCTTGCATATTTTCCCGTGGCGGAACATTGCTGGGCATGTGCGATCAACTTGCGGGCCGCATCGAAATCCAGGCGGGCCGGCATCTCCAGCCGCAACTCGCTACTCGCGTTCGTCGTCGGATGATGCGGGCTGGCCATGATTACCTCCTCAAGTGATGCTTTTGTAAAGCAATCGTCATGCCTGTCTCTGAAGCGCGGCCTTTGCGTTCGGACTCGGTTCAAGTATCGCTTTCGATTGTGGCAACAACGTGACGTGTTTTGCCAAATTGTGATCGAATTATGCGAGCGCGTTATTTAAAATTTGGCAAGCGGGTTTGTCAAATGTCGGGTTTAAAAAAGTTGACATAGATCATAAAAATGCTAAAAATCGGTCCTGGCAGTATTTGATAGCTGTCAATTCGAGGTGATGGTGCATGTTTGGTCATGGCCCCATCCGTTCTGAAAAAGGCACACCCGACCGAAAGGCGGGGTCGCAAAGTCTCCGGTCTAAAGGGACGGGTCATACCCGGCTCCAGGATGGCGGGATTGCCAGGAGTAGACGATGTATCGCTTCGTTCATGCCGCGCGCCGGCTGCTGTGCCTTGCTTTTTTTGCCCTGCCGATGAGCTGTTTTGCCAACCTCGAACCGGCGGATAGTGATGCACCACGTTGGGCTTGCTGGTATGCCGCTGCCAACCTGAGTGTGCAATGTCTGCTCAGCCAGACACCACGCGATGGCTTGACGCTTCGAGCTGCGGAAGTGGCTAGCACGATTGATCGTCGTTTGCCAAGGCTGGTCAGCCTGATTTGGGGGAGCCCCGAGAAGCTGGCCGGGTACCGCGTCAGTATTCCCTTGTTGAGCCAACCGTTCGAGATGGACTATGTGCGCCAGCTCGCCAAATCGGTGATGTGTGGTGGAAGACGTGATTGCTCGGTGCATTTCGATGCCAACGCAGACGGTCAGGCACAGGTAAGGGCGGCAGCGATCGAGTCAGGCGCCAGCGAGGTAGAAGTGATGGCCGAGATGAGGGTGCAGGGCCTGCAACTGAGCGAAGTCGCGGAAGCTACGCCGGGGCCGCGTCCGGCCAAGCGCCCGAGGGGTAGCCTGGCGGGCTGAGGCCACTTTTCCTAGCTTACTCCAGGTGTTCGATCATGAGTTGCGTTGTTTCGACGCCCATGTACTCATTGATCGATAGGCGGTAAGCCGCTCTCGTTGTGGAGCCGGGTTGTTTGCTGAAATTGAACTGGATGGCATCGATACGCGTGTTGCCTTTGCGGAGCCGCAGTTTCAGGTGCTTTTCCTTGAGTACGCGTTGTTGCTCGACTTCGAACTCGTCGATGAACAGCGGGGCGGGGAAACCTTGTCCCCAGACTTCGTTTTCCAGCAGGCGGGCCATTTCCAGAGAAAAGTAGCTGCCTTCCAGTGCGCCATCGGTTTCCAGCGTGCGGGTCAGATCGGCCGGGGCCAGCAACTCGGCAGCGACTTCGGCGAATAGCTGACGGAATTTTTCGAAATCGTCCTCGCACAGGGTGGCTCCCGCCGCCATGGCGTGGCCGCCGAAACGGACGAGCAGCCCAGGGGCGCGTTTGGCGACGAGATCGAGCGCATCGCGCAGGTGCAGTCCGGGGATCGAACGGCCCGATCCCTTGATGATGCCGCCTTCGCTCGGGGCAAAGGCGAAGACCGGGCGGTGCAGCTTTTCCTTGATGCGCGAGGCCAGGATGCCGACCACCCCCTCGTGCCAGCTCGGTTCGAACAGCGCAACGCCTGCAGCCGGGTCGTTCACGTCCATGGCTTCAAGCAGGATCAGCGCCTGTTCCTGCATATCCGATTCGATCTCCCGCCGCTCACGGTTGAGCGCGTCGAGTTCCTGGGCGATCTGTAGCGCCCGGCTGGGGTCGTCGGTGAGCAGGCATTCGACGCCCAGACGCATGTCGGCCAGGCGCCCGGCGGCATTCAGACGGGGGCCGATGAGAAAGCCCAGGTCGAAGGCCGAAGCCCGTTTCGGGTCGCGGCTGGTGGCCTTGAACAAGGCAGCGAGTCCCGGTTGCAGGCGACCGGCACGCATGCGTTTGAGACCCTGGCTTACCAGGATGCGATTGTTGCGATCCAGCTTGACGACGTCGGCGACCGTGCCCAGGGCAACGAGATCGAGCAGATCGGCGAAATTGGGTTCGGGATGGTCTTCGAAAAAACCGCGTTCGCGCAATTCGGCGCGCAGGGCAAGCATCACGTAGAACATCACGCCGACGCCGGCGATGCATTTCGACGGGAAGGTGCAGTCCGGCTGGTTGGGGTTGACGATGCAGTCGGCTTCCGGGAGCGTTTCGCCCGGCAAATGGTGGTCGGTGATCAGCGTCGCAATGCCCAGTTCGCGGGCACGGGCCACCCCTTCCAGGCTGGCGATGCCGTTGTCGACGGTAATGATCAGATCGGGCGACTGTTGCGCCGCGACATCGACGATTTGCGGAGAAAGGCCGTAGCCGAGCTTGAAACGGTCCGGCAGCAGGAAGCTGACATCGGCACCCAGCGCTTTCAGGGCACGCATGCCGACGGCGGTCGCCGTTGCGCCATCACAGTCGTAGTCGCCGATGATTAGCAGGCGGGCTTCGGCCTCGATCGCGTCGGCAAGAATCTGCGCGGCATCGGAGGCATGGGTCAAGGCTGTCGGCGGAATCAGCGATTTGAGTTCGTAGTCGAGTTCGGCCTTGTCCTGCACCCCGCGCGCGGCGTAGAGGCGTGCAAGTAGCGGGTGCAAACCCTGCTGCTCAAGTTGCCAGACGGTGCGTTGCGGAACGGAGCGAGTAACGATGCGGGTCATGGTTGGGCGAGTTCGGCAAGTTGCTGGGCGAGTTCGGGAAGCGGCCGGGCGCGTTTCCAGAATTTCCAGCGATCGCTGGCCTGTAGCGTGTAGTGCAATTCACCGAAAATGGTCGGTGCGATCAGTTCGATGCTTCTGATCTGGCGTCCCAGTGCTTTGCCAAGCGGGGCGAACCAGTCGGCATCGAGTTGCGTCAGCTGGGTGCGCCACCCTTCGCCATCCTCGTACAGGACGCGCGGCAGCAGCGTATCGAGCACGACGAGTGGGGTCGCGCCGGCTTGGCGCGTCAACGCATCGAGATTGGCGGGGACGGCATGCACAGGGCGCTCGCTGGCAAGGGCGACGCCAGCTGCTAGCGGATTGGTGCTCCATATTTCGCTGAAGCATCCGTTGGTGGGGGCGGGCAGGGTGCCACCACCCCATAGCCAGAGGCTGTTGATGATCGGCTGGCCGGCAGCTTGTCGTTGCTCGTTAATCGGATGTCCATGCAGGAACATCTGTACTTCGTTGAGCCAGCGGTTCAGCGTCGAGTCGCCCTTGGGCAGTTCATCGTCAACGCGCCGCCCGGCGACGCAGGACAAGGGATCGACGTGATGCGCGAGCGGCGTGTGCAGACGCAAGTACCAGCGCCTGGCCTCGGCAACGTGGAAATGACCGATATCGCCGAACTCCTCGTTGAGCGAAGCTGCGATCTGCCGCGCTTCGTTTTCGGACAGCTCGAAGGCGCCGGCATCGGCCAGCACAATGCGTTCGTGATGAAAGCGTAGATGTACCGGGTCGGCACACAGCCAGTGGCCGTCGCGGGCTTCGGCACAGCCTTCGCCGAGTAAGCGAAGCGGTCCGAAGGGGGCGGGGTCAAGATTCAGGCTGCTCGCCAGAGCTTGTTCGAAAGCACGGCGCGGGCGGTGTTCGAAGCGGGCGCGAGCCAGCAGGGTTTCGAGCCCGGGCAAGGACAGCTTGCCGAGGGTGAATTGGTCGGCGGGTTCGGGCCAGATCAGTTCGGGGACAAGCAGGGTGAGATGCACGGGAATCCTGGCCAGCAGACGTCGAAAAAGCGCTTGAGTGTACCATAGCGTTTTTGCCCGGATTTCCTTCCCGCATGGCTCTGCCCTACGAACTGCTGATCGGCCTGCGCTATACCCGCGCCAAGCGCCGCAACCATTTTATTTCTTTCATTTCGCTGATATCGATGCTTGGTATCGGTTTGGGGGTGGCGGCGCTCATTGTCGTGCTTTCGGTGATGAACGGCTTTCAGAAGGAATTGCGTACGCGGATTCTGGGCGTCGCTTCCCATATCCAGATTTCGGGCATCAATGGCGAATTGTCCGATTGGCCGGCGATTGCCGCGCAGGCGGCGCAACACCCCGAAGTCAGGGCTGCTGCCCCGTTCATTCAGTCACAGGCAATGTTCACCTTCGATGGTGGCGTGAAAGGTTCTTTGGTGCGTGGCATCTTGCCCGATCAAGAGGATAAAGTTGCAGATTTTCGAAAAAGCATTAAAAGTGGTAATATTGATGAATTGAAACCCGGAGAGTTCGGTGTTGTATTAGGGGCGGATCTGGCGCGTTCGTTGCGAGTCTTCACCGGCGACAAGGTGACATTGATTGCCCCGCAGGGAACCGTTACCCCAGCCGGGGTGGTGCCGCGTTTGAAGTCATTCAAGGTTGTCGGAATTTTCGAGGTCGGGATGTATGAATACGACAGCGGACTGGCCTTGATCAACCTCGAAGACGCCCAGAAGCTCTATCAGATGGACGACCGGGTCAGCGGCGTGCGGCTGAAGGTTGACGATCTGTTTCAGGCACCGCGTATCGCCCGCGAATTGGTTCGTTACATCAACGCAGATGCCTACATTCATGACTGGACGAAAAGCCATGCCAATTTTTTCCGGGCGGTGCAAATTGAAAAAAATATGATGTTTATCATTTTGTCGCTGATTGTTGCGGTGGCAGCATTCAATCTCGTCTCGACTCTGGTCATGGCGGTGACGGACAAGCAGGCTGATATCGCCATTCTGCGGACATTGGGTGCGCGGCCTCTGTCGATCATGGCCGTTTTCGTTGTTCAGGGTGCGCTGGTCGGATTCATCGGACTGGGGATGGGCGTGGTCGGGGGCGTGGCGTTGGCGCTCAACATCGATGTTGTCGTTCCTTTTATTGAAAGAGTCCTGGGCGTGCATTTCCTCTCGAAAGAGGTCTACTACATTTCCGATCTGCCTTCCGAACTGCAATGGGGCGATGTCTGGGGCGTGACGCTGATTGCTTTCGTATTGGCCCTGTTGGCAACGCTCTATCCGAGCTGGCGGGCTTCGCGTGTGAATCCGGCGGAGGCGTTGCGCTATGAGTGAGCCGATTTTGCGAGCGACTGGACTGAGCAAGGTTTTTCGCGGCGATGGCCTGGACGTGCCCGTGTTAGCCAACGTTTCCCTCGCCATCGCACCCGGCGAAACCGTCGCCATTGTCGGTGCATCGGGTTCCGGCAAAAGTACCTTGTTGCATCTGATGGGCGGGTTGGATACACCATCATCGGGTAGCGTCGAGCTGATGGGGCGCGATTTTTCCTCGTTGGGCGAGGTGGCACGCGGCGACTGGCGTAACCGGCACCTGGGTTTCGTTTATCAGTTTCATCATCTGCTGCCCGAATTTTCGGCCCAGGAAAATGTCGCCATGCCCTTGCTGATCCGCCGCATCGAACGGCAGGAAGCTTTGGCGCGTGCTGCGGCAATGCTGACGGCCGTCGGTCTGGCGCATCGCCTGGCGCATCGTCCGGGTGAGTTGTCGGGCGGAGAACGGCAGCGGGCGGCAATTGCCCGCGCCTTGGTCAGCGAACCGTCGTGCTTGCTGGCCGACGAGCCGACGGGTAATCTGGATAGCCACACGGCATATTCTGTTTTCGACCTGCTGATTGATCGCGTGCGTCAGCAGCAGGCCAGTCTGGTGATGGTGACGCATGACCAGCAGTTGGCAGCCAAAGCCGACCGGGTATTGCGTCTGAACGACGGGGAGTTGTCCGGCCAGTAATGGCCGGCAGGCAATCACGCGCCACAACAAAATCGCGCGGTTTGCCAGCATTTCATTGAAGCGCTGACGAATAACGGCGTAAAGAGGAGTTGCCATGCGTGCTTTGTTTGGTCCTGCTGTCAGGTTGATGAATCGCTTGCAGTACAAGAGCAAGTTTTTTGTCCTGGGTATCGCGGTCGCCATCGTCATGACGGTTTTGCTGGTTACCGTCTATTCGAATCTGAGCCGGGATATCGCGACCGCCAATCGGGAATTGTCCGGCTTGCAGTCGCTCAAGCCGATGAATCGCATGGCGCAGTTCATCCAGCAGCACCGTGGACTTTCATCCGGGGTGCTGAATGGCAACGAGGCGATGAAAGAGAAGCGTGCGGCCAAGGAGAAGGAGGTCGTCGAAGCCGTCAGGGCGACAGCCGCAACGCTCTCGCCTGCGATGCGCGAATCGCCCATCTGGAAGTCCGTCCAGCAGGAATGGGAGGCTATTGCGACGCAGGGCTTGAGTTGGACGCCGGCGGAAAACATCAAGCGGCACTCGGCATTGATCGAAAAGGTTCTCGGTTTGATGGTCGATGTGGCCGACGAAACCGAATTGACGCTCGACCCGGAGATCGATACCTACTATTTCATGGATACCGTGGTGACCAAGATGCCGGCCATGCTCGAGCCGCTCGGCATCACGCGGGCTCGTGGGACGGGGATCTTGAGCAAGAAGGAGTTGTCGCCGCAACTTCGCATCGATGTTTCATCGATCATCGCCCAGATGGCGGGGACTTTGCGCATCCAGAACACCAATCTGGACAAGGTGGTCCGTTTTACCCCGAACTTGCGTCCGGCGCTCGATGGACCGACCAAGGAATTTACCGCCGGGGTGGAGAAGATATTTACGCTGGTGCGTGAGGATATCCTTGCCGAGAAGTTTGCGACGCCGCCGCAGGAGTATTTCGCCATGACTACCCAGGTTATCGATCTGGGTTACAAGATCATGTTCGAGACCTTGATCCCGCAGTTCGAGCAGCAACTGGAAGCGCGTCGCAATGCTTCCCAGCGGGTACTCTATTGGGAAGCCGGCATATCCTTGCTGGTCATGCTCGTCGTCGGGTATTTGGGTATTGGTAGCTACTACTCGGTGATCGGCAGTGTCGAGGTTTTCTCTGCCGGGGCTCGGCGACTGGCTCAAGGCGATCTGACGGTCGAGTTTCGCACTGAAGGGCAGGATGAATTGCATGGCGCGGGGCGCGACTTCAATGACATGGCCTTGGCGTTTCGCGAGTTGCTTGGGCGTGTTCAGCGCGACGTCCACGCGCTGCGGCAGGCGGCCGAGCATTTGTCGACTTCAAGTCACGAAATATCGACCAGTACGGCGGCGCAGAGCGATTCAGCCTCGAGCATGGCGGCTTCGGTCGAGGAAATGACGGTTGGTGTCGATCACATCGCAAAAAATGCTCAGGATGCCCAGACCTACTCCCGCGAGTCGGACGAAGTCGCCGCCAATGGCGGCCGGATTGTCGAGAACGTTGTCAGGGAAATCCAATCGATCGCCGAAACGGTCAATCAATCGGCCGCTGCCGTCGAGGCGCTGGGTCGGCAGTCGGACCAGATTTCGACCATTGTCGGAACCATCAAGGATATCGCCGACCAGACCAATCTGCTGGCCTTGAATGCGGCAATCGAGGCCGCGCGAGCCGGTGAGTCCGGACGTGGGTTTGCCGTGGTCGCCGACGAAGTACGTAAGCTGGCAGAGCGTACAGCCAAATCGACGCAGGAAATTTCGGCCATGATTACGGCGATCCAATCCGATACCGATACCGCCGTTTCCAGCATGAAGCTCGGTGTGCAACGGGTGGCGGCGGGAGTCGAGCAGGCGCAGATGGCCGGTAACGCGATTGGCCAGGTTCAGGCTCAGGCCAAGCAAGTGCTGAATGCGGTTTCCGAGATCACGACAGCCTTGCGCGAACAGGCCGCAGCAAGCACAGATATTGCACAGAATGTCGAACGGATTGCCCAGATGGCGGAGGAAAACAATGCCGCCGCTTCCGGCAACGCCGATACGGCCGGCGATTTGCGGCAACTGGCGGAAACCCTGAACGGCGAAGTCGCTCGCTTCAAGACCTGATCCTTCGGTACCCCGCCTGCCATGGCGGGGAGCATGCCGCAGGCCGCCCTCGGGCTGTCAAAAAATGACTAGTTCATTATCATGGCGGCATGCGATCCCATATTCTCGCCTTTGCCGGTGGCGTGCTCTGCTTGCAGATGCAGCCGGAGCTGCCTGTTGTCGGCAACTGGGTGCTGACCGGTGTGCTGCTTTTGCTGCCGCAACTGCGCTGGCATGGCGCCGCTTCCCGCTGGCTCAGCGTGATTGCCTGCGCCGCACTCGGCTTTGCCTGGGCTGCCTGGCGAGCGGATGTTCGACTGGCCGATCAACTCGATCCGGCTTGGGAAGGACGGGATGTGATTCTGTCAGGCGTGGTCGCCGCTTTGCCCCAGGATTTCAGCCAGGGAAGCCGTTTCGAGTTCGATACCGAGGTGGTTGAAACGCCGGGCGCAAGGGTGCCGGCACACATCAATCTATCGTGGTACCAGGGGCGGCACGATGACGAGAGCTTTGAACGCTTGCCGGTCCGGCCGGGCGAGCGCTGGCGTTTCACGGTCAGGTTGAAGCGGCCGCACGGCAACGCCAATCCCGGTGTTTTCGATTACGAAGCCTGGTTGCTGGAGCGCAATATCCGGGCAACTGGCTATATCCGGCCCGATCCGGCAGAGCGCCTGAACGACATGGTCTGGCGGCCGGACTATGCCATCGAGCGCTTGCGCCACGCGGTTCGTGCCTCGTTCCTGACGACCTTGCCGGTCGAGCACTATCCCTGGGTCGGTATCCTGGTGGCCTTGGCGGTCGGCGACCAGAAGGCGATCCAGGGCGATCTCTGGAGCATCTTCAACCGTACCGGCGTAACGCATGCGCTGAGTATCTCGGGCTTGCACGTGACGATGGTCGCTGCATTGTTCGGCTGGCTGGTCAATGCCGGCTGGCGTCGGCAGCCGTGGCTGGCACAGCGCCTGCCGGCGCAAAAAGCCGGCGTGCTGGCGGCTTGCCTGGCGGCGCTGTTCTATTCGCTGCTTGCCGGTTTTGCCGTGCCGGCCCAGCGTACCTTGATCATGCTGATGGTGGCAGCCGTTGCCATGCTTTCCGGGCGTTTGCTGGCGCCCAGCCGAACATTGGCGCTGGCCTTGTGGGTGGTCTTGCTGTTCGATCCCTGGGCCTGCCTCGCTGCCGGGTTCTGGCTGTCTTTCGGTGCGGTGGCAGCCTTGCTCTATGTTGGCTCGGCCCAGGTCGGGGCAGCGACCGGCTGGGGTCAGCGCCTGCGCGATTGGGGGCTCGTCCAGTGGGCGGCAACGCTGGCGTCCTTGCCCATCCTGTTGCTGCTGTTCCAGCAGTTGTCACTGGTTTCGCCGCTGGCCAACGCACTGGCCATTCCGGTGATCAGCTTCATCTTGACCCCGCTGGCCTTGCTCGCCGCTTTGGTTCCCTGGTGGCCGATCCTGGCGGCGGCGCATTGGGTACTCGATATATTGATGGCGTTTTTGGTTTGGTGCGCTGTCTGGCCGGTCTGGCAGGCCCCGGCGCCGCCGCTCTGGGTAGCCGGTGTGGCCGCCTGGGGTGTGGCGCTCTGCCTGCTGCCGCGCGGCGTACCAGGGCGCTGGCTGGGGGCCTGTCTGGTCGTGCCCGCTCTGTTCTGGCCGGTCGATCGACCGCCGGCCGGCGAGGCATGGATTACCGTGCTCGATGTCGGGCAAGGACTGGCGACGGTGGTGCAGACCCGCGAGCACAGTCTGATTTATGACCCGGGTCCGCTCTACAGCGCCGAGTCGGACGCCGGGCAGCGCGTGGTGGTCCCTTACCTGCGCAGCCTGGGGCTGAACCGGATCGACATGCTGATGGTCACCCACCGCGACAGCGACCATTCGGGCGGGGCGGCCTCGGTGCTGGCGGCGCTGCAGGTCGGGGAGGTCCGTTCCTCGTTGACCGAGGCGGTTGGCGAACGCTGCCGGGCCGGCCAGCGCTGGGTGTGGGATGGAGTCGTTTTCGAGGTACTGCATCCGACCGACGAAATTTACGCGCGCGAGGGCAAAAGCAACCATCTCTCCTGCGTGTTGCGGGTCGAAGCGGGCGGTCACCGCATGCTGCTGGTATCGGATATCGAGGCGGCCGACGAAGCCGATTTGCTCAAGCGCATTCCCGGCAAGTTGCTGGCCGATGTCCTGCTGGTGCCGCACCATGGCTCGAAGACGTCCTCCACAGAAGCCTTTCTGGAGGCTGTAAATGCCCGGGCAGCGGTCATTCCGGTCGGCTATCGCAACCGTTTCGGGCATCCCAAGGCGGAAGTGGTTGAGCGTTACCTGCGGCGCGGTATCGATCCCTGGCGGACCGACCGGGATGGTGCGGTACGCGTGCAGTTGAACGAGCAAGGGACGCAGCTGTCTGGATGGCGAGCGGCGCATCGCCGTTATTGGTTCGGGCGGTGATACATTTGCCGACGAAGGAGACAACCATGGAATTTACCCAACATACCGTGCAATGTGCGAGTCCGGCCGGCCTGCACCGGATGGCCTACACCGAATGGGGCGAGCGCGACAATCCGCGCCTGCTGGTTTGTGTGCACGGCCTGACCCGGAACGGTCGCGATTTCGATGCGCTGGCCCGGGCGATGTCGGCGCATTACCGGGTGATCTGCCCGGATGTCGTCGGGCGCGGGCAGAGCGGCCGTTTGCGCAATCCGGCCTTCTACACCATCCCGCAATACGTCGGCGACATGGTCACCCTGATCGCCCGGCTCAATGTCGAGTCGGTGCATTGGGTCGGCACCTCGATGGGCGGCTTGATCGGTATGGGCTTGGCCAGCCAGGACAGCACGCCGATCCAGAAAATGCTGCTGAACGATGTCGGTCCCTTGATCACGGCCGAATCGCTGAACCGGATTGGTGCTTATGTCGGTACCGATCCGACCTGGAACAGCTTCGATGAGGCATTGGCCTACGTCAAAATGGTCAGCGCGCCTTTCGGTCAGCTTGCAGAGGGTCAGTGGCGGCACCTGACCGAAAGCAGCGTCGCCCGGCGCCCCGACGGGCGCTGGGGCTTTCTTTACGATCCGCAGATCGCCGCGGCATTCCAGGCGGCTTTTGTCGACCAGGACGTCAACCTGTGGCCGATCTACGATGCCATTCGTTGCCCGACCCTGGTCCTGCGCGGCGCCGAGTCTGACTTGCTGACCCGCGACACCTGGCTGGAAATGGGGCGACGCGGCCCGCAGGCCAAGCTGGCTGAGGTGGCTGGTGTCGGCCACGCGCCGATGTTCATGACCGAAGAGCAGATTTCGATTGCTCGCGATTTTCTTTTGAGCGCATGAAACACATCACGATCAACGGTTTGCGGCTTGAGTACCGCGACTTTCCGGCTACCGCCGACGGCCGGCCGACCTTGCTGTTGCTGCACGAAGGTTTGGGCAGCGTCGCCATGTGGCGGCATTTCCCCGAAAAACTGGCGGCCGCGACCGGCTGCCGGCTCATCGCCTGGTCGCGTGCCGGCTATGGCGGTTCCGAACCCTGGCCGGAGCCGCGCAACCTGCGCTACATGCATCGCGAAGCCGAAGAGGCGCTGCCGGCCTTGCTGGCGGCCTTGCACATCGAACGCCCGATACTGGTCGGTCACAGCGATGGCGGCAGCATCGCGCTGATCTTTGCCGGAGCCTTTCCCGAAGTGCCGCTGGGCATCGCGGTGATGGCGCCGCACGAGTTTGTCGAAGCCGAAACGCTGGCCGGCATCCGGGCGGCGCGTGAGGTTTGGCAGACGACCGATTGGCCGGCCAAGCTGGGGCGCTACCATGCCGATGTGGGCAAGGTTTTCAGCGACTGGAACGATACCTGGCTGTCGCCGCCTTTCGCCGACTGGAACATCGTGGACTATCTGGCGAAAATCCGTTGCCCGGTCCTGGCGATGCAGGGCGAGGACGACGAGTACGCGACGATGCGGCAGATCGAGGTAATCGGCGAAAGGGTGCCGGGCAGCCAGGTGCTCAAATTGCCGGCTTGCGGCCATTCGCCGCACAAGGATCAGGAGGCGCGGGTGTTGTCCGAACTGGCGGCCTTCGTCAGGCGCATCAGCGGGTCCTGACGGTAGTAGCGGCCGAACAGGGCGTACAGCTCGGGATACTCGGCAGCGACCACATCCGGCATCTCGAAGAAGCTTTCCGACAGGACGGCGAAAAATTCGGCCGGGTCGTTGCTGGCGTAGGGATCGATCAGCGTTTCCTCGCCGGCATCGACCCGCTGGCAGAAGTCCTCGTAGGCGGCGGCGCAGACCGTTTCCCATTCCGCCTCGGTGATGCCCGAATGCAGGGCCGGCATGCCGTCGGCTTCGCCGTTGAGCATGTCCAGCTTGTGGGCGAACTCGTGGATCACCACGTTGTAGCCGTCGCCGGCCAGTTGCACGTCGTGCCAGGAGAGAATCAGCGGCCCGCCTTCCCAGGCTTCGCCGGAAAGCACGTCGTCGTACTCATGAACGATGCCGCTTTCGTCCTCGATGCGGCGCGGTACGACGAATTCGTCGGGGTACACGACAATGCCCACCCAGTCGCGATAGGCGGCCAGACCGAGTTTGAGGATGGGCAGGCAACCCTGGGCGGCGATCGCGGTGCAGATGCGGTCGTCGAGTACCTGGTTGCCGGCGGTGCTGAATTCTTTCTCTGCCAGGAAGGCTTCGGCCAGGCCTTTCAGTTCGCTCTGTTCAGCGGCCGACAGGCAAGCCAGGAAGGGCAGGCCGGCGACGGTGTCGGCCCAGATCGGGGCCGGGATCGCCTGTTGTCGCTTGCGCTGCAGCCAGTCGAAGAGACCCATTATTTCTTCATGGTCAGCCAGATGCCCGAAAAGATCAGGGCGATGCCCAGGTAGTGGTACCAGAACGGCACTTCGCCGAGAAAGAGGGCGGAGAGCAGGGTGCCGAACACCGGCATCAGGTGGATGAACAGGCTGGCCTTGTTGGCGCCAACTTCGGCGACGCCGCGGTTGTAGAAGATGTAGCCGAGAAAGCTGGGGAAGATGCCGACATAGGCGAGCGAGGCGAGCGAGCCAGGATTGAAATTGATGTGCCGGCCCTGCAGCATCTCGAAGATGTAGGCCGGAGTCAGCGCACTCAGGCCGACCGTGGTCATTGCCGCCAGCATCAGCATCGGATGCACGCCGGCCGGACGCCAGGCCAGGCCGACGGTGTAGATGGCCCAGACCAGCACGGCGCCGAGCATCCAGACATCGCCGATATTCAGGTTGAGGTGGGTCAGGACGTTGAGGTCGCCGCGGGCGACGATGGTCAGCGCCCCGCCCAGCGAGATCAGGACGCCGAGGCCCTCAACCCGTTTGAGATGCTTGCCCAGGAAGGCCCAGGAAATGGCGATGGTGGCGATCGGGATGAAGGAGTTGAGCAGGACGGCATTGGTCGCGCCGGTGTATTGCAGGGCGACGTAGGCGAAGGTGTTGTAGCTGCCGACGCCGAGCAGGCCGAGGATCAGGATCGGCTTCCAGGCCTGCTTGAGCAGGGGCCACTGGGCTTTCAGATGCGGCAGCGCCAGGGGCAGGACCAGCAGCAGCGCGATGACCCAGCGCCAGAAGGCCAGTGCCATCGGCGGCACGTCGCCGCGGATGCCGCGGCCGAGCACCATGTTGCCGGACCAGAACAGCGTGGTCAGGATCAGCAGCAGGTAGGGATTGGTAAGGAATTTGGGCATGGTCGGCGGATTATGCCTGAAGGAGAAAAGCCTGCCCTCAGGGTTTGCCCGGATGCGCGCCGTACTCGTGTTGACGCTGATCAAATGCCAAGCAGGGAGGTGCCGATAACCGGTGGCAAGGGCCGTATAATCGCGCCCATGGTATCCGTCATACATTCTGTCGCTGCCCAGAGCGACTTCGATCAGTTTCTCGCCACCCTGTCCGTAGGTTTGTCGCCCGCCGAGGCCGATCAACTCAAGCAGGCCGTCGAGTATGCCTGGGAGCATTACGGCGACAAGACTTTGGGTAGTGGCGAGCGTATCTGGTCGCATGCCCTGGGCATGGCCGTGATCATTGCCGGTCTCAAGCTCGATGCCGAGTCGCGCATGGCAGCGGTGCTGTTTGCCATTCCTTCCTTCGAGGAGCACGGTGTTGCCCGCATCGAGGAACACTTCGGCAAACCGACGGCGCACCTGATCAACGGCATTTCGCGGCTCAACAAGCTGCGGCCGATCACCAAGGGTTTCGTCGCGGCGAATATCGAGGCCGGCGAGGCCAATCCGGCCGAGATGAAGGCGCAGGTGGAAGTGCTGCGCAAGATGCTGCTGGCGATGGTCGAGGATATCCGTGTCGTGCTGCTGCGCCTGGCCAGCCGGACGCAGACCCTGCGCTTTTATGCGGCGCATCCCGACGATCTGCGCGTCCAGGTCGCCCGCGAGACGCTGGAGCTTTATTCGCCGTTGGCCAATCGCCTCGGCGTCTGGGAACTGAAATGGGAACTGGAAGATCTCTCCTTCCGTTTCCTGCATCCCGAGATCTACAAGAAGATCGCCAAGATGCTGGACGAGAAGCGCAGCGAGCGCGAACAGTTCATCACCGATGCGGTCAAGAAAGTGCGTGGCGAACTGGAGTCGGCCGGCGTGATGAATGCCGAAATCTATGGCCGGCCAAAGCACATCTACAGCATCTGGAACAAGATGCGGAAGAAAGGCGTCGAGTTTTCCGAGGTCTACGATATCCGTGCGTTGCGCATCATCGTCGATGACCTCAAGGACTGCTATACCGCGCTCGGTATCGTGCATAACCTGTGGTCGCCGATCTCCAAGGAATTCGACGACTACATCTCGAACCCGAAGGGCAATTACTACCGCTCGCTGCATACCGCGGTGCGCTGTCCGGACGGGCGCAGCCTGGAAATCCAGATTCGTACCTGGGAAATGCACAAGCATGCCGAACTCGGCGTGGCGGCACACTGGCGCTACAAGGAAGGCAGCAAGCGGACGAGCGAGGACGATTACGACGAGAAGATCGCCTGGTTGCGCCAGCTGCTGACCTGGAAGGACGAGGTCGCCGACAGTTCGGACTGGATCAATCATTACAAGCAGGCGGCGCTTGACGAGACGCTGTACGTCATCACGCCGCAGGGCAAGGTGGTCGATCTGCCGCAGGGCTCGACACCGGTCGATTTCGCCTACCGCGTCCACACCGACCTCGGTCACCGCTGTCGCGGGGCCAAGGTTAACGGGCATCTGGTGCCGCTCAACACGGCCCTGGAAACCGGGCAGCAGGTCGAGATCATTACCGCCAAGGTGGGTGGGCCGTCACGCGACTGGCTGAATCCGACACTCAATTACATTCACACCAAGAGCGCGCGGGTCAAGGTACGGGCCTGGTTCGCCAATCTGGCGTTGGAAGAAACCCTGGCCGAAGGCCGGGCAATCGTCACCAAGGAATTGCAGCGGGCCGGCCAGACCAGCGCCAATATCGACGATCTGGCGCAGAAACTCGGCTTTTCGCGGGCCGACGACCTGTATATCGCGGCGGCACGGGGTGAAATGAACCTGCGCCAGTTCCAGTTCACGGTGCGCGGTGGCGATCCGGGGGCGGACAACCTGGCGCCGGACGAGGTGCAAACCCGGCCGAGCAAGCCAGTGGAAGGCAATCAGGGCATCCTGATCGTCGGTGTCGACAAGCTGCTGACCCAGCTGGCGCGTTGCTGCAAACCGGCACCGCCTGACGAAATCCAGGGTTTCATTACCCGCGGCAAGGGGATTTCCATTCACCGCATGGATTGTCCGAACTTCGCCAATCTCTCGGCATTGCATCCGGAACGGGTCATCGAGACGGCTTGGGGCGGGCAGACGACCGGCGTCTTTGCCGCCGACATCATTGTCGATGCGCATGACCGCCAGGGCTTGCTGCGCGACATTTCGGAGATTTTCACTCGCGAGAAGCTCAATGTCGTCGGCGTCAACACCCAGTCGAAGCAGGGCAAGGCGCACATGAGTTTCACGGTCGAGATTACCAATCTGCAACAACTGCAGCGGACGCTGACATTGGTGCATGATGTCGAGGGCGTCGTCGGCGTCCGGCGTGCGTGAGCGTAATCAGGAGAATGCGATGAAAGGCAATTTTTTGGCGCTGGCCTTGGTGGTGATTGGTGCCTTGGCCCTGGCTGTCAATCTCGATCTGCTGGAAATCGATATCGTCGCATTGCTCCGCCAATGGTGGCCGCTGGGCCTGATCGGGCTGGGGGTAGCGCTCTATCTGACGCCGGATGGTTCTGCCCGAAAACCCTGACTCCAGAGGGGACGCTTGTGGCCCCGGGGGGGTCAGTTCTTCAGCGTATCGATCAGTACAAACAAGCGGCGATAGAACTCGCCATCGATCACCGTTTCCTCGCCAACCTTCACCAAAGCGCTTTTATCGGTCGGCCAGGGCACCGAGATCGAGCCGATGCCGGCAACGCTAAGGCCGGTGCTGCTACCGCCGGACTTCAACTCGTAGCGGGTTTGCAGGGCATTGGCGTATACCGTCGAATCGCGCCCGGTGGGCAGGCAGACCAAGGTGATTCGTAACTGCACCTGATAATCCGTTTGCGGCTGAAAGAATTTCGATCCCCGAATATTCAGCGGGGCAGATGCGTCAACCTCGTAGCCCTGACTGAGCAGGGCGCGCTTCCCGTAATCGCAAAGTTCCTGCGGTTTGAGCTCACTGTGAAACTGGAATGGAGTTTCCGCTTCGAAGGCTTCCGCGCGATAAGCCGGCGTTGGCGAAGTTGTGCATCCGGCAAGTGCGAGCAGGGTCAGGCAGTTGAGCAACAGTGGAAACGACGGGCGGAACATCGGGCAATGGGGGGCTCAGGGCATTCTTGAGGCCAGACATCTTACCCCCAAGCGGGTGAAACTCCCGTGACAGGCTGTGACAAAGTCGCATCGTGAAGCTGCTGTCGATGTCGGGCCAAGCGCCATTAATGCTGTAGGAAATCGAACAATTCTCGATGGTGTTGTTTTTATGCCATTGATTAATATATGGATATTGTTCAGGCGTGGAATTTGCTGTGAGGGGGCACACCCCTACTCAGAGTAAAACAACATGACTCCAGAACTTCGTGCTTCGCTGATCGCCGGCCTCAAGGATGGCAGCATTGTTCCCTATCTCGGACCGGGCGTCCTGGCTGACGTAAAAAATGCCGCGACCGGTGCTCCGATTCCGGCCGACAGCAATTCGCTGATCTACGCCATGAACGATGGCAAGCCGATGGCGCCGAAGCTGATGTACGAGTTCCCGCGCGCGGCGATGAATGTCGAGCTCAAGCGCGGGCGTAGTGCCGTCACCAAGTTCCTCAATCGCACCTATGGTGAAACCGTCTGGACGCGCGGTGCGGTGCATGAGTGGATCAAGGACCTGGCTCCGCATTATGTGATCGACATCAATCGCGATACGCAATTGCAGGACTCCTACGCCGGCGTTCCGCACAATCTGATCGTCGGTATCGCCCGCCTTGGCGGTACGGACTTCCGCTACAAGCTGTATTTCTGGGATGGCGCGGCCTACCAGAAAAGCTCCGAGCTCAAGGCCGATGCGCCGATCCTGTTCAAGCCGATGGGCACCCCGAAGCCGGAAGCCAATTACATCGCCTCCGATGCCGATTACGTCGACTACATCACCGAACTGATGGGGGGCTTCTCGATTCCGCCGCTGGTCAAGGAGTTGCGCAAGGACAAGCAATACCTGCTGCTCGGCTTGCGCCTCAATCGCGATACCGAGCGCATGGTGATGGCCGACATCATCTTTTCCGCAGCCCAGCCGGCCGGCTGGGTGTTGATCAAGGAGCCGACCGACAAGGAGCGTCGGTTCTGCAAGAAGCTCGGCCTGCAACTCGTCGAGGCAGACGTGTTCGATCTGCTCGAGATTGCCGTCGCCGCCTGAAGAATTTCAAACCTGTAAGGAAACAACATGTCGCTCGATCGTTACGAATCCCTCTTTTTCAATGCCAATTTCAAGGAAGCCGCCAGTGACGCCGGCCTGGTTGCCTACCGCGGCGAGCTGGTCCTTCAGGAAGGCGAAGTGGCCGATGCCCAAGGTCGGCGCAAGCCGCCGACGGACGTCCTGAAGCAAGCGATTCTGCTCGGTGACGCGAATGGCCTGAAACTGATTTCCGGTTCTCTCGACGAACTGCAACAGTTTCCTTTCGTCGTCGAGAAATTCGGGCCGGGCTTTGATGCGTCGACCATTGCCGTTTTCTTCACGGTCAATATTCCGACCGGTTTCACGACCACCGTCAATGGTGCCAAGGTCGCCTTCATCCCTCTGGTCCAGGGCATGGTCTGGAACGAGCTGGCCGACCTGGTGGCGCTCGACAAGGGCGATTTCAAGGGCTTGAGCGCGGCGGACAAGGTGGTGACGGTTTATTCGGCCCTCAAGTCGTACAAGTTCAAGCTGGCGGAATCGACGGTCGACGAAGCATTGAAGACGACCAACGATGCCAAGCGCGAAACGCACGGCGCCATCTAATGCCTTGGGATGAGTCCCGATATCGCCTGGGCGTGGCCGAAATGGATGCCACGCATCAGGCGTTCATCGATCAGGTCGATGCGCTGCTAGGTGCATCTGACCAGATTTTTCCCGACCTGTTTCGGCAATTGGGCGAACATACGCGCGCGCATTTCGAACACGAAGGCAAGCTGATGAAGGCTTGTCGCTTTCCTGCCATCGGCGAACATCACAGCGAGCATTTGCGCGTGCTCGGCGAATTGGCGCATTTCGGGCGTGCCGTCGAGGCCGGGCGACTGAGCTCGGCAAAAGCCTATGTGCAAGCGCTGCCCGCCTGGTTCGAGACGCACGTCGCGACCATGGATGCCGCATTGGCAGGCTGCCTGAAGCAGAAGGGCATGAACTGAAGCCGAGCTTCCGGCCGGCTGCATCCTCGACCGGGGTCAGAGGCAGTTGGCTTGCTGTGCTAGACTTGTATGGATAATCAGTCAAAGTAACAGCAGGGGGAATCTTGGCAGCGAAATGGTCTTTGCGTTTCGGCGTGCTATGGGTTTCGATCCTGTGTCTGGGACTTTTTGCTTGGGTCGCGCTGGATTTGCATCAATCCCGCGAACGCGAATTGCTGGCTGCAGAACGTTCGGGTGCGGCACTGGTCAAGTTGCTGGAAGGGCATCTGCAGGCTTCGGCCAAGACGGTCGACCAGTTTCTCCTCGAGTTCAGCCACCGCTTCCAGTTCGCGGTCGTCGACCGCGTGCCGCGTGCCGTGCTGGAGCCCGAACTCCAGCAATACCTCAAGCGTTTGCCCGAGGCGCACAGTTTTCGGGTTGCCGATGCGGCAGGTCATTATCTGTACGACGCGACCGGCGTATTGGCCGACATCAATGTTGTCGATCGTCCTTATTTCCAGCGTTTACGCGATGATCCATCGGCCGGGCTGGTTATTTCGCCACCACTGGTTTCGCGCGTGACCAACGATGTGGTGATCGTCTTCGCCCGTCGACTCCTCGACCGCGAAGGAAAGTTCGCTGGTGTTGTACTGGGCACGTTGCGGGCCGATTATTTCGAACGCTATTACCGTGATCTCGACGTCGGTCGGGAGGGTTCGATCGCCTTGCTTAACAAGGATCTCGAATTGTTCGCGCGCTGGCCGAGGTTGCTCGGCCAACAGGGAATCAAGCAGGATAGTCCAGGCCTGGCGCAATGGCTGGCTTCCGGTTTGACTTTCGGTACATTCCGGCAGCCTGCTCAGGCGGGAGAGGATGCGCGCATCGTGATTTCCCGGCTGGTCGAGGGCTTTCCTCTGGTCGTCAGCGTCAGCTTTTCGCAGCGCGAAATTCTCGGCGAATGGCGACATCGAGTGACGATCTATGCCGTGCTCGGCTCAGCCTTGCTGATGGCCCTGCTGGCCTTGATGCGGGCATGGTATCGGGGGTATCGCCAGGTCGAGGAAGTGGCTGAAAAAATGACTCGTGCCTTCGGCGAAAAGGCCAAGCAGGGGCGTGCCTTGCTCGACTCGATTCCCGATCCGGCCTGGTTGCTCGACAATGACGGGCGCTATCTCGCGGTGAACGAGGCGTTCTGCCGGTATCGAGGGATCGCAATGGATAACGTGCTGGGTAAAACGGTTGAGCAGTTGTTCCCGCCGGAGGAGGCGCAACGACTGCGCGCCGGCCAATTGGAGGTCTACCGCAAGGGAGAGCCGGTCAGGCAGGTTCTTTGGCTTGAACTGGGGGGCACGCTGCGGCCTTTGGAGTTTCTGCGTGTCCCGGTTTATGGCGAGGATGGCCAGGCAACCGGCCTGGCCGGGGTTGCCTGGGACATGACCGAGCGCTTCGAGGCCGAGGAGCGGCAGCGCCTGATTACGCATTTTTTCGACTATGCGAACGAGGCGGTGCTGATTCTCGACAGCCAGCGTAATGTCGTTACGCTAAACAAGGCCGTCAGCAGTCTGAGCGGTTACGAACTCGCCGATCTCAAGGGCAAGCCGCCGCGCTTCATGTTGGATGCCAGCGAATCGCCCGCGATGCTCGATGCCATCGTGCAATCCCTTGAAGAGCATGGTATCTGGCGCGGAGAGCTTAACGCCGTGCACAAGAACGGCAAGATTCTGCCCATTCGCTGCAATATCAGTGCGATCCGTAATGATGATGGCGTTATCCTCAACTGGGCGGTCTTCGTCACCGACTTGTCGGAGCGGCGTGCTGCCGAGGCCCGTATCGAGTCCTTGACCCACGTCGATCAACTGACCGAACTGCCCAATCGCCAGGGGTTCGCCCGTATCGTCGGTGATTGGCTGCTGGCCGGGCAGGCCGGCGTATTGATCGTGATCGACCTTGATCAATTGAGCCGGGTCAACGATGCATTCGGCCATGAGGCGGGCGATACGATGCTGCGGCGTATCGGCAACCGCCTGCGCAAGAGTCTTCGCGATGGCGATGTCCTGGGGCGTCTGGGCGGCGACCAGTTTGGCGCGCTCGTCGCACAGAGTGGCGGCCCGCAAACGGCAGGTCTGGTTACCAGGAAGTTGCTCGATTGCGTGGCCAGACCGGTGATGATCGAAGGCAGTGATGTCGTGTCTACGGCCTGCGCCGGTATCTGCCTGCTGGGCGAGGATGGCAGCGACGTCGCCGTCTTGCTGCGCAATGCCGATGCCGCTTTGCACCATGCCAAGAGCGCCGGGCAGGACTGTTTCCGCTTCTTCTCGGCCGACATGAACGTACGGATGGCCGAGCGCCTGCGTCTGGAGAGCGATTTGCGCGGCGCGATGGGGCGTGGCGAGTTGTCTCTGCATTACCAGCCGCAGGTCGATCTGGCTAACGGTGAGGTCATCGGTTTTGAAAGCCTGCTGCGCTGGCAGCATCCGGAATTGGGGATGGTGTCGCCGGCCAGCTTTATCCCGTTGGCCGAGGAAAGCATGCTGATCCTGACCATCGGCGCCTGGGTGCTGGAAGAGGCCTGCTATCAGAACAAGGCCTGGCAGGATGCCGGCATGGCGCCCAAGGTGGTGGCGGTCAATCTTTCCGCCGTGCAGCTTCACAGTGCCGACGTGGTGGCGACCGTATCACGTGCCCTCGAGGTTTCCGGCCTGGAAGCGCGCTATCTGGAACTGGAAATTACCGAGAGCGTCATCGTCCAGGACCCCGAGCGGGTGGTGCGCATCATGGAGGAATTGAAGGCCCTGGGTGTCAAGCTGTCGATCGACGATTTCGGCACCGGCTACTCCAGCCTGTCTTATCTCAAGCGCTTCCCGATCGACAAGATCAAGATTGATCGATCCTTCGTACGCGATCTGGAGCGCAACAGCAACGATGCTGCGATTATCCGGATGGTGATCGGCATTGCCGCCGAACTGGAGCACAAGGTGATTGCCGAGGGGGTCGAGACGGTCGAGCAACTCGAATTCCTGCAACACCACGGTTGCGACGAATACCAGGGCTTCTATTGCAGCAAGGCTTTGCCGGCCAACCAGATTCCGGAGCTGGTCAGTCGGATTGCGGATGTCGCTTGATCTAGCCTGGGAAGGCCAAGCTTGATTTTTCCTGTGACAGCCTGAGCAAATCGGCTGCCTGTTGTTCGCATGCCTGACGGATTGCCGGGTCGAGCGCGCGCAGCCAGCGTTTCGGAATGGCGTCCAGACCATAACGGGCACCGGCCAGCATGCCGGCGATGGCGCCGGTGGTATCGGCATCGCCACCGCGATTGACGACGTCGATCAGACAATCCTCGAAACAACTCGTGTCGAAAAAGGCTTGCAGAACCGCCTGCATGGTTTCGACGACATAGCCGCTCGGGTTGTCGCGACGCTTCTTGTCGAACGCGAAGAGCGGAAATTGTTCGACCAGCCTGTCCGCATGTTGGCGCAAGTCCTGAACTTCATGCCCATGCAGGAGTTCGTGAAGCATCAGGATCAAGGCATCACAGGCTGCATCGGAATGCAGATTGTGATGGGTAACGTGAGCTTGTGCCCGGCTTGCTGCCAAAGTTGCTGTTCGATCTTGCCCCAGACAGGCCAGGGCAACTGGCAGGACGCGCATGGCCGCGCCATTGCCGGCGTCGTGTTCGGATGCCACCGCCTCCGGCTTGCCGGTCTTGCGGAACTGAATGAGATTGCGGCGTACGGTGTTGCCGATATCCACCGGCTTGGCGCGCATCCAGGCATCGAAGGCTTCGGCGGCCGCTTGGGCATCGACGCCCCGGGCGGCCAGGATGGACTCGCCGAGGGCAAGGGACATGGTGGTGTCGTCGGTGACCTGGCCGGCTTTCAGGCGCAGCCAGCCGCCGCCGGTGATGTCGCGGTGTTCGCCATGCTGGTGACGGATTTCGTTCGGCGTCAGAAATTCGACGGTGGCGCCCATGGCATCACCAATCGCCAGGCCCAGATAGGCCGCCGTTGCCTTGCCCAGCAGGGGCGAGTCCCAAGGTGCCGGCGCGACACGCCGTCGAACGGGGGCGGTACGGGCGATCAGTTCTCCGGTCCAAAACATTTTGCGTGCTCCTGGCATTCGCCGCAGGACGGGGCCGGGCAGAGGTAGATGCCTTCGCTGGCGCAGAACTGGCGATAAAGGAATTTTTTCCACTTCATGTCGCTGCTGTTGGCGCTCGCCAGCGCGGTGAAATTCAGCCACATCAGCTGACTCAGTTCGTTTCTGTCCTGCAGGCCGAGGTCTTGCCACAGGTGGTCGCGGCCGGCGCAAGCCGTGGCCACGATGTTGGCCAGCCAGAGTTCTGAAGCGTTCTGGCAAGCTCGATGGTCGAGCAGCAGTTTCTGCAAGTCCGACCATTCGGGAATCGACTCGATTTCCCGTTCCGGCCCGGCGATGTCGAAGCCGGGGAAGTAGGTGTCGAGCAGGTATTCATGTACTGCACGACCCAGGCCGAGGTGGGCGGGCAGGCAGCCGGTATCGGCAATCTGGCCAGCGATCAGGCTGGCCAGCAGCGAACGGTTCGGATCGGCCGCGACTTTCGCGGTTGCCGGCGTGGCCAGCAGGTCGGCGAGCAGCACCTTGCGATAGGGCAAACGATCCGGACCGTTCATGATGGCCTCGCTTATTTGCTCGGGTATTCGACCAGGATGTCTTCGTCGCGGACGATCATCTGACAGGCCAGACGCCATTGGGTCGGCGGGATGTCATCGACGTACATCTGGTCGACCTGGGCCTTGGTGATGTGACCGAGTTCGAGCAGGGCGGCGACTTCGCGGACGTTGAGCGGGCCACCCATCGGGGCGCGCTTGCCGTCGACCGAGGATACCTTGACCAGGCAGGTCCCGCAGTTGCCTTCCTGGCAACCGAAATCGATCGGGATGTGATGTTCCTTGGCCAGGGCCAGGATGGTCTGGGTGTGGCTGCCGGCAACGGCGTAAACCGTCTTGTCCTTGTGCAGCGGGCTGCTGAAAGTGATGAGGGCCATTGAATGGTTCTCCTGATGAGCGGGTTGAGTTGAAGTTCTCTGTTGTGGTTGGGCGTGCTTTTAGTCTTATGCGGGCTTGACGACGATTTCGCCGCCGATGATCTGAGCCTGGCAGGCCAGGCGGTGGCCGCGCGGGGCCAGGTTGTCCTTGAGTACCTGGTCTTCCAGGATGCTCGGCGGGGCAAGGTTTTCGCCACCCGATACGATCTTGGTCAGGCAGGTGCAGCATTCACCTTCACGGCAACCGTAGGTGATGCCGGCGCCGACCTTTTCCGACACTTCGATGAGGCGGGTGCCGGCCGGTACGGTGACCGAGACGCCGATATCTTCGAAGGTGACTTTGGCTTTTGGCATGTTTCTCTCCCTGGTTTACGCGAGCGTCGCCATGTCGATTTCGCGATGTTCGATCCGGCCCGTCAGGTGACGCGCCAGGTTTTCGCCGAGATTCCGGCATTCTTCGAGTTCGCTGGCATCCGGTACCAGCTTGATGCGCAGCCCGTCGATCGGGACACGCAGCTTCAGGCCGCGCAGGCGATCCTCGATCAGGCGGACCGCTTCGCCGCTCCAGCCGTAGGAGCCGAATGCGGCGCCCAGCTTGCCCTTGACGTTGACGGTGGTCAGCGAGGAGAGCACGTCCCAGATCGGCTTGACGGCATCGGCATTGATCGTCGGGCTGCCGAAGGCCAGACCGTCGGCTTCCTCGATGAGATCGGTGAAAATGCCCGACTCGCCCCCTTCGAGGTCGTATAGCGAGACCCGCACGCCGCCGATGCTTTCGGCGCCGGCAGCCAGGGCTTCGGCCATGCGCCGGGTATTGCCGTAGGCCGAGATGTAGAAGACGACCAGGGTCTTTTCGCTGCGCGCTTCGTTGAACAGGCGCGGTGTGGCCAACTCGCGGTAACGATGCACGTAGTCGCGTGGCGCATGGCGCAGGATCGGACCGTGCGCCGGTGCGATCAGATTGATGTCGAGCGGTTCGATCAGCGCGATGGCATCGAGCACATACTCGCGGAAGGGCCGCATGATGTGGGCGTAGTAGTACTCGAAGGAAAAGCGGAAATCGCCGACCGTATCGTTGAACAGGCGGTGGTCGCAGAAATGGCAGCCGAAGATGTCGCCGGTGAACAGCAGCCCGTCTTCTTCAAGATAGGTGCATTGCGTATCCGGCCAGTGCAGGTAGGGCGTATGCAGAAAGCGCAGCGTCCTGCCGCCGAGGTCAACGGTGTCGTCCGTGGTGACCGGAATGTACTCTGGAGCCTTTTCGCCGGTCGGCTTGAGCAGGGCCTTGAGCATCATCTGGGCGCGGCTCGACAGATAGACCTTGGCCTGCGGGGCGCGCTTCAGCAGCTCGGGCAGCGCACCACTGTGGTCCGGCTCCAGATGGTTGAGGACGATGGTGGTGATTTCGTCGTAACCGGCGACCGATTCGAGACGGCGGAAGAAGTCGTCGGCGAAGTTTTCCTTGACGGTGTCGATCACCGCGACACCGTGCTGTCCACGCACGACATACGAGTTGTAGCTCGTGCCGTTGGCGGTTTTTAGGATGATGTCGAAGCTCCGCAGATGCGGATCGAGGGCGCCCACCCAGTGGACGCCCGGTGCGATTTCTACGGCTTGATCAGTGATGGCCGCAGCTGCCATGGCTGCTTTCCTCTTCCTCATGGTCGTGGGCGTGGCTGCCGCAACTGCCATGGCCTTCCGGTCCGTGAACGCAGGCTTCGATATTGCCTTCCGGCAATTCGACATTGTTCAGACCGATCCAGGCATGGACGGCGGCGGTATCGAAACCGACCTGGCGTTCATCGCCCACCTCCATCAACGGCCGCCGGATCAGCAAGGGGTTTTCGAGCAGCAGGTGCAGGGCATCCTCGAATCCGAGGTTTTCCGGCACGATTTCGCCCGCCTTGATGGCCGGCGCACTGCGGTTGAACCAGTCGCCGATCGGCAGCTTGCCGACAAAGGCAAGCAGGCGTTCGGCCGTCCAGGCTTCGGTTTTCAGGCTTTTGGCCTGGACGGTATGCCCGGCGGCAGCGAGCAGGGTCTTCTGGCGAAGATTGCCCTTGCAGCCGGGTTTTTCGTAGAACGTGACAACGGCCATCAGGCGGCTTCCTTCCACAAGCCGAATTCCTTCAGCTTTTCGATCGGAATGCCGGTCAAGGAACCGGGCGGGTTCAGGAACGCACCCAGTTCATCGACGATGGCCATTTCGATCGGACAGATGGCAGCGCATTGCGGCACGCTGTGATCACCCAGGCATTCCGTGCACTTGCCGTCATCGATCAGGAAATGCGGCGTGTCCTGGTAGATCGCGTCGTTCGGACAGACATCGACGCAGGCCCAGCAGTTGACGCAGGATTCAGTGATTTGCAGGGCCATGATCAGGCTGCCTTTCTGCCATCGGCGGAAGGACTCAACTTGCCGGTGACGGCGATTTCCT
Organism: Rhodocyclales bacterium GT-UBC; assembly: GCA_003583745.1. Taxonomy (GTDB): domain Bacteria; phylum Pseudomonadota; class Gammaproteobacteria; order Burkholderiales; family Rhodocyclaceae; genus Azonexus. The sequence goes on along the minus strand of QXPY01000007.1, from coordinate 187,845 downwards.
TGTACACCGCCATCACCGCCTCTTCGATCGGTTCCATCGCATGTTCGCCATTCGGCGCGATGCCGGCGGCTTCCAGCTTGGCCCACGGCTCGTAGCCAACCTTGGAGCAGAGGACGACTTCGCAGCCTTCGAGGACGCGGATGTTGCGATCCAGCAGCGATTCCGTCGCGCCTTCGCCGACCACGTCGCCATCGCCGCAGCTGTCCATGCCGCCGCAGTACAACTCGGTCTTGCGATGGCTGATGAAACGGACGCCGGCCGGCGAAGCTTCGTAGATCAGGAATTCCTTGGCATGACCGAAGTGCTCGGCAACGACACCGTTCTTGCCGGCAACGGCCATCAGCACCGGGCGGGAATCGGCCGGAATGCCCAAGTCCTCGGCTTTCGGCTTGACGTTGCCGCGCTTGGCTTCGAGCTGCTCGATGATCGAGTCGTGCACTTCCTTGCGGCGGACCATGGCGGCTTCGTAATCGACATCCATGACATCGATCTTGTCGAGCGTGAACTCGTCGCCGCGATCCTCGCCCAGCAGGCCGACCGCATCGGCACGGCACTGGCGGCAGTGGCGCATCATCGCCATGTCGCCGGCACAGGCATCCTGCAGTTCCTGCAGCTGTTCGGGCGTCGGTTCGGGCTGCTCCATGATGCCGTAGTAGGTGCCGTGTTCAGCTTCGGCAATCAGCGGCATGACGTTGTGCAGGAAGGCTCCCTTGGCCTTGACGATCTTCGAGACTTCCTTGAGATGTTCGTCATTGACGCCAGGGATCAGCACCGAGTTGACCTTGACCAGGATGCCGCGGTCGGTGAGCATCTGCAGACCCTTCTGCTGTTGCTCGATCAGGATGCGGGCGCCTTCGACACCGGTGATGCGCTTGTTTTCCCAATAGATCCACGGGTAGATCTTGGCACCGACTTCCGGATCGACACAGTTGATGGTGATCGTCACGTGGTCGATGTTGTGCTTAGCGATTTCGTCGACATACTTCGGCAGGTTGAGGCCGTTGGTCGACACGCACAGCTTGATGTCCGGGGCGCGCTCGGACAGCTGTTCGAAGGTTTCGAAGGTGCGGCCCGGGTTGGCCAAGGGGTCTCCGGGTCCGGCGATGCCGAGTACCGTCATCTGCGGGATTTCGGCAGCGACGGCGAGAACCTTCTTGATCGCCTGGTCCGGCGTCAGCAATTCGGAAACAACGCCTGGACGCGATTCGTTCGAGCAGTCGTATTTGCGATTGCAGTAGTTGCACTGGATGTTGCAGGCCGGGGCGACGGCAACGTGCATGCGGGCGAAGTAGTGGTGCGCTTCTTCCGAATAGCACGGATGGTCCTGGACCTTGGCGCGAATGTGGTCGGGCAGATGGCCGAGGGCATCCGGGGCCGTACCGCAGCCGCTGGATGAACAGCCGCCGCCTTCTGACGCTGGCGCGGTATTGCTGATGACTGGAAGTTCCACGATGAAGGCTCCTCAAAAGCTGTGCGGAGCCTTTTCAGCAATCGCTGTGCCAGTCGTGAAAGTTATTAAAAAACAGTAGCTTGGCGTTTTGTGCAAAATCGGCCTGTCGGGCCATTGTCGCAAATACGACAGAGGTGCCAAGTGCTATCGCTTTGATTCCTATCGATTTTCCTCTGGCACCGCTTTTGCGTGATTGCTGACATGAAAACGCATCTTGATTGGTCGGCTTACGACACTTACGGCATGGGCGATGCCTATGCCGGCATTCCGGCAACCGGGGGCAATTACGCCAAGGCGGTGGCGGTTTGCATGAACAATCATCAGTGCCAGCGTGACGGCAAGGGCGTGATGTGTCCGAGTTACCGGGTAACCGGCGATCCGGCGCATTCGACCGGCGCCCGGGTCAAGGCTTTCAAGGCGGCGCTGAACGGCGATTACGGCGAACAGCCGTTCATCCATCCCGATCTGGCTGCAGCCATGGACCTCTGTGTTTCATGCAAGGGCTGCAAGAAGGAATGCCCGAGCGCGGTGGACATGACGTTGATCAAGACCGAATACCTGGCGCAAAAGAACGAGCAACTCGGCGTGTCGCGACGGGCGCGGGCATTCGGCCAACTGCCGGACTGGCTTCACTCCTATCGCCGGCCGCTCGAACGGATCGTGCGCTGGCGCAATGCCTCGGGTTTGTTGGCGAAGCTGGCCGAGCGCTGGCTGGGCATCTCGGCGCAACGTCCGATTCCCTTGCCGGCAGCGTCGCCCTTTGCGGCAAAAACAGAAACGCCTGCTGGCGAAAGAGGCAAAGTGATTCTCTTCGTCGATACCTTCACCCATTACTACACGCCGGAAGTGGCTGAGGCCGCCTGTGCCGTTCTGGCCGCTGCCGGTTATGAAGTCGAAGTGCTGAAGCCGGCGGCGGATGACGCGGAAGCCGAGCGACCGCTCTGTTGCGGCCGAACCTACCTGTCGCAGGGTATGGTCGATGCGGCCAAGCTTGAAGGTCGCCGTGTCATGGCGGCCCTGGCACCAGCCCTGGCTGCAGGGACGCCGATTGTCGGCCTGGAGCCATCCTGCCTGCTTGCTTTGCGCGACGAGTTTTACAGCCTGTCGCTCGGTCCGGATGTGGCGCAACTTGGCAAGCAGGCCTTCCTGTTCGAAGAATTCCTGATGCGCGAGGGCAACAAGGGCTTGAAACTGAACTTGAAGCCGATCCCCGGCGGCAAGGCAGTTGTGCACGGGCATTGTCACCAGAAGGCCTTCGGTGTCATGAAATCGGTCAGAAAGGTTCTGGGCTGGATTCCCGAGTTCGAATTCGAGATCGTCGATGCCAGTTGTTGCGGCATGTCCGGCAGCTTCGGCCTGGAGGCCGAACACTACGCGGCGTCGGTCAAAATGGGCGAGCTTGCCCTGTTACCCGCGGTGCGCGCCGCCGCGCCCGATGCGGTGATCGTTGCCGATGGCTTTTCCTGTCGGCATCAGATCAAGGATGGCTCGGGGCGAGAAGCGGTGCATGTGGCAGTCCTGCTGCAGCGTGCGCTGGCCTGACATGGCGGGTTTCCGCGACAAACTGACGCGAAGAGGTTTGACGCAGATGTTGACCGAGGTGCAGGTCTTCTTCGACGATGTGACGTTCGAACCAGTATTCGATGTAGCGTAGTACGCTGAAGACATCGATTTTGTGTTCGTGGATTTCTTCCACCGCCTTATTGATCGCCGCCAGCATTTTTTGATGCTTGACGGCATGCGCAGAGAAATCGACACCGGAGATGCCGGCGAGGCGTTCTTCGGTGGCGCAGTGTTCTTCGAGGATGTCCAGCAGGGCTGAAGCGGCCTCACTGGGAAATTCATTGGTTTCGATGCACTGCATTTTCAGGGCGGCCAGCCGAAAAAACAGGTTGGCATGCTGTTCGTCGATTTCTTCGATATCGATCACCAGCGAACTGGGTAAGTAGACGGCGGTATCGCGATTCATCGGGTTTCCCCTTTCATTCCGGAATCGAGGCTTGCTCCGGAAGGGGCGCCCCATGATTTCAGTTTAGAGAACGAAATCGATTTTTCCAGGAAAATGACAATCTCGTTCGACTTCCAATCCTTGCTATTCCTTGTGCCAGCAGGGAAGTCGCCTACGATACGCTTCTTTTTGAAATGATGCTATATGACTAATGTCAGGGGCGGCATTCAATCCGATTGTTCATTCGCGTGCCTGGCGGGGGCTTCGTTTAGCCTGGCAGTGGGGCGGGAATGAAGGGGGCTTTGCCGGTCAGGAGATAGTTGCTGCAACGTTCAATGTATTCTCGCGTGCTTTTGGGCATCGGGGTCCGTGCCCGCGTGATGTAAAAAATAAGATCCCTTCCGTTTCGCAGTAATTGCAAGCCATCCGATACGCTGTGGCAAAGCGCTGTCGTGTGGGATGGGATTGTCACCGCGCTGGGTGAGAAGTTGGCCAGGCGCTCGCCTGCGGTGACCAATTGCGACCAGACCTCGAAAATATTGGCATCGGTGCGCATCGTTTCGGTTTTCAGCTTGGCGGCTTCGGTAAATTCGCGAACCGGTACTTCGATGCTGGTAAAGCCCGGTATCGGCGTAAACGTGCTGATCATCGTTTCGGCGATCTTGTCGATGTCGCGCATGCTTTGCCCGATTTTGATGTAGCGGCTTTCGTAGAAATCCTCGACCGGAATCGAAAAGGCCCGAAACGGCTCGCCCCATAGCTCATCAATGCCTTCCTCGCCGCTACGATGCAGGACAAAACGCCCGAGTTCCATCGCGTCGAGCAGGCATTGGCCGCATTCGCGCATCAGGGCATCATCGCTGCGGATTTCGATGCCATCTGCCTGCAACTCGACCAGCTTGCGGAAAATGTCGGTCGCCCGATTGAACATCGATCCTGCCAGCATCGCAGCCTTGACCCTTCGCCGTGGCGGATCGGTTTCCGCCTCGTAGGCGGCACGTGCCTCGGCCAGTCGGGTGCCGGGGATGTTCAGGCCGTGTTCGGTGTGATTGAACAAACGTCGGGTCAGGGCTTCGATCAGCAGTTTCTTGGCTTGTAGCGAATCGGCCGGTACCGGATAGGTCTTGATCCAGTAGCCGTCGTAAAGCACGCGCTCCTGCCCGGCGATCATCCGGCGGGTGCCTTCGGGGAGATCGGCTTCCGTGCAACTGTTATTCGGCAACTGGAATACGTTGTTCATCTGATGTCGCTGATGGATTGTTGACTGAGATGGCAAGCAAGAAGCATGCGGAAAATGGCCGGTAATCAAGCTATTGAATAGATGGGCAAGTTGCTTGTCGCCGGGTGACGGCGAGGGCTAACAGGCATCATGGTGGTGCATCGCGCACCTGAAAAGTGAGCGCATTCTAACGATCTTGCCGGCTTGACGGCAGAGGAATGGCCAAGAAATCGCGGCCGCCCGAGAAGTAGTCGACATTTTGCGCAAATCCGCGTGAATGAGTCGTGATTGGACAGCGTTGCCGCTCGTACATTCGTTATTTTTTCGAAATTCCGGATCCGGCTGGGAATTCGTTGGCGAAGATGTGGTCACAGTCGCTTCCAAAAATCTGTAAACGAGGAGAACGATATGTCCCAAACCGTTACGCTGGCCGGCAATCCAATTCAAGTGTCCGGTCATTTCCCCCTGCAAGGTCAGCGTGCCCCCGATTTTGCGTTGGTCGGCAAGGATCTGTCCGACGTATCGCTGGCCAGCCTGGGCGGCAAGCGCAAGGTGCTGAATATTTTCCCGAGTATCGATACGCCGACCTGCGCCATGTCGGTGCGCAAGTTCAACCAGTCGGCGAATGATTTGCCGAATACCGTGGTGCTCTGCATTTCGGCCGATCTGCCGTTTGCCCAGAACCGTTTCTGCGGCGCCGAAGGGCTGGCCAATGTGCAGACTTTGTCGACCATGCGCGGGCGCGAATTCCTCGAAGCCTATGGCGTCGCGATCCAGAGCGGGCCGCTGGCTGGTGTCGCGGCCCGGGCGGTGGTCGTGCTCGATGAAAACAATCGTGTGTTGCACAGCGAACTGGTGACGGAAATCAAGCAGGAGCCGGACTACGCTGCTGCGCTGGCGGCACTGGCTTGATTGCACCGGTGATTCACCGGGTGATCCACCCGGCGTTTTGGGGTTAAGCTGACGGACGATGAATCTGCCTTTTGCCCCCTCTGCCATGATCTCGCCGCTCGGCGGCCTGAAGCTGGCCGAATTGATTTCAGCGCTCAGTCACGCGCTGGATATCACCGAAGGCCAGCCGGAAGGGCATTGCGTCCGTTGCTGCTGGATCGGCATGCATGTCGGCCGGCATATCGGCTTGTCCGACGAAGCGCAGTGGGATCTCTATTACACGCTGCTGCTCAAGGATCTTGGTTGCAGCAGCAATGCGGCGCGCATCTGCGAACTGTACCTGACCGACGATCTGAACTTCAAACGCGATTTCAAGACGGTGGGCGACAGCCTGCCCAGGGTGCTGCAATTCGTGCTCAAGCATACCGGTCTGAAGGCCGGCTTGGCCGAGCGCTTTCGCAGCGTGCTGACGATCATGCGCGATGGCAGCGAAATTGCGCATGAGTTGATTGCTACCCGTTGCCAGCGCGGTGCTGAAATCGCCCGCCTGTTGCGCTTCCCGGAAAGCGTATCGCAGGGGATTTACAGCCTGGACGAGCATTTCAACGGCCAGGGCAAACCGGAAGGCCTGGTTGGCGAAGCCATTCCCTTGCTGGCCCGGATCGCACTGCTGGCCCAGGTGATCGATGTATTTCATACCGCCGGCGGCCAGCTGGCGGCGCTCGACGAAGTCCGGCTGCGCGCCGGTCGCTGGTTCGATCCGCAACTGGTGGCGGCCTTCGAGCAGGTGGCGGGGGCCCCGGCGTTCTGGGCGACGCTGGCCTCGCCCGAGGTCAACGCGGCGGTGCTGGCCCTGGAGCCGGCCTCGCAGGTGGTGGCACTCGACGACGATTACCTCGACGATATCGCTGCCGCCTTCGGTCAGGTGGTCGACTCGAAGAGCCCTTACACCAGCGGTCATAGCGCCCGGGTGGCCCTCTATACCGACTTGATCGCCGAACAGCTTGGCCTGTCGTTCGAGCGTCGGCGCTGGTTGAAGCGTGGTGCGCTGCTGCACGACGTCGGCAAGCTCGGCGTCAGCAACAGCGTCCTCGACAAGCCGGGCAAGCTCGATGCGGAAGAGTGGGCGGCGGTGCAGGCGCATGCCATGTATACCGAAACCATCTTGTCGCGGATCGACGCCTTTGCCGAACTGGCGCGGGTGGCGGCAGCTCATCACGAACGTCTGGATGGCAAGGGCTATCCGCGTGGCGTGACTGCGGAAGCCATCTGCCTCGAAACCCGCATCATCACCACCGCCGATATTTTCGATGCGATTACCGCCGAGCGTCCCTACCGGGGTGCGGTGCCGATCCCGAAAACCCTGGAGATGATGGCGGAGAATGTCGGTACGGCCATCGATCCGCAATGTTTTTCTGCGCTGAAACAGGCACTTGACCGCCTGCCAGCCTGATTCCCCCGTAAAATACGCCCTTTGTTTGCCGGCCTGTCCGGATAAGGTTTTATTCGCATGACTATTGTTCAAAAAGTGCCGACTGTCGGCTTCGTCAGCCTCGGTTGCCCCAAGGCTTCTTCGGACGCCGAGCGCATCCTCACCAAGCTGCGCGCCGAAGGCTATGAAATTTCGCCGAGCTACGACAATTCCGATCTCGTCATCGTCAATACCTGCGGCTTCATCGATGCCGCGGTCGAAGAGTCGCTCGACGCCATCGGCGAGGCACTCAACGAGAACGGCAAGGTGATCGTTACCGGCTGTCTCGGCGCCAAGGGCGACATCGTGCAATCGACGCATCCGTCGGTTCTGGCCGTTACCGGCCCGCATGCTGCCGACGAAGTGATGGGTTATGTGCATAGCCATCTGCCGAAGCCGCACGATCCGTATTCCGACCTGGTGCCGCCGCAGGGCGTGCGTCTGACGCCGGATCACTTTGCCTACCTGAAGATTTCCGAAGGCTGCAACCACAGCTGTACCTTCTGCATCATCCCGTCGCTGCGCGGCCCGCTGGTTTCCCGCCCGGTCGGCGATGTGCTGGCCGAAGCCGAAAACCTGGCGCGGGCCGGCGTCAAGGAAATCCTGGTCATCTCGCAGGACACCAGTGCTTATGGCGTCGATCTCAAGTACCGCACTGCCTTCTGGGGCGGCAAGCCGGTCAAGAGCCGCCTCAAGGAATTGTGCGAGGCGCTGGCCAACTTCGGTATCTGGGTTCGCCTGCACTACGTTTATCCCTATCCGTCGGTCGATGACGTGATCCCGCTGATGGCCGAAGGCAAGATCCTGCCTTACCTCGACGTGCCTTTCCAGCATGCCAGCCCGAAGATCCTCAAGGCGATGAAGCGCCCGGCCTCGGCCGAGAATACGCTGGAGCGCATCGCCAAGTGGCGCGAGATCTGCCCGGAAATCGTCATCCGTTCGACTTTCATCACCGGCTTCCCCGGTGAGACTGACGAGGATTTCGACCAACTGATCCAGTTCCTCGAAGATGCCAAGCTCGACCGCGTCGGGGCGTTTGCCTATTCGCCGGTCGAAGGCGCCAAGGCCAACGAACTCGAAGGCCTGCCGCCGGAAGATGTCCGTGAAGACCGTCGGCGCTGGCTGATGCAGGTGCAGGAAGACATCTCCGCCGCCAAGCTGGAAGCCAAGATCGATACCACCATCCAGGTGCTGGTCGATGCGGTGGATGAGGAGGGCACGATTGCCCGTTCCAAGGCCGATGCGCCGGAAATCGACGGCCTGGTTTACCTCGACGGCTTCTTTGATGCCCAGCCGGGCGACTTCCTGCAAGTCAAGGTGATCGACGCCGACCATCATGACCTCTACGCCCAGCCTGTCTGAACGGCTGGCGAGGATCGTCGGGGCGCGCAACGTCCTGACCGATCCTGACGAGATCGCGCCATTCGTCACCGATTGGCGCGGGCGCTATCGCGGTGTGGCGCAGTGCGTCGCGCGGCCCGGCCATACCGCCGAAGTGGCGGCCGTGGTCGGCCTCTGCGCCGAAGCCGGCGTACCGATCGTGCCGCAGGGCGGCAACACCAGCCTGTGCGGCGCCTCGACACCGAATATGGTCGGCCAGGCGGTGGTGCTCAGCCTTGGCCGGTTGAACCGGGTGCGGGCGCTCGATCCCGACAACAACACGATCACCGTCGAGGCCGGTTGCACGCTGGCCGCCGTCCAGGAAGCGGCGCGGGCGGCCGGACGGCTTTTCCCGCTGGCGCTGGCATCCGAAGGCAGTTGCCAGATTGGCGGCAATTTGTCGACCAATGCAGGTGGCGTGCAGGTGCTGCGTTACGGCAATTGCCGCGAACTGACGCTGGGCCTGGAAGTCGTGCTGCCCAGCGGCGAGATCTGGAACGGCTTGCGCGGCCTGCGCAAGGACAACACCGGTTACGACCTCAAGCAGATGTTCATCGGTGCCGAAGGTACGTTGGGCGTCATCACGGCGGCCGTGCTCAAGCTCTTTCCCTTGCCGCGGCTGCAGACGACATGCTGGCTCAACGTCGACTCGCCGGCCACTGCGGTGGCCCTGCTCAATGCGGCGAAGGCGACATTCGATGCCCGCCTGACGGCCTTCGAGCTGGTCTCCGATGTGGCGCTGGGCTTGGTCCTGAAAAACCTGCCGGGCATGAGCCGGCCGGGCGAGGTCAGCCCCTGGTATGTGCTGGCCGAGTTTTCCGACGCCGAGCCGGCGGCTGTCGAGGCCTGGCTGAGCGAACGCCTGGAGGCTGGCGAAGTGACGGATGGTGTGGTTGCCGCCTCGGAGAGCCAGGCCAGACGTTTGTGGGCGCTACGGGAGAATATTTCCGAAGCCCAGAAGATCGAGGGCATCAGCATCAAGCACGATATTGCCGTGCCGGTATCGGCCATTCCGGCCTTCCTGGCCCAGGCCGATGCGGCGCTGGCGGCAGCCTTTCCCGGTATTCGCGTCGTCGCTTTCGGGCATGTCGGCGATGGCAACCTGCATTACAACCTGTCGCAGGCCGATGCGCAGGAAAATACCGCGTTCATCGCCAGCCAGCCGCAGGTCAATCGCATCGTGCACGATCTGGTCAATGCGCTGGACGGCTCGATTTCGGCTGAACACGGCATCGGCCAGTTGAAGCGCGAAGAATTGCAGCGCTACAAGAGTCCGGTCGAACTGGCCCTGATGCGCGCCCTGAAACAGGCGATCGACCCGCAAGGGCTGATGAACCCGGGCAAGATCATTTGACGGCAGCGTGCTGCCAAAATCATTTTCAGGAGTCCCGATGAGTCGCGATCAACAATTCGAACAGGGCTTGCAGATGCGCCAGCAGGTGATGGGCGAAGCCTTTGTCGAAAAAGCCTTCAGCAATCTCGATGCCTTTACCGAACCTTTGCAGGAATTCGTCACCCGCAATGCCTGGGGAACGACCTGGTGCCGTGACGGGCTGGACCTGAAAACCCGCAGCCTGCTGACCATCTCGATGCTGACGGCGCTGGGCCGGGCCAACGAAATCAAGGGCCACGTGCGCGGTGCGGTCAATAATGGCGCCAGCATGCAGGAGATCCAGGAAACATTGCTGCATTCGGCGGTGTATTGCGGCATGCCGTTGGCGATCGAAGCCTTTCGTTCGGCCCATGAGGTACTCAAGGAAATGGGGCGGATCGACGGCTAAGTTCGGCTACCCCCGGCAGCGCGCTTCGTCTGCTCAGGCGGTGTCGAGGATGGCCTGCATGGCCTGCCGCCAGCCGGCTTCGGCCTCGATGCCGGCTTTGCCGAAGGCGGCGGCCAGGTGTTGGGTCTGGATGCTGGTCAGTTCATCTTCAAGCTGCTGACCGCTCCCGGTCAGCGACAGTTGCTTGACGCGGCGGTCGTGCTCGCCGGCTTCGACCGCCACCAGTTGCATTTCGATCAACTGGCGCAGCGGCGCATTCAACGCCTGCTTGGAAACGCCGAGCACGCCGAGCAGGGCGCTGACGGCAATCCGCGGGTGGCGCCCGACAAAATAAAGAATCCGGTGATGGACCCGACCCAGGCCGCGTTCGGCCAGCAACTGGTCGGGCCGGGAGGTAAAGGCGCGATAGGCAAAAAAGAACAGTTCGGCCGCAGCACGAAGTTCTTTTGAATTATTTTGGTCAATCATGTTGACATAATAGGCTGAGGTGCTTAGTCTGTCGATAGGTCAACATTATTGACGTACAAACATGACAAACCATTCCGCCAGTCCCCGTCTTTCCAGCCGCATTGCCCGCCTCGAAGCCTCGCCGATCCGGGAAATCCTTTCCGTGATCGATCGTCCGGGCATGATTTCCTTCGCCGGCGGTTTGCCGGCGGCCGAAACCTTTCCCGCAATGAGCCTGGCCAAGGTGCCGGCCAAATCCATGCAATACGGTGCCTCGGAAGGCGATTCCGAATTGCGCCAGTGCATTGCGCAAGAAGTTCGGACGATCGGCTTGAACTGCGCACCGGACCAGGTACTGGTCCTCTCCGGATCGCAGCAGGGGATCGATCTGGTCGGCAAGCTGTTCGTCGATACCGGCACGCCGGTGGCGGTGGAGTCGCCGACTTATCTGGCCGCCTTGCAGGTGTTCCGCTATTTCGGCGCCGAATTCTCCACCCTCGATCCCAGTCTGCCGGGGGCGGGGCTGGATGTCGGGCCGAAACCGGCGGTGGCCTATGCCATCCCGACTTTCCAGAATCCGACCGGGCATTGTTACGACGCAGCGCAGCGGCACAACCTGGCGGCCGCCTGCGATGCCCTGCAAGTGCCTTTGTTCGAGGATGATCCCTATCGCGATCTGGTCTACGACGACTGCGAGCGAACTCCGGTCTGTGCCCAACTCAAAACGGTTTCCTGGGTGTATCAGGGCTCGTTTTCGAAGAGCCTGGCACCCGGTCTACGCCTCGGCTATCTGGTCGCCTCGCCTGATTTGGTGCCTTATCTGGTGCGCCTGAAGCAGGCGGCCGATCTGCACAGCAACCGGATCAGCCAGTGGTACGTGCTGGAGCAATTGCGCGATGCGGGGCGTCAGGCGAGGATCGCCAAGGTCGTCGATATTTACCGGCGCAAACGCGATGCCTTTGCCCAAGGCCTGGCTGACAATTTCAACGATCTGGGAACTTGGCAGGTGCCGCCGGGCGGCTTGTTCTTCTGGCTGAAACTGAATCGCCGGATCGATACCCGCTTGCTCTTGGCGCAAGCCATACAGCGGGGTGTCGCCTTCATGCCGGGCGAAGCGTTTTATGCCGGGCAGCCGGATGCTTGTGGCGAGTTGCGCCTCAATTTCAGTCACGCCGATCCGGAGCAGACCCGGCGCGGTCTGGCGATTCTCGCCGAATTGGTCGCGGCAGCCCTGAAGGAAGAAGCGCCGCCGGCAGCCTAATGGCCGGTTTCGATGTCGGGGATGGCGAAGGGAAGGGTGAAGCTGAAGCAGCTGCCTTCGCCAAGCTTGCTGCTGATGTTCAGTTTGCCGCCCATCAGCTCGATCAGCTTGCGGGCAATCGGCAGGCCGACGCCGATGCCGCCGTGGCGGCGAACGCTTGAGCCGTCGGCCTGAACCAGCAGGCCGGAGAGCAGGGCAAGCTTGTCTTCCGCAATGCCGGGGCCGGTGTCGCGAATGCTGAATTCGATGCTGGCCCGCTGCGCATCCTGTTCTTCGACCCGCAGGGCAACCCGGACCGTGCCATGGTCGGTGAATTTGACGGCGTTGCCGACCAGATGGGTCAGAACCTTGCGCAAGGCATCGAGATTGCCGTGCAACAGGGGCGGCAGGTTTGCCTCGCCGTCGATGCTGAGGTCCAGTCTCTTGGCGGCGCAAGTTTTGCGGAAATCGACCAGCAGGTTGCCGAGCAGGTCCTGGGTTGCGAACAGGCCATCAGTTGAAAGCGTGCGGCCGGATTCGAGATCGGACAGTTCGATCAGATTGCTTACCAGGCGTAGCATCTCGTCGGCCGACTGGCTCAGCGGATCGAGGAGAAGGCGCTGATCGTCGGTCAGCGTTTCGAACTTGAGCAATTCGGTCATGCCGATGATGCCGTTCAGTGGCGTGCGCAATTCATGGCTGATATTGGCGAGGAACTCGCTTTTGGCACGATTCGAGGTTTCGGCGGTCAGTCTGGCTTTTTCAAGGTGCTCGACCAGAATGCTCTTTTCCAGTTCCAGTCGAATGGTGCTGCTCAGCGCGTCGTTGAAGTGACGGGCGCTCAAACTGGCTGCCACCATGAAAATGCCGGCCATTGCCGTCAATGCAATGTCGAAAGGTGTTGTGCCGAAACTGCAAAGAATCACGGCACTGCCCACGGGCCAGGCGTAAAGGCGGAATGAAACCTTGTCGGCCGAGAGCAAGGGGATGGCGCCCGCCACCATGCCCGCCATGACCAGTGCGGTGAACAGCTTGAGCATGCTGTCTTCGCCCGGCATGAAAACAAGCGCACCGACCGCCCAGGCCAGACCACCGGCCCCGGCTCCGAGGCGGGCGCGCTGGCGCCAGAACAGGGGGCGATCCGGTGCCGCGTTGTCGCCTAGCCGATTGTATTGGTGGTCGATGGCGACGCGCATTGCGGCAACCGCGCAAGCCAGCATCCACCATAGCAGAGGCGCCGTACCGTTCATGTTCAGGTAGGCAATCCAGATCAGCAGGCTGGCGTTGGCAACCGAAACGGCCTGTCCGATCGGTACGTTGCGAAAGAGCAGGGCAACCTGGCGCTGCAACAGGACAGGCGACTGATCCAGATTGCTCAATGGCATCGTCGGTTTGCTCTAGTGGGCTGTTTCTTCGAACAGGCGGGCAACGTCTTCGGGCGTAAAGCGGTAATCCCGGTTGCAAATGTCGTCGCGGATCAGGATTTCGCCATGTTCCGCCAGGATGGCTTCGGCATCGGCACGACCGATGCTGCGGATCATGTCGCGGACCTTGTTCCAGTCCTCCGGGCAGTGGTAGGCCACCTCGAGCGGATCGTAGAGACGGATGCCGCGATGCTCGATTTCTTCGTGGAACAGCCGGCCGAGCAGGGTTTCGGCATCCAGTTCGAGCAGTTCGGCGGTCTTGACGGTGGCGGCCAGCTGGGTGATGCGGTGCCAGCCATCGGGATCGCGTTGATCGGCATCCGGCATCTTTTGCAGGAAGAGACAGCAAGCGGCCTTGGGGCCAGCCGTAGCGAACAGGCGGGAGGCCTGTTGTTCGGATTGTTCGAGGTAGTGCTCGAAAATGGCAGCGATGCTGTCGCCGACCATCGGCACGTAGCTCTGGTAGGGTTGGCGAGCCTCCGGCAGGTCAAGGCTCATCATCAACTGGCCGCCCTGATGGGCGCCGAGCAGTTCCGGTACCGGGGCGGGCAGGACGACGGGGTTGCTGCGCGCCATGCCACGCATCTGCAATTGTTCGTTGCAGTCCATGACCAGCAGCTGGATCGGCCCGTTGCCACGCAGTTGCAAGGTCAGGCGACCGGCCTGCTTGAGCTGGGCGGCAATCAGGGCGGTGACGGCCGCTGTTTCGCCGAGCAGTTGTGCCACGGTTGGCTGGTAATCGCGGCCCGCCTGCATCTGCTGCCAAGCATCGCCAAGATGGACGACGGCGCCACGGATGTCCAGCCCCTCGAAGAGGAAGCGACGTACGGTACCGCCGCTCATTTCAGCTCCGCCGCGTAGGTTTCCGGGCTGAAGCCGACCAGCAGCTTGCTACCGGTGTCGAGCACCGGCCGTTTGATCAGGCTCGGATACTGCGCCATCAATTTCAAGGCCTTGGCTTCATCGACATCGGCCCGTTCGTCTTCGGAGAGTTTTTTCCACATCAGGCCGCGGGTGTTGAGCAGCTTCTGCCAGGTGGCACGCTGGTTCCAGTCGGCCAGGTGCGCCTCGGCAACGCCGGCCTTCTTGTAGTCGATGAATTCGAAGGCCACACCATTGGCTTCCAGCCAGGCAAAGGCTTTTTTCATGGTGTCGCAGTTCTTGATGCCGAAAATCTGAGTCATGTTTTTTGTGGGGTAAAAAGCTGCGTAATCATAACAGCCTCGGGAGGCCGTAATTTACGCTGTTTTTCTGTGGGGGTATCGCGCCGGATATCAGGCTTGAAGCCGCCCGCTTGTGGCGGGCGGCAAAGCATTACTTTTTGAGTTTGGCGAAGGCGGCCGCCATCGCGTTGCCGCTCGGGGCAGGGCCGCTGCTGCGCTGTTGCGGGCGTGCCTGCGGCTGCCCGCCCCGGCTGGCCGGCGCGCTGTCGTGGCGTTTGCCCTGGGTCGGCTCATCGCCCATGCGCATGCTCAGCGCGATACGCTGGCGTTGCAGGTCGACTTCCAGTACCTTGACCTTGACGATCTGGCCGGCCTTGACGACGCTGTGCGGGTCCTTGACGAAGGTGTTGGAGAGGGCCGAGACATGGACCAGCCCATCCTGGTGTACGCCGATGTCGACGAAGGCACCGAAGGCGGCAACGTTGGTGACAACCCCTTCGAGGATCATGCCTGGGCGCAGGTCGCTGACCTTTTCGACGCCGTCGGCGAAGGTGGCGGTCTTGAACTCGGGGCGCGGGTCGCGACCGGGTTTTTCCAGTTCCTTGAAGATGTCCTGCACGGTCGGCAAGCCGAAGCGCTCGTCGGTGTATTTCGAGGGGTTCAGCCCCTTGAGGGCACGGCTGTCGCCGAGGATTTCCTTGATCGGCTTTTTCAGGTCAACGATGATCTTCTCGACCACCGGATAGGCTTCCGGGTGCACCGAGGAGCTGTCGAGCGGATTGTCGCCGTTCGGCACGCGCAGGAAGCCCGCGGCCTGCTCGAAGGTCTTGTCGCCGAGGCGGGGGACTTTCTTCAGTTCGTCGCGCGAGCGGAAGGCGCCGTTGGCATCGCGGTAGCTGACGATGTTGGCGGCCAGGCCGGCGTTGAGGCCCGAAATGCGGGTGAGCAGCGGCACCGAGGCGGTATTGACGTCAACGCCGACGGCATTGACGCAGTCCTCGACCACGGCATCGAGATTGCGCGCCAGCTTGGTTTGCGACACGTCGTGCTGGTACTGGCCGACGCCGATCGATTTCGGTTCGATCTTGACCAGTTCGGCCAGCGGATCCTGCAGGCGACGGGCGATCGACACCGCGCCGCGGATCGAGACGTCGAGGTCGGGAAACTCGCGGGCGGCAAATTCGGAGGCTGAATAGACCGATGCCCCGGCTTCGGAGACGACGATCTTGGTCAGCCGGGCTTCCGGGTAGCGCTTCATGACGTCGAGAACCAGCTTGTCGGTTTCGCGGCTGGCCGTGCCGTTGCCGATCGCCACCAGCGAAACGCCATGCTTCGAAGCCAGGCGGGCAATGGTTGCCATCGAGCCATCCCAGTCGCAGCGCGGTTCGTGCGGGTAGATGGTGGCGGTATCGAGCAGCTTGCCGGTGGCATCGACGACGGCGATCTTGCAGCCGGTGCGGATACCCGGGTCGATGCCCATGGTGACGTGTTGGCCGGCCGGGGCGGCGAGCAGCAAGTCCTTAAGGTTCTTGCCGAAGATGCGGATGGCTTCGTCTTCGGCCCGCTCGCGCAGCTCGTTCATCAGTTCGAGTTCGAGATGGGTGTAGACCTTGACCTTCCAGGTCCAGCGTACGGTGTCCTGCAGCCATTTGTCGGCCGGGCGGCCCTGGGCCTTGATGCCGTAACGGGCGGCGATACGCTGCTCGCAGGGGTTGGGGCCGGGCTGGACGTTCTCTTCGTCGAGCTCGCTGTCGAGGACCAGCGACACGCCGAGCATGCCTTCGTTGCGGCCGCGCAGCAGGGCCAGCGCCCGGTGCGAGGGCATGTCGGCAATCGGCTCGGCAAAGTCGAACCAGTCGCGGAACTTGGCGCCTTCGCTTTCCTTGCCTTCAACCACGGTGGATTTGACGTGGCCATGTTCGTTCAGATACTCGCGCAGGGTCTGCAGCAACTGGGCATCCTCGGCGAATTTTTCCATCAGGATCTGACGGGCGCCGTCGAGCACGGCCTTGCTGTCGGCAAAGCCGGCCTCGGCGTTGAGGTATTTTTCGGCTTCTTCGTCGGGCGTCAGCTCGGGATTGTCGAGCAGTGCCAGGGCGAGCGGCTCGATGCCGGCTTCGCGGGCGATCTGCGCCTTGGTGCGGCGCTTCTGCTTGTAGGGGAGATAGAGGTCTTCCAGGCGCTGCTTGGTTTCGGCATCGTCGATCTCGGCTTTCAGTGCGGGCGTCAGTTTGCCCTGTTCCTCGATGCTGGCGAGGATCGCGGCACGGCGGTCTTCCAGGTCGCGCAGATAGGTCAGGCGCTCTTCCAGGTTGCGCAGTTGCGTGTCGTCCAGACCATCGGTGACTTCCTTGCGGTAGCGGGCGATGAAGGGCACCGTGGCGCCTTCGTCGAGCAGGCTGATGGCAGCGATTACCTGGGCCGGACGGACGCCAAGTTCGAGGGCAATGCGGTGTTCGATTGGAGCAAGCATGGATGCGGCGGTGCAGCAAAAAAAGGGGGGTGAACTATGCGCAATCCAGACGGAAAATACAACCGCACGCTTGTGGTGTAGGATGCTTCGAGAAACATGCCATTTTCAAGGAGGGTAAATATATGAAAGTTGAAACCTATCTGTTCGGTGCCGTTGAAGTCAGCCCGGAAAAAGTCATCAACTTCCCGAATGGCCTGGTCGCCTTCGAAGACAACAAGCGCTTCATGCTGGTGCACGAGGATGCGGCCGAAGAGCCGGCCAGCTACACGCTGCAATCGCTCGACGATCCGAATCTGGCTTTCCAGATTGTTGATCCGACCACCATCGGCTTCAATTACGAGCTGGTGCTGAGCGATGCCGAAAATGCGCTTCTGCAGTCGCCGGCAGCCGAAGATGTCGCCGTGATGCAGGTCCTGTTCCGCAAGGATGAAGGCGGCAAGGTGGAGATCAGTCCAAGCCTCCGGGCGCCGCTGGTGATCAATACCCGCGCTCGGGTCGGCCTGCAGAAAGTGATGGAAACCTTCCGTCCGAACATTACGCTGTCGAATCTGGTCAGCGCACTTTGATCCTTGCCGGAATCAGCTGACACGCGGGGCTTCTGCCCCGCGTTGTCGTTTACAGCGGGGCGAGCGTCTCGCTGTAGCGGCGGGCATTCTCGACATAATGCTCGGCCGATTTTTGCAGGCGGGCGACGTCCTCGTCGCTTAATTCCCGTACCACTTTGCCCGGCGAGCCGACGATCAGTACCCGGTCCGGAAAGACCTTGCCTTCCGGGATCAGCGTATTGGCGCCGACGATGCAGTGCTTGCCGATCACGGCCCGGTTGAGAATGACCGAGCCGATGCCGATCAGGCTGCCGTCGCCCACCGTACAGCCGTGCAGCATGACCAGGTGGCCGACGGTGACGTTGTCGCCGATATGCATCGGCACGCCCTCATCGGTGTGCAATACCGAGCCATCCTGGATATTGCTGTTGTCGCCGATATGGATCGGGTCGTTGTCGCCGCGCAAGGTGGCATTCCACCAGATCGAGCTGTTTGCGCCAAGGCGGACATCGCCGATCACGGTAGCGTTCGGGGCAACCCAGGCGGCCTGGCCGAGTTGAGGGGTTTTGCCATCAAGGCGGAAGAGGGGCATGTTGTCTCCTGGGTAAATGTCATTGCCACGATTTTACGATTTGAAGCAGGCTGCGGGAACTTGCCGATAAGTGCAAATGTCATGGTTTATTCATTGGACATTGTCCGGTCAGCTGTCTAAGCTGAAAAGAGGCGACTGGCTCGGATGTCCGGTTTCATTACCTGTCGTTTGCGAAGCGGATGAGGAGGCAAGATGATTCCCTGGTTCTGGATATGGTCGCCAATCCTGCATTTTCCATGGAGCGGCAGCGTCGCCCAGCAGATCGAGCCCAATACCAACTGGTTTTTCGACGCCATTAAACCCGATGCCGGCGATGCGAGAATCGAGAAAAAGGCTTTTGAGCGGGCGTCGTACGGCAAGCAACTCGGTTTGATCACCGAAATCCTGCTGGCTGAAGCCGATGCCGGCAAGCTGCAGGCAGAGCAGGGGGAGGTCGCGCTCAAGCAATTGCGGCAGATTCGTCAAGACATCGAATTGATCAAGCAGAGCGAGGCGGCCGTTACCGCCCGTGAACTCGCGGCCGATATCAAACGTTTGAAGAGGCGCAGCCCGGCTGAATATGCCGAACTGCTCCGGGAATTGGGCCTGTAATCCATCTACCGAGGAGATGCCGATGTTGACCGAACAGACAATCAGGCTGGCCTTGCCGCTGTGCCGCGAGCCCGCCCGCTGGGCGCCCGTGCTCTCTGCCGCCATGGCTCGCTACGAGATCGATTCGCGTGATCGGATGGCAAGCTTCATTGCCCAGGTCGGGCACGAGTCAGGGCAATTCAATCGCCTGGTCGAAAGCCTGATCTATTCGACGCCGCAACGCTTGATGCGGGTCTGGCCCAAACGCTTTCCGACCGAGGCGATCGCTGCGCCCTATGTGAAGAACGAGTCCAGACTGGCCAATTACGTCTACGCAAACCGGATGGGCAATGGCAATACCGATTCCGGTGATGGCTTTCGTTTTCGCGGTCGCGGCCTGATCCAGATCACCGGGCGCAGCAACTACGCCGCCTGTGGTCAGGCCTTGGGCCTGGATCTGCTCAATCAGCCCGATTTGCTGGTCGATCCTGCCAATGCCGCACTTAGTGCGGCCTGGTTCTGGCATTCGCGCGGCCTCAATGCGCTGGCCGACGATCAGACCGGCGACGACGATCTTGAGGACTTCACGGCGATTACCCGTGCCATCAATGGTGGAACGCAAGGCCTGCAGGAGCGCCTGGCCTTGCTGCGCCGTGTTGAAAGTTTTTTATGAAACGGCTGTCGATTCGCCGGGGGGCGCAGTCAACTCCTGCACGATGAGGCTGCCGATCATGTCACCCTCGACATTGACCGCCGTGCGGACGGTGTCGAGGATGCGGTCGATCGGCAGCAGAATGGCGATGGCTTCGGTCGGCAGACCGACCGATTCGAGCACCAGTACCATGCTCAGCATGCCGACGCTGGGAATGCCGGGGGCGCCGATGGCGCCGAGCATGGCCACGAAGAAGATGATGCACTGGCTGGCCAGGTCGAGATCGATGCCGGCCAGACGGGCGACGAAGAGCGCCGCGGCGGCTTCGTACAAGGCAGTGCCATCCATGTTGACGGTGGCGCCGAGCGGGACGACGAAATTGGCAATGTCCTTTTTGACATGCAGGTGCTGCTCGGTACAGCGCAGCGTGATCGGTAGGGTGGCTGCGCTCGAACTGGTGGCGAAGGCGGTGATCAGGGCATCGCGTGCGCCTCGCCAGAATTGCAGCGGCGTCACCCGGGTGACGAGGTAGAGCAGCAGCGGCAGCACGATGGCGCCGTGGAACAGCGTGCTGCCGATGATCACCGCGATGAACTGCAGCAAACTGGCGAGCAGGGCCGCATTCTGGCTGGCAACCAGTTGCAGGAGCAAGGCCGCTAGGCCGAACGGGGCGAGGCGCATGATCCAGCCGACGATCATCAGGCAGAGTTCCTGTAGTTCCTCGATCAACTGGCGCAGGTTGCGATAGCGTTCGCCACCGACGACCAGCGCGATGCCGAGAAACAGCGCAATGATGACGACGGCGAGAATGTCGCCCTGGGCCAGCGCCTTGAACGGGTTCTGGAAAAGGCCGTGAAGGAACTGGGCGATGTACTCGGGCAACGGCATTTGCCGCGCCTGATAGTTTTTCGTCGCTTCGGCGAACATCTCCAGATGCAGCCCCTTGCCCGGCTCGAAGAGGTGCGCGGCACCGAAGCCGATGACGATGGCCAGCGCCATCGACAGGGCAAAAAAGCTCAGGGTGGTGATCCACACACGGTGCATTTTCTGGTTGGCGCGCAGATTGGCGACGCCGACGACGATGGAGGCGAAAACCAGCGGCACCAGGACCATCCGCAACAGGTCGAGAAACAAGGTGCCGACCAGTTTGGCACCGTACAAGCTGTCCTGGCGAATGCCCGCGGCCTCGTTCAGGTTGAGCAGGAAACCGCCGGCAATGCCGATCAGGCAGCCGACAGCGATCTGGCTGTTGAGGGAGATTCTTGGCATGACGAGGTTCCGTAAGCGGTGGGCGGCCTATTCTATCGTCTGATGCTGCGTTGCAGCAGGTCGGCGTGGCTGGCATCATCCGCTGACTTTGCTATGGAGTATGGCCTTGAGCGATATCGAAACCCTGACTGCCGCCGTGCGCGAATTTCGCGATGCCCGTAACTGGCGGCAGTTTCATTCCCTGCGCAACCTGATCACCTCGCTCAATCTCGAAGCGGCCGAATTGCTCGAGCTGACGCAATGGAAAAGCGACGCCGAGATCGACGCCTTGCCGGGCGATCCGGTGAGCGGCGAGGCCCTGCGTGACGAGTGCGCCGATATCCTGCTTTACCTGCTGCTGATTGCCGACGTTGCCGGCATCGATCTGGCGACGGCGGCGCGGAAAAAGCTGGAAAAAAATGCTGCCAAGTATCCGGTGGACAAGGCTTACGGCTCGCGGGCGAAGTACACCGAACTGACCGGCGACGCGCCACGATGAAAAATGCCCGCAACCGCGGGCATTTTGGCGAGGTGTAGCGCAGTCTTGCTCAGGTCGACTGGCTTTCCAGCGTGTATTTGGCGCCTTCACCCTGGGCCAGCAGGCGGGTCAGCGTGGGCAGCGTCTCGTGCAGCGTCTTTTCCAGTGTCCAGGGCGGATTGATGATGAACATGCCGCTGCCGTTCATGCCGAAACCGTCCTTCGAGGGGGCTGTGACTTCCAGCGTTGCATGCAGCCAGTTGTTGGCCCCCAGTCCTTTGAGCTTGGTCGGCAGCTTGCGCGACTCGATCTTGGAGAGCATCGGGTACCACAGTGCATAGGTGCCGGTGGCAAAGCGCTTGAGCGCTTCCTGCAGGCCCTTGATGACGTTGCTGTAGTCGTCCTTGGTCTCGTAGGATGGGTCGATCAGGACCAGGCCGCGCCGCGGTGGCGGGGGCAGGATGGCCTTGAGGCCGGCAAAACCATCGCCGGCCGTGATCGCCACCTGGCGCCCGGCACTCTTGAAGCAGTCCTGCAGCAACTTGACGTCGGTGCTGTGCAATTCGTAAAGGCGCAGGCGATCGCTTTCGCGCAGCAACTGGCTGGCCAGCCAGGGGGAACCGGGGTAATAGCGTAGCTGGCCGTCCGGATTGAGCATCTTGACGTAGTCGAGGTAGGTTGCCGCCGCCGGCGGCAGCCCCTTGGCCTCCCACAGGCGGCCGACCCCGTCACGGTATTCGCCGAGCTTGGTGGCGTGGGCCGATTCCAGTGCGTAACGCCCAGCACCGGCATGGGTATCGATGATCCAGTACGGGGCAGGCTTGGCGCCCATGTATTCGGCGATCTGGATCAGGATGAGGTGTTTCAGCACGTCGGCATGATTGCCGGCGTGAAAGGCATGACGGTAGCTGAGCATCGGGTGGGGAATTTAGTTGGGAAGCGGGTCCAAGGCGAAGAATTCTAGTCCTTCATTGGCCTCAATGCATTGCCCAATTTGTCGGCGTAGCGTCCGACCGGTCCATTTCAATTCGATTTCCTGTCCACTTGCCAGTTGCCCGGCATGGCTGACGAGGCCGGAAAACTTCCCGTAGGCAGGCAGGCTGTGGAGGAAGATCGCACGTTGCGCCATGCTCCCTTCGCTCGATATCTCGACGACGCTGACTTGGGGTGACAGCATTTGCAGGCCGAGTTCGAGGCGACTGCCGCCATTGGCAATACGGCGAACCAGGCAAACATGAATCCGGCTCGACTCTCTTGGTTGCAACGCGACGATATCGCCGGCGCCTGCCTTCCACTTGTCTCCCTTGATGAAGCGGACGCGAAAGCCATCCGGGCTTTCATCAACCAGCGACCATTCGCTAGGGGAAAAGCGAGCGGCGTTGCGGCACTCGGCATCGACGGCCCGGCGAGTGAACGCGTTGCCATCGATGAATTCCATGACCGAGTCCAGTCCGCCTACCAGATCGCCGCGTGGCCGGAAGCGGGTTCGACTGAAACGGCGCGTCCCTTTGCCGCCCAGTGCGATGCGCAGGTTTTGCAGTACGGCGGGCGGGATTTCCAGGTCGGGGTGACTGCTTTTCCCTGTGCAGCGCGACAGGTTGCGGTCGATCACGGCGACGACCGGCTGGCAGTCGATCAGTAGCGCGCCCAGTGCGGTCGGCTTATCCGGCAAGCGGCGCAAGGGCAGACCGGGGCAACCTTCTTTTGGTCGAACCAGAAAAGAGAACTCCTTGTTGGTCGTTTCAAGGTCCTCCTGGTAAGGCGCGATCAACGCGTAGGCTGCGAGCTGTTGGGTGGTTTCGACAACGGCGTTGAATTCGCTGCGGGGCAATTTGTTCGGATCAACGTAGGCAAGAAGAAGTGCGCTCAGGTATTGCAGTTCGACAGGGGCAGTTTCGCCGTTGAGCGGTTTGGCCGAGGGGCTGCATGCCATTTGGTACAACTCATGCAGCAAGGTCCAGGAGGGCGCGGAGGGGCTGGCGTAGGCGCGGTAGGCCAATTGCTGACGGCGGCAAATTGCAGACATGGCGCGCTGGATCGAACGATGGAAGAGGGGAGTCAGCGTATTGTCGTTTTGCAATTTGCCGGCATCGCGACTGATGCCGTGATAGGCCATGGCCAGCGCTTTGAGCAGGTTGTCGGCATCGAGGGCCATTTGTGCCGTCTTTTTCGGCAAGGGGAGCGCGGACTGGCTGATTTGACTTTCCAGGACCGGGAGTATCCGTTCGGCCTCGTGACGGGTTTCCTCGAGCAACTTGAAGCGCATGTTCAGGTTCGGCTGACGAGTGATGACCGGGATCACTTCGCTGAACAGGGTTACCGCCATTTCGCTGGCCGAGCTGTCGGCATTCGCTTCGAGCAGGACGCGGACCTTGCTTGCTGCCCGCTGTTCGGGCGGGGGCGGATTGAAGGGAAGCAAGTCGCGAAACAACTGCAAAGGCGAGTTCATGATTGGTTTGGAATATGTGACATGTGCATTATCCGGTAATTCGTGACCGATTTCTGTAGTCCGTAAGGTCAATTGCGTATACTTGACCGGATGGATCTGCTTGAACTACTTGTCTTCGTCGGCCTGCTGGCGGCTGCCTGGCTGTGGCTGGACAGTCTCAAGGCGCGCGAAATCGGCGTTGCGGCGGCGCAACAGGCATGTGCCGAAGAAGGCTTGCAACTGCTCGATGAAACGGTCGTCATCCGCGCCTTGCGTCCAGCCCGTGACGATGCGGGACAACTCCGCTTGCGTCGGGTTTACGGCTTCGAATATAGCGATAACGGCGACAATCGCCGTGCCGGCAGTGTGACCCTAGTCGGCCATGTAGTGGAAATGCTGCATGTCCGCCCCAACCTCTACGTGGTTCCCAAAACCACAACTCTTCAGAATCACGATGACACCCTCCATTGAAAAAATCGACTTCCACGGTATCGAGGCATTCCGGCTGAACGGCCCGAACGGTGCCAGCGCCATCATCAGCACCCTGGGCGGCCAGGTGTTATCCTGGAAAACGCAGGATGGCAGGGAGCGGCTTTATCTCTCCGAGCAGGCCGTGTTCGATGGCAGCATGCCAGTCCGTGGCGGTGTGCCGGTTTGTTTTCCGCAATTCGGCAAAGAGGGCGAACTGCCCCGCCATGGATTTCTCAGAACACGGCGCTGGGCGTTGAATACGGAACGTTGCGGCAGTGATTTTGCCTTGTTAACTTTAGCGGTCAGCGATGACGATGCAAGCCGCGCAGTCTGGCCGCATCCGTTTCAGGCGGAACTGACACTGATGATCGAAGCCGACCGCATCGATATCGAACTGAGTATTACCAATACCGGTAGCGCGCCCTTCGAGTTTACCGGTGCCCTGCATTCTTACCTGCGCCTGGTCCAGGTCGAGGATGCGGCACTGGAAGGGTTCTATGGCCACGATTATCGCGATGCCGTGCGGGGCAACGAAATCAAGCGCGATACGGGAACGGAACTGGTGGTCGAAGGCGAGATGGATCGCGCCTACTTCAACGTGCGCCGGCCGCAATACCTGAAGGCGGGGAATTACAGCCTGGGGATTCAAAGCCAGGGCTTCCCCGATGTCGTGGTCTGGAATCCCTGGGTCGAGCGTTGCGCCGAGCTCAAGGACATGCCGGCTGATGGCTGGCGGCAAATGCTTTGTGTCGAGGCGGCCATTGTCCGGGAACCGGTACAGTTGCCGGCTGGCGAGGAGTGGTATGGGCGGCAGACGCTGGTAATTGTTTGATTGCTCCCCAACTTGCTGTCGCAAGTCAGCCAATTTCTGGACTTCGCTTATCCAATTGCCTGATTTTTCGTGAGATCGTCGTTGGCCTTGCTCTTGCTTGGCTTGCGACATGGACCTTGCTCATCACCTTCCCGGAAAGATTGGCGGTGCGGCTGAACATTGGCTGCAGGCACTGGCACAGGCGGATCGTGGCGAGGGCATCGCAGCTGGTTTCGAGCGGCGCAATCTGGGCAAGGGCGAGCTGTTGTCGACGCCGACTGGACCAAACAATCAGGTCTTTCTCGTCCAATCGGGGCGCTTACGGGTCTATCTGGCTGGCGAGAATCGCGAACTGACCCTGAGCTTTCTTGATGCCGGCGATATCTACACCACGCATACCCCGACTTATGTCGAGGCCGTAGCCCCAAGTGTTTTGTGGATGATGGAAACGGCGGCTTTCGCCCGCAAGCTGTCGACTGATCCGACGGTGACGCCGGTGATGATGCGCGTACTGGGAAGGATGTTGGTCAATGCCGTCAATCTCATCGAGGACCTGGCCTTTCGCGAAGTGCCGGCCCGGTTGGCGCGTTTTCTCCTCGGTGTGGCCAATCGACGCGGTCAGGTGACGGATGCCGGTTGGCTGGTGCCGCTCGATCTGGGTACCGAAGATATTGCCAGCCTGCTCGGTTCGACCCGGCAGACAGTTTCTTCACTGATCAACCAGTGGGAGCGCGAAGGCATCCTGGTCCGGCAGAGTCGGCGCAGCTTGCTGGTCAAGTCGCTAGAGGCGCTATCCGAAAGGTGTCGCGTTAGCGCGAATTAGCAAAACTGTCGGCCAGCCGACGGAATCAAAATCGGCTTGTCCCTAGAATCGGTTCCTGAAGATATTTCAGGAGCCCAGCATGGATACGACACAAACCCGCCCGGCCGCGTGTGGCTGCCGTAGCAAGACCGACCGTTACGAAAGCTTCAACGGGATCGATTGCGACGGCAACGCCCGCCGCGTAATGGAGTATATCGAACGTAATATCGCGGCCGGTCACGGCAACGGTTTCTGGGAGTACTTCATGGCCAAACGGCAACCCAAGAGCGGGCCTGTACCGGACGATTTGTTCCTGGTGCATTGCCATATCAACCAGATTCGGGAGTTCTTCGAGGACTGCGATGACGCGGATGCCCTTGAACTCTTGATGCAGCTTGAGGAAGAGTGCTGTTGATCAGCTTTTCTGTGCGAGCCATTTAAGCAGTAACGAGAACAACAAGTCGGGATCGACCGGTTTGCTCAGAAAGTCGTTCATGCCGGCAGCCAGGCAGGCCGATTTGTCTTCGGCGAAGGCGTTTGCCGTCATGGCCAGAATGGGCAGGTGTTCGCGACCCGGCAAGCGACGGATTTGGCGGGTTGCTTCAAGGCCATCCATGATGGGCATTTGCATATCCATCAAGACGAGATCGAAGTGTTCGCGCCTGACTTGATCGACAGCGGCCTGACCGTCACCCACGACACTGGCTTTCAGCCCGGCATCCTCAAGCAGGAACAGGGCGACTTCCTGATTGATCGGATCATCCTCGACCAACAGGATACGGCTGTGTGAGTAGCGTTGCCGCAGTGTTAACTCGGGCGTTTGAGAGCTGAAGTCCTGG
The DNA here is from genome assembly GCA_003583745.1 of Rhodocyclales bacterium GT-UBC. Taxonomy (GTDB): domain Bacteria; phylum Pseudomonadota; class Gammaproteobacteria; order Burkholderiales; family Rhodocyclaceae; genus Azonexus. Next base: position 161,522 of record QXPY01000007.1, on the reverse strand, counting down.
GGGGCGGCAGCCGGCGCAGCGAGCAGGGCCAGCGGGGTGCAGGCCTGAAGCAGGGCACTGGCTGATAGCGGTTTGATGATTACATCGGCGTAGCCGGCCGCTTTGGCTTCTTCGATGATCAACGGGGTTGCCGATGCGGTGATGAGCAGCGCTTGCGGTTGCCGACCCAGCGACTGGCGGCGAATCCGGTTCAAGGTTTCGATGCCATCGATGTCAGGCATCAGCAGATCGATCAGTAGCAGGGCATAGGGATGGCCGCGGCGGTCTGCATCGACGATCGCCTGAAGAGCGGCATGGCCGGTATCGACGCTGTCGCTGTCGAGTCCCGCGACCCGGAGGATCTGGCCATGGGAGAGGCGGCTCAGCGGCGTATCGTCTACGACCAAGGCACGCAAGCCTTGCTGCATGGGGCGATTCGAAGCTTGTTGGGCCGGGTCGGGGCGCCCGAAGCGGGCGGTCATCCAGAAGCGGCTGCCTTGACCCGGCGTGCTGCTCACACCCACTTCACCCCCCATCAACTCGGCGAGGCTGCGCGTGATCGCCAAGCCCAGGCCGCTGCCGCCGAAGCGACGGTTGGTCGAGTCGTCAGCCTGCTCGAAACTGTGGAAAAGACGGGGGAGCGCCTGGGCTGCGATGCCGATGCCGCTATCTTCTACCTCGAAGCGCAACAACACGTTGTCCGGGGTGGACTCGGCAATCCTGACCTGCAGTTTGATCGAACCCTGCTCGGTGAACTTGACGGCATTGCTCAGGTAGTTGAGCAGGCATTGGCCGAGGCGGGTTGAATCGCCATTGATCAGGCCGATATCCGGGGCAGTATCGATGATGAATTCGAGGCCTTTTTCCCGGACCCGTTCGATGATCATCGATGAGATGCGCGACAGGACGGCATCCAATTCGAAGTCGGCTTTTTCCAGGACGACTTTGTTGGCTTCGATTTTCGAAATGTCGAGGATGTCGTTGATCAAGCCGAGCAGGTGGTTTGCTGCGCCGGAGATTTTGCCCAGCTTGTCGGTTTGATCGGGGGTCTGCGGAGTGCGCCGCAAGGCATGGGTCAGGCCGACGATGGCATTCATCGGTGTCCGGATTTCGTGGCTCATGTTGGCGAGGAAGACGCTTTTGGCGCGTGTCGCCAGTTCCGCCTGTTCGGCCCGCTCGGCTAGTTCTGCATTGAGGGCCGCAATTTGCCTTTCCTTTTCCTTCAGCGGCGTGATGTCGGAAACCAGGGCGAAATAGCCGCGGATGGCTTCGCATTCCTTGTCCGGTATGTATTTCACCTGGGTCCATAGCGGATTGCCGTGTTGATCGATGAGCGCACGCTCGAAGGATTGCGCCTGACCGTTCAATACTCCGGCAATATAGGGCTGACTGACGGTGAAGGCGTCTTCGCCGATGACATCGCGCAGGTGGCGGCCGACAACTTCGGAAGCTCGCAGGCCGTAAAGTTGTTCGAAAGTATGGTTGGCAAATTCGTTGATGAGGTGGCGGTTCCAGTACGCGATCAATGCCGGCGTATTGTCGAGTACGCCATGCAGCAGTGCCTCGCTCTTGCGTAGCGCCGATTCGAGGGACTTGCGCTGGCCGTTGTCGAACAAGGTCGAGCGTGCCGAGACGATATTCCCCTGTTCGTCGCGAACCACGCTCGAACTGAGAATGACCGGCATGATGCCGCCATCCTTGCACTTGAGGTCGCATTCGAGTTCGCGAATTGAACCGGACTCTTTGAACAGGTCGAGGTGATTGTCGAACAAGGCCGTATATTCGGGTGTCACGATGTCTGCCAAACGGAGTCGGCCGATCAGTTCTTCGCGGGCATAGCCGAGCCAGTCGAGTTCGGTGTCGTTGATGCGCTGGAAAACGCCATTGGCATCGAGCGTGTGGTAGCCGCAGGGCGCGTGTGCATAAAGGTCGGCGATCTCGGCGGCCTGTGCCCGGAGTTCGCTGTTCGACGCTTGTAGCTCGCGGGTGCGCGCTTCAACCATTGCTTCCAGTTGGTCGCGTTCCTGGCGAACGAGCGCATTTTGTTGTGCGACATGCGTTTGCATACGATTGAAGTTGTCGAGAAGCAGACGGATTTCGCCACTGCCTTCGACCGTGACCGGCTCCGGGCCCTGCTCGCCGCTGCCGGATCGACCGATTTGCCATGCCGCTTTTTCAAGCGGGGCGAGCGCGCGCTTGAGTCCAAACCAGGTGAGCAGGCCGCAGAGACCGGCGATTGCCAGGGCGCCTACGTAAACCTGGCTGATCGCGGCCTTGAGAGGGGCAAAAGCCTCGGCGGTAGGGAGGTAGGCGACCACCATCCAGTTTGGTTGCTGTATGCGGGCGGCAGCGCTGATGATTTCGACACCTTTCGAATCAACAACGATGCCTGGGCCAAGGTAACCGTCGAGCCTGCGGTCAAGCAATGGGTTAACGCCTGGCGCCGGAAGTTTTTGCAGGACCCGGCTCGGATCGGTGCTTGCCGCGAAAATGCCCTGGTTCAGAGCGTAAACATGGAAGCCGCCGGTCTGCCCGTTGCGGACTTCGTCGTTCAGGTGGAAATGGCTGCCCGGACCGATGATTTCTGTTGCACACAAGGCGCCGAGTATCTCGCCTTCAGCATTCTTGATCGGCAAGGCAACGAGCAGCACAGGCTGCTTGGCAAAGCGACCGAACCACACGCGAATGATCGGCGTCCCGCTGGCCATGACGTCGATAAAATACTGGCTGTCGGCATAAGCGGTACCAAGGTAGCCGCGAGAGGGGCTTTCGGCGATTCGGGTTCCATCTTTGGCGAGAATGTAGATGTCCCGGTTGAAGAGCTTGGCCAAGGCTTTCTGCTCGTTCAGCAGATTATTCAGCGGGGCCGCTCGATTGGGTTGCGTCATCAATGCCGCCACCTGTTCGTGCAGGCTGCCCAGCATGTCCAAACGCAATTTGACTTCGCCCTCCAGCGTCCGGGCGACAAAGGTGGCGGCGGTCGTTTGTTCCTGAGCAATGAGGGCCTGAAAGTCCCGGCGCAGGCCATCTGCAACGTAAAGCGCGAGGATGCCGATTCCGAGAATGAAAACGAAGGCAGAAGCCAGACTGGCCTTGATTTTCAAGGGCAATCCATCAGTCCGAGCTTTCAGTCGTGCCAGCAAAGAGGGTGAAGCATGCATGGGTGTTCCTCGGTCGGGCGGCACTTCGCTAGTTGTAGAGCAGGTTTTGCATTTTTGCCGTATTTATATTTTTTGGTGGATTCTATCAGGCTATATCCATTTGTGACACTGTCGTATGGCAACCTGGATTGGGCGTTGTTCCGTTGGTTAGGCAGACATGCCGGATTGCGGCCGATTTGATGTGTATCCGAGTAATCGCTGTCGCTTGGCGCTAGCCTTGATGGCTCTGAATTTTGCGGTGGCTGCATGCGGATTCTTCCTTTCTCGATCGCGACGCTGTTTCGGGCTTTACGAGCCGGCTGGTCGCAACTGCACAAGGCCTGGCGCATCAGTGTTGGCTATGCCTCGATCTTTGTGCTGGCTGGTGCTCTTATCATGGGAATGCTGCTGCGCCAGGGCTGGGTGCCCTTTCTTATTCCTGCGGCCGGCTCTTTCATGTTGGTCGGCCCCTTGCTGCTGGCAGGCTACTTCGGTATCGCTTCGGCCAGCCAGGAAGGAAGGCCGGTCGATTGGCGCGCCATCCGAAACGGCTACGCCCATGCCGCGCCATCCCTGGGAGCGTTGGCCCTGGTTTGCTGCTTGCTCCTGATGATCTTTCTGACAGATGCAGCAATTTTGTATGCCTACATGGTGGGCGGCCCCCTTGTCGAATTGGGCGCCTTGCTGGATGGCGGTCATCCGCTTCGATTTATTGCATGGTCAGGTGTGTCGGGTGCGTTTATCGCATTTCTGCTTTACGGGGTCACCGCGTTTTCCGTACCGTTGCTATGCGAACGCCGGGCTGGCTTGGTCGAGTCGGTGGTGATCAGCGTGCGTGTCGTTTTTTCAAGCTTCGTTCCTGCGATGATCTGGGCCTGCCTGCTGTCCTGTGTCACGATTTCCAGCGTGCTGTTGCTGCCTATCCTGCCCTTGACCTTGTCCTGGCTGGCTTTTTCGAGCCGAGCCTTGTATCGCGAAGTCCTGCCCTGCTGAGCAGCCCGGCTTGGTGCCGCCCGGCGCGGGTATAATCGCGACCTTTCCGCTTTTTGAAGCCTGCCGTGACTGCTCTCGACTCTGAAATCGCCCGTCGGCGTACTTTTGCCATCATTTCTCACCCCGACGCGGGTAAAACGACGCTGACCGAAAAGCTGCTGTGGTTCGGCGGCGCCATTCAGGTGGCTGGCGAAGTGCGCGCCCGCAAGGCGTCTCGCCACGCGACTTCGGACTGGATGGAACTGGAAAAGCAACGCGGCATCTCGGTGACCTCGTCGGTGATGCAGTTCCCCTACCGCGAATGCATGGTCAACCTGCTCGACACCCCGGGCCACGAGGACTTCTCGGAAGATACCTACCGCACGCTGACTGCCGTCGACTCGGCGGTCATGGTGATCGACTCGGTCAACGGTGTCGAGGCACAGACCATCAAGTTGCTCAACGTCTGCCGCATGCGCGATACGCCGATCCTGACCTTCATCAACAAGCTCGACCGCGAAGGCAAGGAGCCGATCGACCTGCTCGACGAAATCGAGTCGGTGCTCGGTATCCAGTGTGCGCCGATGACCTGGCCGATCGGCATGGGCAAGCGCTTCCGCGGCGTCTATCACCTCTACGACGACACCATCGCTTTCTTCGATCCGCAGGCCGAGAAGGGCACGGCGGAAATGATCCAGGGCCTCGACAACCCGCGTCTGGACGAGCTGATCGGCAGTCAGGCCGAGGAGTTGCGCATGGACATCGAACTGGTGCGCGGTGCTTCGCATCCCTTCGATGCCGACGCCTACCTGTCGGGCAAGCAGTGCCCGGTGTTCTTCGGTTCGGCGGTCAACAACTTCGGCGTGCAGAGCCTACTCGATGCCGTGGTCGATTTGTCGCCGGCTCCGATTGCCCGGCCGGCGGTGACTCGCAAAGTCGAGCCGAACGAGGCGAAGTTCTCGGGTTTCGTGTTCAAGATCCAGGCCAACATGGACCCCAAGCACCGCGACCGGATTGCCTTCCTGCGCGTCTGTTCGGGCCGTTTCGACCGCGGCATGAAGGTCAAGCAGGTGGCGACCGGCAAGACGCTGTCGATCAACAACGCCATCACCTTCATGGCGCGCGATCGCTCGACCGCCGACGAAGCCTGGTCAGGCGACATCATCGGCATCCCCAATCACGGCTCGATTCGTCTGGGCGAAACCTTTACCGAAGGCGAGGACCTGCGCTTCACCGGCATTCCGTCCTTTGCGCCCGAGCATTTCCGCCTGGCCCGCATCGCCAATCCGCTGAAGATCAAGCAGTTGCAGAAAGGCCTGCAGCAGTTGGCGGAAGAAGGCGCAACGCAGTTGTTCCGGCCGTTGGCTGGTACCGACCTGATTCTCGGTGCAGTGGGTACGCTGCAGTTCGACGTGGTGGCCAGCCGGCTGGAGAACGAGTACGGCGTGCAGGTCATTTTCGAGAGCTACAACTGTTCGACGGCACGCTGGATTCACGGTGATGCCGGTGAATTGAAGCAGTTGTCGGAACGTTACAGCGCCAATGTCGCGCTGGATGGTGCAGATGACCCGGTCTATCTGGCGCCGAACAACGTGTACCTGAACATGGTCAAAGAGAAGTATCCCAATTTGCGCTTCCTCGAAGCGCGCGAGGTGGTCTGATCATGACGGTCAGGGTTCAGGAAGCCGATTTCGATCTGGGTGCCGAACTGGCGGCGATGCGTGCCGGCGACGCCCGGGTCGGGGCGCAGGCCAGCTTCCTTGGCCTGGTACGCGACCTGAACGACGGTGCCGCGGTATCTGAGATGACGCTGGAGCATTATCCCGGTATGACCGAGAAGGCTTTGGCCGAGATCGTTGCCGAAGCCAAGGGGCGCTGGGATATCTACGACGCGCTGGTGATCCATCGGGTCGGGCCGCTCAAGCCTTGCGACCAGATCGTGCTGGTCGCCGTGACCAGTGCGCACCGTGGTGAGGCGTTCGCCGCCTGCGAATTCATCATGGATTACCTGAAAACCCGTGCGCCCTTCTGGAAGCGCGAAGCGACCCCGCAAGGTGCTCATTGGGTCGATGCCCGGGAAAGTGACGATAGCGCGGCAGCGCGCTGGCAATCGCGTTAAGGGGGCAATTGGCCATCCGGGGCTACCGGAAGGTGCGTTGCCTGGCGATGATCACGGCCATGGGCAGCATGCAGGCGGCAAGCCAGGTAAAGACGTCGGCAGCGGCCAAGGTCAGGGGGCTGATCAGGCCGGCACTGACACCGGCCAGACCATGCAAGGCTTGCGCCCATTCCGGGTAGAGACCTTCCGGTTGCAGGGCAAGGTGTTGGCTGTACTGGCTTTGCAGGCATGTTGTGGCCAGGGCGATGCTCGAAGAAATGCCCAACTGGCGAACGATATTCTTGACTTGGTAAGCATGTGAGAACACCCGGCTGGGAAGTTCGGAAAAAGTACCGAATGCAACCGGGCCGATATACAGCGGAATGGCGATGCCGCAAAGAAATGTTGGCAACAGCAACCAGCGCCAATCGTTGAGTCGGCCGCTCAGTCCGAAGCCGAGGCAACCCAGGGCGAAGAGGGCGAGACCGGAGAGCATGTAGAAGCGGTGGTACGGCCAACGACGCGCTGCTGCGACGTGCAACAAGGCGGTGGCGACGCTGCACGCCATGCCGAAGCTGAGGACGGCGGCGGTCATGCCAGGCGATAGGCCGAGTCCCTCACGGAAAATGATCGGCAGCAGGAATCCGCTGGCGCCGATCATGAAGTAGCCGGTGAAGTAGAGTGCCAGGCCAAGAAGGTAGCGCCATTGCATTAGCCCCCGGTAGTCGATGAGCGGACGATCCTTCTGCCATTGGCGCCAGGCGAAGACGCTGAGGGCGACAATCGAGGCCAGGCCGGTCAGGAAAACGCCGTTCTGCGGCGATTCCGTTCCGACGGGAATTTCCTGAATGCTGTACTGTAGGCCGAAGATAGCGAGGACCAGCCAGACCAGCCACCCCCAGTGCTCCTCGCTACGTTCGGCAGCGGGTGTCGTGCTGTCGGACAGGCAAGGGAGGGAAATCCAGGCAATTGTCGCGGCCAGCGGCACGGTGGCCCAAAAGATACTGCGCCAGCCCCCTGTTTCCAGGAGCAGGGCAGCCGCAAGCGGAGCGATGGCTGAAGCCCCGAGTAGGCTGCCGATAAAAGCGAGGAGTCCGTAAAAACGTGTATCGGCTGGCAGGCGGTTGATTTCCATGCGCCCGGCCGTAAAGAACGTGGCGCCTCCAGCGCCTTGCAGGACCCGGCCTAGCGCGAACTGGCCGATGCCTTGGGCGCTGGCGCAACAGAGGCTGCCCAGGCTGAAGACAAGCAGCGAAGTCAGGATGAAGTTCCGGTAACCCAGGCGTTCGGCCATCCATTGATGCTTGTAGAGCATGAAGATGGAAGCGACGCCATAGAGGGTGTAGACCAGGGCGAAATCGCTTGGCGTGAGGGCGAGCCCGGCCATGATCGGACTGGCCGAGAACATGACCAGTCCGGTTTCGAAAAACTCGATGCAGGTAATGGCACCGATGCTCCAGATCGGACGGTGTGAGCGAGAGACAGGCAAGGAGAAGGGCGGCAAGCGCGTTTGATCAATCAGGAGGCGAAGTCTAGAACGTTTAGCCGAATGCGTTAAATCAATTAAGTTGATCTAGACTATCGATATGGCCGATATACCTTATCTTTCCTTTCGCCGTCTCGATTTAAACCTGCTCGTCGCATTCGATGCCTTGCTGGCCGAGGCGAGCGTAAGCCGTGCTGCGGCACGCTTGTGTGTCGGTCAGCCAGCGATGAGCCATGCCTTGGCACGGCTGCGCGAACTGTTCGATGACGATATTCTTTACCGCGATGGCAGCGGCATGCGCCCGACGGCGCGCGCATTGGCCTTGGCGCCCAGGATTCGTGCAGTACTCACCGAAATGCTGGCGGTGACGCAGAGCGCTGAGACATTTGACCCGGCACAGGCCGTGGGCGAATTTCGCGTTGCCCTCAACGATCCGCTCGAGGCGCTCTTGCTGCCCGGATTAATGGCACGTCTGCGTGCCCGCTCACCCAGCCTGACGCTGGCGGTGCGGCCAATTCCGGCCTCTCAACAGCTCGAGCAACTCGATCAGGGGGCCATCGGACTTGCCGTGGGATATTTCCCCAAAGTTCGTGAGGTGCACGAGGTCAGGCTCTTGTACCGTTCAGGGTTTTCCTGCGTCTATAACCCCGCCTTGCTGCAATTGCCCGGCCAGCCGAGCCTGGAGAGCATGGCGCTGTATCCGCACATCCACACGACCTATACCGGGGATGGCCCCGGACTGGTCGATGTCTATCTGCAGCAAGCCGGACTACGTCGCCATGTCGTGGCACAGACCGCTTCGCCCTTGTCGATTCCCTTCGTCGTCAAACAGAGCCCGCTGCTCGCCATCCTGCCTGACCTGGTTGCCAATCTGTTCAAGGCTCACGCCGATCTGTGCATCGAGCCGCTTGCCTTGCCCGGCTTGGAGTTGCCGGTCAGCATGGTGATTCATCGGCGCGATCACTCCGATCCGCTCACCCGCTATGTGGCCGATCAGGTAGAAGCAGCCGCGCAGACCTTGTTCGCCGGCGCGGCGTAACGGCGCTCAGGTCCGGAACTGGGCCACGGTCTGGTGCAGCGATGCGGACAAGGCGTGCAGGTGGCGAGCCGCCGTGGCGGTGTGACCGACCGCCAAGGCGCTTTCTTCCGACATCTGGGCAATGGTCTCCAGTTGTTGGGCAATCTGGTTGCCGGCCATGCTTTGCTCGGCGATGGCTCCCGAAATCCCGTTGACCACCTCGGTGACGCGCAGCGCGCCATCGCGAATCCGGTTGATCGATTCGCCTGCCTGATTGGCCAGTTCGACGCCGTTGCTGACCTGCTCGACACCGGCCTGCATGCTGCTTACCGCACTGCGCGTGCCGCCCTGGATTTTTCCGACCATATCGGCGATTTCCGTGGTGGACAAACTGGTACGCTCGGCCAGTTTGCGCACTTCATCAGCCACCACTGCGAAGCCGCGTCCCTGTTCGCCGGCACGGGCGGCCTCGATGGCAGCATTCAAAGCAAGCAGGTTGGTTTGATCGGCAATTTCCTTGATCGTATTGACGATCGAGGTGATTTGGGTCGATTGCACGCCAAGGTCTTCGACAATCACTGAAGAGGCTTGTACTGCATCTGAAATCCGGCGCATTTCGGTTGCCGCGCCGTGGATGATCGACGCCCCTTCCTGGGAAATGGCGCCGGCCTCCTGCGAGATGCCGCGGGCTTCCGCAGCGTTTTCCTTGACTTGGTCAATGCTGACCGCCATTTCTTCGACGGTCGCCGCCATCGAGGCTGCCGCATCGCTCTGTTGGCGCGCACGGTCGGCGACTTCCTCGGAAGCATTCAAGAGTTGGTCGGCCGCAGTGGAAACCTGCGCTGCATTGCCGATGATGGTGCCGATCATGTTGCGCAGGGTGTCCTGCATGATGCGAATATTGGCGAGCAGGCTATCCGAATCGCTGGCTGCGGTACTGATCGGTCCGGTCAGATCACCCGTTGCAATGCGGCGCACGACCGCCGTGGCTTCGGCAGGGTCGCCGCCCAGGGTGCGGATGATGTTGCGGGAGAGGAAAAGCAGCGAGCCGCCAACAAAGCCGCCGATGAGCACGCCCCAAAGCAGGAGCTTGAATGCATCGGTGCGGAATTTGGCATCGACGTCATCGATATAGATGCCAGAGCCGATCACCCAGCCCCAAGGTTCGAAACCCTTGACGTAGGAGATTTTCGGTACGCCTTGATCGGAGCCGGGCTTGGGCCAGAGGTAGTCGACAAAGCCGGAACCCTGGGCCTTCACCATTCTGTTGAACTCGACAAAGAAGTACTTGCCGTTCTTGTCCTTGAGCTGATCCAGCTTGGTACCGTTCATTTCCGGCTTGATCGGATGCATGACCATCATGTCGTTGAGGTCGTTGATCCAGAAATACTCGACCTTGTCGTAACGCATGTCGCGGACGGCCGCTGCAGCGGCTTTTTTTGCGTCTTCGACCGACATCTGCCCATCGCGAGCCGCCTTCTCATAATGCGCGACGGTGGCATGGGCAACCTCGACGAGGTTGCGGACCTTGTCCTGCCGGTCGCCCAGCATTTGGCTCTTGCCGCTGATGAGCAGGATGGCGAACAGAACAATCAATGCGGCAATCGTGCCGAGTGTCATGGCGGTCAACTTGCCGCGTAAGCTCATTCCCTTTGATTGCATGATCTCGCCCCCCACAAGGTCGAATTTTTATATGCAAAAAGTAATAGATTTAATTTAACACGCGGGTAGACAATACGCTAATTCAACCTGAACACGCTTTATCGACTTCTGGCGGATCGGTTGAAATTTGTATCGGCGTCCATATCTACAGGCTATCCAAAAATTTCCTACTAAGGACTGCCATGCGACTCGATAAATTTACGACCAAATTCCAGCAAGCTTTAGCCGATGCCCAGAGTCTGGCCATTGGTGGTGACCAGCAGTTCATCGAGCCGCAGCACCTGTTGCTCGCCTTGTTGAACCAGGACGACGGCGCTACCAGCTCCCTGCTGGCGCGGGCCGGCGTCAATGTCGCCGGGCTGCGGACCGACCTGGAGCGCGCCTTGAAGAACCTGCCGCAGGTTTCCGGGCACGGCGGCGATGTGTCGGTCGGGCGCGACCTGAACAATCTGCTCAACCTGACCGACAAGGAAGCGCAGAAACGCGGTGACCAGTTCATCGCCAGCGAGATGTTCCTGCTCGCGCTGTGCGACGACAAGAACGAAACCGGCCGCCTGGCCAAGCAGCACGGCCTGAGCCGCAAGGCGGTCGAGGCGGCGATCATGGCGGTGCGTGGCGGTCAGGGTGTCGATTCGCAGGAGGCCGAAGGGCAGCGCGAGTCGTTGAAGAAATACTGTATCGACCTGACCGAGCGTGCGGCGCAGGGCAAGCTCGACCCGGTGATCGGGCGGGACGACGAGATTCGTCGCGCCATCCAGATCCTGCAGCGTCGTACCAAGAACAACCCGGTTCTGATCGGCGAGCCGGGCGTCGGCAAGACCGCCATCGTCGAAGGGCTGGCCCAGCGCATCGTCAATGACGAAGTGCCGGAAACCTTGAAAGGCAAGAAGGTGCTGGTGCTCGACATGGCCGGCTTGCTGGCCGGGGCGAAGTATCGCGGCGAGTTCGAGGAGCGCCTGAAGGCAGTGCTCAAGGAAATCTCCCAGGACGACGGCCGCATCATCCTGTTCATCGACGAAATCCACACCATGGTCGGCGCCGGCAAGGCCGAGGGCGCCATCGATGCCGGTAACATGCTGAAGCCGGCGCTGGCCCGTGGCGAGCTGCATTGCATCGGCGCCACCACGCTCGACGAATACCGCAAGTACATCGAGAAGGATGCCGCTCTGGAGCGCCGTTTCCAGAAGGTGCTGGTCGATGAGCCGAGCGTCGAATCGACCATCGCCATCCTGCGCGGCCTGCAGGAGAAATACGAACTGCACCACGGCGTCGATATCACCGATCCGGCGATCGTCGCGGCGGCCGAGTTGTCGCATCGCTACATCACCGACCGCTTCCTGCCCGACAAGGCGATCGACCTGATCGACGAGGCGGCGGCCAAGATCAAGATGGAAATCGATTCCAAGCCGGAGTCGATGGACAAGCTCGAACGCCGGATGATCCAGCTGAAGATCGAACGCGAAGCCGTCAAGCGCGAAAAGGACGAGGCCTCGAAGAAGCGCTTCGGCCTGATTGAGGACGAGTTGGTCAAGTTGCAGAAGGATTATTCCGACCTCGAAGAAATCTGGAAGGCGGAAAAATCGGCGGTGCTCGGCTCGGCCCAGATCAAGGAGCAGATCGATCACCTGAAGGCGGACATTGCCCGCTTGCAGCGCGAAGGCAAGCTCGGCGAAGTCGCCGAACTTCAATACGGCAAGCTGCCGCAACTGGAAGCCCAGCTCAAGGCCGCCGAGAAGGCGGGCGAGGGGGAGGGGCGCAAGAACAAGCTGCTGCGCACCCAGGTTGGTGCCGAGGAAATCGCCGAGGTGGTGTCACGGGCGACCGGAATTCCGGTCAGCCGAATGATGCAGGGGGAGCGTGAAAAGCTGCTGAAGATGGAAGAGCGCCTGCACAAGCGGGTGGTTGGCCAGGACGAAGCCGTTCGCCTGGTGGCCGATGCCATCCGCCGTTCGCGGGCCGGTCTGTCCGATCCGAATCGGCCCTACGGTTCCTTCCTGTTCCTTGGCCCGACCGGCGTCGGCAAGACCGAGTTGTGCAAGGCCCTGGCCGAATTCATGTTCGACGCCGAGGATCACTTGATCCGCATCGACATGAGCGAATTCATGGAAAAGCATTCGGTGGCCCGCCTGATCGGTGCGCCGCCGGGATACGTCGGCTACGAGGAGGGCGGTTACCTGACTGAAGCGGTGCGTCGCAAGCCCTATAGCGTGATCCTGCTTGACGAGGTCGAGAAGGCGCACCCGGATGTCTTCAACGTCCTGTTGCAGGTGCTGGACGATGGCCGGATGACCGATGGCCAGGGGCGGACCGTCGATTTCAAGAATACGGTGATCGTCATGACCTCGAACCTGGGCAGCCAGATGATCCAGCAGATGGCCGGCGAGGAGTACGGAGTCGTCAAGCTGGCGGTGATGTCGGAGGTGAAGAACTACTTCCGGCCGGAATTTATCAACCGGATCGACGAAGTCGTCGTCTTCCATGCCCTCGACGAAAAGAATATCGCCGGTATTGCGCGGATTCAGCTCGGCTACCTCGAACGGCGTCTGGCCCAACTGGAAATGTCGTTGCAGGTCGAGGACAGTGCTCTGGCCGAACTGGCACAGGCCGGTTTCGATCCGGTTTTCGGCGCCCGGCCGCTGAAGCGGGCAATCCAGCAACAACTGGAGAACCCGCTGGCCAAGTCGATCCTCGAGGGCAAGTTCGGGGCGAAGGATGTCATCCGCGTCAGTTGTGAAAACGGGATCATCCGCTTTGCCAAATAACGCCCACGAAAAATGGCGGCAGGCCCGCCAACGGGAACTGGCCGGGCCGGACAGTTGGCTCGGCCTGGTCGGCCTTTTCTGGCTGGAACCCGGCGTCAACCGGGTCGGTAGCGGGGCGGATTGCACCGTCCTGTTGCCGGCTGGACCAGCCCTTCTCGGGGAGCTTGACTGGCTGGGCGGGCAGGTCTTCTGGCGTCCTGCTTCCGGTGAAACGGTCGAACTGGCGACCGATGCCAATGGTCAGCCCGATATCGTCGAGCATGAGAGTCTGGCCTTCTTCATCGTCGAACGCGAAGGGCGACTGGCGGCCCGCCTGCGCGATCGGGGCTGGGCCGATAAAGCACCGTTCAACGGTATCGATTGCTTCGACTTCGATCCGGCCTGGCAAATCGAAGCAAGATGGGAGGCGCTGTCGCCGCCACTGCAGATGGAGGTGCCGAATGTCAGTGGCGAGCTGAAACAGGTCGAGGTGTCGCATCGCGCCGTTTTTCAGCACGACGGCCAGGAGATCGCACTGTTGCCCATGTCGGTCAGTGACAAGGAGCTGTTCTTCGTGTTTCGCGATCGGACGAGCGGCAAGCTGAGCTATGGTGCCGGCCGTTTCCTCAAGGCCCGGCCACCGGTCGATGGTAAGGTGGTGTTGGATTTCAACCGGGCTTTCAACCCGCCTTGCGCCTTTACGCCATTTGCCACCTGTCCCTTGCCGCCGCCGGAGAATTGGCTTGGATTCGAAGTGCCGGTTGGCGAACTGAAGTGGGACAAGCAGGGGCACTGACCGAATTTCGCCAGATTTGATGGCGTGCTAACAGCCGCAGGCTTGCTGGGGTATGATCGAAGCCCTCCTAAAATATTATGCGAGCGCACTTGCGGCATTGCCGAGGGAGGCTCGATAAAAACGATCGCCTGAACATGAAATTTCCTTTCCTCTTCTTGTCGAGGCTGGTTTTTGCCTTTTTTGTGGCTGCGTTATGGCCTAGCCAGACGGTTTTTGCCAATGATCACGGCGGTGGCGCGTCCGGTCCCGAACCCCTCAAGTTCGTGGTCAATCTGGGCGATCCGGCGCGCGGCGGGAAGTATCTGCAGGTTCAGATGGTTTTCGAGCCGGCGACGCCGGAGGTCGGGCATGAACTTGCCGTCCTCAAACCTCGTATCCAGCACGAATTGATCCTCATGCTTTCCAGTGGAGATGCCAACAAGCTGATTACCCTGCAAGGCAAGAAGGAATTGATGATCGATATCATCGATACCGTTAATCACATCATTCATGAATCCGAAAAAACCGGGGTCAAGGATGTGTTTTTTACGAGTTTCATTATTCAGTGAATAGCTGGCGCCAGCCTTATGGTTGGAGGCGGGATCAGTATTTCAGGGTGATTTCCTCGACATGGCCAGGTTCGCCATGTTCGAACGCGCTGTCGACAAAGCGTGGAGGACCGAAAACAGTCGGATTCCTCGACAGCCCATAGCCTTCGGTCGGAAACATGTCGAGCCTGAGATTAAGTCGCCCGTCCGAGTTTTCATCGTGATAAACCATAATCGCGTAGCGGCCGGTTGGAACCTCCTTGAATGTCAGGGTAGTTTCACTGCGGCTGGCTGGAATCGATACGATGGCTAGCGCCTTTTCTTCCTTGCGAAAACTTTCCGGGTCCTGATACAGACTGGCTCGCAGATCGCCCGCTCCATTGCGGATGCCGTTCAGTTTGACGACCAAATCATGGTTTTGGGCTGGCGAGCCAGTGCTAATAAGTAGTCCGAAGATGAGTGGGAGGGGGGGATATCTGCATTGATGGATACCGTGGGATGGTTAGCTGAAGTCGCCTGTCTGTGGGAGCGAGGGGGATGATAACCGACGAGCAAGCAAGCGCTGCCGGACTGCGGGATTTCAGGGGGCTGCAGTGAGTCTTGAAATATTGCCTGCTGCCCCAAGCTGAGATCACGGGGCGTATGGGACTTTGTCGCCATGAACCTACAGGAAAGTTTTGACAAACCGTTAATACACTCAGGCGGTCGTTTTTTGGAGGTGTGCGATGAACGTCATCTACAGTAGTGAGCACTTCTGGATTTTGGCCTATCCGGCCCAACAGGGATTCGAATTGTTCGACAAGGATTCGTTGCGGACGGTCTTTCTGCAAGGCGCGCTGGCCTCGCATTTTCGTCAGGCGATGGAAGAGATTCCCGAGGCCGAACGCGATGAGGAAACCATTGATGCCTTCCTGGACGATTACTGCACCGGTACCGCTCGCCCCATCGTCTTCCACTGACGTGCTAGAATCGCGGCATTGTCTTGATTAGCTTGAGGAAAGCAGCCAAATGGGTGACGTTATTACCGGCTACGTGTCCGATCACACGAAATGGATGAACGAGCAAATGGAAAAAAATCCTTCCTGGGCCGAGGACCAAAAAGCGGGTCGTGCCCTGTGGTGGGACAAAAAGCAGGACGTCGATACCACGGCGCGCAATGCGGAATCGAAAGTTGCGCAGAAGTCCTATCCGTACGACGTTAATTTCCTCGGCGAATAACTCGCTTCAGGCAAGACGTAAAAAAGCCGGTCGATGACCGGCTTTTTTGTTGTCTGCGGTTCCGGTCCGAGAGCGGAACCGCAAGACACTGCGCCTAGCCCGTCAGCGGCTTGACGACGCGCTTGACGGCGGTGTCATCCGGATGGGGGTGAATGGTGAAGCCCAGGCTGGTCATCAGGCGGAACATCTTGGTATTGGTCGACAGCACGTCGCCCACCACGGCGCGGTAGCCCTTCATGCGGGCGCAGTCGATCAAGGCTGTCATCAGCTTGCGGCCGACACCGCATTTCTGCCAGCCGTCACCGACCGCCAATGCGAACTCGACCGACTCACCATCCGGATTGACCACGTAGCGGGAAACGCCGATCTGCGACTCCTTACCTTCGTCGTCCGTCATTGTCGCAACCAAGGCCATTTCGCGGTCATAATCGATCTGCGTGAAGCGGACCAGCATGGTCTGGGTGAGTTCGCGCAGCGTATCCATGAAACGGTAGTAACGCGATTCGTCGGACATGTTCTTGACGAACTCCTGTTCCAGTTCGGCATCCTCGGGGCGGATCGGGCGGATGGTGACAACCTTTCCGTCGTTCATCTGCCATTCCTGAATGAGATGGACCGGGTAGGGGTAGATCGCCATGTGGGAATAACGGTCGCCGCTGGCACCGGTGGCATGATCGATGACGATGCGCGCGTCGGCGGCGATGGCACCTTGTTCGTCGACGATCAGCGGATTGAGGTCGAGTTCGACGATCCACGGCAGTTCGCAGACCATTTCCGAGATGCAAAGCAGGACTTCCTTGAGGGCTTCTCGGTCGACCGGTGGCATGTTGTGGAACTGGTCGAGAATCTTCGATGCACGGGTCGAGTCGATCAGGTCCTTGGCCAGGAATTTGTTCAGCGGCGGCAGGGCAACCGAGCGATCGCTGAAAATTTCGACATCGAAACCACCCGCGCCAAAAGTGATGACCGGCCCGAAGATCGGGTCGCGGAAGACGCCGATCATCAGTTCGCGGCCATTAGGGCGGGACAGGAAGGGTTCGATCGAGACGCCATTGATTCGGGCGTTCGGATGTCGCTTGCTGACCGTGTCGATAATGTCGTGGTAGGCATTGCGCACGGCGGGCGCGTTGGTAATGTTCAGGCGAACGCCGCCGGCATCGGTCTTGTGCGGCAGGTCCGGCGAATCGACCTTCATGGCGATCGGGAAGCCGATCTGCTCGGCCAGCAGCAGTGCCTCGGTGGCAGTGCGGGCAACCATGGTCTGAGCCACCGGCACCTTGAAGGCGCGCAGGATGGCTTTCGATTCCATTTCTGACAGCACCTTGCGGCGTTCGGCGAGCAGGGCCTCGATCAGCATCTTGGCGCCCTCGGTTTCCGGGCGCTGCTGGCGGGTTGGTTCCGGCGTCTGCAGCAGCAGTTTCTGGTTGCTGTAGTACTTCGAAATATGGTGGAACAGCTCGATCGCGGTTTCAGGCATGCGGAAGGCCGGGATGCCGGCATCTTCAAGTGCCTTGCGGGCAGCGCCAACCTGTTCTTCGCCCATCCAGCAACAGATCAGCGAACGATTCAGCTTGTCGGCGACTTCGATGATCGCCTTGGCAACTTCCATTGGCTCGGTCATGGCCTGCGGCGAGAGCATGACCAGCGTGCTGTCGACGTTCGGGTCCTGCGTTACCGCCAGGATGGTGTCGCGGTAGCGTTCGGGCGTGGCGTCGCCGGCGATGTCGATCGGGTTGCCGTGCGACCAGCCGATCGGCAGGCACTTGTTGAGCACGGCCATCGTTTCGTTGGACAGCTGGGCCAAGGGAATGCCAAGGTCGCCGGCACGGTCGGCCGCCATCGCGCCCGGACCGCCGCCATTGGTGATGATGGCCAGGCGATTACCCTGCGGCCGGAATTTCGAAGCCAGCGCCTTGGCGGCATAGAATAGTTGCCCGACGTTCTTGACCCGGACCACGCCGGCACGGCGCACGGCGGCGTCGAACACCGTATCGGAAACGGCGGCCATGCCGGAGTGGGCAGCGGCAGCCAGCGAACCGGCTTCATGGCGACCGGCCTTGAGCAGGATGATCGGCTTGATGCGGGCGGCGGAACGCAGCGCGCTCATGAAGCGGCGGGCGTTGCGGATGCCCTCGACGTACATCAGGATGTAGTGGGTGCGGCTGTCGTAGATCAGGTAGTCGAGGATTTCGCCGAAATCGACGTCGGCCGTCATGCCCAGAGAAATAACCGAGGAGAACCCGACCTGATTCGACTTGGCCCAGTCGAGCACGGCCGAACACATGGCGCCGGATTGCGAAACCAGGGCCAGGTTGCCCGGATTGGCGGTGATCTTGGTAAAGGTGGCATTCAGGCCGAGTTCGGGGCGGATGATGCCCAGGCAGTTGGGGCCGAGGATACGCACGTTGTAGGAACGGGCGATTTCGAGGACCTTGCGCTCGAGGGCGGCGCCGATATGGCCGGCTTCGGAGAAGCCCGCTGCGATGATGATGACGTTGCGGACGCCGCTGCGCCCGCATTGCTCGATGATGTGCGGCACGGTCTGGGGGCGGGTGGCGATGATCGCCATTTCGACGCGGGCGCCGATTTCCTCGATCGACTTGTAGGCCGGTTGTTCCTGAATCGTTTCATGCTTCGGATTGATGGCGTAGAGCTTGCCTTTGTAACCCGAGTTCAGGATGTTCTTGAAAATGACGTTGCCGACCGAGTTTTCCCGGTTCGAGGCACCGATCACCGCAACCGATTTAGGCTCGAAAAGTGACGTCAGATAGTGCTGCTCAAGCATGGCTTGCCCCCATTCAGACTGTTATTGTGCATCGCACGATTCTGGCACAAAGGCATGCCGAAAGCCATTGAGCCAGTCAGGTTATGGTCATTCGACCAAACTGCTGTCGAGAACCATTGACGCCGAAAGGGCGCGATGAACCGGGCATTTGTTGGCGATTTCCATCAGCCGCTGCCGCTCCTCGACGGAGAGATTTCCTTCCAGCGTGATTTCGCGGTGAATCCGGTCGCGCGGCTTGCCATCGACTTCTGTTTTGTCATGACGCAGGGCCACGGAAATCCGGGTTAGTGGCAGGCCCTTGCGTTCGGCATACATGCGCAGCGTCATCGAGGTGCAGGCTCCCAGTCCGCTCATTACGAAATCGAATGGCGCCGGGCCGGCGTCGTTGCCGCCTACCTCGACCGGCTCGTCGGCAACCAGACGGTGCTGGCCGACATGGACCTCCTGCTGGTATCTTCCTTGACCATTCTCGGCTACGACGACCTTATCGGACATGACAGACTCCTCGCTTCAAATGGCGCAAATCATACCGCCTTCGCCCTGGGTGGCGGCATACGCCGGGCGCATTCCGGCAAACGGTGGCGTGCTCGATCTGGCTTGCGGCAGCGGGCGCCATAGCCGACTGTTGGCTGGCCTGGGGTACGCCGTCCTGGCAGTGGACCGCAATGTCGAGGCGCTGGCCGGGCTTGGCGATGTGGCCGGGCTTGGCGATGTGGCCGGAGTCGAGTCGATGGTGGCCGATCTCGAAGGTGAAACCTGGCCGTTGGCCGGGCGTCAATTCGCCGGTGTGGTGGTGACCAACTACCTGTGGCGGCCGCGTTTCGGCGATGTACTGGCGCTGGTGCAACCGGGCGGCATCCTGATCTACGAAACCTTCATGCAGGGCAATGCGCAGTACGGCAAGCCGTCGAGCCCCGACTTCCTGCTAGAACCCGGCGAGCTGCGGGCAAGGATCGCCGCCGCCGGCTGGCACGAAATCGCCTTCGAGGAGGGCTATACGGATAGCCCGAAGCCGGCCATGCGTCAGGCGATCTGTGCCGGACGGTGGTGAAGGAGCGCGTTGGCCAGGCGTTCGATGCCGGCTGCGGAAAGATCGTCGCTGGCGAAATGGCCCAAATGTTGGGTCGGGGTGAAATGTCTTTCCTGCGAGCGGCGATATAGCGGGTCGTAATGCTGTTCCAGCAGTTCGCGGACCAGTTCCGGCCATTCGGCTGCACTGGCCAGCGCATGCCAGCGGCCGAGGGTCTCCCGGCTTTGCAGGCCCTGCAGGGCATCGAGTTTCTGGATCAGGAGCTCGGGGCTTTTCAGGAAATAGTCGTAATCCTGCAGCAGGAAATCGACCCGGGATGCGAGCGAAGCGTCGATACTCAGGCACTGGCCGAGGCGCATGCATTCGATCAGCGTATCCGGCACGTGCAGGCGGCCGATTTTCCGGGATTCGGCTTCGACGAAGACCGGGCGAGTTGGGTCAAATCGGGAAAATTCCTGCAGTAGCAGGGTTTCGAACCATTTTTGCGCCGGTTGCGGCTGACCGGGCAGGACGCCCAATACCGAACCCTTGTGACAGGCCAGGTTCTCCAGGTCGAGCACCTGGCCGCCTTGCCGGCCGATGGCTTGCAGGACGCGTGTCTTGGCACTGCCGGTCGGGCCGCTGATGATGCGGAAACTGAACTGCTTCGGCAGTTCGGCCAGGCGTTCGACGACATGGCCGCGATAGGTCTTGTAGCCGCCGTCGAGTTGTCCGGCGTTCCAGCCGATCGAGCGGAAAATGGTGGTCATCGCACCGCTGCGTTCGCCGCCGCGCCAGCAATAGATCAAGGGCTTCCAGCTTTTCGGCCGGTCGAGGAAGCTCTGGCGCAAATGCCGGGCAATGTTCTCGGAGACCAGCGCCGCGCCGATTTTCTTGGCTTCGAAAGGCGAGACCTGTTTGTAGAGGGTGCCGACCTGGGCGCGTTGTGCATCGTCGAGAACCGGAAAGTTGCGGGCGCCGGGAATGTGGTCTTCGGCAAACTCGGCGGGCGAACGGACGTCGATGATCTCGGAATAGCCGGCAATGTCGGCCAGGGTCGGGCGATGATGTTTCATCCGGCTATTTTAACAAGGGCAACAAGGCGCCCCAGACATGATCGGCGATCAGCGGCTGCGCTTCGGCGGTCGGGTGCAGGTTGTCGGCCTGGAAATAGCTTTGGCGGATGGCGACTGGTTCGAGCAGGAAGGGCAGCAGCGCCGCCTTGCGGGCGCGCGCGACCTCGACAAAGCTGTTCTGGAAATCGCTGGCGTACGGGCCGTAGTTGGGCGGCAGGCGCATGCCGGCGAACAGGATCTTGGCGCCGACACCGCGGGCGGCTTCGGCCATGGCGTTCAGGTTGTCGCGCATCTGCGCCAGCGGCAGGCCGCGCAGGCCGTCGTTGGCGCCCAGCGCAATGATCACTACCGCCGGCTTGTACTGACGGAGCGCCGGCAACAGCCGGCTGCGGCCGCCGGCCGAGGTCTCGCCGGAGATCGACAGGTTGGCGACGCTATAATCGAGCCGCTTTTCCGCCAGCTGGCGGTCGATCAGCGACGGCCAGGCTTGTTCCGGCCGGATGCCGTAGCCGGCGGAAAGCGAATCGCCCATCACCAGGATGGTCTTGGCCGCCAGGGCTGGCGTGCCGGTGCAGAGCAGGGCAAACAGAAAGAGGACAAGCCGCATGGCAGATAAACCGGTGGTTGAGGTGACGGGGTTGGGCAAGACCGTTGAAAATGGCGGGTCGCCGCTAACGATTCTGCAGGATATTTCCTTTTCGGTCATGCCGGGCGAAACCGTGGCCATTGTCGGCGCTTCCGGCTCAGGTAAATCGACGCTGCTTGGCTTGCTGGCCGGGCTGGATCTGCCGACGGCCGGCGAAATCCGCCTCGATGGCATTTCCCTGGCAGCGCTCGATGAGGATGAGCGGGCGCGCCAGCGCGGCCGTTTGCTTGGCTTCGTCTTCCAGTCCTTCCAGTTGCTGCCCTCGCTCAATGCTCTGGAGAACGTCATGCTGCCGCTGGAACTGGCCGGTGCCAAGGGCGCTGCGGCGACGGCCGGAGAGTGGCTGGAACGTGTCGGTCTGGCGCACCGGCTCAAACATTATCCGAAACATCTTTCCGGCGGCGAGCAGCAGCGCGTCGCGCTGGCCCGTGCCTTTGCCCCGGCGCCGCGCCTGGTACTGGCCGACGAACCGACCGGCAATCTCGATGCCGCCACCGGCAGCCAGATCATCGAGTTGATGTTCGAGCTCAATGCGACGCAAGGAACGACCCTGGTGCTGGTGACGCACGATCCCGCCATCGCCGCCCGCTGCAGCCGCGAGTTGCGCATTCACGGCGGGCAGCTGGCTGTCTGAGGTTTATTTTTTCGGCTTTTTCTGAATCAGCAGGCTGCGTCGTTCGTCATCGGCGTAGGCATAGGCGATTCGGCCATTCTTGACCTCGCCCATGACGACCATGTTCTCGGACAAGGCTTCGTGGTCGGTGCTGCTGAAAGGATGGTCGTAGGTGGTGATGACCCCGTATACCGGCTTGTTCAGGTTTTCCAGGGCTTGTCGCACTTTGGGACCGTCCGTGCCGCCGGCCTGGATCATTGCGCCGACCAACAGGTATAGCGAGTCGTAGCCTTGTGCGGCGGAGACGGCCGAGGGAATCCGCTTGGTCTGGTTGGCTTGATGGTAGGCGACGATGAAGCCAGTACGGCGGGAGTTGTTGGCCTCTTCGATGAAGGTTTGCGGCATGCGGGCGCCTTCTGCATTCTTGCCGGCGGCTTCGATAAAGTTGGGGAGCGACAGCGGCCAGCTACCAATCATCGGCACGGTCCAGCCCAGCTTGGCCCGGCCGTTGGCGATGCTCGCCAGTTCGGGGCCGATGGCATAGGTCAGGATCGCTTCGGCACCGGCATCCTTGGCTCGTTTCAGCGCGGCGGAGAGATCGGTGGTGCCGAGCTTGAAGCCTTCGATCGCAACCGGCTTCAGATTGCGTTGTGCCAGTTGCGCGATCAATTGTTCGCGCCCCTGCTCACCGTATGGCGTTGTGTCATGAAAGATGGCCAGCTTGGTGAAATGACGGCGTTCGCTTGCTTCCCGAACGATCATGGCCGACTGAATGATGTCGCTGGCTGAATTGCGGAACAAATAGCTTTCGCTGAATTGCGGTGCTTTGAACTGATCAACGATGTGGGCGCCTGTTGCAACGTTGTTGATGACGGGAATCCGTGCATCCTGATAAAGGCGTTGGGCCGCCAGGGCGACGCCGGTGTTGATGAAACCGAGGCCGGCGGCCACTTTGTCCTTGGTGATCAACTGTTGGACTGCTTGCTTGCCGGTTTCCGGATCGGCTTTATCGTCCCGTTCAAGCAGTTCGATGCGACGGCCGAAAATGCCGCCGCCCAGGTTGATTTCATCGGCGGCGATACGCACGCCGGCGCGCATCGACAGCCCCATGGGGGCCGAGGGGCCGGTAAATGGGCCGGTGACGGCGATGCGAATCGGTTCGGCGCCGATAGCACTCAGGCAGGATGCGGTGAGCAGGCCGAGTGCGAGAAGGCGAGGTGTCATCATGTGTCTCCCTGTTTTTGTCTCAGGACACTAAACGGCCTAACTGTCGAAGGATATAAGGGGTTTCACCAAGTCGGAGCGGCCGTGCCGAGCGAGCGTGCTGCCCGCAAGCCGCTGCGCACGGCTCCCTCCAGAGTGGCCGGGTACTCGGCAAAGGTATAATCGCCAGCCAATCTGATCCGTGGGTGGGTCGTGGTTTCGCCGGGTCGGGCGATGCCGGGACGACAGGAGAAGGTCGCCCGTTTTTCGCGAATAACCTTGTGCCAATTGGCTTGGCCTGAAAGGCCGAGATCTTTTTGCAGGATATCGGCCAGCCCGGTATCGTCGAGCGCTTCCCACTCCCCGTGGCCGCTCAGGACGCAGGCGAGCAGACCGTTGCCACGATCTACCACCCATTGGCCGATGCGGCTGTCGAGATTGAGCAGGGGGAAGTCGAGCCGGGTGTGCCGATCGAACTGCAGGTATACCGTGGCAATCGGTTCGAAGTCGTAGCTTGCCGACATGTCCGGCCAGAGTCGTGTGGCGTGTTGTGGCGCGGTGGCGATGACCGCTGCGTCGAACGGCTGGCCATCGATGTCGACGCCGGATGGTGTCGGCCGCAGTTTTTCAACCCGCCGACCGAGGCGTATTTCTGCGCCGTGTGCCGACAGCCAGACGAGGGCCGGTTCGGGCAGCAACTGGCCGAAATTAACCTTGGGTATCAGCAGGTCGGTGTCGGCGCGACGCGGACTGCCCAGGCTGTCGCGCAGCACGTTGGCGAAATGCTGTGCCGAGGCGAGATGAGCCGGGGTGTTGAGTGCCGCCAGGCAGAGGGGTTCCCAGAGATGCCGGCGCAAGCGGCCGGTCTGGCCGGCGGCGTCGAGCCACTGGCTGACCGTAACGTCGGCATCCAATTGAAAGCGCCGCGCCTTGATGCCCTCCATCCACCAGGCGGTACGCAGTTTTTCCGCCAGGGTGATGCCTCTGGCCGCAAACAGCCCCCAGGCGACATGGAACGGCGCCGGCAGGCGGGGCAGGGCGAGGTGGAATCCGTTGCGGTCGATGATTTGCAGCGGGCGACGGTCGAAAAGCCGGTCCGGATCGGCCCCGACCCGGCGCATCAGGCCGAGGGTTTCGCGATAGGCGCCGAGCAGGATGTGCTGCCCGTTGTCGAGCCGGCGGCCATCGATATCCACGCTGCGGGCGCGGCCGCCGGCAACACGGCCGGCTTCGAACAGCGTTGTTTGATGGCCGGCTGCCGTCAGTTCAACGGCGGCGGCAAGGCCTGCCCAGCCGCCGCCGATGACGGCCGTTTTCATGCAAAGGCCCAGGTCTTCCAGGCGATCCAGATTTTGCGTACCGGCGTCAGGGCGATGCGCTGATGCAGCACCTGATAGTTCTCGCGCTTGATTTCATCGAGCAGGGTGCGGTAAATCGCCGCCATGATCAGGCCTGGGCGCTGGCTCTTGCGGTCGATAGCCGGTAACTGCTCAAAGGCCTGGGCGTAATATTTTTCGGCCCGCTCGGTCTGGAACTGCATCAAGGCGGTGAAATTGTCCGAGTATTTGGCGTTGAGGATGTCGGCGGCCGGCACGTTGAACTGCTTCAACTCATCCATTGGGATGTAGATGCGGCCGCGACGGGCGTCTTCGCCAATATCGCGGATGATGTTGGTGAGCTGGAAGGCCATGCCCAGGTCGTGGGCGTATTTCTGGGTCTGCCGGTCCTGGAAGCCGAATATTTCGGCGGCGAGCAGGCCGACCACGCTGGCGACCCGGTAGCAGTAGAGGGACAGCCCCTTGAAGTCGAGATAGCGCGACTGCTGCAGGTCCATCTCCATGCCGTCGATGATTTCGAGCAGTTGTTCCTTGGGCAGGTTGAACTGGCCGCTAACCGCCTTCAGGGCGTGGCCGACCGGATGCTGGGGCGTACCATCGGCGATCCGCTCGACCTCTTGGCGCCACCAGGTGAGTTTGGTCGAGGCGATCGAAATATCGTTGCATTCATCGACTACGTCATCGACTTCGCGGCAGAAGGCGTAAAGCGCCATGATGGCGCGGCGCCGATCCTGGGGCAGGAAGAGGAAGCTGTAATAGAAGGACGAGCCGCTGGCGGCACACTTTTCTTGGCAATATTGTTCGGGACTCATGGCCTACATTCTAAAGGAACGGCCGATGAGCACGAGCCAGTCCAGCTTGCCGAGCTTGGGCCGGCGGTTGAAGACATCGCCGCGGACCTGGCGCAGTTTTTCCAGGATGCGCAGGCCGCCGAGAATGGTCAGGCGGATTTCCCAGCCGAGCCGGCCGGGCAGAACGTGAATCAGCGGCATACCTCGCCGCATCAAGGCTTCGGCGCGGTCGATCTCGAAATCCATCAAAGCCGCCCATTGGGGCGACCATTGTCCGGCGGCAATTGCCGCCTCGCTCAGCTTGAAGTGCGGGAAATCGGTCTGCGGGATGTAGACGCGATCCTTTTGCCAGTCGATGGCAACGTCCTGCCAGAAGTTGATCAATTGCAGGGCGGTGCAGATGCAGTCGGATTGCTCCAGGTGTTCCGGCTCGATGCGTCCGAACAGGTGAAGCACCAGGCGGCCGACCGGATTGGCCGAACGTCGGCAGTAATCCTGCAGTTGCGGGTAATCGGCGTAGCGCTTCTTGACTACGTCCTGGGCGAAGGCATCGAGCAGGTCGCGAAAGAGCTGGATCGGCAGGGCGTGTTGCCGTATGACTTCGGCCAGCGCGATGAACAGGGCGATGTGCGGTGTTTGACCGGCGGCTATTCGGTCCAGTTCATCCTGGTAGGCTTCCAGCCCGGCCAGCCGTTCGGCGGCAGGTGCATCGCCTTCATCGGCAATGTCGTCGGCGCTGCGGGCGAAGCGATAAATCACCTCGATCGGGCGGCGCAGGCGAGTCGGGACGAGCAGTGAAGCGACAGGGAAGTTTTCGTAGTGGTCGACGGGCATGGGGCCGGAAGTATAGTGGTGATGGCGTGGACAGTGTTAGAATGCGCGCCGCCTGCCCAGGTGGCGAAATTGGTAGACGCACCAGATTTAGGTTCTGGCGCCGAAAGGTGTGGGGGTTCGAGTCCCTTCCTGGGCACCACGTTGGTTTAGCTGAAAGCCGCTTTAATCGAATGATTGGCGGCTTTTTTCTATTGTTTCAGAGGTTTTGTTCATGATCGTTCGTCCTCGTCATCACTGGTTTCGCTTGTTGTTCGTCTGGCGTGGTTCGGTGTTGCCGGAAATCATTGGTCGCTTGGCGCTCGTGCTGGTGGTATCGGTGATCAGTGTGCTGAGTCGGGAGTGGTGGATGAGCGTGCACGCCCATTCGGCACTCAGTATTCCGCCCTTTACCTTGATGGGCGTGGCGCTGGCGATCTTTCTTGGCTTCCGCAACTCGGTCAGTTACGACCGCTTCTGGGAGGCGCGCAAGCAATGGGGCGGGGTGTTGATTGCGGCGCGTGCGCTGGTTCGTCAGGTGGCGGCGGCCTTGCCGGGTGATGAATATGTCGAGGTGCGGCAGCGTGCGGCGCGCTATGTTTCGGCTTTTGCCTATGCGTTGAAACATCAGTTGCGGCAGAGCGATGCCAGCCAGGATCTGGCCCTGCGTCTGGATGAGCCGACTTTCTCGGTAGTCGGGGCGGCGCGCTTCAAGCCGCAAATCGTGCTGCTCGAACTGACCCGTCTTTTGTCGGCGCGCCAGCGGCAAGGCCAGATTTCCGAGATCCAGTGGCTGGCGCTGGACAAGAGCATCGGTATGCTGGGGGATACCTCAGGCGCGTGCGAGCGGATCGCCGGCACGCCGATTCCCTATACCTATCGTGTCCTGATGAATCGTACGGTGATGGTGTATTGCCTGCTGCTGCCGATCGGTCTGGCAACCAGCATTGGCTGGCTGACGCCGCTGATCGCCACTTTTGTGGCCTATACCTTTCTGGCCCTGGAAATGATCGGTGAGCAGATCGAGGAGCCGTTCGGGACCGAAGCCAATGATCTGGCACTGGATGCCTTGTGCCACACCATCGAGACGTCGGTCTTTGAAATGGTCGATCTGCAGCCTTTGGGCCAGGCGCCGCAGCCGGTCGATTTCGTCCTGACCTGAGTCGTTTCAGGCAAGTCCCAGGACTTCTTTCAGGAAGGCTTGGGCCGGCATGCGGAAACCGGCCGCGTTTCTATGTCCGCCGCCGCCGTAGCGGGTGGCGATGCTGGCGACATCAAAATCGCCTTCCGAGCGCAGCGAAGCCTTGATCTCACCATCGTTGGCCAGTTGCCAGATCAGGCCGAAACTGCCGCTGGCGACGGCCAGTTGGTGCCCCAGTTCGGAGCTGAACAGGGCGCTGGCATTGATGGCCAGTCCCTTGATCGCCTGCCAACTGGCTACGCCATCGGAAATGCAAGGCTGGTGGTGGCGTACGGCCTGCAGGGCATCGATCGGTTCGCCGCGCAACAGGGCGGAGGTTGGCAATTGGCCTTGGGCCAGATGGGCAACCTCGTTCTGGAAAAAGCGGTCGATCGCGGCTCCATCGGCAAGCATGCGCTGATAGGTTGGAGCGCTGGCTGATTCGGTGTCGGCGATGAGGTGGCGCCAGCCTTTAAATGAGAAGGGATGCAGGCGCAGGGCGCGGCAAAATACCCGTGTATCGGGATCGGCAAAACGCCATAGGTCCTGATCTTCGATATGCCAGAGCAGCCTGGGGAGTGCCTGGGTCGGCTGAAAATGTTCCCAAGCCAGGCGAGCACCCGATTTGTCCAGATTGAATATGACCTGCAGGGGATGTGCGGAATGCGTATGCTCCTGCGTGCCGTCAGGCAATGTCAGGAGCTTGCCGAGCCATGGTTTGCGGGCGGAGAGGTGGTGATCGAGCTGGATGACCGATGCGGCCAAGTGGGCGATCTTTTCGAGCGCCTCGGGTGGGAAGGAAAAATCGAGGATGTAAACCCGGTGCCCTTCGATCTCCTCGATTCGCCATGTTTCGCCGTGATGCAGCGGCAGGTATCTGGCGGAGTCGCCAAGCTGGCTCCATGCGGCATAGGCCGCGCCGAAGCCGTCCAGGCAATCGGCGTGATAAATGACGGTAACGGGCATTGCGGATTAATAATGCGGCGGAATTTCGTCGCGCAGGCTGCGCTGCTCGCCGGGTTGGGTGTTGCGAACTTGATCGCGGAGGGCCTTGATTTCGCTAGCCAGCAGGTCGATTTGCTGTTGCTGCCGAAATATGGTCCGGTTAAGTTCGTCGAGCATGTCTTCGGCGAAGCTTGCCTTGATCTCCAGTTCGATAATTCGTGATTCCATTGTTGTGCCTGTTTCCTTAAAATTCATTGGCTTGCTGGAGGTAGTGTACTTTGCTTCACAAATTTTGTCGGAAATTGTTGACAAGGCCTGAATTGAGTCTATAATGCGGGCCTTCTTTAGGCGGTTAGCTCAGTTGGTTAGAGCGCCACGTTGACATCGTGGAGGTCGTTGGTTCGATTCCAATACCGCCTACCAAATTCCTGACGGAGCTGAATTGATGATTTTCCGAACTTGCTTTGCAGTTCAGAAACACTAATCGAGTCAGCTTTCGTTCGACCAAAAAAGTGCGGCTCGCCCCGCACTTTTTTTTCGCCTAGAGGTTTTGCCATGCCCAATATCAAACTGCCTGACGGCTCCATTCGTTCTTTTGAGCAGCCGGTAACGATTGCCGAGGTTGCGGCCAGCATTGGCGCTGGATTGGCTCGTGCGGCACTGGCGGGCAAGGTCGATGGTGTTCTGGTTGATACTTCGTTTTTGATCGAGAAGGACGTTGATCTGGCGATTATTACCGACCGCGATGCCGAAGGGTTGGAAGTGATTCGCCACTCGACGGCCCACTTGCTGGCTTTTGCGGTCAAGGAATTGTTTCCTGACGCCCAGGTAACGATCGGTCCGGTGATTGAAAATGGCTTCTACTATGATTTTGCCTACAAGCGTCCGTTTACACCGGAGGATCTGCTTGCAATCGAGAAGCGCATGGCTGAGTTGGCCAAGAAGGATATCCCGGTCAGTCGTGAAGTTTGGGGGCGTGACGATGCCGTTAATTTCTTCCTGGGGCTGGGTGAGAAGTACAAGGCCGAGTTGATTGGTGCGATTCCGGCGGATCAGGAGGTGTCGCTTTATCGCGAAGGCGATTTCATCGATCTTTGTCGTGGTCCGCACGTGCCGACGACTGCCAAGCTGAAGGTTTTCAAGCTGATGAAAGTGGCTGGCGCCTATTGGCGCGGCGATTCGAAGAACGAAATGCTGCAGCGCATTTACGGGACGGCTTGGGCCAAAAAAGAAGATTTGGATGCCTATCTCCATATGCTTGAAGAGGCGGAAAAGCGCGATCACCGTCGTCTCGGCAAGCAGTTTGATCTCTTTCACATGCAGGATGAGGCGCCAGGGTTGGTTTTTTGGCATCCCAAGGGCTGGGCGATCTGGCAGGAAATCGAACAATACATGCGCGCCGTTTATCGCGATAACGGCTATCAGGAGGTGCGGTGTCCGCAGATTCTCGATAAGTCCTTGTGGGAGAAGTCGGGACACTGGGAGCATTATCAGGACAATATGTTCACGACGTCTTCCGAAAATCGCGATTACGCCGTGAAGCCGATGAATTGCCCTGGGCATGTCCAGGTGTTCAATGCGGGCCTTCGTTCTTATCGTGAGCTGCCGTTGCGCTATGGTGAGTTTGGTTCCTGTCATCGCAACGAGCCGGCGGGTGCCTTGCACGGCTTGATGCGCGTGCGTGGTTTTGTGCAGGATGATGGCCACATTTTCTGTACGGAAGATCAGATCGAGTCTGAGGTGACGGCCTTCAATGCCTTGGTGAAGAAGGTGTATGCCGACTTTGGGTTCAATGATGTGGCCGTCAAGCTGGCTTTGCGTCCGGATAGTCGTGTCGGTTCCGATGAGGTCTGGGATAAGGCTGAGGATGCGCTGCGTCAAGGGCTGCGGGCGTCGGGGCTTGAGTGGACCGAGTTGCCCGGTGAGGGTGCGTTTTATGGCCCGAAGATCGAATTCCATATCAAGGATGCGATTGGTCGCTCGTGGCAGTGCGGCACGATGCAGGTCGACTTTTCGATGCCGGGCCGTCTTGGTGCCGAGTATGTCGGGGCGGACGATACGCGCAAGGTTCCGGTTATGTTGCACCGGGCGATTCTGGGGTCGCTGGAGCGCTTTATCGGGATTTTGATCGAAAACTTTGCAGGTGCCTTGCCGCTTTGGTTGGCGCCAACACAGGCGGTTGTGCTGAATATTTCAGAAAAACAGGCGGATTACGCGGCTGAAGTGGCGAAAAAGCTACACCAGTCTGGTTTCCGGGCTGAGGCTGATTTGCGTAACGAGAAAATTACCTATAAAATTCGGGAACATAGCTTGAACCGGCTGCCTTATCAGCTCGTTGTGGGCGATAAAGAAAAGGCGGACGGACTGGTAGCCGTGCGTACTCGTGGTGGTCAGGATCTTGGGCAGTTGTCCTTGGATGATCTGATCAAGCGACTTCGTGAAGAGGTCGCTGCGCGAAGTGGCACGGCTTAATTATTGTAGTTTTCGGGGGTTTCACCATAGCTCAGAACAAGGCGCATCGCCTCAACGAAGAAATCACGGTACCGGAGATTCGTCTCCAGGGGTTGGAAGGTGAGCAGCTCGGCATCATGAGTATCCGGGCTGCGTTGCAACTGGCAGAAGAGGCTGGAGTCGATCTGGTTGAAATTGCGCCAGTTGCCAAGCCGCCAGTGTGCCGCATCATGGATTACGGCAAGTTCAAATATCAGGAACAGAAGCGTGCCCATGAAGCCAAGCTGAAACAAAAGCAGGTGCAGGTGAAGGAAATCAAACTGCGCCCGGGTACCGACGAAAACGATTACCAGATCAAGCTCCGGAATATGACGCGATTCCTGGAAGAAGAGGATAAGGTCAAAGTGACCCTTCGCTTCCGTGGTCGCGAAATGGCGCATCAAGAATTTGGTATGCGTCAGCTGGAACGTATCAAGGCAGACCTCGAGGCCGTAGGGCAAGTCGAACAGATGCCCAAGATGGAAGGTCGTCAGATGATTATGATCATCGCACCGGCCAAGAAAAAGCCGTAAAAAGAGTTTTTATAAGTGTTTTCGGGTAAGTGAAGTGTTCCCGTCGGGAACCACCTGAATACATGTCATTAAGGAGCATCTAAATGCCCAAAATGAAGACCAAGAGCAGCGCCAAAAAGCGCTTTTCGGTCCGCGCCGGTGGTTCCATCAAGCGCGGTCAAGCCTTCAAGCGTCACATCCTGACCAAGAAGACGACCAAGGTTAAGCGTCACCTTCGTGGTGCTGCTGCCGTTAACGAGCGCGACGTCGCATCCGTCCGCGCCATGATGCCCTACGCATAAGGAGATAGAAGATGCCTAGAGTTAAACGTGGTGTAACGGCTCGCGCTCGTCACAAGAAGATTCTCGTTCAGGCCAAGGGTTACCGCGGTCGTCGGAAGAATGTATATCGCATCGCCAAACAGGCGGTGATGAAGGCCGGTCAATATCAGTATCGTGACCGTCGTCAACGCAAGCGCCAGTTCCGTTCCCTGTGGATCGCCCGTATCAACGCAGCAGCTCGCGAACTGGGTATGAAGTACAGCACCTTCATGAACGGTCTGAAAAAGGCCAACATCGAAGTCGACCGCAAGGTTCTCGCCGATCTGGCTGTTTTTGATCAGCCGGCATTTGCAGCTCTGGCCGCACAGGCCAAAGCACAGCTCGGCGCCTGAGCGAAAGCGTAATTAAAAAAAGGAGGCGCAAGCCTCCTTTTTTGTTGGTGGTATTAGTTGATGGATGTTTATGGACAATCTCGATCAAATCGTTAGCGAAGCGCGTGCGGCATTTGCAACCATCGCCGACCCGGATGCGTTGGAACAAGTCAAGGCGCGTTTTCTCGGCAAGAGCGGACAGATTACCGAGCTGCTAAAAGGCTTGGGGAAATTGCCGCCAGAAGAGAAAAAGGTTGCTGGAGCAGCGATCAATGTTGCCAAGAATGCTGTCGAGGCAGCTCTCAATGAGCGCCGCGAGGCGATTCGGAAGGCTGCACTGGAGGCGCGATTGGCTGAAGAGGCGCTGGACGTGACTTTGCCTGGACGTGCCGAGGTGCGTGGCGGATTGCATCCGGTGACGCGCACCCTGGAGCGCATCGAGTCCCTGTTCGGTTCCATCGGTTTCGACGTGGCCGACGGCCCCGAAATCGAGGAGGATTTTTTCAATTTTACCGCCATGAATACGCCTGAGGATCACCCGGCGCGTTCTATGCACGACACGTTTTATCTGCAAAATCCGGACGGCACCGTCGCCGACAAGGTGCTGTTGCGAACCCATACCAGTCCAATACAGGCGCGTTACATGAAAGCGCATGTCGAGCGCTACGGTCAGTTGGAAAACATGCCGGAGATCCGCATTATTGCGCCGGGGCGTGTTTATCGCGTCGATTCGGATGCAACTCATTCGCCGATGTTTCATCAAGTTGAAGGTTTGTGGGTGGGTGAGGGGGTTTCCTTTGCCGATCTGAAGGGGGTTATCGCTGATTTCCTGCGTAGTTTCTTCGAAAGCGACGATCTAAAGGTCCGTTTCCGTCCCTCCTTTTTCCCATTCACCGAGCCCTCGGCCGAAATCGACGTTGCTTTCATGGGCGGCCCGCTCAAAGGGCGTTGGCTGGAGATTGCCGGCTGCGGCATGGTGCATCCGGATGTACTGCGCCATGCCGGTATCGATCCGGAAAAGTACACCGGTTTCGCTTTCGGCATGGGGCCTGACCGTCTGACCATGCTGCGCTATGGCGTCAATGACCTTCGCCTCTTCTTTGAAGGCGATCTCCGTTTCCTGAGGCAGTTCGCATGAAATTCTCCGAATCCTGGTTACGTACCCTTGTCGACACCCAGTTGTCGAGCGAGGAGCTTTCCCATTTGTTGACCATGGCAGGCTTAGAGGTTGAAGGCATGGAGCCCGTCGCTCCTTGGTTCAGCGAAGTCGTCGTTGCTCAAGTTCTGGATGTGGTCAAACATCCCGATGCAGATCGGTTAAATGTTTGCAAGGTCGATATTGGCCGCGGTGAGCCGACAACCATCGTTTGCGGTGCCCCGAACGTTGCGGTTGGACTGCGCGTTCCTTGTGCTTTGCCTGGTGCCAAACTGCCCGGTGATTTCACCATCAAGATTGCCAAGGTGCGGGGAATTGAATCCTCTGGCATGCTTTGTTCGGCCAAGGAATTGGGAATTTCCGAAGAAACATCCGGTCTTCTGGTGTTGCCGAGTGATGCCCCCATTGGTCAATCGATTCGCGAATATCTTGACCTTGACGACACTCAGTTCGAACTCAAGTTGACGCCGAATCGTGCGGATTGTTTGTCGCTGGCAGGTGTTGCACGTGAAGTGGCAGCCATTGCCGGTGCTCAAGTTATGCCGATTGTCGTGGCAGATGTGCCGGCCAGCATTGCTGATCGGCGCAATGTGGTTCTGGACGCGCCTGATGCGTGTCCGCTCTACTGTGGCCGTGTCCTGAAGGGGGTGAATGCGAAAGCGGCGACGCCAGAATGGATGAAGCGCCGGTTGGAGCGTGGAGGTATTCGTTCCATCTCATCGCTGGTCGACATCACCAATTACATAATGTTGGAGCTCGGCCAGCCGCTCCATGCTTTCGATAATACCAAGCTCGAAGGTGTACTTCATGTGCGTATGGCCAAGCCTGCAGAAAAGCTGCTGCTACTTAACGAGCAGACAGTCAGCGTCGATGCCGATATTCTGATGATTGCCGATGATGCCAAGCCGTTGGCTATGGCCGGCATAATGGGCGGTGAAGAAAGCGGCATTACTCTGGATACTAGCGAACTCTTTCTCGAGTCGGCTTTCTTTGCGCCCAAGGCGATAGCGGGGCGGGCTCGTCGCTACGGGTTCGCATCGGATGCCTCGCATCGTTTTGAGCGCGGCGTCGATTTCGGCGGCACGCGTCGCGCCATCGAACGAGCAACACAGCTGATTCTTGATATCTGCGGTGGAGAGGCCGGTCCCGTGGTCGAATCCATGGCTACATTGCCAGCGCGCCATCCCGTTCGTTTGCGTTCGGCGCGTGCTTCTCAAGTCATTGGCATGGATTTCTCGCCGGAACGAATAGCAGAATTGTTCGATGGCCTGGGCCTTAACTTTGTGCGAGATGGTGCTGATTTTCTGGTCACGCCGCCTAGTTGGCGTTTCGATCTTGAAATCGAAGAAGATCTGATTGAAGAAATCGCACGACTCCATGGCTACGACAATATTCCGTCGCCGGCGCCGCGCGGGAAATTGAAAATGCAGGTTCAGCCGGAGTCGATCCGTCCTGCCGCACGTATTCGCCAATTGTTGGTTGATCGGGGCTATCAGGAGGTTGTTAACTTTGCTTTCGTTGAAGAGGCATGGGAGCGTGATTTCGCCGCCAACGAGGCGATGATTCGCTTGGCTAACCCGATCGCTAGTCAGATGGCTGTGATGCGCTCGTCCTTGCTTGGTGGTTTGCTCTCCAATTTGATCACGAATCTCAAGCGTAAGCAAAACCGTGTTCGTTTGTTCGAAGTGGGTCGTACTTTCACCCGTGAGGTGGAAGGTAAACCTGTTGAGGGTTTTGCTCAGCCTTGGAAGCTTGCCGGTCTTGCTTACGGGACCGCTCTCCCCGAGGGGTGGGGGCGTGATGGGCGGAAGATTGACTTTTTCGACGTCAAGGGTGACATCGAGGCGTTGTTGGCGCCGGCCGAGCTTCGCTTTGAGAAAGCGCAGCATCCTGCCTTGCATCCCGGGCGTTCGGCTCGCGTTCTGCTCGACCAGGCAGAAATTGGTTATGTAGGTGAGTTGCATCCCGAATGGGTTCAGAAATATGCCCTTACGCAGGCGCCAGTATTGTTTGAATTGGATTTTTCCGTCATTAAGCAGGTACGGGTTCCTGTCTTCGAGTTGGTTTCGAACCTCCCGCCGGTCATCCGTGACCTTGCTGTCGTAGTGGATCAAAGCCTCCCTCTGGAGCAGATTCTTGATCGACTTCGGGAAGTGCTTCCGGGCTTGGTCAAGGGGGTTCAGTTGTTTGATGTGTACGTTGGGAAGGGAGTCCCGGAAAACAAAAAAAGTCTTGCGTTTCGTATAGTTATGCAAGATACTCAACGCACTTTGCTAGATTCGGAAGTTGATGCTGCGATGCAGCAACTGGTGTCTTGTCTCGAACAGGCATTCGGTGCTCAACTGCGTGCCTGATGGAAAAAACAACAATGACGCTCACCAAAGCCGAGCTC
The DNA here is from genome assembly GCA_003583745.1 of Rhodocyclales bacterium GT-UBC. Lineage (GTDB taxonomy): Bacteria > Pseudomonadota > Gammaproteobacteria > Burkholderiales > Rhodocyclaceae > Azonexus. Next base: position 126,288 of record QXPY01000007.1, on the reverse strand, counting down.
GCTGATTTGCTCTTTGAGAAAGTCGGCCTTAATAAGCGTGAGGCCAAGGATATGGTTGAAGCATTCTTCGAGGAAATTCGGAATGCTCTCGAAACAGGAGATGGTGTAAAGCTATCCGGTTTTGGTAATTTCCAATTGCGCGACAAGCCGCAACGCCCTGGCCGTAATCCGAAAACAGGTCAGGAAATTCCCATCACGGCGCGTCGCGTCGTGACTTTTCATGCTAGTCAGAAACTGAAGTCCGATGTCGAACTCGCCTGCGATGGAACAGCGACCTAAAACTCCAGGGGCAGAAGAGCTTCCGCCTATTCCCGCCAAACGTTATTTTACGATTGGGGAAGTTAGCGAGTTATGCGGCGTAAAGCCACACGTGCTGCGTTATTGGGAGCAGGAGTTTAATCAACTCAAGCCAGTAAAGCGCCGGGGGAATCGTCGTTATTATCAGCATCACGAAGTTTTGTTGGTGCGTAGAATACGTGAGCTTCTTTATAATCAGGGTTTTACAATTAGTGGTGCGCGTAATCGGCTGGATGATGGGAGCAATGAAGAGTCGGGCGTTACCGATAAATCGGAGATTCTCAAAATGCAAAGCGGATTACGCGGGGAAATACAGAGCATTATTGAAATGTTGAGGCTTTGAATTCCGGATATTTCAGGTATAATGTTTGGCTTGTCGGGGCGTAGCGCAGCCTGGTAGCGCACTTGCATGGGGTGCAAGGGGTCGCGAGTTCGAATCCCGCCGCCCCGACCAAATTAGAAGACCGGCGTAAGCCGGTTTTTTAATTTCTGGATTGAAAAAAAACCTCAGGCAAATTAAATTGTGCTTACTGATTTAATTACTGGAGGTAAATATGGATTTATCTAATCTATCTGTCGCCGAGTTGCGCGATTTGCAACAGCAAATTCCCGTCGAGATTAAGCGAAGGGAAGCTCAAGAAAAAATCAATATTCTGAACGAGGTGCGTGCCTTCGCCAAAGCGCGTGGTTATGCCATCGAAGATTTGATTGCCAAGGATGTAAAGGTAAAGGCATCTTCCGGTACCAAGGTGAAGGTCAAGTATCGGCATCCTGAAAATAGCAGTCTTGAATGGACCGGTAGGGGACGAAAGCCGAAATGGGTTGAAGCCTGGGTAGAAAGTGGCTTGTCACTTGATAATTTGCTGGTTTGATCGATGCGGATTCTGCTGAGTAATGATGACGGCTATTTTGCGCCGGGGTTGTCAGCACTGGCCGACGCGATGGCCGGTTTGGGCGAAATTGTGGTTGTCGCTCCGGAGCAGAATCGAAGTGGGGCGAGTAATTCGTTGACCCTTGATCGGCCGCTTTTTCTGAAACAGGCAGCAAATGGTTTTCATTTTGTAAACGGCACTCCCACAGACTGTGTTCATTTGGCGGTAACCGGGATGCTCGATGCATTGCCCGATATTATTGTTTCCGGAGTAAATCTCGGTGCCAATATGGGGGATGACACCATATATTCCGGTACCGTCGCCGCGGCTACGGAAGGGTATTTGCTTGGCATTCCTTCAATCGCTGTTTCATTGACTAGTTTTGACGGGAAGAATTTCGAGGCAGCAGGACGTATTGCTCGTGAATTGGTGATGCGTTATGTCGAATCGCCAATAGATGAGCCGGTGTTGCTCAATGTTAACGTTCCCGATATTCCTTACGACCAAATTCGCGGCATGGAGATTACTCGGCTTGGTCGGCGCCACAAGGCCGAGCCGGTCGTAAAGATGCGTTCCCCGCGAAATGAAACCGTTTATTGGATCGGTGCTGCGGGTGCGGCTGCCGATGCGGGGCCGGGCACGGATTTCAATGCTGTCGAACGGGGCTACGTGTCGATAACTCCCCTACAAATTGATTTGACGCATTCAGCGCAGTTGCCTGAAATTCGTCGTTGGATAAAGTGAGTCGGCGGTGTTGCACGGTATTGGCATGACCTCCCAGAGAACGCGGGCGCGGATGGTTGAGCGCCTGCGTGAAAAAGGTATTCGCAACGATGCCGTGTTGCAGGCGATGGCGGCGGTTCCTCGACACGTATTCGTCGAGGAGGCCTTGGCGTCGCGTGCTTATGAGGATACGGCGCTGCCTCTGGGGATGGGGCAAACCATTTCTCAGCCGTATGTTGTTGCCAGGATGGTCGAATTGCTGCTCAATGGGCGTGCTTCGCTGGGCAGAACGCTTGAAGTTGGGGCTGGGTGTGGTTATCAGGCAGCAGTCCTGGCGCAATTGACGAGTGAGGTTTATGCCGTAGAGCGTCTGGCTCCGCTTTTGGAAAAGGCCAAGGCCAACATGCGGGCTCTGCAGCAATTTAATGTTCGACTCAAACATGCTGATGGTCAGTTCGGGTTGCCCGAAGCGGGGCCGTTTGACAGTATCATTGTCGCTGCTGCAGGAGCTCATGTTCCGCAGGCATTGCTCGAGCAACTCGCCCTTGGCGGGCGGCTGGTTTTGCCGGTCGGGACGACTGAGCAGTATTTGAGTTTCATTGAACGAACGCCCCAGGGATTTATCGAGACCCGGCTTGATGCGGTCCGGTTTGTCCCGCTTCTCGCAGGAACCCAATGATTCGAGTTTTAGCTTACGTAATTCCCCTGTTTTTGACCGGCTGTTTTTCGCAGCCCCCGGCGCCAACGGTCGATCGTTCATCGGTTTCGCCCCGAAGCAGTGCGCCGCCAGCACCGAGCGGGCCGGGCTATTACACGGTCAAGCGCGGCGATACCTTGTATCGAATAGCTTTGGAAAACGGCCAGGATTATAAGGACTTGGCGGCCTGGAATAATCTGGTTAATCCATCTGCCATCAAGGAAGGGCAGGTATTGCGCGTTGCCCCGCCCGGTACGCTTGAGAGCGCCGGAGCTGTCGTCGCCAAACCGGTTACGGCAGGGGGCGTCGTCGAGGCGCGTTCGCTTGATCAGCCATCTGTCGCTACCGTGCCGACGGCCGTTTCCGACGGGGTAAAGCGGGAGCCTCGTGTGGGCAAGGAGCCTTATTCCGAGGAAGCCTATGCGCGATTGAATCGCGTCTCAGAGATTCCACGCCCTGTCGAGAACAAGGCGGACGCTAAGCCTGAAGCCAAGCCAGAAGTGAAAAGTGAGGCATCGCCATCTGCGCCTTCTGGTCCAGATGATGTCTCTTGGATGTGGCCATCAGCCGGCAAGCTTGCTTCACCATATAGCGACGCGGGCAACAAAGGACTCGATTTTTCAGGGAAAGCGGGGGATCCTGTTTTGGCTGCCGGCGAGGGAAAGGTGGTTTATGCCGGGGCGGGTTTGCGCGGCTATGGAGAGTTGGTGATTATCAAACATAACGCCACTTTCCTTTCGGCGTATGCGCACAACCGGAAGATTCTGGTCAAAGAGGGGCAGCAGGTCAGTCGTGGGCAGAAAATTGCCGAGATGGGCAATACCGATGCGGATTCCGTGAAGCTGCATTTTGAAATCCGGAAACAGGGCAAGCCGGTCGATCCGGCGCAGTATCTGCCTAAGCGATGAGCGGATCGGGTGAGGGTTTGGAGGAAGAGTTCGAAGGGCAGCCGGAAGACTTGGCGCCTCCGCCCGAGCACGATGGCGAAACGGTGCCGCATGAACTCGAGTTGCTTGAGGATGTCACCCAGCTTTATTTGAATGAGATCGGGGCCAAGCCCCTCTTGACGCCGGCGGAGGAGTTGGCAACGGCGCGTCTGGTGCGAGCCGGTGATTTTGCTGCCAGGCAGAAAATGATCGAGCATAATCTGCGATTGGTGGTCAATATTGCCAAGCACTATCTCAATCGCGGTATTCCCTTGCTGGACCTGGTTGAGGAGGGCAATCTCGGATTGATTCATGCGCTTGAGAAATTCGATCCGGAGCGTGGTTTCCGTTTTTCGACCTATGCTACCTGGTGGATTCGTCAGAGTATCGAGCGCGGCATCATGAATCAGTCGCGCACCATTCGCTTGCCGGTGCACGTCGTCAAGGAAATAAACGTTGTGCTGCGCGCCATGCGGCATCTGGAGTCGGCCGATCGGCGGGACTCGACTGTCGAGCGGGTGGCGGCGCTGATCGATATGCCGGTAGCCGAGGTGCGTCGCATCCTTTCCTTGAACGAGCATATCGCTTCGTTGGATGCGCCGCTTGAAATCGATCCCAATCATACGATAGGTGAGGTCATCGCTGATGAAGAGAGCGGCGACCCGGAGTCTTTGCTGCAAACGAGCGAAATCGGCAACCTGCTGGTTGAGTGGCTGAATCTGTTGAGCGAGAGGCAGCGCTTTGTTATCGAGCGTCGTTACGGTCTGAATGGTGCTGATGTGGCGACGCTTGACGTGATTGCAGGAGAGCTTGGTTTGACCCGCGAACGTGTCCGCCAAATCCAGATGGAAGGTCTGGATCGCCTGCGCAAGATCATCAAACGGGGCAACATTACGCGGGACTCTCTGCTTTAGCGTAATCGGCGTTGCCACGTCTCAATAATGGCGATGCCTCAGCGTCCGCTTCGTTTGCGGATTTCCTCGCTCAACTGAAAGACCGACATCGCGTAGAAACTAGACCGGTTATAGCGGGTGATTACATAAAAGTTCTCGTACCCCAACCAGTATTCGGTGGCGCGCCCGGGGGACACCAGATCGATCAGGGCAACGGTGGCTTGCGGCGAAGCGTTGCTGTTTAAACCTTTTTCGTTCAGTTCCGCTACTTTCAGGCTCGGACGAATGCCGGCTTCGAGGAGTGCCTTCTCCGGTTCGCCATTCGTGCTGACCGGGGTTGCGATCGGTTGCCCTGCTTGCCAGCCATGTTGTTCGAGAAAGTGGGCCACGCTGCCGATCGCATCGTCGATGCTGCCAGACAGGTCTACTCGTTGATCGCCGTCGAAATCGACGGCATATCGGCGCTGGCTACCCGGCATGAATTGGGGAATGCCGATTGCTCCGGCAAACGAGCCCTTGACCGTGAGTGGGTCGAGTTGGTTTTCGCGGCTCAACAACAGGAATTGCTCGAGTTCAGTGCGGAAGAATTCGGCGCGCGGCGGATAGTTGAAGGCAAGTGTGGCCAGCGCTTCGAGTACGCGGAAACCGCCCGTGTTGCGTCCATACTCGGTTTCGACGCCAATAATCGCAACGATGATTTCTTCCGGTACGCCGTAAAGGGCGCGCGCTCTGGCCAGTGCGACCTGATTGTCCTGCCAGAAACGGACGCCGCCGTCGATACGCCTATCGTTGAGGAAGCGCGGGCGGTAGCGCTCCCATGAGCGCTGGGTTGGCGATGCAGGCGGTTTGATCAGTTGCAGGACCTTGTTATTAGGATGGATCTGGGAAAACTGGGCCTGCAAGGCTTCGCTGTTGAATCCGTGACGAGTTTCCAGATCGTGCACAAAGTTAATGACGGCGGGGTCGTCGCCAAAGCTGGGGGCGCTTGCCCAGGCGTGGTTCATGGCGGTCAAGGTGGCGAGCAATAATGTGCTCAGGGCGTGCTTCAAATTCATCTCCAGCGGGTTAGTTGTGCAACTGCATCGCGCAAGGGGTTGAGTGCATCGCCAGCGTCGCCGTAGCGCGTCAGCAGGTAGCATTCGACAACCCGGTTGAGTTGCTGGGCCAGCTTAGGGTCAGTCTTCTCGATTCGGCGGAGCAGGGCGAGCGGGGTTTCCCCGGGCGCGCAGTGTACTTGTCTTCGAGCCAGATGTCGCAAGGCTGTATGCCAAAGTCGAGTGGCCGGGTCATGCTTGGGGTGTTGATAGAGCGTCCAAGCCAGCATGCTAGCCATCAGCAGGGTGCCGAGACCGCCCAGCATCGTCGCCATGCTGCGCCAGTCGCTGTCGGGAAGGCCAAGTTTGGCGAGCAATTCGCGCTGGCGTTGGGGGTCGTAGCCGAGGATTTGCTGGTTCCATGCGTTATTCAAGGCTTCCCAGCGGTGGCGAAGGTTGCGCAGCCAAGTGCCGCGCATTTGTACGAGGGCTGGCAATGGCTCTCCCGCCGGCAATGCATCTGATATACCGCTGTCGACACGGGCTGGAGCCACGACCGCGGTTGGGTCGATACGCCGCCATCCTCGTCCTTCCAGCCAAACCTCTGCCCAGGCATGGGCATCCGATTGGCGGATCACCCAGTATCCATCGAGCGGATTCTGTTCTCCTCCCAAATAGCCCCCGACTACCCGGGCGGGAATGCCTGCGGCGCGCATCAGAACCACAAAGGCAGCTGCGTAATGTTCGCAAAAGCCGCGGCGGGTTTGGAACAGGAACTCGTCAATACTGTTTTCGCCGAGTAGCGGTGGTTCCAGCGTGTAAGCGAAACGTTCGCTGGCGAACAGTTCTAGAGCTTTGTCGATGATCGCTTGCGGCGTTTGCGTTTCGGCACGCCAGCTTGCGGCGAGGCTGCGTGCCTGAGGGTTGAAGCGGGCCGGCAGGGCGAGGTTTTGGTGCAATATCTTGGGCGATTCTTCGACATTGAGGCGGTAATCCAGACTCGAGGCCAGTTGGACGCGCTGTCGTTGCGTGATCGGCAGGCGGCCCTGAGCAGTCAGCCTGCCGTCGAGAGAACTGTCGGGCGGAAGCGTGCTGGGGGCATCAAGGGCGAGTAACCAGCGTTGATTATTGGCTTCCAGCGTTGTTTCGTAGCGGATGGGGGCTGAGTCGAAGGTCAGTGTTTCCCTTGGTATCGCGCCGGCACTGCTTCGCCAGGCGCGTCCATCGAAGTTGTCAAGAACCGGGCCGCGCCAGTACAGCTTTGCCGTGGCGGGGAGGGGGTCTGCAAAGCGGACGCGAAAGGCGATCTCGGCACTTTGCGCCAGACTCGCGATACTGCCCGGAGTCATGCTGTCGGAGAGCCCTGTTCGGCCAGCATGGGCATCCTCCGGCAGTCCCCAGAGCGGCCCGCTGATACGGGGAAAGAGCACAAAGAGAACAAGCATGAAGGGAATCCCTTGCAAGCAGATCATGGCGGCGTATCGAAGGGTTTCCCGAATGCGGCAGAGTGGGCCGCCATTGACCCGTATCTGTGCTGCCGTGACGATCCACAGGGCTGCGATCAGCCAGAGTCCGGTGGGAATGCTCTGCGAGTAGAGATAGTGCGTCAGGAGCAGAAAATAGCCGAGAATGGTGATTATGTTGGCGTCTCTTCGGCTCCTTAGTTCAAGGAGTTTCATCGCCATGAAAATCACGAGCATCCCGACACCGGCATCCCGTCCGAACAGCGTGCGGTATTCGACGAATATGCCGCTGCAGGCGAGGCCAACCAGCGCGATCATTGGCCAGCGGCCGGGTAGTCGCTGATCCTGATGCCAAAGCCATGTGGCCCAGACCAGGAGGGCGGCCGAAAATGCACTTAGCCACAAAGGCTGATGTTCAAAATGGGGGGCGATAGTGAGCAATGCGCTGGCAATCAGCCAGGGAGGGCAGCCATGATCAAGAGCCTGTTTGGCCGGGGTGCTCATGATTCGAATAAGGCGAGCGATTCGAGGCAGCGCCGCTGGTGGGCATCGCCACGGCCGGCCGGGATCGAACTGCCGGGCAGTTCCAGGCCGTAGTGCAAGGCGGCAGACTCGGCAGCGAGAATCCAGCCGGTCAGGATGGACAGTCGCGCTTCCGTGTCGAGGGATGTAGGCGTCATCGACCAGGACAGGATCAGCGTGCCTTGCGCTCCGCCGCTAAATTGCTTGACCAGCAATGGCCGCCGATCGTCTCGGGCGTTGGCTTTCCAGGCAATATGCCGGGGTGAGTCGGCCGCTTGGCGCTCGCGAAACCCGGAAAAATCATCTTGACCACCTTCACCGTACTGGTCGCCGCTGTCGCTGGCAGCGGCCGGTAGCGGTGGCAAGTCGGGCCGGGGGCAGGGGTAGACCAGGCAGCGCATGGCGGGTTGCAGATAGCTCCAGGCGGTAAATAATCCGAGCGGATAACGTGTCGATAACCTGATTTTTGGCAGATCGAGCCAGCCGCGTCGCGTACTGGGCAGAGGGATGGTTAGCTGCACGGTATCTTGGGAAGGGATTGCCGTTTCCACCATGTGGTCGGCCACGGCGGATAATTCCAACGCCAGGCGAGGGGTTGGCCTTTCGTTGCCCAGTGTCAGGCCAAAATGGGCGATCTCGCCGGCGAAGACCGGCTCGCTGCGGCCAGGCGTAATGACCAGGCCGTACAAGTTGCGGAATGTCTGGATCATGGCGCTTAAACCGACGCCGGCAAGGAGAAAGACCAGGGCATGACCGAGTGCCAGGCTGTAATTGATCGCACCGATCAGCATCACGATCAAGGCTGATGAGAAAAGCATGCCGCCGTGGCTGGGGACGATGAAGACGCGCCGTTGTCCGAGCCGTATCGGGGCTACACCATCGCTTTGCCAGCGAAAGAGTCTTTGTTGAAGCGTGGAGAGCAGGCGCACGGTTCAGGGGATGGCGACGGTGCGAATGAGCGAGGCAATGTCTTCCCTGTCAGCCAGAGTGTTTCCCTGGCTTGCTCGTAGTCGGTGGCGGGCGATCGCAGGCAATACCGCCTGGACGTCGTCAGGGAGGACCATGTCGCGGCCGGCCAGCCAAGCCCAGGCACGTGCGGCGGAGAGCAGGGCGAGGGCAGCGCGAGGCGATAATCCGTGGCGGAAGGCGGGCATACGACGGCTGGCTTCGACCAGCGCCTGGATGTAATCGATCAGCGCAGCCGAAGCATGGAGCGCTGCAATCTCCGACTGCAAGTCCGCCAGTTGTGCGGGGTCGAATACGGCAGCGAGTTGTTCGACGCGGGGACGCTGGTCGCCGCCGGTGAGCAGTGCCCTTTCGGCTTGCCGGTCGGGATAGCCAAGCTCGATGCGCATAAGGAATCGATCGAGTTGCGATTCAGGCAGCGGAAAAGTCCCGATCTGATGGGCTGGATTTTGCGTCGCAATCACGAAAAAGGGGCGAGGGAGTTCGCGGGTTTGTCCTTCGCTTGTGACTTGCCTTTCTTCCATGGCTTCCAGGAGCGCGCTCTGGGTTTTGGGCGTGGCGCGGTTGATTTCGTCGGCGAGCAGGACTTGGGTAAAGATCGGGCCGGGCAGGAAATGGAAAGCGCTGTTCGTTCGGTCGAAGATCGAGACACCGGTGATATCGGCAGGGAGAAGGTCGCTGGTGAATTGAATGCGATTGAATTGAAGACCCAGCAACTTCGCCAGCGTGTGCGCCAAGGTGGTTTTCCCCATGCCGGGGAGGTCTTCGATCAGCAAATGGCCCCCGGCCAGCAAGCAAGTGGTGGCGAGGCGAATTTCATGTTCCTTGCCAAGGATGATCTTTCCGGCTTCGGTGAGTACCGAATTGAAAGGGTGGTTGCGGAGTCCGGGGAAGGAACGTGTGTTGCCAAGCATGCTTGAATATCCTGTTTGCGATTTGAAGCGAATTCTAATGCTTGAAGCTGCTGGAGGAATCGGACGATAATGCCATTTCGACGTGCGCCGTTTCGAGCGCCGGTTCGCAGAGAGAGAACAAGTGACAACCACTGCCTTCATCACCCATCGCGACTGTCAGTTGCATGATATGGGATCGCATCACCCGGAATGCCCGCAACGTCTGACTGCCATCAATGATCACCTGATTGCTCAAGGGATCGATGCCTACTTCGTGTATTACGATGCGCCGGCGGCGACCTTCGAACAATTGCTGCGCGTTCATCCAGCATCCCATCTGGAGCGGATCAAGCGCGCTTCTCCGGAGTTGGGGGTGGTTCACCTCGATCCAGATACGGCTATGAATCCCCACACCTGGCAAGCAGCCTTGCGCGCTGCAGGTGCCGGTTGCCTGGCGGTGGATCTGGTTGTCAAGGGTGAGGTGGAAAATGCCTTCTGCTCGGTGCGCCCGCCGGGGCACCATGCTGAGCGTACCAATCCGATGGGGTTCTGTTTCTTCAATAATATCGCTGTAGCCGCCCGTCATGCCCTGAAGGTGCACGGTCTGGAGCGGGTCGCAATTATTGATTTCGACGTGCACCACGGAAATGGTACCGAGGACTGTTTTGCCGGTGATGAGCAGGTGCTGATGTGCAGCATTTTCCAGCATCCTTTCTATCCTTACAGCGGGGCCGACAAGCCGGCTGCCAATATGTGCAACGTACCGTTGGCGGCCGGTTGCGGGGGTGAAGAGTTTCGCGATGCGGTGAACCAGGTCTGGTTGCCACGTTTGCGCGAATTCAACCCGCAGATGATTTTCATCTCGGCCGGGTTCGATGGCCACTACGAGGACGATATGGGCGGACTCAAGCTGGTGGAGAAGGATTTCGCCTGGGTAACCGAGCAGTTGCGTAAATTGGCGGCCGAGCTTTGCAACAAGCGCATCGTTTCGATGCTCGAAGGCGGTTACGTGATGACTTCGCTGGCTCGTAGCGTCGGGGCGCATTTGCGCGCATTGGCCGATCTCTGAGCGCTTAATTCTTCTGAATCGAGGCAGGGTGGGGTAAAATCCACCCTCTTTTTTCGTCTCTACAACGTTTAACCGGGCAAATCCATGGCGTTGATTGTTCAAAAGTACGGCGGCACTTCGGTCGGTAATCCCGAGCGGATCAAGAATGTCGCAAAGCGTGTAGCCAAGTTCCACGCGCAGGGCCACCAGGTCGTGGTGGTTGTTTCCGCAATGAGCGGTGAAACCAACAAGTTGATCGCACTGGCCAAGGAAGTGCAGGCCAATCCCGATCCGCGCGAGCTGGACCAGATCTGCTCGACGGGCGAGCAAGTGACCATTGGCTTGTTGTCGATGGCGCTCAAGGACATCGGCGTGCCGGCCCGCAGTTATACCGGCGGCCAGGTAAAAGTGCTGACTGACAGCACCTTCACCAAGGCTCGTATTCTGTCGATCGACGAATCCAACATGCGGCGCGACCTCGAAGCCGGTATGGTGGTCGTGGTGGCAGGTTTCCAAGGGGTTGATGAGCACGGCAATATCACGACGCTGGGGCGCGGCGGCTCTGATACCTCCGGTGTTGCGCTGGCGGCTGCCTTGAAGGCAGACGAGTGCCAGATCTATACCGATGTCGACGGCGTCTATACCACCGATCCGCGCGTTGTGCCGGAAGCCAGGAAGCTCGATACCATCACTTTCGAGGAAATGCTGGAAATGGCCAGCCTGGGCTCCAAGGTGCTGCAGATTCGCTCGGTCGAATTCGCCGGCAAGTACAAGGTCAAACTGCGCGTTCTTTCCAGCTTCCAGGAGGAAGGGGAAGGTACGCTGATCACTGTTGAGGAAGACAAGAACATGGAACAACCGATCATCTCCGGTATCGCCTTCAATCGCGACGAAGCCAAGCTGACCATGCTGGGCGTTCCGGATACCCCGGGCATTGCCTACCAGATTCTGGGTTCGATTGCCGATGCCAATATCGATGTCGATATGATCATTCAGAACGTCGGTCATGATGGCTCCACCGATTTTTCGTTCACCGTCAATCGCGGCGACTTCGCCAAGGCCAAGGCCATCCTCGAAGAAACCAAGGCCAAGCTGGGCGCTCGTGAGATCACCGGTGACAACAAGATCTGCAAAGTCTCCGCGGTTGGTGTCGGCATGCGTTCGCACCCGGGTGTTGCCTCCAAGATGTTCAAGGCCCTGGCTGACGAAGGGATCAATATCCAGATGATTTCGACCTCGGAAATCAAGATTTCCGTCGTTCTCGACGAGAAGTATCTGGAACTGGCCGTGCGCGTTCTGCACCGTACTTTTGGTCTTGATCAGTAAGGTTTGACCAAACGGCGCGAAACCTATATGATGCGCGCCTCGTTGAAGTCTGGAAACGGAGACGTGGCCGAGAGGTCGAAGGCACTCCCCTGCTAAGGGAGCATGCGGGCAAAACCTGCATCGAGGGTTCGAATCCCTCCGTCTCCGCCAGATAACGAACAAATAAGCACCCAAATGGGTGCTTTTTTGTTATCGGTAACGACAATGCAAATTTGAATTGAATTTGTTGGCCTGATTCGTTTCCCCGACAAACCGGTTCGTTGATAATGGCATTCTTCGATTGATGGTGATTTGGCTATGTGCGTGATTGTGACCGGTGGAGCCGGCTTTATCGGCAGTAATTTTGTTCTCGATTGGCTGGCGGCGTCGGACGAGAAGGTCGTCACGCTCGATGCCCTGACCTATGCCGGAAATCTGGAAAACCTCGCTTCCCTGCAAGGCGATGCGCGCCATGTCTTCGTGGCCGGGAGTATCGGCGATGGCGAACTGGTGGCACGTTTGCTCGACGAGCATCAGCCACGGGCTGTCATCAATTTCGCTGCCGAGTCACATGTCGATCGCAGCATTCATGGTCCGGAGGATTTTATCCAGACCAACATCGTCGGCACCTTCCGTCTTCTCGAAGCGGTGCGTGCTTACTTTGGGAAACTACCCGCTGACCGGCAAGCGGCATTCCGCTTTCTGCACGTGTCGACGGACGAAGTTTACGGTTCGCTGGAAAAGGACGCGCCGGCCTTCAATGAAAACAACCGCTATGAGCCGAATAGTCCCTATTCTGCAAGCAAGGCGGCGAGCGATCACCTTGTTCGCGCCTACGATCACACCTATGGTTTGCCGGTATTGACCACCAATTGCTCGAACAACTACGGGCCTTACCATTTCCCGGAAAAACTGATTCCACTCGTCATCCACAATGCGCTGGCCGGCAAGTCGCTGCCGATCTACGGCGATGGCATGCAGATTCGCGACTGGCTGTACGTCAAGGATCATTGTGCCGCGATCCGTCGGGTGCTGGAAGCCGGCCGTCTGGGCGAGACCTACAACGTCGGTGGCTGGAACGAGAAGGCCAACATCGAAGTAGTGAATACGCTGTGTTCCATCCTCGACGAATTGAGCCCGCGCCAGGACGGAGAGTCCTACCGGACGCAAATTACCTACGTCAAGGATCGTCCGGGGCACGATCGGCGTTATGCCATCGATGCCAGCAAGCTGGAGCGCGAATTGGGCTGGCGGCCGCTCGAAACCTTCGAGACCGGCATCCGGAAAACAGTTCAGTGGTACCTCGATAACCAGTCCTGGGTGGCCAACGTTACCAGCGGAGCCTACCGTGAGTGGTTGGGCAAGCAGTACGGTGCCTGATACTGTGTCATCCCTTTAAAAGGCGAAATATCAATGCGTAAAGGCATCATCCTGGCCGGTGGATCCGGAACCCGCTTGTATCCCGTGACCTTGGCGGTTTCCAAGCAATTGCTGCCGATTCACGACAAGCCAATGATCTACTATCCGCTCAGCACGCTGATGCTGGCTGGTATTCGTGACATTCTGATCATCTCGACGCCGCAGGATACGCCGCGCTTCCAGCAATTGCTCGGTGACGGAGGCCAGTGGGGCTTGTCCCTGCACTATGCCGTACAACCCAGTCCGGATGGCCTGGCCCAGGCCTTCATCATTGGCCGCGAGTTTGTCGGCAACGGCGACAGTGCACTGGTGCTGGGCGATAACATCTTCTACGGACATGAGTTTGCCCATGATCTGGAAGCGGCCGGTCGTCAGGAGAACGGTGCCACGGTTTTCGCCTACCATGTGCATGATCCGGAACGTTACGGCGTGGTCGAGTTCGACGCCACCGGCCGGGCCGTCAGCCTTGAAGAGAAGCCGGTTCAGCCGAAATCGCATTACGCCGTGACCGGTCTGTATTTCTACGACAACCAGGTGGTCGATATTGCCCGCGACCTGAAGCCATCGCCACGGGGCGAACTGGAAATCACCGACCTGAATCGCGTCTATCTCGAACGCAATCAGTTGAATGTGCAGGTCATGGGCCGGGGACATGCCTGGCTCGATACCGGGACGCATGAAAGCTTGCTTGATGCCAGCCAGTTCATCGCTACCATCGAGAAAAGGCAGGGGCTGAAAATCGCCTGTCCTGAGGAAATTTCTTATCGCAAGGGCTGGATCGATGCGCAGCAACTCGAAACCCTGGCGCAACCGATGCTGAAGAATCCCTACGGGCAGTATTTGAAAAGTTTGTTGGCAGAACGGGTGTTTTAATGCAGGCGAAGCAAACGCATATTCCGGACGTGATCGTGTTCGAACCGAAGGTGTTCGGTGACGAGCGCGGCTTCTTCTTCGAGAGCTTCAATCAGCGGGTTTTCCAGAAATTGACCGGTCTGTCGGTCGAGTTCGTCCAGGACAACCATTCGCGCTCGGCCAGGAACGTCCTACGCGGCCTGCATTACCAAGTCGAACAGCCGCAAGGCAAGCTGGTTCGCGTCGCCGCCGGTAGCGTATTCGACGTCGCGGTCGATATTCGGCCGGGTTCGGCCAGTTACGGCAAGTGGGTCGGCGAGGTGCTGTCCGCCGACAACAAGCGGCAGCTCTGGGTGCCGCCCGGTTTTGCGCATGGCTTCGTGGTGCTCTCCGATTACGCCGAGTTCCTCTACAAGACGACCGACTACTACGCGCCTCAGCACGAGCGTTGCATCGCCTGGAACGATCCCGACCTGGCCATCGACTGGCCCATCGAGGGCGAACCGACCTTGTCGGCCAAGGATGCGATTGGCAAGGCTTTCCGCGATTTGGCGTGAGCCGCTGCGTCGAGTGTAAGGCCTCGTTACATTCGGCTACAGCGGGCATGAGTGGGGCATGGCTACACTGTTTTCGATAACCAGCGCGTGCCCTATCCATGACAAAACGTTCCGTTGAATTTGCCAGCTATTTCATCGCTGCGGCCTTGCTCTTCGCAGCGATTCATTTGAATCTCGTTTCGGCCTTGTTTGCCGGGATGTTGGTCTATACCGTTATCAGCAAACTGGCGCCGTTGCTCGCCCGGATGTTTGCCGGACGAGCCGGCCGGATCGCCGCGACCGCCATTGTTGGCGCCGTCGTCGTGACCATGGTGACGCTGGCCGCGTATGCCCTGTTGTTTCATCTGAAAAGCAGCGATACGGCTGGCTTGCCTCTGCTTTGGGACAAACTGGCGGAGATCGTCGATGGCGCGAATGCCACGCTGCCGGCCTGGATTACCCAGTATCTGCCAGGGTCGGGCGATGAACTGCGCAGCCTGGTGGTTTCCTGGCTGCATGAGCACAGCGCCGAAGTGAAGGGAGTGGGGAAGGAACTGGGTGTGGCCTTCGTACATGTCCTGATCGGTGGCATTCTCGGTGCCATGGTTGCGGTCAGTGCCACCAGCCAAGCCCCCGACGCCCGTCCCCTGGCGGTCGCCTTGCGGCAGCGAGCTGCGCTATTCTACGAGTCCTTCGGACGGGTCGTGATCGGGCAGGGCAAGATATCTCTGATCAATACCGCGTTTACCGCGATTTATCTCGCCATCGTGTTGCCGCTGGCCGATATCCACCTGCCGTTCGTCAAGACGATGCTGGCCATCACGCTGATCGTCGGTATCTTGCCGGTAGTCGGCAACCTGATTTCGAACAGCATCATCATCGTGGTCAGCGCTTCTGTGTCATTCAATGCAGCATTCTCCGCGTTGATTTTCCTCGTCGTGCTGCACAAGGCCGAATATTTCCTGTCGGCACGAATTCTCGGTCATCAGATCAGTGCCAAGGCATGGGAAATGCTGTTGGCGATGCTCCTCATGGAAGCTGCCTTCGGCATCCCCGGCATTGCTGTCGCACCAGTTTTTTACGCTTATGTCAAAAGCGAACTGATGCGCCAGGAACTGGTCTGAGCCGGAGAGCGGTCTGGGGCTTCAGTCCTCGAGCTTTTTCCAGCCCTTGGCTTCCATGCAGATGAACATCCGGCGCACGGTTTCATTGGTGACCACGCCCGCGTTACCAGCATAGACCTTGGCTTTACATTGATTCTGGTCGAATGCCAGTTCCTGCTCGCTGGCGCCTGCTTTTTCCCAGTGCCAGCCTGGGCGCAGGGCGCAGGCGCCCAGTGTCAGGCAAAGCAGGGTTCGACAAATCGTTTGTTTTTTCATCGCCGAGATTTTACGCGGCGCGGCTGGCGATCTCCATTTTTCCGTCAATTGGCTTGTTGTCGCTCTAACGTGACAAGAAAAATTCCAATAAATCAATTGCTTGCCTTGCCTAAGGCGGGGCGTGTCGCCGTCAGGCGACAATTGGCCGCTGCGCTTTGCTGAGGTTCGGCAGGATTTGTTATTCAAATCAGTGAGTTATTTTCATGGCACGTGGCTTGCAAAGGATTTTGCAAAGAACATTCCGGCTCATGCCCTGCGCCACCATGATGACTTTCAATACCCTGATTACTTTCCTCGTTGCTACCTCGTTCGGATTCAATGTCCTCGTTGGCTTGCAATTGCTGAAACAACGGCGCCAGCAGGCCGGTTTGGCGAATGGCGCCGATTCCATTGGCGTCATCCCGTTGGCCGACGTTTTTCCGGGAGAGCAGTTTCCCGAAGTCGAGGCGCTGATTGTCAATGAATCGCTCTCGCCGCTGCAGGAGGCCGAGATTTATCGCACTTATGGCCGGCACGAGGATGCCCGACTTGTCCTGGACGAGGGGCTGCGTTCGGGGCGAATCGACGCCGAAGACGTGCGTCGTTTCTGGTCAGGCGACACGCACTAGCTTGCTGCTATATCCACCATTTCGAATTCACGCCACAGGTTAATCAAATGAAACAGCGCGCACTCAAGATTCTGCTATTTGCCCTGATCGGTTGCTCGGCCATGCCAGCCCTGGCTCACCGCGACGAGGATGGCTGGCATAACCATCGTCATCGGGAGCATCGGCATCATCATGACCGATATCCGCCGCGTTATGCCGGTCCGGGGTGCTGGATCGAAGGCGCTTATGACCGTGCCGGATATTACCGCGAGCGCCAGGTTTGCCGGGAGGCACGTGTCGCCTTGCCGCTTCTGCCGCCACCGGCGGTACTTTTCCAGCCACCATCCGTCGTAATACAGGCGCCCGGTATTTATGTCCACTGACTCAGGGGGCGCAGCGAGGCCTCTATAATCGCGCCTGATCAATTGCATCCCGAACCGGCATGGACAGCGCGCATCTCTTGAAACTGCTTACCACCACCATGCCATATGGCAAGTACAAAGGCCGCCTGATTGCCGATTTGCCCGGTCACTATCTCAACTGGTTCGCCCGCGAAGGATTCCCGAAGGGCGAACTGGGCAAATTGCTGGCCTTGATGCAGGAAATCGATCACAACGGCTTGTCGGCGCTGCTCCGCCCCCTGCGTCCGGAGGCGGCTGCTTTGCTGGCCCGGCAGAAAGTCCTCTAGCCGCGCTCGATCCGTCTTTGCATGATCAGCGCGTAGAGCGCCGGGATCACGGCCAGGGTCAGTACGGTCGACGAGATCATGCCGCCGACCATCGGTGCGGCAATCCGGCTCATCACCTCCGAACCGGTACCACTGCCCCACAGGATGGGCAGCAGTCCGGCCATGATCGCCGTCACCGTCATCATCTTGGGGCGAACGCGTTCGACGGCGCCTTCCATGACTGCCGCGTAGAGGTCGGCGACGCTCGGCGTGCCGCCTTCCGCGCTGCGCTGCGTCCGGATCTGCTGCCAGGCGTGGTCGAGGTAGATCAGCATGATGACCCCGGTCTCGGCCGCCACGCCGGCCAGTGCGATGAAGCCGATGGCCGCAGCAACCGAGAGGTTGTAACCGAGCAGCCACATCAGCCAGATGCCGCCGACCAGCGCGAACGGCACGGAGAGCATGACAATCAGCGTTTCGGTCAGGCGGCGGAAGTTCAGGTAAAGCAGCAGGAAGATGATCAGCAGCGTGACCGGGACGACGACCTTGAGTTTTTCGATGGCTCGTTCCATGTACTCGAACTGGCCGCTCCAGGTCAGGTAAGTGCCAGCCGGCAGCTTGACCTGGCTTTCGACGGCCTTTCTCGCCTCGGCGACATACGAACCGATGTCGCGCTCGCGGATATCGACATAGATGTAGGCTGAAAGCAGGGCGTTCTCGGTACGAATGGCCGGGGCGCCGGTGGTGATCCGGACTTCCGCCAGTTGGCCGAGCGGCACCATGCTGGCGGTGCCGCCCATTTCGGCGGGAACCGGTACCAGCACCTCGCGGCCGATGGCTTGCGGATCGCTGCGCAGGTCGCGCGGGTAACGCACGGTCACGCCGAAGCGCTCGCGGCCTTCGACCGTGGTGGTCACCATTTCGCCGCCCAGTGCCGCGGCCACCACGTCCATTACTTCGCCGCTGCTCAGGCCGTAGCGGGCCAGTGCCCGCTGGTCGGGGACGATATCGAGGTAAAAGCCGCCGGTAATCCGTTCGGCAAAAGCGCTGCTGGTTCCCGGAACGGTCTTGACGACGCGCTCGATGTCCTTGGCGGCGCGCTCCATCTCGGCCAGATCGGTACCGAACAGCTTGATGCCGATCGGCGTGCGGATGCCGGTAGACAACATGTCGATGCGCGCCTTGATCGGCATCGTCCAGGAATTGGCCACGCCGGGAAACTGCAAGGCCTTGTCGAGTTCGGCAATCAGCTTGTCGGTCGTCATGCCGGCCCGCCAGGCCGATTCCGGCTTGAGGTTGATCACCGTTTCGAACATCTCCAGCGGCGCCGGGTCGGTCGCCGTTTGTGCCCGCCCGGCCTTGCCATAGACCGAGGCAACCTCCGGGAAACTCTTGATGATCTTGTTCTGGGTCTGCAGCAGTTCAGCCGCCTTGGTAACCGATAAGCCAGGCAGCGTGGTCGGCATGTAGAACAGCGTGCCTTCGTTGAGGGTCGGCATGAATTCGCTGCCCAGCCGGTTGGCCGGGACGATGCTGATCAGCAGCAGTAGCACGGCGGCGGCGATGGTGCTCTTCTTCCAGTGCATTACGCCGGCAATGATCGGCCGATACAGGCGGATGAGCAGCCGATTGACCGGATTTTCCGCCTCCGGCCTGATATGGCCGCGCACGAACAGCAGCATCAGTACCGGGACCAGCGTTACCGAGAGCAGTGCGGCGGCGCCCATCGAGAAGGTCTTGGTCCAGGCCAGCGGCCCGAACAGCCGGCCTTCCTGCGACTCCAGCGTAAACACCGGCAAGAAGGAGACGGTGATGATCAGCAGGCTGAAGAATAACGCCGGCCCGACCTCGCGACAGCCGGCAATGATCGCCTCCTGGCGCGAGCCGCCCGGCGGCAGGCGTTCCAGGTGTTTGTGGGCGTTTTCGATCATCACGATGGCGGCGTCGATCATCGCCCCGACGGCAATCGCGATGCCGCCCAGGCTCATGATGTTGGCGTTGATACCGAGGGCGTGCATGCCGATGAAAGCGGCGAGAATGCCGACCGGCAGCATCAGGATGGCGACCAGCGCCGAACGCAGATGCAGCAGGAAGACGATGCAGACCAGGGCGACGATCAGGCTTTCCTCGGCCAGCGTGCGCTTGAGCGTGGCAATGGCGCGCTCGATCAGTTCCGAGCGGTCATAGACGGTCTGGATGCTGACGCCATCGGGCAGGCCGGCGCTGATCTCGCTCACCTTGTTCTTCAGGTTGTGGATCACTTCCAGCGCATTCTGGCCATAACGCGACATCGCGATGCCGGAAACCACTTCGCCTTCGCCATTCAGTTCGGTCAGGCCGCGCCGCTCGTCAGCAACCAGTTCGACCCGGCCGATATCGGCGACGCGGACCGGCGTGCCGTTCTGCGACTTGAGCACCAGGTTGGCGATATCCTCCCGGCCTTTCAGGTAGCCGCGGCCGCGCACCATGTATTCGGTTTCGGCCATTTCCAGCGTGCGGCCGCCGACATCGCGATTCGAGTTGCGGATCACCTCGGCCACCCGCATCAGCGGAATGCCGTAGGCGCGCAGCTTCACCGGATCGACGGTGACCTGGTATTGCTGGACGAAGCCGCCGATGCTGGCCACCTCGGCGACACCCGGCGCCTTGGCCAGCTGGTAACGCAGATACCAGTCCTGCAGGGTGCGCAGTTCGGCCAGCGTCTTGTTCTTGGCCAGTACGGCGTATTGGTACACCCAGCCGACCCCGGTCGCATCCGGACCGAGCGTCGGGGTGACCCCCTTGGGCAGCTTGCCGGAGACCGAGTTGACGTATTCGAGGACGCGCGAACGCGCCCAGTAGATGTCGGTGCCGTCCTCGAAAATGACATAGACGAAAGAGGCGCCGAAGAAGGAGAAGCCGCGTACGACCTTGGATTTAGGCACCGAAAGCAGGGCGGTGGAGAGCGGGTAGGTGACCTGGTCCTCGACCACTTGCGGTGCCTGGCCGGGGAACTCGGTGTACAGGATGACCTGGGCATCGGAGAGATCGGGGATGGCGTCGAGCGGCGTCTTCAGTATCGAGCCGATGCCGCCGATGACGACGAACAGTGTCGCCAGCAGGACCAGGAAGCGGTTTCTCGCCGACCAGGTGATCAGGGCGTTCAGCATGATGTCGTCCGGCTGGCAAAGGGCTGCGCTAGTCCGTCTGGGCTGGGCCGGCGGCTCATCGCTGCACCAGCGAGGTGATGACCCATTCACCGGGTTGGCGTTCGACGAACTCGAACTCGATCTTGCTCCCCGGTTTGAGGCCGGCGACCAGGGCCGGGTTGGCCAGCACGAAGTCCATTTTCATCGCCGGCCAGTTCAGGCTGGCAATCGGCGCGTGGCTGATACTGACGCTGCCGGCTGCGCTGTCGATGGCGTTCAGCGTGCCTGCTGCCTTGTGACCGACCGTTGCCGGCTTGCCGGCGCCGGCCGGTTCGACCTTCTGCATGCCGCCCAGCGCCGCCTGCAGGTTGCTCTCGGCATCGATCAGGAAGTTGGCGCTGCTCACCACCTGTTCGCCTTCGCGAATGCCGTCGAGAATCTGGACGAAGTCGCTGCCGCGTTGGCCGAGCTTGACCGGGCGGGGTTCGAAGCGGCCTTCGCCGACTTGGACGATAACCACCTGCTTGCTGCCGCTGTCGATCACCGCGGCGTTGGGCACGGTGATCATCGGCGCCGCGTTGGCGACCGGAATGTCGACCTCGGCAAACATCGCCGGCTTGAGCCGGCCCTTGGCATTGGCCAGCTCGATGCGGACCGGGACGCTGCGCGTCTCGCTTTTCAAGGTCGGATAGACATAGGCCACGCGGCCGGAAAAGACTTCGCCCGGATAGGCGTTGATCCGGATGCGAGCCGTCTGGCCGACGCTGAGTGCCGCGATGTCCTGTTCGAAGACGTCGGCCTGGACCCAGACGCTGGAGGTGTCGGCAATCTGGAACAGGGCTTCGCCCGGCATGAAACGCATACCCTGAACCGCCTTTTTCTCGGTGACGATGCCGCCGACCGGCGAGCGGAAAGTCAGCGTGCGGCGCGCTTCGCCGCTGCGGGCGATGGCCTTCAGCTGTTCATCCGAGATATCCCAGTTCTTCAGGCGCTGCAGGCTGGCGTCGGCCAGTTGCCGCATCGCCGCCTGCGCTTCGCCGCCGGCTTCGTTGAGGCGGGCGACGCCCTGCGCAGCGATGGCATATTCGCGCTGGGCCGAGACCAGTTCCGGGCTATACACCTCGAACAAGGGCTGGCCGCGTCCGACCGGCTGGCCAGTGGTATTGACGTGCAGGCGTTCGACGTAGCCCTCGAACTTGGCGGTCACCGTGTAGGTGCGGCTCTCGTCGATTTCCACCCGGCCGCTGGCATGGATCGTCTTGTCGAGCTGGCGGCGCTGCGCCGCCTCGGTCTTGACGCCGAGTTTCTGGATCTTTTCGGCGCTGATCTGCAGGCCGCTGCCGCCGCTATCCGCCTCGCCCTCGTAGACCGGGATGTAATCCATGCCCATCGGGTCCTTCTTCGGGACTGGCGAGGTGTCGGGCAGGCCCATCGGGTTGCGGTAATAGAGCAATTTGCGGCCGCCCTTGTCCGGGGATGCGCTGTCGGCTTGGGAGGCGGCGAGCTTGGCGGCGCCAGCACCCGGTTGAGCCAGGCGATAGCCGGCAAAGGCGCCGGCCGAAAGGGCGAGGGCAAGGGCAATCAGGGTGGGGCCGGTTTTCACAGGTCTTCTCCAAGCAGGCGTTCGATATCGGCCAGCCGCATTTGCTGGCTGGCTTGGGCGCGCAGTAGTGCCAGGCGGGCATTACGGATCTGGCGTTGGGCGTCGAGCAGGGTGGCAAAGTCGACCTTGCCGGTTTCGTAAGCAGCGAGCGCCGATTTGAAGGTCAGTTCGGCCTGGGGCAGCAGGCGGCTGCGACTGATCTGCTCGGTCTGGCGCGCCGCTTCCAGTTCGCTCAGCGCCGCCGAAAGCTCGCCGTGCAGCCGGTGGCCAAGCGCCTCGCGGCGGGCGGCAGCGGCTTCGAGCATGCGTTCGCTTTCGCGTTCCTGGCTGCGCCGGGTGCCTTGCTGCAGGGGCAGGTTCATTTCCAGCATCAGGCTCCAGGCATCGACCCGGTTCTGCACCTGCATCGGGGCGATGCCCACCGTCAGGTCGGGGTAGCGGTTGCGGTAGGCCAGGTCGCGGCCTTTTTCGGCGCCGTCGAGGCGGGCCGCTTCGATGGCCAGTTGCGGGTTGGCGGCCTGCAGGCGCTGGCTCAAGGTAGCCGCATCCAGCTTTGCCGGCAGCGGGCGCAGGCTGGTCGGCGTCGCCAGCGCCGAATTGGCCGGCCGGGCCAGCATGGCGTTCATGAAGCTCATCAGGTGATGCAGTTCGCTTTCCATGCCGATCAGTTCGGCGTCCAACGTGCTGCGTTCGACCTGGGCGCGGATCGCGTCCTGCTGGGCGGCCAGACCGCCGGCGTAACGGGCCTGGGCGACTTGTTCGAGTTGGCGGCTGAGCTCGATGTTCTCGCGGGTCAGGCGTACCGCCTGGCTGGTCAGCCAGTATTGGGCGTAGAGCGTTTTGATGCGGGCGGCGATTTCAGCCCAGGTGTCGGCGCGCCGGCCATCGGCCTGAGCCGCTTCGCTGGCCGCCAGTTCGCGCTTCAGGTTGCGCTTGCCCCAGAAAGGCAGCGGCTGCATCAACGTGTACTTGGTGTCGCCGACGCGGCGGGGATCGAGCGTGGCCCCCTGGCTGCCGTTGCGGGTCAGGTTTTCCAGTTCGATGCGCAGCACCGGATCGGGCAGGGCGCCGGCAGGCTGGATGCGTTCGCGCGCCGCTTCGGCTTCCAGATTGACTATGCGCAGTTCCGGGCTGCCTTCGCGGGCGGCAGCCAACAGCGATTCGACGCTGGCGCCGGGCAGCGTCTCGGCCTGGGCCGTTGTGGCGGCGAGCATGAGGGCGGCGAGTAGCGAGGCGATGAACAAGGTGGGCGGCATGCGTGTTTGGCTCAGTGATGATGGCGCTTGCCATCCTTATGGACATGCTCGCCATGCACGGCTGGCGGCTTGCTCTCTTGCGGGATGGCGGTTTCCGGGAGCAGTACCGGCGGTTCCGGCAGCGGCGCCGGAATGGCAAAAGTGCTGGCGGAAACGCCGACGCCGTGCCGATAAACCATTTCGCCGCCCAGCCAGCAGGTCATGCCCAGCCCGCCCGAGACGGCCAGCATGGCCAGCGCCAGGGCCGAGCCGGGGGCCTTGCCCTGGCGCTGGCGCCAGGCGTCGACGAGTGCGATGGCGAGCAGTGCCAGGCAACTGGCCAGGGCCCAGTTGCGGTGACGCAGCATGACCAGATGCCCGGCCGCATCGTGTTCGACCGTGGCAAAGGCCTGCCAGCCCATTCCCACGGCGATCAGCGCACTGACTGCGGCGAGCGGCAGCAGTAGCCGGGCGGCACTGAGCAGGCGGTCGCGCTGCACCCGCAACTGTCCGGCCAGCAACAGGCCGGTCGCGGTCAGCGTCAGGGCAATCGGAAAATGCACGACCGCCGGGTGCCAGTTGGGAAGGATGTCCGGCATCGGGTGCGACTTAGCGAAGGGCTTCGTAACGGCTGACGATGGCGTTGCCGTCCTTCAGTTCGGCGGCGAAGCGAATCTTGTCGCCGGCCTTGAGCTTGTTCAGCCAGCCCTTGTCGGCGACACCGAAGCTCATCGTCATCGGCGGCATGCCGATGCTGTCGAGCTGGCCATGCTGGATCACCACTTCGCCGGCCGCCTTGTCCACTTTCTTGACGACGCCTTCGGTGAGCGGTGCGGCCTTGCCGGCGCTGGTGGCATTGGCGGCGGCATGGTGGTCGTGCTGGGCCTGAGCGGGCAGGCTGAAGGCGCAGATCAGGGCGAGGAGGGAGGGGGCGAGCAGGCGCATGATGCTTTCCTTGATGGATGAATGCGGCGATTGTCAGCCGGGCAGGTCGACAGCCGGCTGACCCCCGGATTACAAGTTTGTAATCTGCGGACAAAGGCCGGGCGCCTCGGGCAAAATGCCGCCATGAAAATTCTCATCGTCGAAGACGAAGCGAAGACCGGCGACTACCTCAAGCAGGGGCTTTCCGAGGCCGGCTTTACCGCCGATCTGGTGCGTAACGGCCTGGATGGCATGCACGAGGGCCTGGCGGGCGGTCACGACCTGTTGATCCTCGATGTCAATTTGCCCGGCCTCGATGGCTGGCAGGTGCTGAAAGCCTTGCGCGCCGCCGGGCGCGAGCTGCCGGTGCTGTTCCTGACCGCCCGCGATCAGGTCGAGGATCGGGTCAAGGGGCTGGAGTTGGGGGCGGACGATTACCTGGTCAAGCCTTTTGCCTTTTCCGAATTGCTCGCCCGGGTGCGCACCTTGTTGCGCCGCGGCCGCAGCAAGGAGGTCGAACGCCTCGCCCTGGCCGATCTCGAGCTGGATGTGCTGAAACGGCGGGCCAGCCGGGCCGGTCAGCGGATCGACCTGACCGCAAAGGAGTTCGCCTTGCTCGAACTCTTCCTGCGCCGCCAGGGCGAGGTCTTGTCGCGCAGCTATATCGCCTCGCAGGTCTGGGACATGAATTTCGATTCCGACACCAATGTCGTCGAGGTGGCGATCCGCCGCCTGCGCGCCAAGGTCGATGACGATTTTTCGCCGCGCCTGATCCACACCTTGCGCGGCATGGGCTACGTCATGGAGATCCGGTGAGGGTCCAGGGCTGGCAACATTCGATCACGCTGCGCCTGTCGCTGGCCTTCGCGCTGCTGGCCACCCTGGTGTTCGCCGCCCTCGGCCTCTACCTGGGCAAATCGGCCGACGCCCACATGGCGGAGCTCGATGCGCATGAACTACTCGGCAAACTCGCCCTGGTCCGCCATGTCGCGGCGCAGGAGGTTGATCCGGCGGTGCTGGCTGCCCGCCTGGGCGATGCGCTGGTTGGCGAACACGGCATCATTGTCGGCGTCGAGGGGCCGCAGGGAACGCTGTTCAGCTGGCCGGAGCCGGGTGTGGCGGGCGAAGTCTTCGTTGCGGCGGCACGGGTCGATGCCGTGCCAAGCCGGCTCAGCGCCGGCGGGCGGGACTATCGCGTGGTGGCTGGCGATCTCGAAATGGCCACCGGCGAAGGTGGGCGGGTGGTGGTCGGGCGCGATATCCACCATCACACGGCCTTTCTCGACGAGTTGCAACGCGATTTCTGGCTGGCCGTAGTGGCGGCGGCGCTGCTGACGGTTGTGGTCGGCATGTTGATCGCCCGCCGCGGCATGCAGCCGGTCCGGCAGATTGCTGCGGCGGCCGGGCGGATTTCCGCCGGGCAACTGGCCGAGCGCATCCCGGAGCAGCAGGTGCCGCCGGAACTCGCCGAACTGGTGCAGGCCTTCAATGCCATGCTCGGTCGCTTGGAAGAGTCATTCCAGCGTCTGTCGGATTTCTCGGCCGATCTGGCGCACGAACTGCGGACGCCGATTCACAGCCTGCGCATGCAGACCGAGGTGTCCTTGAGCAAGCCGCGCCAGGCTGACGAATACCGCGAATTGCTGGCGACCAACCTGGAAGCCTACGAGCGGCTGTCGCGCATCATTGCCGACATGCTCTTCCTGGCCAAGGCCGATCACGGGCTGGTCGTACCGCAGCGCGAAACCGTCGCGCTGCGCCCCTTGTGCGAGCAGTTGTTCGAATACTACGGGCTGCTGGCCGAACAACTCGACCTCAGCCTGGCCGGCGAAGCGCTGACCGTGCCGGGCGATCACCTGATGTTGCAGCGGGCGATCGGCAATCTGCTGGTCAATGCGATCAACCATACGCCGCCCGGCGGTTGGGTGAGCTTGCGCATTCGCGCCGAGGCCGGTCAGGCGGTTGTGACGCTGGGCAATTCAGGGACGCCGATTCCCGACGAGGCGATCGAGCGCATCTTCGATCGCTTTGTCCGCCTCGATCCGGGCAGTGAGGGCAGCGGCCTTGGCCTGGCCATCGCCCGTTCCATCGTGCACGCCCATGGTGGTTCGATCCAGCTGAGTTCCGGCGAATCGGGCACCGAGTTCGCCATCCATCTGCCGCTGGCGGTTTGACGGCGAAAGGGGCGGGCGTTCAGGCGGTCGGCGGGGCGGCGCGCTGGATGGCGGCGCGAATGCGTTCGATGGTCGCTTCCACCGGCGCATGGCGCGAGACTTCGAGGCCGAGCTGGCGGGCGATGTGATTGACGCGCAGCGGATTGAGCGGCACGCCGCCGCGGTCGATGGCGGCAATCAGCGCCCGCGCCTGATCCAGATCGGACAAGGGCGCCTTTTTCGCCGAAAATACGCCTTTCAGCCAGGCAAGCATTCCTTTACGCCGGCGCGATCCCATACATTCACCTGCTGTCAAAACGCCAAGGATACCCTGATGAACCCGCTGCAACGTCGATCCGGCCGGCAAATCCGGTGCTTGATGCAGGCTGCCGCCAGGACGGGGCGGGCATGAGCGAGGCGATGATGAGCCGCGCCGAGCTGGGTGAGGCCGAATTGCCGCCCTATCCGGGCATTGCGCTGGCCGATATTTGCCTGGTCAATTCCGAAACCCTGGCCGACGAAGCGCGGGCCGTGCTCTGTGCCGCCGATGTGATCGGCTTCGATACCGAGTCGAAACCGACCTTCCGCAAGGGCGAAGTGTCCACAGGGCCGCATCTGGTGCAATTGGCGACCGAAGAGCGGGCCTTCCTTTTCCAGGTCCAGCGCCTGGGCAGCAATGCCGCACTGAAGGCGATTCTCGAAGCGCCTCGGTTGCTCAAGGTCGGTTTCGGCCTGGGCAACGACCACAGCGTGCTGAAAACGCGGCTCGATATTGCCGTCTGCAACGTGATCGATCTGGGCGAAGTCTTGCGCGGACCGGGCCATCGCGGCACGGTCGGGGCCAAGGTGGCGGTGGCGCATTTCTTCGGCCAGAAACTGCAAAAATCCAAGAAGGTCGGTACCAGCAACTGGGCGAGTCCGCAGTT
Source organism: Rhodocyclales bacterium GT-UBC (assembly GCA_003583745.1). Classification (GTDB taxonomy): domain Bacteria; phylum Pseudomonadota; class Gammaproteobacteria; order Burkholderiales; family Rhodocyclaceae; genus Azonexus. The sequence goes on along the minus strand of QXPY01000007.1, from coordinate 99,240 downwards.
GAACGAACGCCAACTGCGCTACGCCGCCGACGATGCCCAGGTGGCGCTACGCGTTTATCGCGCCTGGTTGCAAAGTCGCCGGGAGGCTGTGCTGGCGGCTGCGACGCCGATGCCGTCGCCCCTTTCCGACCAATGAATCCTGCCCTGCTTTTGAAAGTGTATTGCCATGCCCGAACCCGTTCCCATGCTGTCCCTGCTTGAAACCCGCGTCCTGGCCACGCTGGCCGAGAAACAAAGGACGGTGCCCGATACCTATCCGCTGTCCCTCAATGCGCTGGCGGCCGGCTGCAACCAGAAAACCAGCCGTAATCCAGTGCTCGATGCCAGCGAAGCCGAAATCCTCGCCGCTATCGATGGCTTGAAGGAAGCCGGGCTGGTCGGCGAAGTCAGCGGCAGCCGCGTCGTGCGTTTCGCCCATCACCTGGAGAAACGGCTGGCTGTGCCGACCCAGGCTTCGGCCCTGCTCGTCGTCCTGATGCTGCGCGGGCCGCAGACGGCGGGCGAACTGCGTCTGAACTGCGAACGCCTGCACAAGTTTGCCGATATTTCCTCGGTCGAAGCCTTTCTCGAAGAGCTCGCCGACCGGCCGGACGGTGCCCTGGTCCAGGAATTGCCGCGCCTGCCCGGTTCCCGGGAGAATCGCTGGGCCCACCTGTTGAGTGGCCCGGTCAGTGTCGAGGCGATGGGGGGCGGGGCGGGGGCTGTCGAGTCGGGCGGTCTGGCGGCGCGGGTCGCCGCGCTGGAGAGCGAAGTCGCCGAACTGCGCCAGGCGCTGGCCCAGTTGCGGGCCGATATCGGCGGTTGAGGCGCGACCGGTTGCGCTTGCGGGATGACCTATAATCCGCCCGGCATCAAAGTGCCGGGCAATGAACGCCATCCCGTCCGTCTGGTCGAAATGCACGAAGCCAGCCTGCCATCCTGCGCCGCATTGAGTCGATGAAAACCTTCGCCACTCGCAAAAGTCGTCGTATCCGCATCACCGGCGCCGCCAGCGGCCTCGGTGCGCAGGATCGCGCCTGCGCCGACGGGCCGGTCGCCTTTCATCACGCCCAGGCCTGGCACGAATTGCAGCGCCATCCTCGCCTCGATTGGGGGCGGACCCTGTTTGCGCCGGACGATGGCGGGATGTCTACGGTGGGACGGATTGCCGGACTCTGCCGGCATCTCGCCGACGAGGTGGCGGAGACCCTGGCCGCCGGCGAATTTCCGCTGGTGATCGGCGGCGACCACTCGGTTGCCATCGGCACCTGGAGCGGCGTCGCCCGCTTCGTCGGAGAACCGGTCGGCTTGCTCTGGATCGATGCCCATCTCGACAGCCATACTCCGGAAACCAGTTATTCCGGCGCCATCCACGGCATGCCGCTGGCTTGCCTGTTGGGTCGCGGTGACAAGCGTCTGCTCCAGCTTGGCTTGCCGGGTGCTCAGGTCAGTGCCGCCCACGTGGTCGTGCTCGGGCCGCGCAGTTATGAACCGGAGGAGCTCGTCTTTCTGCAGGAGATGGGAGTGCGCATCATCGATAGCGAGGAAATCGACCGGCGCGGCTTTGCTGCCTGCCTGGACGAGGCGGTCGGGCTGGTTGGCGACGCGCGCGGCGGCTTCGGCGTGACGATCGACCTCGATGCCATCGACCCGATGCTGGCGCCTGGCGTCGGTAGTCCGGAACCAGGCGGCCTGCTGGCTGCCGACGTGCTGGCTGCCTTGCCGCGACTGGCCGGACATGCCGGTCTACGGGCCCTGGAAATCGTCGAATACAACCCGGATCGCGACCGGCACGGGGCGACGGCCAGTCTGATCTCGGCATTGATCGCCCAAGTCCTCGGGCCGCTCACTGGAGCGCAGCCTTAAGTCATGGAGTTCGATCCTTACGTTGTGCTCGATATCAGTCGCTCGGCCAGTCCGGCCGAGTGGAAGCGCGCTTATCGCCGGCTGGCGATGCGCTGGCATCCGGATCGCAACGATCATCCGGAGGCGACCGAGCGCTTCAAGCAGATTCGTGCTGCCTACGACCAGTTGATGGCCGGCGAGGTCGCCGTCGAGGAAGAAGTCCAGGCCGATAGTGATGCGGCCGCGGAGCCGGATCATGCTCCGCCGCCAGCCGCCGAGCCCGAGGCGCCGCAAGCGGCCGATATCCGGCTCAATATTGAACTCGATCTCGAAGAGGCGGTGAGCGGCTGCCGCAAGACCATTCATTACACCCGCGGCAAGGCCTGCCCGACCTGCGACGGCAGTGGCGAGCATGGTTTCGCCCGCACCCGTTTCTGCGGCGAATGCCATGGCAGCGGCCGGGTCCGCGATGCCGAGCGTGTTCTCGTACCTTGCACCGAATGCGGTGGGCGGGGCTTTTTCAGCGAGCGGATCTGCCCGGATTGCGGTGGTAGCGGCCGGGAAATCGCCGAGGTCAGCCTCGATATCCGCGTTCCGCACGGCATGCTGCCCGGCGACGAGTTACGTCTGGCCGGGCAGGGCGAACCGGAAAGCGATAATTTTCAGGCTGGCGATCTTTACCTGACCGTGGTGATCCGCAGCCATCCGCTTTATCAGTTGCGCGGGCGGGACCTGCATTTTGCGATGCCGGTCAGCATGCTGGCCTTGCTCGCCGGCGGCGAGATCGACTTGCCGCGCCCGGGCGGCAAGCTGCGCCATGTCCTGGAGGCGGGGCGTGCGGAAGCCCGCCTGCTGCGCCTGGCCGGCCAGGGCTACCCCGGTCGGGGCAAGAACCCGGCGGGCGATCTGGTGGTCGAGTTGCAGCCGGTCTATCCCTCGCGGCTCAATGCCGCCCAACGCAAATTGTTTTTGCAGGCCAACGCGGCCCTGCTCGACGATGCGGCGAACTGCCTGCCCGAAGTGCATGCCTGGATGCAGGCGCATTCGCCGTCCTGAGTGTCGTTCGTGGGGCAATGCTAGTCGGGTTTTCCCGGTCTCGTCTTTAGCCGGATAGCCGCTATAGTGCGTCGGTACTGCCGCGTATTTTCGCAGCGAAGCGCGGCAGGCGAGGCCGACGATGGTCGTCGGTTTTGCCCACAACAAGGAGACAACAATGCAAAAAGCTTTCAAATTTCTGACCGCCGCCGCCCTGCTGACGGCTTCCCTGGCTGCCCAGGCGCAACTGGTCGACAAGAAGGCGTTGACCCTGGCCGAGGCGCGCAAGGCCGTCGTCGCCGCCACCGCCGAGGCCAAGGCCAATGGCTGGAACGTGGTGATCGTTGTCGCCGACGATGCCGGTTACCCGCTGACCATTGATCGTCTCGACAACGCGCAGCGACCGAGTGTCGATATCGCCATCGGCAAGGCCCGCACGGCGGCCCTGTTCAAGCGTCCGAGCGCGGCGCTGGAAGAGGCGATCAACAAGGGGCGCGCGGCGCTGCTTTCGGTCGATGGCCAGGTCTTCCTGCAAGGTGGCGTGCCGATCGTGGTCAATGGCGAAGTGATCGGCGCGGTCGGGGTGTCCGGCGTGCGGGCCGACCAGGACGAACAGGTGGCAACGGCCGGCGCCAAGGCGATCAATCGCTGATTTCTGACAGGCGGCAACGGCCGGCTGTCTGCCGGCCCGCCGCCGCCGGGAGCCGCTTCACTCGGCGCTATCCGCTTGTTGCAGGATGCCGTGCTGGCGTAGCCAGGCCTTGTAGGCCTTCATTACCGGGCGCGACAGCATGGTTTCGGCGAGCAGGCGCTTTTCGTAGATGAACAGCGTCATCGCCTCGTCCATGCCATGTTGGGCCTGGGCGATCAGGCTGTGATAGGCCTCGTCCAGCAGCTTGCCCGGACGCCGCCGGGCCACCTCGTAGAGCAGCGGAATCACCGCCTTGTTCTGGGCGTCCATCTTGCACTTGCCATCGAGGATCTTGAGCATGACGGTGGTCGTGCAGTCGATATGCTGCGGATCGGTGAGGTGTTGCTCGGCCCAGCGGATGACCGGATGGGGCGATGGATCGGGGAGTGTGGCCATGCAGTGTGCGCTTTCCGACAAATGATCGTCATGCGCAGGGGCGAAGCAATTTGAACGCCAGAGGCCTCAGGGGCGGGGTGTGGCGATGAAGCCGTAGCGCTGCGGCAGATCGGCGGCAGCGATGTTGTCCAGCGGGATGTCATGCCAGCGGATGGCGCTATCGCCGCCAGCAAGCAAGGCGAGAAAGGCCGCCTCGTCGGCCGGGCGGCCATCTTCCAGCGCGCATTCGGCCAGGAACTGCGCCAGGTCGCGGTCGTCGAGCAGGCCGATGCCGAGTTCGGTGGCGAGCAGCACATTGCCTTCTTCGTCGACATGGATGGCCTTGACCGCACCGGCTGGCTGGCCGGTGTGGCCGAGCCAGCCAGCCGCCTCGCGGCGGAAGACCCACGGGGTGCAGGCGAGGCTGACATAAACCCGCTGCGGCCCGTTCTGCAGGAACCAGTTGCCGGCTTCGTCACAGCCATACTGCCGGTTGATGAACTCGATCAGGCCGCGATGGCTGACGCGTTCTCCCTGCAATCGCCAGTCGCCCCGCCGGTCGAGCGACAACCAGCCGTAACAGGCGGGGACGTTGGGCCACTTGGCGATGGCAGAGAGATCGACGGCCATCATTACACGCGCTCTGAAGCGTACGCTTCCATCGGCGGGCAGGCGCAGTTCAGGTTGCGGTCGCCATAGACATCGTCGATGCGATTGACGCTCGGCCAGAACTTGTTGGCCGCTACCCAGGGCAGCGGGAAAACGGCCTGTTCGCGGCTGTACGGGTGCTTCCATTCGGCATCGATGACATCGGCCTGGGAATGCGGGGCATTCTTCAGCGGATTGTTCTCGGCCGTCCAGGCGCCGTTCTCGATCTGACGGATTTCTTGGCGAATGGCGATCAGGGCTTCGATGAAGCGGTCCAGCTCAGCCTTCGATTCGGATTCCGTCGGCTCGACCATGATCGTGCCGGCGACTGGGAAGGACACCGTCGGCGCGTGGAAACCGTAGTCCATCAGGCGCTTGGCGATGTCGATCTCGGCGATGCCGGTGGCGGCCTTGATCGGGCGGATGTCGAGAATGCATTCGTGGGCGACGCGGCCGTTCTTGCCGACGTAGAGCACCGGGTAGTGAGCATTCAGCTGGCGGGCGACGTAGTTGGCGTTGAGGATGGCGACTTGCGTCGCCTTCTTGACGCCCTCACCGCCGAGCATGGCCAGGTACATCCAGGAGATGGTGAGGATCGAGGCCGAGCCGAAAGGAGCGGCGGAAACCGCGCCCTGGCCGGCATTGACGCGATCGGCCGGACCGGTGGCGGCGACTGCGTGGTCGGCCATGAATGGCGCCAGATGAGCCTTGAGACCGATCGGGCCCATGCCCGGTCCGCCGCCGCCGTGCGGGATGGCGAAGGTCTTGTGCAGGTTCATGTGGCTGACGTCGGCACCGATGAAGCCGGGCGAGGTCAGGCCGACCTGGGCGTTGAGGTTGGCACCGTCCATATACACTTGGCCGCCGTTGGCGTGCACGATGGCACAGATGTCGCGAATGGCTTCCTCGAAGACGCCGTGCGTCGACGGGTAGGTGATCATCAGGCAGGCCAGGTCGTCCTTGTGTTCTTCGGCCTTGGCCTTCAGGTCGCCAACGTCCACGTTGCCGTTGTCGTCGCAATCGACCACGACGACCTTCATGCTGGCCATCTGGGCGGTGGCCGGGTTGGTGCCGTGGGCCGATTTCGGGATCAGGCAGACGTTGCGGTGGGCCTCGCCACGGCTGGCATGGTAGCGGGCGATTGCCACCAGGCCGGCGTATTCACCCTGGGCGCCGGAATTGGGCTGCATGCAGATGGCGTCGAAACCGGTGACGGTCTTCAGCCATTCGGTCAGGCTGGCGATCATTTCCAGGTAGCCAACGGCTTGGTCGCGCGGGGCGAAGGGGTGCAGGCCGCCAAACTCCGGCCAGGTGACCGGAATCATCTCGCTGGTGGCGTTGAGCTTCATGGTGCAGGAGCCGAGCGAGATCATCGAGTGGTCGAGCGCCAGGTCCTTGTTCTGCAGCGACTTCAGGTAGCGCAGCATCTCGTGCTCGGTGTGATGCGTGTTGAACACCGGGTGGCCGAGGATGGCGTCGCTGCGGAACAGCGTGGCGGGCAGGGCGGGATCGGCGGCGGCAACCTGGGCGTCGATGGCGTCGACATCGAGGGTGATCTGGGCGATCAGCTTGAACAGCACGGCCACGTCGTGGCGGGTCGTCGTTTCGTCGAAAGCGATGCCCAGCACGCCGGCTGAAACGCGGCGCAGGTTGTAGCCGGCCGCCAGGGCGTCGTGATAGACCGAATCGGCACGGGCGCCGAGATCGAAATGCACGGTGTCGAAGAAATGCTTGGTCAGCACGGCAACGCCGGCCCGCTTCAGGCCTTCGGCCAGGATCGCGGTCAGGCGGTGGATGCGGCCGGCGATGGTCCTCAGGCCTTGCGGACCGTGATAGACGGCGTACATGCCGGCCATGTTGGCGAGCAGCACCTGCGAGGTGCAGATGTTGGAGTTGGCCTTCTCGCGGCGGATGTGCTGTTCGCGCGTCTGCAGCGTCATGCGGTAGGCCGTCTTGCCGCGGGCGTCCTTGGAGACGCCGATGATGCGGCCCGGCATTGAGCGGACGAAGGCTTCGCGGGTGGCGAAGAAGGCAGCGTGCGGGCCGCCGAAGCCCATCGGGATGCCGAAACGCTGGCTGGAACCCAGGGCGATGTCGGCGCCCATCGCGCCGGGCGACTTGAGCAGGGTCAGCGCCATCAGATCGGTGGCGACGGCGACCGTCGTGCCCTTGGCCTTGAGGCCGGCGATGATTTCGCTGAGGTCGCGGACTTCGCCGTTGTCGTTGGGATACTGCAGCAGGGCGCCGAAGAATTCGTCGTCCTTTAGCGTGTCGAGGCCGGCGATGACCAGCTCGAAGCCGAAGTAAGCGGCGCGGGTCTTGACCACGTCGATGGTCTGCGGGAAACAGGCGGCATCAACCAGGAAACGGTTCGACTTGGACTTGGACACGCGGCGCGCCATGGTCATGGCTTCGGCGGCGGCCGTCGCTTCGTCGAGCAGCGAGGCGTTGGCAATTTCAAGGCCGGTCAGGTCGGTGACCATTTGCTGGAAGGTGAGCAGCGCTTCCAGGCGACCTTGAGCGATCTCGGCCTGGTAGGGCGTGTAGGCGGTGTACCAGCCCGGGTTTTCCAGCACGTTGCGCAGGATGACCTTGGGCGTCAGCGTGTCGTAGTAGCCCATGCCGATGCAGGACTTGTTGACGACATTCTTGCCGGCGATGGCCTTGAGCGCGGCGAGCGCTTCATGTTCGCGCTGCGGCGCGGCGAGCGGCAGGTCGGCCGGCAGACGGATGGCGGCGGGGACGGTCTGGTCGATCAGTTGTTCCAGGCTGTCGGCGCCGATGGCGGCGAGCATGGCGGCGATTTCGGTCGAACAGGGGCCGATGTGACGGGCAATGAACTCGTCGTTCTGCTCGAGGGCAGAAAGGGATTGATTCAAGGGCATGGGCATTCCTTGCGAAGGGGCGATACCACCTGCGTCACCCCGGCGGGCCGGGGCGACACAGGGCAAGCGGCTTCCCGCCGGGGCGGGAAGGACGATTCAGGCTTAGGCGGCGTCGGCAATGCCTTGATAGGCGGCGGCGTCGAGCATGGCGTCGAGGTCGGCGGCGTTGTCCGGCTTCAGCTTGAACAGCCAAGCCGAGTAAGGTTCCTGGTTGACCGATTCCGGCGCGTCGGCGGTGGCCTGATTGACTTCGGTGACGGTGCCGGCGATCGGTGCATAGACGTCGGCAGCAGCCTTGACCGACTCGACGACGGCGATTTCCTTTTCGGCATCGAAATGGGCACCGACTTCCGGCAGCTCGACGAAGACGAGGTCGCCGAGGGCTTCCTGGGCGTGGTCGGTGATCCCGACGGTGACGGTGCCGTCAGCGTTGAGCAGCATCCATTCGTGGGAGGCGGCGTACTTGAGATTGGCGGGAACGTTCGACATGGTTTTCTCCTGAATGGGGTGATTTAAATGACGGCTTTGCCGTTGCGGGCGAATACGGGTTTGACGACCTTGGCCTTGAGGGCCTTGCCACGGATATCGACTTCGACTTCGTCGCCGATGCCGACGCCGAGCGGCAGGCGGGCCAGGGCGATGGATTGCTGCAGGGTGGGCGAGAACGAACCGGATGTGATTTCGCCTTCGCCGCGGGCGGTGATGACCTTCTGATGGCCGCGCAGGACGCCCTTGTCGAGCAGGATCAGGCCGAGGAAAGCCTTCTGTTGGCCATGGGCGAGCAGGGCGGTCTTGCCGACGAAGTCGCGTTCGTCCTTGAGGGCGACGGTCCAGGCCAGGCCGGCATCGAGCGGCGAAACCGTTTCGTCCATGTCCTGCCCGTACAGGTTCATCCCGGCCTCGAGGCGCAGCGTATCGCGGGCGCCCAGGCCGCAAGGCGCGACGCCGGCGGCGTGCAGTGTGTTCCAAAGGGCTTCGGCCTGGTCGGCCGGCAGCATGATTTCGTAGCCGTCTTCACCGGTATAGCCGGTGCTGGCGATGAAGTACTGGTCGACCTCGGCGGCGAAGAAGGGCTTCAGGCCTTCCGTGGCGGCCTTGGCCTGCGGCAGCACGGACCACACCTTGGCGCGGGCATGCGGGCCCTGCACGGCGATGATGCCGAGCGGCTGGTTGCCGTCGCGACGCTGGGTGATGCTGACATCGAGCTGCCATTCGGCGACCTTGGCCTGCATCCACTCGAGGTCCTTCAAGGCGGTACCGGCATTGACCACCAGGCGGAAGCGGGTTTCGCTAAGGAAGTAGATGATCAGGTCGTCGATGACGCCCCCGGCATCGTTGAGCATGGCGGCATAGAGCGCCTTGCCGGAGACCTGAAGCTTGGCGACGTCATTGGCGACCAGGCGGGAGAGGAAGGGCCGCACATCCTTGCCGACCAGGTCGACCGGGCACATGTGGGAGACGTCGAACATGCCGCAATCGTTGCGTACGGCGTGGTGTTCTTCGATCTGCGAACCGTAGTTAACCGGCATGTCCCAGCCGCCGAAATCGACCATTCGGGCGCCGAGCGCACGGTGGGCGGCATTCAAAACCGTTTTCTTCAGCATATCAATCCTTTACTGACGCTTTATGACGTCGGTTCTAGAAACGGAAAAGGGGTGAAACGAAAGAACGAATCTTGCGTTTCACCCCTCTGTCCTCGATACCTGAGAGATTTGCCCCATCGGTGGGCGCTGTTGACGCCGCTCTCCAGAGTTTCAAAACATGGCTGACCATGTTTTGGTTCTGCGGTCCTTTTACCTGAGCGTTTTCGGGTGAAATTGCGCCTTCGGCGGCAGACTGAATCTGCGCTCTCCCACAGAACGGAGGGCACTATAACGGGATGCCGGCATCTAATCAACCTGCTGCAGCGCACAAGGCAGGCCGGATGGCCACGGCCTTCGTGATAAACTCGCCATTTGCCCAGACTCCTGTATCCGTGATTCCCGCCAATTTCGACTTTCACTCCCATTCGACCGTATCCGACGGTCTGTTGGCGCCACATGATGTGGCGAGGCGCGCCGCAGCCAATGGTGTTGATTTCTGGGCGCTGACCGATCATGACGATCTGGGCGGTCTCGCCGAGGCCAGGCAAGTCGCCGAAGAAGCGGGGATGCGCTTCGTCAATGGCGTGGAAATCTCGATCGAGTGGAAGGGTATTCCCATTCACGTCGTTGGGCTCGGTTTCGATCACCTGCATACGGGCTTGAGCGGTGGTCTGGACGCCTTGCGTATCGGACGCATAGAAAGGGCTCGGCGGATGGGCGATGCCCTGGCAGCGATCGGCATTCCAGGCGTCTATGAGGGCGCTTTGTGCTATGCCGCCAACCCGAGCCTGATATCGCGGGCGCATTTCGCCCGCTACCTGGTGTCGATCGGTATTGCCCGCGACGTGCCGGGCGTGTTTCAGCATTACCTGACGCCGGGCAAGCCGGGTTATGTCGATCATCGCTGGGCGACGCTGACCGAGGCGGTGGGCTGGATCACCGCCGCCGGCGGGGTGGCCGTGGTGGCGCATCCCGGGCGCTACAAGATGTCCGGCGGCGAGATGCGCAAGTTTCTCGATGAATTCAAGGAGATCGGCGGGCAGGGCATTGAGGTGACCTGTGGTAGCCATTCCCCTGACCATGTACTGCATTTTGCCCGCCTGGCCCGCCATTACGCCTTTCATGCCTCACGCGGCTCGGATTTTCACGGGCCGGAAGAAAGCTACGTCGATCTCGGCAAGTTGCCGCAACTGCCGGAAGACCTGAAACCGGTCTGGCGTCTGATTCGTTAATTCACCATGACCCGTGTCGTCAATATTCATCCTGATTCGCCGCAGTCGCGTCTGCTTGTTCAAGCCGCTGAGTTCATTCGTAACGGTGCGGTGGTCGCTTTGCCGACCGACTCCTGCTATGCCTTGGGTTGCCGCCTTGGTGACAAGGAGGCGCTGGATCGCATCCGTCTGATTCGCCAGATGGATGAACGGCATCATTTGACGCTGATGGTGCGAGATCTCTCCGAAATCGCCCATTTCGCCCGTGTTGATAATGCCCAATATCGTTTGCTCAAGGCGGCGACGCCGGGTAGCTACACCTTCATTCTGGAGGGCACCAAGGAGCTGCCGCGCCGCGTGCTGCACCCGAAGCGCAAGACGATCGGGCTGCGCGTACCGGACCACCCTGTTGCGCTGGCCTTGCTCGAAGAGTTGAACGAGCCGCTGCTGACGACGACCTTGCAGTTGCCGGGCGACGAATTGCCACTGACCGAAGGCTGGGAAATCCAGGATCGCCTGGAGGACCAGATCGAACTGATCCTCGATGCCGGCCATTGCGGCACCGAGCCGACGACGGTGATCGACCTGACCGGTGCCTCGCCGGAGTTGGTCCGGGCCGGGCGGGGGGCGCTGGCTTTGTTCGGTTTGGACTAACGCATCGTGTTCGATATCAACGCAATTATTCAATCTGTTGCGGTTCAGGCTTTGCCGGTGGTTTTCGCCATTACGCTGCACGAAGCGGCGCACGGCTTCGCCGCCCGCCATTTCGGCGATCCGACGGCCTGGCAGGCTGGGCGGATCAGCCTGAATCCGCTGCGTCACATCGATCCGATGGGGACCCTTATCATTCCGGCTATCCTGCTTTTGGTCGGTAGTCCGTTTTTATTCGGCTACGCCAAGCCGGTGCCAGTTGACTTCAGTCGGTTGCGCAAGCCCAAGCAGGACATGTTGTGGGTGGCGGCCGCCGGCCCTGCCGCCAATTTGTTGATGGTGGTCTTTTGGGCGCTGATGTACAAACTGTCCTGGGAGATTCCTCCCTTTTTCAGCTTGCCGTTGGCATTGATGGCAAAGGCGGGTATCGGGATCAATCTGGTTTTGATGGTACTCAACCTGCTGCCCTTGCCGCCTCTCGATGGCGGTCGCATCGCGGTGAGCCTGCTGCCGCATCGCCTGGCTTGGCGGTTTGCGCAGTTGGAGCGCTGGGGGTTCCCGATTTTGCTGCTGCTGCTATTCACCGGTATCCTCGACGCCATCATGAATCCGTTGGTTGACTTTTCGCTGCGGATTATTGTTTCCATTTTTGGACTTTAATTAATCAATTATGTACGCAGAACGTGTTCTTTCCGGCATGCGCCCGACCGGCGCACTCCATCTTGGTCATTACCATGGTGTTCTCAAGAACTGGGTCAAGCTCCAGCATGAGTACCCCTGTCTGTTCTTCGCGGCCGACTGGCATGCCCTGACGACCCATTACGACAATCCGCAGGGTATCGAGCAGGCGACCTGGGACATGGTGATCGACTGGCTGGCAGCCGGGGTGGATCCGAATCAGGCAACGTTGTTCATTCAGTCCAAGGTGCCGGAACACGCCGAACTGCATTTGCTGATGTCGATGATGACGCCGCTCGGCTGGCTTGAGCGCGTGCCGACCTACAAGGACCAGCAGGAGAAGCTGGCCGGCAAGGATCTGACGACCTACGGTTTCCTCGGTTATCCGCTGCTGATGAGCGCCGATATCCTGATCTACCGCGCCGACAAGGTGCCGGTTGGCGAAGATCAGATTCCGCACGTCGAATTCACCCGCGAACTGGCACGGCGCTTCAATCACATGTACGGCCGCGAGCCTGGCTTTGAAGACAAGGCCCGCGAAGCCGTCAAAAAACTGGGGGGCAAGAAGGCCCGTCTTTACGACGAGTTGCGCACTCGTTTTCAGCAGAATGGTGACAAGGAAGCGGTCGAGCAGGCCAAGGCCATGCTCAACGAAATCCAGCACCTCTCGGCGGCCGACCGCGAACGTCTTTTCGGTTTCCTTGAGGGGACCGGCAAGATGATCCTGGTCGAACCCGACTGCCTGCTGACCGAAGCTTCCAAAATGCCCGGTCTCGATGGTCAGAAGATGTCGAAGTCGTATCACAACACGATCACCCTGCGTGAGTCCGAAGACTCCGTTGCCAAGAAGGTCAAGAGCATGCCGACCGACACCAATCGCGTGCGTCGTACCGATCCGGGCGATCCGGCACGTTGCCCGGTCTGGCAGTTGCATCAGGTGTATTCCGATGAAGGCACCAAGGAGTGGGTGCAGCAGGGGTGTCGCACGGCGGGCATCGGTTGTATCGAGTGCAAGCAGCCGGTGATCGATGGCATCCTGCGTGAGCAGGCGCCGATGCGCGAGCGGGCGCAGGTCTATCTTGACGATCCGACGCTGGTCAAAAACATCCTGGCCGATGGTTGCGAGAAAGCCCGTGAATACGCCCGCGAAACGATGCGCGACGTGCGCGAAGCGATGGGGCTGGAATACCACTGATGTTTGGTTACGATTGGGAAAGCCTGGTCTGGATCGGCATCGGTTTTGCCGGGCAGGCCTTGTTCATGATGCGTTTCGTGATCCAGTGGTGGAGTAGTGAAAAGGCGAAGCGGGTAGTGATCCCGGTTGCCTTCTGGTACTTCAGCTTGGCAGGGAGCCTGGTGCTGGTGATTTACGCCATCCATCGTCGCGACCCGGTGTTCATCTTTGGACAGGCTCTGCCGGTCTTGATCTATCTGCGCAATCTGCACTTGCATTACAAAACCAAGAGCCATTCGGCTTCGGCATGACCATGGATCTCGCGGTGGATGCGCCCCAGGCGGCGCTGTTTGTACCTGTTGCCCGCATCTATGGCGAGGCGATGGAAACGCTGCCGCAGGATTTGTACATCCCGCCGGATGCGCTCGAGATCATGCTTGATGCCTTCGAGGGGCCGCTTGATCTGCTGCTTTACCTGATTCGCAAGGCCAATGTTGATATCCTCGATATCCCGATGGCGCCGCTTACCCGTCAATATCTCGATTACATCGAGAGCATGGAGGCGAGCAATCTGGAGTTGGCGGCCGAGTACCTGGTGATGGCGGCGATGCTGATCGAAATCAAGTCGCGCATGCTGTTGCCTCGACCGAAGCTTGGTGAAGGCGAGGAGGCGGAAGACCCGCGTGCCGAATTGGTTCGTCGCCTGATGGAATACGAGCAGATGAAGATCGCCGGCCAACGGCTCAACGAGATGCCGCAGGCAGAGCGCGAATTTTTCTGGGTGGAAACACTGGTTGAGAAGTCCTTGTTGCAACGTTTGCCGGAGGTCTCGGTCGACGATCTGAAGGAGGCCTGGATGGCGGTGGTGCGCCAAGCCCGGCTGACCCGGAACCACAAGATCAGTCGCGAAGAGTTGTCGGTGCGCGAGCATATGGGCATCATCCTGCGTCTGTTGCAGGAGCGCGGCGGTTTCGTGCAGTTTGAAACCATGTTCGATCCGGAGATGGGCGCGCCGGGCCTGGTTGTGCATTTCCTGGCGATTCTCGAACTGGCGCGTGAAAAGCTGGTTGAATTTACCCAAACCGAGGCCTTTGCGCCGATTTATGTGAGAGTGCATCAAGGTGGAACCGAGTCTGGTCAAGAAGGTGCTTGAGGCGGCGCTGCTGGCGGCGCGAGAGCCGATGACGCCGCTTGAGTTGCGCAAGATGTTCGATGAAGAGTTATCGACCGACATGTTGCGCAAACTGCTCGACGAATTGCGCACCGAATATGTCGAGCGTCCGGTTGAGCTGGTGCAACTGGCTTCCGGCTGGCGCTTCCGGACGCGGGCCGAGTATTTGCCTTATCTTGAACGGCTGAATCCGGAAAAGCCCCCAAAGTATTCACGGGCGGTGCTGGAAACCTTGGCCATCATCGCCTATCGTCAACCGGTGACGCGCGGCGATATCGAGGAAATCCGTGGCGTGGCGGTTAACGCCAACGTAGTCAAAACCCTGGAAGAACGCGGCTGGATCGATGTTGTCGGTCATCGCGAGACGCCTGGTCGGCCGGCGTTATTTGCCACGACCAAACAATTTCTTGATGATCTGGGCTTGCGTAGCGTCAGCGAACTGCCGCCGCTGGAACAAATCAGCCAGACACTGGAGCTGAAGTATGAAAACTAAACGTAGTCCGTTGCGCGCTTCGCCGAAGCGCTCGGAGGTTGCCGCAGAAGGCCGTCCGCAAGGCGTTTCCGGAAGGCCTGTCCGAGGTGCTGCCATGTCGCGCGGCACAGGTGGGGAACGAGGCGCACAAATCGAAGGCGCAGAGGGGGGTGAAGCCAAGCTGCTTGTCAAGCCGCCGCGCCAGCGCCTAGGGCCGCAATCCGGACGGGCGAATCGGGGGAGTATTGGTCGCAACGGCAAGCCCTTGCTGGAATCGAAGCCTGAACGCTTGCAGAAGGTGCTGGCTCAAGCGGGGATCGGTTCACGGCGGGAAATGGAAGAGTGGATCGCCGCCGGCCGGATCACGGTGAATGGCGTAACGGCTCAATTGGGCCAGTCAGTCGTACCGACCGACAAGGTAAAAATCGGTGGTCGTTTGGTCAATATGCGCTTTACCACGACCAAGACGCCGCGGGTGGTGATTTATCACAAGCCCGAAGGGGAAATTGTCTCGCGCGACGATCCGGATGGTCGGCCGTCCGTATTTGCCGCTTTGCCGCGAATTCGCGGTGGCCGCTGGATCGCAGTGGGGCGCCTCGATTTCAATACGTCGGGCTTGTTGTTGTTTACGACCTCGGGCGAGTTGGCCAACAAGTTGATGCATCCAAGCTCGGAGTTGGTTCGCGAGTACGCCGTGCGGGTGTTGGGCGAACTGACCGAAGAGTCGCAAAAGCTTTTGCTTAGCGGTATCGAGTTGGAAGACGGGCCGGCTAGTTTTGCTTCCCTTGAAGATCGTGGCGGCGAGGGGGCCAATCACTGGTATCACGTGACCATTTTTGAAGGTCGAAATCGGGAAGTCCGGCGCATGTTCGAGGCAGTCAACTGCACGGTCAGTCGCTTGATCCGGGTTCGCTACGGGCCGTTCAACCTGCCGCCGCAATTGAAACGGGGGCGGGTGCGAGAACTGAGCGAGCATGAGGTCAAGCTTTTTGTTCGCGAATTGGAAAAAGCCATTCCACAGGCAACGGGCGGGGCTGAAAGCGTATAAAGTCGGTCGGATCGATTTACCGGGGGGAGTAAACTCGTTATAATTCACGGGTTTGTTCCTCCCGTTGTTTTTACGGGGCATCTTTTTTTCTGAGGTGGGCGTTTCGCCCATTTTTTATTTGTGGCTATGGATTTAAACACGCTGATAGAAACGACCGTGGTCGGTCTGGGTTATGAACTCGTCGATGTCGAGATGTCGCCGCGCGGTCGTACGATTCGTGTCTTCATCGATCTTCCTGGTAAAGAGGGAGGGGTGGATGTCGATGACTGTGCCAAGGTTTCGAATCAGTTGTCGCGTGTCTTCGAAGTTGAAAATGTCGATTTCGATCGACTGGAAATCTCTTCGCCCGGTATGGATCGGGTTGTCAAAAAAGCGGCGGATTTCGAGCGTTTCGCCGGCCAGGATATCCAGATCAAGCTACGTATTCCGCAAGGCGGCCGCCGCAATTTCCAGGGGGAGTTGCTCGGCTGCAAGGATGGCAAGGTCGGTCTTCGCCTCGAAAAAGATGATGTGGAACTGGAATTCAATAATATCGAAAAGGCACGTCTTGTGCCGCGATTCGACTGAAGGACTAGGAGGTTTTAGCCCATGAGCCGTGAAATGTTACTGCTGGTCGATGCACTGGCCCGCGAAAAGAATGTCGGCAAGGAGATCGTCTTTGGCGCCCTTGAACTGGCGCTCGCTTCTGCGACCAAAAAGCGCATCCACGATGAGGCCGATGTTCGGGTCTCGATCGATCGTAATACCGGTAACTTCGAGTCCTTCCGTCGCTGGCAAGTCGTTCCGGACAACGAGTACGTGAACGAATATCTGGAAACGCCGCTTTCCGAAGCGCGCAAGGAAGATCCGGAAATCGAGTGTGGCGATACGCTTGAAGAACCGCTTGAGCCGATTGACTTTGGCCGTATCGGTGCGCAAGCTGCCAAGCAGGTTATTCTGCAAAAAATTCGCGACGCCGAGCGCGAGCAGATTCTGACCGACTTTCTTGATCGCAAGGAACACGTCGTTTCCGGCACCATCAAGCGGATGGAACGCGGCAATGCGATTGTCGAAGCCGGCAAGATCGAGGCTTTGTTGCCGCGCGAGCAGATGATTCCGAAGGAAAACCTGCGGGTTGGTGATCGGATCCGTGCTTATCTGTTGCGTATTGACCGCAATGCACGTGGCCCGCAAATCATTTTGTCGCGCACAGCCCCGGAATTTGTCATCAAGCTGTTCGAAATGGAAGTCCCGGAAATCGCCGATGGTCTGATGGAGCTCAAGGCTTGTGCCCGCGACCCTGGTCTGCGTGCCAAGATCGCCGTCAAGTCGAACGATCCGCGCGTTGATCCGATCGGTACTTGCGTCGGTTTGCGCGGTTCGCGCGTTACTGCGGTGCGTAACGAAATTGGCGGTGAGAATATCGATATCGTGCTGTGGTCCGCCGATCCGGCCCAATTCGTGATCGGCGCCTTGTCGCCGGCCGAAGTGTCGTCGATCGTGGTTGATGAAGAAAAGCACGTCATGGATGTTGTGGTCGATGAAGACAATCTGGCGATTGCCATTGGTCGCAGTGGCCAGAATGTTCGTCTCGCTTCCGAGCTGACCGGCTGGACCATCAATCTGATGACTCAGGATGAATCGGCCAAGCGTTCCGAGGCTGAATATGCCGTGACCCGCGTCACCTTCATGGAAAAGCTGGATATCGACGAGGAACTCGCCGATCTGCTGATCGAAGAAGGTTTCTCGACGCTGGAAGAAGTGGCCTATGTGCCCCTGGCTGAAATGTTGGAAATTGACGGTCTCGATGAAGATATCGTCAATGAACTGCGTAATCGTGCCCGCAATGTATTGCTGACCGAAGCCATCGCCACGGAAGAGAAGCTGGAAAATGTGGCTGATGACCTGATCGGTCTGGAGGGTATGACCAAGGAGCTGGCCGCTAAACTGGCCGGTCATGACGTCAAGACACGGGATGATCTCGCTGAACTGGCGGTAGATGAACTGACAGAAATGACCGGCATCGACGTAGAGCGTGCCAAGGAACTCATTCTGAAGGCACGTGCTCACTGGTTCGAGTGAGCGGGAGGTAGCAAGCATGTCCGCAACAACTGTTTCACAATTTGCTGTTGAACTTAAAATGCCGGTCTCGGCTTTGCTCGAGCAATTGGGCAAGGCCGGCGTTGGCAAGCAGGGCAACGATGATACGTTGACCGATCAGGATAAAGCGAAATTGCTCGATTACCTGCGTCGGGCTCACGGTGACGACTCGAAGGCAAAAATTACGTTGACGCGTAAGCAGACTTCGGAAATCAAGGCGACAGATGCACATGGCCGGGCCCGCACTGTTCAGGTTGAAGTTCGCAAGAAGCGCGTGCTGGTCAAGCGAGAGTTGGGCGATAGCCTGGCCGAAGCATCGGTCGATGCTGGCGAGGCGCCGGAAGAGCTGGAGCGCCCGGTGGTTGTCGAGATTGCGCCGGAACCGGAGCCGATTGTCGTGCCCGAGCCGGAGGTCGTGCCTGAGCCGGAACCGGTTGTCGAGCCGGTCGTTGAAGTGGTTCCCGAGCCGGTGGTGGAAGAGGTGCCGGTCGAGCCCTCCGTTGTCGAGACCACGGTCCAGAAGCCGGCGCCTGTCGTTCTCGATCGCGCTGCGATTATTGGTGAGAAGGAACTCAAGGCGCGCGAGTTGGAAGCGCGTCGTTACAGCCAGTTGCGCGAAATTCAGGAGCGTGAACTGAAGCAGAAGCAAGCGCGTGAAGCCGAGTTGGTTCGCATGCGTCAGCAGGCGGAAGCTGCAGCAGCGGCTGCGAAGGAAGCCGAGCTTGCGAAGCAGCAGGCTGCCGCGCAAGCCAAGACTGAGCCGGCTGGAGAAAAGGGTACTTTGCACAAAAAGCAGGATGCGCAAGGCAAGAAGGCCGGTAATGCGCGGGCTGACGATGGCAAGAAGAAGGGCGGTATCAAGACCCGTGGCTCGGATGTCGGCAGTTCCTGGAAGGATGGACGTCACGGCCACAAGAAGACTTCCGGCAAGAGCGACGATGGCCAGGGTAGCTTCCAGGCGCCGACTGAACCGGTGGTGCGCGAAGTCCATATTCCCGAAACCATCTCTGTTGCCGATTTGGCACACAAGATGGCTGTCAAGGCAACCGAAGTGATCAAGGCCATGATGAAGATGGGCTCCATGGTGACCATCAATCAGGTGCTCGATCAGGAAACCGCGATCATCGTGGTCGAGGAAATGGGCCATAAAGGCGTCGCTGCCAAGCTGGACGATCCGGATGCCTTCCTTGAGGATACGCAAGGTGGGGAGCACAAGGATGTGCCGCTCGAGCCGCGTGCGCCGGTGGTTACTGTCATGGGGCACGTCGACCATGGCAAGACCTCTTTGCTGGACTATATCCGCCGCGCCAAGGTTGCAGCGGGTGAAGCTGGCGGGATTACCCAGCATATTGGTGCATATCACGTCGAAACTGATCGCGGGATGATCACTTTCCTCGATACTCCGGGTCACGAGGCATTTACCGCCATGCGTGCACGGGGTGCCAAGGCTACCGACATTGTCATTCTGGTTGTTGCTGCCGATGACGGCGTAATGCCGCAGACCAAGGAAGCAATTCACCACGCCAAGGCTGCCGGCGTGCCGTTGGTTGTTGCCGTGAACAAGATCGACAAGCCTGATGCCAATGCTGACCGAGTCAAGCAGGAGTTGGTTGCTGAAGGGGTCATTCCCGAAGAGTATGGCGGCGATTCGCCGTTTTGCCCGGTGTCGGCCAAGAAGGGTACCGGCATTGACGAGTTGCTTGAGCAGGTGTTGCTGCAAGCCGAAATTCTCGAATTGAAGGCGCAGAAGAACGCTCCAGCCAAGGGGCTGATTATCGAAGCGCGCCTCGACAAGGGGCGTGGTGCTGTGGCAACCATGTTGGTCACGTCGGGTACGCTCAAACGTGGCGATGTCGTGCTGGCCGGGCAGGTGTTCGGTCGTGTTCGCGCCATGCTGGATGAAAATGGTAAGCCGATCAACGAGGCCGGTCCATCCATTCCGGTCGAGATTCTTGGCTTGTCCGATGTGCCTGGGGCGGGTGAAGAGGCGATTGTGCTTTCGGATGAAAAGAAGGCGCGTGAAATTGCCTTGTTCCGTCAAGGTAAATTCCGTGACGTCAAGTTGGCCAAGCAGCAAGCCGCCAAGCTGGAAAACATGTTCCAGCAAATGGAAGAGGGCGAGGTCAAGACCTTGGCGTTGATCGTCAAGGCCGACGTACAGGGTTCGCAGGAAGCATTGGTACAGACGCTGGCCAAACTGGCCAACGACGAGGTCCGCGTCAACGTGATCCACGGCGCTGTCGGTGCGATCAGCGAATCCGACGTCAATCTGGCGCAAGCCTCCGGTGCTGTCATCATCGGCTTCAATACCCGTGCTGACGCCGGTGCCCGCAAACTGGCCGAAACCTTCGGTGTCGATATCCGTTACTACAACGTGATTTACGACGCGGTCGATGAAGTCAAGTCGGCACTCTCCGGCATGTTGTCTCCGGAAAAGCGCGAGCAGATTACCGGCATGGTCGAAATCCGCCAGGTCTTCCATATTTCCAAGGTTGGCGCGATTGCCGGTTGCTACGTGCTGGAAGGGATCGTCAAGCGCAATTCCCGAGTTCGTCTACTTCGCAACAACGTTGTGCAGTGGGATGGCGAGCTTGATTCCCTCAAGCGTTTCAAGGATGACGTCAAGGAAGTTCGCAGCAACTTCGAGTGCGGTCTGTCGCTCAAGAATAACAACGATATTCAAGAAGGCGATCAACTCGAGGTTTACGAAATTCAGGAAGTGGCGCGCTCGCTGTAATGAAGAAAAGAGGATTTCAGCGCAGTGATAGGGTCGCGGAGCAGGTTCGCCGCGACCTTTCAGAACTCATTCGCAGCGAGTTGAAGGATCCGCGAGTGGGCATGATTAGTTTGACGGCGGTCGAATTGACGCCTGACTATGCGCATGCCAAGGTGTTTTTCGCGACACTCAATGCCGAGCATCTTGAGGAAATCGAACGCGGCCTCAAGCGGGCTGCGGGTTTCCTGCGTCGTGAGTTAGGACGTCGAATTCACATCCATACCTTGCCTGAGTTGCATTTCGTATACGACAACTCGATCGAGCGTGGTGCCAACTTGTCCCAACTGATTGATCAGGCCAATGCCCTGAGCGATCAGACGCCGGAAGAGTAATTCAAGCATGCAAGTCAAAAAGACCTGGAAACAGGTCGACGGTGTTCTTTTGCTCGACAAGCCTATTGGCTTGTCGTCCAACGATGCGCTGCAAAAGGCCCGTCGGCTGTTTTCAGCGGCAAAAGGTGGGCATACCGGAACCCTCGATCCACTTGCAACCGGTTTGCTTCCTTTGTGTTTTGGTGAGGCGACGAAGTTTTCAGCCGATCTGCTCGACGCCGACAAGATCTACGAGGCAACACTGAAGTTGGGTGTCACAACCGACTCCGGTGATGCCGAAGGAGCGGTTGTCGGGAGGCATCCGGTGGCATCCGGTGCTTCGGATGTCTTGGCTGTATTGCCTCGTTTTACTGGCTCAATCAGTCAGATTCCACCCATGCATTCGGCGTTGAAGCGCAATGGTCGCCCGCTCTACGAGCTGGCGCGCAAGGGTATTGAGGTGGAACGAGCGGCGCGTGAAGTTACCATCCATGCCATTGAAATGTTGTCTTTCGATGTGGACGAACTACGCCTGCGCGTGACCTGTAGCAAAGGTACCTATATTCGAGTGTTGGCTGCTGATATTGGGGCTGCGTTAGGTTGTGGTGCTCATTTGACTGCCTTGCGTCGTACCGGAGTGGGTGATCTGTCCTTGGTTGGATCGGTTACCTTGGCAGAACTTGAACTGCTCGACGAAACTGCTCGCATGGAGGTCCTGCATCCGGTGGATGCCTTGCTGCGTAGTTTGCCATTGCTGGCAATTGATGGGGGGGGCGCGGAACGTTTTCGGCATGGAAATCCGATCGACTTGCCGGCTGGATTGAGCGGGAAAATCAGGGTGTATGAGACAGGTAGGCTGATTGGTATTGGTGAGCCAGGGCCCAATGGGAAGCTTTGGCCAAAGCGACTGGTTCAACTGGCTGATTAACTGATATAATGACCAGCTTCCTGTCGCCAAACGGGAAGTTTTTTAACTGGCGCTGGCTCTATCAAACCGGGGCGGCGTCGTAACCATGAAAGAGAGTTTGAAATGGCATTCACTACTGAAGTCAAGGCCGGCATCGTTGCCGAATTCCAGCGCGCCAAAGGCGATACCGGTTCTCCTGAAGTCCAGATCGCGCTGCTGACCGCCCGTATCAACGATCTGACCCCTCACTTCAAGGAGCACACCAAGGATCACCATTCTCGCCGTGGCCTGTTGCGCCTGGTTAGCCAGCGTCGTAAATTGCTGGATTACCTCAAGGGCAAGAACGTTGATTCTTACCGTACCCTGATTACCCGTCTCGGTCTGCGTAAGTAAGGTCGAGCCAAGCGCTAGAGAGAGCGGCCCGGAGATTTCCCGGCCGCTTTTTTGTTTATTGTGGATTTGTTTTTTGTTGTAGATGTAAGTGGTTGTTATTGTTGATTATTGTGATGAGAGTGAAAGGAAAGTATGTTTAATGTCGTGAAAAAGACCTTCGCCTATGGTGACCATCAGGTCACCATCGAGACTGGTGAAGTGGCCCGCCAGGCCGGCGGTGCCGTGCTCGTTTCCATGGAAGAGACCGTGGTTCTGGTAACCGTTGTGGCTGCAAAGAGCGCCAAGCCCGGCCAGGATTTCTTCCCGCTGACCGTTGATTATCAGGAAAAGGTTTATGCCGCCGGTCGTATTCCCGGTGGTTTCTTCAAACGTGAAGGCCGTCCTTCCGAGAAGGAAACGCTGACGTCACGCCTGATCGATCGTCCGATTCGCCCGTTGTTTCCGGATGGCTTTTACAACGAGGTTCAGGTTGTTGCCACTGTGATGTCGCTGAATCCGGAAATCGATTCCGATATTCCGGCATTGATTGGTGCTTCCGCTGCCTTGGCAATTTCTGGCGTTCCTTTCAATGGACCGATTGGTGCTGCACGCGTTGGTTACATTAACGGCCAGTATGTCTTGTGTCCGACGATGAGCCAGCTTAAGGATACGCAACTGGACCTCGTTGTTGCCGGTACCGAATCGGCCGTGCTGATGGTGGAGTCCGAAGCGCAAGAGCTTTCCGAAGAGGTCATGCTTGGTGCGGTCGTGTTCGGCCATACTGAAATGCAGAAAGCAATTAACGCCATCAATGAGTTGGTTGAGGAAGCTGGCAAGCCTGAGTGGGATTGGCAGCCGCCGGCCAAGGACGAGGCTTTGCTTGCTCGCCTCAAGGATGTCGTGAGCGCCAAGCTCGAAGAGGCTTACAACATTACGGTTAAGCAAACACGTAGCCAGGCGGTTAAGGAAATTCGTGCCGAGGCCGTGGCTGCGCTTTGTACTGGCGAAGAGGGGGCGCCTGACGAGAATACCGTGGGTAACCTGTTTTTCGAACTCGAGGCTGCGATTGTCCGTGGCCGTATTCTAAGCGGAGCACCGCGTATCGACGGGCGTGATACCCGTACGGTGCGTCCGATTACCATGCGTTCCGGCGTATTGCCGCGTACCCACGGTTCGGCCTTGTTTACTCGCGGTGAAACGCAAGCGTTGGCGGTTGCTACGCTTGGTACTAATCGCGACGAACAGATCATTGATGCATTGGCTGGTGAGTACCGTGATCGCTTCATGCTTCATTACAACATGCCACCTTATGCAACGGGCGAATGTGGTCGCGTCGGTACCCCGAAGCGTCGCGAGATTGGTCATGGTCGCCTGGCCAAGCGTGCGTTGCTGGCTGTTCTCCCTAAGCCGGAGGATTTCTCCTACTCAATGCGAGTCGTCTCGGAAATCACCGAGTCGAATGGCTCTTCGTCGATGGCTTCGGTCTGCGGTGGTTGCTTGGCCTTGCTTGATGCCGGTGTCCCGCTGAAGGCACATGTGGCAGGTATTGCCATGGGTTTGATCAAGGAAGGCAACCGCTTCGCGGTGCTGACCGATATTCTGGGCGATGAAGATCACCTCGGCGATATGGATTTCAAGGTCGCCGGCACGACGGGTGGCGTCACTGCGCTGCAGATGGATATCAAGATCCAGGGGATTACCAAGGAAATCATGCAAGTGGCGCTGGCTCAAGCCAAGGATGCACGCCTGCACATCTTGAATTTGATGCAGGAATCGGCTGCTGGCCCGCGCGAAGAAATGTCGGCCTATGCCCCGCGTCTTTACACCTTCAAGATCAATCCGGAAAAGATTCGCGATGTGATCGGTAAGGGGGGGGCAGTGATTCGTGCTTTGACCGAAGAAACCGGTACTACGATCGATATCCAGGATGACGGCACGATCACGATTGCTGCGACCAGCGGCGAGGCAGCGGCGGCGGCGCGTTCGCGCATCGATGCGATTACCGCAGAAGTCGAGATTGGCAAGATCTACGAAGGTACCGTCCTCAAGATTCTTGATTTCGGCGCAATCGTATCCGTTTTGCCGGGTAAGGATGGCTTGCTGCACATCTCCCAGATCGCTCAGGAGCGCGTTAACAAGGTCGAGGATTACGTGAAGGAAGGCCAGGTTGTTCGCGTCAAGGTGCTGGAAACAGATGACCGTGGTCGCGTCAAGTTGTCGATGAAGGCTGTTGCGGCCGAAGAAGGGAGTGTTGCGACAGATACCCCGGCCCAATAAGGACGGAGAATGCAGCCTGATTGTCATCGGGCTGGTCAAAGAAAAAGGCGCCGATAGGCGCCTTTTTTGCGGTGGCTGGCTTATTTCGCCATTTGTCTTTCTTTCATTTCGTCGAGCGTTTTGCAGTCGATGCATAGGGTTGCCGTCGGGCGAGCTTCAAGGCGTTTGATGCCGATTTCGACGCCACATTTGTTGCAGAAACCATAATCCCCGCTATCGATCGTGGCCAAGGTTTCATCAATCTTCTTGATCAATTTGCGCTCCCGGTCACGGTTGCGTAGTTCGATCGCGATATCGGTTTCCTGGCTGGCTCGGTCATTCGGGTCGGCAAACACTGTTGCCTCGTCCTGCATGGTGTGAACCGTGCGATCAATATCTTCGCTGAGTTCCTTCTTGAGGGTTTCAAGGATCTTGCGGAAATGTGCCAATTGTTTGGCGCTCATGTACTCTTCGCCCGCTTTGGGCTCGTACGGTGCGAAATGTTTGTGAAGCAGTTCTTCTGCCATTTTGTTGTGCGTCCCAGAGACGAAAAAGTCGATTAAATATCAGAAAGAGCTGCCTTCTGCAAGGAATCTTTCTTCTTGAAATATAGGCCATTGATCTGGTGCAGGTTTCTGTGAGGTGGTAGAATGCGGCCTCTCGTGTCGGGGCGTAGCGCAGTCTGGTAGCGCATCTGCTTTGGGAGCAGAGGGTCGTGAGTTCGAATCCCACCGCCCCGACCAATTTCCCTGTTTCCCCTCTTGTGCCCGTAGCTCAACTGGATAGAGCAGCTGCCTTCTAAGCAGCAGGTCGGGGGTTCGAGTCCCTCCGGGCACGCCAAAAGATCACATAAAATCAGTTTGTTGCAGATTTTGTTTCGCTAGCGATGCTAGCGAATTCGTGTTCTTGCCGAAGTTATTCGTCCTTGAATTATCCCAGCTGTCACTAAGTGTTCTTGCGGCACCGCCACTATTTTGACTCTTTGCATTCTTCAAGACAGGACTGGGGGGCGCATCTGTAAGGCGTTAGTCCTGCTGACTTTGAGGCCGATTCTACGAAGTAGGGCATGGGTCTTTACTAAATTTCGGGAACTCCACTCGTCCACGTTCAGCAAGCTTTGCGTGTGTAATAAACTACCGGATTGATGTCGCTCTTGAGCTGCCATCAATATTGTCAGTTTTTTCAGCCCGAAAATTAGGGAGATCAAAATGATCCTGGTTACAGGAGGGGCGGGTTATATTGGCTCGCATACGGTTGTCGAATTGCTGGCCGATGCTAAGGATCTATTGATCCTCGATAATTTCTCGAACAGTTCTCCCGTCGTCCTGGACAGAATTGAGCGGCTTTCTGGTACAAGGCCTTTGCTTATTGAAGGAGATATTCGCGATGAAACGTTGCTGAAAGCAGTTTTTGCGGACTATCCGATCTCGTCGGTCATTCATTTTGCTGGATTGAAGGCTGTTGGCGAATCGGTGGCCCAACCGATTCGCTATTACGATAATAATGTACGAGGATCCCTGTGCTTGTTTAATGCCATGGGCGAGGCGGGGGTTAGAAAACTTGTTTTCAGTTCTTCAGCTACGGTTTATGGCGATCCTCACATGGTTCCCATTCGCGAAGATTTTCCGTTGCACGCAACGAATCCTTATGGGCGGAGCAAGCTGTTCATCGAGGAAATATTGAGAGACATTGGGAGGGCTGATCCTCAATGGAAAATTGCACTGCTTCGCTATTTCAATCCAGTTGGGGCCCACGAATCGGGAATGATCGGCGAGGACCCGAGTGGAATTCCAAATAACCTGATGCCCTTTGTTGCTCAGGTAGCGGTTGGCCGGAGGCCGGTCTTAAGTGTTTTTGGTCACGATTACCCCACCTCTGATGGAACCGGTGTGCGTGATTACATTCACGTAGTAGATTTGGCGCAAGGGCACGTTGCTGCCGTGAATGCGCTGGACTCGTTGGACGGCGTGGTTCCGTTTAATTTAGGAACGGGACGTGGTTACAGCGTTCTGGAGGTGGTGGCCGCATTTGAAAAAGCCTCTGGGCAACATGTCCCATTCCAGATTGTTGCGCGTCGTCCTGGTGATGTGGCGATTTGCTATGCAGATGTATCAGCAGCCGCTAGCTTTCTCAGATGGTCAGCGAAGCGAAACATCGATGTGATGTGCGCAGATGCGTGGCGGTGGCAATCCCAAAATCCGACTGGCTATTCGGCAAATTGAGCTTCCGGAAATTTCAACAGGAAGCCGGGACGTCGCGGTCAGAACGATTCAAGCATCGCACGCAGATAATTCGAGGGGATAGCGTAACTGATCCCCGATGGCTGACTCAGTGCTGATTCTCGATTTCCTTTGATAAACACCATATTGATGATGCCTACTATCTCGCCACTTTCCGGATCAAATACCGGACTGCCGCTATTCCCCGGGTAAGCCGTCGCATCCAACTGAAAGATGTTAAACGCGCCAGCTTTGATGCGGAGTATCAACTTTTCGTTGAGTTGGTGCGCATTGGCTCCCGGCAATACGATCGGGGTTATTGCCGAAACCATGCCGCGGTGAGTTACAGGGGAGAAACCGAGTACTCCGCCAATCGGAAATCCGGTAAAGCCGATGATTTCTCCTTCCTTGACCAGATCGGAGTTACGTAATTTGAGCGGAGGGAAAGGCGAGCCGTCAATCCGTAGGATGGCGAGATCATGATCTTTGTCGTGGAGGACGGGAACAGCCCGTCGTTGGGTCGGAGCGCCGCTTGCATCTTTTCCCTGAATGACCAGTGCCGGTGCTTCAGGGGAGGGATTGTCGGGTAACACATGGGCATTGGTGGCAATCAAATTCCCATTTCCTATTGCAAAGCCGGTTCCTCGTAATGAAAATTGAGGACTATCAGTTTTCTTGTACGTTCCGACAACGACAATGGAAGGTTTGATGCGCTGAATTGCATCAGGGAAATCGGCCACTGCGGCCTGGAAATGGATTAGGGACAGAACGAGCAGTACCCATTGGCCAAAGGCTTTGCTGAAAATCACATCAGTTTCCGTAAGGTGATTTTGGGCAATTCAGGTGAAGGGGCGGTGACGGAGGGGTCGAAGGGGTGTTCTTCTCGTTTGAAAATCTCGGTTATTCTTTTGACGTAAAACTGGGTTTCGGGGAACGGAGGAATGCCTTTAAACCGGTTTACCGTTCCTTCGCCGGCGTTATAGCCGGCTGCAACAAGCGCGACATCCCCTTTGAAGTAAGCTAACAGCCAGCGCAGGTAAGCAAGACCGCCACGAATGTTTTGTTCGGGGTCGAATGGTTTTTTGACATTGAAGCGTTCCGCTGTTTCAGGAATCAATTGCATCAAGCCTTGAGCATTCTTGGATGAAACTGCATTGGCATTGTAGTTTGACTCTGTTTTGATGATGGCCATGGCCAATCGCGGATAGATGCCGTATTCCGGCGCTAATTTCGATACCAGCTCCACGACCTTACGTTGTTTGGGTGGTGTGGTAGCCATTAAGTCGTGGCCATTGCTATCAAACAGGCATGCAGGAGGCGTCGAAATTGGTTCTCCGACCTGTCTTAACATGCGTTCCGAAAGATGATCGCCCTGTTTTGCCGCCATGTTAAAAAAATAGGCAGCTGTCGCATCGTCTCTCTTCACGTTCCGCCCATTGGCGTAAATCCAACCCAAGTTGTACTGGGCTTCAATATCCCCAAGGCGTGCGGCTTCGCAATAAAGCTCGACGGCCTTTTCCGGGTTTCGTTCTACACCATTCCCAATTTCATAAGCCTTGGCTTCCGTTCTAAGTCTGGCTGCCTGTGAGGGAACGGGCTGATCAGCTAAAGCCGGGGTTGCCGAACAAAACAATGCGACAAAAAAGTAGGGGAGACAAGGCATTGAATCAATAAGCCAATGCCTTGTGTCTTTCATCTTATTGCCCAATTAGAGTCGCCAAAGATCAATACCCGCCGCGGCAATTTCTGCAGGGTCGAATATGCTCTTTACGTCAGTGATGATGCCATTCTTGTCGAGTACGGCTAAGTAATCGGGAATCGGTCTGGCTTTGAACTCCTTATGGTTGACCGCCACAACAATGGCTCCTGCAACCGGTAGGTCGTTCCAGGCGGTCAATTCGACACCGTATTCATGCTTGGCTTCTTGGGGGTTTGCAACGGGGTCGTGAACAACAACCTTCGCACCGTAGCTTTCCAGTTCTCGAATTACGTCAATGACCCGGGAATTACGCAAATCCGGGCAGTCCTCCTTGAAGGTCAGGCCTAGTACGATAATCGGACGATCTTTGATCGGGTGGCCATTACGAATCAATTGCTTGATCGTTTGCTCTGCGACAAATTTACCCATGCCATCGTTGATGCGGCGACCGGCGAGAATCACTTCCGGGTGGTAGCCGAGTTTTTGCGCTTTGTGGGTCAGATAATAAGGGTCGACACCGATGCAATGACCACCGACCAAGCCCGGACGGAAAGGCAGGAAGTTCCATTTCGTACCGGCAGCCTGTAGTACTTCCAGCGTGTCTATGCCGATTTTGTCGAAAATGATTGCCAATTCGTTCATGAGTGCAATATTCAGATCTCGCTGCGTGTTTTCGATGACTTTAGCGGCCTCGGCAACCTTGATGTTTGAAGCTTGGTAAACACCGGCGGTAATGATGCTGCCGTAGGTTTCAGCAACGACAGCGAGCGTATGCGGCGTGTCGCCAGATACGACTTTGACAATTTTGGTGACCGTACGTTCTTTGTCGCCCGGGTTAATCCGTTCTGGCGAGTAACCGACAAAGAAGTCTTTTTTCCATTGTTTCCCGGATTCTCGCTCGAGTATGGGGATACAGACCTCTTCCGTTGCCCCGGGATAAACCGTCGATTCGTACACGACGATTGCCCCTTGTTTCAGATTCTGTCCAACAGCACGAGAGGAACTGACCAACGGACTGAAGTCTGGTTGATGGGCATCGTCGACAGGCGTTGGAACGGCAACAACGACGAAGTCGGCGTCACGAATCGCCTGTGCATCGGTTGTAACTTCCAGCAAGATGGCTGCTTTGAGGTCATCCGTGCTGACTTCACCGGTAGGGTCTACAAATTGTTTATATGCGGCGATTTTTTCCGCTGAAAGGTCAAGCCCAATGGTTCTGAACTTTTTTCCAAACTCTACGGCAAGAGGAAGGCCGACGTAACCGAGACCTACTACAGCGATTGTTTTCATTACGATTCCTGATCTCAAAAAATTATTATTGGAGCTGTTTCTTTAAATTATCTAGTTCGGCAACAGGAATGGATTTCACACCTTGCTTGGCGAGTAAATCCAGTTGTGCCTTGGCTTCATCTTTGCGGTTGGCGCGAATCAAGGTTTTAACCAAGTTTAGCTGGAGAGCTTCTGCCTGAGGTGCGATATTGACCGCCTTTTGTAACAACTCGATTGCTTTTGCGTGTTCGCCTTTTTCCGCTAATAGCATGGCTAGCGTATCCATGTAGGCTGGTTGATTGGGCGCTAATTGATTGGCTTTTTCGGCATATTCAATTGCTTTGGAGCCACCTGTCTGGCCCAGGGCCCATGCCAGGTTGTTCAGGACCAAGGGGTTGTTTGGCTGAGCGTCGAGAATAGCGCGATAACGTTGGATTGCCGAAGCGACATCTTTTCGGGACAAAGCCAAGTCGGCCAGATGCATTTGGAAGGCCAAGTCTTTCGAATGATCTTTTTGCCAAGCCGCAGCGAATTTATCGGCTTCTCCATTCGCGGAGTTCACCGCAAGCAAGGTGCTGTGAAGCTTGATGGCCAGATCAGTGCTGGGTACTTGTTTCAGGCCATTTCGGTAGCTTGCTATCGCTTCGACAAGTTGTTTATTGGCACGATAGATATCACCTTCCAAGATATAACCGTCGGCAGCTTTGGGTCGCTGTTTCTGTATCTCGCGGGAAATTGAAAAGGCTTCCTTGAAGTTCTTTGCATCAAGGGCTAAATAAATCAGGCCTTTTTGTGCTTCAAGAAGATCGGACTTGATTTCAAGTGCTTTGCGCAAACTTTTGCCTGCCTCATCCTTGTTCTTGTCGGCCAGGTAAATATCCGCCATGCGCATATAGGGGACGGGTGAGGTGGGAAGACTACTTGCCAGTTTTCCGTAAGTGCTCAGCGCTTGGTTCAGATTACCGTCAATTTGTTGTGTCTTGCCCAGAGCATCGAGCAATTCCGGCTTATCCGGGATTGCTGCCACAGCTTCCTGAGCTGAAGATAACGCCTTTTTAGGTTCTTTGTTGCGCAGGTGGAATTCGATCAAGGCAAGGCGGGGAGCGGAGTCGCTGGGATTCCCCTCGACTGCCTGGGAAATTAGTTTCTGAACATCTTCCGGTTTGCCATTCGTACGGCTCGTCAATTCTGCTAGAGCCAGTAAAGCACCAACATTTTTCTTGTCGGCCGCCAATACCGACTCAAAGCGCTTGCGGGCATCTTCTGGCTTCTTCGCAACCAAATCCAATGCGGCGAGGCTGTTTGCCGCCGGCAGGAATGTTGGATTGAGCTGAAGTGCTTTTTCGAAGTTTTTGCGGGCAGCTGGAATATCTTTCTTGGCTAACAGCGCCTTGGCTTTGAGGTTGAAGGTCATCGGGTTGTCCGGTTGCTTCGCCTCAAGCTTTTCGATTGCTTTGATCGCTTTGTCGAAATCGTTTCGTTGGAAATATGCCGAGATGAGTGCCATGTCGGCCGAAATACCCCTGTCCGAGCCGGCGATCTGTTCCAATTCACTAAAGCCGGTGTTGAGGTCTCCTTTGGCCAAGTGAGTCAATGCCAGCGAGGTCCGCTTTTGCGCGTCATCCGGTGAAAGCTTTGCTGCTGAGGCAAAAAATTCCTCCGCCTTTTTCAAGTCACCATTCTGGAAATAGGTCTGACCGGCGAGGGTCAGCATGGTGGGATCGTTACTGATTTTTCCCAGTACCGGTGCCAGTGCTGTGAGTGCCTTGGCCGATTGTCCCGACTGCAGATAGGTCGAAATCAGAAAGCGGCGGGCCAGAATCAAATCCGGAGCTTGTTGCAGTGCTTTGCTCAGATAATTTTCCGCCTGCAGGAATGAGCGCAACTCGTATTCCACCATGCCAGCTATTTGCAAAAAGTTCGGCGCATTGGAAGCGCTTTTCAACAATTGCTGGGACTGCTCACGGGCCAGTTTGTAGTCCTTTTTCTGAAAACTGAGCTGAGTTTCCAGGTACATGCTCTGAGGATGCTTGGGCGCTACCTTCTTGAGTGCTTCGAGTGCTTTTGCTGCCTCGTCAGTTTGACTTTGTTGAAGCAAGCTCGAAATTACGGCTGAATGCGCCAGGACATAATCGGGTTTTGCTGCAATCGCTTCACGATAGGCAACCAAGGCTGCTGAACGATTACCTTGAATCGCCAGGAGCGCACCTTTTAATAACAAGGCCTCGTGATTTCCCGGGGCCTTGGCCAATACCTGATCGACAATCTCTAGTGCGCCCTTCAAGTCCTGTTTGCTCGCTTTTAATCTGGCGCTTGCCAAAAGGGCTGGGTAATAATCGGGTTGGCTTGCCACCGCTTGGTCTAAGGCGGCGAGCGAGGCCTCCGCTTTACCGACAAGCTGATAGGCAGAGCTCAACGAGGTTTTAAGGTCGGCTAATGCCAACGCAGAACTTGGCGTCGTTTTGCTAAACTCATCGATTACTTTCTGGGCCTGTCCTTGCTTCAACATGCTTCGGGCCAGCAAAGGGACAATATCGTCCGGCGAGAATTTCAGTCCTAACGCCTTGCGTAACTCAACTTCGGCACCTTGCGCATCGCCGGCTTCCAGCAATGCTTTACCCAATATAAAGCGGGCCTCGGCTGAGTCGGGCTTTTGTTGTAAGGCATTCTTCAACTGGATGATCGCCCCTTTTGTATCATTCTTGGCTAGGAACTCCTTTGCCGATGTGACCAAGGCCTCGGGGTTTTCTCCGCCACAACCGGATATTAGGCTAGCCAGCAATACCGTTGATAGCGCGACAGTGCGAATTGATTTTGAATTACTCATGCTCTGCTTTCTGAATGGCGTTTATTTGAGGCCAAGACGGTGCATCAGGTCGTAAAGAGTCGGCCGGCTAATTCCTAAAATTTCAGCGGTACGAACCAGGTTGCCATTGGTCCGGCCTAATGCCGTGACAATGGCCTGCCGTTCGGCTTCTTCCCGAACCCGCCGTAAATCGATGAACTCAAGCGGCTCTTCAGATAACGGTTTCAGTCCGATATCGTCACGGGTGAGTTGTGTCCCATCGGCCATGATAACTGCACGTTTGATACAGTTTTCCAGCTCACGTACATTGCCGGGCCAAGTGTGGGCTTCGATGGCACAGACAGCCCCTTCCGTTAGTACCATGTTGCCTCGATTCTGCTCAGTGGCGAATCGTCTGACAAATGCATGTGCCAGCAGTCCCGGATCGCCCCGTCGTTCACGTAGAGGTGGGATGTTGACGACAATTTCAGCCAACCTGTAATACAGGTCTTCGCGAAATCGTCCTTCCTTGATCAGGCTCTCCAGGTTTTGATGGGTAGCGCAAACAATTCTGACATCGACCGGAATTTCCTGTCTGCCGCCAATTCGTTCGATAACTCGTTCTTGCAGGAAGCGAAGTAGCTTAGACTGAAGCGGAGGGGGAAGATCGCCTATTTCGTCAAGAAACAAGGTCCCGCCGTGTGCGGTTTCGATTTTTCCTGGTGTAGTTTTGGCAGCACCAGTGAACGCCCCTTTTTCATATCCGAAAAGTTCACTTTCCAACAAATTATCGGGAATGGCGGCGCAGTTGATTGCGACAAAGCGTTCTTTTTTCCGTGGTGAACTTTCGTGCAAGCCCCGAGCAAGCACCTCTTTCCCTGTTCCGCTTTCGCCAAGCAAGAGGACCGTTGCATTGCTATTGGCGACCTTTTCAATTGTCCTGCAAATACGCAGCATATCAGCGTCACGGGTAATCAGTCCGGACAAGGCAGGGGGGTGTTGCATCTCGCGCAGGCGACGGTTTTCTTGTTGCAGATCGAATAGCCGATAAGCTCGCTCGATGGTGAGGGTTAACAACTCCGGTTCAAAAGGCTTTGCAAAAAAGTCGTATGCCCCCAAATCAATGGCGCGCAAGGCATTGTTTTGATCGTTTTGTCCAGTTAAAACAATGACTTTTGTATCGGGAGCTACAGATAATAGTTGTTCCAGAAGGAGAAAACCTTCCGATACGGAGTCCGCATCGGGCGGCAGACCGAGATCCATTGTGACGACAGCTGGATTATGACGATGCACCTGCGCCAAGGCGCTTTCACGGTCACTGGCGGTTAAGGTCTCGAACTTGTCGAACGACCAGCGCATTTGCTTTTGAAGTGCAGGGTCATCCTCGACGATCAATAATTGTCTAGCCCGTTCGACGCTCATGCGACCTCCCGTTCGCGAAGATCGGATTCATTGCGCACCTCAAATAAGGGCAGGGTCACTGTGATCAGCGTTCCCTTTGACTGTTCGCTTTTCACCATGATCTCTCCACCCAGTTCCTTGATGTATTGAGCGCTTTCGTAAGCACCGATCCCCATACCTGCATGTTTAGTACTGTTAAACGGTTTAAATAGTCGGTCGCGAATGAAGTCTTCGGCCATGCCTTCCCCCGTGTCGCCCACCTCAATAACGGCACGATCGCCATTTCGACGCAGGTACACCCAGACCTTGCCTTCACCGTGAGTCGCGTCAAAAGCATTTTGGACCAGATGGCCTATAACACGCTCCAATCGTTCTTCATGGCCGCGAGTAGTGAGTTGTTCATCGATACGTGTTTCTAAAGCGGCTCCTTGAGTCAGTTTGCTGACTTGTATCCGTTCGATGACTTGCGGGAGAAACACGCCGCATGGCGTCCCGGGCGGGGTGGCGCCTTCCCGCAATTGCATCATCAACTGCCGCATACGCTCTACGGAATTTTCCACAGTCATCAGCATATCTTGCTGAAATTCGGGGTTGTCTCTATGGCGTTCGGCGTTTTTTAACATGAGAGAAAGTTGCGTGACAATATTCTTCAAATCATGAACGACAAACGCTGACATCTTGTTGAAAGCATCGAATTTTTTTGCTTCAAGCAATGCTTCGGTGGCTTGAAGTTTTGCGAGGAATCCGGCGCCTTGACATCCTGCTGTTCGCAGGAGGTCATTGACTTCCCAGTTGATATCCACGCGCGTTCGTGCCCCGGCTAAAATTACGAAGCCATTGATCTCATTGCCGACCATGAGAGGGATAATCAGCCAAGCATTTGGTATGCTGGAAATCCACTCAGGCAAAAGCAGATCGCCGTAGCGTGCTGGGTAGCAGCGGAATTCTTCAAGATTGATGACCCAACCGCTGGCCATCAAAAACTGTATTAGTTGAGAGTTAAGTTGCTCCGTTTCCTTGACGGAAGGCATGTTCCAGCGCGCAGCCTGATAAAAGGCAGATTGGTTTCCATCAAGTAGCCAGAGGCTTCCTGCTGGGCTCTCCACCATATCTGCGAGGCCACGGATAACTTGCTGTCCCATCTGGTGGGCAGAGTCTTGTTGCGAAAGCGTCCGTGTAAAGCGCAGCCATTCTTCCCGGTAGTCGTAGCGATAGCTAAAAAAGTGCTTGCCGATAACGACACGTAGTTTGGCTCGCATCGAGCCCGATACGGCCAGAAAGACCAAACCCAATAGTGCCGCAAAAAGAACGCCAAGTTGTAGAGCTCTTCCCCAGTCTCCTCCAAAGTAGCGAATGTAGTAGCCCACGCCCGACATGAGCAGAAGGTAGGTGCCGGCGCCGAGCAGACTTGCCGAGTGAAACGCGGCCTTTTGGGAAATTCTGATTTTCGTGGTCCAGTCATGGCTACGCAGGTTGGACATGACGAGTAATGGCGTAACTAATACGTTCACCACTCCACGAACGGAGAATGCATCAGCATCTATTCTTCCGAACATCAGTGCGTCGGAATACAGGTAGAGATCAAAAATAAATAGTCCTGTCAGCCCGAGACACAGGGGCTTCAGATTCCAGCGGGAGTCTTCGGTAACATTACGGAATAGCTGTTCAACCAGAATTAAGCCAAGAATGATCATGGCCACAGCCTGGTAGTGGAGGGAACGCCCGAGGAATTCCGCAACGAGTAGTCCTGATGCCAACCCCAGATGCAATATGAAACCAGACAGTATTGTTAGTCCGCAGCCAGCAATAAGCCATTTCCCAACAGCACTCGACCTGGCCTGGTTTTCTTTATCCTGGGCCAATAAAAGTATCAAGAAAAGGTACCAGCAGCCGTAGCGGAGCAGGTCGGCCAAGGTGCTTGAGAATAGAAGTCCTCGTAGTCCCGTCCAGGCGAACAACAGGCCGAATATGCTCCAGAGGGATGAAGAGACTATTGCGGCCAGCATGGCCTGGCTGCGCGGAGCAGCTCGCCAATCTTTGCCCAAGGAAAGCAGATAGATTGAAAACAGGCCATAACCGGCTGTCGATAAGCCAAAGCTCCAGGCAACAAATGATGTGGTGAGCGATTCCATTGAATTAGGCTAGCCAGTTGAACGAGGTTGAGCCGGTAACTTCAATGCGCTCCTTTTCCGGTCAACACGACCCCAATGGTTTCAAAAAGAACAACGAGATCGAGAAAGAGAGAGTGATTTTTGACGTAATAAAGGTCGTACTGCAGCTTTTCTGCTGAATCTTCGACTGTCGCTCCGTAGTGATAGCGCACTTGCGCCCAGCCCGTTACACCGGGTTTGACACTATGGCGCACTGCGTAGAAGGGAATTTCCCTGGTCAGTTGGTCTACGAAAAAGGGGCGTTCCGGTCGAGGGCCGACCAGGCTCATGTCGCCTTTAAGCACGCTGATTAATTGAGGGAGTTCATCAATGCGTAGTTTGCGGATGACTTTGCCGACCTTGGTTACTCGATCGTCTTGAGCCAAAGCCCAGATCGGTTTGCCATCTTTTTCCGCATCGCGGCGCATACTGCGAAATTTGATTACGTTGAACAAGCGGCCATTGAGTCCAACTCGTTCTTGCCGATAGAGAATCGGGAAGCCGTTTTCCATTACGATCAATACGCTGGTAATGCACATGACAGGAAGGGCCAGTACGATCAATATGAAGGCAAAGGCAATATCAAAGACCCGTTTCACCAAGGTGCGCCAGGCGCCTTGTCTGAATCCATCGCCAAAAATAAGCCATCCGGCATAGAGAGAATCGAGTCGAATTTGGCCGAGGGTTTGTTCAAAGTGACTGGCAAGGTCCAATACCCGGATGCCGTGAAGCTTGCAGTCGAGCAGTTCGCGTAATGGCATCGAGCCGCCGCGGCGTTCGGTGAGCGCGACAACGATTTCATCAACCTTGAGGGCGCTGGCAGTGTCGGTCAAAGTCTTCTCGCGCGAGAGGATTTTTTGTGGTGTAACTTCGTGCCCTTCTTCATTGGGGCTCGGGAAGTAGCCTACGATTTCTGCTGTTGGATCAGAACGTTGCAGTGCCTGGCTGACAGCAACTGCTTGGGCGCCGGTTCCGAATACGAGAATGCGGCGATTGGCGAGGGTACTAGACTGCGTATGGGATGCGTGAACACGATTGACCAACATGCCGAAAACTGCCGACATCGCGGAAAGCTGTACAAATTCGTGATTGACGTCAGAGATTGGCAGAATGATGAATATCAAGTAGGCGGCGGGAATGGCCAAATAGAGGGAAAGTACGGCGCGGGCACGGGTTTGTGTTACCGAACGATTATGTATGCGTTGATAGAAGCCGAGCCAACTGTTGATCACTAGCACGCAGATGCCCAGCAACAGGGTGAAGAGACCCAACTGTACGTGGTTGACCGGGAGGCCGCTACCAACCCACATGAATGCGATGATCATGCCGACTACAATGAAGGAGAGATCAAAGCTCATCTGGACAATTGCTCGCCAGCTAAACCAGTGATTGAATATTTTGACCATTGCTTATCTCCGTAAATCCTTAACTAGCCTGTTTGTCAATGTCAAAATTACTTATTCAACAAGCTGCGGTCCTGCCTGGATCGACTGCTGGGGTTGATACGGGCGTCGTGCCGAGTATCGTGTTCAATTGTAAGAATTGCTTGTGATGCTGCACGTGGCATATTTCACAGTTGTGTGTCGATCACCATGGCTCAAGGCTTCCTGCTAAGTGTATATTTTTTGACAGTAATTGTTTTTTATCCAATGTTGAAACAATCGGAGATTGGTCAGCTTCCCACTGTTTATTAACGCGTGCTTTTTTACGGCTGAACCTGAAAATTGTACTGTCTTTTGTCATATTCAGGGTGCTTTGCTTGAGTCAAATGGGAATCGAACGCCTTTGGGTCAATTAGGTTTGTAGCGGCAAGCTTCACATGGCCGGTTGGCGAGAGTTGTTGTCGTAGGCAATTGTTGGAGCATTCTAGCGATTGAGTCGAGTCTGATATTCGGAGGTGGTATGGCCGCGCAACCGTTAAGAAGGGTCCGAAAGTTCATCCACCAAAACGTCCGGAAAATGATTTCGTCGTTGCCGAGAAATATGCGATTTGCAATCTATCGCTCGTTTGTCGACTGCGATCCCACGCCCGATGCGCGCCTGGAACTTAAAATTGCCGAGACACGGGATGAACTGGAAGCGTGTTTTTCGCTATTGCACGATGCTTATGTTGATAGTGGTTTCATGCAGCCTGCACCGTCCGGCTTGCGCGTAACGATTTATCACGCCTTGCCGACGACAACGACTTTGTGTGCCAAATGGGATGGGCGGGTGGTTGGAACCATCTCGTTGATTCGTGAGAGCGCATTTGGTTTTCCGTTGCAGAAAATTTTTGATTTGAGTCCGGTTCGGCAGAAGGAAGGCAATCTCGCGGAAGTCTCTGCTTTGGCTGTTCACCCGTCGTTTCGGAAAACAGGTGGGGCAATCTTGTTTCCATTGATGAAGTTCATGTACGAGTATGCGACAAAGTATTTTGATACCCGACATCTCCTGATTGCGGTCAATCCGAACCGTATCGAGATGTATGAATCTCTCCTCTATTTTCAGCGCCTACAGGCTACTGCAGTCGAGTCTTATGAATTTGCCAATGGTGCGCCGGCTGTCGGTGCCAGCCTCGATTTGCGTGAAGCACCTGAGTTGTTGGAGGCGGTCTATCGCAACAAGCCCCCGCGCAAGAATTTGTATGACTATTTCACCAAGATCGCCTTAGCCAATTTGAAGCTCCCTTATCGCCGCTATTTCACAACTAACGATCCTGTTTTGACCCCGGAATTGTTGAACTACTTTTTTAATGTTCGTACGGAAGGATTTGCCAGTCTCGATCTACGATTGAAAGTCTTGCTGCATTCGATTTACGACTTGCCGAGTTATCAGCATGTTTTACCTGATTTGCCCATACAGGCGGAGGGCGTTCAGTTGCGTCAGCATCAACGTTTTTCCGTAAAGTGCCCCGGGCAGATCAAACCTGATGGAGCGGCGACATCCGACGTTGCCTACCCCGTTCAGGTCATCGAAGTTTCGGAGTTCGGATTTCAGGCTTATGCAAAAGATGCGTTACCGTTGAATACTTGGGGATCGGCCATCGTTCAATTGGGCAAGAAGGAGCGTGCTGTAGTCAAGGCGCTTGCTGTTCGAGATAAAGCAAACGGATTCAATGGGTTCTATGGCTTCCGGGTGGGTGAGCCGGATTTGATCTGGAAAAAATTTGTGAATGCTCTGCAAAATGGGCGTACGCATGACGATCTGGCGCACGCTACCTTGTTTTTGACCTAAACCAGAACTTCGGCTACAGGGGGGTGGCCGAGAAAGTTTTGCGGGCTGGCACTTGCGCCATAAGCGCCTGACTGGAATATTACAAATATGTCGCCACGCTCCGCCTCAGGCAGGGGCATTTTGTCAGCCAGTAAATCCAGCGGGGTGCAGAGAGGACCAACAACCGAAACCGCTTCACCGTTGGCCAGCCCAACTTTGTTTCCGATCGCAACGGGGTAGTTTTTTCGAATCACCTGACCGAAATTCCCGGAAGCTGAGAGGTGGTGATTTAGACCGCCGTTAATGACAAGGAAGGTTTGCCCTCGTGAAATTTTTCGGTCAATGACTTCAGCGACATAGATTCCGGCTTCTCCAACGAGGTAGCGCCCTAACTCGATGACTATTTCGGCTTCCGGGAAATCGACTTTGGCTTTGGCTGCGATATCCGCCAGGTTATTTCCGATAGGCTCCAGATCGAGACGTTTTTCGCCTGGAAAATAGGGAATGCCAAAGCCGCCACCCAGATTCAGAAAACGAATCGGAGCGGGCGCGTCGGAGGCAAGTCGACATGCCAATTCGTAGGATTTGCGCTGGGCTTCGCATATCGAGTCGGCGCTGAGATTTTGCGATCCGGCAAACAGATGAAAGCCTTCGAAGGAGAGGTTGCTTTGCCCGATCTGGTGCAATATTTCCGGGAGGGCTTCCGCGTCAATCCCGAATTGCTTGGGGCCACCCCCCATTTTCATTCCAGATCCTTTTAGCTCGAAATCCGGGTTCACGCGAATGGCCACCCGTGGTTTCAAGTTCAGTTCTCTTCCAATCTCAACGAGTTCGTCAATTTCGCGTACAGATTCAATATTGACCAGGACGCCCGAGGCGACTGCTTGACGCAATTCTGTTTGTCGTTTTCCCGGACCGGCAAAACTGATTTCTCTTGGATTGGCGCCGGCATCAAGGGCAATTTTTAGTTCGCCTGCTGAAGCGACATCGATTCCGTCGACCAGGTTGGTCATCAGTCCGACCACTGCAGGCATCGGATTGGCTTTCATTGCAAAGTGGATTTTGATCGATGCAGGAAGAGCATTACGTAAATCACGTATGCGCTGTTGAATCAAATTGCGGTCATAAGCATAGAAAGGAGTTTGCCCAACCCGTGCTGCCAATTGGCGCAACGGAATACCACCAATCACCAATTGGTTGTCGGCAACCTTGAATTGATCCATGCCGACATGGGTAGGGGCTGAACGGGATTGTGTACTCATTTATCCGGTAATCCTGTTGGAGAGGCGCATCATCGGGGCTGCTTTTCGCACCACTCCGTTGATAAGGTTTTGCGGTCAATTTTGCCGTTCGGATTTCGTGGTAGTGGGCCGTGGCGAATATCAATGCCTGCCGGGATCATGTAGGCA
This sequence comes from Rhodocyclales bacterium GT-UBC, assembly GCA_003583745.1. Lineage (GTDB taxonomy): Bacteria > Pseudomonadota > Gammaproteobacteria > Burkholderiales > Rhodocyclaceae > Azonexus. The sequence continues at coordinate 58,969 of QXPY01000007.1, read as the reverse complement.
GGCATTCTTTGTCGGCACTCGGCCATTAAAGCTTCGACATCGATTGCCACGCCATCGATCGGGGTGGCGATGACTTGGATGGCTTGGCCAAGTCGATCGTCATCGACTCCGAAAGCCACGCATTCGCCGACCATTTTTGTTGCATATAGTATTTCTTCGACTTCGGTGGGACTGACGCGGTAGCCAGATGTTTTCATCATTTCATCACGTCGCCCGATGAAATAAAGAAACCCTTCCTCATCCATACGTACAGTGTCTCCCGAAAATACGGCGATTTCCTGCAGCATCAGACCTGCTTCACGGCCGGGGGCATGCACGGGAAGGGGTTTGTAGCGTTCTTCGGTTTTTTCCTTGTCGTTCCAGTATCCCATCCCAACCAGGGCGCCACGATGGACTAGTTCCCCCGGTTCATGCGGTGAACAAGGCGTGCCATCCTCACGCAAGACCAGAATCTCGGCATTGGGGATTGCCTTTCCGATTGAGTCGGGGCGCTTGTCTACTTCCGATGGCGGTAGGTAGGTTGAGCGAAACGCCTCGGTCAGACCGTACATCAAATAGGGTTTTGTTTTCGGTAGATGGCGGCGCAGGGCGTCAAGTGTTTCACGTGGCATGCGCCCGCCAGTATTGGCAAAGTAGCGCAAATGCTCTGTGACAGTTGCAGGCCAATTCAATTGGGTTAATTGGATATAAAGGGGGGGAACGGCCGTCAGACCGGTAACTTTTTCGTTCTCGATTGCTTTGAGTACGTCGCGGGGAAGGAGATAGTTAAGCAGAACAACCCGAGCGCCGCTGTGGAAGGCCGTGGTCAATTGACTGAACCCGGCGTCAAAGGACAAGGGGAGTGCGGCCAATAGTGTGTCGTTTGAGTTGTTTTCCAGATAACTCGCAACGCTTTTGGCGCCAGCCACCATATTGCGGTGGGACAGAACGACGCCTTTGGGTTTGCCGGTGCTGCCTGATGTATAAAGAATGCCGAGCATATCGGTATCGATAACACGGTGCCCTCTTTTGTAGGGAACTTCAAGCAGCGAATTCCAGTGGCAGGCGTGGATACCAGGAATCTCTGGCAGGGCGCAGTCGGCATGGGTTAGAACGACATGCCGCAAATCATGACAGTCGGACAAGACCCCTTGCAGCGCACTTAGTCGTTCGGGCGAGGTGATGAGTGTTCTGACATTGCAGTCACGCAGGATGTAGCTGACTTGCTCTGCTTTGAGCAGCGGATTCAGCGGTACGAATACACCTCCGGCAGATGGAGCGGCGAAGCTGGCGATGACGGTCTCGAATCGTTTTTCCAGGTATATCGCAACCCGCTCACCACGTTGTAAGCCCAATGAAAGAAGGCCGGAAGCTAGCGCAGTGACTTGTTGTTGAAGGGATTCGTAGGATAGCGAATCTTTACCGTAAGTAATTGCGGTCGAATGCGGAGCACGATCTGCGGTGCAGGAAATCAACTCCGGTAACAGTGTCGAGTTGCCCATAAATGAATACCCTGAAGACATTGCCGAACAGATGGAAATCAGGATAAGTCCCCGATTGTCTAGGTGAGCGAGAAGTATCTCACAGAGCTTATGAGATAAAGATATTTGCCCTGTTGCTATTTGATCGACATGCTAGACTGAGGCACGGAATGCTCAATTTATCGAAAGGACATCGATTATGAAAATCCTGCTGGTCGGACTCTCCCTTGGCTTGTCTTGCGTGTCCGGCGTCGCCTCAGCGGCGTGCGGTGGCGCTAACAATCCGGCATTGACGCAGAATGCATTGCGTACCCTTTTGCAGGGGCAAACCTTGTGCGCCAAGTCAGGATCAGATCGTTGGCAGGAGGAGCATTTGGGCGGGCCGAATTCCGGTGCGCTGTGGGATTACAAACTGGGACCAAATCATACGGTTGATCCGCGGGAGCAGGTTGGCAGCTGGAGCATTTCGGGGGGCTCAAGTGGACAGCTGACGCATACCTACACCGGCGGAGGGAGCTACACCTATCAGGTGTACGACAATTTGAACGGTTCTTACGACCTGTGTGGCAGTGTGACGATCACGAATGCAACGGTTCGCGCTGCACCGCCTTGCCCGGCTAATTAGCGGGCTGTTTTGATGGCGGCAAAAGGCGGGTGCTGCCTGCCGCCATCAATAGAATGAGTAGGAGTGAAAGGCGCGGGGCATCGATGATGGTGTCCATCAGTCCCATCGGCAATATGCCCAAGCTGGCAGAAAATGCCGCTGCCGCCATCATGTTTCCCTGTTGGGCTATACCAAGCATCCTTGACAAGGCTGCGGCAGCCAGAACTGCCAGCAGTAGGACGCCGATCCAGCCTAGATCAAACAGAATGGCGACGGGGAGGCTCCAGACATGCCAGGGTAAATCGAGGTCAACGCTGAAAAACCAACGATCCATGCCCGCCGAAAAGTCGTGATTTGCGATCAGGTTGCTGCCGGATTCATCAATCAGACGGACATTGTCAATATCAATGCTTTCCGCTGATTCATTGATGATTGATAGCTTGATTGGTCTCTTGAACGGCCAAGGGGTTGCGGATAGTTGTCCACTGTCCAGTTGTACGGAAACATGCTCCCAATTCGACGAGGCTTGGACTTCTGCGTGCGTTTTGATGCAGTTTGCTGAGGTCAAAAGCCATTTTTCACACAACAGGATAGTGGCCCGGGCGCCGACTTCACTGCTTCTTATGTCCATTTCCACCATGTATTGACGGTTAGGTCGCAGGTCAACAACTTGTTCGATATAGCTTGGACTGCCGGTGCCGAGGCGCAAGAAAAGCGCGTTGGTCTCGCGCATCAATTGAAAGCTGGAGGCCTTGGTTTCGCTGCTACGCCAGAGGTGGATTTCCGGATAGCGGCCCAGGCCGCTGCCTAGTGTTTCGGCCACTATTCCGGAATCGCGAATTGCAAGGGCATCGGCCCAATGTGCCAGGCGCACCGACAAATCGGATCCGGTCATGGCGAAGCGTTTGATGGCGAAATCGCCGGCCATGAAGGGCACGGCGGCAAGACAAATCAAGCCGGCAAATAGGCCGCCCCAAAGCATCCATCTTGGCTGACGGCCACGTGTGGGGGGCTTTTCGTTCCGTGTGAAACCCCTGCTAAACCACAACAGGTAAGTGGCACTGCCGACGGCTATGATGAAGCCGAGGTAGCCGATTCTTGAGAAGCTGACCATCGTGGCATAAGCTGCGGCGACCAGGCATAAAGTAACTGCCAGTATGTGCCAGCGTGCTTTTGCCTGCTTGAGCATGAGTAAGGCGAAAGGAATGGAGCAGGTCAGATAGCTCTCGAGGTCGGCACCACCGACATGCATCGCTGAGAATGGCCCGGTAACCCGGTACGGATCGGAAAAGGCGAACAGACCGGGAAAAGCGGCGCGCTCCCAAATCACGCTCAAACCAACGCCAGCCAAACCAAAGATCATGCCGAAGGAAAAAGCTTGCTCGACAGCATGTCCGGATTGGGCAAAGCGTCGCCAAAGTACGGCGAGCAACAAGGCAGCAAATACACCTTTGGCTTGGCGCAGGCCATTGAAGGGGCTGTAGTAGCTCGAGAAAGTGTTGGGCGTGAAAGCGTCGAGTCCCGCTAGGCCGCGTAGTGCGCCCAATGCAAACAGCGCAGCCAGCAGGCCGAGAGCCCATTCCCAAGAGAGGTCGCGAGAAGGGGGCTTTGATTTGGTGGGGACTTTCGACCAAGCGATTACGATGCTGATCAATAGCAGGTAGTCGAATTCATCCCAGTAAAAGCGGCCACTCCACGGTGCGAAATCAAGCAAGGGCAGGGTGGCAGGAATGAAGAACCAGATCAGCCGAGGGCGATGCCAAATTGTCGTTGCGTAAGCGAGCAACAGGCCGGCTAGAAGGAGCGGGTGATATGGGAAATCGATAGAGACCCAGCCAGCGCAAGCCAGAGAAAGTCCGGCAGCCAACAGTTCTCGGTATCGCGGGTTTGCTGCATGCGGCGTTTCTGGCGGTTCACCGGAAGGAGTTTCGGTGCGCTGGGCGGGGTGGCTCGCTTCAAGTCTTGTCAGGTGTTTGATCAGCGCTGCCGTTCCCCACGCAGAAAGGGTAGCGATCAGTAGATTGGTGGGGTCGGGATGAAGGTCGGACAGGAACAATTTACCTGTTTCAATCGGCATCGCGACTATGGCGGCCAGCCAGAAGGCAACCCGCGGAGGCTGTCGATTCAGCCATGTGAGCAGTCCGAGTGGCAGATACATCAAGGCAACCGAGGTTAGACTGACCAATGCCGCTTGCTCGGTCGTGTAGTAATGGTAGTAAAGCGGAATGAAGCGAGTTTGCGTCAGGGTGTCAGCGGCTTCGGACAGGCCCAGCCAGCGATGCGAAAACCAGCCATTCACAGCTGCCAGCATCAGCAGGTAGAGGAGGGTGAGTGGGGGTTTCAGGCGGCGAATCATGGACATTTCCGGTAGGTCGGGCCATCGCTGGCGCTTTTCCCATAGCCATGTGCCGAAAATGATGCCGAGGCCTCGCGTAAGGATCGACAACCCTTCGCTGACACCCGAGAAGATAAAAAATTGGGCGATTTCAATGCTCAGGCCGATGCCCATTCCAGCTAACAGTGCCGTCGTTGGGCGAAGTCGGAGCGGCCGTGTATGTGACGGCAGCATACCCAAAGGCATGATGCAAAGCACTTCCGCCAACAGCTTCGCGGCCAGCGGTATCAGGCCACGCTCGAGGCTGGATGGTGCGATCAACCAGCCCCAGTTGGCGGAAACCAGCTTGTCCTTGAATTCCTCCACCGAAATCAGGAAGTCAAAAGGGAACAGACTGAAGAAAAGGTACGCGACAACGTAGATTTGTAACAAGCGTATTGCAACATCGCCCAGTCGCTCGGAGAGTGCCTTGAGCAGGGTATGGAGCCAGGCGTCGCCGCGGTAGGCCAGGGCCACGCCGATGAAACTGCCGATTACCTCGGCAATGATGTCGTTACGCGAGACTGTGCGTGGCGGAAAGTAAAGCTGGGCAAATTCAACCCCAAATGCCAGTAGCAGGCAAAAAAACATTGCCATCGCAGCATATGGGGCTGGTGCCGACAGGGCTTTGCCCGCCTTGAACCAACTCAGTGTCAGGAAACCCAAGGGGAGATAGAGCACGCCATTGGCGATCCAGTCGGCTCGCGATTCGATGCCGAGGTGGAGGAATGGCGTGTTGAGAAAGGCCTCGACGGCGGAGTCCGCAATCAGCGGGGTGTAGTCGAACGGTAGCAGGCTGCCGTAGATGATAAAAACAACGTAAGCGAACCAGCCCCAAAATAGCCGGTTTCCCCCCTGTACTTTTATCCCTCGACGGTGAGCGTGCTTGGCCGGCATGACGGTCAGTGGCAAGCGTCTAGCACGGCAAGAGTCCGGATTGCCGTGTCGCGCCAAGCGAAGCGAGGCAGGACCGTGCTTTGCGCCTGTTGCCAAGCGCGGCGCAGTTCGGAATTGGTGCTGATCGACAGCATGGCCTCCTCCACGGCATGAGGAACGTCGAGTGGTACGCAGCCAGGGACGCCGCGCAAAATTTCGGGTATCGACGTGCGGTCGGCTGCGATAACCGGAACCCCTCGGCTGATCGCCTCCAGAACCGGCAAGCCGAACCCTTCGTATTGCGACAGGTAGAGCAGCGCACAGGCATGGCTGACCAGCCGTTCGAGTTCGGTTTCGCTGACGAATCCGGGGAGGATGACGCGGTCCGTTAGCTGGCAACGTTCCAGCCGCTGAATGATCTCCGTTCGTTGCCGGGGATTGCTGATACCGACCAGCATCAGTCGCAGTTCGGGGGCGCGAGGGGCAATCGCGATGAAACGCTCAAGCGTGAAGTCGGTGTTTTTGCGTTTCGCCCCGCCACCAAAGGCGATCAGGTAGGGAGAGGCGTCAGGTATGCTTTGCTCGGGCATGCTCAGGGGCTCGCCTCCCCAGTGAATGACCTCGACGTTCTGCTTCAGTTCGTGAAAGTTGCGTTGCAAATCTGCCTTGGTATGGTGAGAGACGGTGATGATGCTGCGTGCATTGCGGATGCCATGTTTGAGTCGTGTTGCGAAGCGCAATTTTTCCTGCTCGGTCTGACCATCGTCGACCAATATCGGGATCAGGTCGTGGACGGTCATTACGGTCGGGAGCGGACACCAGCGCGGTGTGCCACTACTGGTGCAGTGCAGGATACGGCAGCCCTTCAGCCGGGCTAGAGCGGGGAAGTAGAGATTTTCCCAAGCGGCGAAGCGATCTCCGGGCAAATCGACCATGCAAGACTGAACGCCGGTCGGCAATTCGCCGCAGAAGTCGCGGGTTTTATGGTCGCCGAAAAAAATTGCTTCGATTTCCGGTCGGACAAGCAGCATTTCCTGATAAAGCCGCAGCAGACTTTTTCCTTCTCCACGCGGTTCCCGGCAAAGCAGGCTCCGCGCGTCAACGGCGATACGCAACGGCTTCATGGCGACTTGGTTTCTACGGAGGCGGCTGGGGCCGGGCCATCGTTTGCCGGTTCTGGTTCAGCTGCGGGCAACTGTATCTGGCTGTTCCAGCGGTTGGCCTTGCGCAGCATGGTTTCCAGACCGTTCAGCCGGAAGCCCTGGGCTGATGCGCGCAGGGCACATAGCTGTGCCTTTTCGAATTTGCCGAGCTTGAAGTACATCAAGCCGATGTTGTACTGCATGTTGGCATCGTCATGCAACTCGGCATCGGCTTGATCGAGGTTGTTCAGGGCCTCCTCGTTGCGGCCGCGGTTGGTCAGGTAAATGCCATACATGACACGGACCACGGGGTCGTCGGGTACCGTCTTCAAGGCACGGACATACCAGCATTCGAGCGGGTATTGGGTGTTTTGCGGGCGTTCCGACTTGAGCCGGGTTCCCAGGCGCTCCATGGCCATCAAGGCTTCAGGATGGTTGGGGAAGGAGTTCAGTACGTACTGAAAGCCCTTGCCGACTTCCAGACCGGAGCTACCGTAGGTGTCGGCAGTTAGTTTGCCGGCGAGAAAGGCGGCATACTCGTTTTCGAAGTGATACTTCTCGACGATGCCCTTGTCACTGGGGTGGGCGCTGCGATAGTCGAAGGGGCCGTAATGTCCTGTGTAGGCTCCGCACTGGCGTTCAAGTACCTTGGGTGTGACATCCGGCGGCAACGCCCGTGGGCTGAGAATGGGCGATTTTTGAGCCATGGCTGGCGCTGCGCAGCATAGTGCCAGGAGCGCAATATGGACGTCACGCAAAAAGAGCAGGGGGCGGGATAGCACGTTGTGGGCGGGGCGAGTGGGCATGATCGTTTCTCGAGCGACGATTAAGCAGCGGTAGGTCGGTTCCGGCAATTGGCCAGCATGCGTAGGGCGAAGCGTCCAGGACTGCGATCCCAGGGGGTGAAGCGAGGCAAGGCCCAGCGGTCGGCTGCAGTCGAACAGACGCCGGGTTCCGTGCTGAAAGCTGCGTCAAAGCCGCAAGCGCGGGCCATGTCGCGATGACGGCTGTCGAAATCCTGGCCGTACTTGCCATTGGGATAGGCAAACAAGCCGATCCGGCGATCCAGGCACTCTTCCAACCAAGTCCGGCTACGCTGAATATCGCGGTAGGCATCGGCATCGTCGAGCTTGGTGAGAATGGGGTGGCTTCCGGTATGGGCTCCGATTTCGAATCCATGGCGGGAGAATTCGCGAAGATGCTCGCGGCTCATCATCAGATCCTGCGGCAGGGTGACGTCGCAACGGGTGACGACGGCGCGGGCTGTGTCCAGTCGTTGGGCCGGGGCTTGATGTTTGATGGCACGTAGAATCGCGTTTACTGCAGCGCGGCGCTGAGACCAGTCCTCGAGTTCGAACACAGGCAGATCGAGCTCGGAAAGATCAAGCCTGGACAAGTTCGTTTTGCGCAGTGCCTCGATCACCATGTCGTTGAACATGATGCCGCCATCGATGTAGTCGGTGGCGACAAATAGCGTTGCGGGCAGGTTGCGTTTTTGCAGTAGCGGCGCCGCCAGGCTCAGATTGTCGAAATAGCCATCGTCGAAGGTGATCGCAGCAGCGGCGGGCGGCAAGTTCCCATTGGCCAGTCGGGAGACGCCTTCGCTTAGCGAGATGACCGTGAACTGGCGTTGCAGCCAGCCGAGCAGACGATCGAACTCGGCAGCGGTCGGCTCGTCCGGCGAAAGCGGGTCGCGTTCCGCGACGACGCGATGGAAGAAGAGGACGGAGAGGTTGCCTTGTGCTCCGCCGGGGCTGAATGCGCGGGTGATCAATCTCAACATAAGGCAATTCCTAAGGCTTGCTGATCCATGGCAGCCATGGGCGGATACGGTTGGTGAGGGTGCCGATCAGCGGCAAATCCCGGTAGCGGCTGGCGACGATCATCAAGTATGCAAGTGTTGCCAGAATAACGGTGATGAAGAAAGCTGACCAGCTTTCGGCAGACGGGCGCAAGGCGGCGATCAGCCAGAAACAGCAGGCGATGAGGCCGGCGAAGTAGAGATTCCGCTGCAAGCCTGCCCGCATCGTCGGCGCGAGTTCTGCTCCGAGGTAGTGTATCGACAACCAAGGATACACGGCGCAGCCGGTAATCAGGCGAGGCAGCGTGCTGCCCAGGGCCATGCCGGCAAGTCCCAGTCCGAACAGGCCTGGCAAGGCTGCGGTCAGTACGATGCATAAAATTGCTTCGGCCAGGCTGATTCGCATCGTGGTATTCACGTGGTCGAGACTGGCCAGGGAGAGTGGTCCCGTACTCGCGATGCTGCCGAGCAGATAACCCAGGGCGAGGATGGCGACCGTGCTGCTACCTTCCTGATACAGCGGTCCGACCCAGAGTTTGAGGAAGTCGCCGGAGAAAAAGGCCAAACCGAGAAAGATGAGTGAGCCGATGGCAAAGCCGATGTCCATGAAACGGATGAACAGACCGCGCAGGCCGGGCAGGTCGTGAATGGCCCCGGCTTTCATTACCGAGGGGAAAACGGCATTGCTGGCTTGCTCCAGCGCCCGCCGGGCGTTTTGCGTCAGCATCATGGCCACCGAGTAGATGGCGACAGCTTCGGGGCCAAGAATCCACATGCCGATGATCGGCGCCGAATCGTTGGCCATGGTCGAGGCCGAACGTCCGACAAAAGCTGCGAGGCCGAAACGCCATATCTTTTTCAATCGTTCAAGGCTGAAGCACAGGAATTCGAGTTTTTCTCCGGCATAGGCACGGCGTACGCTCCACAGACTGAGCAGGGCGCCCAATGCTGAGCTGCACAGCGTGATGACGACCAGCGCATCGATTCCGTGATTGTGGCCGAGTGCCCAATAGATTGCGCCGGAGCGCAGCAGCAAGACGACCAGGTTGTAGGCGTTGGTCAGATAGAGCGCTTCCTTGGCGGCCAGCAAATTGCTCAGGATTGAAGAGATGAAGGAGAGCCATAGTCCGATGGCGAGCAGGGGTAGGGCAAGGCGGATATCGCCTTGCAATTCCGCTGGTGTCTTCGGAAAGATGGTCGAGAAGTTGTTGCCCAGAGCGTAGGCGGCGGCGCCGGCCAGCAGGGATAGCGCGCTCAAGACTACCGTCGAGGTGCCGACGACTTCGTTCAGGGCACGTTGATCGTTTCGGGCCAGATAGTGGTTGATGTAGCGCCCGACGCTCCCCCGGATGCCGACATCGATCAGTCCGAGGTAGCCGATGACGCTGATCATCAGGGACCATACGCCGTAGGTGGCGGCGCCCAGTTTGGCGATGATGTAAGGGGTCAGCAACAGGGCGACGGCGATTTCGGCAGCCAGCGACAGCCAGCCACTGAGTATGCTGCGGAGCAATTGTTGCTTGTTGGCGATATGCGTCATGGCTTCAAGACGCCTTCGGAGAGGATTCAGAACGGAGCAATCCCCAGACTGCACGTAAGGTGAGTTTGCCGCGTGCGACAAAATCAAGGCTGCGAGCATGCCGGATGGCATTGCGTAGAAGCGTTGTCTTGTCGCTCCCCGTTGCGCTCAGTCCGGCGTAGAGGCAACTGAAAGCGAGTTGCTGGCGAATCCGCGCCACGAAGGTTGCGGGAAATAGTTCGGCATGTTGCAACAGGGAGGTCATGGCCAGGATCAGGCCGGGGGTGTCTTGGCATAATTTCGAGTGGCTGAACGGGACCTCCCGACGGCGGGTCAGGCGTCGCGTGTCAAAGGCGAAATCGCCGCGATTGGCCAGTTCGACCGCAAGTAGCCAATCCTCACCGCCGCGTCGCAGCGTCGGATCGTAGCCACCCACTTGCAGGAATAATTCGCGTCTGACCAGCCAGGTCGAGGGAATCTGGCAAAACAGGTCGTCGATCAAGGGCAGCAGCAGGGTTGCTTGCGGTATGCGTTTGCCGAATTCATCCACTGCTGTCACCGGCAGGCCTGACAACACCGGGGCGCGGGCAAAGCCCGGCGCGTTAGGAATTTCGCCAAAGGATTCGTAGTCGCAGAAAACGAGGCTGACCTCTGGGGTATTGGCGATGAGACGCAGTTGGGAGGCAATTTTCTCGGGCAGCCATAGGTCGTCGCTGTCCAGGAAAGCGATGAATTCGCCTTGCGCTGCCGCTACCCCTCGGTTGCGGGCCGCAGCCTGGCCGGCATTCGCCTGGTGGATGTAGCGTACGGCCGGGAAGTCGCGTTGCACGATCGAGGCCGTCTGGTCTGTGGAACCGTCGTCAACCAAAATAATTTCCAGCGAGGACCAGGTTTGTCCTTGTACGCTGTTCAGTGTCTCGGCAATCCAACGTTCGGCATTCCAGGCTGGAATGACCACCGAAACCAATGGCGTGGCTGACGAAGCCATTTCTGCCTTGCCTTTCACAGACGCCATAGCCCCCCATGCAGGGCGGACGGTCCGCCAACCTCGTCTACGGCGCGAACGACGCCGGTATGTTGCGGCTCGTAATCGTCGCCGCAGATGATGGTCGAGTTCCGGGCTTTGGCCCAGGCAATATCCTGTTTCACAGCTTCGTAGCTGTGATCTGCATCGCAAAAATAGAGGGCCGGCGGCGCATCGTCATATTCCGCGTAAAAGCGCGCAGCAGGCTGTTCGATCAATTTGACGCCAAAGTGCTGTATGCATTCCTCCAGGCGCTTTTTTGTAGCGGCGCGGTGTATGGCCGACGAGATGCCCAGCGAGTTCCACGAGAAGTTGTCGACGGCATAGAGTGTCTGGCCGGGATGCTTGGCCAGGCACATGACCAGGGTCGATGCGCCGTACAAGGTGCCGACTTCGATAATCGGACGGGACGGGTCGCTCTCCCTGACCAATTCGAACAGGTAGCGTGCTTCCTCCATCGAAATCTGCCCACTGGCCGTCAGCGCACGATAAATCTGTGCTTCCTTGTAATTGAAACGCAGTTGATCGTCGAGCGAGAGGTGCTCTTCGGGGGAAAGCCGGCAGAGCTCGTAGCCGAAATGATTGAACAGGCGTTTGATCAGGTTTTTCATGGGTTGGGTCCGATCGGTGGCAGGGGGCAATCTTCAGTCGTCGAGTCTAAATTGCGGTACCCGATCTTGCAGCCAGAATTCAAGCATGGTGATGATCCAGGCCAATTCCCCATAGTAGCCAGGGTAGGCCGGAAGCAAATCCTTGATCAGACGCTGAATGAAGGCAGGACGGATGACGCCGCGCTCGCCAAAACTGGCCAGCGCACTTTCCGCGAGCTTGCGTAGTGCATCGTGCTGGAGAGCCCAGACGCCGAAGGGGAGCCCGAAGCCCTGTTTCTTTTTGCTCAGGATTTCGCCGGGGAGGAAGTCGCGCAGGGCTTCTTTGAAGAACCAGCGCAATTGCAGACCGTGCAGTTTGTATTCGGCGGGCAGGCGCGCCGAAAAATCGATCAACGCGTCGGCCAACAGCGGGAATTCGACCTGAATTCCGGCAAGGCCGGTGGTGCCCAGCACTTTCGGCAGATCGTTGTCGGCCAGGGTGTATTTCCAGTCGTAGGCCAACATTCTGTTGACCTGAAAAGGGCTGCTGCATGCTTGGTAGGTAGCACGTTGCTCCGCTTCTATTTGCTCTGCCGAAACGTTGGCCAGGAAGGCGGGCGTCAGTACTTCCTGCAATCCCAGGCGTTGCAGCAGGTTGTACATGTTCATGCGGTCAGGCAAGGGTACCCTGGCTTGCTGAATGTAACTCCCGACTTTAGATACGAGAGGAATCTTGCCGGCCAGCGCATTGTCGGCAAAGAGCGGCTCCATCACGAGATGACGTAAGGGGGCCGGAATGTTGGCATACCAACTGAAAATTCGTTGTTTGGCGTAGCGCGCATTGCCGCCGAACAACTCATCGCCGCCATCGCCGGCCAGCAGCGTGGTGATTCCTTCGGTCTGGGCAACGCGGGCGCAATGGTAGGCCGCGACAGCCGAGGAATTGCCGAATGGCTGATCGTAATGCGTGGCAACCAGGGGCATGCCCGTGCGCACGTCTTCCGGGGTCAGGTAATACTCGCGGTGGTCGATGCCGAAGTGGCGGGCAGCGATGCGGGCGAATTCCATTTCGTCATAGCCGTTGACGTCGAAACCGATGGAATAGGCGCGGATTGGTCGGTCCGCCAGCTTCTGTAATGTACCGCTGACCGTCGAACTGTCGGTGCCGCCGGAGAGAAAGGTGCCGAGTGTTTCCCCGGGGCGATTGTTTGCAATTTGTGCCACGCTGGCCTCGATCAAGGCACGGAATTCATCCTTCAGCGCGGCGAAGTCAGGTGCGGCGGGTTCGCTGAAAGTCGGTACCCAGTGCGGAGCCAGTTCGCAGCCCTTTTCCGAAACGCGCAGCAGATGCCCGGCAGGGAGCCTCGAGACTTCTTCAAAGATGGTCGCGGGGGCCGGAATGACATGCTGGATCAGATAGCTGAGCAATGCTTGCCGCGAAATGGGGCTGTCTTCACCGATCTGGTCGGCACGATCCGAAAAGATGATGCGTCCGGGACTTAGCCGATAACACCAGCCGTTGACGGCCATCCTGTCGTTGGCTAGCCAGACCGTGCGCTGGCGACTGTCGATCACGGCGATTGCGTAGCGTCCCCGCAACCCGTCGAGAAAGCGCTTTCCCTGGCTTGCATACAGGCCGAGAATGGCCTTGGCCGAGAGTGGTTTGGACTGTTCCGGCGAGTTCGCTTGACCAACAAGGACGCCGAACAGGCCTTGATCGCTCGCCAAGTCGATACGCGCGCCCTGGGTCGTGGCCAGGATGCCGTGGCGGGACCATTCTTCGGGTGTGTCGTGGTGGCAGGGCAAAGCCGGATTCAGATCGGCCAGATTGATTTCAAAACGCATACAAGAATTCCAACGAGAAGGCGGTTAGCGTAGCGCCCGATATGCGCCGCGATCGGGGATACCGAATGCTGTCCGGCATTTGAAGGCAAGGTAGTCTATGCCAACACAATGCGATTGTACGTGACAAAGTACACGGTTCCCGACGCATTCGGCCACGGCAAGGTCTACTTGGGGTGTCGCCAAGGTGGGAGTGGTCGAGAACGGTGCACAGGTACGGGTTCGCCAATTTCTTCACGCTGGAGCCTTGCGCAGTCTACGTATAATGTCGTCCTCATAGCGCGCCCGAGGCTTGCTTGGTGTGGGGGGCGCCGCGCTACGTTTTTGTTTGGAGTCAATGGCTTGGATACTCAAAAGGAAGTTTTGGATTTGCTCGACGATGTGCTGAGCCTCAAGGGGCGGGCGCAGGGGTTCAATGCGGATACGGTGCTGTTGGGCGCGATTCCCGAGCTTGATTCGATGGCGGTGGTGGCGATTATTGGCAGTATCGAAGAGCGCTTCGGGATTGCCATTCCGGATGATGAAATCGATGGTTCGGTGTTCGCGTCCGTGGGCAGTTTGGTCGAGTTCGTCGAACGGCTGGCCAACTCTTGATTACCGGCAGCCCTCAAGCGAATCATTTTTTTTTGCATGAGGGCGGCCGTTCCCTCTACGCCGTCCATTATTTTCCCAGAGCCGTTCCCTCGCGCGGGGGGATTCTTTTTGTTCCGGCCTTCATGGAGGAACAGAACAAGTCCCGGCGCATGGTCGCGGAACAGGCGAGGCGCCTGGCCGATGCCGGTTGGCATGTCTTGCAACTCGATCTGACAGGGTGTGGCGATAGCGCAGGAAACCATGCCGAGGCGAGTTGGGACGCCTGGCTCGACGATATTGCGGCTGGTCAACGCTGGTTGGCAGCGCAGGTGGCGGGGCCATTCTGGTATTGGGGCATGCGTCTTGGCGCCTTGCTCTGCATGCATAGTCTGCAACGCCATCCGCAGCGCGACCTGGGGTTGCTGTTTTGGCAGCCGGTGATTTCCGGGGCGCAGTACGTGCAACAGGTTTTGCGCCTCAGGCTGGCGGGTGACGCAGCGGGACGCGATGGGGGAGCGACGACAACCGCCGCCTTGATGGCACGTCTGCAGGCCGGTGAGACGCTTGAAGTGGCTGGTTACGGGCTGGCGCCCGCTCTCATGTTACCGATGGCGGAAGCCAAGGCGGTCCTTCCGGCTGAGGTGCGGCGGATTGAATGGCTGGAGGTATCGCCGCGCAGCGAAGCTGCACTGACGGTTGTGGCGCAACGTCAGGTCGAGGCATGGTCGGCACAGACCGACATCGCGGCGCGGGTCGTTCGTGGGCCCAGTTTCTGGCAGACCCTGGAAATCGAAGCGGCGCCCGACCTGTTGGTCGAAACGCTGGGTGCGGTGGGGCGATGACCCTTTATAGCGAACAGCCTCTCGTATTCGATTGTCTTGGTGAACGCCTGCCGGGCATCCTGTCGATTCCCGAGGAACGGTGCGGCACTGGGGTGGTGATCGTGGTCGGCGGGCCGCAATATCGGGTAGGTAGCCACCGCCAATTCGTTTTGCTAGCGCGCAGCCTTGCTGCGGCGGGTTTCCCGGTGCTGCGCTTCGATACGCGCGGTATGGGCGATGCGACGGGCAACTTTCCCGGCTTCGAACATCTCGGACCGGATATCGCCAGTGCCGTTCAAGCCTTCCGGCAGGCCTTGCCCGATCTGCAGAAAGTCGTGCTCTGGGGACTGTGCGATGCCGCTTCTGCGATCCTGATCAGCCAACCCTTGCTGACCGGCATTTCCGGTCTGGTCTTGCTCAACCCCTGGGTGCGCAACGCCGAAACCCTGGCCAATGCCGAAATCAAGCATTATTACCATAAACGCTTGTTGGATCGGGCTTTCTGGGTGAAGTTGCTAAGTGGCCAGGTGAATGTCCTGGCGTCGCTGGGCGAATTTGCCGGCAAGCTCTGGCGACGTTGGCGAGGCGGGAGTCGGCCGGTTGCATCGGTTGATTTCCGGGCACGGATGGTCGACGGTTGGCAAGCTTTCCAGGGCCCGAGTTTGCTGATTTTGAGTGGTGTCGACATGGTGGCGGCGGAGTTTGTCGAATTTGCCGCGTCTCATCCTCAACTGGCCGCGCTGCTGCAACGGCCGGATATCGTGCGCCTCGATCTGGATGCAGCCGATCACACCTTTTCCAGCGCCCTATTGCGTAGCCAGGTAGAAATGGCGACCGGCGATTGGTTGTCGAATTTGTCTCGAGGTGAGCCCCGATGAGAATTCTGCTGCTGTGCGACCGCTATCCCAACTCCTACCGGGACGGTTTGTTGTTGCGCGTTCTGCATCTCGCCCATCAATTGAAGGGACGACATCGCTTCGACTTGCTCTGCTATCACGATGCGACACCGGACGGCGAACCGGTTGCCCTGTTCGAGCGGATCTGGACCGTCCCGGCACCGGCCAAGCAGACGTCCCGTGGCTGGAAGGGCATGGTGGCCGGATGGGATCCGCGCTGCCTCTATCCGCGCAGCGAGGCCCTGGTGCAGTTGCTCGAAACGACCATAGTACCGGATGACTACGATGTGGTTTGGGATGCGGGAGCCTGCCTGTTTCTCCATTTGCCGACCCGTTGGGATGGCATACCTGTGGTGGCCGATCTGGTTGATGACATGGTGCTTACTTTTTGGCGGGCGCTGTGCAGTACCCCCGGTCTGCTCACCAAGGTCCGCTTTTTCAAGTACCTGAGCGTCAACTGGCTGTACGAACGTTACTGCATGCAACGGGTCGCCCATTGCGTGGTGGTGTCCGATGACGATGCCGAGAGTTTCGCCAAGGCTTCGCCCAGCGTACCGGTGAGCGTGGTGCCGAATGGCGTCGATATCGAGTTCTTTACGCCGTCACCCGCTGCCGAGCGGCCGGATCGGCTGGTCTTCGAAGGGACGATGGCTTTCCCGCCCAACCAGCAGGCGGCTCAGTTTCTGGTCCATGAAATCATGCCCCGCATCTGGGCAAAGCGACCTGATGTGGTCCTCACCCTGGTTGGCCGTGATCCGGGGCCGGAAGTCCGAGCCTTGGCTGGCGAGCGGGTTGTTGTCACGGGTGCGGTCGATGATATCCGACCGTACGTGCAGTCCGCGGCGGTTTTCGTCTCGGCGCTGCAGTCGGGGGCCGGGATCAAGAACAAATTGCTGCAGGCCTGGGCGATGGGCAAGGCGGTGGTAGCCACCTCGTTGAGCATCGGCGGGCTGGGGGCGGTCGATGGTGACAACCTCCTGGTTCGCGATGGGGCTGATGAGATTGCCGATACCGTGCTGGCCTTGCTCGACGTACCGGAGAAGCGCCGATGCCTGGGCGAGCGGGGACGCGAAACGGTGCTGCGCGATTTTGCCTGGAGCCGCCAAGCCAACCTGTTCGAGACTATCCTGAGCAGCGCGCTTGCCGCTAAACCCTGATCGATGGATCGAAAGCAGACAAAATGAATGTCTTCGACAAACAGCAGGCGCTGCGTTTCCTCGAGGAGAGGCGCACCTGGTTCGCTGCAGCAGGCAATCCGGTCAACCCCTTCGCAACTTTCGAGTGGCAGCATAATTTTGTCGAGCAGATCGGCGAGTCTGACTGGGATTTTCTTTTTCCAACCGATGTCGATGGCCAGAGCACGATGCTGCTTTATCGTCCCCCCGGAGGGACGGTCAATGCATTGGCCAATTATTACGCCTCGCTCTATTCGCCCTTGATCGGTGTCGGCGCGGATCGCGCCGTCTCGGCTGAACAGCTAGTCGACTCGCTCGGTCGGGCCAGGCCGGGCATTGCCACGGTCAATTTGTCGCCACTTGACGCGGCGTCCCCGGATCTTGCCAGTCTCAAGCGAGCGTTCGCGGCACAGGCTTGGTATGTCCGCGAATACTATTGTTTCGGCAACTGGTATCTACCCTGCGAAGGCCTGCAGTTCGATGCCTACATGCAATCGCGGGATTCGCGTTTACGCAATACCTGGACACGCAAAGCGAAGAAGTTCTACGCCGATTCTGCCAACCGGCTGGAAATCATCACGGCACCTGCTGATGTCGATCGTGGAATGGATGCTTACGAGCAGGTTTATCGGAAGAGCTGGAAGAACGCCGAGCCTTATCCTGGATTTATTCGCCAGTGGGTGCGGATTTGTGCCGAACGCGGCTGGTTGCGACTTGGCCTGGCCTGTGTCGGCGATGTGCCGGTGGCGGCGCAGCTCTGGTTCACGTTGAACCGGCGGGCCTATATTTTCAAGCTGGCTTATGACGAGGATTATGCGCAGATTTCTGCAGGAACGATTCTGACCGCGGAAATGTTCAAGATGGCGCTGGACGTCGACGCTGTTGTCGAGATCGACTATCTGACCGGCGACGATGCCTATAAAAAATCGTGGATGAGTCATCGTCGCGAACGGGTTGGCATCATTGCCTGCAATCTGCGCTCTGTCGCTGGGCTGGTCAGGGCAGGACGCGAGCGCTTGGGGGCGGTGAAAGCAGCTTGGCAGGCTCGACGGGCACTACCTGCTTCAAGCGTTACCGAGGCTTGAGTTGCGTGGCGATTTGCTTGGTAACGACCTGAACGGCCGCTGCATTCCAATGTGAATCGGCCGGTCCGACTTCAAGGATCAGCTTGCCTTGGTGGAGGAAGTGCCGGAAGGGCTCATCGAGTTCGATAACGGCATAAGCTTTACGATGCGCCAGTTCCTTGAATTGCTTTAAGGGATCGGGGGCCGTACTGCTTTCATTCATCAGGTTCTTGCGGTCGGCATCGGTGACGAACAGGACATGAGGTGGTGGCTGAATGCTTTCGAGGCGGTCGAAGAACAGGCGGCTGATCAGCATTTCCTCGTTTGCTGAATCATCGATATCCGGCACTGAAGTGGCTTTACCCTGTGAGTCAGAGGTCGAAGCGGATTGCTTCCAGAATTTGGCCGGGTCAACCTTGAGCTGGGAAAAAACGTATTGGGCCAGGGCCGATTCGCGAATCAGGCGCTTTTTCCAGTCGGCTGCAGGTTGATGCAGGAGGCGGCTGCTTCGGCTGTGCGGGTCGAAACAGGGGCCGTGGTTATGGCCGGAACCGCAACGGGCCTGTCGGATATCGCCGCGTTCCAGAACGACGACGAATTGATTGATGCCGAAGGTTTGGTGCGCAAACTCGATGCGCTCGCCGTAATCGAGCAGACTTGAGCCCGGGCCGCCGAGCGCAAAAACCGTTTGCCCACCCAGCG
Source organism: Rhodocyclales bacterium GT-UBC (assembly GCA_003583745.1). GTDB lineage: Bacteria > Pseudomonadota > Gammaproteobacteria > Burkholderiales > Rhodocyclaceae > Azonexus. The sequence goes on along the minus strand of QXPY01000007.1, from coordinate 40,506 downwards.
CCTTTTCCAGTTGCGCTGCCAGGCGGTCGTGGGGCGGTAGCATGTTGGCTTCGACGAAGCTGTCACCAACCAGGCCGATGGCTTGGGGATTGAAAGCGAAATCATGATCGGCAAGGAAACCGTAATTGTTGGCTTGGTGATGATGCGCATTTTTCAGATCCCAGCCACTGGCGATGGTGAAGCGATGATGCGGCGGATAGGTCAGAATATTCGGCGCAACGTGATAGCCGGTGTAGGTGGCCGTCGACACCGGTAGCAGGCGACAGCACAGTTCAAGCAACAGCAACGCGAGCAGCATGCCCGCGATCAGTCGTAGCAGCTTAGAAATTGAAATAGATAAAGGCACTGACACTATCCCGGGTCGAGTTGATCAGGATCAGAAAGCTGGCCAGGATCAGGGCGCAGCCGGCGATCAACGGGGCATGTCCGGGCTGTCTTTCCAGCCACTGCCTGAGTGCTTCGCCAATCCGGTTGCTGTTGGGGAGGAAAAGACTGAGCGTGGCGAGACCGACCAGGAAGGTGATGCCGCGCTGCCAATCCAGGCCGAGATTGAACAGGATGGCGTGCGTTTCGGTGCAGGGCACCGATCCGGTCATGCCATTTAGAACATGCCAAGCCGTGGAGAAGTCTGCGGCGCGGAAGAAGACCCAGGCAATGACGACGCTGATAATTGTGATCAACCAGCCAAGAAATCGATACAGGATGGAGAGGGCGTTTGCCCCGGATGAGTGTGGGAAAATGGCCTGGAAGCCGTGGTTAATCACCAGATAGATGCCATGCAATGCTCCCCAGAAGACGAAGGTCCAACTGGCGCCATGCCAGAGACCGCCCAGAACCATCGTCGCCGCGAGGTTGATATAGCGGCGGAACGGGCCATGTCGATTGCCGCCCAGTGGAATGTACAGATAGTCGCGCAAGAAACTTGACAGAGTCATGTGCCAGCGGCGCCAGAACTCCGTGATGTTGCCGGCCCGGTAAGGCGAGTTGAAGTTGTATGGCAGGCGCACGTTGAACAGCCAAGACAGTCCGACGGCCATGTCGGAGTAACCGGAGAAATCAAAGTACAGCTGGAAGGTGTAGGCCAGGGCACCGATCCAGGCTTCGAGCAAGTCCGGAGGGGTACCGTTCTCGGCGGCATTGAAGACGGCATCGGCGTAGGGACTGATGCCGTCGGCCAGGATGATTTTCTTGCCGAGACCAAGGGCAAAAATAAACAGTCCGGCGGCCAGGTTGACGGGATTGATCCGGTAGGTTGCGGCTTCCCTGAACTGCGGCATCATCTGGGCGTGATGCAGCACCGGGCCGGCAATCAGATGCGGAAAATAGGTGACGAACAGGCCGTAATGGATGAACTGGTATTCCCGCGTTCCCTTTTGATAGGCATCGGCCAGGAAGGCGATTTGGGTAAAGGTAAAAAACGAGATGCCGATCGGCAGGACGATATTGCCGATCTGCCAGTCGAGACCGCTGAGCGCATTGAAATTGTTGACGAAAAAATTGGCGTATTTGAAATATCCGAGTAGTCCGAGATCGACGGCAATGCCCAGGATCAGCCAGCGCTTCGCGGCCGGTTGGCCGGATGGGCGTGCATGAGCGGCGATGCGCCGTCCGATGCCATAGTTCCAGATGATCGAGCCGAGTAGCAGAATAATGAAGGTGGGTGCCCAATAGCCGTAGAAAAAGACGGAAGCGAGAAACAGCCAGGCGGCAGCGGCACCCGGCGAGACGCGACCGAGCGCAAAGAATGCGGCCAGTACGACGGGCAGATAAAGCAGGGCGAATTGTCCGGTCGTAAATAGCAAGGTCGGGTAGCCGAATCGGAAAGCTTGCGCTTTATCCTGCCGTTGCCGACTGGAGGCTCGGCGCAGGCGAGGGGGTGTTGTTCATTAATTTGAAGCGCAAGGCGGCCAGTGCTACCAACAGGTAGTAAGGGCCGTCGAAATATGCAAGATTGAGGAAGGCCCCACCGGTGGCATAACCGACCAGGCTGACCTCGATCATGCGTGACAGTAGCTGATCCTTGGGGTCGTGACTGAAGCGGTTGATCCAGCGTGCCGTGCGCCAGGTCGACACCCACATGCCCAGGAACAGGAACAGGCCGATGAAGCCGTGTTGGCCCAGGGTCTGGAAATAGATGCTGTGAGCGACGTGAATGTCGGTCGGGTCGGGGGCGTACATGGCAAAAATGCGGTCGGATTCGAGATAGAAGCCGCCGCCGAAGAAGTTGTGGGTTGCCACGTTCCAGGCCAGGTACCAGGCGTTGATGCGTCCCATGGCGGAAGCATCCTGGTCATAGGTCGAGATGGTATCCATGCGCGACCACCAGCTTTCGGGCATGAAGAAGGGAATGAACAGCGCGACCGCAAGGAAGGGAATGAGCGCTTTGCCGCGTTGCGGGCTGCGGTAGATGAAGGCGGACCCCATTGCCACCAGGGCAACCAGCGCACCACGCGATTGCGAGCCGATGGCGGCGACGCAGGTCAGGAAGATGGCGGCGAGTAGCCCTTTGCGATACCAGCGGTTGTCGGTGGTTTGCTGCATGTAGTAGAGCAGGGGCACGATCATGATCAGGGCGAGCGCCATTTCGTTGTTGCCGACCAGGAAGCCGCCCAGGCCCTGGACCCGGAAATTGCCCCCGGTCATCAGGGTGAAAATGCCTCCCTTGACGCCGTAGATGCCGAGCGAGATGGCGCAGACCGCGATCAGGATGTCGATCTGCTTGCGGTTGAAGATGACCATCATGGCGATGAAATTCATGAACATGATTTTCATGACCTTGGAGAGTATCTCCTGGTTGTAGCCGTCTCCCTGGTCGAGCGAGAAGGGGAACGTGATCAGCATCCACAGCGTAAAAACCCCCATCCAGACCATCGGGCCGCGGATGACCAGCCGCTTGGGGTCGCGCGAAAAAAGAATGCCGAGCAGGGTGGTGATGACCGTCAGCATGGCCAGCGGTGCATCGTAGATGAAACCGTAGGCTTGCCGGTGCGGACTGGCCAGGCTGATGAAGGTCCAGTTCATGATGCCCATCCACGGGTGGAACAACCCGAGGGGGATGGTGATGGTCATGAACAGGGTAACAACGAGATCACGCATGATTCAAAAGTCCCCTGACTAGGGCGCGCCGGCGGCATCGCGGGCCGGGACAAGTGTGGCATAGAGTTGGCCGTATTCTTGGACGACCCGCTGCGTGGCATATTTGTGCTCGACCAGGCGACGTCCGGCCTGGGCGATGTCCTGCCAGTAGCGGGGATCGTCGCGCAGCCGTGAAATGGCCTGGGCGATGGCGGTACTATCGGCCCGTGGGACGTAGAGTCCTTCCTGACCGTCGGTAAAAATTTCCTGCATACCGCCGACCGCAGTGGCGATCACGGCGGCGCCGCAGGCCATCGCCTCAACGACGACCCGCCCGAAGGCTTCGTCCCAGAGCGAGGGCACGACGACGACATCGGCCGCCGTGAAAATTGCTTGCGGCTGGCTGGCATAACCGACGAAATGGACGCGCCGGGCGATGCCGAGCTGGCTGGCCTGGGCCTTGAGTTGGTCGAGAATGGCGCCTTCGCCGGCGACGATCAACTGGGTTTCGGCCGGGCCGGCGGCGATGGCTTCGATCGCGTGGCCGATGCCCTTTTCCTCGGAGAGGCGGCCGACGTAGGCAACCAGGAATTGATCGGCTGGCATGCCCAGGCGAATCTTTGCCACCAGGCGTTCTTCGGCGGTGGGCGCGCGTTCGGGGATTTTCACGCCGTTGTAGATCACCCGAAGTTTGCTTTCCGGGAAGCCGAATTCCTTGATCAGGCGGGGCGGAAAGTCGATGCGGTTGACCGAGACCGTGATGTCGAGGCTTCTCGCCCAGGTCCTGCCGGTGGCCAGGTCGGGCAGGATCCACAGGCGCGGCCCCGGAATGAGGCCGAGATAAAAGCGGCGTGGAATCCGGTCGTAGCGCTCCGGGATCGCCCGCATGGTGCCGATCAGGCGAGCCCGAGTGGCAATGCGGGCGATTACAGGTACCAGCCACATCCGGCGCCGCCAGGAAATGTTGAAATGGAGCAGGGCGGGCCGAATGGCGCGGAAAAATTGCCAGGCGGATCGGGCGACTTGTAGCAGGCTGTCTTCGGGCGACCAGCCTACTTGTTGCAAGGGCAAGTCGAGGGCCTCGGCTTGGCTGATGAAATCGGTGTCTTGCAAGGCGCGTTCATAGCCGATCAGGACCCGCTTGCCCTCGGCTTGCTGCGCTGCGGCCAGTTCGAGCAAGGAGCGCTCGGCACCGCCGAAGGCGGCGGCGCCAAGCGGGAAATAGACGATGTCCCAGGTGGTGTCGGTGGGCGCTGGCGAAGAATGCGTCACGTGCCGACCTTGCTGATGACATAACGGTATTTGCCGGATTTTTCGGCAGGAATCTCGGGAACGACCTGCACGTCGATTTCGACATTCGCGCCAAGTCGGGCACCCAGTTCGCGGACGATACGGGTCTTGGCGGCGGGGAGGTCGCAGTGCGGCGCGACGACAATCTCGACCCGGGTCAGCTGCAGGCTTTCCTGGATGATCTTGAAGGCTTCGATGCCGTGAATGTCGCGCAGGGTGTAGATCAGCGCCAGGCCGTGCATGACGGTGCCGTCCTGGGCGATGACGAAATCGGTGGCCCGGCCCTGGATTTCCTTGAGCACGGGCAGGCCGCGACCGCAGGCGCAGGGCTGGTCGTCCATCACGGCGACATCGCCGGTGCGGTAGCGGATAAACGGAAAGTCGCCGGTTGCCATGTGGGTGACGACGATCTCGCCGGCCTGGCCGGGGGGGACCGGTTGTCCGTTGGCATCGACGATTTCGACGATGATGTCTTCCGCCGTGATGTGCATGCTGCCGCTTGGGCACTGGTGAGCGATGAAGCCGGCATCGCGCGAGCCGTAGCCGTTGGCCACCGGGCACTGGAAGACGGCTTCGATGATTTCCCGTTGCTCGTCGTAGAGGCGCTCGGAGGTGACGAAGGCGACCTTGATGCCGAGATCGTTCATGGCGATGCCCTGTTTACGAGCATGGCGGGCGATCAGGGAGAGCGAGGAGGGATAGCCGAACAGCATGCGCGGCCGGCGTTGGCGAATGCGGGCGACAAACTCGTCGAGTCGCGCTGCCGACATCTCGAAGGCGGGCAGCAGTTCGGTCCGCATCAGGCTGTCGCGCAGATGGCGCATCCGGTCTTGCGCGCCGAGTTCGATCGGCGAGCCCCAGACGACGATTTCCGGATCGCCGATATCGACATCCCACCAGCGCGTCGCCCGCCATTTGGCGGCGACGTCGTGGCTGACCCGCTCCTTGCCGATATAGAAAATCAGCGGCTCGCCACTCGATCCGCCGGTGTTGAAACGGGCCAGATCCACGGCTTGGGTCGAGGTCAGGGCTTGCGTGTTTTCGCGGATCAGCGACTTGGTCAGAAAGGGAAGCTGGCGCAGGTCGGCGATGTTCTGCAGGCGCTCCGGGGCAAAGCCGGTTTGGGCGAATAGCGCTTGGTAGTAGGGCACATGGCTTCCGACATCCTGCAGAAAGCGGCGCAGTCTTTCCAGGCGGTAACGCTCCAGTTCGCCCGGCGTCCACCACTGGCTTTTTTCGTGGGCTTCGTGAATGGCCACGGTATCGTGCTTTTTCAGCTTTTCCTGCAGCGGGAAAATCAGGCCGCTGATCAAGCGGGTGTAGAGGGATTTTTCGCTCATTGCCTGTGCTCCACCGGAAACCGGTTATAGATGGCGAGCAGCGCATCGACCATGCGCTCGACCCCGTAGGCCTGGTCGCAGGTTTGGCTGGCTGCCCGTCCCATGGCGAGACCCTGGTCGGGGTTGGCGGCTATTTTGTCCAAAGCGGCGGCCAGTTCGCCGGCATTCTCCGGCGCCACGAGGTAGCCCTCGATACCGTCGCGAATCACTTCCGGCATGGCTCCGACCCGGGTGACGACAACCGGGAGTCGTGCCGCCATCGCTTCCAGCAGGGCCATCGGCAAGCCCTCGGCCAGCGAGGGAAGAACGAAGCCATCGGCCTTGGCCAGTAGTGCCGTCTTGGCTTCGCCGACGACGGGGCCGAGCAGGTGGACACGGTCGCCCAGGCCGCGCGAAGCAATCTGTTCGTGGGTCCATTGTGTGAAGCCGGGTTCTTCCTCACCGCCGGCGAGGTCGAGTTGCCATGGGGTCTTCGCTTGCTCGATGGCATCGAGCAAGGTATGAACCCCCTTGCGTCGGCAGAGATTGCCCAGGAACAGGAAGCGCGGCGTCTTGCCGGATTCGGCCTGGCGCTCGCCGGAAAAGCCCGGCACGCCATTGGCTACGACTGCCAGTCTGGCACCGGGCAGGCGTTCGGCGAGACGGTTGCGCCAGTCTTGGGAAAGGACGATAACGACATCGGCGCGTCGGGCAAGCCAACGAGCCAGTGCTGCCATGGCAGGATTCAGGCTGTCGAGAAACTGGTCGAAGCGGGCGCCGTGGATGTGGAGAATGGTAGGGGTTCGTCTGGCCTTGGCGAGCAACAGCAGGATGCCGTCGAGGAAAAAAGTCAGACCGCTGCAGGTATGGATGTGGGCGATCGGCCGCGGTGTCTGCCCCATCAAGTGCCACCAGCGCCGCATCAGGTCGAGGCGGGTGAGGATGCCTTGCCACAGGGGGCGGCTTTCCGGCGTTGTCTTGCCGGTTTCGAACAGGGTCAGGGCGTGGCGTTGCGACAGCGAGGAAGCGTGCAGGGCACCCAGTACCGAGGCCATGCCGCCGACGGCCGGCGGCAGCGGCCCGCTCATGATGATGGCGCGATTTTTCATGCGCGCGCCTGCCGGTTCAGGTTGGAGTAGATGGCCTGATAACGGGCGACCGAATTCGTCCAGTTGCGTTCGTTCTCGACGAAGTTGCGGCCGGCGGCTCGGATGGTCGGCCAGGTCGATTCCTTGGCCAGCAGGTCGAGTATGGCCCGGCTGAGCGATTCGGCCGAGCCGGCGCGGAAGAGGACGCCGGTTTTGCCGTCCTCGATCAATTCCTTGTGGCCGCCGACGTCGGAGGCGATCAGGACGCGGCCTTGGGCCATGGCTTCCAGCGGTTTGAGTGGCGTGACCAGCTCCGTCAGGCGCATCGAGTGGCGAGGATAGGCCAGTACGTCGACCAGATCGTAATAGCGCTGGACTTCGGCATGCGGCACCCGGCCGGTGAAGATCACCTTGTCGGCGATGCCGAGGCCTTGGGCCTGTGCTTGCAGGGCCTTGTCCTGCGGACCGCCGCCCACCAGCAAGACGCGGGCTTCCGGCACCTTGGCGAGGACTTGCGGCAGTGCGTCGAGCAGCAGATCGAGTCCTTCGTAGGCATAAAAGGAGCCGATAAAGCCGATTACCTTGCAGCCATCCAATCCGAGACGGGCTTTCAGCGCGGCATCCGGCTGGCCGCCGACGGCAAAGGCTTCGATGTCGACAGCGTTGGGAATGACGGTAATGCGTTCGGCCGGGATGCCGCGGGCGGCGATGTCGCTGCGCAAACCTTCGCAGATCGTCGTGACGTGTCCGGCGCGCTTCAGCGCCCAGGTTTCGAGCTGCCGGGTGAGGCGATAGCGCAAGCTGCCTTCGGTGGTCGTGCCATGGTCGACGGCGGCGTCTTCCCAGAAGGCGCGAACCTCATAGACGACCGGGATGCCGAGTGCCTGGCCGACGCGCAGCGCCGGGATGGCGTTCAGTACCGGCGAATGGGCGTGGATGATGTCCGGCTTGATGTGCAGCGCGACCTCGCGCAGACGACTTTCGAGCTGTTGCATCAGCTTGATTTCGCGCAGTACCGGCCATTTGGCGGCGGCGCCGGTGAGCTGTGGGGTGCGGAAAAAGTGCCAGCCATCGACATCTTCTTCAGCGACCGCGCAATCGATCTGCTTGGGCGAAGTCAGGTGATGGGTTTCCCAGCCGAGTTTGCGTTGCTCGCGCAGGATGGACAGCGTCCGGAAGGTGTAGCCGCTGTGCAGCGGGATCGAGTGATCGAGAACGTGGAGGATGCGTGTTGTCATGGGCTTGTCGGGAAAGGAGTGGCGACGGACGGTGCGTCGACGACCTTGCGCAGGAAGGCTTCGAACATCAGCAGCGACCACAGCGGGGCGCTGTAGTCGCGTTGCCCGGATTGATGTGCATCGAGCAGGTGTTGCAGGTAGCCGGGGTCGAACCAGCCGGTTGCGGCCAGGCGTGGTCCGAGAATGGCCGTTCTGACGCGTGCCTTGAGCGGGCCGCGGAACCAGGCGGCGAGGGGAACGGCGAAGCCCATTTTGGGCCGGTAGAGGACATCGGCCGGCAATTTCGGCTCCATGGCCTTTTTCAGGAGGAACTTGCCTTCGTCCCCCTGGATCTTCAATTGGCTCGGCAAGCTCGCCAGCCATTCGATCAGTTCGTGGTCCATCAGGGGTTCGCGGACTTCGAGGGAATGCGCCATGCTGGCCCGATCGACCTTGGTGTTGATGTCGCCGACCAGATAGGTTTTCAGATCGAGATATTGAATGAGGGCGAGCGGGTCGTCGGTGCCGGCCCGGGCGGCGTGGTAGGCAAACACCTCGCGGGCGTTGTAGCCGTCCAGGCGCTGTTTGAATTCCCGGCTGTACAGCCGGTCGCGCAGCGGTTGGCGCAGTACGGAGATCTGGTGGAAGTAGGCGTCGACCGAGTCGCGCGCCATTTCGGCGAAGGTCGATTGGGCTCGAAGTACGCGAGGTGCCCAGGGGATATCCGGATAGGCCTGGCTGAGCAGGCCGAACAGCGGGCGGCGCAAGCCGGCCGGGAGCAGGGCACGGCGGCGTTCTTCGCGCAGGTGCAGGCGATAGCGGCGATAGCCGCCAAAGCTTTCGTCGCCGCCGTCGCCCGACAGCGCCACGGTGACGTGCTGGCGAGCCAGCTGGCAGACGCGGTAGGTCGGAATCGCCGAGCTGTCGGCAAAGGGTTCGTCGTACAGTTCGGCCAGGGTGTCGATCAGATCGAAATCGTCGCTTTGCACGACTTCAAGATGATGGTGCGTCTGGTAGCGATCAGCCACCATTTGGGCAAAGGCCGATTCGTTGAACTTGGGATCGTCGAAGCCGATCGAGCAGGTATTGACCGGTTCTTCCGATAGACCGGCCATCACCGCCACGACGGCGCTCGAATCGACGCCGCCGGAGAGGAAGGCGCCGAGCGGTACTTCGGAAATCATCCGCAGGCGAACCGATTCGGCCAGCTTGTCATTGAGCTCGGCGCAGGCCGCTTCCTGGCTCAGCGGATTGTTCAGCGTGAAGCGGACGTCCCAGTATTCCCGTGTCGGCGGAACGGGCTGGCCGCGGCGGAGCAAAAGCGTATGTCCCGGCGGTAGCTTGCGGGCCTGGCGAAAGATGCTGCGCGGTTCGGCGACATAGCCGAGGGCAAAGTACTCTTCGACAGCCAGCGGGTCGAGTTGCCGCGACAGGCCGCCGTGGGCCAGCAGGGACTTCAGTTCGGAGCCGAAGATCAGCGTGTCATCGTCCAGTTCGGCGTAATACAGCGGTTTGACGCCGAGCCGGTCGCGGGCCAGGAAGAGGATTTGCTGCGTGCTGTCCCACAAGGCAAAGGCAAACATGCCGCGAAAACGCTGGACGCAGTTTTCTCCCCAGGCCTCCCAGGCATGCACGATGACCTCGGTGTCGCTGCGCGTGTGAAAGACATGTCCCAAGGCCTGCAGTTCGGGGATCAGCGCCTGGTAGTTGTAGATTTCGCCATTGAATACCACGCAGACCGAGCGGTCTTCGTTGTAGAGCGGCTGCTGGCCGGTGCTCAGATCGATGATCGAGAGGCGGCGATGGCCGAGCCCGATACCGGCCTCAAGATGTTGTCCGCCTTCGTTGGGGCCGCGATGGTGCTGCGCCTCGTTCATGCGAGCCAGCGTTGCGGCGTCGATGATCCGTTGTTGGCGTAGGTCGAAGATGCCGGTAATTCCGCACATGGTCGTGGTCTCAGGAGGGACGATGGGAGGCCTGTGGGCTGGCGGGAAGCAGTCCGTCGTAAAGCGCGCAGTATGCCTTGATCATGGCGTCGAGGCTGAATTTTGATTCGACCGCTTTTCTCCCGGCCATACCGGCTTGCTTGGCGGAGTCGGGATGGTTTGCGTAGTCGATGATGGCGTCGGCCAGCGCGGCGGGATCTTCGGCGGCGACGAGCTTTCCTGTCAGCCCAGCTTGCACCAGTTCCGGGTTGCCGCCGACATCGGTGGCAATGACCGGGAGCGAGGTGGCCATGGCTTCGAGAATGGTGTTCGAGATGCCTTCCGATTTGGAAGGCAGGACAAAGCAATCCAGGCCGCGCAGAATGGCCGGTGCATCGTCGCGTTCTCCAGGGGTCCAGGCGATATCGGTGAGTCCGGATTGCTTCAGATAGGATTCGATGCGGGTCCGTTCAGGGCCGTCGCCGATCATCAACAGCCTGAGGCGCCGCCTAAGGTCGGGCTGCTTGTCCAGCGCGCAAGCAACTGCCTGGGCCAGATTCATTTGATCTTTGACTACGTGCATCCGCCCGATGGTCCCTAAAAACCAATGTGCCGGCGATTGAAAAGGACAATCCGGTATGGGCTGTCGTTCAACCCCGCCAAAGAATCGTTTGCTATCCACACCGTTGTATATCTGACTGAGTTTGTGTTCGGGTATTCCGATGTAATGGCTCAGATAGTGCGACAGGTCGGCAGACAGGGCCAGGTAATTTGTCACGAACGGCCGGTATAGGCGACGCATCAGCCGGTATTTCGGATGAGCCGGATCGAGATCGGCCCCTTCGCGGCCATGTTCGCTATGCAAGCGCCCTGGAACGCCTGCCAGCCAGGCTGGAACGGCTGCTTCGAGGGCGGCCAGGTTGCGGGTGTGGACAATCCCGGGGCGGAGTTTGCGAAACAGTCGGAAAAGCTCTGGATAAAGCCAGAAGCCGTGTCCCGGCTTCTTGTGCAAGGCAATGAACTCTACATCCTTACGCTGGATACGTTGTCGAAATGCGGTGATTTCGGTGAGTGCGATGATGGCGTGGCGATACTTGTCGTGTGGCAGGTGGTTGATCAGGTTGACGACACCGTTTTCGAGCCCGCCGGTATCGAACCGATATAAAACATGAGCGATCAATGGACGTCGATCTTGACTCATCGGGACGCTTGCCTGGAGTTCAGTAGCTGGTCGAGCTCAGTTGCCAGGCCTTTGGTAAATACGGGCAAGGATTGTTCGGCCTGCTCCTCGGGGGCATAGACGACGATGGCAGCCGAACCGTCACCATGGCCTTGCAGGCGAGAGAGGGCGGTCAGCCACTTGGCTTCGAACTCGGACGCGGTGATTTTTCCGTTTATCCAGTACCACTGCCACATGGTCAGGCGGCGGGGAATTGGGGACTCCTTGCCCAGTAACGTACTGCTTCGAACCCGGGTAACGGAATTGGCAAGTTCGACAAGGCGGCTTCGTTGGTCGATGATGGACCAGATCGGATCGCTACTACGGACAAGCGTATTGGTCGAGGTAATCAGCTTATGGTCGTAGTCCTGATTGCGGTAGTAGGCAATGTAGACACCCACTACTTCGCCTTGCCGAGCGAATGCGCTGTGCATTTCGGTCGACGGATTGCCGAATGTCGGGTTCCAGCTCGTAAATAGAGGGGTTGCCGTCCATTCGGTCGGTGCCGGTAAGGGGCCCGGAAAAAACGCTGCATTTCTCTCTTGGGCATCGATCACCCGGTAGGCGAGCGGACCGCTTGCAGTGAGCAGTGCGATCAGTCCCCAGGTCGGCCAAGGGGTGTTCTTTCCGACTTGGGGTGGTTGTTGCGTCCCGGAACATCCAGCCTCGATGACCGGGTCGCTCCAGCGCGAGCCGATCCAGAACATGACGGTAATGACCAGACCGAAAAATAGCCAGCCGTAGATCAGGTGGTCTACGCCGGCTGCCAGCCGGTTGTTTGAGAGATGTCCCAGCATCACAATCATGTAGGCACGAAGCCAGTTGGCGAGGACAGGAACAAGTAGTGAAAAGAGCGTGAAGACCAGCCGTTTTTTGGTCGACTGAAAGTTGAGATAGGCAAACAACAGGCCAACTGTCAGCGAAGCGATGATGTAGCGTACCCCGCTGCATGCTTCCACCACCGACCAGTTGCCCGACGGAATGACGAATTGCAAACCTTCCCGATAAACCGGAATGCCGCTCAATCGCAAGGCAAAGACCGTAAAGGAGGCGGTCCATTCCATCAATTGAGGCAGCATGAAGTCGCCGATCGGTACCGAGAAAAACAGGAAGGCCAGTGGGAAAAGGATCTTTTTGCTAATGGCCTGGCCCGTCGAGGCGACGACAGTCAATACCAATGTGGCAATCAGGGCGAGCTGCGTCGGCGCGTTGGCTGAAGCCAGTTCCCCCACCAGCCAGAGTGTCGCACTGGCACCGATGAGGAGAGCCAGCCTCCAGGAAGGCTTAGGGGTTTGGATCGATAGCTCGTGGCGTTTTTGCCAGATGAGCCACAGGCTGATCGGGAAAACGAGAAAGGCATGGGCATAGGTGTCGGAGCGCGCCCAGATGGCGACCATCGCGGCAAGCGTATCGGCATACCAATACAGGGTCCAGGCGAGAAGGACGAATAGGGCTATGCCGGGATCTCTCCAACCGTGTGCAGAGTTTGCCGTATTCATGTCCGTGCTTGAGTTGGCAGATAACGGTCGATGCGGCCCATGTGGGCTTCCCAGCTGTAGCGTTCCATCACCCGGGTACGAGCTTTTTCGCCGATTCGCCTTACCTGCGCCGGATCATCGAGCAATTGCGCAACCTGGTTCGAGAATTCTTCCGGGGTTGTTGCCGCAAGGAGTTCGTTGCCTTCTTCGGCGTCGACTACGCGGGCGCAATCGCGTGTGGTGATGACCGCACAGGCCATGGCCATGGCTTCGAGAATTTTGTTCTGGATACCGCGCGCAACACGCAGCGGAGCGACAACGCACGCCGCGTGCTGGAGATAGGGGCGGACATCAGCGACCGTGCCGGTGACCACGACGTGCTCGTTTGCCAAGGCTTGCACTTCGGGAGTCGGCGCGCGGCCGACGATATAGAAACAGATGGCGGGGTTCTGTTTGAGCAGGAGCGGCAAGGTCTCCTTGGCAAACCAGCTCACCGCATCGATATTGGGCCAATAGTCCATGGCGCCGGTGAATACGATCGGTATTTTGCCCGCAGGGAAAGGTGTTTGACGTGCTGGGTCAACGGCAAAGAACTCAGCATCGACGCCATTGCACATGGCTTCAAGCTTCACTTGGCATTCCGGAGCCTGATTGGCAAACAAGCTGGTTTCTGCCTCGGTGACGAAAAAGGACCGGGTTGAGCGGGCCGCAATCAGACGCTCGTAATTGAGCAGCAATCGCCCTTCCCGCCGGTAAATCCAGGACAGCGGCCAGCGATGTTTTTCGGCGTATTGTGACCACTTGGCGGAGTCGACGTCGACGAAGTCAATCAAGACTGGCAGACGTTGCCGACGATCGACGTATTGCGCCATGGCCGAGCAAAAAATGACGATTGCGTCGATGGCGCGGAGCTTTAATGTTTGATCGATCCAGGTTTGCAGTCCTGCATCGCGATAGTAGCGAAGGGTGAGCGGATCACCGGCCAGCAGTCCGTTCAAACTACGAATTTTTGCCGTCCTCGCATTCAGCTTGGCGACGTGGAGGTCGGCGCACATGTCGCGCAAGATTGGGAGATGCTGCGCATCGTCCGGATCGTCGATGAATGTGCCGAGATAAACCGAGTGATTTTTTAGCAGATGCTTGAGCAAATTGAAGGAACGAACCTTATCGCCTTTGTTCGGCGGATAAGGGAGGCGATGTACCAGATAGAGAATGTTTGCCAAGGATGGCCCCTAACCGAGATTGCGGACGATGTGCGGTCCGAGCCAGTTGGCGAGGCCGATCGGCATGCGACGCCAGATCTCGATGAAGTACTTGAATTTGGCGTTGTTCGGATTGTTCTGGGGGATGGCATCACGCTTGTACAAGCGATATTCGTAATGGAGAGCCTGCGGCTCGAAGCCCCAGTTTTTCTTGAACGCATAGGGGCCTGTGCCGACCTTGCTGCGACCGTAATCAAATATCCTGATTCCCCTCTCGCAGGCTAGGCGCATCAACTCCCAGTATTTGAAATCGTTGGCGGCAAGATCGCGCGCGCCTTCATGATCGCCGGCATAGTACGGCAATACTTCGTCGCGGAAGTAAAAGGACAGGACACTACTCAGTGCCTGACCATCGGGCGTGCTTACAGTCAGGATTTCGCAGTCCTGACCAAATGTTTTCATCAGTGCTTCGAAATAGCGCTTCGGTAGTGCAGGAGTGCCATGACGGTGAACGTTGTCGGCGAACAACTTGAAAAATCGGTCAGCATTCGAATCGATCTGACTGATCAGCCCATTTTTGATGCCCTTGCGAACCATGGCGCGCTGCTTGCGCGGAATGGCCAGCATGTTGGCCTCGACCTCCGTGTGCAATTCCTTTCTGAAGGTCACGTAGATGTCCTGGGTCGGCCAGTCTGTATGGCGAGGCTTCAGATTTCTGAATTCGAGATGCGCTACGCCGAGTTTCAGCGCAATACGTTCGGCCTCTTCTTCCAGAGCCTTGGCCGCTGCCTCGCTATTGGCGGCGATTCCACCATAAACGGCAAAGGGCAGGGAGATCAGCGAGTTGCCGAAGAGCAGACTATTGACGTGGACGAGTGGCAGCACGCCTTCAATCGTGCAGTCGTTTTCGACGAAAAGGAAATAGGTATCATGTTTGAATACCTTTTGGATGATTTCCTGCCAACCCGACTTATGGAAAAAACTGGCCTCCGCGCAGTTTTCGACGAATTTTTCCCAACGTTGGACTGTTGCTTCGTCCGTCGGGTCGAGCCATTTGACCATCATCATGCTGCTGTGCCGAGAAAAATCCTGTCCATCCGGTCCCAGGGGAAGTCGTTCAGAAGGCAGCGCAAACGCATTTCCATCCGGTTGATATTGACGTAGTGGCGGAATCGGGTTTTGAGGCCGATGCCGTCAATGCGCGGTTGGCCTTCGTCGATTTCCCAGGGATGAAAATAAAATACGGTCGGCATGTTGTCGGTTCGGTTGATGCGCTGAATCATCCAGCGCGACATACCGTAAGGCATGAGTCGGAAGTAACCGCCGCCGCTGGCCGGCCAGTTGCGTCGTAGCAGGCGCAAAGTCGTTGCCGGAACCTCAAGTAGTTCGCCGATTTTATGGGCATGGCGAGGGGCATCGGGCATGCCGTAATGATCATGGCGTATCGGGTAAATGCTCGAGCTGTAGGCGTAGCCGGCGCGCTCCAGGCATTCGAATGCCCAGAGATTACTGGCGCCAATCGAGAAGCTTGGGGCGCGGTAACCTTTGATCTCGTAACCGGCTAAATCTTCGAGAATCAGTTTTGCCGTGCGAATGTCCGAATAAAAAATATCCGGCGTCTGATTGCTGGCGCGTTCATGCCCATAGCCGTGGCTGGCCAATTCATGTCCGCTGTCGACTATCCGCCGGATGGTTTGCGGATAGCGTTCTGCAATCCAGCCCAGGGTGAAAAAGGTGGCCTGCGTTTTATGGTCGTCAAGCATGCCGAGAATTCGATCGATATTTCGCTCAACCCGGCATTCCCTCGACGGCCATTGATCGCGCGGAATATGTTGAGCAAATGCCGAGACTTGAAAGTAGTCTTCGACATCGATGGTTAATGCGTTCTTGATGGGAGAATGCATGCTGACCTAAGATTTTTCGGGACAATTTCCGGTGTGGCGCTGAAGCAGCCAGAGAGCGAGATCGGCTGCGATACGCTTGGCTGCCAGACCATCCCACAGTTCAGGAATCCGGCCGCTTTTTCCTCTTCCTGCCAATATTTCAGCTGCATGATGTCGAATGGCTACCGTATCCCGACCTACCATCGTATTGCTGCCTTGTTCGACGGTGATTGGTCGTTCGGTATTTTCCCTCAGGGTCAGGCAAGGAATTCCCAAAGCAGTCGTTTCTTCTTGCAGCCCTCCCGAGTCGGTGAGCACGATACGTGCGCCCGACATCAATCCTTGCATCTCCAGATAACCTTGTGGCGGAAGCATCAGCATGCGTTGCGTATCGATCAGGTGATTCAATTGAAAACGATCGATATTGTTTCGAGTGCGCGGGTGCAGGGCGAAAACCAGGGGCAAGTTGTTGGCGATTTCTCCGAGTGCTTGAAGCAGGGCGCTCAGCGTCGGGGCATCGTCAACATTGGATGGACGGTGCAGGGTAACAACACCATATCCGCGCGGACCAAGAATAATGCCAGGATCAATACCGGCGGCACGTAGCGTGCTCTCTGGCGGCGTGGCCAGCGAGCGATTGGCAAGCAAGGAGTCGATCATGACATTGCCGACGAAGCGAATGCGTTCTGCCGCAATGCCTTCCCGGGTGAGATTGTCGGCCGCACTGCGCTCCGTCGTGTAGAGGATGTCGGCAATCTGGTCTGTCAGTACCCGATTGATTTCTTCGGGCATGCCCCTGTCGTAGCTGCGTAGCCCGGCTTCGACGTGTACGACGGGAATGCCTTTCTTGACCGCTACTAGCGTGCAGGCCAGAGTGGAATTGACGTCGCCGACAACGAGTACACATGACGGAGCGTATTGGTCGACAACAGGTTCAAAACGTTTCATCACTTCAGCCGTTTGGACCGCATGCGAAGCCGAACCGACCTCAAGATTAATGTCGGGGCGCGGAAGGCGAAGATCGTCGAAAAGTTTATCGCTCATCTCGCGGTCATAGTGTTGACCGGTATGGACCAAAAGCGTCGGAATAGCGGGTTGGTGCGCGGCAAATGCACGCAGGATGGGGGCCATTTTCATGAAGTTGGGGCGGGCGCCAACAATGCAGATTACAGGCCCGAGATCGTGTGGCCAAGAATTAGGCATCGATTTTCTCTATTGCGGATGTTGCTTGCTTTAACTCGGCACCCTTGCTGACCAGGTTTTGAAGTAGCTGAAGCGTTGTCGAATTGATTTTTTCCAGCTGCAGGAGGCTACGTTCCATCCGGGCCAAACGCTCCCCCAACTGTTCCGCACTCAAACTGGCCAATACGTTGGCAGGATTGGCAAAGCTGTTCTCGTTTTGCCCATCGAGATACGGCGAACTGGACTGAGGCGGTGAAACGATGCTCAGAATTTGGGTATTCCCGCCTAGGGTTTCTTCGTGAATTTCACTAGCAACTTCTTCGACATCGGCAACATCGAATGTCTTTTTGCCGCCCAGATATCCTGATAGGAGTAGTCGGTCGCAAATCGAATTGATGCGACGCGGTATTCCGCTGCTTGCCCTAAAAATCGCCTCGTAGCCACCTTGCGAAATAAAGGAAGTTTCTGTTGCTCCTGCACATTTCAGACGATGTTCAATGTAGGCTTGCGTTTCTTCGACGTCCAAGGGGCCGATGTGGCAGGCAGCAATGACACGCTGGCGAAATTGCATCATGTGAGGGCTTTGCAGCACGCCACGAAACTCTGGCTGACCGATCAGAAAACTCTGCAATAGTGCGTGATTGCCAAATTGAAAATTGGACAGCATGCGCAGTTCCTCGACAGCGCGTGCGGTCAGGTTTTGCGCCTCATCAACGACGAGCAGGCAACGTTTTCCTTTACTGGTCATGCTGATCAAGAACGCTTCCAGGGACATCAGGATGTCGGATTTCGAAACGTCTTTGGTTCTCAGGCCAAATGCGGCACCCACCAGGCGTAGGGTGTCTTCTGCATCAAGTTGAGTACTGACCAAGTGCGCCGCAACAACCTTGTCCGGGTCCAGGCTTTCCAGCAATCCGCGAACAATCGTGGTTTTTCCTGCACCGACCTCGCCAGTGATGACGATGAAGCCTTCATTCTGATGCATGCCATATTCGAGATAGGCGGTTGCTCTTCGGTGCTGTTTGCTACCAAAGTAAAAAGAGGGGTCAGGGTTAAGCTGGAATGGTTTGCTGGACAAACCGTAATAGGCTTCGTACATGCGATTCAATAGACAAAGGAAATGCTACCGATGAGGGCATTTTCCGTATAGGGATTGGTGTTGTTGTCGAACTCGAGACGGCGCACGCTGAGTGAACCGCTGGTTTTGGTTCCGAGGCGAGTGGATGCGTTAATTTGATAACTGGTCATCGTAGACTTCAGCGGAGATGTAGAGGTGCTGTTTCCGTTACTCTCTTGTCTCGATATCACTGCTGTTAAAGCGGCGTTCTCGCTTAATCTGTGCGAAAGGGTCACGGCAACGCCTTGCTGGCGTACGGAGGAACTCTTTGACAGATCATCATTCAAGGCGCTGGTTGCCAGAACCGATTCACTTTCACTACGGTTTGCAGCGAACGTGATCGAATTACGGACTCCGGTCAGCGCCAGAGACAGTTGTTGCATGCGGAGAATGGTTGCTCGCGATGTCAAATAGCCGCTGACGATTTGACTATTGGGTGCAATGCCTTGTTGAGCGAGAAGGGCGCTGACCGCGTTGGCGACAGCTGCATCCTTGGCAATCCCTGTCATGCTCGCGAATGGTTCCAGATTGGAGAACAGTTGGTAATAGATGTCGTATACCGAACCCAGGCCAACCGTACCAAATTGATTCGGCAAGACAGATACATCCCTGGTGTCGGTATAGCGGATGTAACTTCTCGGTAAACGGTGGCTAATGCTTATGTTGTGACCATCACCGAAAAAGCGTTTTTCCTTGAAAACGCTGACTTGTGTTCGCTCCGTCGGAAACCAGTCGAAGCCATATCCGCTCGTGGTTCGGGATTCCTGATCACGCGATGCATAGTTGTTTGATTCAGTTCCAAGGCTTCCTGAAATCCGAAACTCCGGGACAATCGAGTAAGTCAGCATGCCTCGAATACGTTCGGCTTCCGTTTTCGAGCCGCGACTGTAGTCTAGGTTCTGACGACTGGCGTCAACCGCCCACTGCAAGCGTTGAAAAGGCGTGCTGCCCTTGATTTGAGATGTCCATTCCGACAAATCAACATTTGAAACAGATGAGGCATCAGAGCGGGTTTTCGATGTGTTGTACCGGACAAAATAGTCGACACTGCCGGCAAATTGTCCCTTGATGAAGGGCGATAGGCGAAATGTCGATGTTTCAGTGGTGTTGTTGTTTATGGTGGCGTTGCTTGCCGACTGGGTACCAAAAGCAGAAATGGCTTGTTGAGCAATCAGACCACTGAAGTCAAGATAAAGCCATTTGTCTACTGCTTCAAAGGTGCCAAATGTGTTGAGCGAATTTTGTGATTGGTTGTTGCCCGACTCATTGGCGTAGGAAATCCCACGGAGAGCGTAATCAAAATAGGCATTCAGCCGGGATGTACGTGCTTCGACTCTGACTCCGGGGGCTAGCTCTGAAATCAAATCCGATTGTTTGCCACCGTTCGACCGGTTCACGTTGACATTGTCCGAATAGGTCTCTGTAAGAGAAATTCGTGGCCGAATAATCCAGGCCTTGCCCTCTGTCGCTAGACTCGCTAGCGGCACTGTTTGCGTAGATTGCTGGGCATTGGTCGAGGCTGGATAGCCTGTGTTCTGGTTCGTGGGATCGATATTTGATTGCTGGGCCGAAATCGGTCCAGAAATGAGCAAAACGGTCAGCGAACAGATTGCTTCGCGGGTGGAGAAATTAGTTTTCATTCCCGTACCCATAGCCATAACCGTAGCCGTAGCTATCGCTCGATTTTTGGCGGCTTTGGTTAAGTATTGTCATTTTAAATGGACAGGCTTCAATAGTTGAAACCGCTTGCAAAACGGCAGATTGAGTCGTTTTCCCGGCATTGACAACCAGTACGACTTGCCCCATGTGAGTTGCAATGGTTCTTGCTTCGGTCGTCAAGAGAAGAGGGGGGGAGTCGAATATGATAATCCGATCGTTGTAGCGACTGGCCATGTCGTCAAGGAGACGAACCATGGTGTCACTGGCCAGTAATTCGGTCGCGCGCGGGTGTTGGGTACCGCTCGGCAGTATTGAGAGTTTTTCGATGTTGGTCTTGATCAATACATCAGAGATGTCGACCGAGTTTTTATCCAGAACATCAAGCAAACCTTGAGCAGGCGGGAGTCCAAGCATGTTCAGCACGGATGGACGAGCGACATCGGCATCGACGAGCATGACAGTATTGTCGAGCTCCATTGCGATACTGATTGCGACGTTAATTGCAGTAAAGCTCTTCCCTTCGCCAGGCAGGGCACTGGTGATCATGATCAAATTGCCGTTGGCAATTTTGTCTTTCGTTTTGCCCATCGCGTTGGCAATCAACGGGCGCTTGATGACGCGAAACTCATCGGCTAGCTGACTACGTTTTGCATGAGGAACTAATAGGCCCGATGCAGCAATTGCTTCCAGATCAATTTCAACGTATTTACTTCGTGACGCTAATGCCGCGGGGGCTTCCTTTGTTGTCGGATGATTCGTTGGCGCGATGACATCGGGGATTTCACCTCGAATAGGGAATGCCTCAGCAATATGCTCGGTTTTGACCGTGGTAACTTGCTTTGGCGGGTCATCAGGCATATCAACGCCAGCTTGTCGAAGTTGCTCTAGGCGCTTGGCTGCTTGTTCAATCAAGTTCATCTGAAATCCTTAGGCAACGCGTTGCGAAAGAAAGTAAAGCATCGCCATGCCAGTCCCATAAGCGACAACCAGGCCGATTAGGGCAGACAGAAACCGATAGAGGCTGGCACGTTCTTTTTGTTGCCGAGTTTCGTTTGGGATGAGAGAAACTGTGCCGAGCAAGGTAAGGCCCGTTATTTCACGTAGCGCCTTCCCATCAAAGAAAACCGGTTGAATCTGACTTGCCAAAAATGCCGCAACGAAACCTGCACAAAGCGAGCCGATGAGGCCTACGCTCAGTAACAGTAAACGATTCGGGGCAACCGGGTTGGGTGAAGCTCTAGGGGGGTCAATCAATCGAAAGTCAGCAATTGAGCCGGCGGACTCAAGGTCGCCTGACAATTCGGCCGACTCGCGGCGCGTCACCAGTTGTTCGTAATTTTTTTTGTGAATTTCATAATCACGATTCAGCTGACTGTATTCCGCCTCAAGGAGCGGTTGAGTTTTCAACATGTCAACCGAACGCTTGTAACGAGACTCGTACTCTGAAACCCGGGCTCGCAATGATGCGACATTTGCTTCGGATTCGGCTAGTGATACTTTGAGTTGTTGAAACACAGGATTGTTGCTGACTGAGGCGCCAGGGTTCGCGGCAGCATATTTCTTTCTGGCCGCAAGTTCCTGCCGTTTCTGCTCCTCAAGATCTTTAATGAGGCGGCGGGCACCAACGACGTCTGGGTGTTGCTCGGTATAACGCTGCAAGAGGGTGTCAAGGTTACGTTTTTGAGCTTCTATACGGCCGTCGATTTCGGGAAGTGAAGCACCGGCATCAAGCCCGTGATTATCCGGAAGCAGTACGGGGTCTTCGCCAATAATCTGGCGCTTCAAGGCATCGCGAGAGTTTTCCGCTTCCCGCAGTGCAAGTCTGGATGTGCTGAGTAGTGTCGTCAGTTCAGACAGGCGGTCGACACTGTTTTTTCCATCCCCTGTTTGCAAGTCGACATTACGCAGTTTGAATTCCTTGAGCCGGTTTTCAGCTTCTTGCAGCTTGCTCTCGTAATTTCGGATTTGATCATCGATGAATTTTCTTGCGGAATCGGTGTCCTTGCGCTTATCCCCTAAGCTGGATTCTACAAATATGGATACCAGTGCTTGGACGACCCGTTGGGCTTTTGCCGGTTCGCTATCCCTGTAAGAGATGCTGTAAAGGTTGTCGCGGCCAACGCTCTGAATAGTCAGTGTCTTGGTCAGTCGCTCGATCTGCGCTTCCTGGTCCGCCTTGTTTTTCAGATTGAGATCCAAGTCCGCCATTCTGATCAACTTTTCAACATTGGGGCGGCTGATCAAGGTACGACTGAGCATCATGACTTGCTGTTCAACGTTCGGTTGAACAGCGAGCCCGGCCATCAATGGTTTAAGTATTGATTGGGTGTCGACGAATACGCGTGCAGAAGCCTCGTATTTGTCAGGAATACGCAAAATTACGCCTGCAGCTATGGCGCCGACGACCCAAGCTACCAGCATGCCGAGCCGCCGGTGCTGCCAAACTGCGCGCAGGGTAGCCAATCCCTGACGAAGGATTTCATCCATGAGTAAACCTGAACAATGTGCCGTCTAAATTGTTAGGCGGCTGTATGGTGAAGAAAATGTGCAGATTAAAACCAGCTTTGCGGAATGATGAGTACGTCACCCGGTTTCATTTCCACGTTTGCTGATACATCTCCTCGTTTAACCAAATCCTTCAGCCTTACGCTGTATTGCGCATTGTTTTCCGAAGTTCTTAGGATGGTAGCGCGATTACCATCGGCAAAATCGGTGATCCCACCAACTGCAATCATCACATCCAGAATGGTCATTTTTTGCTTGTAGGCCAGAATTTGAGGTTTTGCAGCCTCACCGATAACCCTGATCTGTTCGCTATAGGGGCCGACAAATCCTGTGACAATAACGGTCACAACCGGGTCGCGAATGAATTTTCCTAGTTCTTTTTCGATATCTCTAGCCAAGGTGCTTGGGTCCTTGCCCATGGCTGCCAGATCGTCAATCAAGGGGGCGGAAATTTTACCGTCCGGGCGAACGGGAACGTTCATCGATAACTCCGGGTTGCGCCACACCACAATGTTTAAGTTGTCCCCGGGACCAATTTTGTAGCTATATTCTGCCGATGCCGCTGCACTAGGGGCCGGAGGATGGTTGGCACAACCTAGGAGAATGGCACTACTCATCAAGCAGGCGGCGACTAGTCGGGTTTTTGGAAATAAACCTTTGGATTGTTTTAACATTTTATCCTCTCAATTTTTGCAAAATGCCACGAAGATATGGCGGATCATAGCGGATATCCAGCGTGCTGAACGATGAAATATCCCCTCTATGTCGACTTTTTCACATTCTTTGATTTCAGTTGTTGTTTGATGAGCCATATCATCAGTTGTTGCAGCGGGTTGCTGTTGCCAAACGGACGCCACGTCATAACGAGTTTTTGCCGATATGCGTCGAACTGCAATCCATAAGGAGCGGAGCGACGTGGGCCTCTGTTGAGGAGTATCTTTAGTACTTCTGTTCCTGTTATGCCGGCACAAATATCACATGCCATGATCGTTGACGGACCACGTTCGGCGAGCAAGTCTACTGCGTCGGGAACGGCCAAGTAGGTTCGTTGAAGAACTCGTGGTGCTAGTCCGGCGAGAAATCGAATGAGCTGCTCCTGACGCGAGTAGCCTTCTAGTTGAAAGTACTCTTCAAAGCTCATTTTCCCCGGCTCAAAGTATAAAAATCCGGCGCCCATGCCAAGCGGTGCAGCGGTCACCGCGGGGATGTTTCGTTTGTAGCATTCAGCGAATAACTGACGCCTCGTTTCAACAGCAAAAAAATCTATGCTATCGACGTAAATGTCGACTCCGTCAAGAAAACTTTCAATATTGTCAGGATGGACTCCGTCGGGAAAGCTTTGGATCGTCGATTCGGGATTGATTTCATGGGCCATGGACGTCAATACGTTGACTTTTTCTTGCCCAATTGACGACATGGTGGCGCCGGCCTGCCGATTGAAGTTTTGCAATTCAAATCGGTCAAAGTCGGCGATGTTGAATTGGCTTATGCCAACTCTGGACAGCGTTAGCAGGTGGGCTCCGCCGACGCCGCCAAGACCTGCTATTGCAACCCGCTTGTTACGTAATAGCATCTGTTCGTCTGGCGTGGTCCAGCCAATATTTCTGGAGAAAGCCAGCGAATAATCGAAAGCCCTTGTCATTTGTCTGCCTTTGGGATCGAAGATTGTTATCTAGGTATGATATATGGCTTCATTGTACGAATAAAAAGAGCGCCCTAAGGCGCTCCTTTTTGTCCCGATTTGTGAAAAGCTTAGGCAGCGATCTTTGCTGCTTTGCGACGGGATACACCCAGGCCAACCAAACCCAGGCCGAGCAAGGCAAGCGTTGCAGGTTCGGGAATTTCCACCGTGGTGGTGATGTTCAGGTTGGTCGTCCGGCTAAAGGAACTGCTTTCACCGGCGGCGGTCGGCACAGCATTGGGATCAATGTTGAAGTCGCTACGCGTGATCAGTTCAATCGGATTGCTGCTCGTCCCGGAGGCCCAGAGGCTATACCAGTTCGTCAGACCATTTACGGGGGTGACGAAGTTGAAAAAGTTCTCAACCAACGATGAAGAACCGGCTGTATACCAGCTGTAATCAACGTCTGCGAGCAGCACAACGTTGGTGCCATCAGGTGTCGCAGACTTGAGATTGAGTTCGAGAACTTTTTGCGAACCACCGACACCCAGGACACCGTTCAAGTACGTGATGACGATTTTTCCTGTTGAGTAGCTCGGTAGAATGGCATCGAGACCATGAAAGCCTGAGCCGTTTACATAAAAATTCGAATCGATCAGGCCGTCGTTGTTGGCATCCATCTTGCCGTCAGCAACACCCGGTACGCCGCTGCCATCAATGATCTGAGCGGTACCGCTCAGTACATAAGAAAACTGAAGGCTATACGAACTGTTAAAGCCCGCCAATTGGCTGTTGAGCAGCGGAATGGTTCCGTTCAGGAATGAATTGACCTGTCCGCCGGATGAGGTGTCGGTTACATTGACAGTCTGGCCGATCAGTGCGTCGAAATTGGCCACGCTGCTCCCGTCGGTCGTGGTGTAGACCGAGGTGGCATTGACGTTTGAGGAGAGAACGTTGAAGGCGGCGGACTGGCCATAACCGCCGTTAATCGTGAATGCGGCGGAAGCGAAGGCCGGCGCGGAACTGAGTGCGGCAAGACCCAGTGCTGTGCCGATTAGGGTGCTTTTAATGGGTGACATTGTGGGGCTCCTGAATTGGTCGTTAAGTTAAGGATGCGGCTCGTACTTTCTGTCGCATCCTCACCAATGGCTTGATGTTGAGTGCTAGCGACGCACCAATTAAAGCGAAGTTCGTGCCAGAATTAAAAAAATTAATTAAATCAATTGATTGTAGTTTGTTTGTGCACGTGACTTATTCCATGTGTAAGAAATGCCGACAGTGCCTTTTATGCGTGGTGTGAGCAATTTCTATCATTCGCATGTTTCTTTCGAAAAGGCGTCGCTTGCTCTAAGCTAGCGGTATGACTTCACCAAACATTTCTCTTGCTTTACGCAACGTCGTCCGCCACAGGCGGCGCTCTTTCATTGCGGTATTGTCCATTTGCATAGGCATTACCTCATTGTTGCTTGCAGGGGGGTTTATTGAATGGAATCTTCGTTTTGGACGGGAGTCGACGATTCATTCACAGCTTGGGCATATTCGTCTATTCAAAAATGGCTATCTCGATGCCGGGCGGGCAGATCCAGCGGCTTATCTGTTTCCTCTGGCTGATGAAGACGTAAGCAGGCTGTTGGCTGTTCCCGGTGTTAAGGTTGTGGCGCCGCGTCTGTCTTTCAACGGCTTGGTGAGTCATGGTGAAGCAACTGTTTCCTTTATTGGCGAGGGGGTGGCGCCCCTTCAAGAGAAGGAGATAAGTCGTTCGGTAACGATTACCGACGGTGTCGATATGCGTGCAGATGATGCTAAAGGAATTGTTGTCGGTCAGGGTTTGGCAGCAAATCTTGGGATTGTGCCAGGAGATGTCGTTGTATTGATGGTCAATACGGTTGATGGTCGGGTTAATGCCGCAGAGGTCCGGGTTGTCGGTCTGTTTGCAACCGTTACCAAGGCTTATGACGATTCAGCACTGAGAGTGCCGATATCGTTGGCGCATCAATTGCTGCGTGCGTCCGGCGCACATTCGTATGCAGTGTTGCTGGAGCAAACAGAACAAACTTCAGGCGTCGTAAAGCAATTGGAAGGAATTTTCCACGGTTCTGGGCTGGCAGTCATTCCGTGGTCTGATCTTGCCGATTTTTATAACAAAACTGCTGAGCTGTTCGGAAAGCAAGTAGACGTGGTTCGGTTGATTATTGCGCTGATCATCATGTTGAGCATTGCCAACTCGTTGATGATGAGTGTGATGGAGCGGACAGCCGAAATCGGGACGATGATGGCGCTTGGTCAAACACGCCAAGGCGTCTTGTCACTTTTTCTCATGGAGGGGGCATTTCTCGGTGTTTTCGGCGGTGTGAGTGGCATTTTCCTCGGGTGGTTGTCAGGTATGGGTATTTCGGCAATCGGAATTCCGATGCCGGCTCCACCTGGTATGGCTTTCGGATATACGGCTGAAATATCAGTGACGTGGTGGATGGTGGTGCAGTCGTTTGTCATGGCTGTGTTGACTTCTTTGGTGGCGAGTTTCTACCCGGCCTGGAAAGCCTCTCGCATGCAAATTGTTGATGCTTTGAGACATAGTCGATGACTGCATTGTTCAAGCTTGCTGCGCGTAATATTTTTCGCCAACAAATCAGGACGGCGATGACCCTTGCCGCAATTGTTTTCGGCGTTGTCGGGCTCATTTTAAGTGGCGGATTTATACAAGATATCTTTGTCCAGTTGGGGGAGGCATTGATTCACTCGCAGTCCGGTCATTTGCAAATCGTCAAGAAGGGCTATTTCACCTATGGGTCGCGCTTTCCGGAAAAGTACTTGCTGACCGGGCCCGAAGAAATCCGTAAAAAGGTTGCCGCTATTCCGGGAGTGGCAGATGTGTCGGTGAGAGTCAATTTCTCCGGGTTGCTGAACAATGGTCGTACTGACTGGCCAATCATCGTCGAAGGTGTTGAGGCAGACAAGGAAGCGCGCCTCGGCAGTTTCATGCACATAACCGAGGGGAGGCAGCTAGCGGATAACGATCCGTTTGGAATCACGCTAGGCCAAGGCGTTGCAAAAGCTTTGAAGGTTAGTCCTGGGGAGCGGATTTCCCTGTTGATGAATACCCCGGAGGGGGCGCTGAACACGCTTGAATTTGAGGTTGTCGGCGTGTTTCAGAGCTTTTCTAAGGATTTTGACGAGCGGGCTGTACGCATTCCGGTTTCAGCTGCCCAAGAATTGCTGGGTACTGCAGGTGTTAATACTTTTGTTATTTCTCTGCATAATACCGCGGATACTTTTTCTATCGCTGGGCGACTGGAGGAGTTATTGGCACCAGGTGGCCTGGAGGTCAGAACCTGGGTGCAGTTGAATGATTTCTACGAGAAAACAATCGCACTATATCAACAACAATTCGGCTTCTTGCAATTGGTTATTCTCGCCATGGTTTTGCTCAGTGTTGCCAACAGCGTCAATATGAGTATTTTTGAGCGCGTAGGTGAGTTTGGCACCATGATGGCGGTTGGAGGAAGGCAGCTTGATGTTTTTCGATTGATCATTGCCGAGAGTGTTCTGTTGGGCGCTATCGGTGGTGTTGTGGGATGTGTCTTGGGGGGGGGAATCGCCCACGTGGTTTCCGCCATCGGAATTCCTATGCCCCCACCACCTAATGCCAATCTAGGGTATATGGCGAGTATCCGGGTTGTGCCATTGGAAGTGCTGAGGGCATTTTCAATCGGTTTTCTGGCTACTGTCTTCGCATCCCTTTTCCCGGCGCTGCGTGTGGTCAGGACATCGGTTGTCGATGCTCTTCGGCAATGGGTCTAGGCTGCTTGCGATTCTGGGCTTGTTGATGCTCTCAGAAACTGTAACGAATTTCGGAGTAGGCTCGATCTTGTTTGTCATACCGCCCAAACATGCCGAGTTCCGGTCCCTTGAAAATATCTGCGCCGAATAGCAGGCGCCAATTCCGTTCAAAATTCCAGGTTACACGAGGACGGAACAGCCAGTCTGGGCGGTTGCTACTTGAGATGAACAGAGCCTGTGCCTCCCAGTCGCTAAAGAACTTTCTATTCAGCAAAAGGCTGTAACCATTTTCTCGCTTATCCGAAATCAGGTCGGTGTTGTAGTTGAAAAACTGCCGCTGAAATACCTGGACATTGAGACGAGTGTCTGCGGGAAGGTTGAAATCCAATCCGAGGGCCCAGTCGAGCGTGTTTTGCTGGGCGACGCCATCTGAATCCGCTGTGTTCAAAACGGTAAAGCTGCGACCTTTGGTGTAGACAGCTTCGCCTTTCAGGATGATGTCACCCAGATCCTTGGCGACGGTGCCGCCGAGTTGATGAATTCGGTCATGTCTTGCCTGGAAAACGTAAGTAGGCGTTGGTGCAACGATGATGTCGCGATAAAAGGTCGGATTGATGTCGGTGCTACGGTAGTAAAAGCCCGAAACATCCCAGCCGTTTTTCAGGGTCGACAACCTGAGTCCGTAGTTCATGTTCTCAGCATTGCGTTCGGGCCGGAGTTCCTGGCGGTATTGGCTTTGAAAGCCGGGTGCGACTGGTTGATATGGGAAAAACTCGGATCCGGGTTTTCCTATGTTGTCGTAGCTGGCAACAGGGATCCAAAGGGCTTCGGCGTGGATATCTCCTGCGAAATATTCGGCGCGGGCAGCCCACTGCGGAATTCGCATCTGGTCGAATTCGGAAAGAATAAATTCACGTTGATCTCGTGCTGATACGACGTCAGCGAAGTACAACCCCACCATTTCGCCCCACACAACATGCTGACGGCCGAATCGGAAATCCCAGTCGCCGTGGCTGAAGTCGAGATAATTTTCGCGCAGTTCGAAATTCGACCGCTGATTGCGCTTCACATCCTGATTGTAGAAATCATTGATGTTATAGGCGAAATCGTAATCAAAACGCGCGCCCAACTTCCATTTCAGGTTGTCACCAAGCTTGCCGTTGCTGCCAAGGTCAATGCGTGAGCGAAGTTTCGACCAGTGCTCAGGGTCCGCAGTCGTTCTTGCCGCTTCAAATTGAATAAACCCCTTGATTTTTGGGGATGTCTCCTGCACCGGCTTGGTGCGAGCCAAGGCCGGTTCGTCGCCAAACAGGCTGTCGCGATCGAGAAAGTCGTCTTCCGCGATGGCGGGAGAAACGTGTAGGGCAAATGGAATGAGCGATATGAGCAGGCGCTGAAATGAATTCACGTTGGTTCCGTCTAATTGGCGATGGATTCGTCGGTGATCGAAGGGGCAGAGTTGCGGGCTTTCGCGATATTCCATGATTGGGCCGCTTCATTTCGGATGCCGAAGGCCGTGATTCGGCCATCTTCCATTTGAACCAGTCGGTCGGCATGGTCGATCACTTTTTGATCGTGAGTCGAAAAGATGAAGGTCGTGCCCAAATGGCGATTGATCTGCTTCATCAGGCGGAGAATCTCCCGGCCATTTGCCTTGTCGAGGTTTGCTGTCGGTTCATCGGCAAGAACAATGCTGGGCTTGATTGCCAACGCCCGGGCAATTGCCACACGTTGTCGTTGTCCGCCACTCAGCTGATTGGGGCGATGGTCTGCAAACTTTCCCAGGCCAACAATGTCGAGGAAGTAGCCAACCCGTTTCTTGCGATCCGCGGCGGTCAGATCCGGGCGTCTTAGTAGTGGAAATTCGACATTTTCAGCTGCTGAAAGAACCGGTAGAAGATTGAATGTCTGGAAAACGAAGCCAATCGAGCGGGCTCTTAGGTCAGCCAGTTGGTTGGGAGATTTTTCAGATACATCTTCTTCGTTGATGAAGATCTTGCCCTGGCTAGGCTTGTCGATACAACCAATCAGGTTCAGGAGCGTGGTTTTGCCACTGCCCGATGGGCCGGAAATGGCCAGAAAGACCCCTGCGTCAATTGACCATGTAATATCATGAAGCGCGGTGATGGTCTGTTCGCCCAGTTGGTATTGCTTGTGAACGTGCTCAATGCGGACGACACTCATCGGAAGTTTGCTGGGGGCATCAAAGATTTCATTATATTGCAGGAGGTTAGGCATGGTACGCAATAGAATCGCCGGCGGCATCGGCGCATTATTTATGCTTTTGTCGAGTGCCTTTTCCGTTGCCCAATCGCTTCCCACGGGTTCTGCCGAAATGTCGGGGGCTGATGACGCATTGGCACGAAGCATCGTGGACAAGGCGGACAAAGTGCGCTTTCCGGCAGAGGGATTTCAGGTCGATATCGTCATCAATACGACTCGGCCGGATAAGGATGCGGATCTGCACAAGTTTCGCGTGTTGTCTAAAGGCAACGAAAATACGGTTGTTATGGTGACCGAACCGGCTGCCGAGCGCGGGCAGATTATCTTGATGAAGGGGCGGGATTTGTGGGTGTTTCTACCCGAAGTATCGCAACCGGTCCGGCTTTCTTTGTCACAGAGACTCACGGGGCAGGTGGCGAATGGAGACTTGGCCAGGGCCAATTTTTCCGGGGACTACAATCCGAAGCTCCTTCGCAGTGAAACTATTGGTAATGACAAATACCATGTTCTGGAATTGGTTGCAGTTGATCGCGGCGTGACTTATCAGCGCGTCGTATATTGGGTGAACGAAAAAACGCTTTGGCCTTACAAAGCCGAGTTTTATTCGCTTTCCAATCGCTTGCTGAAAAAATGTAGCTACGAGAATTTTCAGACACTTGCCGGGCGGGTTCGTCCGACACGACTGGTCATGGAGGATGCCCTGCGGAGTGGAGAGAAGTCCGTGCTCGAATATAGCGACATGAAGTTGCGTGATCTTCCGGATAAGGTATTCACCAAAGAGTACCTGAAGAAGCTAGATTGATTCGCCGGCGCAGTTCACGGTTAGCAAAACGTTAAATTTTGTTGTATTGACCGAATTCAACTTGCATCGTCAAACAACAATGCAGCTGCTACCTTGCGGCCTTCGGCTACCAGGATGTTGTAGGTCCGGCAGGCGGCCTGCAGGTCCATGACCTCCACACCGATGCCGGCTGGCGCAAAGGGGCGGAGCAGTGCTCCCGAAGGAAAGCGCAAGCGGTTGCCGGTGCCGAGCAGGATGATTTCCGTGCCGAGTTCTAGAAGTTTCTGCATATCGGTTTCGGCAAGCGTCTCCACTGTGGCGCTCGACCAGTTCTGAATGATCGCGTCCGGCAGCAGAATCAGATTTTTGTGATGCTTTTCGTTGTTTACAGCGACATATCCTTCTCCGTAAGCAGTAAAAATATTGAGGCCGGCGGTGAGCGATTGATGGAGTTTCACGTCGATATTTGTCCGAGAGGGCCGCTAAAATTGCGGTGCACCATACGATTAAAGTAGGATTATACCTTTTGGTGTACGGCGTTCTGTCCAATTGAGATAGCCTGCCGCTTCCCGGACGTGTTCATGAAACAGATCAAGAAATCCGCCAAGCTCGCCAACGTTTGCTATGACATTCGCGGCCCCGTGCTGCAGAAGGCCAAGCAAATGGAGGAAGAGGGTCACAAGATCATCAAGCTGAATATCGGCAATCTCGCCGCATTCGGCTTTGATTCGCCTGAAGAAATTCAGCAGGACATGATCCGCAATCTGCCTAATGCGGCGGGTTACACGGATTCCAAAGGGATCTTCGCGGCGCGCAAGGCGATCATGCATTACACCCAGCAAAAAGGCATCAAGGGTGTGACGCTGGACGATATCTACGTTGGAAATGGCGTTTCTGAACTGATCGTGATGGCGATGAACGCGCTGCTCGACGCCGGTGACGAGGTGCTGGTTCCGGCACCGGACTATCCGTTGTGGACGGCGGCGATCAGTTTGTCCGGGGGTACGCCGAAGCATTATGTCTGTGACGAGAGCAAGGGTTGGTTGCCTGATCTGGATGATATTCGTAGCAAGATCAACGCCCATACCAAGGCGATCGTGCTGATCAATCCGAACAACCCAACCGGGGCGCTGTATCCGGATGACCTGCTGCACGAGATCATCGATATCGCTCGCAAGCATCACCTGACGATCTATGCCGACGAAGTGTACGACAAAGTGTTGTATGACGATGCCAAGCACACCTCGATCGCTTCGCTGGCTGACGATGTGCTAATGATCACCTTCAACGGCTTGTCGAAAAACTATCGTTCCTGCGGCTACCGTGCCGGCTGGATGGTGGTTTCCGGCGACAAGCGTCATGCCAAGGACTATATCGAGGGACTCGACATGCTGGCCTCGATGCGGCTGTGCGCTAATGCGCCCGGCCAGCACGGCATCCAGACGGCGTTGGGCGGCTATCAGAGTATCGATGACCTGATCAAGGAAGGCGGCCGCTTGCGGCGCCAGCGCGATATCGCGCACGAGTTGATAACCGCCATTCCGGGGGTTTCCTGCGTCAAGCCCAAGGCTGCGCTGTATATGTTCCCGCGACTCGATCCGGTGATCTACCCGATCAAGAACGACCAGCAGTTCATCTCGGAACTGCTGCAGGAAGAAAAAGTATTGCTGGTCCAAGGGACCGGCTTTAACTGGACGCATCCGGATCACTTCCGTCTGGTCTTCCTGCCACACGAGGATGATCTGCGCGAGGCAATTGCCCGTATTGCTCGTTTCCTCGAAAACTATCGCAAACGTCATAACACCAACCAACCTAGCAAAGACTGAACATGAAACCCATCAATGTTGGCCTAATCGGCATCGGCACCGTCGGCGGTGGCACCTGGACCGTTCTTAATCGCAATGCGGAAGAAATTACCCGCCGCGCTGGCCGTCCGATTCGAATTACTGCCGTGGCTGACAAGAACGTCGAGCTGGCCAAGCAAGTGACGGGTGGGGCTGCCCGGGTAACCGATGACGCTTTTTCGCTGGTCTCCGACCCGGAAATCGATATCGTTGTCGAACTGATCGGCGGCTACGGCGTGGCCAAGGAACTGGTCATGCAGGCAATCGCCAATGGCAAGCATGTCGTGACCGCCAACAAGGCCTTGTTGGCCGTGCACGGCACTGAGATCTTCACCGCCGCTCAACAGAAGGGCGTCATGGTTGCCTTCGAGGCTGCGGTGGCTGGCGGCATCCCCATCATCAAGGCGCTGCGCGAAGGCCTGAGCGCCAATCGCATCGAGTGGGCGGCCGGCATCATCAACGGTACGACCAATTTCATCCTTTCGGAAATGCGCGACAAGGGGCTGTCCTTCGATGAAGTGCTCAAGGAGGCACAGCGCCTGGGC
Source organism: Rhodocyclales bacterium GT-UBC (assembly GCA_003583745.1). Lineage (GTDB taxonomy): Bacteria > Pseudomonadota > Gammaproteobacteria > Burkholderiales > Rhodocyclaceae > Azonexus. The sequence goes on along the minus strand of QXPY01000007.1, from coordinate 7,553 downwards.
TACGCCGAAGCCGACCCGACTTTCGACATTGAGGGGGTGGACGCCGCGCACAAGGCGACGCTGATTGCTTCCATTGCCTTCGGTATTCCGGTCCAGTTCGACAAATCCTACGTTGAGGGCATCACCAAGCTGGAAGCATCCGATATCACTTACGCCGAGCAACTTGGCTATCGTATCAAACTGTTGGGGATCGCCAAGCGCCGCGAAAGCGGTATCGAGTTGCGGGTTCACCCGACGCTGATCCCGGCCAAGCGCCTGATCGCCAACGTTGAAGGGGCGATGAATGCCGTGCTGGTCAAGGGTGATGCCGTTGGTGCGACGATGTATTACGGCAAGGGCGCCGGTGCCGAGCCGACCGCCTCGGCGGTGATTGCCGACCTGGTCGATGTCACCCGCCTGGCTACGGCCGATGCCGCCCACCGTGTTCCGCACCTGGCTTTCCAGCCGCATGCGATGTCCGATCTGCCGATCCTGCCGATGAGCGAGATCGAAACCGGCTACTACCTGCGCCTGCGTGTTGAAGACAAGCCGGGTGTGCTGGCTGATGTCACGCGCATCCTGGCCGACCAGGCGATCTCGATCGATGCCATGCTGCAGCGCGAGCCGGAAGAAGGCGAGGGCGAGACCGACATTATCATCCTCACCCATGTTTGCAAGGAAAGCGCAGCGGACGCCGCGATTGTCAAGATTGAAGGTCTGAAAGCGCAAAAGGGCAAGGTAAAACGGATTCGTCTGGAAGAGTTGCAGTAATTTCGGCTCCAGACGCAACCGGAAAAGAGGAGCCCAAGGGCTCCTTTTTTTGTCTACCGAGTCCATTTGTGAGGCGAGTCTGCTGACCTGTGTTTAACGAGTGCAAGCCCTTGGGCATGATTTTGGGGCGCTGTACCTATTCACTCGCCTAATTCAGATAGGGTAGATGGCGATCACATGCCGAGAGAGGCGAGCAGGTCGTCGTTGTCGTTAGCAGAACTTGCTTTGGGCACCGATGATTGTATGGTGTTGGCCTGGGCGATCAATTCGTCAGGATCAGGGGCTTCGGTATGCTCAAAATCATTCAACTTGATGAATTCGGTCCTGTCGATCGCCATTTCAAGGTAGAAAATATTGTTGCGTCCGGTGAAGAAGGTGACCCGGCGCGATTCTGGTTTGTCCATGTTGGTGTCAACGCTCAGCATGACCTGCTTGTTGAGTGCCAGCATCTTGGGTTGATTCTGCGTAATATGGGTTTGCAGTTCGCGCGCTACTTTGCCCGTAAAGTCGCCGACGATCTGGTTCATCAACTCGCCCATGACATTGCTCACTTCATCAGAAGTGTGCGAACTGGCAAGATCTTCCTTGGCCATCCCCATGCTGAGCATGTAGCTCTCGTAGAGCTCCATGGCAGCCTGGGCGGAGAAATTGATGACAACCAGGCCGGAGAATCCGCCGTCGAACAATACAAAGCAGCCAATGTCGGGCTTCAGGCAGGTTTTGGTGATGCGTTGAACCATGCCGGAATAGTGGATCTGGCTTTGGCTGGCTACGGACAGTACTTTGCTGACTGAATTGCAAAGGCTGCGCAGAATATCTTCCGTGCCGTAAATGGTGGTGTCTTCTTGTGTAGTCATGGTTATTCAACGCGTCAGGCAAAAAGGAATGACCATATGTATAGCACAGTCAAAGCTGGGATGCAGGCCCTGTCGCGGAGTTGGTATCATGTACCGGTGCCTGAAGGAAGGGGATTGTGCTGGATAAGCCAGGCGAAAAAATGGTGCAGGAAAAATCTGCACCATCTTCGGTCGGACGCCAGGCCTGATTCGTTTCAGGTGAATTCAGCGGTCGCGGAATTCCCGCAGTTTGTCGAGTTCGGCAACGAGTTGATGCGAGGCTTCGTTGAGTTCGGGGAGTAGCAGGTCGGCCGAGTCGCCGAGACCATTGTTGCTCAGTTCAACGATTTCGTTGGCCAGCGCATGAAAGCGATCATGCATCCTGATCAATTGCAGAAAATCAGCCGAGTCGACATAGGCGCCCTCGGCTTGTTTCAGCGTGCTGAATAGCGTGCAACCCCGGTGTTCCGATAGGGGCATGTCGGCGTAGTTACCGCCGGCAAAGGCATTGAGGAACTGGCGGCGCCATTTTGTATGCAAGCGTATGGCGTCATCGATATCGATACGCTTCATATGCTGTTTCTCCAGATAGTTGATGGCGGGCGGATTATCCTCCGCTTCTTGCCGAAGCCTGAATTATGCCGCAGGCGGCTTCCCCGGCAAGAGGCTGGCGCCGATTTACACCTCGAATTGCTGGTGAATCAGGAAGGTTTGCATCTGCAGCGGATCGAAAAATACCAGACGAACCTGCTGGATGCTTGAATCCACTTGCAGCGCGCCAGCGATTGCGCGCGATGCAACGGCTGCGGCAAGCGCGGGTGGGTAGCCATAAACGCCAGTCGAAATTGCCGGAAAGGCGATGCTCGTCAGGCCGTGTTTTGCAGCGAGATGAATTGAGTTCCGGTAACAGGCGGCAAGCAATGAGGCCTCGCCACCGTCGGCCCGGCCATAGACCGGGCCGACGGTGTGGATGACGTGGCGGGCGGGGAGCTTGCCGCCGGTCGTGATGATCGCCTCTCCGGTGGGCAATCCATCGTGGAGTTGCCCGGCTCGCAGGTCGCGACAGGCATCAAGGATCGCCGGGCCGCCTTGTCGGTGGATGGCGCCATCGACACCGCCGCCACCGAGCAAGGTGCTGTTGGCCGCATTGACGACCGCGTCTACATCTTGCTCGGTGATGTCACCGACCAGTAAAACGACGCGGCCATCCAGAAAGTTCGATGGGGTGTTCATGGCTTGCCTTGACGGAATGCGTCCAATGATAACGGGGCATCGGTGCTCGCTCCATCCGAGGGGACGTCGACTTAGCTGCAATACACCCGGGAACGGCGACGCCAGCAGGCCGGCATCTGCAATTCGGCGATATCCGGACCTGCGCTGTTGAAGATGGCGTGGGCACGTTCGAGGCGTTCCTGCTGATCGTGTGAAATCCCGGCAATCAGATCGAACCATTGTTGAAGGCGTTTCATGGTGCTTGCTCCGTGGTTAGTCGATGACTGTATGAATGAACAGTATTTGTTGCTTGGGCGTAGAATAACCACAAACTGTATGGATGTACAGTATTCGAAAAATTTTTTATCCGGGGTAGGCTTGGGCTATTCCTGTTGCAAGAAAGGCTCTCAATGACGTACGCCAAATCTGCCTGGTTGCCACCGGCTGGTACGCTGGCAACCTATCGAGGGCGCAGCCGGAATTCGATGCGTAATGTTCGCGTTGTTGCCGAAGCCTCGGCTGGGCGGATGGTGGTCGAGGCGATTGGCCGCCAGGGGCAGCCGGTTCGCCTGACCGTCAAGCAGGGCAATCTGTTGCCCATGCAGCCCGATCTGTTCGATTAGGCGAGGCGCTTGTTATCGCTCACATCGCTGGCGGATAGCATGGCGCGAATGCGTTGGCCGATTTGCAACAGGCTGCTCATTTGAAAATTGCCTTGGTTTCTAACAATTTTTAGTCGGCCGCTGCCGATACTTTCAACCAGCGCCAAGCCATTTCCCTGGATTCGATAGGCTTGCCCTGCCACCAGGTGGGTATCGCCTGGGATTCCCTCGACTGTGATCCAGAGATTGCCTTCCAGGCAATGTATGAAGATGCCTTTGGCCCGCTTCAGCCGAATCGGCTGATTGTCGCTGAGGCATAACTCGCCGGGGCCCAGATCGATATTCATGGCTCGCTCTCCTGATGTGTGTGCAAGTAGTTTAGGTGGGCGAGTAAAACTGATACAGTCTCAGTAAAGTTAAATTGTGATCAATACAGTTTTGGGTTTTTATCACTGTGTTGGTTGATTTGAGGCCCAACTGTATTGGTGATCGATGAGCGAGCAATTATTGCGTTATGAGAAATTGGCGGCCGAGCTGGCTGGCATGATTGCCGGCGGTGTCTTGGCTCATGGTGATCGTCTGCCATCGGTGCGTCGTCTTTCGGAAGAGCGCCGTCTTTCCGTTTCGACTGTTGTTCAGGCTTTGCGGCAGCTGGAAGATCGCGGGTTGGTCGAGGCTCGGCCGCAGTCGGGCTATTTTGTCCGAAGGCCCATGCCATTACGGGGCGAGCCGGTCAGTCGGTCTACGCCGGAAGCCCCTATGCCGGTCGACATCTCACAGCGACTGGTTCGTGTCTTGCAGGCCGGGATGAAGCCGGGCGTTCCGCCGCTTGCCGCCGCCTTGCCGGCGCCGGAGTTGCTGCCGGTGGCTGCGTTGCATCGACTGTATGCTGGTGTGGCACGTCGTCACCCCAAACTGCTCGAAGGAGGGAGTCATATCAATATGGACGAACCGGCGCTGGTGCGTCAGCTAGTTCGTCGTTCGCTGGCCTGGGGCGGGCCCTTGGCGGTCGAGGAAATTGTCATTACCAATTCCTGTACCGAAGCGCTAGGGCTTTGTTTGCGTGCGGTAACCAAGCCAGGGGATACCGTCGCCGTTGAGTCGCCGGCCTATTATCTGATGCTGCAGTTGCTTGAAACGCTGGGTCTGAAAGCGCTCGAGATACCGACCGACCCCCGTAACGGAATTTCGGTCGAGGCGCTCGATCTGGCAACTCGCCATGGCGAGGTTGCGGCCTGCCTGCTTGTGCCGAATGGCAGCAATCCACTCGGCAGCGTGATGCCCGATGAGCGCAAGCGCCAGTTGGCTACGCTGATGGCGGCGCGCGGTGTGGCAGTGATCGAGGACGATATTTATGGCGATCTGCACTTCGGTGCCCAGCGTCCCTGGCCGATAAAGTCTTTCGATTCGGCGGGGAACGTCATGCTTTGCTCTTCTTTCTCGAAAAGCCTTTCGCCCTCGTTGCGCATCGGTTTTGTCGCCGCCGGGCGGCATCGTTCGGCAATTGCGCTGCAAAAGACCATTACCAGCGGTGGGACCAATCCGATTACGCAGCATGTACTCGCTGAGTATCTCGAGTCTGGGGCCTATGAACGCCATCTGCGCAACCTCCGGCGCACGTACGAACGACAGATCGATGCCATGCGTGCGGCGGTTGGGCGATATTTTCCGGCCGCCACCCGGATGACTCACCCGCAGGCAGGATGCGTACTCTGGCTGGAATTGCCGGATGAGATCGATGCAACGCTGATGTACGAGCGGGCCATTGCCGATGATCTGGCTTATGTGCCCGGCGAATTGTTCTCGCCCAGTGGCATGTACCGCAATTGCTTGCGTTTGAATTGCGGCAACCCGCATACGCCGGAGATCGAGGATGCTGTCCGGCGCCTGGGGGCGCTGATGATGAAGCCTTGATGACATCAAATTGGGGCTGTGCAAACTACGGTATCATTCATCTTTTGGCCAATTTTGGTCGAAGACTTTAGTCAAGGGCGGGCAGGTGCCCGCTTCTAAATTGCAAAAGGGTTTTTCCTCTCATGTTTGACGCAGTCCGGAATAACAAGAAGATCGTCCAGGTTTTCCTGGCCCTGATTACGCTGCCGTTTGTGTTTTTTGGCGTCGAATCCTATGTCCGCAGCGTCGGCACCGGCGACGACGTCGCCAAAGTCGGCGATATCAAGATTACGCAGCAACAGTTCCAGCAGGCCATGCGCGAACAGCAGGAACGTTTGCGCGTCCAGTTGGGTGGGCAGCTTGATCCCAAACTGTTGGATACACCGGAGGCCCGTCAGGCAGTGCTTGACGATTTGATTTCGCAACGTCTGCTGGTTCTTGAGGCTTCCAAAAAGGGCATGTTTGCTAGCGATGATGCAGTTCGTCGCACGATCGGTTCGATTGATGCCTTCAAGGTTGATGGCAAGTTCTCGTCGGAGCGTTACGAAGCGGCTTTGCGTGGGCAGGGAATGAACCCGGCTGGTTTCGAGGCGCAACTGCGCCAGGATCTGACCCTGCAGCAACTGGCTGGCGTGATTGGTCAGTCAGGCTTGGTGGCGCGCACGGTAACCGAGCGTTTGCTGGCTCTGCAGAGTGAAAAGCGGGATGTCATGGAGTACCGTATTTCGCTCGATAGCTACCTGGATAAAGTCAAGCTAGCGGACGATGCTGTCAAGAAATTCTATGAAGAAAACGCCAAGCAGTTCGAGTTGCCTGAGCAGGCGAAGGTTGAGTATGTCGTCCTATCGATGGAGACGATCGGTACGCAGTTGGCTGTGACGGATGCCGAAATAAAGGCTTGGTACGATGGGCACAAGGAGCGCTATCAGCAGGCGGAAGAGCGTCGTGCCAGCCATATCCTGGTCGCTTCGGAGAAGTTGGGTAAGGACAAGGCCAAAGCCAAGGCCGAAGGACTGCTTAAAGAGGTCGTCAAGAATCCTTCCCTTTTTGCCGAACTGGCCAAGAAGAATTCTGATGATCCGGGGTCTGCTGAAAAGGGCGGCGATCTTGGTTTCTTCGGGCGCGGCATGATGGTCAAGTCCTTCGAGGACGCCGCCTACAAGCTCAAGGATGGCGAAATTTCCGGTGTGGTTGAGTCTGACTTCGGTTTTCACATCATCAAGCTGACCGGTATTCATGCCGCTAAGGAAAAGCCGCTGGCTGAAGTGCGTAGTGAAATCGAAGCAGAACTGAAGAAGGCTGGAGCATCTCGGAAATTTGCCGAGGCTGCCGAGTCTTTCAGTAATACAGTCTATGAACAGGCAGATAGCCTGAAACCGGTCGCAGACAAATTCAAGTTAACCGTCAAGCAATCCGGTTGGATCGGCCGCCAAGCGAATCCGGCCAATGGCCCGCTGGCAAACGAGAAGCTCTTGGCAGCACTGTTCTCCGAGGATTCAATCAAGAACAAGCGTAATAGCGAGGCGGTTGAGATTGCACCGAATACCTTGGTTGCGGCGCGTATTGTCGAGTACAAGGCGGCGTCCCTGCAGCCTATCGATGGCGTCAAGGCAAGCATCGAAACAATGCTCAGGCGCAAGGAAGCTCACGCGCTGGCGCTAAAGGATGGTGAAGCGCGTCTTGAAGTGCTAAAGAAAGGTGAGGACAAACTGGCGTGGGGGGCTGCAAAGAGTGTTTCCCGTCTCGATGCCAGTATGATTCCGCCGCTTGCCGTGTCGGCAGTGTTCAAACTCGATGCCGCCAAGTTGCCTGCTTACACCGGAGTTGAGTTACCAGGTGCTGGTTTTGCCTTGTTCAAGTTGGTCAAGGTCGGGGTGGGTGAGAAGATCGATGATGCCCGCCAGCAGGGTATGCAGCGGCAGTTGGGGCAGCTCTATATGCAGGAAGAGATACAGGTTTATTTGGCGGCTCTGCGCAGTCGCTATAAGGTCGATATCAATAAGGCGGCCTTGGAAGCTGCGCGGGATCGTTAATCGATAGCCTGCATTCCGCTGGAAGTCTAACAAAGCCGATCGGAAACTTCGATCGGCTTTTTCTTGCCTTTTTGGTTAAGAGAGGATGCTGTTCTTGTTGGGTGATTTGGCAGGGGGGGCTTTTTACCTAGAGCAAAAAAAATGCTTGCAACTATTGACCTTCTGAAATTGATCTATATAATGCGGCCCTCTTCAGCGCTGCCGGGGGTTTCCGGGTGGTGAAGAAG
>QXPY01000006.1 GCA_003583745.1 Rhodocyclales bacterium GT-UBC | reverse complement strand
CGCTGCCCAGCGAAGAACGTATCCAGGAAATGGCTCGCGCCAAGCACCTCGACCCAGAGACCGGCCGACCGCTAAAAGACAAACACACCAAGGCGGAAACCGAAGCAGCGCCACTCAAAACCGCCGCTGCCCCAACCATCCCTCTCGGCCTGCAACTACCCACCGGCGCCACCTGCCCACACACCGGCACCTGGGTTTGTTCGCCCGAACAGGGCGCCAGCCGCCGGGTCTTTGTGGCGGGCGAAATCCTGGCCGGAGTGCGTATCCCGGCACAACCCAGCCTGTGGCAGAAGCTCAAGGGCGAAGCGCCTTCTCAGGTCGTCGCCACCACCTGGACGCTGGTCGAATTGCCGGAAAACAGTAAGGCATGACTTTCAAAGGTTTGGCACTGCTGGCCTTTCTGATGGCATCCCTGGTCGCCTGCGATGACGAACATATCGACGCATCGAATCAAACCCGCCTTATGCCCGACCTATCAGGTATCCGCACCAACCTCGCCTTCACCTGTGCCTACGAGAAGGACGCCATCCCTGACCGCGATCCGGAAGCTGACCAGCTCTACAAGCACGCCCGCTGGCTGCAAAAGAACAACCGGCTCAAACAGGACCCGCTAGTCCTGCCCGAACTCGAACGCCTCTATCGGATCGCCGTTGCCTACGGCCACGACAAGGCCAACCTCGAATTACGCGACATGATTATTCGCGGCGACGCCTACAGCGACAACCCGCGAAAGGAAGTCATCGATCTCACCGAGGACCTCATCAAGCGCGGCATCCCTGGTGGCTTTTACGACATGGCCTATTACCTGGAAACCGGCTACGGGGTGAAGCAGGATAAGGAACTGGCACGCAAATACCAGCGTAAAGCGGCTGACCTGGGCAACCCTGAAGCTCAATACGCCATTGGCGACAAACTGACCGGCTTTGACGACCCGGAGTTACGAAAAATCGGTGAAACCATGTGGCGATGTGCGGCAGAACAGGGGCATGGTGTGGCCGCGCAGGAATTGGGGATTTGGTTAAGCAATGGCCGCTATACCGAAGCTCTGCAAGCTTTCCAACTCGGCGTAAAGGCGGGGGATGGCTTATCCGCCTTTGCTCTACAAAAAGGCTTTAACGGTCCGAAACCGGATGACCGGATTGACTACCTTGGCCAACAAAAAGATGAAGAGCGCGTCCGCCGATACAAGGCCATCTGGAGCCAACTCGCCGACTACGACTACCTCCACCCCAAAGTCCCGGAAATCGACCAGATCGTTCCATTGCCGCCGGCCAAGCTGCCGCCCTGGAATGGCAAGTTGAAGTGGGTTGAACAACGCAAGCTGAATTTCGAACCGCCACTCCCCAGCAAGGAACGTATTGCCGAAATGGCCGATGCGAAAGGCCTCAACCCGATGACCGGGCGTCCGTTCCTTACCCGACACAAGTAGCGTACCGCACACGCCGCGTCGGAAAGCGTTCAGCCAACAACCGCCGCCATTCCCTCCTGCCTCGGCCTGCAACTCACGACCGGCGCTAGGTGCCTGCATGCCAGTACCTGAGCTTGTTCGTCCGAATAAGGTACCTGCCGGGATGTCCTGCTAATGGTTGATCTACCGTTTGCCGAGCCAGAGGCAACAACAGCATCTAATACTTTTGGAATATAATGGAATTCTAATTACAAAAGGCATCGGAACGATCATGAACCATCTATCCGTTCGCGCCCGTCTTTTCGCACTGGTCTTCAGCATGGCGGCGCTACTGGTTATCGTTGGGGGGCTTGGCATCCACGCCACCAATTCCGCAATCGAAGACTTGCAGGAAACCTATGAAGAACAAACGATTCCCATGCGCGAGGTGGCGCGCTTGCGGCGGCTGATCGTCGAAAACGAAAGCCACGTTTTCCGGGCCTTCCAGCACAACCCCGCTTTCGACTACGCCAAGCTGCACAATCACCAGGTCACCGAGCACACCGACAATATCGAGAAAAATCTGGTTTGGGCCGAGGAAACCTGGCGCGATCTGGTTCCCCGCCTGGAACACGATAGCCAGGAAGCCAATCTGACCAAGGAAATCAAGCCGCTCTACGATAACTTCGTCAGCGAAGTCCTGCGCCCGGCGCTGGCTCGCCTCAAGGCCGGCGATTATTCGACGGAAAGCGTCGCCGGTTTTCTCAAGGGCAACGCCAGTTACGGCGGCCAGATGAACAAGGCCTTCCGCGATCTGGCCGAAGTCCAGCAGAACGCCGTCAAGAGCCATTACGAAACCGCCTTGGCAAGCAGCAAGCACCAGCGCAACATCGCGCTTGTCGTGGTCGTTGCCGGCAGCCTGCTGGCCTTTCTGGTTGCCCTTCTCACCATCACCTCGATCGTCAAACCGCTTCAGGAAATGCGGGCGGTCATCGACCGGGCGGCCAGCCAGAACGACTTCACGGGTCGCATCCATGTCCTCGGCCGTAACGAAATCGCCGATACCGCGCACGCTTTCAACACCATGATGGCGACCTTGCGTGACAGCCTGAGCGAACTCAAGCAGCACATGATCGGCGTCGACGACGCCCTGCTGACGCTGGCCGCCGCCTCCGAGCAAGCCGCCAAGGCCTCCGCGACGACCAGCGAATCCGCTTCCTCGATGGCTGCCTCGGTCGAGCAGATGTCGGTCAGCATCACCTCGGTTTCGGCCAGCACCAACGAAGCGCTGAACATCTCCGAATCGGCCGACCAATGCGCCGACGCGGGCGGCAAGGTGATCGGCGATACGGTCCAGGAAATCGACCGGATTGCCAGCGTCATCGATGAAGTCAGCGCGACGATCAAGGCACTTGGCCAAAGCTCGGACCGGATTTCGACCGTCGTTCAGGTCATCCGCGAGGTTGCCGACCAGACCAACCTGCTGGCCCTCAATGCCGCCATCGAGGCAGCCCGCGCCGGTGAAGCCGGCCGCGGCTTCGCGGTGGTTGCCGACGAGGTGCGCAAACTGGCTGAACGCACGTCGAGCGCCACCGGCGAAATTGCCAACATGATTAACAACATCCAGAGTTGTTCGCATTCCGCCGTCGCCAAGATGGCCGATACGGTCGAACAAGTGAGCAAAGGTACGGAACACGCCCAGGAAGCCGGACGGTCGATCGTCTCGATCCGCGACAGTTCGACTCAGGTCGTGCGCGTGGTCAACGAGATCGCCAACGCCATGTCGGAACAAGGCGCAGCCAGCCAGGACATTGCCCGTCGGGTCGAGAACGTCGCGCAGGCCTCGGAAGAGAGCAATGCCAGCGTCCAGCAGGCAGCCCAGGCCGTGCACCGCATTCGCGAAACTTCCGCGCGGATGCGGGCCACGGCCGAACGCTTCAAGGTTTGAGAAGACGTTGGCGATAGGGCCGATCGCCTCGGGGATCGGCTCTGTCCCAGGCCTTGCTCAGACGACGGCTTCGCTTTCCACGCCCTCTCCATCGCCCGCCACGCTGTCCCGCGACGACAACAGGCCGAAGCGCTTCAACTGGGCGCGCAGGATGTTGCGCGAAATGCCCAACAGTCGGGCGGTCTGCACCTGGTTGTTGTTGCAGTGCTCGAAGGCCAGGGAGACCAGCATCTCCTCGACCTGCTCGTAGATCGCCGGGCCGCCTTCCTGGAACAGGTTGATGAAAGCCTTGGACAAACGGCACTCGTCATCCTCGTTGGCCGGATTAACTGTTTCGCATGTCGCGCCGGGGCGCATCGGGACCCGTTCGTGCAGACGCAGGTCGGCCGAACGAATCACGCCGTCGCGACAGACGATCAGGGCGTAGTGAATGACGTTTTCCAGTTCCCGGATATTGCCAGGCCACGAATAGCCGAGCAGCAACTGGCGGGCATTGCTGGAAAACTCGATCACTCCCAGGTTGAGCCGGGCCCGGTAGGTGCTGACGAAATGGCGGGCCAGCGGCAGGATGTCGCCCGGCCGCTCGCGCAGCGGTGGCAGCTTGATCGGCGCAATGTTCAGCCGGTAGTAGAGGTCGGCCCGGAAATGCCCGGCCTCGACCGCCGCCACCAGGTCGACGTTGGTGGCAGCGACCAGCCGGACATCGATGTCAATCGGCCGTCGCGAACCGAGCCGGACGACCTGGCGTTCCTGCAGCACCCGCAGCAGCTTGACCTGCATGCCGAGCGGCAGGTCGCCGATCTCGTCGAGAAACAAGGTGCCGTTCTGTGCTGCCTCGAACCAGCCGGCCCGGGCTCCCTGTGCCCCGGTAAAGGCCCCGGATTCGTGGCCGAACAGCTCGGCCTCGATCAGGTTTTCGCTGAATGCACCGCAATTGACGGCGACGAAGGGACCGGTCCGGCCGCTCTGTTCATGCACGTGGCGGGCGATCAATTCCTTGCCGGTACCGGTGTCGCCGATGATCAGGACAGTGGCATCGCTAGGCGCCAGCAATTCTGTCGTATTGAGGATTTCGAGCGAGGCCGGGTCGTGAAAGACCAGCGCCTTGGCCCGGATTGACAGCATTTGTGCCTGCGAATCGGGAAACGTGAGAATTTTGTGCATGGCATCTGACAAACATGGACGGTTGGTGCCATTTGACGGGCTGTTGCCACCAACCTGATTCTGGACGGCCCTTTGCGGACTGGATACCCCCTCCAGCCCGCCAGACCTGAAGCCTAGAGCTTGGCGATCGACACTTCGGTCGATTTCACCAGCGCCAGGACTTCGGTGCCGATCTGCAGATCGAGATCCTTGACCGAGCGCGTGGTGATGACCGACGTCACGATGCCGAACGGCGTATCGACCTCGATTTCCGAGACTACCGGCCCATGGATGATATTGGTGACCGAACCCTTGAACTGGTTGCGGGCGTTGATGGATTGAATCGTCATGCTGAAATTCCTTAACCCTGTTGAAGAAGTATTTTTTGCTCCGAGGCGACCGCTGAACAGGCCGGTCACGTTTTTGACGCAGGTCAAGATTAGTCAGCCGGGCAAGGTGGAACAACGATCCATTTCCCATAAGCTTTCTCAGAAAAAATTCATTTGAAAAGACGAAATACATGGCTTGTCGACGCCTTTTCTGCCAACTGTTTCGCCAGCAACACCCCTAGCGCCGGATTGCTTCTGCAGCAACAGCGAACGGCCCGTTCACCCAACCGGCCAGGCGGTCATCTTTTCGCCCGGTTGCTTAAAAAGCGCTTATTTCTTAGTTGCTTAGATCTCGATCGTTTCTTTTTCGGGCAACAGGCATGGCTTGTGCTGTGCAGCATTGCTTGCCCGGATGAGCAAGCCCACCCCACAGATCAATTTAATCAGGCAGGACGTGTTCCGCCTGTTGCCAAGGAAGCCGGAAAAATGAGTTACGCCGAACAGCAGCGCAATCCGCGCAAGCATCTGGTCGGACTGGTCGCAGTGCTGGGATTTCACGTCGTGCTGGTCTACGCACTGGCCAACGGCCTGGGCCGCAAGGTCATCGAGGTCCTGAAAGCCCCGCTCAACGTCAGCATCGTCGAGGAGGTCAAGACCTTGCCGCCACCACCACCGCCGCCCAAGGTCGTGGTCGCCCGGACCAAGAGCCCGCCACCACCGGCCTATGCGCCGCCGGTCGAAGTCCCGGTCAATGTACCGGTTCAGCCGACCGTCACCACGTCGAGCCAACCGCCCGCCCCGACGCCGGTGGCGCCGGCCGCACCCGCTGCCCCGGCTGCACCGCCGGCAGTCAATATCGCGGTGGCTTGCCCGAATCACGTCGATGTCCGCAGCCAGGTGCCCTTCCCGCGCCAGGCGGAACGACTCGGCCTGTCGGGCGAGGTGGTCATCGAATTCACGGTCGGCGTCAATGGCGAAGTCAAGAACGTCACCGTTGCCCAATCGACCAACAGTGTCTTCAACGCCGCGGCAACCGCCGCCGTCGCCCAGTTGCGCTGCAACGGCCAGGGCCATGAAGCCCGGGTCCGGGTGCCCTTCTCGTTCCGCCACGGCGGCTAAAACAACAGTTTTTACCAGATCAATCCAACAGGAGAAATTCGCATGTCCCGTCTCAATCTGAATCATCTGCTCGCCGCCGCCCTGCTGCTGGCCAGCGCCGTCGCCTCCGCCGCCGACCTTGCGCCAGCCACTGAAGTGGTCAGCAATCCCTACGGCCTCGACGCACTGTGGAAAGGCGGCGACTTCGTCGCCAAGGGTACGCTGGGCATCCTGGTGATCATGTCGATCGGCAGCTGGCTGATCATCTTCACCAAGCTCTACGAGCAGCACAAGCTAAGCCAGCAAGGCAAGAAAGCCAACGAAACCTTCTGGGAAGCCGGTGAAGTCGATCAGGCCATCGCCTCGCTCGACACCGCCAGCGCCTATCACTACATCGCCCAGTCCGGTGCCGAAGCCACCGGCAAGCACCGTGGCCTGCTCGGCTACATCGATCTCAACGACTGGGTGCAACTGTCCATCCATCGCTCGATCGAAAACGTCCAGAGCCGCCTGCAGGACGGCCTCGCCTTCCTCGCCACGGTCGGCTCGACCGCCCCGTTCGTCGGGCTGTTCGGCACCGTCTGGGGGATTTACCACGCGCTGACCGCAATCGGCATTGCCGGCCAGGCATCGATCGACAAGGTGGCCGGCCCGGTCGGCGAATCGCTGATCATGACCGCCATCGGCCTGGCCGTCGCCGTACCGGCCGTGCTCGGTTACAACTGGCTGGTTCGCCGCAACAAGGCCGCCCTGGAAAGCGTCCGTACCTTCGGTGCCGAACTCCATGCCGTCCTGCTCGGTGCTGCTGCCGCCCGCACCACCGACAAGTCGCCCAAGGTCGTGCAACACATCCGGGCCATCTCGGTTTAAGCGCGGAGACGGTCGATCATGGGAATGCATATCGCCGCCGCGGAAGATGAAGACGAGGTCGTCTCGGCAATCAATACGACGCCGCTGGTCGATGTCATGCTGGTGCTGCTGATCATTTTCCTGATCACCATCCCGGTCGTGACCCAGACAGTGCCGGTCGATCTACCGAAGGAACACAACCAGCCGCGGCTGACCAAGCCGGAAAACATCAACCTCTCGGTGTCCCGCGAGGGCGATGTTTACTGGAACGAGAAACGTGTCCCGGGTAGCGAGGCCCTGGTCAGCCAGCTCAAGGAGATCGCCATTCTCGAGCCGCAGCCGGAAGTCCAGATCCGCGGCGACAGCAACGCGCCCTACGAGTACGTCGGCAAGGTGGTGCTCGCCGCCCAGCGCGCCGGCATCGTCAAGCTCGGCTTCATCACCGAACCCCCGCCCCGCTGATGGCGGGCCAGTACAGGAATTTACCGTCATGGGAATGAACATCGGTTCGGGCAGCGCCTCGGGTGATCCCGAAGTCATGTCCGAAATCAATACCACGCCGCTGATCGACGTGATGCTGGTGCTGCTGATCATGCTGATCATCACCATCCCGATCCAGCTGCACTCGGTCAATCTCAACATGCCAGTGGGCAACCCGCCGCCGCCCAGCACGCCACCGGAAATCGTCCGGGTCGATATCGACGCGGGCGGTACCATCCGCTGGAACGGCGAGGTCGTCGGCGACACCGCGCTGCTGGAAAGCAAGCTGGGCGCCGCGGCCGCCCAGGAAGTGACGCCGGAGCTGCATGTCCGGCCGGACCGCAAGGTGCCTTACCGCCATGTTGCGGCTGTGATGGCGGCGGTTCAGCGCAAGGGTTTGACCAAGGTCGGCCTGGTCGGTGGAGAGCAGTTCATCTAGAAACTGCTTGTTACAACTGGATTCTTGCGACAATCGCCGCTTGACGCGACGATTCGGGCGGGCGTTGAAAACACGCCCGCCTGCATTTATGCACCAAACATTCATTACCCCATAGCGATACGGAATCAGCCTGCATGGCACTCAGGGAAAAACTCAGCACGCGTTTTGGTCGTCGGACCACGCTCATCGCCCTTGGCGGCGCACTCATCGCCCTCTCCGGCGGCGCCTGGTGGGCCTATTCGGCTTATTCGCAAGGAGCCGGCGGCGACAGCAAGGCCGAAGCCGCAGGGCCGAACGGCGGGCCGCCGGGCCGCAACGGCCGCGACCGTCAGGGCGGCGGACGCGCCCAGCCGGTCAAGGCCAGCCAGGTCAAGCAGGGTAATCTCGACATCGTGGTCAGCGCGCTGGGCACCGTCACCGCTTACAACACGGCCACCGTCAAGCCGCGTGTCGATGGGCAACTCATCAAGATCAACTTCCGCGACGGCCAGCAGGTGAAGACCGGCGACGTGCTCGCCGAGATCGATCCTCGCCCCTTCCAGATCGCACTCGACCAGACGCATGGCCAGCTGCTCAAGGACCAGGCGCTGCTCAGCGCCGCCCAGGTCGACCTTGAACGCTATCGCGCCCTGCTCGCCAAGGATTCCATTGCCAAGCAGCAGGTCGATACGCAGGAAGCCCTGGTTCGCCAGTACAAGGGCACCGTCGAAGCCGACAAGGCGCTGGAAGACAACGCCCGCCTGCAACTGGCCTTTACCCGCGTCACCGCGCCGGCCCCCGGCCGCCTCGGCCTGCGCCTGGTCGATGTCGGCAACATGGTGCGTTCGTCCGACACCACCGGCCTGGTGGTGATTACCCAGACGCAGCCGATCAACGTTGTCTTCGCCATTCCATCGGAAAGCATCGGCGACATCGTCAACCGGGTGCAAAGCGGTGCCAGCCTGGTCGTCGAAGCCTGGAGCCGCGACGGCAAAACCTTGCTGACCGAGGGCAAGCTGAGCAGCATCGACAACCAGATCGACGTTGCCACCGGCACCGTCAAGCTCAAGGCCGAATTCGCCAACAAGGACAACAGCCTGTTCCCGAACCAGTTCATCAACGCCCGGCTCAAGGTCGAAACCCGCCAGAACGCCGTGCTGCTGCCGCTCGCCGCCGTGCAGCGCAATGCCCAGGGGGCCTTTGTCTACCGCATCAACAAGGAAGACCAGACGGTGGCACCGCGGCCGGTGCAACTTGGTCCGGTGAACGGTGAAACCGTGATTGTCGAAAAAGGACTGGAGCCGGGCGACCAGGTCGTGCTCGACGGTGCCGACCGCCTGCGCCCCGGTGGCAAGGTCGATGTCCTGAGTATCGACGGCCAGTCGCGCAATGCCGACGAGGCCCGGAGTGGCGAAGCTGGTGACCCGGCCAAGGGCGAACGCCGCAAACGTCGTGCCGAAGGCGAAGAAGGCCGGCCGCCGCGCCAGGATGCCGCTGCCGATAGCGCCAAGCCAGCCGCGCCGGGCAAAACCGCTGCGGCCGACAAGGGAAATAACGGCGACAAGCCGGCCGGCTCCGCCCCTGCAGGCCGACCGGCCGAAGGCGAGGCGAATGCGTCGCGCGGCGAACGCCGCTGGAACCGGGACGAGGCTAACAGCCAGGACCCGGAAGCCATCGCCCGCCGCGAGCGCTGGCGGCAGCGTCGTGAAGCGCAGGAACGCGAAGCCGGCGAGGCACGCCCGGCGCCGCGCAACTGAACATGGCCGGCATGAATCCTTCCCGCCTCTACATCCTGCGGCCGGTCGCGACCTCGCTGCTGATGGTCGCCATCCTGCTCGCCGGCCTGGTTGGCTACCGCATGCTCGGCGTTTCGGCCCTGCCGGAAGTCGAGTACCCGACCATCCAGGTGACGGCGCTCTATCCGGGGGCCAGCCCGGAGGTCGTCACCTCCTCGATCACCGCCCCGCTGGAGCGCCAGCTCGGGCAGATCGCCGGCCTCAATCAGATGTCGTCGACCAGTTCCGGCGGCGCCTCGGTGATCACCATGCAGTTCTCGCTCGGGCTGAGCATGGACGTCGCCCAGCAGGAGGTCCAGGCCGCGATCAATGCCGCCAACGCCTTCCTGCCCACCGACCTGCCGATGCCGCCGGTGTTCAGCAAGGTCAATCCGGCCGATGCGCCGATCGTCACGCTGGCCATCACCTCGTCGTCGCTGCCGCTGCCCAAGGTTGAAGACCTGGTCGATACCCGGCTGGCGCAGAAACTGTCGCGCATCACCGGCGTCGGCCTGGTCAGCATCGGCGGCGGCCAGCGCCCGGCCGTGCGCATCCAGGCCAACCCGCAGGCCCTGGCCTCGAACGGTCTGAATCTGGAGGACCTGCGCAGCGCCATCGGCAACGCCAACGTCAACATGGCCAAGGGCAGCTTCGATGGCCCGCTGCGCGCCTCGACGCTGGATGCCAACGACCAGCTCAAATCGGCCGACGAATACCGCAACCTGGTCATCGCCTGGAAAAATGGTGCCCCGATCCGCCTCGGCGATGTCGCCGACCTGATCGACGGCGCCGAAAACAGCCGCCTTGCCGCCTGGGCCAACAAGGCGCCAGCCGTGATCCTGAACATCCAGCGCCAGCCCGGCGCCAACGTCATCGAGACGGTAGACCGGATCAAGGCGCTGTTGCCGCAATTGCGCGCCTCGCTGCCGGAAACCGTCGAGGTCGAGCTGCTCACCGACCGCACCACCACGATCCGCGCCTCGGTCGACGATGTTCGCCACGAATTGCTGATGGCGATCATCCTGGTCGTGCTGGTCATTTTCGTCTTCCTGCGCAACGTCCCGGCAACCATCATCCCGAGCGTCGCCGTGCCGCTGTCGCTGGTCGGCACCTTCGGCGTCATGTACCTGGCCGGCTTCTCGATCAACAACCTGACGCTGATGGCGATGACCATCGCCACCGGCTTCGTCGTCGACGATGCGATCGTGATGATCGAAAACATCGCCCGCTACGTCGAAGAAGGCGATACGCCGATGGAGGCGGCGCTCAAGGGCTCGGCGCAGATCGGATTCACCATCATCTCGCTGACCTTCTCGCTGATCGCCGTGTTGATCCCCCTGCTTTTCATGGGCGACGTGGTCGGCCGCCTGTTCCGCGAATTCGCCATCACCCTGGCCGTCGCCATCCTGATCTCGGCCGTCGTCTCGCTGACGCTGACGCCGATGATGTGCGCCCGCCTGCTCCACCACGTCCCGGAAGACAAGCAAGGCCGCTTCTTCCGCGCCACCGGCGCCTTCTTCGACCGCGTCATCGCCGGCTACGGCACGGCGCTGCGCTGGGTGCTGCAACGCCAGGGCCTGACGCTGGTTGTCGCCGTCGGCACCCTGCTGCTCACCATTGCCCTCTATGCCTTCATCCCCAAGGGCTTTTTCCCGATCCAGGATACCGGCCTGATCCAGGGCATCACCGAAGCGACCCAGAACATTTCCTTCCCGGCCATGAGCGAACGGCAGCAGGCCTTGGCCGACGCCATCCTCGAAGACCCGGCGGTGGAAAGCCTGACCTCGGTGATCGGCGTCGATGGCATCAATGCGACGCTGAACAGCGGCCGCCTGCTGATCAACCTGAAACCGCTGGCCGAACGCGATGCCAGCGCCAGCGAGATCATTCGCCGACTGCAGGCGAAAACCGCCAAGATCCCCGGCATCACGGCCTACATGCAGCCGGTGCAGGACCTGACCATCGAAAGCCGGGTCAGCCGGACGCAATACCAGTTCAGCCTGGAAGGTTCCGATCCGGTGGAACTGGGCGACTGGGTCAAGCAGCTGATCGACCGCCTCGGCCAGCTGCCGCAACTGGCCGATGTCGCCAGCGACTGGCAGGACGAGGGTCGGCAGGCCTATGTCGAAATCGACCGCGACAGCGCCGGCCGCCTCGGCATCACCACCGCTGCCATCGACAACGCGCTGTACAACGCTTTCGGTCAGCGGCTGATCTCGACCATCTTCACCCAATCCAACCTCTACCGCGTCGTCCTCGAGGTCAAGCCGGAATTCCAGCGCGGACTCGGCGCCCTGAGCAACCTGTATCTGGTCGCCGCCAACGGCGCCCAGGTGCCGCTGACCTCGGTCGCCAAGGTCAGCGAACGCCCGGCCCTGCTCGCCATCAACCATATCGGCCAGTTCCCGGCGGCAACCATCTCGTTCAACCTGGCGCCCGGCGTCTCGCTCGGCGACGCGGTCAAGGCGATCCGCGCCGAACAGGCCGAGATGGGCCTGCCGGCCCGCATCTCGACGCGCTTCCAGGGGGCCGCCCAGGCCTTCCAGTCGTCGCTCGACAGCACGGTGTGGCTGATCATCGCCGCCATCATCACGATGTACATCGTGCTCGGCGTGCTCTACGAGAGCTACATCCACCCCATCACCATCCTGTCGACACTGCCCTCGGCCGGCGTCGGCGCCCTGCTGGCGCTGATCGTCGCCCGCACCGATCTCGGCATCATCGGCATCATCGGCATCATCCTGCTGATCGGCATCGTCAAGAAGAACGCCATCATGATGATCGACTTCGCCCTCGAAGCCGAACGCGAGCACGGCAAGACGCCGGAGGAAGCCATCTACCAGGCCTGCCTGCTGCGTTTCCGGCCGATCCTGATGACCACCATGGCGGCGCTGCTCGGCGCCCTGCCGATGATGATCGGTAGCGGCGTCGGCTCCGAACTGCGCCATCCGCTGGGCATCACGATGGTCGGCGGGCTGATTGTTTCGCAGGTGCTGACCTTGTTTACGACGCCGGTGATCTACCTGGCGTTTGATCGGACGGCGCGACGGGTGGCGGCTTGGCGGTTGAAGCGGGAGGCGGCGTGATGCCTGCTTGCCACGACACCTTGATGCTTTCCTTTGCCGGACAGGGGGTTCCGCCTGGTGGGCGGGCGTACTTTCTTTTGCTTCGCCAAAAGAAAGTAGCCAAAGAAAAGGCGACCCCAGGTTGCGCGGTCGGCTATGCCGACTTCCCTGCGCGACTCGAAAACGGCGGGCGCTGCGGAACTCGGCCCTGCGGGCCTCAGACAGTCCTCGCGCTTTTTCCGCCGCTTTCTCCGTTGCTCGGCGCTTCACATGGGGACCCGAGAGGCGGCGCGGAACAAACCGCAGAACGATTGTTTTCTTTGGGCACCGAACCACGCAAAAAGCCAAATCATTCTTTCCTCACCTCAATCCCGGAGGCCTCTCCGGGCCCCTTGAGAGGTGCCGAGCAACGCAGAAGCGCCGGGGGCAGTCGGCGAGCACTGTTTGAGGGGCGTAGCCCCGAGTTGCGCAGCCGCCCGGCGTTTCGAGTAGCGCAGGGAACCCGGCAGCGCCGGGCACCGACCCAGGGGTCGCCTTTTCTTTGCTTACTTTCTTTTGGCGAAGCAAAAGAAAGTAACGTCGCCCTCAAGGCGAAACCCCAAACCCCATGAGCCTCTTCCCCCAATTCATCCACCGCCCGGTGGCCACCACGCTGCTGACCCTGGGCATCACGCTGCTTGGCGTTGCTGCGTTCTTCCAGCTGCCGGCGGCATTGTTGCCGCAGGTCGAGTACCCGACCATCTCGGTGCGTGCCGCGCTGCCCGGCGCCAGTCCGGAAACCATGGCGTCGAGCGTGGCGACGCCGCTGGAGCGCGCCCTGGGCAGCATTGCCGGGGTCAATGAGATCACCTCGAACAGCGCCCTCGGTTCGGTCGACATCACGCTGCAATTCGATCTCAACCGCAGTATCGAAGGGGCGGCCCGCGACGTGCAGGCCGCCATCAATGCTTCGCGCTCGCAACTGCCGAGCGGCATGACCGGCAATCCGACGGTACGTAAGGTCAATCCGAACGATGCGCCTATCGTCGTCTTGTCGCTCACCTCGAACGTGCTGTCGCGGCCGCAGATGTACGATGCGGCGGTTTCGGTGTTGGGCCAGAAGCTGTCGCAGATTGAAGGCGTCGGCCAGGTCAATGCCGGGGGCAGTTCGCTGCCGGCGGTACGGGTCGAACTCAACCCGCTGGCGCTGTCGAAAGCCGGGGTCAGCGCCGACGACGTGCGCACCGCCATCGTCGCCACCAACGTCAATCGCCCCAAGGGCTTCATCGAGGACGGCGACCGCCAGTGGCAGATCGGCGCCAACGACCAGGCCAGCAAGGCAGCCGATTACCGGCCCTTGATCGTCGCCTGGAAAAACGGCAGTGCACTGCGCCTGTCCGACGTCGCGGAAGTCCAGGATGGCGCGCAGGACCTGCGCAATGCCGCGCTGACCAACGGCAAGCCTTCGGTGTTGCTGATGATCAGCCGGCAGCCCGGCGCCAACATCATCGCCACCGTCGACCGCATTCGTGCCGCCCTGCCCGAACTGCAGGCGGCGATCCCGTCCGAGATCAAGCTGGAGGTGGCGCAGGACCGCAGCACGACGATCCGCGCCTCGCTGCGCGATGTCGGCAACACCCTGTTCATCTCCGTCTGCCTGGTCGTCATGGTGGTCATGCTGTTCCTGCGCGACCGCCGGGCCGCCTTCATCCCGGCCATCACCGTCCCGGTCTCGTTGATCGGCACGCTGGCGGTGATGTACCTGTGCGGCTTCAGCCTCAACAACCTGTCGCTGATGGCACTCACCGTCGCCACCGGCTTCGTGGTCGACGACGCGGTGGTCGTCCTCGAAAACATCACCCGCCATATCGAGAAAGGGCTTTCTCCCGTCCAGGCGGCGCTGCTCGGCGTGCGCGAGGTGGCAACGACGGTGGTCTCGATGACCATTTCGCTGATTGCCGCCTTCATTCCCATCCTGTTCATGGGCGGCATCGTCGGCCGGCTGTTCCGCGAATTCGCCGTCACCCTGTCGGCGGCAGTACTGATTTCGCTGCTGGTTTCGCTGGCCACCACGCCGATGATGTGTTCCCGCATGCTGCGCCCGGCGGCCGAACAACCGGAAGGCCGGCTGTCGCGGCTGGCCGGCCGCCTCGTAGCCGCCATGCAGCGCGGCTACGCCCGTAGCCTGGGCTGGGCGCTGGACCACAGCCTGATCACGATGCTGATCCTGGGGCTGGTCATCGGCTGCAACGTCTATCTCTACACCATCGTCCCCAAGGGCTTTTTCCCGCAGCAGGACACCGGGCGGCTGATGGGTTTCGTCCAGGCCGACCAGAGCAGTTCCTTCCAGTCGATGCAGGACAAGCTGGCCGACTTCATCGACATCATCCGGCGCGACCCGGCTGTCGCCAATGTTGCCGGCTTCACTGGCGGCGGCCGGCGCAACTCGGCGCAACTGTTCGTGTCCCTTAAGCCGATGGGCGAACGCGATGCCGGTTCGGAACAGGTGATCGAACGCCTGCGCCGGCCTCTGTCGAAGGTGCCCGGTGCCAACCTCTACCTGCAATCGGTGCAGGAAATCCGCATCGGCGGCCGCAGCAGCAACTCGCAATACCAATACACCCTGCTCAGCGACGATCTGGAAGAGTTGCGCGCCTGGGAACCGCGCATCCGCAAGGCGCTTTCCGACTTGCCCGAGCTGGCCGACGTCAATACCGACCGCCAGGACAAGGGGCTGCAGACCAGCCTGGTGATCGACCGCGACGCCGCCGCCCGCCTCGGCCTGACCCAGCGCGCCATCGACACCACCTTGAACAATTTCTTCGGCCAGCGCCTGGTGTCGACCATCTACAACCCGCTCAACCAGTACCGTGTCGTGATGGAAGCGGCGCCCTACTACTGGCAAAGCCCGGAGGCGCTCAACGAGGTCTTCCTGATCGCCAGCGGCGGCACGCAAATTCCGCTCTCGGCCATCGCCCATTGGGGGCCGACCTACGCCCCGCTGTCGATCGCCCACCAGAGCCAGTTTGCCGCCTCGACCATCAGCTTCGCGCTACCGCTCGGCGTCTCGCTGGGCGATGCGACCATCGCCATCAACGAGGCGATGGCCCGCCTCGGCGTTCCAAGCAGCATCTACGGCAGTTTCGAGGGCTCGGCCAAGGCTTTCCAGGCCTCGATGTCGAGCCAGCCGTTGCTCATCCTCGGCGCCATCCTGGCCGTCTACCTGATCCTCGGCATCCTCTACGAAAGCCTGACCCACCCGATCACCATCCTGTCCACGCTGCCCTCGGCCGGCATCGGCGCCCTGCTGGCATTGCTCGCCTTCAAGACCGAATTCACCGTGATCGCGCTGATCGGCATCATCCTGTTGATCGGCATCGTCAAGAAAAACGCCATCATGATGATCGACTTCGCGCTGCAGGCCGAACGGGCCCAGGATATGACGCCGCGCCAGGCCATTTTCGAAGCCTGCCAGTTGCGTTTCCGGCCGATCATGATGACCACGATGGCCGCCCTGTTCGGCGCCATCCCGCTCGCACTGGGCAGCGGCGACGGGGCCGAACTGCGCCAGCCGCTCGGCATCTCCATCGTCGGCGGGCTGCTGATCAGCCAGTTGCTGACCCTCTACACCACACCGGTGGTCTATCTGTATCTCGACCGCTTCCGTCTGCGTTGCCTGGCCTGGAAAAACCGCCGGCAACCGGTTTCCGTATCCGAATCGGCCTGAGCGCCGCCGCCCCCATGATCCATCGTCAAGCCTCTGCTTCCTCGATTTCCGGCCTGCTTCGCCTCGCCCCGCTCACCCTTTCCCTGCTCCTCGGCGGCTGCGCCCTTGGTCCGGACTTCCTGCGCCCCGAGGTCAAGATTCCGCCGGCCTATCGCGAGGCAAAAGGCTGGAAGACCGCCGAGCCGGCGGCGCCCAGCCGTGACGATGTGTGGTGGGAACGCTATGGCGATCCGCTGCTCAACGAACTGGTCGGCCAGGTCGACAGCGCCAACCAGACCGTGCTGGCAGCCGAAGCCCGTTACCGCCAGGCCCAGGCCGTGGTCAGCGCATCGCGGGCCTCGTTTTTCCCGACCCTGGGCAGCAGCGTCAGCGCCACCCGGGCCGAAAGCAACAGCTCGACGACATCCGGCAGCAATACCAATAATCCAATCCGCAACACCGACAAGCTCGGCCTGAGCAGCAGTTGGGAAATCGACCTCTGGGGACGGATCAGCCGCAGTGTCGAATCCAGCCGTGGCAGCGCCGAAGCCAGCGCCGCCGACCTCGCCGCCGCCCGCCTCAGCGCCCAGGCCACCCTGGCTCAGAATTACCTGCAACTACGTGTCACCGATGCTCAGTTGCGCCTGTTGCAACGGACCATCACAACCTACCAGCGCTTCTGGGAAATCACCCGCAATCGCTACGAAGCCGGCGTTGCCAGCCAGGCCGACGTCGCCCAGGCCGAAACCCAGTTGCGCACCACCCAGGCCCAAGCCACCGACCTCGGCCTGCAGCGCGTCCAGCTCGAACAGGCGATTGCCATCCTGGTCGGCAAGACGCCGGCCGAATTCAGCATCGCCACGGTCGAAGCGGTACCGGAAGCGCCGCTGGTCCCGGCACAATTCCCCTCGCTACTGCTCGAACGCCGGCCCGACATCGCCGCCGCCGAGCGCCGCGTGGCGGCGGCCAATGCCCAGATCGGCGTTGCCCAGGCCGCCTTCTTCCCGGCCCTGACCCTTTCCGCCAGCGGCGGCTACCAGAACACCAGCTTTGCCGACCTGATCAGCCTGCCCAACCGCTTCTGGTCGCTCGGGCCAAGCCTCGCCCTTACTCTGTTCGACGGCGGCGCCCGCGCTGCGGTCAAGGATCAGGCGGTTGCCGCCTACGACCAGACGGTCGCCACCTACCGGCAAACCGTGCTCACCGCCTTCCAGGAGGTCGAGGGCAATCTCGCCGCCTTGCGCCTGCTCGCCGAGGAGCGCGAAATCCAGCGGGCAGCGGTGCGCGCCGCCAACCAGTTCCAGGAATTGACCAACAACCAGTACCTGGCCGGCACGGTCAGCTATCTCAACGTCGCCACCGCCCAGGCCTCGGCGTTGAGCGCGGAGCGCAGCAGTCTCGATCTGCAGAACCGCCAGCTGGCCGCCAGCGTGGCGCTGGTCAAGGCGCTGGGTGGCGGCGCCTGGAAATAGGTCGCATACCAGGCTCACCGACCAGCAACCAGCTGGCCGGCGCATAAGCTATTCAGCATTGCTTAGTTCTCTCCCGCCGGCGATTGGTCGATAGTCCGCAACCACGATCAATCTGCCCGCTCCGGGCGCCCGCCATCGCCCATGTCCGACACAGCCCCCGCCGCCGAAGACGAAATCGCGCAGCAGGTCAGGGAGATCCGCGCCAGCGGCATCCTCGCCCGCAGCAAGCATCTCGACCGGCTCCTGGAATTTCTGCATCGCTGCCATCTCGACGGGCGCGTCCCGAAGGAGTTCGAGGTCGCCGTCGAGGGCCTCGGCCGCCATGCCGGCTTCGACGCCACGCAGGATGCGCTGGTCCGGGTCTATATCCATAAGCTGCGCCGCAAGCTCGATGACTACTACCAGCAGGGTACGCGCCCGGACGCTTGCCGGCTGATCCTGCCCAAGGGCGAATACCGTCTGCAACTGGCCGCACCGACCGATCCGCTACCTTCCTCGAAGCCTTCAACCCCGCTGGAAGCGGCCCCTCGGCTGTGGCAACGGATCGCCAATCTGGCCCGACGACACACCCGGCTATTGGCCTTTGCCCTGCTCGCTTCGCTGCTGCTCAACCTCCTGCTGGCCGGGCAGGCCTTGCGCCAGGCCACCGACGACACGCCGCAACTGCGGGCCAGCGTGCTCTGGCAGCCGCTATTTGCCGACACGCGGCCGGTTGTCGTGGTTCTAGGCGACTATTACCTGTTTGCCGAAACCGATGGCGACGACCGGGTTCGCCGACTGGTCCGCGACTTCGAGATCAATTCGCCGGGCGATCTGGCCAGCCAGTTACAGCAGCATCCGTCCCGGGCCGAACGGCAGTTCGATGTCGGCCTGAGTTATCTGTCGACCAGTACCGGCTATGCGCTCAACCGCCTCGGCGCGCTGCTCAACACCGGGCCCAAGAAGGCCTGGGGCGTCATCCTCGCTTCGGAACTGACCCCGGAAAACCTGCGCAACAGCCATCTGATCTTCGTCGGCCACCTCAGCGGCCTCGGCCTGCTGGAGCCGCTCGTCTTCGCCCACAGCGGCTTTCGCCTCGGGCGCGGTTACGACGAACTGGTGGACAAGGCCTCGGGGCAGCATTTTCATTCGGCCAGCGGCATCGCGCACGAAAATGCGGCGGCGAATCACCTCGCCTACTTGTCGAGTTTCCAGGGACCGACCGGCAACCGCATCGTGATCCTGGCCGGCTGCCGCGATGCCGGCCTGCGCGAGCTGGCCGATGCCGTCGCGTCGCCCGGCGGCGTTGCGGCGCTGGACGAGCACACGGGCGGCGCCCCGTTCGAGGCGCTGTATCAGACCAGCGGCTTCGGCAGCGCCACGACCCCGGCCCGGCTGCTGCTCCACCGATCATTGGCGCCGCAGGCAGCCCCGGTCGAGGGCCGTTAACGTCCGATTAACGTTAACGCCGGCCGCGGCAACCGTACTTTACGTGACAGCCGCCGCGGTCTGGCCAAGCATGGCTGGAGCGGCCAGGACAACGCACCGGCCAAGGCATATGACTGACAGGAAGCATCAATGAGCAAACCCTTTATCCAGCGCGGCGCCCTCCTGCTGGCGCTGGCCCAGATCGGCCCGGCCCAGGCGGCCGGCGTCTTCACCTTGCAGGAAGTGGTCGTCACGTCGGGCAGCAACGGCCTGACCGGAATTGCCGATTCGGCCAGCGAAGGCACGGTGACCGCCCAGCAACTGGCCAACCGCCCCTTGCAACGGCCGGCCGAAGTCATGGAGGCGGTACCCGGCATGGTTGTCACCCAGCATTCCGGTGACGGCAAGGCCAACCAGTATTTCCTGCGCGGCTTCAATCTCGACCACGGCAGCGACTTTGCCACCCAGGTTATGGGCATGCCGGCCAACATGGTCAGCCATGCCCACGGCCAGGGCTACATGGATCTCAATTTCCTGATCCCGGAACTGATCGCCAGCATCAAGTACCGCAAGGGCGTCTATGCCGCCGAGGATGGCGACTTCGCCACCACCGGCTCGGCGCGGATCGACTACCTGCGCGCAGTCGAACGTCCATTTGTCGATCTCAGCCTGGGACGATTCGGCTACCAACGCCTGCTCACCGCCGGCACGCTCGAGCTGGGCGGACGCAAGCTGACCGGGGCACTCGAAGTAGCCGGCAACAACGGCCCCTGGGAGCAACCTGAAAACCTGCAGAAATCGAACCTGGTCCTGCGCCTGAGCGAGGGCGACAGCGCCAACGGTCACGCCCTCACCCTGATGGCCTACCAGGCCGCCTGGACGGCCACCGAACATGTCCCGGAGCGGGCCATCGACAGCGGCGAAATCGGCCGCTACGGTGCCTTGTCCAGCAACGACGGCGGGCGTACCCACCGCACCAGCCTGTCCGGCGAGTGGGCGCGCAGCAACGACTCCGGCGCGACCCGTGCCAATGCCTACGCGATCAACTACGGTCTCAAGCTCTACTCGGCGCCATCCGGCTACATCAGCGGCCTGCAGGGCGACCAGCACGAACAGGCCGACCAGCGCACCATCCTGGGCGGCCAGCTCAGCCACAGCTGGTTCCTCGGGTCTGACTGGAAGGACACCGAGATCACTGCCGGCCTGCGTTTGCGCCAGGACCGCATTGGCAAGCTCGGCTTGTATCGCACTGAAAATCGCCAACGTACCGAAACGGTTCGCGAGGACCGGATCGACGAAACCGCCACTGCGCTCTTTCTCGAGGCGCGCAGTCAATGGACCTCCTGGCTGCGCAGCACGCTCGGCTTGCGCCGCGACGATATCCGGGCCGAGGCCAGCGCGCTGGCCGGCACCTACAACATGAACAATGGCGGCAATACCAGCGCCGGCCAGACCAGCCCGAAGCTCGGCCTGGTCGTCGGCCCCTTCAACCTGCTCGGCCAGACCGAGTTCTACGGCAACTGGGGTTATGGCTTTCACAGCAACGACGTACGCGGCGCCACGGCCCGTACCAACCCGCAGGATGGCAGCAGCGCCCAGGCGGTACCGTTGATCGTCAAGGCCCGGGGCAGCGAACTGGGCATGCGGGCGGCGCCGCTGCCGGGCTGGAACACCAGCCTCAGCCTGTGGCAGATGGAACTCGATTCGGAACTGGTTTTCATCGGCGACGAAGGTGTCACCGAACCGAAAGGCGCCTCGCGCCGCCACGGCCTGGAATGGTCCAACTACATCACGCCGGCCCACGGCCTGATTCTCGATGCCGACCTGGCCGTTTCACAGGCGCGTTTCCGTGACGCCAACCCCGACAACGGCGGCCGGCACGTCCCCAACGCCATTCCACTCACCGCCTCGCTCGGTCTGACGGCGGATGACGGCGGCCGCTGGTCGGGCGGCCTGCGCCTGCGCTACCTCGGTGCCTACGCCCTGGAAGAAACCGGCGAACAGAAATCGACCCCGTTCTGGCTGACCAGCCTGAAGTTGGGCTACCGCTACGACAAGAACCTGCAACTGAGCTTCGACGTGCTCAACCTGTTCAACCGCAAGGCCAACGACATCGAATACTGGGGCGGCGCCTGCAGTCGCAGCGAGACCCTGGCCGGCAATTGCGGCAGCGGCATCGACGGTCGCCTGGTGCATCCGCTCGAACCGCGCAGCTTCCGGATCGGCCTGCGCGCCAGCTTTTGAGCCTAGGTGGGCGACTGCACCAACCGGGAGAAAATCCGGAAGCTCACCGGTGCGAGGATGGTCAGGATCGCCAGCCGGACGACGTGCGAGGCCACCACCAGCGGCACGCCCAGATTCAGATGGCTGGCCGTTAGCGACATTTCGGCAATGCCGCCCGGCGCAAAGCTGAGGATCAGGTTGGGAAAACCGAGATGCGCCAGCGGCGAGACGAGGAAGGCGGCGGCGACGGTCGCCGCCAGCAACAACATGCTCTGCACGGTGACCCCGGCCAGGAAGGCCGGTGCCTGGCGCAGGAAGCCCGGCCCAAAACGGCAACCCAGCGAAACGCCGATCAGCACCTGGCCGCAGGCGGACAGCCAGCCCGGCATGCCGGAAAGCGGATAGCCGGCGATCCCCAGGATGGCGATGGCCGCCAGGTTGCCCAACACCCAGGCATTCGGGATGCGCAGCTTGAGAAACAGCGCGATGCCGAGCAGGCTGACCGCGATCATCGCCGGGAAATGCTGCCAGGCCACCGGATGCGGCATCAGTTCGCCCAGCGCCGCGCCATGGCTGCCGGCCAGCGCCAGCCCAAGTGGCACGACCAGCACCACCAGCATGACCCGGGTGACGTGCGCCGCCGCCACCCGGTCCACCGAAGCGTTCCACATGTCCGACAGGTTGGCCATCTCGGAGGCGCCACCGGGCATCGCGGCAAAAAAGGCGGTCGGCGCATCGGCCAGCCGGAAACGCATCAGCAAGGCGGCGCCCAGGCCGCCGAGCAGTAGCGAAAACAGCGCCATGCCGAGAATCAGCGGGGCGTGCGAGACCAGTTCGGCGACCACCGTCGCGCTGAAGTACAAACCCATGTTGATGCCGATCACCCATTGCCCGGCCTGGCGCGCACCCGGCGGCGAAATCAGCTGCAGGCCATTGATCCGCGACAGGGCGACGGCGTAAAGCGAGCCGACCAGCCAGGGCAAGGGAAAATTCAGGGCTTTCCACAACTCGGCGCCGGCCAGCGCCACGCCGATCGCGGCGAGCATCGCGCCCACCTTGGCCCAGCCGGCTGCCGCCAGCCTGTCCTTGAACCGTTTGATCATTGCGCGCCGCCTGTCTTCCGAATGCTTTGAGGCTTGCCATGATGCGCCGAAAGCATTAAAAGATTAATTGCAATTATCTTATCGATTAATCCAGTATGCAGATCAATCTCGAAATCGGCGAACTGCAGGCCTTCATCGCGGTGGCCGAGCAATCGAGTTTCAAGGCCGCGGCCGATGGCCTGTTCATTTCGCAGCCGGCCTTGAGCCGACGCATCGAAAAGCTCGAAAGCAGCCTGAAAGTACGCCTTTTCGAGCGCACCACCCGGCGGGTGTCGCTGACCGACGCCGGACGCCAGTTCCTGGTGCATGCCGAAGCGGTGATCAACCAGTTGCAGCAGGCGGTCGAAGGCATGAGCCGGAGCAGCGAGCAACGCAAGGAACATGTCACCGTCGCCTGCGTCGCCTCGGTCGCCAACCAGTTGCTGCCCGATGTCTTGAAGGATTTCGCCCAGCGCCATCCGGAGGTTTTCGTCAGGGTGATCGATGAAAGCGCGCCGGAGGTGCTCGAATGCGTCGTCTCGGGCACGGCGGATTTCGGCATCAACTTCATCGGCGGCCAGGAAGCGGATATCGACTTCCGGACGATCAATACCGAACGCTACGTGCTGATCGTCCGCAACGATCATCCGCTGGCCGACAGGCCGGCGGTCACCTGGAGCGCCCTGGCCGGAGAACGGCTGGTTTCCGTCTCGCAAAGCAGTACCAACCGCATGCTGATCGACCACGCCCTGTCGCGGGTCGAGATCCGCCCCAACATCCAGTACGAGATCAACCACACCATCGGTGCCATCGGCCTGGTCGCGGCCGGCCTCGGCGTCGCCATCCTGCCCGGACTGCTCAACGACCAGCGGGCGAAGCGCGGCCTGGTCAGCATTCCGCTGACCGAACCGGTGATTACCCGGACGCTGGGGCTGATCACCCGCAAGGGCAGCCGCCTGCATCCGGCAGCGCAAGCCCTGGCCGACTTGCTGGAAGCCGCGCTGAGCGTGCGTTGATGCCGGCCTGCCTTGTCCGTCGGTGGTCAGCGTATCGGTCATAGAATGTCGGTTCCCTCAAGCTGACGCGCCCACTCCGTATGGCCAAACCGGCACGCCCCGCCAAGTCCCTCCAAGCCGCTGCAAGTGCAAGCGAAGTGCTCGGCCGCCTGACTTTCGGCGGCACGCCGCAGGCGATCGGCGAATTCGAGACGCTGGGTCTGAAGAACTGGCTGGAACGGCAACTGCATCCGGATAGCGACCCGGATCTGGACAGGCGCTTGCGGCAACTGCGCCTTCGCATCAAATACGCCGAGAACAAGGACTGGCCGGCTGTCGATGAGATGCGCCCGCTGCAGTGGCTGGACGCGCCGATGGAAAAGCTGTGGCCGCTGGCCAACTACGGCGTGCCGCAGCCCGGGCCGGAGCGGGCCAGGCCGCGCGTCGAAGTGGCGGCGGCGACACTGTTGCGCGGCGCCTACGGCCAGTTCCAGCTGCAGGAAGTGCTGTGCGACTTCTGGCACAACCATTTCAGCGTCAACGCCTACGACGGCAGTATCGGCGTCGCTTTCCCGGTCTATGACCGCGAGGTGATCCGGGCGCATTGCCTGGGCAATTTCCGCAAGTTTCTCGAAGCGATTGCCAGTTCGGCCGCCATGCTGATCTCGCTGAACAATCGCTCGTCACGCGCCGGTGCCCCCAACGAAAACTACGCCCGCGAACTGTTCGAGCTGCACAGCCTCGGCCGCGACGCCTATCTCAACTCGCTCTACGACCGCTGGCGTCAGGTGCCCGGCGCCGTGAAGGGCGAACCGGTCGGCTATATCGATCAGGACGTCTATGAGGCGGCCCGCGCCTTCACCGGCTGGGGGCTGGAGGATGGCGCCGGGACCGGCATGGGCGGCGCCCTGCCGAAATCCGGCAAGTTCGCCTACGTCGATGCCTGGCATGACCAGTACCAGAAGCGGGTACTCGGCGTCGAGTTCGACCCCTACCAGCCGCCGCAGGCCGATGGTCGACGGGTGCTCGATCTGGTCGCCCGGCATCCGGCCACCGCCAGACACATCATCGGCAAACTGGCCTGGCGCCTCGGCCTCGGCAAGCCCTCGCCGGCCGCACTGAAAGCGGCGGTGGCGCTCTGGCAGCAGACCGTCAACGCGCCGGACCAGATCGCCCAGGTCGTTCGCCACCTCATCCTCAACACCGACTTCAGCCAGGCCCCGGCACGTCTCCGGCGGCCGCTGGAACTGGTGCTGGCCTATGTCCGGGCGAGCGGACTCGAATTTTCGCCAAGCGAGGGATTGCTCGGCGAAATGGAGGTCGCCGGCCAGAAACTCTTCGGCTGGACGACGCCAACCGGCTTGCCCGACGACGACGCCTACTGGCTGGGCGTCAATGCCATCCGCCGGCGCTGGACACTGATCGCCGGCTTGACTGAAAACTGGTGGGGAACCGGGGTCTTCAAACCGGCCGGCGTCGGCGCCCTGGATGCCCGGGCATTTCTCGAACACTGGGGCCGGCAATTGCACGGCTCGGTGGCGCCATCGATCATCGACGACATTCTCGCCACCGGCAAATACCCCGCCGGCAAGCCGCTTGGCGACGAGGCCACGGCGCGCCGGATGCTGGCCTGGCTGGCCATGGCGCCAGCCTTCCAGAGTCGCGGAGGTACGGCATGAAACGACGCGACTTCCTCAAGATGGCTGGCGGCATAGCACTGGCGCCGGGCGTCAGCGGCTGGGTTTCGGCGGCGCAGCCGGCCGGCAAGCCGGTCTTCGTCATGGTCTTCCTGCGCGGTGGTGCCGATGGGCTGCACCTGGTCGGGCCAGCCGCCGATCCGCACTATATCGCCGCCCGACCGGCCGAACTGCGCGTTCTCGACAGCGGCGACAAGGCCGGGCCGCTGCTCGACAACGCGCTGCAGCCCGAACTCGGCTTTCGTCTGCATCCCGCCCTGGCCCCGCTGCTGCCGCTTTACCAGTCCGGCCAGCTGGCCATTGCCCACGCCATCGGCCTGACCAACGCGACACGCTCGCACTTCGTCGCCCAGGACATGATGGAACGCGGCGTCGCTTCGGAAAAAGGCCTGGCCGAAAGCAGCGGCTGGCTGGCCCGGGCGCTGCCTGAGGCAGGCGCGGCGATCAACGCCTATTCGACAAGCAACAACCCGGTCTTCGGCCTCAAGGGCGCACCGGGCTACCTGGCAGCCCCCGATCTGACCGGCGGCATCGGTTTCCCCTACGGCGAGCCGACCCGGCAGCTACTGGCGCAATGGAGTTCGGCCGGCACACCGTTCGGCGAAGCCACCCGCCAGGCGCTGACGGTTATCGAGCAAGCCGGCCGGGCGATTGCCCGCGACGGCAATGGCAAGGTCCTGCCTTATCTGCCGGCCGGCAATGCCAACTACGGTGCCGGTGGCGACTTCGGCAAGAAGCTGGCCGCCGTGGCCCAGATGGTCCGCGCCGATATCGGCCTGCAGGCAGCCTGGGTCGATTTCGGCATTTGGGATACGCATGAAAACCAGGGCGGCCGGGTAGCCGATCTGGCCGCCCGGCTGGCCGGCGGGCTGGCCGCTTTCCATGAGGACATGAGCCAGGCCAGGCGCCCGGTGGTGCTGGTCGCCCTCTCCGAATTCGGCCGTCGTCTGCGCGCCAACAAGAGCAATGGCACCGACCACGGCCATGGCGGCGTCGCTTTCATGCTGGGTAGCGGCGTCCGGGGCGGTCGCATGCTTGGCCGCTGGCCGGGGCTGGCAACGCCGCAGCTCGACGAAGGCGTCGATCTGGCGGTCACCACCGACTACCGCGCCCTGCTCGCCGGCGCGCTCAACCTGGCCGGCATGAGGTCGCAATTCCCTGGCTGGTCGGGCTCCCCCTTGCTACTCGGCTAGTTGCTGCGACAAAACCAACGGAATCAGCCGGTGGTTTCGCTTTTCTTGTAAAAGCTGCGGTGACAGCCTTCGCAAGCCTCGAATACCTGGTTTCCGGCAGCTGAAACAGCATCGACGTCGTGCTTGTCGACGGCTTTGGCGACCTTGAGGGCGGCATCGGCCATGGCCTGCGCGTAGCGCCGCCAGCTATCCTTGCCGCTCCCCTTGGCCCCAAGCTGCAGTTTCAGGCCGGCCTCGGCCAGGGTGCGCGCACTCTGGCCGACCTGCCGCCAGTCCTGGTCGCTGGCTGGCGGTTCGGCCGCTGCGGCAAAAACGACATTGGAAGCCGGAATCGTTTTGCCCAGCATCAGGTTGCGCACGGTTGCCGGCGGCAGGACCGGTTCCTCGGCTTCCGAAGCGCAGGCGGCCAGCAACTGGGCCGCGCCGACCAGCGCCAGGCAACGCAGGAGCGATAAGCTGTCCGCCATGTCAGGGCTTCGCCGCCTTGTTGAAGCGCCCGTACTGTGGCCCCTGGGCGTTCGGATACCAGAATTTGGCGTGGCATTGCTCGCAGGCCGCTTCGATATAACCGCCGGCCTCGACCACGGCCTCGGGCTTTTTCGTATCGATGGCGGCCAGCACCTTCACGCCGGTATCGTGCAGCACATGCGCTGCGGCGACGAAGCCGGCGCGGTCCTTGGCGATGCCCTGCTCGATTTCCGGTGCGGTCAGCAAGCCGGGCGTCCCTTCGTCGTCGAGCTTTTGTCCTGGATGCGCCACCTTTCGCCCTTCGATCAGCAGCAGGTTGCTCGCCTCGATCAGCGTGATGGCGTGATGCCGGACAACGGCCCATTCCTCGTCGGTCTGCGGCCGCTTTTCTTCGACCCCGGCCTGGGTGACTGTCGTCGAGAAAGACTCCCAGATGCCGTCGGCGGCCGGATCGACCAGCGCTTTCATCAGTTCCTGGATACTCGCCGTCGGCTTGAAGGGCGTCGCCGGAGCCTCCGGCTGCCGGCCGCATCCGGCCAGGGCGAGGCCGAAGGCAAGCAGCAAGCCCAGTTGGTGGTGTCGCATCGTGCCTCCCTGATCGGCTAAACGAAACCGATCGAGCGGCCGGCGATGCCCACGCCGAACCAGAGCAGCAGCGAGAAGACCGCGCTACTCCGCGCCAGTTGCGCATTCGGTGTTTCCTGGGCCAGCACCTTGCGGAACCAGAGGATCTGCAGCACGACGGCGGCAAGCAGCAACACGATCTTGAGCTTGAAAGCCGGGTTGAAGTAATACAGCTCGACCGCCGAGAAGAACATGACGATGCCGCTGATCACGGCAGAGGCCAGGCCCAGCCAGAGCAAGCGGTTGGTTTCGCGCGAAATCTGCTGGGCCGTGCGATCGGTCAGGCCGTGGCCGAGCAGGCGCAGGCTGGTCAGCACGACGGCGGCAAGCAGGATGATGAAGCCCAGCACGTGGAAGATCTGCGCCGTCGCGCCGACCAGATGGTCGGACTTGGCGATCGACTGGCCGACTACGCTGTGCTGGATGGCGTTGAGGATATCTAGGGTGAGCGACATGTTTGCTGTCCTGAATTGAATTGGGAAAATGGACTACGGCACGAGCTGGATCAGCCCGGCAGATAAGGAATCAGGCGACCGGCGATGATGGTTGCCGTCCACAAGCCGATCGAGGCCAGGCCGGCATACCTGACGCCCACCGGCAACACGGCCTGGTGCTCGACGACCGGTGCCAGGCGGGCCAGACGCAGCTCGAAATACAGTGCATTCAGGCCGGCCAGGGCGATGAACACGAACTTGGCCGGGAAGGCCGGGCTAATCACAACCGTGGCGCCTTCCGCAATGAAGAGCAGCACGCCGGAAATGAAGGTCACGGCAAAGCCGCTCAAGACCCACGGACGCAACTGGCGCAGCACGACCGGAATCGGCACGTTGGTCAGGAACCGTCCGATGAGCCGCAAATCGGTCAGGAAAATCAGGCCGACGGAAATCGAGAGCCCCAACAGGTGGGCTGCCTCGACCAGCGGAAAGGCATAGCGTGACTCGGCGAGTGCCGTGCCAAACCCGGAGTCCTGCAGACTCTGGGCGAAGTCAAGAATAAGCGACATGTTTCTTCCTCGTTTGATGAAAATCTGGTTCTCCCCGTCAGCCCCTGGCTGACGGCAGGCTTAGGTGCGCCAAGCCTTTCTGACGGCCGGCAAAACGTCTGCACTGGACTAACAGCAAGCTTGGTGCCAACGAACTTAATCAGATAATCAACATTAAATATAGATCGTAATTTGTTGATTAATTGATATTTTACGAAAAACTAAATCGCAACCTGGAAATAAATGACTTGCTGCGCAGGCACCGCAACTGCTGGCTGCGCAACAGCAGTGCTGCCCGGCCAGCAACACAAAAAAAGCCGGGGTGGATTGCTCCACGCCCGGCTGGTTTGCGCTTGATCTCAACCCGACAGCTGACGATGTCGATAGTAGCGCGACTACTTCCTGGCCGTTACAGCCGTATTGCCAAAGCCACCGTTGTTCTCGGTACAAATCCGCTCGTCACGTTCGAGGATCTTTTCCTTGCCGTCGTGATTGGCCAGATTGGTCTCGAAATGCCAGCCGTTCGGCTTGTCGTCGGCCGTCCAGCGCTTGGCCGGGATGGTGACGGTGAACGGACGGGTATAGACGGTCGGATCGGTGAAGGTCGCGACGTAGTTGTAGCGCTTGTTGCTGTTGTCGAAGATGTAGCGTTCGGTGACATGCACGTTCTCGCTGGAGAACTCGCCGGTTCGGCCGAACAGCGCCTTGCCGTTGTTATTGGTGACATCGACGACCAGGGTATTGCCTTCCCAATGGCCGCGCGAATCGGCATTCCACAGCTTGATGTTTTCCGGCAGATGCGGCTTGCCATCGAGATGGATGATGCGGGTGCCGGAGTTGAACAACAGCACGACATAGCCCGGATACTGGCGGATCTCGTAGCCGTGCCAGTAGAAGGACTTGGGCACCCCGCCCGGCGCGCAGCGGGCCAGCGGCTCGATGTATTCCGGCTTGATCGGGTTGGCGAAGTACTGCTGGAATTCCTTCACCTTCTCCGCCGCCCACGGCTGGAACGGCACCTGGCCATCGGCCGGGTCGCTGACCCGGCTTGGCGCGCGCTGCTCGCGCGGCGGCAGGTCGCCCCGCCGCCGGTCACCCGGCGCCCCCAGGTTGGGGTCGGTGAAGTTGCTGTGATTGGAGATGGTGTTCGACCAGTGGCCCTGCACATCCGGCTGACCATCGGCCAGGCGCGGACCGGTCCATTTGCCGGAGGCGATGGCCGGGAAGGACTTTTCGTTACCGATCTGCCCGCCACCGGCCGGCGCCTGCGCTGCCGGCGAGGCCGCCTGGCGAGTCTGCTGGGCCTGAGCCAGCAGCGGTGCTGCCAGACCGAGCGCCCCAACCAACACCGCTACCCGCCGAAGATTTTGTCGACG
Organism: Rhodocyclales bacterium GT-UBC; assembly: GCA_003583745.1. Lineage (GTDB taxonomy): Bacteria > Pseudomonadota > Gammaproteobacteria > Burkholderiales > Rhodocyclaceae > Azonexus. The sequence goes on along the minus strand of QXPY01000006.1, from coordinate 263,612 downwards.
TACGCTGATTTTCATAAGTTTCTCGCTTGCTGTTTTTGAGTCACCGAGCAGCCATCAAGGCTTCTTGGGCGGGTAGTACTGGTCATAATCGAGCGTGAATCGATAGTCCTCGATCAGCTGGAAATTCTTCTCGCGATGGCGATGCAGGATCACGCTGATGTTCCACGGCTTGCTGTAAACCTTGGGGTCTTCCAGCGTCGCCTTGTACTCGATGGTGTTGGGGTCGAGATATTTCCAGCGCTCGACGACATGAAAGGCTTCGCTGTGGAAATTGCCGGCGCGATCGAGCCAAGTTTCGTCATTGAAGTCGGTGACGTCGACGACCAGGGTGTCACCCTCCCAATGCCCGCGTGAATCGCCCAGCCAGTACTCCTTGGCCTCGCCGGCCGGATGCTTGGTGCCATTGGTATGGATGGTCCGGACGGCATGACCGAACTGCGGCACCACCGTCACATCCTGCTTGCGCTGGAAAATCTGGAACGGCTCGGGGTAATACACCGTGCGCGGCACGCCGAGCGCAAAGCCCTTGGCGGCCGGATCTGCCGTTTCGCGATTGGCGAAATTCTTCTTTTTCTGCTCGAGCGCAGCCGGCAGGTACGGAATGAAATTGCCTTCGACGATACCTGGCCCCGGTGGCGCATCACGCCGGTTGGAATGCGGCTCCAGGTCGTAATCCGCCGCACTGGTCGTCTGCCAGATGCCGGAAAAGTCCGGCTTGCCGTTGGCCAGGCGCGGAATCTTGCCGGAAACGGCGCTTTCGGCGGCCAGCACCTCGCCGCTGAACAGCGGCGAAGCAATCAAGCCGACGGCCAGCAGCAAGGATGCCCCGAGAGCACGACGACGCGGCAAGGCGTCCGGCGCCGAGCTGGTTTCTGTGTTTTTCAAGAAAAAAACTCCACTAAATTGGTCGGAACAGGCCTGCGCCTGCTTAACGTTGCACCGGTGCGGCGGCAGCGGCGGAAGGCGCGTCCTGGGCGCCGCCGGTCTGGATGACGCGGCCATCGCTCAGCGTCGCGAAGACGGAATAGCCGAACGGACCACCATTCTTGGAGCGGTAGCCCTTGATCTGGATTTCGTCGCCCGGCTTGACGTCAGCCTTGCTCAAGCCGCGTTGGGCCAGCGCATTCGGGGCGCTGAACTCGACCCCCCAGTTGGTCACCGACCCATCGGCCGCCTTGACGTCGAGATACAACCAGCTGTGCGGGTTAACCAGTTTGAACTTGGTGACAACCCCCTTGATCTCGATCGGCTGATCGGCATCGAACTCGGCAGCAAATGCGTGGTGGGCCGTGGCCGGTGCGGATGCGGACAGCACGCCGGCGCCGGCGATGGCCAGGGCGACAAGCGCCTTGGCAAGCGGGGTTTTGAGATGGTCAAGCATGGCATTTCTCCAGTAGACAGGTTTGTTTGAAAAACTGACCAGACTCACCGGGGATACTGAGCCGTAAATCTCATTACGCCATACCCCGGAGCGACTGCTGGAAACGACATGCGCAACGACTATGCCAGAGGTTAATTCCTGCAGGCATTAACAAACAATTAACATTAATTAACACGTGCAACACAATGAATCTATTGTCTTATATAAACCAACAAAACCAGCACAAGCCAGTTGATCGAAGGCCATCAACACATCGGTCCGTACGAAAAACCTGTTGCGCCAGCAACAGTCGGGGCGCCGTGCTGCTGCGCAGCGTTCACCAGAGACGCTTTCGCGAAATTCAAGCAATTTGCGCATGCTGCTGATTTTCCAGCACTCATCATTGATTTCTGCTGCCTGCGCAACACGAAAAAGGCTTTTCATAAGGATATAAAGCGATTTGACATCAACCTTGAGCAACAACAATTACAAATTTTTTAATCTTTACAACAATTACTTACCGATTCATCTCATTCGTTTTACCAGGTAAAACATTGTTTTCTGCAGCTTGGGCACATGAATTGCGAATCCATGGTCTTTTTATCCATCTGGAGATCATTTCATGCGGAGCCACTCCCTAACCGGGTCCCGACCGCCCTACCGCGATCGCAACACGACCTTCCGACTGACCCCGCTGGCGGCGGCCATCCTGGCCGGCCTGACCCTGGGCAATGGCGCGACAGCAGCCGAGAGCAACTCGGTTGCCGAATTGCAGGCCGAGGTCGCCTTCCTCAAGGCGGCCCTGGAGCAAAGCCGGAAGGAACTGGCGGCACGCGACAACAAGACACCGTCCGCACCGGCACAGGCAACGTCCGCCAGCAAGCCCGCGCCAGACGAGACGGCAAAGAATCCGGCGCAAGCCACCGTACTCGATACCATCGTCGTCCGCCGCAAGACACCGCTGGAAACCCTGAAGGAAGTCCCGCAATCGGTCTCCCTGGTCAGTGGCGAAGAACTTGATCGCCTGGGTGCCAACAACATCACCGAAGTCTTGCGCCGGGTCGGTAACGTCAACTTCAACTATGGCAATCCGCGTACCGGCAGCCTGACCATGCGCGGCATCACCACCGGCTCCAGCGACCAGATCGACCCCACCATCGGCACCATGCTCGACGGCGTCAGCCTGGCCTATACGCCACTGGTTAACGGCTACGTCTTCACCGACATCGACAGCGTCGAAGTAACGCGCGGCCCGCAGGGCACGCAGGGTGGCAAGGGCTCGAACATCGGGCGGATCGCCTTCAAGACCAAGGCACCGAGCTTCACGCCGGAAACCGAGATCAGCCAGACCCTGGGCGATTGGGATACGCTGAAAACCACGGCAGTGACCGGCGGTCCGGTCGTTGACGGCCTGCTCGCCTGGCGCGGCACCTTCCTGCGCGAACAAGGCAATGGCCCCTGGAAAAACCAGTTTCCCGACACCCAGGGACGCGGCACCTACCAGAACGTAGACCGCACCTTCGGGCGGGTGCAATTCCTGCTGACGCCGGGCTACGACCTGACTGCCAAGCTCAGCGTCGAATTCCAGCCGAAAGGCAGCGAGTACGTAAACGGGCTGAGCATCCGCCATCCCGAGCCGAGTACTTTCAGCGACGGCGTGGCGCGTCCGACAGCCGCCGTGGATACGACCTACAAGAAATACCTGCGCTCCTGGTTCAACCAGGACCCGACCGTCTGGAACACGGCCCGCGACTATTTCCGCTACCCGGTCAATGTCGACAACAACGGCGCCATCATGACCGGCTCGAAAGGCGTCACGCTCAATCTCGACTGGCAGGTTGCCGGCCACACGCTGCAGTCGATCACCGGCTATCGCAATCACTGGTTCAGCGCCACCAACGACGAAGGGACGCCTTACGACGTCACAAAGAGCGGCGGCTACATTACCGACTACAACCAGATCAGCCAGGAAATCCGCCTGCAGTCGAAAAAGAACGAGTTGGTCGACTACGTAACCGGGCTTTACTACCTGAAAACCGATAACGATTCGCTGACCCGCACCCGTTACGGCAACGATGCCGGCGCCTTCAATGCCAGCGACGCCCTGTACAGCAGCCTGGGCACCACCGCCACCGGGCAGGCCTTGCTCAAGGATTCGCTCAATCTGGCCTACAAGGGGACGCAAACCTACGTCAAGAACGAGAGCAAGGCGCTCTACGGCCAGGCCGACTGGCACATGAGCGAGCCATTGACGCTGACCACCGGCTACCGCGTCGGCTACGAGGAGCGGGCCACCCAGCAAGGCGTCTTGCTGCTCGACCCCGGCGTTGGCAGCGACTTCAATGCCGCCTTCGGCAAGGGCACGACCAGCTCGGCCCTGACCTTGAACACCGCCGCCGCCGACCGCCTGGCCGCTCGCTACTTCGGCAGCGGCAGCACCTGGTCCGGCCTGAGCGCCGCCAACCAGACCCTGCTGAAAAATGCCGCCCTGGTCCGCAACGGCGTATTGCAGCTCAACTCTGCCTATGCCGTGAAGGATGCGCCAACCTGGAAGGGCACGGTCAACGGTTGGAACCTGAGCCTGACCGACAAGCTCAGTGAAGAGTTGTCGCTCTACGGCACGCTGCAATACGGCGAAAAGGGCGGCATGGCCCAGATCGCCAGCAATGGCAGCAGTTCGCTGGTCAAAAAGGAACGCACCAATGGCTACGAGGCCGGTCTGCGCTCCTCCCTGCTCAACCGCAGCCTGACCGTTAACGCCGGGGTTTTCCTGAACGACATCAAGGACTTCCAGACCACGGTCAATCTGCCGGACCCGGTGGCCACCGCAGCTTACCTGGCCTCCAACCCGACGGTATCGGCAGCTGACGGCCAGCAGTTCCAGAGCGTAGTCGGCAACCTGCCTTCGGTACGGGTCAAGGGGATCGAAGTCGATGCCGCCTACTCCGGCATCAGGAACCTGACCTTGCGTCTGGCCGCGGCTTACAACGACGCGCGCTACGGCGAAGACACCTGGGTGGCAAAGCCGAACGAAGTCGACAGCACGGCCAGCAATTTCCAGAAGTACTACAACGCCAAAGGCGCCGTGCTCAACAACGCGCCGAAATTTACCGCCAAGATCGGCGCCGACTACCGCCTGCCCGTATTGGACAACAAGCTGTTCCATGCCAGCGCCAACTACAGCTATACCAGCAGCTACAACACCAGCGCCTCGTCCTACGACGTGGTCAAGGCTTATGGACTGCTCGACCTCGGTATCGGCATCGGCCGCCAGGATGGCTTGTTCGACGTCAACCTGATTGCCAAGAACGCCCTCGACACCAAGTATCACGTCGAAGGCTGGAATGGCTACACGCCCAACCTGCCCCGCTGGTTCGGCGTCGTCTTCAGCACCCGCCTGTAAATCGCCGGCTGGCTCGGCACTCACCAGGCGCAGACCGGATCTGCGCCTTTTTTATTTGCGCCAGCGATGGACGCAAAAAAAGCCGCTGCCGGAAATGGCAGCGGCCCGTTTTAAGACAGCGACGCTCAGTCCTTGATCTTGAAATCGTCGTGACACGCCTTGCAGGTCTTGCTCAATTTGCCGTACTGGGTCTTGACGGCCGCGGCATCGCCGGTCGCTGCCACCTTGGCCAGTTCATTGGCCTCACGGGTGAAATCGCCGGCCAGTTCGCCGACCCGCTTGCCGTCCTTGAACAGCTCGGGCTTGGTGGCCGTATCGTGCCAGCCCTTGCCCTGCTCGGTGCCGGGGGCGAACAGGCTGCCGATCCCGGCATTGGCCAGCGCAGCAATGGTGTTGGCCGCCTTGATCACTTCGTCCTTGTTGTACTGGCCTTCGACGCTGGCCTTGATGCGCGAGCTGTTCCAGCCAAGCACCGAATAGGCCGACTGGCGCCATTTGATCAGCGTTTCGGGCTTCGGCGCCTGCTGGGCAAAAGCGCCCACCGAGGCGGCGAGCAAAACGCCGGACAAGGTGCTCAGGACGAAGGTCTTGCAATGTTTTTTCATGCTTGCTCCAGGGGAGATGTTGGCCGGCATGACGATGCACGGCCGGCCGATGGAAAAATTACGGCTCAAGTCCGCAAATGGGTATTGAAGAAACCGGTCGTGCGCTGCCAGGCAAGCCGGGCGGCCGCCTCGTCGTAGCGCGGCGTCGTGTCGTTGTTGAAGCCGTGCTGGACGCCGGGATAAATCCAGGCCTCGTAGCGCACGCCGGCAGCCTTGAGGGCGGTTTCATAGGCCGGCCAGCCGGCATTGATCCGTTCGTCCTTTTCGGCGTAATGAATCAGTAGCGGCGCCTTGATCCGCGCAACGTCGCCGGCTGGCGGTTGATTGCCGTAGAACGGGACGGCGGCAGCCAGATTGGGCAAGCGGGTGGCCAGGAAATTGGCGACGCCACCACCGTAGCAAAAGCCGACCACACCGAGCTTGCCATTGCCTTCCGGCAAGCGCTGCAGGTATTCGGCGGCAGCAACGAAGTCTTCGCGGACCTTGGCCTGATCGAGCTTAGGGAACACCTCGCGGGCCTTGTCCTCGTCGCCGGGATAGCCGCCGAGCGGAAACAGTGCGTCCGGTGCGAAGGCGATGAAGCCATCCAGCGCCAGGCGGCGGGTAATGTCCTCGATATGCGGATTCAGGCCTCGGTTTTCGTGCACGACCAGCACCGTCGGCAGCTTGCCGTTGCTGCGCGCCGGATGCGCCAGGTAGCCGCGCAGCTTGCCGTAGCCAGCAGAGGAAGGCTGTTCGACATAGCCGGTCTTGATCCGCGGGTCGTCGACCTTGACCTGCTGCGCCTCGGCGAAGCGCGGATTGAGGGCTTCGAGCAGCCCTTCGGCGGTCAAGCCGGCAACCGCGAAACGGGCCGCCGATTTGAGAAATTCGCGACGGGGAATGATCCCGTGCACATACTTGTCGAACAATCGAAGGACTTCCGGATCGAAGTCGTTGGCAGTTTTACGTGTCATGGGTGTCCTTGGTTGAAAGAATCGGATATTCACTTGGCGCGACCGGCAAATCCCGGTGTCAGCAGTGCAATGCGATACGCTGCGCCACGGCCGACGACATAGAGCGTTTTCTTGTCGATCCCGGCGAACGCCAGGTTTTGCGGCTTTTTCGGCAGCGCAATGATACCCAGAGCCTGCCCGGCCGGCGAAAACACCTCGATACCGGCATTCGAGGCGACATACAAGCGCCCCTCGGCATCCACCGCCAGACCGTCTGCGCCACTGGCGTAACTGCCGTTCTCACCCTTGCTCCAGCCGCTCAGGCGGGCGAAGTCGCGGCGTTTGCCGAGGCTGCCATCGGCCGCCACATCGTAGGCCAGCACGTATTCGCCCCGCGTATTGGCCAGATAGAGGATTTTTTCGTCCGGGCTGAGCTGGATGCCATTCGGCCGCTCGACATCGTCGATCAGGCGCTGCACCCGGCCGTCGGCCGAAACGTGATAGACCGCCGGCTTGGCCGGTGTCTGCCCGGCAGGTGGATTGGCCCCGGGGTCGGTGAAATAGGCGCCGCCCAGGCGATCGACCACCAGATCGTTGGGGCGCGCCAGGGGCTGCCCCTCGAACTCGGCGACCAGTACCCGTTCCCTGCCCGCCGGATAAATGACCCCGACCTGCGGCTTGACGGTCTGCACCGAGAGCAATTCGCCCTGGCGATTGAATCCCAGGCCGTTCGACCCATTGCTGTTTTCCAGGAAGGTCGATACCGAACCATCGGCTGCAATGCGGGTAATCCGGCTGGCCTGGGTCTCGGTAAAGATCACACTGCCATCCGGCAAGGCGACAGGCCCTTCGGTGCCCTTGAACCCATCCTGAATCAGCTGTAGCGGCGTACCGGCGGCCAGCACGCCGGGAATGGCCGGATTCGCCGGCTCAGCCCGCAACGAGCCAAACACCAGATAGCCGGCCAGAAACAACAGGCCCATGCGGGCCGATAGGGCGCGTTTTTGCATCAATGTCTCCTCTTGTAAAAGCAGCGACTGCACACAGCCGCCGCTTTTGTTCCAGCCACGAATCAGAGCTTCGATTTGAAGACCAGGAACCAGCCGCGCGGCGCGCCCCACAGGACGTTGGCGGCCCCGGTGGAACTCCAGGTGCTCTTGCTGGTGTAGTACTCGGTATCGAAAATATTCCGGCCGAGCAAGGAGACTTCCCAACTCCGATCAAGCCCGCCCAGACCGAGGCCGAGATTGGTCACGTTGTAGCCGGACTGGTAGGTGAACTCCGAGTGGTTGTCGTTGAGATAGGTGCCCGAGCGATAGCTGTTGCTCAAGGTGACCCGACCGAGGAAGCCGGCGACCGGGGCCTGCCAGTTCAGGCCGTAGCTGAGCGACAGTTTCGGCACATTGGCGATCTGCTGCCCCTTGGCATTGAAATAGGCCGTGTTGGACACCTCAGGCACCTGTACCAGCCAGTCGGTCTCGTACTCGGCGATGTTGTAGGCCGCCGCCAGGTTGAACGAGAGCGCATTGTTGTACTGGTAAGCCGATTGCAGCTCGATCCCCTTGGCGCCGATCTTCTCGACGTTGCCCCAACCGGAGCGGAAACCGGATGGCGTGGTCGCATCTTCGCGGGTCCAGGATGCCTGGTAGTTCTTGATCTTGGTCAAGTAGAGATTGGTATTGAGTTGCAACTTGCGATTGAGCAACAGGCTCTTGAAACCCAGCTCGAAATCAAGCGTCTTCTCAGGCTTGATATCGGTCTCGAAGTCGGCATCGGTCGGCTGCTTGCCCTGCTGGAAGTAGATGAAGCCCGACTTGACGCCCTGCCCGACCGACGAATAAAGCAACACGTCGTCATTAAGCTTGTAGCTGGGGCCGATGTTCCAGGCTGTCAGGTTGGCGTCGATCGCGTTGCCATCCACCCAGTTGAAAGCCGGATTGACCTGGGCGGCGCGAATCGCCTTCGCTGCGCTGATTTGGGCCGCGCTGGCGCCGACTGCTGCGCCCAGGGCATCGAGATTTTCGCCAGCCCGATCCAGTTGCTGACTGATCTTGTTGGTCTTGTGCTCCTGCGTCTGACGCAAGCCAAATCCGATGGTCGCCTTATCGGTCAGGTGCCAGTCGAGCTGACCGTAGGCGGCCAGGCTGCTGACCCGGGCATCGGTCACCGACGATTGATAGAGACCATTCAACGACGCCCGCATCAGCTCGCGCCCGGCCCCGTTGGCGATCAGCGACGTGTATTGCGAAGTCGAGGCATTCCACGCCCCGGCATCGGCACCGTAGTAGGTCGGGTCGTCGCTATAAACGCGGGCATTCAGGTAGTAGAGGCCGACCTGATAATCCAGCACCTTTTCCGGAGAGGGATTGGACGCCAGACGCAATTCTTGCGAGAACTGCTGGTTCCACAACTGCTGGCCGCTGTTGCTGATGTAGAACGGGCCGTTCTGGCCGCCGTTCTTGATATCGAAATCCTGGTAGCGATAGGCGGTGATCGAGGTCAGGGTGTGATCGGCCACGCGCCAGTCGAACTGGCCGGAGCTGCCCCACTGGTTGGTGACTTGCGGCCGGGCCTCGGAATTCTGGATATCGGTGGTATTGAAGCCGGGTTGATAGACCGAACCATCGGCGTTGTGGAACCAGGCCGAGCGCTGCGCCCATTTGCCGAGGAAGCCGTAATTGACGTAGCTGCCGGTCGGGCTGTAGTTGATCGGTGTAACCACCCGGCTGCTGACGGCCCCGGTCACGCTGTTGCGCCAGGTTGCCGGACCATTATCGACCAGCGTATTGCCGGTGTTGGTTCGCTCGTCGGAGCGGGTTTTGTCGAAGATGAAGCGGCCGGTCAGGTTCTCGGTCGGCGTAAACAGGAACTGCAGGCGCCCGGACAGCTTGTTGCTCTCCCGCCAGGTTTCCTTGGCATGCCCCATCGACTGGTAGGTATTGGTATAGATGCCATCGCCGCGCTCGGCCACGAAGCTGCCGCGATAGGCCAGCAGGCCATCGACCAGCGAACCGGTGGACGAGAACTTGCCATTCAGCGTATTGAAATCGCCACCGGTCAACTCAAAACTCGACGCTTTGGTGAAACTCGGTGCCTTGGTCAGGATATTGATCGCGCCGAGCGAGGTGTTCTTGCCCATCAGCGTGCCCTGCGGCCCATTCAGGACCTCGATGCGGTCGAGGTCGACATAGTCGTTCCAGGCCTGCCCTGAGTAGTACAGCGTCACGCCATCGACGATGACGCCGACGCTCTGCTCCATCGAGTCGTTGGCGGCGCCCTGGCCCAGGCCGCGAATCGACGGGCTGACCTTGCGGGCATTTTCGCCGGGATTGTTCAGGCGGAGATTGGGTACCTTGGCCGGCAAATCCCAAAGCGATTTGATGTCTTCCCGATCCAGTCGGTCGCCGCCAATGACGGTGACCGGCAGCGGTACATCCTGGGCGATTTCCTCGCGATTTCGCGACGTCACCACCACGCGGTCAAAAGCGACAACACCGTCGGCCCCGGCCTTGATCGGCGTTGTGGCAGCCGCTGCCTGACCCGGGGCTGCCGCCGCCACGGGCGCAGCAGCCGGCGTCTTGCCCTGCTGCTTCAGGGCTTCGATTTCCTGGCGCAGGCGTTGATTTTCGGCCTGCAGCTCGGCCAAGCCCTTGTTTTCCTCGGCGGCCTGCAGCGATCCGCCGCCGGCCAGGGCCAATGCGGCAAGGACGCAGGCAGTGCTGCGCCGCAAGGCGAAATTGCCCTGTTGATATGAATCGGATGCAGTCGCCGTTCCGGCTTTTCGTTTTTGGTATGAAGACTTTCTATTGGGCATTACGCTTCCCCGTTAATCGTTGCAAAAGTGACCCCTCATCAGGGATTGCAACCACCGTGCCCGCCGGAAATACATGCAACAAAACATCGAATTAACCTTAATTAAATTATGTAATTTATTGTTTTTAATTGAAAATTAATTTCATTTTTCAAAAACAGAAACAATTCGCTAGCGTAAGACGTCCCCGCTCGCTGCTTCATGCCGCGCAGGCGCAACATCTGGCTGCTGCGTACGCAGCAACCCGGATCAGGAAGGCAGCGAAAAGCGACCGGCAATAAAAAACGGCCGGTTACCCGGCCGTTTGCGCGTTACCTGTTGAAAGGCTGTCGTTTATTCCTCGACCACCTCCCGTGCCGCCAGACCGGCCCGCCATTCGACGAAGGTCTTCACCACCAGCGTCAGCAGCGCCAGGATCGCCAGCAACGAGGCGACGGCGAAAGCGGCGGCGAAGTTGTATTCGTTGTAGGCGATCTCGACGTGCAGGGGCATCGTATTGGTCTCGCCGCGAATATGGCCGGAGACCACCGAAACGGCGCCGAACTCGCCCATCGCCCGGGCATTGCACAGGATCACCCCGTAGATCAGGCCCCATTTGATGTTGGGAACGGTGACTTTCCAGAAGGTCTGCCAGCCGGAAGCACCGAGCACGGTCGCCGCCTCCTCCTCATCCCGGCCCTGCGCCTGCATCAGCGGGATCAGTTCGCGCGCGACAAACGGGAAGGTCACGAAGATGGTGGCGAGAATGATGCCGGGCACCGCGAAGACGATTTTCATGTCGTGCTCGATGAACCACGGGCCAATCCAGCCGGTACGGCCAAAGACCAGCACGTAGATCAGGCCGGCCACCACCGGCGACACCGAGAACGGCAGGTCGATCAGCGTGATCAGGAAGGTCTTGCCGGGGAAGTCGAACTTGGCGATACACCAGGCCGCGGCGACACCAAAGACGATGTTGAGGGGCACGGAAACCGCCGCCACCAGCAGGGTCAACCTGACCGATGACAAGGCATCCGGCTCGATCAGCGCGGCGAGGTAGGCATCCCAGCCCTTGCGCAGCCCTTCGGCGAAGACCACGATCAGCGGCATCAGTACGAACAGGGCAAAGAAGGACAAGGCGGTGATGATGATCGCCCACTTGACCCAGACCGGTTCGCGGGTGGCCGGATTGGCCTCGAAGCGCTCGGCCGGAATGCCACCGAGATGAAGTGATGTTGCGCCAGCCATTATTTGGACTTTCCTGTGCGTTTTGCCGTCCAGGCCTGCAGGCTGTTGATGGCAATGAGAAGAATGAAGGAAGCGATCAGCATCACCGAGGCAATCGCGGTGGCGCCGGCATAGTCGTATTGCTCAAGCTTGGTGATGATCATCAGCGGCGTGATTTCCGAGACCATCGGGATGTTGCCGGCAATGAAGATCACCGAGCCGTACTCGCCGACGGCACGGGCAAAGGCCAGTGCAAAGCCGGTCAGCAGGGCCGGATAAAGCGTTGGAAAGACGACCAGGCGGAAGGTTTGCCAGCGGTCCGCCCCGAGGCTGGAAGACGCCTCTTCGATCTCGATTTCCAGATCTTCCAGCACCGGCTGCACGGTCCGCACGACGAAGGGCAAGCCGATGAAGACCAGCGCCACCAGCACCCCGAGCGGCGAAAAGGCGACCTTGATGCCGAGCGGCTCGCTGATCTTGCCCAGCCAGCCATTACCCGCCCACAGCGCGGTCAGCGAAATGCCGGCGACGGCGGTCGGCAAGGCAAACGGCAGGTCGACCAGCGAATCGACCAGCTTCTTGCCGGGAAAGGTGTAACGCACCAGGCTCCAGGCCAGCAGCAGGCCGAATACCGCGTTGATGCCGGCGGCAAGCAGCGAGGCACCGAAGGTCAGCCGATACGAGGCCAGCACCCGCGGCGTGGTGGTGACATGCCAGAACTGCTCCAGCGTCAGGCTGGAGGTCTTGATGAACACCGCCGCCAGCGGAATCAGCACAACCAGGGATAGCCAGGTCAGGGTATAGCCGAGAGAAAGCCCGAATCCCGGCAAGGCACGACGTGTCGCCATTATTTGTTCACCACGATCTGGTCATAGATGCCGCCATCGGCGAAATGCTCTTTCTGGGCCTTGGCCAGGCTGCCGAAGATGGCTTCCGGGGTGAACAGCTTGAGCGGCTTGAACTGTGCCGCATGCTTCTTGAGCACGGCCTCGTTGCGCGGCCGCAGGTAATGGCGGGCGATGATTTCCTGCCCTTCCGGCGAATAGAGGAAGTCGAGATAGGCCTGCGCCTGCTTGCGGCTGCCCTTCTTGTCCACCACCTTGTCGACCAACGCAACCGGCGCCGCCGCCTCGATGCTGACCGAGGGATAGACGACATCGAACTGGTCACCGCCGACTTCCTTGTCGATCAGGTAGGCCTCGTTTTCAAACGTCACCAGGACGTCGCCGATATTGCGCTGGGTGAAGGTCGTCGTCGCACCGCGGCCGCCGCCATCGAGCACCGGCACATTGCGGAACAGGCGGCTGACGAAGTCGCGGGCCTGTGTCGCATTGCCGCCCTTGCTGATCACCTGCCCCCAGGCCGCCAGGTAGGTATAGCGGCCGTTGCCCGAGGTTTTCGGATTGGGCACGATCACCGTCGTCCCCGGCTTGACCAGATCGTCCCAGTCGCGGATGTTCTTCGGATTGCCCTTGCGAACCAGGAAAACGCTGGTCGAGGTGTACGGCGCGGCACCGTTCGGGAAACGCTTGTTCCAGTCGGCGGCGATCAGGCCGCTATCGGCGATGACGTCGATGTCGGTGGACTGGTTCATCGTCACCACGTCGGCCTCCAGGCCGCCGATCACCGAACCGGCTTGCTTGCTGGAACCGCCATGCGACTGGTTGATGCCGACCGTCTCGCCGGTTTTCTTTTTCCAGGCGCTGACGAAGGCCGGGTTGATGTCCTTGTAGAGTTCGCGGGTCACGTCATACGAGACGTTGAGCAGCGTCACCTGGGCGATTGCACTCAGGCCGAAGCCGAACAGGGCAGCCGAAACCGCCAGTTGGCGGAGGGCACGGGGTTTTCGTTTCATCATGACTCCAGTCGTTTCGATCATGGCGCAAGCTTAGAGAAGCCCCCCGAGCGCAATAACGAATTTATTCCTATTTGGATATGCCCATCGGCAGCGAAAGCAGCCCGACCGACAAAGAAAAACCCCGCATGCCTTACGGGCCATGCGGGGCAGCTTCGCGCGGGAGAGTCGCGCCAGCCAGGAGCGCTTATTTGACGGCGATTTCGTCGAACACGCCGCCGTCGGCGAAGTGGGTCTTCTGGGCCTTGCTCCAGCCGCCGAACACGTCGTTGATCTTGAACAGCTTGACCGGAGCGAACTGCTTCGCGTACTTGGCAGCCACCTTGGCATCGGTCGGACGGTAGTAGTTCTTGGCCGCGATTTCCTGGCCCTCCGGCGAGTACAGGTAGTTCAGGTACTCGGTAGCAACCTTGCGGGTGCCCTTCTTGTCGACGATCTTGTCGACCACGGCGACCGGCGGTTCAGCCAGGATGGACACCGAAGGCGTGACGATCTCGAACTTGTCCGGACCGAGTTCCTTGAGCGACAGGTAGGCCTCGTTTTCCCAGGCGATCAGCACGTCGCCGATGCCGCGTTCGACGAAGGTCGTCGTCGCGCCGCGGGCGCCGGAATCGAGCACCTTGACGTTGCCGTAGAGCTTCTTGACGAAGTCCTTGGCCGTCGCATCGGAGCCGCCCTTCAATTGCTTGGCGTAGCCCCAGGCGGCCAGGTAGTTCCAGCGGGCACCACCGGAGGTCTTCGGATTCGGGGTGATGACTTCAACACCCGGCTTGACCAGGTCGTTCCAGTCCTTGATGCCTTTCGGGTTGCCCTTGCGGACGAGCAGCACGATGGTCGAGGTATAGGGCGAAGCATTGAGCGGCAGCTTCTTCTGCCAATCCTTGTTGAGCAGGCCGGCTTCGGCGATTTCATCGATATCGTAGGCTAGGGCCAGGGTGACGACGTCGGCATCGAGACCGTCGAGCACGGCACGCGCCTGCTTGCCGGAACCACCATGCGAAGCCTTGACGGAGATGCTTTCACCGGTCTTGCCCTTCCAGTACTTGGCGAAGGCTGCGTTGTATTCCTGATACAGCTCGCGCGTCGGATCGTAGGACACGTTGAGCAGGGAGACATCGGCCAGGGCATGGCCGCCGAGGGCGGCACCCAATGCGAGTGCGATCAGGGCACGGCGGGTTTTCTGGAATTGCATCGTTATTTTTCCTGAAATAGAGGGTTGGAAACGTCAATCTACGGAGCCGCTCCAAACTGCGGAACGACGTATTTTTTATTTCGATATGCCGGTCATCCGGAAATGAAAAGAGCCGGAAGACTCAGTCGGCGTACTTGATGGTGCAGCCATACGGACGCGTGCTGGCCTGGGCGATGCGACGCTGCGCGGAAATGTCGGCAAAGGCCAGCCGGACGTAGTTTTCGGCAGTGGCCAGGTCTTCCTTCTTGCTACTTGCGACGCTGTCGATCCCGCCCTTGTAAACCAGTTCACCGGCCGGGTTGATGATGAAGATGTGGGGCGTCGTCTGGGCGCCGTACAGGCGGGCGATCTTGCCTTCCGGATCGAGGATGATGCCGGCCGGTCGGGCATCGCGCGTCGCATTGACCTTGAGCGCCGTCGCACCGTCGACATGGCCCTGCTTGCCCGGTGCCGATGAAATCACCTGCAGCCAGACGATGCCGCGCGCCGCAGCCTCCTTCTGCAACTGCGGGATGTTGCCGCTCTCGTAATGCTTACGGACGTAGGGGCATTCATGATTGGTCCATTCCAGCACCACCGTTTTGCCCCGATAGGCGGCCAGATTGACGGTATTGCCGTCAGCGCTCTGGGCTGAAAAAGGCGGTGCCGGCTGATCGATATTGGCCACGGCCAGGGCGGAAACAGGCAGCAGTGAAGCGGACAGCCCAAGCAGGCTGATCCGGGCGATCGTGCGTAACAACATGAAAAACTCCTCGAAGGTTAATGAAGCGAAGTCGAATTGCCGGGGGCAAGGGCGGCGAGCACGATTTCCGGCGTCAGGATCTGCGGCAGGACGATCGGTACCGCCTTCGCGCCGGCGGGGTAATAGACATAGAGCGGGACGCCGCTGCGCCCGAACTCGGCCAGCAGTCGCCCGATCTCCGGGTCCTGATTGGTCCAGTCGCCCTTCAGGTAGGTAATGCCGCCGGCCCGAAGCGCCTCGCCCACGGCCGTCGAACTCAAGGCCACCTTCTCGTTGACCAGGCAGCTGATGCACCAGGATGCAGTCAGATTGATCAACACCGGCCGACCGCCCGCCCGCAACTCGGCCAGCCTTTTGGCGCTGTAGGGTTCCCAGCTCTGCCTGATTGAACGGGATGCGCCGACTTCGGCCGACCGGGCCTCGATGCCGAAATAGCCGCCCAACAAGGCCCCGGCCAGGGCCAGCGAGGCGAACCACGCACCGCCATGTCGCGCCAGTCGGCCCCCTTGCCGGGTCAGGCCAAACAGCCAGACGGCAAAGGCAATCGCCAGCATGCCGCCAAGCGCCACGGCGACGGCATTGATTCCCGCCTGTTGGGCCAGCACCCAGACCAGCCAGATCGCCGCCCCGTACATCGGGAAAGCCAGCCCCTGCTTGAGGTGCTCCATCCATACACCGGGCCGCGGCAACAGGCGCTGCAGGCCGGGCCACAGGCAAAGGAGCAGATACGGCAAGGCCAGCCCCAGCCCCAGGCTGAGGAACACGGCCAGCAACTGCAGCGTGGGCTGGCCGAGCGCAAAGCCGACGGCGGCGCCCATGAATGGCGCCGTACATGGCGTCGCCACCACGGTCGCCAACACACCGGTAAAGAAACTGCCCAGACTCCCCTCGCGAGCGGCCAGGCTACTCCCCAGACCGACCGCGCCGGCACCGACGACAAACAGCCCGGAAAGATTGAGTCCGACGGCAAACATCAGGTAGGCCACCAGCAGGACGAAGACCGGCGATTGATACTGGAATCCCCAGCCAATGCTGCCGCCACCGAGCTTGATCCCGATCAGCAAGCCGCCGAGGGCAGCGAAACTGACCAGCACACCGGCCGTATAGGCCAACCCCTGCCGCCTGAGCTTGCCCGGTGCCTGCCCGGCATGGCGAATCAGCGACAGCGCTTTGATCGACAACACGGGAAATACGCAAGGCATCAGGTTGAGGACGATGCCGCCCAGCAGGGCAAGCAGCATCGCCGACCACGCTCCGGTTTCCTGGCCATGGCCGTCTGCCGAAGCTATGGCCAGCGTCGGCGCCATCTCGAAGCTGCGCCTTGTCGTGCCACCGGGCTGCTCCTCGGTGATGACCAGCACGCCGTCCAATGCCTCGCCGGCCACCAACGGCGCCTCACCGGGTTGTAACGACAGGATGAGCTCGCCGTCTGCGAAGCGGGCTGGTTGCGCGGCGTCATGCGCCACCCTGCCCCATTCGGAGGGATAGAACCAAAGCTCCCGAACTGCAGGCGCGGCCAGTTCCGGCGCCTTGATCCGCAGTTGCAGCGCATCGCCGACACGATCAAGACGAAGCGGCCATGGGCTGCTCGTTGGCAGTGCCAAGCGCGCTGCTTGAATCAGCGGATTGGCCGGTCCGATCGCACTCCCCGGCGCTACGACGGGCAAGGACAACCCCAGCTCGACCCGTTGCGGAATGCAGGTTTCCTCGCACACCAGCCAGTCCACGCTGGCCCGGATCGGCAGACGCTGCCCGGGCTGCGCCGTTGCCGCCACCTGCAGCGGCACCAGCAGCATGACTTCATCGGCGTAACCGTAGTTGGTTACCGGCCCGAGCGTGAAACGCCGCGGTGCCGGCCACTGGATCGCCCCGGCCGTGACTCCTTCCGGCAACTGCCAGTCGATCTTTGTCGCCTCGCCCGAGTCGCCGGGGTTTTTCCAGTAGGTGTGCCAGTGCGGAATGATTTTTTGCCGCACCCCGAGCAGGATTTCCTGCCCCGGCGTCACCGTCGGAAAGGCGGCCAGCAATTCTGCCTCGACCTGCTCGGTTGAAGCACGAGGGGAAAGTGCTGCCGCGCCGGCCAGGCCGTTCAGGCAGAACAGCAGGCCGGCAGCCAGCAGGCGCCAGCCCCGTCCGGCATCAAGCCATGCGCTCAATTCAACCGGCTCTGGATGGCCTGGATGCCGGCCACGGCACAGGCTTCGTCGACATCGCTGCCGCGCGCCCCGCCCACCCCGATGGCACCGATGATCTCGTCGCCGACCTTGAGCAGCACGCCGCCGGCCCGGGCGTTGTAGGCGGTGTTGGCCGAAATTTTCTCGGCCAGTGTCGTGTCCGTCTTGATCTGCTCGGCCAGCTGGCTGGTCGCCGCCTTGAAGCTCAGCGCCGTCACCGCCTTGGCCGTGCTCGACGACACGCCGCGCGACGAAGCGCCATCGGTGGCGAGCAGGGTTTTCAGCACGCCGGCCGAATCGACCACGCTGACACCGATTTTCTGGTCTCGTGCCTTGCAGGTATCGACCGCGATTCGTGCCGCCTCGATGGCGAGGTCCAGGGCCGGTCCTCGGGCGGCCGGCTGGGCCGGCGGACGTGCCGCCGGTGCAGCTGAATTCGGCGCCGCCGTCTGCGCCATGGCGCTGCCGGATGCGGCCAGCAGCATCAGGAGAAACAGTTTTGCTTGCATCGTCATTTCCTCGTCGCGTTAGTTGGCAGCAAAGCAATAAAGCAGGCCGGCGCCGCCGCTGCTCTCAAGCTTCTCGTTGCTGCAGCCGCGGCTGCCATGCGCCGAATTCCACGACGTATTGCCACCACCGGTGCGGTCGAAATGACCGACCTGGACCGAGCCTTCGGCTGCGCTGCTGGTGTAGTTGCTGCAGGTGTGGTCGGCGGCATCGGCGTAGGCGCGGCCATCGGGCTGCGAACCGGTCAGGATGTCGTGCTGGTTCGGCTTGTCGCCGGCCCCCTTCACCGCCTCGCCCTTTTCGCTCAGGGCCGTGGTCCGGCTCAGGTTGCTGCCAAGGCGGGCACCATCCAGCGTATCGCCATGCAGATGTTCGAGATCGCGCGCCACCACGGCGCCCTTGGCGTTGTGCCAGGGACCGGTTCCGATCCGGTCGCGGGCATGGATCGCCGGCTTGCCATCGGCCGCCTGGGTGCTGAGATAAGCGCGCCAGGTCCGGCTCCCGGCGCCCGCCGCACTGGCCAGCGCCTGGCAATGTGCATCGGCTCCGGCCAGGCCGCCCAGGTCGGCCCCCTTGCCGAGACCGACACTGGTGACGAAGAAGCCCAGGGGCGGCAGCGGCTTGGCGGGGGCGGCGGCCTGTTGGGCAAGAAGCAAGGTCGGCGCGACAAGACAGGCGCCAAGCAAGGTCAGCTTGAGTTTCATCTATAGATTTCCGTGGAGAGCATTGACATCCCGACAGCCGGAACGACCGGCCGCCGGGCAAGGCGGACAGGCGCGGCTTACTGGGCCGGCTTCGGTGCCGGCGGCGCGATCTTGCTCAACGTGCCGCCTTCGGCTTCATAGTCCTGGACACCGACCGCACCGGCCACCTTGAAGCCCTTGCTGACCAGCAGGTCGGCCGCCTTGACGGCGCGGCCGGCATGATTCGACACGGTGACCACCTGACGGTCCTTCGGGATGTAGGCCAGGCTGTTTTCCAGATCCTTGGCCTGGATGCTCAGATAGACCGGGAAGCCGCCAATCTTGGTCAGCTCGTCGGGGCGTCGCACATCGACGACGACCAGTTGATCGGGCTTGGCAAACAGGCTGTCGAGCTGGGCGCGACTCAACTTGGGCGTCGTCTGCTGGGCAAACGCCAGGGTGGAAGACACGGCCAGCAACAGGACGGCAGACAGGTTCTTGAGTTTCATCGGTGTGATTCGCTTTCTCTGAGTAAGGTTGGCATCGATCGCCCCAGACCTGCCAGGCAGGCATTCAATGGAGCAACTTACCCCCATTGGCAGCATTCATGCCAATAACACAGCGCACGATTACGAACTCGAAATAACATTAAATAAACAACTCAACCAACTGATTTATTTAAATTATTTTTCAACAAGACTTGCATCCAGTAAGCACACTCAAGAGCCACCATGATCGGCCCGCTGTTGCACCGGCAGCAACCGGCGATCCTGCATGCTGCCAGCGCAACACTTCGTGGACAAAAAAATGCCCGCCACGAAACCGTGGCGGGCCGAACGCATGGAGAGAGAGATGTACATGATTGCTGTCAGGCAGTCACGGATTGCAATCTAGCCCTCCCGTACACAGCCCCCAACCAATTTATCGCTATAAGAAAAGAAGCCGCCGGCCGCTTTGCATATCAGTCGCTCCGGATCCGGCGCAATCTCGCGGAACGGGCATAAGCAATGCAGAAATACGTCGTTCTGGATCACGGGCCCCTTCTCTAGCATCCGGCCTGTGACTGGCCCTGCCAGGTTTTTCCAGACGAGGAAGCAATGATTCATTTTGTGGTGCATAGCCCGGAAGACTCGACCGGCGTCGCCGTGGTCGAGAACATCCTGGCCGGCCAGGTATTGACCGGCTGGGTGATGGATACCGATGAAACGATCACCATCACCGTCCGCGACATCATCCCCATCGGCCACAAGCTGGCCCTGACCGACATTGCCGAAGGCGATACGGTCATCAAGTACGGCCATGACATCGGCCGGGCAGTTGCTCCGATCAAGCGCGGCGAGCACCTGCATGTTCACAACGTCAAAACCAAACGGTGGTAAGAAGCAATGAGCCTGCCTAATTTCTGGGGTTATCGCCGCGAAAACGGCCGTGTCGGCGTGCGCAACCACGTCATCATCCTGCCCGTGGACGACCTGTCCAATGCCGCTTCCGAAGCCGTTGCCCACAACATCAAGGGCACGCTGGCCCTGCCCCATCCCTATGGCCGCCTGCAATTCGGCGCCGACCTCGAACTGCATTTCCGGACGCTGATCGGCACCGGTTCGAACCCCAATGTCGCCGCCGTCATCGTCATCGGCATCGAGCCGGGCTGGACGCAGCGCGTGGTCGACGGCATCGCCGCCACCGGCAAGCCGGTACAGGGCTTCTCGATCGAACTCAATGGCGACATCAACACCATCGCCGCCGCCTCCCGCGTTGCCAAGGAATACCTGCAATGGGCGTCGGAGTTGCAACGCACCGAGCATCCGATATCCGAACTGTGGGTATCGACCAAGTGCGGCGAGTCCGACACCACCTCCGGCTGCGGCGCCAACCCGACTGTCGGCAATGCCTTCGACAAGCTCTATGAACAGGGCAATACCCTGCTTTTCGGCGAAACCTCGGAGATCACCGGTGCCGAACACCTGGTCGCCCAGCGCGCCCGCACACCGGAGATCGGCGAGGCTTTCCTCAAGACCTGGAACGCCTATAACGACTTCATCCTGGCCAACAAGACCGACGACCTATCCGAATCGCAGCCGACCAAGGGCAACATCATCGGCGGCCTGACCACGATCGAGGAAAAGGCGCTCGGCAACATCCAGAAGATCGGCAAGAAGTGTCTGGTCGATGGCGTGCTGGAACCGGCCGAAACACCGACCGGCAAGGGCCTGTGGTTCATGGATTCAAGCTCGGCCGCCGCCGAGATGGTGACGCTCGCCGCTGCCGCCGGCTTTGCCGTGCATCTGTTCCCGACCGGCCAGGGCAACGTCATCGGCAACCCGATCCTGCCGGTCATCAAGCTGACGGCCAATCCGCGCACTGTGCGGACCATGGGCGAGCACATCGATCTCGACGTTTCCGGCTTGCTGCAACGCGAAGTCAATCTCGATCAGGCCGGCGATGCATTGCTCGACATCACCATCCGTACCGCCAATGGCCGCCTGACCGCCGCCGAAGCACTGGGCCACCGCGAATTCGTGCTCACCAAGCTGTACCGGAGCGCCTGATCCGGCCGCCCATCCAGGAGAACATCATGAAAAAAATCATTCCCACCCTGTTCGTCAGCCTGCTCGGGCTCGGCCTGACCGTACAAAGCCAGGCAGCCCTGGCCGAAGCCGGCGAAATCCGCATCGCCCAGCAATACGGCATCAGTTACCTGCCGACGCTGATCGTCGAACACCAGAAACTGCTCGAGAAACACGCCAAGGCGGCCGGCCTGGGCGAGGTCAAGGTGACCTGGGCCAAGTTTGCCGGCGCCAACGTGATGAACGACGCCCTGCTTTCCAACTCGCTCGATATCGCTTCTGCTGGCGCACCGCCGGCAATCACGCTGTGGGCCAAGACCAAGGGCGAAGTGAAGCTGGTGGCGGCTATGAATTCGATGCCCAACCTGCTCAATACGCGCAACCCCAACGTGCGCAGCATCCGCGACCTGACCGACAAGGACAAGATCGCGGTCCCCGCCGTCAAGGTCGGCTTCCAGCCGGTGTTGCTGCAAATGGCTGCCGCCAAGGAGTTCGGCGACGCCAATGCCTTCAAGCTCGACCCCTACACCGTCTCGCTGGCCCACCCGGACGCCTATGTCGCGCTGACCTCCGGCACCGGCGAGATCAACGCCCATTTCACCTCGCCACCGTTCTCGCAACTGGAGGCCAAGAAGGAAGGCATTCGCACCATTCTCAATTCCTTCGACGTCCTCGGCGGCCCGGCCACCTTCAATGTGCTCTACGCCAGCCGCAGGTTCCATGACGACAACCCCAAGCTTTATGGCGCCTTCCTCAAGGCCTTCCAGGAAGCGACCGACATCATCAACCGGGACAAGAAGGCGGCGGCCCAGCTCTACCTGAGCTACGCCAACGACAAGAAGACCTCGCTGGAAGAAGTGCAGCAGATCTTGGCCGACCCGCAGGTCACTTTTACGCTGACGCCGCAGAACGTCACCAAGTACTCCGACTTCCTGTTCAAGATCGGCACCATCAAGCAAAACCCGGCCAGCTGGAAAGACCTGTTCTTCCCGGAAGTGCACCACCTGCCGGGAAGCTGATCGTGAGCCAGCCTCTGCTCGACGTTCGTGACGTCACCCTGCAGTATAAGACCAGCGAACGGCTGGTCACGGCCACCAACCGGGTCAGCTTCCAGATCCGTACCGGCGACCGCTTCGTGCTGCTCGGCCCTTCCGGCTGCGGCAAGTCGACACTACTGAAAGCAGTGGGCGGCTATATCGCGCCGGTGGCCGGCGAAATCCGGCTGGCCGGCGTGCCGATCAGGAAGCCGGGACCCGACCGGGTCATGGTCTTTCAGGAATTCGACCAGTTGCTGCCCTGGAAGACGGTCAAGGAAAACGTCAAGTTCGCCCTGACCGCCAGCCGCACGCTGGGTGACAAGGAAGCCGAGGAACGGGCCTTGCACTACATCGCCAAGGTCGGCCTCGCCAAGTTTGCCGACAGCCATCCGCACACCTTGTCGGGCGGCATGAAGCAGCGCGTCGCGATCGCCCGCGGCATGGCGATGGAACCGCAGATTTTGCTGATGGACGAGCCCTTCGCCGCGCTCGATGCGCTGACCCGGCAGCAGATGCAGGACGAGTTGCTACGCCTGTGGGACGACACCCATTTCACCGTGCTTTTCGTCACCCACTCGATTCCCGAGGCGGTCAAGCTGGGCAATCGCATCCTGCTGCTGTCAGCCCACCCGGGGCGCGTTCGCGACCTGATCGAGAGCGACGGCAGCGACCGTGTCGATGATTCCGGGCAATTGCTCTCCGAGCGCATCCACCGCCAGCTTTTCGACAACCCGACCGAACGCGAGGAAGCCTTCCATGTCGCTTGATACCGGATACCCGGCCGGCGCCTTGCTCCAGCCCAAACTGTCGGCCGCGCCGACCCCAGCACCGGCCGCCGACCCGGCGCCGGTGCTGGCCGAACGGCCACTCGGCCTGGCCGAGACGCTCTACAACATCCCGACGCTGCGCAAGACGCTGATCCTGGTGCTGCTTGCCGCAGCCTGGCAGCTCTATGCCAGCCGCCTCAACAACCCGCTGCTCTTCCCGACCTTCGGCGCAACGCTGGAAGCCCTGTTCGACGGCATCGAATCCGGCGCCCTGCTGACCCGCGCCAGCTTCACGCTGAAAATCCTGCTCACCGGCTACGGCGGCGGCATCGTCCTCGCCACGCTGCTCACCGGCATCGCCATCGGTTCACGCCTCGGCAACGACCTGCTGGAAACGCTGACCGCGATGTTCAACCCGCTGCCCGCCATCGCGCTGCTGCCGCTGGCCCTGCTCTGGTTCGGCCTGGGCAACGGCAGCCTGATCTTCGTGCTGGTGCATTCGGTGCTCTGGCCGGTCGCGTTGAGTACCCACGCCGGCTTCAAGTCGGTATCGACGACGCTGCGCATGGTCGGCCGCAACTACGGCCTGTCCGGCCCGCGCTACGTGACGCAGATCCTGATTCCGGCAGCGTTTCCGTCGATTCTTTCCGGTCTCAAGAACGGCTGGGCGTTCGCCTGGCGGACGCTGATCGCCGCCGAACTGGTCTTCGGCGTCAGCTCGGGCTCGGGTGGCCTGGGCTGGTTCATCTACGAAAACAAGAACCAGCTGGAAATCCCTTCGGTCTTCGCTGGCCTGCTCACCGTGATCCTGATCGGTCTGGCCGTCGAGAACCTGATCTTCCGCACTATCGAAACCCGTACCGTGCGCCGCTGGGGGATGCATGTCTGACACGCCGACCATCGTCATCACGGAATTCATGGAAAGCAGCGCCGTCGAGGCGCTGCGCGAGAAGTATGTCGTTCATTACGATCCGGAGCTGGTCGATCAGGGCGAGGCGATCTATCCCCTGCTCGAAAATGCCCGCGCCCTGATCGTCCGCAACCGTACCCAGGTCAATGCCGATCTGCTGACCCGCGCCCCGAAGCTCGAGGTGGTCGGTCGGCTCGGTGTCGGGCTGGACAACATCGATCTCGACGGCTGTCAGGCGCGCCGCATCGTCGTGCATCCGGCACTGGGCGCCAATGCGCGGGCGGTGGCCGAATACGTGTTGGCGATGACCCTGATCGGCCTGCGCGGCGCGTATGACCGCAGCGACGACATCGCCGCCGGCAAATGGCCGCGAGCCTATCTTTCGGATGGCCGCGAGGCCTACGGCAAGACGCTGGGCCTGGTCGGCTTCGGCGACATCGGCCAGCTGACCGCCAAACTGGCCGGCGCCATCGGCCTGCGCGTCATCGCCCACGACCCGGCCCACCGTGACGATTCACTGGTCTGGGCCTACCAGAACGTCGAACCGGTCGGCTTCGAGCAATTGCTTGCCGAGGCCGATGTCGTTTCGCTGCACCTGCCGCTCAATGCCGGCACGCGCGGCCTGTTCGGCCGGGAAACGCTGGCCCGACTGAAGCCCGGTGCGCTGCTGATCAACACCGCACGCGGCGGCATCGTCGACGAGGCGGCGCTGGCCGACGCCTTGCGCAGCGGCCATCTCTCCGGTGCAGCCATCGACGTCTTTGCCCAAGAACCGCTTGCCGCCGGCTCGCCGCTGGCCGGGCTGCCCAACGTCTGGCTCACCCCGCATATCGCCGGGCTGAGTCGCGAAGCCAATGTCCGGGTCAGCAAGCTGATCGCCGAGCGCGTGGCGCAAAGCCTCGGCTGAACCCCCACCCGACTGCTTACCTCCGGGGCCGCTGAACGTTTCGGCCTGGCCCCGGAGACCGCCATGCCTCAAAGCCTCTCAAGGAAAACCATGCCCGCCCTTTCGCTGGAAGCCCTGCAGAATCTCGCCACACAAGCCCTGATTGCCGCCGGTGCCGCACCGGCCGCCGCCATCGACACCGCCCTGGCGCTGGTTGCCGCCGATGCGGCCGGACTCGCCTCGCACGGCGTGTCGCGCATTCCGCTTTATGCCGCCCATCTCCGCCACGGTCGCGTCGATGGCCAGGCCATACCGCGCGTCATTCGCAGCAGCGGCGCCGTACGCGTCATCGATGCCGGCGACGGCCTGGCCTACCCGGCATGCCGGCTGGCGGTCGGCGAAGCCATCGCGGTCGCCCGCCTACAAGGCATCGGTCTGGCCTCGGTGGTGCGCAGCAACCATTTCGGCGCCGCCGCCCATCATCTCGAAGCGGTCGCCGAAGCCGGACTGGTCGGCCTGGCACTGGGCAATTCTCCGGCAGCGATCGCCCCCTGGGGCGGCAAAACGCCCTTGTTCGGGACCAATCCGATTGCCGCGATCTTCCCTCGCCGTGCCGCAGCACCGTTGGTCATCGACCTTTCCTTGTCGGAAGTGGCCCGCGGCAAGCTGCTGGTCGCCGCCCAGAACAAGCAGGCGATCCCACCCACCTGGGCGCTGGCACCGGACGGAACACCGACGACCGACCCGGAACTTGGCCTGCAAGGCAGCATGTTGCCGGCCGGTGGCGTCAAAGGGGCCATGCTGGCCCTCTGGGTCGAACTGCTGATCGGGGCAGTGGCCGGTGCCGCCTTTGCCTTCGAGGCCGATTCGTTCTTCTCGGAAACCGGCAACAAGGCAGCCATCGGCCAGCTATTCCTGGTCATCAATCCGGCAGCCCTCTCCGGCAGCGACAGTTACGCCGAACGACTCGAAGTCCTGCTTGCCGCGATGAGCGCCGACGCCGGCGTCCGCTTGCCCGGCTGCCGCCGCGACGCCAACCGGGCACGGGCCGAGCGTGACGGCATCGAGCTACCGGAAAAACTGCTGCGCCAATTGCAACAACTGGCGGCGGCGCAATAACCGATTCACAACACAGGAGAAAGACGCATGAACTCGCAAGGTGGTTACGATATTCAGGATTTGCAGGTGGGCCAGACGGCCAGCATCGCCAAGACGGTCACCGAGACCGATATCGTGCTTTATGCCGGCCTGTCGACCGACATCAATCCGGTGCATCTGAACGAAGACTTCGCCCGCACCACGCCTTTCAAGACCCGCATCGCCCATGGCATGCTGACTGCCGGCTTCATTTCGGCCGTGCTGGCCAACAAGCTGCCTGGACCGGGGACGGTCTATCTCGGCCAGACGCTGAAATTCAAGGCGCCGGTCAGGGCCGGCGACACGGTGGTGGCCACCGCAACGATCAAGGAAGTGCTGGTCGAAAAACGCCGCACCATCGTCGAAACCATCTGCCGGGTCGGCGAGACCGTCGTCCTGGAAGGTGAAGCGACGCTGCTCTGTACCAGCGCCGCCTGATCGCTCACAGGCCAGTCCGCTTGGGCTGGCCTGTGTTCAAGCATCAACTCAAGCTGCGGGCAGTGCAGCCTTGACCATGTCGGCCAGCGGTGCCGTCGGGCGGCCGATCAGTTGGCTCAACTGCCGGCCATCGTCATGCAAGCCGCCCTTGCTGGCACCGACATCCGACTCGGCCAGCAAGGTCGCCAGGAAATCGGGTAAGCCGGCACCGAGCAACGCCGCTTTGAAATCCGCCTCCGGCATGTTCTGATAGACCACGGTCTTGCCCGATTGACGGGTGATTTCCGCCGCCAGTTCGGCCAGGGTGTAAGCCCCGTCGCCCGCCAGTTCGTAGATGCGCCCTGCGTGGCCATCCTGCGTCAGCACGGTGGCGGCCGCAGCGGCATAATCGGCACGGGCGGCCGAGGCAATGCGGCCCTCGCCGGCACTGCCCAGCACCACGCCGTACTGCAAGGCGGTCGGAATACCGGCCAGATAGTTCTCGGTGTACCAGCCGTTGCGCAGGACCACCGCCGGCAGGCCGGAAGCCTGGATCAGGCGCTCGGTTTCCTTGTGTTCGGCAGCGAGCGGCAGCGGTGAGGTATCGGCATGCAGGATGCTGGTATAGGCCAGCAAACTCACACCAGCGCGTTTTGCTGCATCGATGACCGCCTGGTGCTGCGGAACACGGCGACCAACTTCGTTGGCCGAGATCAGCAACAGTTTTTCGCCCTGCTTGAAGGCAGCGGCAAGGCTGGCCGGCTGGTCGTAATCGGCCTGACGGATTTCAATGCCGCGCGCCGCCAGGTCGGCTGCCTTGTTCGGATCGCGTACCACGGCGGCGATTTCGCTTGCCGGCAGCTTCTGCAAAAGCGCGTCGATGACCAGACGGCCCAGTTGGCCGGTCGCTCCAGTAACGATAACCATGTTCGAATTTCCTTTATTTCGGTGAGGGGAATCGGCAGAATACCGACTGCACTAACTTTTTGTAAGTACGCACCCAAAGGTAAGCTTGAGATGGATGACTATCCTGAATTCACCCTCAAAGGGGGCATCAAACTCGCTGACATGATGATGATGCGAGGGAATCTGTTCTCGGAAAAATGCCCTTCACGGGACGTGATGAAACATGTCACCAGTCGCTGGGGGGTTTTGCTGCTGGTTGGATTACTAAGCGGCACCCAGCGTTTCAGCGATTTGCGCCGCAAGGTGAATGGCATCAGCGAAAAGATGCTGGCGCAAACGCTGCAATGGCTCGAAAGCGACGGATTTGTCGAGCGCATTTCATATCCGGTCGTGCCACCGCATGTCGAATACCGGCTAACCCCGCTCGGTCAGGAAATCGCCAAAAAAGTCGAAGCCCTCGCCGACTGGATCGAGTTCAATCTGCCGCAAATCATGGCTGCGCGAAGCGAGCGGAACAAATAAGAGAAAAGGAAAAGTTGCCGCCCGAACCAGGCCCTACCTTGCGATGCTTCTCTCGACCCGGTCCACCCACAATTTTGGATTTGCCGTTGCAAACGCGTGACCATCGCCGGTCAGCGTGTCCAGCTTGATAAAGTCAATTCCTGTCTTGGCCGCAATTTGCGCGTAATCGTCGAGGTCGCTATCGGAAAAATAGCTGTCCTTGCTCGAGTAAATCCATGCCTGGCGCTTGAACTGGCCGGCGCTATCGTTCAACGCCCGATGCGTCATCCGGTTCTTTGCCTCGCAAACGGTCGTCCAGCCACCGCTGATATTGACGGCAAAATCCACTTTTTCGGGATGCCGGGCACTGTAGTGGCTGGCAAGAAATCCACCCCGCGAGTGCCCCATGACAATGATCTTGTCGACCTTGTACTCGATCCGCAACCAGTCGATGAACTGGTCGAGTTGCGCCATGGCTTCGTCAACGCCACGCATTTGATCCGACCAGGCACAGGTCCGGGCATCTTCCTCGGTAAAGCTGCCTTCGCTGTTACCCCGCCCCTTCCGCATCAGGACAAACACGCGATAGCCCTTGGCTACCCACGCAGAACCGAGCTTCGCAAACCGGACAGGCGTCTTGATCCGGCTTTCATCGTAACCGTTGGCGCCATGCCCGCGCCCGGTCGAGCCATGATTGATCACGACGATTTTCCCGTTCCATTGGCTCGGCTCGGTAGCCAGTACTTCAAGTCTGATCGGGCTATCGCGACCAAACATCGCCTTTTCCATGTAAGTGAACCAGCCTTGCGTCTGAACGGGATTCGTCGCGCCATCGGCCATCGCCAGACAGGCATGCAGAGCGAGCCAAAGCAAGGAAATGGCTCGGCATGCCCAAGCGGTCACCGAGACAACCTGACCCCGGTTCGGCCCTTCAAATCGCGTCAAGCGCAGGGACATCGACAAAATGCTCAAGACAGTCACCTCTCGGAAAAGTGTTCGCCGGGTTGATTCCCGCTCGCCCTCCGGCTCCCCGCCGTGCGGTTTCGCACAAGAACGATCAACCGATACGGCTATGGCCCATAACGCGTCAACGGACAGCAGTATGCCAAAACGCCGCGCTTGCGGTCCGTAGCGGGCTACCTGAACAGCACGATCGTCTTCTGGATCGTCATCCAGCCCCCCCAGCCGAGCGGAATGCAGACCGCAAGCCAGGCCAGGAAGACGCGCCAGGAATGGCTCGCCTCATTGACCAGGGCCGAGACGTCCTCGACGAAATGCGGGTGCGTGTCGTCGGCGCCCTTCTTTTCCGCGGCCAACTCCTCCGGCGTCATGTGATGCTCTTCCGCCACCTGGTGAATTCGCCAGTTGCACAGCATGCCGACGACCAGCAGGCCGGCCAGGATGTACATGGTGATGGTGTAGGCGTCGGCGCGGGCGACGCCCTGCTCGAGCTGGTATTCGCGGATGTAATTGACCAGCACCGGCCCGAAGATGCCGGCCGCCGACCAGGCGGTGAGCAGGCGGCCGTGGATGGCGCCGACGAAGCGGGTGCCGAACATGTCGGCGAGGTAGGCCGGCACCGTCGCGAAGCCACCGCCGTACATCGACAGAATGATGCAGAAGAAGGCGACGAACAGCGCCAGGCTGCCGGCCCGTGCCGTACCCGGGATGGCGGCATACAGTGCGAAGCCAAGCAGGAAAAAGGTGAAATAGGTCGCCTTGCGCCCGATCCGGTCGGACAGCGAAGCCCAGAAGAAGCGCCCGCCGATGTTGAACAGCGAAAGCAGTCCGGTGAAGCCGGCGGCGACCGCGGCGATCGCACCTTTCTGCGCCGCATCGAGTTCGTTGAAGGCGACGTCGACACCGATCAGCTTGCCGGCGAAGACTTCCTGCAGCATCGGCGAAGCCATGCCGATGATGCCGATACCGGCCGTCACGTTGAGGCAGAGTAC
This sequence comes from Rhodocyclales bacterium GT-UBC, assembly GCA_003583745.1. Taxonomy (GTDB): domain Bacteria; phylum Pseudomonadota; class Gammaproteobacteria; order Burkholderiales; family Rhodocyclaceae; genus Azonexus. Next base: position 234,059 of record QXPY01000006.1, on the reverse strand, counting down.
GGCCCAGATCAGCCAGAACTGGCGCGTCTTCCAGGCAACATCGAGATGGACATGGCTGTCGGTGATCATCGAGGTCCTGGCCTTGGCCGGCGGCGTCCAGCCAGCCGGCTTCCAGTTCTCGGCCGGCACGCGGTAGCCCAGGGCGCCGGCCATCATGAAGACGAAGTAGATGGCGGCCAAGGCGAGGAAAGTCTCGACGACGCCGACCGAGGTCGGGGTGGCGAAATATTTCATCAGCTTGTCGGCCAGCGGCGCACCGATCATCGCCCCGCCGCCGAAACCCATGATCGCCATGCCGGTCGCCATGCCGCGCCGGTCCGGGAACCACTTGATCAGCGTCGACACCGGCGAAATGTAACCGAGACCGAGGCCGATGCCGCCGATCACACCGGAACCGAGCCAGAGCAGCCAGATCTGGTGCAGATGCACGCCCAGTGCCGAGATCACCAGTCCACCGCACCAGCACACCGCCGAAACGACCCCGGCCTTGCGTGGCCCGGCCTTTTCCAGCCAGCCGCCCCAGATCGCCGCCGAGGAGCCGAGGAAGACGAAGAACAGGGTGTACATCCAGCCCAGCATGGAAATTTTCCAGTCGCAGCCAGTGCTGAACAGCTGCTCGACGAAGCCGATGTCCTTGGCACATTCGATCGACTTGCTGATGCCGAGCGCCCGCGACAGCGGCAGCCAGAAAACCGAAAAACCGTAAGCCATGCCGATGCAGAGATGGATGGCCAGCGCAGCGGGCGGTACCAGCCAGCGATTGAAGCCAGGCTGGGCGACCGTGCGCCGACGGTCAAAGAAATCGGGTGCAGCAGGGGTTTGGGCGTCCGCCATCGAATCATCTTCCGGTGAAGCGGCCCCGCCGGACAGGCGATGGCCAAAGGGGGCGCATTCTACCTTGCGCCGCACCGAAATCGAGGCTTGAAACTTGTTTTTACAGGGAAATCTGCAAAGGCGGGCAAGAGCGGCCACGGGCCGCCTTGCCCAAGGCAGAATCAGGCAGCGATGGCCGCCGGTGCCGCCTCGATGGCCGGATAGTCGCCGTAGCCGTCCGGCCACGGGGTCAGCACCTCGAAACCGCTTTCGGTGACGACCACCATGTGCTCCCATTGGGCCGACAGGGAGCGGTCCTTTGTGACCACCGTCCAGCCGTCCGGCAACTGGCTGGTTTCAGCCCGCCCGGCGTTGATCATCGGCTCGATGGTGAAGATCATCCCCGGTTCGAGTTTCAAACCAGTACCCGGCCGCCCGTAGTGCAGCACCTGCGGCTCGTCGTGATAAACCTGCCCGATGCCGTGGCCGCAGTATTCGCGAACGACGCTGAAACCCTCGCGGTGGGCCACGGTCTGGATGGCATGCCCGACATCGCCCAGCGTTGCCCCCGGACGGACAGCCAGGATGCCGGCCCGCATCGCCTCGTAGGTGGTGCGCACCAGTCGTTTGGCCAGGATGCTCGGCTTGCCGACGAAATACATGCGGCTGCTGTCGCCGAACCAGCCATCCTTGATCAAGGCGACATCGATATTGACGATATCGCCGGCATTCAGGCGCTTGGCCGACGGAATGCCGTGGCAGATGACATGGTTCACCGAAGCGCAGATGGTCTTCGGGTAGCCGTGATAGCCGACGTTGGCCGGCACCGCCTGCAGCACATTGACGATGTAGTCGTGGCAGATCTGGTCCAGTTCGTCGGTCGACACGCCAGCCTTGACGTGCTCGCCGATCATCTGCAGCACCTCGGCCGCCATAGCGCCTGAACGGCGGGCCATGGCGATATCGGCTTGCGAATGGATGGGAACCTGGGATTTCTTGCTCATCACGCCACCTTGGCCAGATGCACGCTGGCAGCGGGCGTTTCCGCCTCTGCCTCCAGTTCGCCGGAACTGATCAGCAGGTGGCAGATTTCGCTGTAGCTGAGCGAAGGATTGAGTTCGGAAAGCATGCCGACGCGCAGCCAATGCTCGGCCTGGGCGTTGATCGAACGGCTCAAGGCGCCGCTGCTGCGCCGCAGGGCTTCATGCATCTGCTCTGAAATTTTGACGATACCCATAGGTGGACTCGATGTACGATTTATATATGGTTCGTATATTAACAGATCAGACGCGGCATCGACGCCCTGCCCGCCTCGCCCTTACCAGGCAAACTTGAGCGACGCTGCCGAAACCGGCTTCTCTTCCCGCCCGAGCGCTTCGCCCGATCCCGGCAGGCGATCGACAAAGCGCCGGATACGCCCTTCGAAACTGCCACTGTCGATCAAAAAGCCGTCGTGCCCGTGCTCGGAGTCGATCTCGAACAACTCACCGTGCGGTAACAGGAAGGCCAGGCTGTGCTGATCGGCCGGCACGTACAAGGCATCGGAAATTACTGACCCGACCAGTACCGGCTGGCGGATCTGCTTCAACACGCTTTCGTAGACGCCCCGGCCACGTGCCAGATCCTGGCTGTCCATGGCATCGAGCAGCGTCAGGTAGCTGTTGGCGTCGAAACGCGCCACCAGCGCCCGTCCGTGATGGCGCAACCAGCCGCGCACCGCCAGTTCTTCCGGCGCCTCGGCCTGTTCGGCAAAAATCTCGTGCCCGGAAGCCCGTCCGAAGCGCACCGCCAACGAGGCCGGGCTGCGGTAAGTCAGCATGGCGATGGCGCGTGCCGCCGCCAGGCCGGCCTCCGGCGCATCCTCCGGATCGTAATGGCCGTCGAGAAACTTCGGATCGGCCGCCAGCGCCAGGCGCTGTGCTTCGCTCCACGCGGCGCACCAGGCCGAATGACGGCCGGTGGCGGCAATGCTGACCACCGCCCCGACCCGCTCCGGGTCGAGTACGGCCCACTCCAGGGCCTGCAGGCCGCCCATCGATCCACCGATCACGAAACGAATACCGCGAATCCCCAGATGATCGGCCAGCGCAATCTGCAGGCGCACCTGGTCGCGGATCGTCACCCGCGGAAAACGCGCCCCCCAATGCCGCCCATCCGGCGCCAGGCTGGCCGGCCCGGTCGTACCGTAACAGCCGCCCAGCACGTTACTGCAGACGATGAAATGCTTCTCCGGGTCGAGCACGCGGCCGGGCCCGAAGAACGCCGCCCACCAGTCGTCTGCATCGGCCGAACCGGTCAGCGCATGGCAGACGATTACGGCATTATCGGCCACTGCGTTGAGTTGGCCCCAGGTGCGATAGGCCACCTGAACATCGGGCAAGGCGCGTCCTGATTCAAGAACGAATGGCTGGCCCAAGGCCAGCCATTCTGTTCTTTCCGAAATCCGGAAAACTGTCATGCAGCCGCCTCAAGCCCGGATCGGCGCAATGCGTGATCGAAGTCGGCCTTGATGTCCTCGATATGCTCGATGCCGACCGAGACGCGGATCAGGTCGGGACGCACCCCCGCCGCCTTCTGCTCGGCCTCGGAAAGCTGCTGGTGGGTGGTCGAGGCCGGATTGATGACCAGGGTCTTGGCATCGCCGACATTGGCCAGGTGGCTGGCCAGTTCGACGTTGTCGATGAAGGTGCGGGCTGCGCTTGCACCGCCCTTGATGCCGAAATTGAGCACCGCACCGAAGCCGTTGCGCAGGTATTTCTTGGCCTTGGCATGATAGGGGCTGTCCTCCAGGCCGTTGTACTCGACCCACGCCACTTGCGGATGCGCCTTCAGCCAGCGGGCCAGCTCCAGCGCGTTATCGACGTGGCGCTGGACGCGCAGCGACAGGGTTTCGACCCCTTGCAGCAGCTGGAAGGCATTGAACGGCGACAGGCTGGGCCCGAAATCGCGCAAGCCCTCGACACGGGCGCGGATGGCAAAGGCGATGTTGCCGAACGGGCCGGCCGAACCGAATACTTCCCAGAAATTCAGGCCGTGATAGCCCGGCGCCGGGTCGGTGAACAGCGGGAACTTGCCGTTGCCCCAGTCGAACCTGCCGGCATCGATCACCACCCCGCCGACCGAGGTGCCGTGGCCGCCGATCCACTTGGTGGCGGATTCGACGACGATGTCGGCGCCGTGGTCGATCGGGCGGGCAATGTAGCCGCCGGCCCCGAAGGTGTTATCGACAATCAGCGGAATGCCGTTCTCGTGCGCGATAGCGGCGACCTTTTCGAAATCCGGCACCGAGAAGCTGGGGTTGCCCAGGGTTTCGACGTAGATGCCCTTGGTGTTGGCATCGACGGCGGCACGGAAGGCTTCCGGATCGTCGCCGTCGACAAACTTGACGCTGATGCCGAGGCGCGGCAGCGCCACCTTGAACTGGTTGTAGGTGCCGCCATACAGGTGGCTGCTGGCCACGATGTTGTCGCCGGACTGGGCGATAGTGGTGATGGCCAGGAATTGGGCCGCCTGGCCGGAGCTGGTCGCCACCGCCGCCACACCGCCTTCGAGCGCGGCAATGCGCTGCTCGAAGACATCGGTGGTCGGATTCATGATGCGGGTGTAGATGTTGCCGAACTCCTTCAGCGCAAACAGGTTGGCGCCGTGGTCGGCGCTGTTGAAGGTGTAGGACGTCGTCTGGTAGATCGGCACGGCGCGGGCATTGGTGCCCGGTGCCGGTTGCTGGCCGGCATGCACCTGCAGCGTTTCGTAACGGTAATTGCGCTTGGCTTCCTGGTGGTCGCTCACAGTTTCACTCCCTTGCTTGGCGATGACTTGCGGTGCCTTTTTCAGCACCGAAGACTGGATTGTCGAGATCAGTTTTCTGACGAGGCCCATGCTTGATTCCTCCCGGTTCACATTGAATGGAGCAGTCGGCAACGGCCGCTTCGTGACCACACGCTAACAAGCCCCCGGCGCCGCCAGAACGAATAAAAAGGCAACTGGATATGCCCCGCTTTATGCATAAGCAATGAAGGAATAGGTATTTATCCGCGGCCTTGGCTTCATCGACACTCTGCCCATCCATCAAGCAAGGGAAAGTCCATGAAACGTCAATTCTTGAAGAAGGCACTCGGCATTGCCCTCGGGCTATCGGTGATCTCGCTGTCCGCCACCGTCCATGCCGAATACAACCCGAAGCTGCTGCGCATCGGCTTCCAGAAGTCGGCCAGCCTGCTCACCCTGCTCAAGGCCGAGGGCACCCTCGACAAACGCCTGGCCGCGCAGGGCATCGAAGTCAAATGGGTCGAGTTCCCGGCCGGCCCGCAGTTGCTGGAAGGTCTCAACGTCGGCGCCATCGACTTCGGCTACGTCGGCGAGGCGCCGCCGATCTTCGCCCAGGCGGCCGGGGCCAATTTCGTCTATGTCGGCTATGAGGATGCCGAGCCGAAGGCGGAGGCGCTGATCGTGCCCAAGGACTCGCCGATCAAGGCCGTCACCGACCTCAAGGGCAAGAAAGTCGCCCTCAACAAGGGCTCCAACGTGCATTACCTGCTGGTCAAGCTGCTCGAAAAGCATGGCCTCAAATACACCGACATCCAGCCCGTATTCATTCCGCCAGCCGATGCCCGCGCCGCTTTCGAGCGCGGCAGCGTCGATGCCTGGGTGATCTGGGACCCTTACACCGCCGCCGCCCAACAGCAGATCGGCGCCCGCATCGTCGCCGACGGCACCGGCGTGGTGAACAACTACGGCTTCTTCCTCGCCGAGCGCGAGTTCGCCAGCAAACAGGGCGAAGTGATCAAGCAGCTGTTCGACGAGCTGCAACAGCATGGCCTCTGGATCACCAAAAACTACAAGGCAGCGGCCAGCAAGATCGCGCCACTGCAGGGTCTCGATACCGCCGTCGTCGAACAGACGCTGCGCAACTTCAGCCACCTCATCAAGCCGATCAGCGAACCGGTGCTCGATGCCCAGCAGAAGCTCGGCGATACCTTCTTCGAACTCAAGCTGATCCCCAAGCCCATCCGCGTCAAGGATGCCAGCCTGGCCGGCAAGTAAGTCCCGCCTTCTCTTCCAAGGAAAAAACATGAGCTTCTATCAGGACTACAACGACAAGATCGCCATCGAGGGCTGGAACACCCGCCCACGCAGCGATTTCAAGCACATCAAGGTAACCCCGATTTCGCCGGCACTGGGCGCCGAAGTCGAAGGCCTCGACCTGCGCCAGGACATTAGCGCCGAACAACTGGGCGAAATCCGCCAGGCCATCGCGGAAAACCTGGTGCTGGTCTTCCGCGACCAGGAGATCGACGCCGAACAGCACAAGCGCTTCGCCCGTCATTTCGGCACGCTGCATCGCCACGCGCTGGCCAGCAACGACACCATCTCGGCACGCAGCAAGGATCCGGAAATCCTCGCCTGGAAAACCGTCCGTACTTCGCGCTATACCGCCGGCGATGCCTGGCACAGCGACGTGTCCTGCGATGCCGAACCGATCTGGGGCTCCTTCTTGCGCGTCACCCGGCTACCGGAAATCGGCGGCGGCAATACCGCCTTCGCCAACCTCTACCTGGCCTACGAGTCGCTTTCCACTCCGCTCAAGAGCTTGCTCGACGGCCTGACCGCCATCCACGACGGCAAGCAGGCCTGGACCAACGGCTACGGCGCCGAACCGCCCGCCGGCGAGAGCTTCCCGGCCAGCGAACACCCGGTTGTCGCCCACCATCCGCTGACCGGTCGCAAATTCCTTTTCGTCAACGCCGCCTTCACTTCCCATATCGTGCAACTTACCCGTGCCGAAAGCGATGCGCTGCTGCAACTGCTCTTCCGCCACATCGAGAAGCATCTCTCCTTCCAGACCCAGGTGCGCTGGACGCCGAACAGTCTGGTTTTCTGGGACAACTGGGCGACGCAGCACCACGCCATCTGGGACTACTACCCCTTCGAACGCTGGGGCGAACGGGTCTCGGCCTTCATCGGCCACGGACCACAGAAGGCCTGAGGCTGCACATGCCGACCTCAAAAGGGTCGGCCCTTGATCGCCACTCACCAGGATGTCAGAGAATGGCAGGCCGGTTTGCCGAGAAACCGGCAACCATCACGGCAAATTCGACTGCCCCCGCAGCGATTGACGGCAATGATGCTGCCAGCGGCTTGATGCGACGGACGAATAGCGTCGATTGCCGAGAAAAACCGATAAAAGCAAGTACGCCAAGGCAACGATCGAAGCGCTCGACCGTTACAATGCCCGCCTGAAGCAAATGCGGACAAAGCCATGACTACTGAAATCGATTACAAGAACAACCCCCTGCATGGCGTCAGCTTGAAGCAGCTTTTGACGGAAATCGTCGAGCACTACGGCTACGCGTTGCTCTACGCCTATTTGCGGATCAATTGCTTCAACCAGAAGGCGAGCATCGATTCCGCCGTCAAATTCCTGAAGAAAACCGATTGGGCAAGGGAAAGGGTGGAAGCATTCTATCTGTACCAGTTCAAGAGCCTGCCCCGGGCTTCGGCAGAACAATTCGAGCTGCCACCGCGGGACCGCATCATTCCGCCCGACCAGGTTCCCGGCAGGCCTGCCGAGCTGAGCCTGGAAGATGCCGAGCGCCTGCAAGAAAAGCGCGCCCGCAAAGCCGCACTGCACGACCAGCGAAAAAGCGAACGCCCATCGGGACGTCGCCCAGGCGACGCCCGCTCAGCCCCATCGGGCGATGCGGGCGACGACCCCTGGGCAAAGTGGCGAAAATAAGCGACACCCCGACAGCGGCAACCTGGCCGTTGTCGTCGTTTTTTAGCGGGCCAGTACGCTGCTGAACGAGGTATCGACCACCTTCTTGACATCGAGCGCGGTCGGCAAGACCTTTTCCTTGACCAGGAAATCGGCCGTCACCTGCAGGTCGGCGGTGGCCTTGGCATCGACCGGCAAAACGGTCAGCTTGGCCTGCCCCAGCCAGTGGCGGGAAACGTCGCGATCGAGCGCAGCACGGGTGGCCCACGCATCGGCATAGGTATCAATGTTGGCTTCAACCCAGGCGCGGGCTTTTTTCAGGCGCCCCAGGAAGTCCTCGATGGCGGCATGCTTGCTGGCCACCGAAGCGGCATTGGCGGCAATCGCGCTCTGCGCCGGAATGATGCCTTCGGCGGTGAACAACACTCGGGCACCGTTCTTCAGTACTTGCTGCGAGATGTATGGCTCCCAGACTGGGAATGCATCGATGCTGCCACCCGGAAGGGCATTGGCGGCATCAAGCGGCATCAGCTTGACGAAATCGACGTGATTGGCTGGCAGGCCGGCCTTGTCGAGCGCGCCCAGAGTCAGTTGCTGGCTCCATGCCCCCGGCCAGTAGGCGACCTTCTTGCCCTTCAGGTCGGCAATCGTTTTCGCGGAGGAGTTTTTCGGTACCAGCAAGGCGACCGTCTTGGGGTTCTGGCGGGTGATGCCGATCAGTTTGGCATTCGGGCTTTTTGCAGCCAGGAACAGGAAACCGGAGTCGCCGAGGAAACCGATGTCGATAGCCCCCGCTTCGAGTGCCTCAGCCAGCGGTGCAGCTGCCTGGAACGGCGCCCATTCGACCTTGTAGGGGGCGCCTTCAAGCGCCTTGGACAGTTCGACCGAGGCGCGGATGTTGTAGTAGTTCTGGTCGCCGATGCGCAGGACGACGGGGTCGGCGGCCTGGACGGCGCTGTTGAGCAGAAGGCCGGCACCGGCCAGCAACAGGGCGCGGAGAATCTTGTTGAGTTTGTTCATGGCTATCCATTGAGGGGTAAAAGACGGCGCCATTCTGTTGACCGCACCGGGTCCGGAAAACGAATAAATTCGGATTTGGATATAAGCGGAACAAAAAACAAATCGTTGCGGAATAAGAAAAGAGATATTCGTTATTTCACGCCCCGCCCGGCCTCGGTTAAATTGCCTGCCTGGCTTGAGCAGGATTTGCCGATTCAGGGAAATCCATCAGCCCGTCCGGGTTGCCATCGCGTTGTCCGGCCGTTAAAGTTCCGCCTTTACGCGTTTCCGGGGCTAGCTAGACCCGGTAGCGACCGCCGGCAAGGAACCGACCCGGCCAGCCAGCGTCTACGGCACGGCAGCACATCGCCGCCCGAGCGCCACACTTCGAACAGAACAGCGTTTTTCCCATAATGACAACTCAACAACAAGACATCCCGGCCATCGCGCTGCGCGGTGTCAGCAAAAGCTTCCGTACGCCGGATGGTCTGCAGGTCGGGGTGCAAGCCACCGACCTCGATGTCGCGCCGGGCGAAATCCACGGCATCATCGGCTTTTCCGGCGCCGGCAAATCGACCCTGCTGCGCCTGGCCAATCTGCTGGAACGGCCGGACAGCGGCCAGGTCATCGTCCATGGCGAAGACCTGATGACGATGAGCCCGCAGGCGCTGCGCGCCGCCCGCCAGCGGATCGGCATGATCTTCCAGCACTTCAACCTGCTGCATAACCGCACCGTCGCCGACAACGTCGCCTTCCCGCTGCGCATCGGCGGCGCCGACGAAGCGCGGATCGCCGAGCGGGTAAAGACCTGCCTCGAATTCGTCGGCCTTTCCGAAAAGTCCGATGCCTACCCGGCCCAGCTCTCCGGTGGCCAGAAGCAGCGCGTCGCCATCGCCCGCGCCCTGGCGCCGGAACCGCATGTCCTGCTCGCCGACGAACCGACCTCGGCACTCGACCCGCGCACCACCCAATCGCTGCTCGAAGTGCTGGCCGACGTCAATCGCCGGCTCGGCGTGACCATCCTGCTGGTCAGTCACGAAATGGGCGTCATCCGCCGCCTGTGCCATCGCGTCTCGGTGATGGAAGCCGGCCGCATCGTCGAACGCCTGAATATCGACAACGGCCGGATCCCGCCGGAATCGCAGTTGGCCCAATGGCTACGCGAATTCGGCGAAGGCGGCGCCAGCCCGGAACTCCCCGAGACCGCCGGCAGCCATCTGGAAGAGGTGCCCAATGTTTGATTCCATCCTCGACACTTTCATCGAACTGCTGCCGGAAATCGGCAAGGCGGCCGGCGAAACCGGCCTGATGATGCTCATCTGCCTGACTGCCGCAGTGATCATCGGCGGCGCCCTCGGCATCCTGGTCTTCCTGACCAGCAGCGGCCAGGTACTCGGCCGCTATCGCCGCTTTAACCTGGTGGCGAACGGTTTCATCAACGTTTTCCGCTCCTTCCCCTTCATCATCCTGCTGGTCGCCGTCTCGCCCTTCACCCGCCACATCGTCGGCACCTCGATCGGGCCGCTGGCCGCCAGCGTGCCGCTGTCGCTGGCCGCCATCTTCTACTTCGCCCGCATCATCGAGCAGACCCTGCGCGACGTGCCGCGCGGTGTCATCGAAGCAGCCGAAGCAATGGGGGCTTCCCCCATGCAGATCGTCACCCAGGTCTTGCTGGTCGAAGCCCGCTCCGGCCTGATCCTCGCCGTCACCATCACCGCTGTCAGCTTTCTCTCCTACTCCGCCGTGGCCGGCGTGGTGGGCGGCGGCGGCATCGGCGATCTGGCGATCCGCTACGGCTATTACCGTTTCCAGACCGACGTCATGCTGATCACCATCGTGCTGCTCGTCGTCCTCGTCCAGAGCATCCAATTCTTCGGCCAGTGGCTCGCCCGCCGCGTCGACAAGCGTTAAACCCATTTCCACCCACGGAGTCCCCGACACCATGAAATTGATCCGTTCCCTGCTCATCGCCAGCCTCGCCCTCGGCCTGGTCAGCGGCGCCACCGCCCAGGAAAAGAAGGCCCTGACCATCGGCGCCACCGCCGGCCCCAACTTCGACCAGGTCAAGCTGGGTATCAAGCCCATCCTCGAAAAGAAGGGTTACACCGTCAAGCTGGTCGAATTCAACGACTACGTCCAGCCGAACCTGGCACTGGCCCAGGGCTCGCTCGACGCCAACGTCTTCCAGCACGTCATCTACCTGAAGAAATTCTCGGCCGACAAGGGCCTCAACCTGACCGACGTGGTCAAGGTGCCGGTCGCCCCGATGGGTCTGTACTCGAAGAAGGTCAAGAATCTCAACGATCTGAAGGGTGGCGAGCGTGTCACGCTGCCCAACGACCCGTCCAACCTGGCCCGCGCCCTGCACTTCCTGGAGCAGAACGGCCTGATCAAGGTCAAGGCCGGCATCGACGCCCTCAAGGCGACCGAGAAGGACGTTGCCGAGAACCCGCGCAAGCTGCAGCTGACCCCGATCGAAGCCGCCCAGCTGCCGCGCACGCTGGATGATGCCGCCCTGGTCGTCGTACCGGGCAACTTCGCCATCGCCTCCGGCCTCAAGCTGACTGAAGCCATTTCGCTGGAAAAGACCCCTGACCATTACCTGAACGTCGTCGCCGTCAAGACCGAAGACCAGAACAAAGCCTGGACCCAGGACATCGTCGCCGCCTTCAAGTCGCCGGAATACAAGGCCGTGCTCGACAAGCACTTCCAGGGCTATTCCCGCCCGGCTTACCTTCAGTAAGCAGGACTGCGCAGCAAACAGAAGGCCGCCTGCGGGCGGCCTTCTGTTTGCCTCGATCGACAGGCCCCGTCAGTGGGGAACTCGAATTCAAGCCGATCCAAACCGGCATCGAAGCTTCCATCGGCCGTCAAAGCGCTTACCTTGCCCTGCCCTGTTTCCGCATTCAACCAGTACGACGCATTCCTTTTGCCCCGAGGATGACAAGCTGACAGCTACGACCTTGGTCATATTCCAGCAAGGCGGGTAAAAGAGGGAAAATGCCCGGATTGCATGATCAACAACAGGCCCTGGCTGGAACATAACGTGACGCACTCCGACAATCGCTACCGCTCGCTCATCTCGGCAACCTGCTTTGCTCTGGCCGGGATTGGCGCCGCCTTTGGTGCTGACTGCGAAAACCTGTATTTCTCCGAAAGCGACTATCGGAACGAAGTGCCGCTGAAAAAGCCGACCCGAGCATTCCTATCCATCCAAAAAGCGGCAAAGAACGGGAATCCCCAGGCTCAACGTAGCCTTGCCGTTTCTTACGAAACAGCTTATCTCGTTACATCGTGCAGCCCCCTGGCGCGCTATTGGTATGAAAAGGCAGCGGCGGCAGGCGATGTAACTGCCAAGGAGTGGATGGAGCGCGACAAGACGTTAACGGCAATGCTCTCGGGCCCGGAGTGTTCAGGGCCGGCTTGCTTCGATGGCGACGCAAACGAGAACCGCGTCGCCGTTCTGTATGCCAATGCCAACAAGGGAGAGCACTACTTTGCCCCACTCACGATCAATGGTCACACCGTCGAAGGTTTGATTGATACCGGAGCCTCTACCATTGCAATGAGTCTGGAAACGGCCAAAAAACTGGGAATCAATGCGTCCAACGGCAAAGCCGGCATGTCGGCAACCGCCGCCGGGAATATCACCACAACCACCGTTACCGTTCCTCAAGTCGACGTCGCAGGTGTCAAGTTACGCAACGTAAAGGTGACGGTAGGCATCACCGGAACCCCGCTCATCGGCATGAGTTTCCTGAGTCGCGTCGATGTCTCCATGGGAACCGGCGTCTTGATGATGAAGAAGCGCCAATAACACAATCCAATTTTCGGGATGTACCACCTGCCGCGTTAGCGGTGTTCAAACCTCACCAGCGCAAACGCGAATGCCCTTGCCAGGCGCCGAACAATGCCGGCGCAAGCATGCCGAGCAGATACCAAAAGCCGATGAAGGGCGCGCCCATTTCCGGGCAGTGCAGACAATAGACCGCGGCAGCAATCGCGCCGGCCAGCAGTCCGGAGGCAAAGCCGGCCAGGCGGGGCCGGGTTGGTGCCATGCCCTGCATGACCTTGAAGACGGCGAAATAAACCGGCACCGAGAGCAACGCGATCAGGAAGGGGCAGACCGTCCAGGTATCGCCGAAGAACAGGCGGGCACGCTCGGCGGGCGCACTGTCGATCAGGGCATAGGCGGCAAGGCCCCAGATCGCCAGAACCGGAACGGCGAGCAGCGATGCGATGCCGTCCAGGCGAGCGCCAGGCCGCGACAGGCGCAGGACGGCAAACAGGCTGGCCCCGGCCAGACTGAGAACGAAGCCGACCTTGACCCAGAACATCGGCAGGAAGATGGCCTGCAGCAGATCGTGACGAGGCTGCAGGAGCGCCAGCATCATCAGCCCGGCCGCCAGCGCCCCGAGGCTGCAAGCCATGGCGTAGCGCCGTCCGGGCGGCGGACCGGCCAGGCGACTGTCGCCCGCTGCCAGCATGGAAATGAGATCGTCCGTCTTCATAAAATGCCTCTGATTTTATCGGCCAGCGCTTTCAGGCCTCGATGCACGCCGACCTTGATCGCCGATTCCGACATCCCGGTCAGGTCGGCCGCTTCCTTCACCGACAAGCCTTCCAGCTTGGTATGGACGATGGGCAGCCGCTGCTGATCCGGCAGTTCGGCCAACAACTTGTCCAAATCCCGCCGCGCTTCAGCCGCTTCAGTATCCGAATGCGCAAAGAGATCGATTTCGTCGTCCAACGGATCATTCAGGTTCTCATTGACCGCCCGCCGGCGCAGCAAATCGACCAGTTTGTAGCGGGCGATGGCCTGCACCCAGGCCGACAGCGGCTGGTCGGGGTCGTAGGTATGCCGCTGGTTATGTACGGCAAGAAGCGCTTCCTGCACCAAATCTTCCACCTCGTCGGGCAATTGAATCAAACGCAAACGCAGGAAGGCGCGCAGATGGGCGCACAACTCAGAAAGAAACTGCTGATAAGCCGCATTTTCCCCGGCCATGCCGCGCATCAGCAAACTCTTGAGGCGCGCCTCTTTCGTCCTGAAACCTTCTTCTCTAGTAGTTCGTTGCATTGAAGCCTTTGGTTACACCGGCAGAAGAAAAGATTCGGTCTGGTTCGAGAGAAAACAAATTTTGCCTGAGCTTGTAACCAATCACCAGTTCGGTCCGAATTACCTATCAGAACGCAGCGGAATGCTGGCGGGAATGAAAGGACGGACCACTTGGCAAACACGAATGGATTGATACACCCGCTCTGGGTACGCATCACGCACTGGCTCAACGCGCTGGCGGTGATCGTTCTCGCCATGAGCGGCTGGCGCATCTACGATGCCTCGCCCTTTCTGGGCTTTTCCATCCCCGCCTACCTGACCTTGGGCGGCTGGCTGGGCGGCGCGATTCAATGGCATTTCGCCGCGATGTGGCTGCTGACAGTGAACGGGCTGGTCTACCTCGCCGCCAATGTGATCAGCCGACGCCTTTTCGACAAGTTCTTTCCGCTCTCGCTGTCGGGGCTGTTCGGCGACCTGAGCGCCGCCCTGAAGGGCAAGCTGTCGCATGCCGATCTCAACCAGTACAACACGGTTCAGCGTACCGCCTACCTTTTCGTGATGCTCGATTCGGTATTGCTGGTGCTGTCGGGTCTGGTGCTTTGGAAGTCGGTCCAGTTTCCGCTGCTGCGGGAATGGCTGGGCGGCTATGAAGCGGCCCGGCGGGTGCACTTTTTTGGCATGGCCGGACTGGTGGCCTTCGCCGGCATACATCTGATCATGGTGGCGCTGGTCCCGCGCACGCTGCTCGCCATGATCCGTGGTCGCTAAAGGAATCGACAATGATCAAGAAACCGAAACAGTTGCTCGTCCCGAACAGCGAAGCACTCGTCAATGAAGCCCTGAAAGATCTCGGGCAGCGCATTGAACAGCCGATGCGCCGGGCCTTTCTGCAGCGTGCCCTGAGCCTGGGCGGCCTGTCCTTGCTCAGCGGTTGCGCCGTGGTCGATGAAGAAAGCGTTGAAAGTGCGCTGCTCAAGGTATCCCGCTTCAACGACAAGGCCCAGGCCTGGCTCTTCGACCCGAATCGTCTGGCGCCGACCTACCCGGAATCGATGATCACTCGCCCTTTTCCCTTCAACGCCTACTACGGCGAAGACGAGATCAGGGAAGTCGACGAGGCATCCTACCGCCTGGAAGTTACCGGCCTGGTGGCCGACAAGCAGGCCTGGACGCTGGCCGAACTACGTACCATGCCGCAGGAGACGCAGGTCACCCGCCATATCTGCGTCGAAGGCTGGAGCGCCATCGGCAAATGGGGCGGCGTTCGCTTTGCCAGCTTCCTGCGCCGGATCGGTGCCGATACCACCGCGAAATACGTCGGCTTCAAATGTGCCGACGATTACTACACCAGTATCGACATGCCGACTGCGCTGCATCCGCAAACGCTGCTGACGCTGACCTACGACGACCAGCCCTTGCCGCCGCGCTATGGCTTTCCGATGAAGCTGCGCATGCCGACCAAGCTCGGCTATAAGAACCCGAAGCACATCCAGGCCATTTTCGTCACCAATACCTACCCCGGTGGCTACTGGGAAGACCAGGGGTACAACTGGTTCGGCGGCAGTTGAGCCATTCCGCTCAGCTGTCCTGAATACCCGGCAATTTCGCCGAAAACCAACCAACCGCAATGGAGTTCACCATGAAAAACATTACCTCGACCCTTTTCGCCGCCTGCCTGATGCTCGCCGGCACCCAGGCCTTTGCCGAAGACATGATGAAGAAGGACGGCGACGGCATGAAAAAGGAAACCATGTCCAAGGACCATATGGCCAAGGATCACATGGGCAAGGACAGCATGAAGAAAGACAGCATGGGCAAGGACGAGATGAAAAAAGACGCCATGAAGAAAGATGCGATGGCGAAGGACGAAATGAAGAAATAAGCCGGCTGGCACATCGCATAGGCTTGAAGGCCCCGGGCAGGCGCCCCGGGTTCTTCAAGCCCCCTGAAAGCAAACAGGGCACGGGCGCTCAAATCGCTCCTTCCAGAAGATGGACATGCCCAACATCGGCTCTTTGCCCCCCGGACGGCAATCCCGCCATATCTCAAGTTATTGCGCCGCCGCCCAATGGCCCGCAGCCTGAGTAGAGCGAATCGCCAACTTGCCCTCTTTCGTCCGACAGGCCCCCTGAAGTACGGATTCCACCGTCCTCGACCCGCTCACCCCCGAGGCTGATCAAACGATTTCAGTAGCGCTGCATAAAGAGACTCCGGTTTGACGGGTTTGGAGAGGAAGTCGTCCATTCCCGCCGCGAAGCACCGATCCTTATCCTCGGCAAAGGCATTGGCCGTCATCGCCACGATGGACGTCGCCTGATGGCCTGGCAACTGCCGGATTTGTCGGGTCGCCTCCAGGCCATCCATCTTCGGCATCTGCATGTCCATCAGGATGATCGCGTAGCTGCCGGAGCGCGCTTTCTCGACGGCTTGCTGGCCGTTTTCGGCCAGATCGACGACGAGCCCCACGTCTTCCAGCAATAATTGGGCTATTTCCTGGTTGATCGGTTCGTCCTCGGTCAGCAGGATGCGCTTGCCGGCATGCTTACGCAGGATCATTTGGGCGGCGGTTTCGTTACCGCTGTGGGCAGTTTGAGTCGCCGTGGCGAACGTTTTTTGGAGAACTGCAGTGAACCAGAAAGTGCTCCCCTTTCCCGGAGTACTGGTCACGCCTACCGTGCCGCCCATCACTTCGGCGATCTTTCGGGTGATGGCAAGGCCAAGGCCAGTGCCACCGTACTGGCGGGTAGTCGAGTTGTCGGCCTGCTCGAAGGCAGTAAAGAGTCTGGAAAGCGCCTCGGGAGCGATACCGATGCCGGTATCTTCGACTGCAAAGCGCAGCGTGGCGGTGTCGTCGGTTTCGGCTTCTAGCGTGACCCGCAGGGTAATGCCGCCTTGCTCGGTAAATTTGATGGCATTGGCAGCATAGTTGAGCAGGGCTTGTTGCAGCCGGGTGGCGTCACCGCGCAGATGGTGGGGCAAGGCAGCAGTTTCGGTATTGAAGCGCAGCCCCTTGTCCCGAGCTTTCTGACCAAGCATCGAGGCGACATTGCCGAGCAGCGCGTCAATATGGACAGGTTCGTCTTCCATCGCGAACTTGCCTGCTTCGATCTTGGAGAGATCAAGGACATCATTGATGATTCTGAGCAGGTGATTGCCGGCATTCTCGATCTTGTCGAGCTTGTCCGTTTGCTCCGCAGTCAGACCGCTCCGGCGCAGGATGTGGGCCAGGCCGGTGATGGCATTAAGTGGTGTACGGATTTCGTGGCTCATGTTGGCCAGGAAAACACTCTTGGCAATGTTGGCCGCATCGGCAATTTCCTTGGCGGCGCGTAGCTCGCGGGTTTGCGCTTCGACAAGTTTCTGCAGGTGAAAGCGATGTTGCAGGAGTTCGAGTTCGTCCTGCTTGTGTGCGGTAATGTCGGTATGGGTTCCACACATGCGCAGCGGTTTGCCATCGGCATCGCGTTGCATCACCCTGGCCTGATCAAGGACCCAACGAATGCTGCCATCCTTGTGAAGCATCCGGTATTCAAGCCGATGCATCTCGGCGCGCCCATCAATCACCGCATTTATCGACTCCCACGCGCGCTCTCGATCCTCCGGGTGAATGAAGTCGGTCCACTGCATCACGGTATTTTGGATTTCACGATGCGTATAGCCCAGCATCACCGCCCACCGTTCGTTACGGTCTACTTTGCCGGCAGCAATGTCCCAGTCCCAAAAACCGAGTTCCGAGCCGTCCAGCACGAAGCGCAGTTGCTTTGCACTGTTCTCAAGGGCCAGTTCCGAACGCTTGCGTCCCGAAATGTCTTCCACCATCGCAACCACGTAATCCAGACTGCCATCCGGCTTACGCACATGACTGACCGCCAGCCGCGTATAGACCAGGTGGCCGTCCTTGTGGATGAAGCGCTTGTCCATCGCATAGCTGTTGATCTCGCCGGCCAGCATGCTGTTGAACTGTTTCAGGTCCGGTGCGAGATCTGCCGGATAAGTCAGCTCGCTCCAGGTCATGCGGGTCAGTTCGTCCCGCGTGTAACCCAGCGTCTGGCAAAGGGCATCATTGACCTCGATCCAGCCCTTCTCCAGGCTGGTAATGGCAAGCCCGATAATCGAGTGATCGAAGTAGGCGTGAAAACGTTCCATGCTGGCGCGCTCTTCTTCAATGACCGCCTTCTGTGCCGCCACTAAGGCCGCCCGCTCGTCAACCTGACGCTCGTAGTTACGAAAGATCAGGCACAGCAAGGCCGTTGCGAGGGGGTAGAAAAGCAGAAGGATCCACCAGGCCTGCTCGATGAAGGCATACCCGGCCCGATCAGGAACCTGCGTGAAAGCGGCCAACTGCATCAATTGCACCACTACGCCGAGCGCCACATAGTGGCCGTAATGCGGCTGCGCGCTGCGCCGCAGCCACCACTGCCGCGCCAGCACCCCGAGCAAGGCCGATAACAGGATGATCGTAATGCCCACCGGCGCGCCGATACCGCCCAACTGATAACGATAGAAGGCAGACATGCCGGCAGCAATGGCCGCGGTAAGGCCCCCGCCGATTACGCCGGCAACCGCGAGCACAATCGACCGCCCGTCAAAAAAGACGCCGGGTGCGAAGCTGACTGGATTCGCCATGCCCAGCAAAGTCACACTACCAAACAGAATCCCGAGCACCAGCGAATATTTCAGTGGTGATTGGTGAAATCGTGTCACGACTAGCTGGCCGGCGGCGGCCAGGGCGATCAGGAAAGCAATGTTATTAATCAGGTTGCTGAGCATTTTTCAGTCGCCGTTCGGGCCGTCAAGCGGGAAGTTCAGTGAATTCATTTGAGTCAACCGATAACCTGTACTGAACTCTCCTGCCCTCAACTCTACTCCATCATCCGGTAATCGAAGGAAGGCGGACGTCTGCACCATCTGATTTCTGTGGACCGGGGTACCTCCTAATGGCCTGATGCCGGCCGATATCCGTTGGTCGCGACGATAAAACCACTGGGTCAGGAGTGATGAAACGAGGCATTCAGCTCGCTTGAGAATTTGCACCTTTTCCGGCTGTTGCATGGCCGCCGCCCGAAAGACTCCATATTCCCTTCCCCGTATATCGACCCAAGCAAACAGTATTTCCGCCGTCGCCGCGGCTTCCCTACAGTGCTCCCTGCCCCGCCAGCCGGCGGAAACGAGGATGCGCCGAACAATCTGGCGCCCCTGATGGAGCACGGCATGGCCCGTTTGATTACCGCCGATGGCAAACAGGTGAGCGACCCGAAACAGGTCGCCGCCCTCGCCCAGGAACTCGGCCTGACACTGCATTACCAGGCGCTACCCACCACGCCGGAGATCACGGCACTGTTGGCCCGGAGCGCACTCGACCCGGCAGAGCAACAGTTGCTGCTGCAACAACTGGACCGTGAACTGGGTGAGGCCGTACAAGGCGCCGCCGGTGCGAGTCGCGACCTGGTGGTGCTGCACGAGGCGGTTCCCGACCTTGCCGCCCTGCGCCAGCAATTCGTCCGCGTGCATACCCATGCCGACGACGAGATCCGCTACATCCTGACCGGTACCGGCTATTTCGGCATTGTTCGCGCCGATGGCAGCCAGGTCCTGCTGGAAACCGGCCCCGGCGACTACCTCGCCGTGCCGGCCGGTGCCGAACACTGGTTTGCGCTGGGGGCCAATCCCCAGCTCAAGGCCTTGCGCATTTTTTCCCGTGAAAGCCATTGGGCTGCCGATTACACCGGGCGGCAGGCCGACCCGGCCTTGCTCGCGCTGCTGCAGGCTTAAACCGCCTTTCCTTCCGCTTACCAAACCATCACCACGGAGAAATTCCCATGAAAATCCTGCACACCCTGCTTGCCGCCACTCTGTCATTCGGCCTTGCCGCCACCGCGCCGGGCGCTCTTGCCCAGGAAAAGAAAAACCTGACCTTGGGCGCCACCGCCGGCCCCAACTACGACCAGCTCAAGCTTGGCATCAAGCCGATCCTCGAGAAGAAGGGCTACAGCGTCAAACTGGTCGAGTTCAACGACTACGTCCAGCCCAATCTGGCGTTGGCCCAAGGCTCGCTCGACGCCAACCTGTTCCAGCACATCATCTATCTGAAGAAATTCGCGGCCGACAAGGGACTCAACCTGGTGGACGTGATCAAGGCACCGATTGCGCCGCTCGGCCTGTACTCGAAGAAGCACAAGAGCCTGGCCGAATTGAAGGATGGCGACCGCATCACCTTGCCCAACGATCCGTCCAACCTGGCCCGCGCCCTGGTCTTCCTGGAGCAGAACGGCTTGCTCAAGGTCAAGCCCGGCACCGATCCGCTCAAGGCGACGGAAAAGGATGTCTCGGATAACCCGCGCAAACTGCAACTGACGCCGATCGAGGCCGCCCAGTTGCCGCGTACGCTGGATGACGCCGCCTTCGTGGTGATCAACGGCAACTTCGCCATTGCCTCCGGTCTCAAGCTGACCGATGCCATCGCGCTGGAAAAGACGCCGGAGCATTACCTGAACGTTGTTGCGGTAAAAACCGAGGACCAGAACAAGCCCTGGACCCAGGACATCGTCGCCGCCTTCAAGTCACCGGAATACAAGGCGGTGCTCGACAAGCAATTCCAGGGATACGCCCGCCCGAGCTATCTGCAGTAAGCCCCCTCGTAGCGTTTCCCGCCAGGAAGCCCGACTGACCGGGCTTCCCGCTCTACCGGCCGGGTCTCTAGCCCTGCTGCAACCAGGCCGCCACCTTGGCCGCATCGGGCAGGCCGCCGGCATGCACCACTTTGCCATCGATCACCAGACCCGGCGTGCTCATCACGCCGAAACCGACGATCCGCGCCATGTCCTCGACCTTTTCCAGTTCGATGGCGATACCGCCGGCGTCCGCCGCCTGACGGACCATCTCGACCAGCGCCTTGCATTTGGCACAGCCGGTACCCAGCACCTTGACCTGTTTCATTGCGCGCTCCCTATAAAACCGCGTTGAAGATATAACCGACCAGCAAAATGCCGCAGGCGACGACACCGACGAAGCAGGCAATCAGCGGCGGCTTGAGCGCCTTGCGGAGAATGATCATTTCCGGCGCCGACAGCGCAATCACGCTCATCATGAAGGCCAGCACGGTACCCAGCGCAGCCCCTTTGCCGATCAGCGCCTCGACCACCGGGATGATGCCGGCAGCGTTGGTGTACATCGGCACGCCGAGCACGACGGCAGCCGGCACAGCCCACCAGACATCGCGCCCCATGAAAGAGGCCATGAAATCCTCCGGCACATAGCCGTGGATGCCGGCGCCCAGGGCAATGCCGGCGATGATGTAAGGCCAGACCCGGGCGACGATATCGCGTACGTGATTGAGCCCGGTTTCGGCCCGCTCGACCCAGGTTTGCGCCGTGCCCTCGTACCCCGGCGCCGTACCGGCCTGGATGGCCTGCACCCAGTCCTCGAGATGGCGTTCCATCTTCAATCGGCCGATCACCAGGCCGGAGACGATGGCAACCAGCAGGCCGAGGCCAAGATACAGCCCGGCCACCTTCCAGCCGAACATCCCGAACAGCAGCGCCAGCGCCACTTCATTGATCATCGGCGCGGCGATCAGGAAGGAAAAGGTCACGCCCAGCGGAATGCCAGCCGAAAGAAAGCCGATGAACAGCGGCACGGCGGAACAGGAACAGAACGGGGTGACGATGCCGAGCGTCGCCGCCAGGACGTTGCCGATGCCCAGCCGACGACCGGCCAGCAAGGCCCGGGTTCGTTCCGGCGCGAAAAAAGTCTGGATCACGCCCATCACGAAAACGATGCTGCACAGCAACAGCAGTACCTTGGGGGTATCGAACAGGAAGAAATGCACCGCTTCGCCCAAGGCGCTGGCCCGCGTAAGACCAAGTTGGGCGATGGCGAAATCGGCAAAGGCGGTCAGGTTGGCGTAGAGCCCCCACCAGATGGCTGCTGCCAGAACGATGCCGGCGGCCCAGCGCAGTTCGCGGTGTGGTGTCCCCATGGTGACGGGAAGGTTTGACATGATGCTTCCTGAGCGTGATCGGCCAGGCCTTCGAAATGAACTTTTCGCAGCGGGCCGGGATGCTTTCAGGATAGGCCTGAAACGGACGGAAATAAATTAGAATATTCTTATATTTAATTCACCCGCTCATTACAGGAGAACCCGATGCTGAAAACCGCCCACGACATGGTCATGGAAGCCAAAAAATCGATCCGGGAATGTCCGATCAACGAAGCCCCGGCCGCCGTAACCGCGCCGAACGCCCTGCTGATCGACGTCCGCGAACCCGATGAATATCGTCAGGGTCACATCGCCGGTGCCATCAACATCCCGCGCGGCATGCTGGAATTCCGGATCAGCAACGAACCGGGCTTGCAGGAACTCGACCGTCCGATCGTCATTTACTGCAAGACCAGTGGCCGGGCTGCACTGTCGGCCGTCGCACTGCAACAGATGGGCTTCACGCGGGTGATCTCCCTGGCCGGCGGCTTCGATGCCTGGCTGGCGGCAGGCAACCCGGTCACCCAACCCAAGGACATTGCCTATGACTGACCCGGCACCGAGCCATTTCTGGGATACCAGCTACGCCATCGATGGCTACAAGTACGGCCTGCAACCCAATGCCTTCCTGGTCGAGCAGGCTGCACATCTGCCGCCTGGCGCCCGTGTGGTGTTGCCGGGCGACGGCGAAGGCCGCAATGGCGTCTGGCTGGCCCGACAGGGCCATGCCGTCAGCTCGCTCGACGGCTCGGCGGTTGGCCTGAGCAAAGCCCGCGCGCTGGCGGCAGCGCACGGCGTTGAACTGGAAACCGGCCACCTCGACCTGGCCGAGTGGTCACCCTCTCCGTGCAGCGCCGATGCCGTAGTCCTGACCTACGTGCATTTGCCCCCGCCGTTGCGCCGCCAGGTACATCGCCAGGCCGCCCAGGCGCTTCGTCCAGGCGGCCGTTTGATCCTGGAAGCTTTTCATCCGGACCAGCTCGGCCGCAGCAGCGGTGGCCCGAAGGATGATGCCCTGCTCTACCGCCTGGAGACCCTGCGCGCCGACTTCGCCGGCTATCTCGCCGAGATCGTCGGCTGGGAAGGCGAAGTTGAACTCAACGAGGGCCCCGGACACCGGGGACTGGCCCGCGTCACCCGCTGGGTGGGGGTCGCGGCCTGAGGACTCAGGCCGTTTCGTACCAACCCTTGGTCTGGTTGACCACCTTGACCACCAGCAACATGACCGGCACTTCGATCAACACCCCGACCACCGTGGCCAGGGCGGCGCCCGATTCGAAACCGAACAGGCTGATCGCTGCTGCAACGGCCAGCTCGAAGAAATTCGAGGCACCGATCAGGGCCGATGGACAGGCGATGCTGTGCTTTTCACCGAGCACCCGGTTCAACCAGTAAGCCAGCGCCGAATTGAAGAAAACCTGGATCAGGATGGGCACGGCAAGCAGCCCGATAATCACCGGTTGGCGCAGGATCGCCTGTCCCTGAAAGGCAAAAAGCAGCACCAATGTCAGCAGCAACGCCGCAATCGACCACGGGCCGATTTTCTGCATCGCGGCGGCAAAAGCCTCTGTGCCCCGGGCCAGCAGTTGCCGACGCCAGAGCTGGGCAAGGATGACCGGAATCACGATATAGAGCAGCACCGAGGTGAACAGCGTTCCCCAAGGCACGGTAATCGCCGAAATGCCGAGCAGGAACGCAACCAGGGGCGCGAAGGCAAGCACCATGATCGAATCGTTGAGCGCGACCTGCGACAGCGTAAAGAGCGGGTCGCCGTTCGACAGCCGGCTCCAGACGAAGACCATCGCCGTGCACGGCGCGGCAGCCAGCAGGATGAGACCGGCGATGTAGCTGTCGATTTGCTCGGCCGGCAGCCACGGCGCAAACAGGCCGCGAATGAACAGCCAGCCGAGGAAGGCCATCGAAAACGGCTTGACCAGCCAATTGACGAACAAGGTCACGCCGATGCCCCGGACGTGCTGTCTTACCTCATGCAGGGCGGAAAAATCGACCTTGACCAGCATCGGCACGATCATCACCCAGATCAGCAGACCGACCGGCAGATTCACCTGCGCCACTTCCAGGCGGCCGATTTGCTGGAACACCCCGGGCGCCCACTGGCCGAGGGTAATACCGGCCACGATGCAGAGAAAAACCCAGACCGTCAGATAGCGTTCGAACAGGCTCATCGGCGCGCTGGCCGCTGGTGGATTCGTCGCTTCACAGGCGTTCGACATGTCGCCTCCTACAGGCCAAGGGCGGCACGCACGGCCGGTACCAGGCGGGCACGGATCTCGTCGCGTACCTGGACGAAGCTCTCCAGCGGTTCGCCATGCGGATCATGGAAGGGCGTGTGAATACGCGGCACCGGCCTGGGAAAGACCGGGCAGCTTTCGCGGGCGTTGTCGCAGACAGTTACCACCAGGTCGATCGTTTCGCCCAGTACCGCCTCGATATCCTTGGGATACAAGCCCTCGGTCGGCAAGCCGGCCAGCTTGAGGGCGGCTATTGCGCCCTCGGCAACCCGCGGCTGCGGCACGGTACCCGCCGACAAGGCACGAACCTGGCCAGCCAGTTCATGGTTAAGGATCACCTCCGCCATCTGGGAGCGGCAGGAGTTGCCCGTGCACAGCACGAGAACGGTTTTGAGCGAGGGCTGGGTCATGCGGCGTTTCCGGATTGAAGGTTCAGCACGTCGAATCGGGAGTCGTGCAACGGGCAGTTTTCGGCAGGCAAGCGTTGCCCTGGCAACAATTGCTGGTCAGGAAGGCAATCAGCTCGTCCATCGTCCCGTAATTGGCCGAGTAGTGAATGAAGCGGCTCTCGCGCGTGCCGCTGATCAGCCCCACCCGGCTCAGGTGCGCCAGATGAAAAGACAGCGTGGCCGGCGCCATGCCCAACTGCTCGCCAATCGCGCTGGCATTGATCCCCGCCGGGCCGGCTTCGACCAGCAGGCGGAAGATGGAGAGGCGGGACTCATGCCCGAGGGCGGCGAGAAGTTCGGCGGCGTTCAAGGTTTCCATATTTCGATTATTATCGAAATATGGAAACAAAACAATACGACAAGCATGCACGCATGCCCTCGCCTCAGCTTGACACCGAGCCGAACGAATGCGGCCCATTTACCAGGAACCAGGAACCAGGAACCAGGAAAAACGTTATGAACGGGATATGGCCAAACAGCCTACCGGGTAAGCGGCTCGGCGGCGGGGAGTAAGCCTGACAGCCGCCGCCAGCTTCGGACAAGCCCAGGCAGAGGGGCTTGTCCGGCTGGCAACTTCGAATCGAACTACGTTCAGATCATGCCGAGGTAACGCGGGAACCAGAGCGACAGCCCCGGCCAGTAGGTGACCACGACGAGGAAGCCAAGCATCGCCAGCAGCCACGGCCAGACGGCGACGGTCAGTTCGGTGATCCCCATCTTGGTAATGCCCGAGGCCACGTAGAGGTTGAGCCCGACCGGCGGGTGGCACATCCCGACTTCCATGTTCACCGTCATCAGAATCCCGAAATGCACCGGATCGATCCCCAGCTTGACGGCGACCGGGAACAGGATGGGAGCGAAAATCAGGACGATCGACGACGGCTCCATGAAATTGCCGGCGACCAGCAGGATGACGTTGACTGCCAGCAGGAAGGCGATCGGCCCCAAACCATTGCCGAGAATCCACTCCGCCAGCGACTGCGGGATGTTCTCGTTGGTCATGATGAAGGAGAACAGCACCGCGTTGGTGATGATGTAGAGCAGCATCGCCGACATGTTGGCCGAGTTGAGCAGCACCTTGGGCACGTCCCGCAGGCGCATGTCGCCATAGATGAAGACGGCGCAAATGAAGGCGTAGGCGGCGGACATCGCGGCCGCTTCGGTCGGCGTGAAGATCCCGGAATAAATCCCGCCCATGACCACGACGATCAGCAGCAAACCCCAAACGGATTGACGGAAGGCCGTCCAGCGCTCGCCCCATGACGCCTTGGGCTGGCGCGGGTAGTTGTATTTGCGGGCGCGATACCAGGTGACGCCGAACAACGTCGCGGCCAGGGCCAGGCCGGGCACGACGCCGGCCATGAACAAGGCGCCGACCGAGGTGTTGGTCGCCACCGAGTACATCACCATGCAGATGGACGGCGGAATCAGGATCCCCAGCGCCCCCGAAGTGGTGATGACGCCAGCCCCGAAATTGCGCGGGTAGCCGGCCTTGACCATGGCAGGCAGGAGGATCGAGCCGATCGCCACGACGCAGGCCGGGCTGGAGCCGGAAACGGCGGCAAAGAGCGCGCAGGCCAGCACCCCGGCCAGGCCGAGGCCGCCATGCAGGTGCCCGACCATCGAGGTGGCGAAATGGATCATCCGCTTGGCGACGCCGCCATGCGTCAGGAAATTGCCGGCCAGGATGAAGAACGGGATCGCCATGATCTCGAACTTCTCGATGCCGGTGAACAGCTTGAGGGCCACCGATTCGAGCGGCACCTGCGTCATGGTCAGCAGGAAGGTCAGGACGGTCAGGCCGAGCGAAATCGAGATCGGCATGCCGGTCAACATCAGTGCAGCCAGCAGGCCGAAGATCACCAACGAGTTCATTACTTGCCCTCCGGCTTGTCGACGCCGAGCGGCGTGTGTTTCAGGTCGTGCGGATGCAGGTTGTCATCCATCGCATAGACGTCGAGATCGACAGGCGGCGTCTCGTCTTCCAGGCCATCGACATGGCCGTGATCGTGATGCGGCAACTCGCCGCTCCTGAGAAAATTGAAGGTCACTTGCATGAAGCGGAAACACATCAGGCCGCTGCCCAGCGGAATGGCCGAGTAGACCATCCAGGTCGGCCATTCGAGATCGGGCGTGGTCGGGCCTTCCGGCACATCGCCGAAGTCCATGCCGAGCAACTGCAGATAAGCGTGATGGGCACCGTTTTCCCAGACGAAATGGCCACCCAGGCTGGCCACCACCCCGGTGAACAAGGCGCCGGCGAGCAAGCCGAAAACGATGAACTTGGCGCGCCAGCGATCATCCATTCGATTGATCAGGACATCGACCCCGACGTGGATGCCGGTACGTACGCCGTAGGCGGCGCCAAACTTGGCCATCCAGACGAACATGATGATGCACAGTTCCTGCGCCCAGCCGAAGTTCAGCGAAAGCAGCCAATCCTGCAGCAGCGGAATCGACGTGCCGGCCAGATAACGATGGGCGACCGAGACGAAAATGATGGTCGTCGCCCCGCCCATCAAGAGTGTCACCAACCACTCCTCCAAATGATCCAGAAATTTCACCCTTGGTCTCCTCCGTGTTGAGTCATAAAACTGGTGCAGCCGATCAGTCGTCGCCGAGCTGCAAATTATTGGGTTGGCGTCTTTCGATGGACCACTTGAGCAAGGCGGCGCTACGGAAGATGCCGTGGGCAAACTTGCCGTAGGGCAAGGTCGCGAACAGCGCCATGACCACGCCCAGATGCAACGCCAGCAGGATGCCCATGGCCGCACCGTCGCGGCCGGCCAGCAAGGCCAGGCCAGTCAGGCTGGTGAGCAGCAGCAAGACGATGAAGCCGCGATCCATCGGGCGCTGCGCCACATCGCCTTGCTCGGGATGCCGCCGGACATTGAGCCAGAGCAGGCCGGCCGGGCCGATCAGCAAACCGATGCCGCCAGCCACGCCGAGTACCACCGGCAAGCTGCCAAGCGCATAAGGCGCCGCCCAGCCCAGCAGGTAGTGGTAAAGCGTCGCCACGCCGGTGGCGGCGAAGCAGAGCATGAAGCCGTAAAAGGTGAAGTGGTGGAAACGCCTGCGCCACAAGGTAAAGGCGTCGTCGGCGTTGTTGCAGCCCTGGCCGTGGCCGCCATCGAGGTACTTCATGGCCAGGACGTTGCCGAGCGCCTCCCCGCCCGCCGCCAGCGAAGCACGGCCCGGCGACACGTCGCGCCAGAACTTGCGGACGCCCAGCGTCAGCGCCAATGCGGCAAACAGGAATACCGGCGCGAACATGGAAACCAGCAGGTTGTGCGGGAAAATGCTGTAGAAATTGCCGGCCTCGGGTGCCTGGAAGCCCTTGCCGACGAGCAGCACGGTCAGCATCAGGAAAGCGGCCAGGCCTGCCGCCAGAGCCAGGGCGACGGTCAGCCCGTTGTGCTTGTACAAACGCCCGAATAGCGGCGGCCAGGCATAGTCGCTATAGGTCTCGCCGCGTACCTTGGCCATGGCCTGCGGTACGTTGAGCGCGAACTCGTGCGGCGGCGCGTACTGACAGGCATGCAGGCAGGACCCGCAGTTGTGGCAAAGATTGGCCAGGTAGTTGATATCGGCCTTGCCGAATTCGAGACGCCGGGTCATCGCCGGAAAGACGGCGCAAAAGCCCTCGCAATAACGGCAGGCATTGCAAATCTGCATGATGCGCCCGACTTCGGACTCATTGCGACTCAAGGGCATGATGCCCGCCGCCAGGGCCTGCGCCTCGCGGGTCAAAGAATTAAGCTGCTGCACGGTATTCCCCTTGCTTCTTCTTCGCTGCCATCGCGGCGCGATTTCCGGCAATCCGCCCGAAGGCCGTGCCGATGGCCATGCCGACCCCGGCGGTGTAACCCTTGCCCAGGACGTTGCCGGCCATCATCTCGCCGGCCACGAACAGGTTGGCGCTGGGCTGGCCTCCGAAATGCACGGCGGCATGCTCATCGACCTTGAGACCGAGATAGGTGAAGGTCACTCCCGGCCGCAGGGCGTAGCCGTAGAAGGGCGCAGTGTCGATCGGCCGCGCCCAGTGCGTCTTGGCCGGGCTGACGCCGTTCGTATGGCAATCGTCGAGCGTGGTGTGGTCGAAGGTGCCAGCTTGGCAGGCGGCGTTGTAATCGCTGACCGTCTTGACGAAGGCGCCGGCATCCAGCCCCAGTTGAGCGGCCAGGTCTTCCAGCGTATTGGCGCGCACGCCGGGGAAAACCGGCGGCATGAAGCGACCGACCGATTTGGCATCGATGATCGAATAGGCGATCTGCGATGGCTGCTGGGCGACCAGGCGACCCCAGATGGCGTAGCGCTTGGGCCAGAAATCCTCGCCCTCGTCGTAGAAACGCTGGGCGTTTTCATTGACCACGATGCCAAGCGAAACGCAGTCGATCCGCGTGCAGATACCGCCGTCGTACAAGGGAGCACGGGCGTCGATGGCCACCATGTGAGCCTGCGTCGGATCGCCGATGGCGTCGGCCCCGGCCTCGATCATGAATTTGAGCAGGTTGCCCATATTGAAGCGGGTACCGCGAATCAGGAAATTGTCGGCTGGCCATTCGCCGCGCTCGTTCTGCCCCCAGGCTTGGCGCAACCATTCCCGATTGGACTCGAAACCGCCGGCTGCCAGCACGCAGGCGCGCGCCTCGATGCGCTCGTCGCCGACCCAGGCGGCGACGAACTGGCCATCCTTCAACTCCAGGCGCGAAACCGGGGCTTCGTAGCGAATCTTCACGCCGAGGTTTTCCGCGCTACGGAAATAGGCATTGACCAGGGCCTTGCCGCCACCCATGAAGAAGGCGTTGGTCCGTGCCACGTGCAAGGCGCCCGACAGGGGCGGCTGGAAATGCACGCCGTGCCGGCGCATCCAGTCCCGGCACTGGCTCGACGCCCGGATCACCAGGCGAGCCAGCTTTTCATTGGTAATGCCGCCGGTGACCTTGAGCAGGTCCTGCCAGTACTCCTCTTCGGGATAGGCGTCGACCAGAACGTCCTGCGGCGCATCGTGCATGCAGCGCAGATTGCGGGTATGGCTGGAATTGCCGCCACGCCATTGACGCGGCGCCGCCTCCAGCAAAAGAACCGAGGCACCCGCTTCGCGCGCCATCAGGGCGGCGCACAAGGCGGCATTGCCGCCGCCGATGACCAGTACGTCGGGGATAGAGGAAGGATTCATCAGATTCTCCAGAAAGTCGGGAAACAGGCCAGGCGACTGGCCCGAAACGAGCAGGCCTAGTCGGCCTTGAACCCGATTTCCTTGTAGACGGACTGAATGAGTTCCTTGCCGATCCGGCTCTCGACCTGCTGGTGCACCGGCAACATCTGCTTCTTCCAGGCGGCCTTTTCTTCCGGCGTCAGGGTGTAGATGGTCGTTTTGCCCGACTTGCGGATGGCTTCCAACGCCCGCTGGTTGTCCTTGTCGGCGATGTCGTCGTTGTACTTGGTGGCATCGGCGAGCGCACCTTCGAGCAGGGTCCTGATGTCGGGAGGCAGGCTATCCCAGAACTTCTTGTTGATCACCACGGCGTAACCGAGATAACCGTGATTGGAGATGGTCAGGTGCTTCTGCACCTCGTAGAACTTCTGGGTGTAGATGTTGGACAGCGCGTTTTCCCCGCCATCGACCACACCGGACTGCATCGCCTGATAGATTTCAGAAAAGGCCATCACCTGCGGCATGGCGCCCATCGCGCGGGTGTAGGCATCGGTCACCTTGGCCGAAACGATGCGGAATTTCTGTCCCTTCCAGTCGCTGACGGCATGCAGCGGACGATTCGCCGTCATTTGCCGCATACCGTTATCCCAGTAGGCCAGGCCGACGATGCCCTTGGGCTCCAGCTTCTTCAGCAACTGCTGGCCGATCGGGGCGCGCGTCAGCTTGTGTACGGACTGGGTATCCTCGAACAGGTAAGGCAGTTCGAAAACCTCGAATTCCTTGACGCCGAGCGGACCGAACTTGGACAGGGACGGCGCCAGCATCTGCACAGCGCCCATCTGCAGGGCTTCCAGCTCCTCCTTGTCCTTGTAGAGCTGGCTATTCGGGTAGACCTCGATCCGGACCCGCCCTTTCGAGCGCTCGTCCACCAGTTTCTTGAAATATTCCGCGGCGGCGCCCTTCGGCGTGTCGACCGCGGTGACATGGCTGAACTTGATGATGATGGGCGCCGGTTGGGCAAAGGCAAAGGTGGCCGAGCACAGCAAGGCCATCCCGGACACGATGGATCGAATTTTCATGAGTCTCCTCCTGGTGAATTTGGCTTCAGCGGCTTTGCTCCTGTGCAGGCGGAGCGCTCCGCCGCGCGGACAAGGCGGCAAGGCCGCATCGGACGCGCAACGGGACCCCGCTTCGCCGCGAAGTGAATACCAATGTATACAGATGTATTCAGTTAGTCAATATTCACCGGACCACCCATCCGATCTCACGTGGATTTGCCGACCCCGCCTCATTTCGGCGGCACGAAGCCGGCCGCCTTGTACATTGCCTGGATGTTGTCGCGCCCGAGACGGCTTTCCATGTCGCGATGCACCACCATCATCGCCTTCCTGATTTCGTCGCGTTCGGCTGGCGTCGGCTCGTAGATCGTCGTCTTCCCAGAGGCCTTGATCTTCTCCATGGCATCGCGCTCCTCGGCCACCGATAGCCCATTGGCGTGGGTCGTCGCATCGGCCATGGCAGTTTCGAGCGCCTTGCGGATATCCTCCGGCAGACCATCCCAGAACTTCTTGTTGACCACGACGGCGTAGGCCTGATGCGAGTGATGCAGCAGCGCGATGTGCTTTTGCACCTCATAGAACTTCTGGGTCAGCGCGTTCGACATCACGGTGTCGGCGCCATCCACCACGCCGGTCTGCAAGGCCTGGTACACCTCGGAAAAGGCCATCGTCTGCGGCATCACGCCGATGGAACGCATCTGCGCCTCGATCACCTTCGAGGAGTTGATGCGAATCTTCATGCCCTTGTAGTCGGCCAGCCGGCGCAGCGGCTTGTTTGCGGTGATGACACGGAAACCCGCATCCCAGTAGGCCAGGCCGCGCACGCCGCGGGATTCGAGGCGCTTGAGCATGGCCTGACCGAAATCGCTGTTGGCGACGCGCTGGAAGCTGGGCAGATCGGGTGTCACGAAAGGCAAATCGAAGACTTCGAATTCCTTGACGCCAAACGGCCCGAATTTCGAAATCGACGGCGCCAGCATTTGCACCGAGCCCATCTGCAGCGCTTCGAGCTCTTCCTTGTCCTTGAACAGCGCGCTGTTCGGATAGATATCGACGCGCACCCGGCCCTTGGTACGCTCCTCGGCCAGCTTCTTGAAACGCTCGGCCCCTTGTCCCTTGGGCGTATCGAGTGCGGCGACATGGCTGAACTTGATGACGATCGGATTCTGCGCCCCTGCCAATCCCGAGGCCAGCACCATGAAGGCTGTCGCGAAGGCGCAGCCCAGAGTCGATAAACGCATGCTCATTTTCCTTTTGACGTTCGAGACGAAGGCCGCTCTTCCGGCCGTTTCGCGATGGATTTCGACACCGCCCGGGGGCAATGGCTGCCCGGCTACGGCGATCCGGACGACCACAAGAAGCCCCCGACCGGGTCGATGTGAAATCGTCCGCGAATCATGAAATAGATGTAATAATTCGTAAATTGCATAGTTGGCATGGGTTGATGCATGGAACGCATATCTTTCGAACTGGCCGAAATCCAGGGTTTTGTCGCCGTTGCCGAGAAGCTCAATTTCAAGGCAGCGGCGGATGCGGTGTTCATTTCCCAACCCGCCCTCAGCCGGCGCATCGACAAGCTCGAAATGCAGGTCGGCGCCCGCCTGCTCGAACGCACCACCCGCCATGTCGCACTGACCGAAGCAGGACAGCGTTTTCTTGAACATGCGCGCGCCGCACTCGAGGAACTTCAGCTCGGCCTGCAAGACATCTCGGAAAGCACGACACGGCGGCGCAGCGTTGTCACCCTCGCCTGCGTTCCCTCGGTCGCGGCAAATCTGCTGCCGCACGTATTGAAACGCTTTGCCGAGCGCTTTCCCGATACCCGTATCCGGCTGATCGACGAGGGGGCGCAGGAAGTGTTGAACAGTGTGCTTTCAGGCACGGCCGACTTCGGGATCAATTTCATCGGCACGCAGGAACCGGATATCGAGTTCAAGGCCATTCACAGCGAGGAATACCGGCTGGCCGTGCGCGACGACCATCCTCTGGCGCAGCGCGAAACCGTCAGTTGGGAAAGCATCGCCGACGAACGGCTGATTTCGGTGGCCAAGAACAGCGGCAACCGAAGCTTGATGGACAACGCGCTGGCCAGACTCAACCGTCGCCCAGTCGTCTTTCACGAAGCCAATCACGTTGCCGGCGCTCTCGGCCTGGTCGAAGCCGGCCTGGGCATTGCCGCCATTCCCGGACTGGCGCTGCCGGCCACGGCTCACCCGCGAATCAGGAGCATTCGCTTGTGCGAGCCAACCATCAGCCGGACGCTCGGCCTGATCTCGAAAAAAGGCTTGCGCCTGCAAAGCGCCGCCAGCGCCCTTTACGCCGAGTTTCTCAATTCCTGAGCCGGCGGCTTAGCGCACCGGCTCGAACATCTGCTTCAAACGGGTCCGATGCGCGGCGCGAATGTGCTCGCGCGCGGCTTGCTCCGCCGCCGCCGGGTCGCGGTTCTGGATGGCGAGAACAATCGCCGCATGCTCGTCGATAGCCTTCTCCGAGCGGCCGCTCTGCATCAACGTCGTCTGGCCGAGCAAAGCCATGGTTTCGCGCAGCGTATTGAGGGTTTTGACCAGATAGCGGTTGTGTGCGGCACGGTAGAGCGTGTCATGGAAAAGACGGTTGTTCGCCACCAAATCGGCCGGCTGTTCGGCAGTCGACTGACGGTCGCGCTCGACAAGTTCGAGCAGGATCGAGATTTCCACCTCGGACGCGTGCTGTGCGGCAAAGCGCGCCGCCGTACCTTCAAGCACTTCACGCATGGCGTAGAGTTCGTTGACCTCGCCGTGATCGAGTTCGGCGACGATCATCCCACGTACCTTGTCGTTGACCACCAAGCCTTCGCTGATCAGGCGCCCCAGGGCTTCGCGCACCGGTGTCCGGCTGATGCCGAGAGAACCAGCCAGTTCGACCTCGCGCATCCGCGCCCCCGGTTTCAGCTCGCCTTTCTGGATGGCATCGAGCAAGGAACGGAAGGCCCGCTCGCTAAGTGGCAGATCCGCATCGTCGGCGGCTCCGGAAGCTTCTGGTGTAGATGTCGATTTGTTTCGCACGGTCATATTCGCGATAGAGGCAATGCCGCCCTTTTATCAGAATCGACCATGCGTGTACAGATGTATGCAGTATTCGCCGGCCAGACAGCCTGGCCATGACATCGCCTTGAGCGCCGAATCATCCCCCTGCGGTGGCCAGCACCACTTCGTTCGACTTGAAACTGGCCAGCACGTCGGCCCCCAGTTCCAGCGGCTGCTCGCTCAGCGAGCGGGTCAGCACGGTGGCGGTCAGCAGACCGGCCGGGGTCAGGATACGGACTTCCGAGAGTACGCTATCGACGACGATCTCGGTGATCCGCCCCTTGATCTGGTTGCCGCTGTCAAGCGCCGAGACCGTCATCAACCGTTTCAGGATGCGACTCTCCAGCCGGGCAAAACCGGCCTCGCCGTGCTCGCGCGGCCGGCCCAGCGGGACCGGCTCGTCCAGCGTGATACGTCCAGCTTCAACCAGCACGATGCGATCAGCCAGCGCCACGGCTTCCGAGACGTCGTGCGTGACCAGCACGGCGGTAAAACGGTGTTGCCGCCAGATCTGCTCGATCAGGCGCTGCATTTCGATACGGGTCAGCGCATCGAGGGCGCCAAGCGGCTCGTCGAGCAGCAGCAGGCGCGGCCGGTGGATCAGCGCCCGGGCCAGGGCAACCCGCTGGCGCTGGCCGCCGGACAAGCGGTTCGGCCACTCGTCGGCACGGTCGGCCAGACCGACCTGGGCCAGGACTTCCAGCGCCCGGGCGCGAATCTCCCTGGCCGAGCCTTCGAGACCGATGGCAACGTTCTGCACCACCGTCCGCCAGGGCAACAGGCGCGAGTCCTGGAACATCATCCGGACATCGTCCTTGAACGCCTCGGCCGGCTGACGGTTGAGCTGTATTTCGCCGCCGCTCGTCGCATCCAGCCCGGCCAGCAGGCGCAACAAGGTGCTCTTGCCGCAACCGCTGCGGCCGACGATGGCGATGAATTCGCCCGCTTCGATATTGAGGTTCAGGCCATGCAGCACCTGCCGTTCGCCGAAGCGCTTGACCAGTTGCTTGACGCCGACGGCCAGCCCGGGATGCTCGGCAGCCGCGCTGACCGAACCGAGTTCGTGAAGATCGTTATTCATGCGTGGGCTTTCAGGCAGCATTGTAGGAAGTGTTCCACTTCAGCCAGCGCCGTTCGAGCAACCGGGCGAAGGCATCGGCCAGCTTGCCGAGCACGGCGTAGAGCAGGATGCCGAGCAGGACGACATCGGTCTGCAGGAACTCGCGGGCATTCATCGTCATGTAGCCGA
Organism: Rhodocyclales bacterium GT-UBC; assembly: GCA_003583745.1. Lineage (GTDB taxonomy): Bacteria > Pseudomonadota > Gammaproteobacteria > Burkholderiales > Rhodocyclaceae > Azonexus. The sequence goes on along the minus strand of QXPY01000006.1, from coordinate 199,264 downwards.
TGCCGGCCTGGGCGGAAATGGTTTCGGCGACGATCAGGATCACCCACATGAAACCCAGCGCATAGCGCACGCCGACCAGGATCGACGACAGCGCACCGGGCAGGATAATCTCGCGATACAAACCCCAGCCCTTGAGGCCGTAGCTCTTGCCCATTTCGATCAGGGCCGGATCGACCGAGCGGATGCCATGAAAGGTGTTGATGTAGACCGAGAAAAAGACGCCCAGCGAAATCAGGAACAGCTTGGCGATCTCGTCGATGCCGAACCACAGGATGACCAGCGGAATCAGCGCCAGCGGCGGGATGTTGCGGATCATCTGCAGAGTGGTGTCGAGCGCCAGCTCGGCCTTGCGGAAGGAGCCGGTGAGCAGGCCGAGGGCCAGCCCCAGGCCGCCGCCGATGGCAAAGCCGGAGAGCGCGCGCAAGGCGCTCACCTTGACGTGTTGAAACAGTTCCCCCGATGCGGCCAGGGTAAAACCAGCCTGCAGCACGGCCAGCGGCTCGGGCAGGATGCGGCTGGACAACCAGCCGGCACGCGCCGCCAGTTGCCAGAAGAGCAAGACGCCGATCGGCACCAGCCAGGGAATCAGGGTTTGGCGCCCTCTCGCCAACTTATCGGATAAAGCCATCGTTCAATCTCCCGGAGAATGTATCGGAAATGCCGACCTGATTCGCCTCACAGTTTGGCGATCGACACTTCGGTCGCCTTGACCAGGGCGACAACATCGGTGCCGACCTTGAGATCGAGCTCCTTGACCGAACGGGTGGTGATCACCGAAGTCACGAGACCGAAAGGCGTTTCCACATCGACTTCTGAAACCACTGGGCCGAGAATGATTTCGCGGATACGGCCGGCAAACTGGTTGCGGGCATTGACGGATTGAATGCTCATGGCGGTATGTCCTCATCGCTGAATGAGGGGGATTCTGCGCACGCTGCCGGAGAGTTCTAAATACTAATTCCTGCGAAGCTTATGCGGCAGCGCATGCCGCCCACTGCAATCCGACGCCTGCAAAATCCCGAAACAATATTAATGTGAACTATTAATACAACGAGTTATTGAATTGTTTTATATATTATTTATGATTTCTGCTTCATGAAGCAGGCAGCGAGCAACGCCAGCCCGAACACCGCACTCAGCATCATGAAAGACTGCCCGTAGGCGGTAAAGATGCCGCCCGTCTCGTCGCCATGCGCGCTTTGCCGCCATTCGACGAACACCGCGCCGACGGCGATACCGAGGACCCCGCCCAACTGGCGCACATAACTGACCACCACCGACGACTGGCTGAGTTGATGGGGCTCCAGGTGGCGCAGTGTCGCCAGGCTGAGCGCGGGCAGGACCATGCCCAGGCCAAGACGACCGATCACCGTCGCAGCGATGATTTCCGGGTAGGTAATGTGCCCGGCCAGGACGGCAAACAGTAAAAAGGACACCCCGAACAGCGCCAGGCCGGCCATGGTCAGTCCTTGCGGCGAATAGCGGTCGGCCAGCCGTCCCGCCACGGGAATGGTCGCGGCCAGCACGATACCGGAGGGAAACAGCGCCATCCCGGCCGCCGTCGCCGAATAAGTCAGTGCGCTCTGCAAAAAGACCGGGATCAGGTAGGTCGATGCGTACAGACCGAAGCCATAAGCCAGCGAAACCAGCGTCCCCATGGTGAATGCGCGGTGCCGGAACAGGCCGAGGCTGATGATGGGATGGCGGGCCCGCCGGGCGTGACGGACGAAGCCGGCGAAGGCCGATATTGCCAAGGCCAGTTGGCACAGGGTCCACGGGGCGAGCGGGCCGCTGTGGCGCAAGCTGGCCAGGGACTCGACCAAACTGAGGGTGCCGACCGCCAGCAAGCCGACGCCGAGCCAGTCGAAGGCATGCCGGCTCGCCTCGCGCGGCAAGGGCAGCAGATACAGGCCGGCGACCAGCGCCAGCAAGCAGGCCGGCAAATTGATCAGGAAAATGGCCTGCCAGCCGAAATGGTCGAGCAACAAGCCGCCCAGGCTGGGCGCCACGGCCGGCGCCAGCACGATGCCGAAACCCAGGATGCCGGAGGCCTTGCCCTGTCCGGGACCAGGGAAGAGGCGCATCACCGCCAGCGCCCCCATCGGCTGCAGGACGCCGGACGCCGCGCCTTGCAGGACACGGGCCAGCACGACCAATGGAAAGCTGCCGGCCAGGCTACCCGCGACACTGGTCAGCGCCAGTGCCACCGTTGCGCCGAGAAACAGCTTGCGAAATCCGAAGCGTTCAAGCAGCCAGGGGGTCGGCAACATGGCGATGGTCATCGCCGCCATGAAACCGGTCATCGCCCACTGCACCTGCTCCTGCCCGAGATGGAAATAACGGGTCAGGGCCGGCACCGCCACCCCGAAACTGGTCGTCGATAGCACGGCAGCCACCGTCCCCAAGCCGACGACGAGCAGGACCAGCCATTTGTAGCGTTCGCCGTGGCGAGCGTTCAGGGCGTCGTAACTTTGGGCAACAGGCAGGCGAAGCATATGGACAGTTTGATGATTGCGAGCGAATATATTAGCAACAAAATAATTAGTGTGCTAACTATGAACGAGCAACATCAACATTTTTCCTCGCTACTCCACCGATGCAGCGCCGTCTGGCGGGCGCGCATCGACGAGCGCCTGCGCCCCTGGGGGATGACGCAAGCCACCTGGCGGACGCTCTGGATCTTGCGCCAGGGCGGTGAACGCTTGAATCAGAGTCTGCTGGCGGCGCGCCTGGGCATTGAAACGCCGACCTTGGTCCGCATCCTCGACCGCATGGAAAAGCTCGGCTTGCTCGAGCGCGTGCCGGACCCGCAGGACCGTCGGCAAAAATACATCGAGATCAGTGCGCGCGGCCTGGCGCTGGCCGCCGAAATCGAAGGCGAAGTCGTCGCCACCCGCGAAGAAATGCTCGGTCGGCTCGGTGCCGACGAAGTGCAGGCGGGAATCGCCATTCTGGAAAAAATCCTTGCATCGCCGCTTCCCCGCGGCGATGCCGAACCGGCCGACTGAGCAAGCCGGCCGCGCGTTCAGCGCTTGCCTGGTTTGACGTCGATCAACTGATGAAAGGCGTCATGCACCTTGGCAAAGCTGGCATCGACCTCGGCCGGGCGCTCGCGGCAAGTCGCTTGCAGGCGCTCGATGCTGGACTGCAAGCCTTTGGCGTCGGCCGACTTGATGGCACCGGCCAGTCTGGCGAACTCGGCCGTACTGGCGCACGCCTTGTCGGCCCGCGCCTTGCCGGCCGGCGCGTGCCAGATCGGTGCCAGCACGGCGTGAAAGGCGTCGACATCGGGCGCAAAGCCGTGATGGTGATGTCCATGATCCTGCGCCAAGGCGGCGCCACTCGACAATGCAGCCAAAATGGCCAGAACCGTCCGTTTGAAATGCATTTGCATCGTTTTCCTTGAAGTCAAAATTGTCCCCGGCCTCACCACATCAGATCGTCCGGGATCTGATAGGCGGCATAGGGATCGTCGGCATCCACCTCGTTGCTGCTTTTCTTCACACGAACCACCAGCGAGGCATCGCGCTCGGCGATCTTGTCGGCAATCACCTTCGGCACCAGTTCGATGCGTTCGCCCAGGCAGATGATGACCAGCCGCCCGGCGACCAGATGCCCTTGCACCTCGGCCGAGACATGCACCCGCTTGATCTTGTTGTCATGGGTGAAGTTATAGGCAATATCGCCCCGCCCCTTGCTCTGGCCGTTCTGCTCGATCATCTGGACGATCTGCGCCTGAATGGCCTTCTGGGTGGCCAGGGCATCGCGCTGCGCATTCAGTTCGCGCGCCCGCTCGGCCTGCTTGCGCTGCGCTTCCTGCGCCGCAAGGCGGATTTCGTCGACCGTCTGCGTACCGCTGCGGCGCTCGGCCTTCTTCTGATTGCTTTTCTCGTGGTTGGTCTGTTGGACTTTCTTTTTATTGACCAGACCCGCTTTTAAAAACTGTTCCTGCAAAGAGGCCATGCCTGCCGCTCCGTGAAAGGTAAAGATCGGCCCGCAGCGCGCTCGCTGTCCGTGCCGGGATGGAAGCATAGCAAATTGTCGAAGCGGCACGTCCTGCCATCGCCAGTCCCGGCAAATTACCCGCCACCAAGACACCGACGCGGTTGCGCCTAATCCAGCCTTAAGCTTCAAAGCCGGCGACCGGCTATACTGCCGCCCCATGCGTCGCTGGATCGCCATCTTCTTCCTGATTTTATTTCCGCTGCAAGCCGTCTGGGCGGCAGCGGCGCCTTATTGCCAGCATGAAAGCGCACCGTCCAGCTTCCACCCCGGGCACCACGTGCACGACCACCACACCGGCGATATCGGTGACAGCGGCGACACCACGGCAAATTCGCTGCTGCCGGGCATGGACGACGGCGATTGCCAGTCTTGCCATGCCTTTTGCAGCGCCATTCCGCTAGCGCTCAGCCCGGCGCATTTCGCCTTCAATCAGCCGGCCCCCGCCCTCGGCCAGCTGCCGGCCCTGCCGGCGCCGCCCCAGTCGCCGCCGGAACGCCCCAACTGGCACGCCCTCGCCTGAACGGCGAGGCGGGTCCAGGCCACCCATCTTCCTGACTTGACTGCCCAGCGGGCAGGTGCCGGCACAGCAGCAAGTCGTCGCCTCGCCGATTCCACCTCATGTTTCACTGGAGAGAATCGGATGAACCGAATCCATTGCAAGACCCTGTTGCCGGTCGCCCTCGCGGCCTGGCTGGCAGCCAGCAATCCATCCTGGGCGCAGGCTGATCATGCCCAGCCGGCCGGTGCCACAACGCTCCGGGAAGTCTTCGAACAGGCCTGGCAACGCCAGCCCGAAGCGCGTTCCGGCGACGCCCGTCGTGAAGCCGTCAATGCCGCGCGGGCCGCTGCGGCAAGCTGGACAGTCGAACCGGCGGCGCTTTCGCTGCAAACCAAATCGGACCGCTTTGGCAACAACCGGGGCAATCGCGAATACGAAGTCGGCCTCGCCCTGCCCTTGTGGCTGCCCGGCGAACGCAGCCGCAGCGGCGAACTCGCCGAAGCCGAAGCGCGGGCGCTCGACAGCCGCCGGCGCGCCGCCAAGCTGCGCCTGAGCGGACTGGTCCGCGAAACCTGGTGGAGCTACCAGCGGGCCGAAAGCGAACTGCGGCTGGCCGAAGCACGCCTGGCCAATGCCCGCCAACTGGCCGATGACGTTGCCCGTCGCGTCAAGGCCGGCGACCTGTCGCGCGCCGACCAGCACCAGGCGAGCGGTGCTGCCGCCCAGGCCGAAGCCGGGCTGGCCGAAGCCCAGGGCAACCGGGATGCGGCCTTGAGCCTCCTGCGCAGCCTGGCCGGCCACAGCCGCTTGCGCCCCGGGCAGCCGGCCGGCACGCCCGACATCCAAGCCAATGTCGCCCCCAAAGTCCAGCCCGAACCCCTGCCGCAAACGCCACCCCAGGACCTGCCGGCCGACCACCCGGCGCTGCTCGAACTGATCGACCGGGCCAGCGCCGCATGGCGCGCCGCCGAACTGGCCGGCGTCAGGACGCGGGCCAATCCGGAGCTGGTGGTGGCCGGCACCCGCAGCCGCGAACAGCTCGGCGCCGACAACACGCAAACCTACACCCTCGGCATCCGCTTTCCCTTCGGCGCCGGGCCGCGCGCCGAAGCCCGCCGGGCAACGGCCCGGGCCGAAGCGCTCGATACCGAAGCGAGCGCCGAACTGGAACGCAGCCGCGTCATCGCCGCCATCGAAGCGGCCCAGGTTCAGGTGACGGCAGCCCAAGGGCGCCTCAACGCGGCCGACAAACGCGGCCGCCTTGCCGGCGAATCGCTCGGCTTCTTCGACAAATCCTTCCGCCTCGGCGAAACCGACTTGCCCACCCGCCTGCGCATCGAACTGGAAGCGGCCGAGGCCGAACGCCAGCTCGCCCGCGCCCGCATCGACCACGCCGCCGCCATTTCCGGCCTGCGCCAAGCCCTTGGCCTGCTCCCGGAATGAAAGCGCCGGCGCCTCAACCATTTTGACGGAATTTCGACCATGACAAACCTCTTCTTCCGCCCGCTCGGCATCGCCCTGATGCTCGGCGCCCTCCATCAGCCGGCCCTGGCCGGCGACGGCCACGACCACGGCGAAGCGCCGGCGACGACGACCGAAAGCGCCCTGCCGCGCTTCGTCGCCCGCTCCGAAAACCTCGAACTGGTCGGCGTGCTCGACGAGCGCAAACTGACGCTGTTCCTCGACCGCCAGGCCGACAACAGCCCGGTCGACGATGCCCGGATCGAACTGGAAATCGGCAATCACAAGCTGCTGGCCAGCCGTACCGGTGCCGGCGAATTCGCCGCAACGCTCAAGGAAAGCCTGCCCGCCGGCGAGTTGCCAGTGACCGCCAGCGTCGTGCTGGGCAACGATGCCGACCTGCTGGCCGGCAGCCTGGACCTGCATCCGGACGCGCACACCGATGCCGCTGGCCCGACTCCGTGGAAGGCGATCGCGGCCGGCGCGCTGCTCGCCCTGGCCGTCCTAGCCAGCCTGTTCCGGCTGCGCCGCCAACACGCCCGGCGCCTCGGAGGTGCAGCATGAAGCCGCGCCACCATCCAGGCTATTTTCTCGTCGCCAGCCTGCCGCTGGTCCTCGCCATCGCCTTCGGCAGCGCCAGGGCCGGCGACGGCCACGACCACGGCGAGGCGCCCGCCGCAGTCGGCGGCAATGGCCCGAAACGCCAGTCCGACGGCCGGGTCTTCCTGCCCAAGGGCGCCCAGCATCAACTTTCGATCCGCACGCTGACGGTCAACGAAGCGGAACACCCCCGCGTCTTCGAGCTGGCCGGCAAGATCGCGATGGATCCGAATGCCGGCGGCAAGGTGCAGGCCGCCCTCGGCGGCCGCCTGGAAGCGGGTCCGAAAGGCCTGCCGATGCTCGGCCAGCGAGTCCGCCAGGGCGACGTACTGGCCTATGTCGTGCCGACCGCGGGCGCCCTCGAACACGCCAACCAGCTCGCCCAGCAGGCCGAACTGCGGGCGGCACGAAGGCTGGCCGAAAAGCGCCTGGCCCGCTTGCAGGCCCTGGCCGACACCGTACCGCGCAAGGATATCGAAGCGGCGGAAAGCGACCTCGCCAGCCTGGATGGCCGCCTGCGGGCGGTCGACAACGGTCTGAGCCGGCGCGATGCGCTGCGCGCCCCGGTTTCCGGCGTCATCGCCTCGGCCAATGCGGTCGCCGGCCAGGTCATGGAAGCCGGCGAACTGGTTTTCGAAGTCATCGACCCCAGCCGCCTGCAGGTTGAAGCCCTGGCTTACGACGCGGCGCAGGCGCAGGGCATTGCCGCCGCCCACCTGGCGCTCGGCGAGCAGGCCCTGCCCTTGAAGTTGCTCGGCGTCGGCCGCAGCCTGCGCGAGCAGGCCCTGCCGATCAGCTTCGCCGGGCGCGGCGAAAGCCTGGCCGGCCTGGCCGTCGGCCAGCCGGTCAAGGTTTATGCCGAAACCCGCCAGCGCATCAAGGGTCTGGCCGTGCCGCAGGCTGCCCTGCTCAAGAACCCCGCCAACCAGGCCGTCGTCTGGGTCAAGGAGGACGCCGAAATCTTCGCGCCGCGCGTCGTCACCTACGCCCCGCTCGACGGCAGCTCGGTCGCCCTGATCTCGGGCGTCAAGGCGGGCGAGCGGGTGGCGACGCAAGGCGCCTCGTTCATCAACCAGATTCGCTGAGGAGCCACCAACATGTTCAAGTGGCTACTCGATAACAGCCTGGGCAACCGACTGCTGGTCATCATCGCCAGCCTGGTGCTGATGGCCTACGGCGCCTTCACCCTGTCGCGCATGCCGGTCGACGTCTTTCCCGACCTCAACCGGCCGACCGTCACCATCATGAGCGAAGCTGGCGGCATGGCCGCCGAAGAGGTCGAACAACTCATCTCCTTCCCGCTCGAAACGACAATGAACGGCCTGCCCGGCGTCGATGGCATCCGTTCGGTGTCGACCGCCGGCCTGTCCTTCATCTACGTCACCTTCGACTGGAGCACGGAGATTTTCCGCGCCCGGCAGATGGTCGCCGAACGCCTGTCGTCGATGGAGCAGGCGCTGCCCGCCGACGTCGTGCCGCGCATGGGGCCGATCAGTTCGGTGATGGGCGAGATCATGCAGGTCGCCATTCCGATCGACCTCGCCAAGACGACGCCGATGGCCGTGCGCGAATACGCCGACTGGGTGCTGCGGCCGCGCCTGATGGCGATTCCCGGCGTGGCGCAGGTCATCCCGATCGGCGGCGAAGTGCGTCAGTTCCAGGTCCAGCCGAGCACCGCGCGCATGGCCGAACTGGGCATCAGCCACGAACAGCTCGAAGGCGCCCTGAAGGGCTTTTCGGCCAACACCTCGGGCGGTTTCCTGGAACTGAACAACCGCGAATACCTGATTCGCAACATCGGCCGAACCTCGCGCCTCGATGATCTGAAGAACCTCGCGCTGACGGCCCGCAACGGCCAGCCCGTGCTGCTCCGCCAGATTGCCGAAGTCACCTTCGCCGCCGCCATCAAACGCGGCGACGCCGGTTTCGAAGGCAAGCCGGCGGTCATTCTCGGCATCCAGAAGCAGCCGACCGCCGACACCATCGGCCTGACCCGGCACATCGAAGCGGCGCTCGACGAGCTGAAGAACACGCTGCCGGCCGGCATGGAAGCGCCGCGCGTCACCTTCCGCCAGGCCAGTTTCATCGAAGCCTCGATCTCGACGCTGCAAGGCAAGCTGATCGGCGCCTCGGTCTTCGTCGCCGTCATCCTCTTCGTCTTCCTCGGCACCCTGCGGCCGACCGTCATCGCGCTGACCGCCATCCCGGTGTCGATCTTCATCACCGCGCTGGTCTTCAAGTATTTCGGCCTGTCGATCAACACCATGACGCTGGGCGGCCTGGCGATCGCCATTGGCGGCCTGGTCGACGATGCGGTGGTCGGCGTCGAAAACGTACTGCGCCGCCTCAAGGCCGACCGCGAGAAGCATCCGCAGGCCCGGCTGCATCCGCTCGAACTGGTCAAGGCGGCAACGCTGGAAGTCCGTTCGGCCATCCTTTACGCGACGATCATCATCGTGCTCGTCTTCCTGCCACTGTTCGCCCTTCCCGGCATGGAAGGCCGCCTGTTCGTCCCGCTCGGCATCGCCTTCATCGTCTCGACGCTGGCCTCGCTGATCGTTTCGGTCACCGTGACGCCGGTGCTGGCCTTCTACCTGCTGCCCCGCATGCAGTCGCTCGACCACGGCGACACGCGCTTCCTGGCCTGGCTGAAAGCCGCCTACCGCAAGGCTTTGCAGCAGGTGCTGGAACGGCCCCGGGCGGCGCTGGCGGCCGGCGGGCTGGCCGTGCTGCTGGCGGCGCTGGCCGTGCCCTTCTTCCCCACCACCTTCCTGCCGCCTTTCAACGAAGGCACGCTGCTGGTCGGCATGCGCCTCAACCCCGGCGTCACCCTGGCCGAATCGACCGCGCTGGCCCGCCAGGCCGAGGTATTGATCCGCCAGGTGCCGGAAGTCACCCACGTCGGACGGCGCAGCGGCCGGGCCGAACTGGACGAGCATGCCGAAGGCGTCCATGTCAGCGAACTCGATGTCGGCCTCAAGCCGGCCGCGGAAATGACCCGCAGCATGGCCGAAGTCCAGGCCGACATCCGCGCCCGGCTGGCCAACCTGCCGGCCGCCATCGGCATCGGCCAGCCAATCTCGCATCGCATCGACCACATGCTGTCCGGCGTCCGTTCGCAGATCGCCATCAAGCTGTTCGGCGAAGACCTCGACACCCTGCGCGGCCAGGCCGATGTGCTCCGGGCGCGGCTGGCCGGCATCCCCGGCCTGGCCGATCTGGAAATCGAGAAGCAGGTGCTGGCGCCGCAAATCAAGATCCACGTGGACTATGCCGCCGCCGCGCAGTACGGCGTACCGGTACCGCAGATCCTGGCGGCGCTGCAAAGCCTGGTCGAAGGGCAGAAGATCGCCCAGGTCGTCGAGGGCAGCCGGCGCTTCGCGCTGGTCGTTCGCCTGCCGGAAAGCGCCCGCTCGCTGGAGGGGCTGGGACAGATCCTGCTCGACACGCCGAACGGCCGCATTCCGCTGTCGCGGGTAGCCAGCATCGAGGACGGCGACGGCCCGAACCAGATCAGCCGCGACGACAGCAAGCGGCGCATCGTGCTTTCGGCCAACGCCCAGGGCCGTGCCCTTTCCGACGTGGTCGCCGACATCCGCCGGGTCATCGCCGAAACCCGCCTGCCCGAGGGCTACTTCGTCACCCTCGGCGGCCAGTTCCAGGCCCAGGAAGAAGCCAGCCGGCTGGTCGGCATGCTCGCCGCCGTCTCGCTGGTGCTGATGTTCGTCGTGCTGTTCAGCCGCTACAAGTCGGCGACGCTGTCGGCGCTGATCATGGCCAACATCCCGCTCGCCCTGGTCGGTGCGGTGGTCGGCCTGTGGCTCTCGGGGCAACCTTTATCGGTCGCCGCCCTGATCGGCTTCATCACGCTGGCCGGCATCTCGGTCCGCAACGGCATCCTCAAGGTCAGCCACTACCTCAACCTGATGCGCATCGAAGGCGAGCGTTTCGACCACGCGATGATCCTGCGCGGTTCGCTGGAACGCCTCAGCCCGGTGCTGATGACCGCGCTGGTCACTGCCTTCGCGCTGGCACCGCTGCTCTTCGAAGCCGAGCGGCCCGGTACCGAGATCCTCAACCCCGTCGCCGTGGTGATTTTTTCCGGGCTGATCAGCTCAACGCTGCTCGACACCTTCCTCACCCCCGTGCTGTTCTGGCTTTTCGGCCGGCGCGACGCCGAGCGGCTGCTCGACGAAAGCAATGCCGAAGCATTTTGATCCCTCAACGAAAGGAAACCCCATGCGCCCTTCCCTCCTGCCCGCCGCCCTGTGCCTGAGCCTGAACACGGCGGTCTTCGCCGCCGACGAACACGACCACCGGGTGCAAGCCCGCCACGGCGGCATCGTCGCCGAAGCCAACCATCTCGAATTCGAGTTGCTGGCCCAAAGCGACGTCATCACCCTGTTTGTCCGCGACCACGGCAAGCCGCTTGCGACGCAGGGTGCCAGCGCCCGGCTGACCCTGCTGAGCGGCGGCGAAAAAACCGAGATCAGCCTGCTGCCGGCCGGCGAAAACCGGTTGGAAGCACGCGGCAATTTCGCGCTGGCCAAGGACAGCAAGGCGGTGGTGCTGCTGACCATGCCGGGGCAGAAACTGGCCAACCTGCGCTTCAGCCTGCGCTGACGCGGTCGGGCCGCTTGCCGGACGCCCGCTTACCCGGGCGCCAAGCACCTCAGTCCCCTCAGTGCGTCTGATTGGCGGCCAGGCGTTCGGCTGACAAGGGTGCCTGCGGCAGCGCCCGCTGCTTCAACTCGGCCAGGATTCGCTGGCCGTTCTGGCGGGCCAGCGCCGCTTGTTCGCGCCGATCCCGTTCGTCGATCAAGGCCAGCGCCTGCTGCCGCCACGCCACCATTTTGGGGTCGTGCTGGTGGTGAAGATGATGCTGCAGATGCTGGGTAAACCAGCGATGCGCTTCTTCCTGATTGGCCTCCACCCCTTCGCCGTTCTGGTACATCAGGCCGATCTGGAATTGCGACGGCTTGTCACCCTTTTCGGCCGCCTGGCGATACCAGGCCATGGCCTTGGCGTAATCGAGCGCTACACCGTCGCCATAATGGTGGATGATCGCCAGGTTGTAGGCGGCATCGGCTTGCCCTTGCTCGGCCCAGCGCTGCCAGATCGCTACCGCCTGCGCCGTTTCGCCCGCTTTGTGCAACTTCGCAGCACGCCGGAAATCCTCGTCCGCCGAGGCGGCATGGGCAAATTGCGCGCTCAGGGCAATGGCGAAGGCGAAAAGAAGACGAACCGGCAAAGCAGACATGGATGACCTCGACAATCAGGTTTCGCCCACCGGATGGCGGACTGGAGGTCGTCATCCTAATTGCGCCATCCGCCCCCGAAAATTGGACAAATTGTCGCGCGACGCTTTGTCGCACCCCGCCGAACTTCCCGGCGTCCGGCACCGCTTAGCGCCGTGACCCGGACCGCGCCACAATGAAAAACGGGGGCCGCAGCCCCCGTTCGTGGAATCGAGCCATCAGACTCGAGCAATCAGCCTCAAGTGCGCTGGGCGCGACGGCGCACCAAACTGCCGCCGGCCAATGCCAACCCGAGCAAAGCCAGAGACGACGGCTCCGGAACGGTATTGCTGGGGAAGAAGTTATAGCGGCACCAGTGCCTGGTCAATTTCGCCGCGCCACCCAGTAGGTGGCGCCGGCAGGGCCGTAACGTTCGGCATGCGGCGCGCTGTGATCGAGCTCGAAGGTATTTCCCGGCAGCAGATGCTGCGTCTGCTCCCCCACCGTCAGCCACATCTCGCCTGCCACCACCAGCGCCTTGACGGAAAACGGATGGTCGTGGGTGGGCACCACGGTATCGGGGGCCCAAATCCGTTCGAGCACTTGGTCGAAGCCTTCGCCCAGGGCCTGGCGCTCGAATTCAGCAAAATCGGGAAGCGGCATCATTCAAATCTTGTTAAACGGTGCTTGCTGCGATAAAGGGCGTTCCGCCTGGCTTCGTCCTGCCAGCCGGGGGAACGCCCTGCCCCGGATCACTTCAGGTCGAAGCGATCCAGTTCCATCACCTTGCTCCAGGCGGCGGCGAAGTCGCGGACGAACTTCTCCTTCGCGTCATCCTGGGCATAGACCTCAGCCAGGGCACGCAGTTGCGAGTTGGATCCAAAAATCAGATCGACCCGCGTTGCCGTCCATTTGGCCTGTCCCGACTTGCGGTCGCGCCCTTCGTAGCGCTCGCCCGATTCGGAAGTCGGCTTCCAGACCGTTGCCATGTCGAGCAGATTGACGAAGAAGTCATTGCTCAGCACGCCCGGCCGCTGCGTCAAGACGCCGTCCGGCGAGCCGCCGACATTGGCGCCCAGCACGCGCAAGCCGCCGACCAATACCGTCATTTCCGGCGCGCTCAAGGTCAGCAACTGCGCCTTGTCGACCAGCATTTCCTCCGCCGATACCGTGTAGCGGGCCTTGCTGTAGTTGCGGAAACCATCGGCCTCCGGCTCCAGCACGCCGACCGACTCGACATCGGTCTGCGCCTGCGTCGCATCGCTGCGCCCCGGATTGAAAGGCACATTCACCGCATGACCGGCTGCCTTGGCGGCCGCTTCCACCGCTGCTGTACCGCCGAGCACGATCAAATCGGCCAGCGAAACCTTCTTGCCGCCGGCTTGTGCGGCGTTGAAGACGCTCTGGATGCCTTCGAGCACCGTCAGCACCTTGGCCAGCTGGGCCGGCTGATTGGCCTCCCAATCCTTTTGCGGAGCGAGGCGGATGCGGGCACCGTTGGCGCCGCCACGCTTGTCCGAACCACGGAAGGTCGAGGCCGATGCCCAGGCCGTCGCCACCAGTTCGGCGGTGGAAAGCCCGGAAGCCAAGAGCTTGGCCTTGAGATCGTCGATGTCCTGGGCATCGATCAAGGGGTGATCGACCGCCGGGATCGGGTCCTGCCAGATCAGGTCTTCGGCCGGCACTTCCGGCCCGAGGTAGAGGGCTTTCGGCCCAAGATCGCGGTGCGTCAGCTTGAACCAGGCACGGGCAAAGGCATCGGCGAAGGCCGCCGGGTCCTGATGGAAACGCCGCGAGATCGGCCCGTAGATCGGGTCGAAACGCATCGCCAGGTCGGCGGTCGTCATCATCGGCGGGTGCTTCTTGCTCGGATCATGGGCGTCCGGAATCAGGTGCTCCGGCTTGCAGTCCTTGGCCACCCATTGATGCGCCCCGGCCGGGCTCTTGGTCAGTTCCCATTCGTAGCCGAACAGCATGTCGAAGTAACCGTTGTCCCATTGCGTCGGATTCGGTTTCCAGGCGCCCTCGATGCCGCTGGTCGTCGCATGCACGCCCTTGCCGGTGCCGAACTGGTTGATCCAGCCGAACCCCTGCGCCTCGATCGGTGCCGCTTCCGGCTCCGGCCCGACCAGGGCGGGATCGCCCGCCCCGTGGGCCTTGCCGAAGGTGTGGCCGCCAGCGGTCAGGGCCACTGTTTCCTCATCGTTCATCGCCATGCGGGCAAAGGTTTCGCGGATGTCGCGGCCCGATGCCACCGGGTCCGGGTTGCCGTCCGGCCCTTCCGGATTGACGTAGATCAGGCCCATCTGCACCGCCGCCAACGGGTTCTCAAGCTGGCGCTCGCCGGAGTAACGGCTGTTTGGCTGATCGCTGGTCGCCAGCCACTTGTTCTCGGCGCCCCAGTAGATATCCTCTTCCGGCTGCCAGATGTCGGCGCGGCCGCCGGCAAAGCCGAAGGTCTTGAAGCCCATCGATTCGAGTGCGCAATTGCCGGCCAGGATCATCAGGTCGGCCCAGGAAATCTTGTTGCCGTATTTCTGCTTGATCGGCCAGAGCAGGCGACGTGCCTTGTCCAGGTTGCCGTTGTCCGGCCAGCTGTTGATCGGCGCGAAGCGCTGGTTGCCGGTCCCGGCGCCGCCACGGCCGTCCGCCGTACGATAAGTGCCGGCGCTGTGCCAGGCCATGCGGATGAACAAGCCGCCATAGTGGCCCCAGTCGGCTGGCCACCACTCCTGCGAATTGGTCATCAGGGCATAGAGGTCCTGCTTCAGCGCGGCCAGGTCGAGTTTCTTGAACTCGGCGGCGTAGTCGAAATCCGCGCCCATCGGGTTCGAGGCCGGGGCGTGCTGGTGCAGGATATTGAGATTCAACACCTTCGGCCACCAGTCGCGATTGGATTGGGCACCGGCCGTGGCACGGGCGCCGTGGGCACCGGAAAAGGGGCATTTGCTCTCGTTACTCATGATTCTCTCCTTGGATTTATAACTGTATGTACAGACAACTGACTGGGCGGATTCGTGCCGCCGGATGGGAAGATTCAAGCGACCGTCAAGCTGACTTCGATGTTGCCGCGCGTCGCATTCGAGTACGGGCAAACCTGGTGGGCAGCGCTGACCAGGTCCTCGGCAAAACCGCGCGCCATGCCGGGCAGGTTGATCACCAGCGCGACCCGCAGGCCGAAGCCTTGCGGGATCGGGCCGATATCGACCGTGGCATCGATGCTGGCCTCGGCCGGCACGGCGATCTTCTTCTGGCCGGCAACGAACTTGATGGCACTGAGGAAACAGGCCGAGTAACCGGCAGCGAACAGCTGTTCGGGATTGGTGGCGCTACCGTTGCCGCCTAGTTCCTTGGGCGGGTTCAGTTGTACGTCGAGCCGGCCGTCATCGGAAAAGGCACGGCCGTCGCGGCCGCTGGTGGTGTGAGTACGGGCGGTGTAGAGCACTTTGTCGAGCTGGATGGTCATTGCGACTCCTTGATCTGTCGGTCCATGAAAAGTCGCGCTTTGCCGATGACCGGGATCAATCTGTCACGCCGCTTACGACTCGATGGATGCAGTCTAGGTGCCGCTAAAAAATAGCTCCAATGAATTGGCTTTATATCATTGATAGTATTTAACCATTAGCCAACCCGCCCACTATCGCCCAGGGCGAAATGGTCTATTTCCAGTTGCCCAATTAGCCGCCGGCCACGCCTCCGGTCTTTTCCATCAGCACCTTGCGCAGCATGTCGATAAAGACGGTGGTTCGCGCCGGTTGCAGGCGGCGACCCGGGGTGACGCACCAGATGGTGACCGCCGGCAGTTGCCAATCGGGCAGCACCGGCAGCAGCAGGCCTTTCGCCACCCATTCGCGGGCGAAGATTTCGGAGAGCGCGACAATACCCATGCCGTGGGCTGCCAGATTGCGCTGCAGGCCCAGCGAATTGGCCGCCAGCGGGCCACTGGGCAGGCCCTCCCAGGTTTCGTTGCCGCGCGTCAGCTTCCACGGCAGGGTTTCGCCATTGCCGCTGATCAGACGCAGGCAGACGTGCTGCAGCAGTTCGGCCGGTGCCGCCGGCGTGCCGTAGCGGGCCAGGTAGGCCGGGCTGGCATAGAGCTGTGCGCTTTGCCGAAACAGTTGCCGGGCAACCAGTGTCGCGTCGTCCGGCAATTGCGCCGCGGCACGGATGGCCAAATCGAAACGTTCGGCCAGCAGGTCGACCCGACGTGGCGAAAGATCCAGCTCCAGGCTGACCTCCGGGTAGGCAGCGGCAAACTGGAGCAGGAACTGCGTCAGGTCCAGCTCGACGAAATCGGGCGGCATGGCGACCCGCAGCGTGCCGCGCGGCTTGCCCTGGCGATGCAGCGCCATCGCCGTCGCCGCCTCGGTTTCCTCGAGCAGGCGGCGGGCATGTTCAAGAATGCGCTCGCCGAACTCGGTAATCGCCAGCCGGCGCGTGCTGCGCGTCAGCAGCCGTTCGCCCAGCCTCGCTTCAAGCTGAGTGATGCGGCGCGACAGCGTCGATTTGGGCAAGCCGGTCTGTTCGGCGGCACGGGAAAAACTGCCGGCATCGATGATCCGGGCGAAGAGAATCAGGTCGTTGGCATCGAGACTCATGGCGCGCCTATCGTTTCAATATCGGAACAATCATACCCATTTCAAGGACTTCTGGTGCCACGATTGCATCAATAGAATGCACTCCATGGTCAGCGCAGGGCTGGCCGAGAAACCCAACCCCAACCGGAGATTCCCATGAACATTCTGCAAATCAACGCCAGCGCCCGTTCCCAGGGTTCCAACTCGACCCGTCTGGCCGATGCCATCAGCCAGCGCCTGCTGGCCGCCAACCCCGGCGCCAAGCTCGAACTGCGCGACCTGGCCAGCCAGCCGCATCCGGTCCTCGACGAGCCTTCGCTCGGCGCCCTCTTCACCCCGGCCGAACAGCGCACGCCTGAACAAGCCGCCCGCGTCGCCCTCGACGACGCACTGATCGCCCAGGTCCAGGCATCCGACGCCATCGTCCTCGGCGTGCCGATGTACAACTTCGGCGTGCCCGTCCAGCTGAAGACCTGGATCGATGCCATCGCCCGTGCCGGCGTCACCTTCCGCTACACCGCCAACGGTCCGGAAGGCCTGCTCAAGGGCAAGAAGGTCTACATCGCCCTGGCCCGTGGCGGTCTCTACCGCGACACCCCGGCCGACTCGCAGGTGCCGTACTTGAAGAGCGTGCTGGCTTTCCTCGGCATGACCGATGTCAGCTTCGTCTATGCCGAAGGCCTCGCCATGGGCGCCGACGCAGCCAGCCAGGCCTTTGCCCAGGCCGAAGCCGAAATCGCCGCCCTCGCCTGATTATCCAGACTGCCACCAGCCCCCCCGGCTGGCGGACCATGCCTGCAAGGAGCCCCATCATGACCGTTTCTGCCGAATATCCCCTGTCGCAAGTCCGCCAGGTCGAACGCCTGGTCCGGGGCGTCCTCACCTCGGACGGCGCCGGTGTCCGCCTGACCCGCGTACTGACCCAGAACCTGCAACGCCGCCTCGACCCCTTCCTGATGCTCGATGCCTTCCGCAACGAGAATCCGGACGACTACATCGGCGGTTTCCCCGATCACCCGCATCGCGGCTTTGAAACCGTCACCTACATGATCGCCGGCCGCATGCGCCACCACGACAGCGTCGGCAACGAAGGCCTACTCGGGCCGGGCGGCGCCCAGTGGATGACCACCGGCAGCGGCCTGCTGCATTCGGAAATGCCGGAACAGGAAGAAGGCCTGATGGAAGGCTTCCAGCTCTGGCTCAACCTGCCGGCCAAGAACAAGATGATCGCGCCCTTCTACCGCGACATCCCGAGCGCGGCGATTCCCGAATACCGCCGCGACGACGGCGTGCGCGTCCGCGTCATTGCCGGTGCCAGCCATGGCGTCGCCGGCGCGGTGCAGCGTCCGGATACCGAGCCGCTCTACCTCGACGTGCATCTGCCGGCCGGCAGCAGCTTCGAACAGGCGATCCCGCCCGGTTTCAACGCCTTTACCTACACCTACCGGGGCAGCGTCGAGATCGCCGGCACCACGGTACCGGACAGCCACATGGCGATCCTCGCCAACGATGGCGGCAACGGCATCCGGGTCACGGCGAGCGAGGATTCACGCCTGCTGATCGCGGCCGGCAACCCGCTCAAGGAGCCGATCGCCCAGTGGGGTCCGTTCGTGATGAACACCAACGACGAGATCCAGCAGGCGGCGCGCGACTACCAGGCCGGCCTGTTCGAAGCCGCCCACGTCCAGTCTCTGACTGCCTGAAATAGGCTACTTCAGGTCGGGAAACAGCACCTCGGTAAAACCGAACTGCTGAAAGTCGCGAATCCGCGACGGATAGAGCCGGCCGATCAGGTGATCGCACTCGTGCTGGACGACGCGGGCATGAAAGCCCGCGACCGTCCGGTCGATCACCTGCCCGGCCGGGTCGAAGCCCTGGTAACGGATGCGCGCCGGGCGCGGCACCATGCCGCGCAGGCCCGGCACCGACAGACAGCCCTCCCAGGCGCTTTCTTCGTCGTCGCCGAGCGGCGTGATCAGCGGATTGATCAGGATGGTTTGCGGCACGGCCTCGGCATCCGGATAGCGCTCGCTTTTCTCGAAGCCGAAAATCACCAGTTGCAGATCGACGCCGATCTGCGGCGCGGCCAGCCCGACGCCGCCGGCTGCTGCCATGGTGTCGAACATGTCCTCGATCAGCGCCGCCAACTGCGGGCTGGAAAAATCCTCGACCGGCGCCGCCACCTTGAACAAGCGCGGATCGCCCATGCGCAGAATGCTACGTACCGCCATACCCTCGACCTTTCTCGCTCAACTGCTTTGAACAGGCGGTGATTCTAGCCGGGGCGACGGGGAGCGAACCACTGTGCCAGGCACAATGGAAAGCCCTTGCTTCTTCAACAAGACAGCGCAGAAATACGCTTGATCGGCGTACACGACGCAGGATGCAAGCGTTTCGAGCAAGCACTCAAGAACTGTCGGAATTTCTTACACACCATTACCCTACTAACAGCCATCAATTTGATTTATATAAATAAATTTACATGGCCGAATTTTTGCTTTTCTCGAAAAAACTTTTTTTCGAGTCACCTATCTCACCATGAACAAAAAACTCTGCTCGCTGGCTGTTTCCGCCCTGTTCGCCCTCGCCTCCGCCCCTGCCTTGGCCGGTTTGACATTCACCTTTTCCGAAGTCGGAAACAACGTCACGATGACGTCTTCCGGAAGCATCGACACCAACCAGCTGGTACTCCAGAACAGTGCCTCCAGCTGGGGTGGGACTGGCATTCAGTATTACGGCAACACCTCGATCATGGGTGGAACCAGTGTTGGCTCGATCGATATTTCCTTCGGTTTCCATAACGGAACCGACTACTCGGCATGGAGCTCCAGTGGCTTGTGGGACACATTCTGGCTTGGAGTGTCGAGCATTGATAGCGGAAGCAAGGGATTTGCCACCTACATCTGGGACAGCGTCATCACCCCTGGCTTGGGCGTTGAGCGCGCCGACCTGGTAAACGGTCTTTGGTCGCCGGATCAGAATTGGACTTTTGCCAATACGAACTTCGCCAGCCTCGGCCTGGTATCCGGAACCTATACGGTGACGGACGCAGTATCCGGCGAATTCATTTCCTATCAAATCGGTGAAAGCGCCAACAACATTCCGGAACCGGCCTCTCTTGCCCTTATCGGTCTCGGCTTGGCAGGACTTGGCTTCTCCCGTCGCAAGACGAAATCGAACTAAGCCGCCAGGCAAAGTTTTCGTATCCGCCTGCGCTTTACCCAGCCATATCGACAAAGGCCACATCCGCTGATGTGGCCTTTGTTTTTGGCCTCATTGCAAAAGCCCCCAGCCACCACGCGCTGTCAGTCCGATTAGGCCGGCGCGGCGGCATATTCCGGCCGCGCTGCCAGCCCGAGCTTGAGCGCGTCGAGCAACAGGCGGACCTTGGGCAGCGAATAGCGCCGTTGCGGATAGACCGCCCAGACGGCTGCCCCCGGCGGCTGGTTGGCTTCGAGCAAGGAGACCAGCTCGCCCCGGCGCAAGGGGTCGAGCACGTAATAGTCGGGCAACTGGCACAGGCCGAAACCGCGCAAGGCCGCGTCGAGCACCGCCTGGCCGCTGTTGCAGCGCCAGTTGCCGGTCGGCCGGAACTGCACCTCGCGCTCGTCCTGGCGGAACAGCCAGGTATCGCCGGTGCCCACCAGGCAGTTGTGCCCGGCCAGCTCGGACAAGGTGTGCGGCCGGCCATAGCGTTCGAGATAGGCCGGCGCGGCACACAGGTACATCGCCCGCGGCGCCAGCCGGGTCGCCACCAGGCTCGACTCGTTGAGCCGGCCGAGGCGGATCGCCAGGTCGAAACCTTCATGCACCATGTCGAGCGTGCGGTTGGTCAGCTCGATCTCGACCTTCAGCGCCGGATACTGGGCCATGAAATCATTGACCAGTGGCACGATGAAACGCTCGCCGTAGGCCACCGCCGCCGTCATGCGCAGCAGCCCGGTCGGCGCGCTGTGCAGGTCGCCGATGGTGAGGAAAGCCTCGTCGCGCTCCTCGACCAGGCGCTGGCAGCGGGCGAGAAAGGTCTGCCCGGCCTCGGTCAGCGACACCCGGCGCGTCGTCCGGTAGAGCAACCGGGCCTGCAAGCGCTCTTCGAGCAGCGCCACCTGCCGGCTGACATGCGACGACGACAGGCGCAAACGCTCGGCCGCCCGCGAAAAGCTGCCGCACTCGGCCACCGCCACGAACTCGTCCAGACCATCCCAACGACTCATTTTTGCCCTTCCCCGGCGCCTCGCCGGATTATCCCCATACAGCAACAATCAATTACCGAATGGCGATTTATTCACCATGCCGCACTAATTATACTCAGCCGCATTGTCACTCTCCGAGCCTGCCACCATGAGCATCAAGTCCCGCGCCGCCGTTGCCTTTGCCGCCAATCAACCGCTGCAGATCGTCGAAGTCGATGTCGAAGCCCCCAAGGCCGGCGAAGTCCTCGTCCGCATCATTGCCTCCGGCGTCTGCCACACCGACGCCTTCACGCTCTCCGGCGACGATCCGGAAGGCATCTTCCCGTCCATCCTCGGCCATGAAGGCGGCGGCATCGTCGAAGCGGTCGGCGAAGGCGTCACCTCGCTGGCCGTCGGCGACCACGTCATTCCGCTGTACACCGCCGAATGCGGCCAGTGCAAGTTCTGCAAGTCGGGCAAGACCAACCTCTGCCAGGCGGTGCGCGCCACCCAGGGCAAAGGCCTGATGCCGGACGGCACCTCGCGCTTCTCCTACAACGGCCAGCCGATCTTCCACTACATGGGCTGCTCGACGTTCTCCGAATACACCGTGCTGCCTGAAATCTCGCTGGCCAAGATCCCCAAGGAAGCGCCGCTCGAAAAGGTCTGCTTGCTCGGCTGCGGCGTCACCACCGGCATCGGCGCCGTGCTCAACACCGCCAAGGTGGAAGAAGGCGCCACCGTCGCCATCTTCGGTCTGGGCGGCATCGGCCTGGCGGCGATCATCGGCGCCACCATGGCCAAGGCGTCGCGCATCATCGCCATCGACATCAACCCGGCCAAGTTCGATATCGCCAGGCAACTGGGCGCCACAGACTTCGTCAATCCCAAGGATTTCGCCAAGCCGATCCAGGAAGTCATCGTCGAGATGACCGATGGCGGCGTCGATTACTCCTTCGAGTGCGTCGGCAACGTGAACCTGATGCGCGCCGCACTGGAGTGCTGCCACAAGGGCTGGGGCGAATCGACCATCATCGGCGTCGCCGGTGCCGGCCAGGAAATCAGCACCCGCCCCTTCCAGCTGGTCACCGGCCGCGTCTGGCGCGGTTCGGCCTTCGGCGGCGTCAAGGGCCGCAGCGAACTGCCGGGCTATGTCGAAAAGGCGCAAAAGGGCGAAATCCCGCTCGACACCTTCATCACCCACACCATGCCGCTCGAGCAGATCAACGAAGCCTTCGACCTGATGCACGAAGGCAAGAGCATCCGCACCGTGATCCATTTCTGAGGCGATGACGATGTCCCTGGAAAATCTCTCCTGCCAGAAAAGCTTCGGCGGCTGGCTCAAGCGTTACCGGCACCGCGCCAGCACGCTCAACTGCGACATGGTGTTCTCGATCTACCTGCCGCCGCAGATGGAACAGGGTGAAAAGCTGCCGGTGCTCTACTGGCTGTCCGGCCTCTCCTGCACCGACGAGAACTTCATGCAGAAAGCCGGCGCTTTCCGGCTGGCGGCCGAACTCGGCCTGATCATCGTCGCCCCCGACACCAGCCCACGCGGCGCCGAGGTGCCGGGCGACCCGGATGGCGGCTGGGATTTCGGCCACGGCGCCGGCTTCTACCTGAACGCGACGCAAGCCCCGTGGGCAAAGCACTACCGCATGCACGACTACGTGGTGCAGGAACTGCCGGCCCTGATCGAAGCCAACTTCGCCGTCGGCGAGCGGCGCGGCATTTTCGGCCACTCGATGGGTGGGCACGGCGCCCTGGTCTGCGCCCTGCGCAATCCGGGCCGCTACCAGTCGCTGTCGGCCTTCGCGCCGATCTGCAACCCGGCGGCCGTGCCCTGGGGCGAAAAAGCCTTCTCCCGTTACCTGGGCGAAGACCGGGCGTTATGGCGCGAGTGGGATGCCAGCCAGTTGCTCGCCACGGCCGGCGAAAAGCTGCCGATCCTGATCGACCAGGGCGACCGCGACCAGTTTCTCGCCGTCCAGCTCAAGCCCGAGGCGCTGCAAGCCGCCGCCAGCGCCGCCGGCCATCCGCTGACGCTGCGCCAGCAGGCCGGTTACGACCACAGCTATTTCTTCATCGCCAGCTTCATCGACGATCACTTGCGCCACCACGCCGCAGCGCTCAAGTAGTACCGGAGCCTGGCCCGGCGGCAGCGCGCCGGGCCAGCTTTGGGCCGGCGCGCCACCCCGCGCCCATAGCCGGCAAGGGGGCGTTGCCAACCGGCAAATCCCCATTCCAGACACCTACGCAATCTAACGTATTTCGCCAAAACGGCCGGCTCCTTAATCTGGCGCTGCACTGCAACAACGCAGTTTGACCAGATTACCCAAACCGAGGAGCTTCCATGAGCAATCGCCGCAACTTCATCAAGGCCACTGTCCTGGCCGCCGCGCTGTCTTCCATTGGCATGGCCGCCCATGCCGCCGACACCATCAAGGTTGGCGTACTGCACTCCCTCTCCGGCACCATGGCCATTTCCGAGACCGCGCTCAAGGAAACCGTGCTGATGACCATCGAGGAAATCAACAAGGCCGGTGGTGTAATGGGCAAGAAACTCGAACCGGTCGTCGTCGATCCGGCTTCCAACTGGCCGCTGTTCGCCGAAAAGGCCCGCCAGCTGCTGACCAAGGACAAGGTTGCCGTCACCTTCGGCTGCTGGACCTCGGTGTCCCGCAAGTCGGTTCTGCCGGTTTACAAGGAACTGAACGGCCTGCTCTTCTACCCGGTCCAGTACGAAGGTGAAGAACTCGAAAAGAACGTTTTCTACACCGGTGCAGCCCCCAACCAACAAGCCATCCCGGCCGTCGAATACCTGATGTCCAAGGACGGCGGCGAAGCCAAGCGCTTCGTGCTGCTCGGCACCGACTACGTCTATCCGCGCACCACCAACAAGATCCTGCGCGCCTTCCTGAAGTCCAAGGGCGTGGCTGACGCCGACATCATGGAAGACTACACGCCGTTCGGTCACAGCGATTACCAGACCATCATCGCCAAGATCAAGAAGTTCGCCTCCGAAGGCAAGAAGACGGCCGTGGTTTCGACCATCAACGGCGACTCCAACGTGCCCTTCTACAAGGAACTGGGTAACGCCGGCCTGAAGGCCACCGACGTGCCGGTCGTCGCCTTCTCGGTGGGTGAAGAAGAACTGCGCGGCGTCGATACCAAGCCGCTGGTCGGCCACCTGGCTGCCTGGAACTACTTCCAGTCCCTAAAGAACGCCGAGAACACCAAGTTCATCAAGATGTACAAGGACTGGGCGGTCAAGAAGAAATTGCCGAACGCCGCCACCGTCGTCACCAACGACCCGATGGAAGCCACCTACATCGGCATCCACATGTGGGCGCAGGCTGTCGAGAAAGCCAAGTCGACCGACACCGACAAGGTCATCGCCGCCATGGCCGGCCAGACCTTCAAGGCACCGTCCGGCTTCGTCGCCACGATGGACGAAAAGAACCACCACCTGCACAAGCCGGTGTTCATCGGCGAAGTGAAGGCCGACGGCCAGTTCAACGTCGTCTGGAAGACGCCGGGCCCGGTCAAGGCCCAACCGTGGAGCCCGTACATCGCCGGCAACGACAAGAAGAAGGACGAGCCGGAAGTCAAATAATCCGGGGCTGTCAGTCGCACGGGGGCTTCGGCCCCCGTTTTTTATCCGCAGCAGGAAAACCGATCGTGCCCGCTTCGCCCGCAAACCAAGCCGATGTTCGCCAACCTGCATAACCTCTCGCACCACGCCGCCTGGCGCCGCCAGCTGGAGCTGATCCTCGAATCGACCGGCGAAGGCATCTACGGCATCGACCTGCGCGGGCGCTGCATCTTCATCAACGAAGCCGGCGCCGAGATGCTCGGCTACACGCCGGATGAAGTGCTCGGCCGCTCGATGCACTACCTGATCCACCATTCGCACGCCGACGAAACCCTGATGCCGGTCCATGAATGCCGCATCTACAAGGCCTTCCAGGAAGGCCACGGCATCCGCGTCGACAACGAAGTGCTGTGGCGCCGCGACGGCAGCAGCTTTCCCGCCGAATATGCCTCCTACCCGATTCGCGATGGCGACAGCGTGGTCGGCGCCGTCGTCACCTTCAACGACATCACCGAGCGCAAGCGCACCGAACGCCTGCTGCAGGAGGCTCACGACCAGCTCGAACGGCGCGTCCGCGAACGCACCGCCGAACTCACCGCCGCCCACGACAACCTGCGCCAGTCGCACGAATCGCTGCGCCGGCTCTCCGCCCACCTCAACAGCGTGCGCGAAGAGGAACGCCGGCACATCGCCCGCGACATCCATGACGACCTCGGCGCCGCCCTCACCGCGCTGCAACTCGACATGAACTGGCTGCGCCAGCGCCTGGCCGGCGACGAAACGCTGGCCGGCAAGTTGGACGACATGCTCGAAGTGGGCAGCGAGGCGATGAGCGCCGTGCGCCGCATCCTCAACGACCTGCGCCCCGGCGTGCTCGACCACCTCGGCCTGTGGCCGGCGCTCGAAACCCTGCTCCAGGAATTCCAGCGGCGCAGCGGCATCGCCTGCCGCTACGTCTGTCCGCCCGCCGTCGAGCGCTGCCGCCTCGGGCGCGACGCCGAAATCGCCCTCTACCGCATCGTCCAGGAAGTGTTGACCAACGTTTCCCGCCACGCCGGCGCCCGCAATGTGCAACTCGTCGCCAGCACCGAAGGCGACGCCCTGACGCTGCGCATCGCCGACGACGGACAAGGCATGCGCGTGCCGCCGCAACCCACATCCTTCGGCCTGCTCGGCATGCGCGAACGCACCCTCGCACTGGGCGGGCGGCTCAATATCGTCAGCAGCCCCGGCGAAGGCACCACCGTCGTGTTGTGCCTGCCCGGCGTCGTGGCCGGCCAGCAAGGAGCCAGCGCATGACCCGCATCCTGATCGTCGATGACCACATGATCATCCGCCGCGGCCTGCGGCAGATCCTCTCCGAAAACTCCGCCATCGGCGACATCCACGAAGCCGAAGACGGCCCCGCCGCCCTGCGCTGCCTGCGCAGCACGGCCATCGACGTCGTGCTGCTCGACATCGCGCTCGGCGAACGCGACGGGCTGGACGTACTGAAAACCCTGCACGGCGAATTCCCGCGCCTCGGCGTCATCATGCTTTCCGTGTACCCCGAGAACCAGTTCGCGCTGCGCGCCCTCAAGAGCGGCGCCCACGCCTACCTCAACAAGGGCTGCAACCCGGACATCCTCTGCGCCGCCATCGCCAAGGTCGCCAGCGGCGGCCTCTACGTCACCCCCACCGTCGCCGAACTGCTCGCCCACGACGTACGCGGCGACACCGACAGCGAAAAACCGCCACACGAAACCCTCTCCAACCGCGAATACCAAGTCCTGAAACTGCTCGCCCAAGGCCGAAGCGTCACCCAGATCGCCCAGCAGCTGACACTCTCTGCCAACACCATCTCAACCTACCGGGCGCGGATTTTCGAGAAGCTGAACTTGAACAATCCGGCGGATTTGTTTGCTTATGCGGTTAGGCATGAGTTGATGGGGTGAATATGGTGACAGGGCGATCTCGATCTATTGGCAAAAAGATCTAGCCCCGATCAGCAGTGGAGACCCCGAGATGCCAACGTGCGAAAACATGCGATTTTTCACTCACTTCAAGTCAGCCCTGTCTCTGAATTAAATCCAGAGTACAACCTGACTTGCATTAAACCTGCCCGCCCACGCCTTTGAACTTCTCCACAAAAGCAGCGATTTTCTGAAAAACACTCTGCTTTTTAGTCAGGTACTGCGGATTCAATGGGCTCATCTTTGGCAAAACCGCATTGAGTTCAGTCCCGTTGTCACTGGCGAATTCACGTTTTAGAGAGGTCGTGATGTAACGCCTGGCCGCCTCGGCGTTCAGGCTCTCGTCACTGATCAACTCTTGTGCCTCGCGTTGTTGCTCCGCCTGGGCAAAAGTGAAGAAGGCGTCGATCACGTTAGCCTTGTCGCCGATCTGGTCGAGGTCGGTCTGGTTGATGAAATCGACCAACAGGCTTTCCTTGGCACGGTTGCCCAGGCTGGCGCGAATCACCCGCCGCACGTCTTCGATCAACGCGGCCTTGTCCTTGATCTTCTTGTTGTGCTCGAAGATCAGTTCCAGGATGTAGTCGAGGTTGATTTCCTGCGATTTCAGCAGATCGACCTCGAAAACCACGTCGTCCCAGTCGATGGTCGATTTTTCCTTCTCTGCGGAAGATTTTTCCCGGCGCAGCCAGTCGCGCACGTCGTTATAGGTTGAACGGTAATCCTGGATCTTCCGTTCCGCCGGAATCTTGATCGCCTGTAGCGCAGCCAGGTCGTCGTCGCTCAAATAACGCTGCGCCTTGAACGCCTCGACGGCCGCCGGGTCGTTCATATCCAGAGCCTGCAAAGCCTTCAGACTGGCGAATTCGTCGAAGTTCTGCAGCACATTCTCGACGCGCAGATACTCCCCGAACAGCTTCACAAAAGCCTTCTTGTCGGATTCCTTTTCGATGGCTGCAGGGTCGGGGAAACGCTGCTCCAGCTCGCGCACCACGTCCACGAAGCCACGGCGCGCCTCACCAGTCAGCACATCGGTGAAGCCCTCCATGTATTCCTTGTAGCTCTTCTCCAGCACCACGTTCTTGGTGTTCTTGTCACCGAACAAGGTGATGGCGTCGATGGTCGCCTGTTCCAGATCGCGGAAGGTAACGATGTTGCCGAAGGTCTTGGTCGCGTCAAAAATGCGGTTGGTGCGCGAATAGGCCTGCATCAGGCCGTGGTAGCGCAGGTTCTTGTCGACGAACAGGGTATTCAGCGTCGGCGCATCGAAGCCGGTCAGGAACATGCCGACCACGATCAACAGGTCGATTTCCTTGGCTTTCACCTGCTTGGCCAGATCGCGGTAATAGTTCTGGAAGCCGTTGCTGTCGACGCTGAAATTGGTCTTGAACAGCGCGTTGTAATCGGCGATGGCGGCGCTCAGGAACTCCTTGGCGCTGACGCTCATGGCGGAAACATCGAAGCTTTCGTCCTGGATGTCGCCCACAGCATCCTGTTCCTCGTTGGCGGCAAACGAAAAGATGGTCGCCACTTTCAGCGGCTTGTCACTGTTCTTCTGCAAATCCTTGAAGGAGTCGTAGTACAGCTTGGCGGCCTCCACGCTGCTTACCGCGAACATGGCGTTGAAGCCCTTGGCGCTGGCTTGTAGGCGATGGGTTTTCTGCCGGAAGTTGTTCAGGATGTACTGGGTGATTTCGCCGATGCGGTCAGGGTGCAGCAAGGCCTGCCGGTTTTCCGCCGCGCTGAGCTTCTTCTCGTCCTGCTCGCTTTCGACGGCCTTGAATTGCGGGCGGACGTCGTTGTAATCCACCTTGAACTTCAGCACCTTTTCATCGCGGATAGCGTCGGTAATCACATAGGAATGCAGTTCGCGGCCGAACACGCTGGCGGTGGTTTCCGCGCCGAGGGCGTTCTGCGGGAAGATCGGCGTGCCAGTGAAGCCGAACTGATAGAACTTCTTGAACTTCTTTTTCAGGTTTTTCTGCGCTTCGCCAAACTGGCTGCGGTGGCACTCGTCGAAAATGAACACCACCTGCTTGCCGTAGATGGGCAGGTCGCCCTCGCTCTTCATCAGGTTGTTGAGCTTCTGGATGGTGGTGACGATGATCTTGTTGTCGTCCTTGTCCAGATTGCGCTTGAGGCCGGCCGTGCTGTCCGAACCATTGACGCTGTCCGGCGAAAAACGCTGGTATTCCTTCATGGTCTGGTAATCCAGATCCTTGCGGTCGACCACGAAAAACACCTTGTCGATGAAATCCAGCTCGGTGGCCAGCCGTGCCGCCTTGAAGCTGGTCAGGGTCTTGCCGGAGCCGGTGGTGTGCCAGATGTAGCCGCCGCTTTCCGTGTTGCTCCAGTTCTTCGCCTGCCAGGCGCAGTTGATCTTCCACAGGATGCGTTCGGTGGCGGCGATCTGGTAGGGCCGCATGACCAGCAGCGTGTTGCTGGCATCGAAAACCGAATAATGCAGCAGCACGTTGAGCAAAGTCTTTTTCTGGAAGAAGGTGGCAGTGAAGTCCTTCAAATCCTTGATCAGCGTGTTATCCGCCCTCGCCCAGTTCATGGTGAAGTCGAAACTGTTCTTGTTGCGCTGCGTGGTGTTGGCGAAATAACGGCTGTCAGTGCCGTTGGAGATCACGAACAGTTGCAGATACTTGAACAGGGAATACTCGCTGTTGAAGCTCTCCTTGCTGTAGCGGTGCACCTGGTTGAAGGCTTCGCGAATCGCCACGCCGCGTTTTTTCAGCTCCACCTGCACCAGCGGCAGGCCGTTCACCAAGATCGTCACGTCGTAACGGTTGGCGTGGCTGCCCTTTTGCTCAAACTGCCGGATCACCTGCACCTTGTTGCGGGCAATGTTCTTTTTATCCAGCAGGTAGATGTTCTGTATATGCCCATCATCAAAGACAAAGTCGTGCACGTAGTCGTCGTGAATCTTGCGAGTTTTCTCGACGATGCCATCGCTCGGCTTGTCCAGCCAGGTTTCCACAAAACGTAGCCATTCGCCGTCAGAAAACTGCACATTGTTCAGCGTTTGCAAAGCGTCGCGCACATTGGCCAGCAGCTTCTCCGGCGTGTTCAGCTCGGGCATATAGTCGTAGCCCTGATTCTGCAAATCCTGAATGAATTCCCGCTCCAGGTCGTATTCGCTCTGGTAGCTCTCGTTCGCCTGCCATTCCTTGACGTACTTATCCAGGACGATGAAGCTGTTCGATTCGGCAATGGTCTTGTAGTCGCTCATTCCTCGGCGCCCCTCTTTTGCAGCAGCTTTTTTACTGCGCGGTCGAAGTCGGATTCGATGCGCTGCTGCTTGTTGAACTTTTCATATTCGGCAACGGCTTTCGCCTCGGCCTGCTGTCGGCTGACCGATCCGTAGCCTTCCAGAATCCGGTACTCGTTGAAGGAGAGAAACTTGTCCACGCTTTCGGCAAAGCTCTCCATCGTGAAGGTATTGCGCCGCTCGATGATGCCTTCGATGTAATCAAAAAAAGCGGAAACGGCGCGCTCAAGTTTCCGGATTTCTTCTTCGCTCAAGTAGTTTTTCGCCACCAGCGAATCGGATTTCAGCACTCGGCCATCCGGCGCATTCTTGTAGGTGCTCATGCCCATCAAGGGCTTGCTGGCGTCGGCCTTCAGCAAAATGATTTCGGCCGCCGTGTGGCCGGTGATCGCAAAATGAAACTTGTCCTGCACATGGGCGTAGAACAGGCGAGTGGTCTCGGATTTCGCGTCGTAATCGATGCTGCACTCGGCAAAAATATCTGTGATCTGCTGATAAATCCGCCGCTCGCTGGCGCGGATCGAGCGCACCCGCTCCAGTAACTCACGGAAATAATCCTTGCCAAAGAAGCGGCCATTCTTCAGACGCTCATCATCCATGGCAAAGCCCTTGATGATGTACTCCTTGATCAAGGCCGTCGCCCAGATGCGGAATTGCGTCGCCTGCGCCGAATTGACCCGGTAGCCCACCGAAATCACCGCATCCAGGTTGTAATACTTGACCTGCTGGGTCTGGGTAAGGCCCGCCACGGCGCCATGCTCAGTGGTTGTTTCCAAAATGGAAACAACCACTTCTTCCACCAACTCGCCACTGTCGAAGATGTTCTTCAGATGCTTGGAAATGGCCGGCACGCCCACGCCAAACAACTCCGCCATGCGCTTTTGCGTCAGCCAGATGCTTTCATTGCTGAGCAGGACTTCGACTTTGACTGCGCCGTTGGGCGCGGTGTAGAGCAGGAATTCCGTGGTCTGGTCGCGAAGCGTGAGATGGTGCCTGGACATGGCTCCCTCCTTAGGCGGCGGTGGGCGTGGGGGCTTCTGGCTTGGGAAAGCTCAATAGCATATCGCGGTAATGCTCGTATTGCTTCTGGCGCAACGCGATTTCGCGGGGCAGGCCCTCGCTGAGGGAATTGGTCAGGGCGTCGAATTTGTCGAGGATGGCGACGATGCGCTTCTTCTCCTCTAGGGAAGGATTTGGGATGCTAATGTCTTCCAGATTCTTTTTATTGAGTTTTGGCTGTGCAGCACCGGAGATATAAGGCGTCAGATCAATGCTATTCAAATAGTATTCAACATATCTGCGCTCGGCATATGTTTCAAATTTAAGCACATGCGCATGATTGTTAACCCAGCTTTTTCCACTGATACTGAAAGCAATTGGGGTATTTCGCGCCAGCAAATTTGCGCCATCTTCGGAAACAAGTAACAGGTCTTCGTCAAAGATATAGTCCTTAACGTAATCGACAATCCCCGATGCTCCATAGTACGGAATATCCCCTGGTTCTCTCAAACCACTCGTAATCGGCTTGCGCTTATTGTCAAGGTTCTCTGCGAGATCACCAAGCGGAGTCCACTCCGCAGTTCCTTCTTCAAAACTCAACAATTGGTCGCGATAGTGGTTGTATTGTCGTTTTCGGGTGTTAAGCTCGGCTGTAAGCTCGGCTGTAAGCTCGGCTGTAAGGGAGGTAAATGCGTCCAGTATTCGGACGATTTCGGCCTGGATTTCGAGCGATTTTTTGGGGTTTTCCGGGCAGGGGATGGGGATTCGATATTCAAGTATCTTTAATTTGTCACCCCGAGGCATTTTTGCCCCTTTTGCGTGCTGCATGTTGTAAGCAAAAAATTGCTCATCGGTCAGCACCTGATGCAAGTAACTGGAACTCAAAGATGGATGAGTCGGCCGTATAACAAGTACGTCACCATTTGTGCCTCCAGTTTGATTGGCAAGCCAAATTTTCTTCAAATATGGGCGAATATTTCCGATCAAAATATCACCGGGCAGATACTCTATAAGGCGTCCGACGTTCGGGACGTAACTCGAGTCTGTTTTTCCTGCTCGATTCTGTAGAAGGTTATCAACGCCTACATAGTTATCTTTGCGGACTCGACTGGAGTCGATACGGACATCAGAGTACTTGGCTATATCTCCAAGCGGTCGCCACTCCACCGCCACTCCGTCCAGCAGTTTTTCCAGAAAATCCATGCTCGACAACTCACTTTTTATTGTGCAGATAAATCGCCAGACCAATCAGCCCTATGGCCAGCAAAGCGCCTGCTGAATTATCATCTTTACCTCCGGTAACAAAATAGCGACTATGGGTCCGCTTTAAATCATCAATTGAATTAGCTTCGAAAACAACCACTTCCATTTCATGGCGCTTGGCATGAAAGTATTCTTGCTCTTTTTGCAGGCCAGCAAACTGTGCAGCAGCATAATCACTGAATTCTTCGCAGTGAGTTTTTTTGGTGGTGCGATTGTGTTCAATGAGAAAATACATGGTGAATCGCATCCTTTATTTGTTGCTGATAGATTTCAAAGCTTACTTGATGAGCGTTTTGGTCAATTTCAGAAAATCGCTCCGCCAAAATTTTCAACTGACTCATTAGTGCTTGCTCTTGGTCGTTGCCACCGTATTTGAGGGTGTTGTTCTCATCGGACAAACTCTCAACCAGGTTTGCCCACACATCCTGCGCATACGTTCTAAGCTGTATTTCGTAAAACTTCTGCCCTTTTTTGGCAATGATATGGGTGGCTCGGTAACCATGGGCATGCCGCTCTTTGCGCTCAATTTCCCATTGCAGCGGCTCAAATGCGCCAGTAAGCAGGCTGCCCAAGGTGTCTGCTACCTGACTGCCGCCCTCAATCACAATCCGGCAGCCTGCGATATCCTGCATTTGTGGCAAGCGTAACCGGGGCTGGCGACACAGCTTATCAACAATTGACTGCTGGGTTTTGCGCTTGCGTTTGGTGCTAGTCCAGCCCGTTGCTGATGCAAGCGTGCTTTGGATAAGCTGATAGGCCTGTTCATCAACCTCACTGAAGGTTTGGCGAAAAGTATCGAGCATCGCCAAGTCAGCTTCGCTGAAATCGCCGCAGCGAAGTCTGTCGCCCAGTTTTGTAATCAGGCTATTGCTGAGTGTCATGGGCTTGGCCTCGATTTAAGAGCCTTCGATTTCCGCCACGATGGCATCAATCTCTTTGCGGAGCAGGTCAATCCTGGCAACAGTGGTCTTTAACTCGGCATTGAGCTGGGCAATATCGATGACTTCGCGGTCGTCCCTGGCTTCGATGTAGCTGCTGACTGACAGGTTGTAGTCGTTGGCGGCGATGGCTTCGAAGCTCACCGAGTGGGCGAAGTGCGCGACATCGGCCTTGCTGTCGAAGGCCTGCATGATTTCTTCGATGTGCTGGTCGGATAGCTCGTTGTTATTGGTTTTCTTGTCGAACAGGCCGCTGGCGTCGATAAACTGGGTTCGGGTGTCGGTCTTGTGCTTGGACAGCACCAGGATATTGACGGCGATGGTGGTGCCGAAGAACAGGTTGGGCGCCAGCGAAATCACCGTTTCGACGTAGTTGTTGTCCACAAGGTATTGGCGGATTTTCTGCTCGGCACCGCCCCGGTAGAAGATGCCGGGGAAGCAGACGATGGCGGCGCGGCCTTTGGCGGAGAGGTAGCCGAGGGCGTGCAGCACGAAGGCGAAGTCGGCCTTGGATTTGGGCGCCAGCACACCGGCCGGGGCGAAGCGTTCGTCGTTGATCAGCGTCGGGTCGTCGCTGCCGACCCACTTCACCGAATAGGGCGGGTTGGAGACGATGGCGTCGAAGGGTTTTTCGTCGCCGAAATGCGGTTCGGTCAGGGTGTTGCCGAGCTGGATGTCGAATTTGTCATAGTTGATGTTGTGCAGGAACATGTTCATCCGCGCCAGGTTGTACGTGGTGTGGTTGATTTCCTGCCCGTAGAAGCCGTCTTCGATGAGGTGGTCGTCGAATTGTTTCTTGGCTTGCAGCAGCAGCGAGCCGGAGCCGCAGGCCGGGTCGTAGATCTTGTTGACGCTGGTCTGCTTGTGCATGGCCAGTTGCGCGATCAGCTTGGAGACGTTTTGCGGCGTGAAGAACTCGCCACCGGATTTGCCGGCGTTGGCGGCGTAGTTGGAGATGAGGAATTCGTAGGCATCGCCGAAGAGGTCGATGTGAACGGCATTAAAGTCACCAAAATTCAGATCGGCCACGCCCTTGAGCACGGCGGCCAGGCGGGTGTTCTTGTCTTTGACCGTATTGCCGAGTTTGTTGCTGGTGGTGTCGAAATCGGCAAACAGGCCCTTGATGTCCTGCTCCGAAGGGTAGCCGCTGGCGGAGCTTTCGATGGCGGCAAAAATGGCGGCAAGGTCGGTGTTCAGGCTTTCGTTGGTGTTGGCGCCGGCGACGACCTTGGCGAATAGTTGGCTGGGGTAGATGAAATAGCCCTTGGTCTTGACGGCGTCGTCCTTGATGGCCGGGGTGATGACGCTGTCGGGCAGCTCGGCGTAATCGATGCTGTCGTCACCGCCTTCGATGTAGGCGGCGAAGTTTTCGCTGATGAAGCGGTAGAACAGCGCGCCGAGCACGTATTGCTTGAAATCCCAGCCGTCGACCGCACCGCGGACCTCGTTGGCAATTTGCCAGATGCGGCGCTGCAGTTCGGCACGTTGTTGGGCGCTGGTCATGTGTACTGTTCCTGTTTCAATGGTGCTTATGTGGTCATTCCATCGCAGTTGAAAATGACCTAGGTCTGGATTGTTTCGCACGGCTCCACGGCTGCGACACGCGGAGTCCGTAATTTTAAGTGCTATACGTCCTTTGGGGCGCCTGCGACTTTTGGTTTCGCGCCATCTCAACAGATATGCGCGTTACAGCCAGGGTGGCAGATAAACAGCTGATCTCGGAAAGATGTGTCGCATCAGACGAATGACCTTTTACGATGGATAGCACTATTCCCCCCTTGTAGTAATCCCCCTACACCCGAATCACAGTTGTCGTGATACCGGGCCCCAGCCGGCGTCGCCAGAATGATCTCCATCGGCCGGCCTTCGTTTCTGGCGAAGGCGGCCCCTTTCGGGAGGTCGTCGCATGGCACGCAAACAGGGATTCAGGCTGGGCATCTATGTGTTCAAGGATGCCGAGATCGTCGATTACGCGGCGCCGGCCGGGGTGTTTTCGGTGGCGCGGCGGCTGGACCCGGAGCTTGATACTTTCCTGATCGCCGAGTCGATGCGGCCGGTGCAGACGCAGGCCGGCTTTACCGTCATTCCCAATTACAGCTTCGCCGACCAGCCGGCGATGGATGCCTTCCTGATTCCCGGCGGCTACGGCACGCGGCAGGAGCTGAACAACGCCAACCTGCACCGCTACATCAAGGCGCTGCCGCCGGACTGCCTGCTGACCAGCGTGTGCACCGGCTCATGGATCTACGGCCGGATGGGCCTGCTCGATGGCCTGCCGGCGACCAACCGCAAGGAGCCAGACCGGCTCGAAGCTTCGCACATGGGCAAGACGCCGATCGACCGCCTGGCCGAGATCGCCCCGGCCTGCCGCGTCAGCCGGGCGCGCGTCGTCGACGCCGGGCGCATCGTCACCGCCGGTGGCATCGCTTCCGGCATGGAGATGGGCTTTCACCTGCTGCGCAGGGCCGGCTACGACGAAGCCTTCATCGACGACGTGGCCCGCGTCATGGAATACCACCGTGCCTACGAGCTGTACCGACACGACATTGAATTCAACGAACCCGCCTGACTTTTCATTCATCGATTTTCCAGAAGGAGATTGCCATGTCTGCTTTCAAGGACCCTTTCAACGACGGCACCCGGCTCGGCAGTTGCAGCTGCGGCCGGCACCACTCGCAGGCCGAGCACGATGCGGCACTGGCCAAGGCTGCCGATCTGCCGGTCGAGGCCAATGAGGAAGCGCTGAACCGCCGCACCATCGAGTCGGCGATCATGCGCGCCGTTTTCCCGGACGATGGCGAGCGCCGCCGCTTCCTGCGCGCCGTGGGCCGCTCGACGGCGCTGGCCGCGCTGTCCAGCTTCTTCCCGCTCGGGGCGCTGGAGGCGATGGCGCAGGAGAAAGGCCCGCTGGAAAAGAAGGACCTGAAGATCGGCTTCATTCCCATTACCTGCGCCAGCCCGCTGCTGATGGCCGACCCGCTGGGCTTCTACAAGCAGCAGGGGCTGAACGTGCAGATGATCAAGACCGCCGGCTGGGCGCTGATCCGCGACAAGGTGCTGAACCGCGAATACGACGCCTCGCACATGCTGGCCCCGATGCCGATTGCGATGAGCATGGGCATCGGCTCCAACCCGCTGCCGCTCAACGTCGCCACCATCCAGAACACCAACGGCCAGGCGATCACGCTGCACGTCAAGCACAAGGACAAGCGCGACCCGAAGCAATGGAAGGGCTTCAAGTTCGCTGTGCCTTTCGAGTTTTCGATGCACAACTTCCTGCTCCGCTACTACGTGGCCGAGCACGGGCTGGACCCGGACAAGGACATCCAGATTCGCGTCGTGCCGCCGCCTGAGATGGTGGCCAACCTGCGCGCCGGCAACCTCGACGGCTATCTCGGCCCCGACCCGTTCAACCAGCGCGCGGTCTATGACGAGGTGGGCTTCATCCACATCCTCTCGAAGGAAATCTGGGACGGCCACCCCTGCTGCTCCTTCGGCGTGCCGGCCGATTTCGTCAAGCAGAACCCCAACACCTTCGCCGCGCTCTACCGCGCCATCCTGACCGCCGCCAAGATGGCCCGCGACCCGAAGAACCGCCCGATCATGGCCGAGGTGCTGTCGCCCGCCGCCTACCTCAACCAGCCCAAGACGGTGCTCGAACAGGTGCTCACCGGCAAGTTCGCCGACGGCCTGGGCAGCGTGCAGAACGTGCCGACCCGTGCCGATTTCGACCCCTTCCCGTGGTATTCGATGGCGGTGTGGATTCTCAGCCAGATGAAGCGCTGGGGTTACATCAAGGGCGACGTCAATTACAAGGACATCGCCGAGAAGGTGTATCTGATCACCGATGCCAAGAAGCACATGGCCGAGATCGGTATGCCGGCGCCCAAGGAGAATTACGCCAAGTTCAAGGTGATGGGCAAGGAGTTCGACCCGATGAAGGCCGACGCCTACGTCAATTCCTTCGCCATCAAGAAGGCCTGACGAAAGCCCGCCATGAAAAACGAGCACTGGAAAAGCCTGCTGCTGTCGGTGGTGCTGTTCGCCTTCTTCATCGGCGTGTGGTTCGTTGCCACGCAGCCGAAGGAGAGCGCGCAGCAGGCGGCGGCGCAGGACGAATACGCGGCCCTGATGGGCAAGGGAGCCGCCAAGTCGGGCGGTTTCCCGCCGCCGCAGGAGATCGGCAAGGCCATCGTCACCCACCTCTCCGACCCATTCAAGGATAACGGGCCGAACGACAAGGGCATCGCCATCCAGCTCGGCCATTCGCTCGGCCGGGTCGGCCTGGGCTTTGCGCTGGCGATCCTGGTGGCGCTGCCGCTCGGCTTCACCATCGGCATGTCGCCGCTGCTGCACCGGGCGCTCGATCCCTTCATCCAGGTCCTGAAGCCGATTTCGCCGCTCGCCTGGATGCCACTGGCGCTGTACACGATCAAGGATTCGGACCTCTCGGGCATTTTCGTGATCTTCATCTGTTCGGTTTGGCCAATGCTGATCAACACCGCCTTCGGTGTCGCCAATGTGCGCAAGGACTGGCTGAACGTCGCCCGCACACTGGAGGTGAAGCCGCTGCGCAAGGCGCTGACGGTGATCCTGCCCGCCGCCGCGCCGACCATCCTGACCGGCATGCGCATCTCGATGGGCATCGCCTGGCTGGTCATCGTCGCCGCCGAGATGCTGGTCGGCGGCACCGGGGTCGGCTACTTCGTGTGGAACGAGTGGAACAACCTGGCGCTGCCCAACGTGATCTTCGCCATTCTCGTCATCGGCGTCGTCGGCATGATCCTCGACCGCTGCTTTGCCGGCCTGCAAAAGCTGGTCAGCTACACGGAGTAAG
The DNA here is from genome assembly GCA_003583745.1 of Rhodocyclales bacterium GT-UBC. GTDB lineage: Bacteria > Pseudomonadota > Gammaproteobacteria > Burkholderiales > Rhodocyclaceae > Azonexus. The sequence continues at coordinate 161,852 of QXPY01000006.1, read as the reverse complement.
CGCCATGGCCTTCCTGCAAGTCGACAACCTCGCCAAGTCCTACACCGGCAACGATGCGCCGGTGTTCGAGAACGTCAATTTCAGCATCGAGAAAGGCGAGTTCGTCTGCATCATCGGCCACTCCGGCTGCGGCAAGACGACGATCCTGAACGCGCTGGCCGGGCTGGAAAACGCCAGCGCCGGCAACCTGATCATGGACGGCCGTGAGGTCGTCGGGCCGGGGCTGGATCGCGGCGTCGTCTTCCAGAGCCACGCGCTGATGCCGTGGATGAGCGTTATCGACAATGTGAAATTCGGCGTGCGCTCGCGCTGGCCGGACTGGAGCAAGGCCCAGATCGAAGCCCAGGCGACGCAGTACCTGGAGATGGTCGGCCTCGGCCACGCCCTGCACAAGAAGCCGAGCATGCTCTCCGGCGGCATGAAGCAGCGCGTCGGCATCGCCCGCGCCTTCGCCATCCAGCCCAAGATGCTGCTCCTCGACGAACCCTTCGGTGCCCTCGACGCCCTGACCCGCGGCACGATTCAGGACGAACTGCTGAAGATCGTGCAGGCAACGGAACAGACGGTGTTCATGATCACCCACGATGTCGATGAGGCGATCCTGCTTTCCGACCGCATCCTGCTGATGAGCAACGGGCCACGGGCGCGCATCGCCGAGATTGTTCAGGTGACGCTGCCGCGCCGCCGCACCCGCCACGACATGCACCACGACCCGCGTTTCTACCGCATCCGCAATCACCTGGTCGATTTTCTGGTCAGCCGCTCGAAAGACCCGAAACCGGCTGGCGAAATCCATCCCCCGGTCGTCCGCCCCGGCGAAGACGAACCGCTTACCGCCTCACTCGCTGCTTAAACTCTCAAGGAGACCCACCATGAATCGCGAAGAAGTCACCGACCTGATCGTCACCCAAAAAATCAAGAAAAAGCTGACCTGGGCCAAGCTGGCCGAAGTGGTCGGCCACAGCAAGGAATGGAGTACCGCCGCCCTGCTCGGCCAGATGACGCTGACCGAAGCCCAGGCCAAGGCGGTCGGCGAAGCGCTCGACCTGCCGGAAGAAGCCGTGACGCAGTTGCAGGTCGTGCCCTACAAGGGTTCGCTGCCCACCGCCGTGCCGACCGACCCGTTGATCTACCGCTTCTACGAACTGATCAGTGTCTATGGCACGACCTTCAAGTCGCTGATCCATGAGGAATTCGGCGACGGCATCATGAGCGCCATCGACTTCAACATGGACCTGACCCGCGAAGCCGACCCCAAGGGCGACCGCGTCAAGATCACGATGAGCGGCAAGTTCCTGCCGTACAAGACTTACTGAGCGCCCTGCCGCTGGGTCAGGCGGATGCCGGCATGGCACCGCCGCCCCACGGCTAGATCGGGGCTGCGCTCAGGGATGGTGTTTCCTGGCCGCTGCCGGCTTCTCTATATAGCGCAGTTCGACCCGGCGCATCGTGCTGCGGCATTCGGGCGACGTACAGGCCCTGCCCTGTTCGCCGCCGGCGTTGTAGCGCCGCATCTGCTGCGGTCGGACGCCCAGTTCGCGCAGTTGATGCTGGACGGCGGCGATACGGCGGTCGGCCATGGCCAGGTTGTAGGTCCGGCTACCCAGGTCGTCGGTCATGCCGACCAACATGACCTTGAGATCCTTGTTGTCCTTTAGGCGTTCGGCATAGCGGCGCAGTGTCGCCAAACCCTCTTCGTTGATGTCGCTGCTGCGCGAGGCGAAGAACACGCTGTTCTCGCGTACCACTTCGACGACCGGCGCGGCGGGAGGCGCTTCCGCCGTCGGCGTCTTGGCTTGCGGTGTCGCACTGGGGACGGCAACCGGCGGCTTGGCCGCCTCGTCCGGTGCCGGCTGCGTCGCACAGGCGGCAAGCAGGCCGACCAGCACGCCGGCCAGCATTGCCGTGCAGGCCCGACGCTCAGGCAGCAGCACGATCATTCCCCGCCGAACCAGGCATGATGGCCGGTTCAAACCATTCATTCTTGCATTGGAAAATCATTCCTTGGCTCCATTTATCCCACTACCGCATGTTGCAGCAGATAGACCCCGGCGCCGGCAAAATAGCCAACCAGGGCGAGACCGCTGATTCTTCTCAAGTACCAGAAAAAATCAATCTTTTCGAGACCCATCGCCGCCACACCGGCCGCCGAGCCGATGATCAGGATGGAGCCGCCGGTCCCGGCGCAGTAGGCCATGAACTGCCACAGGAAATGATCGGCCGGGAAATCGGCCAGGCTGTACATGCCCATCGAGGCGGCGACCAGGGGCACGTTGTCGACGATGGCGCTGACCATGCCGATGATGAGTACGATCAGGTCGTGGCGACCGACCATACGGTCCAGCCAGCCGGCCAGGTCGCCCAGAACGTGGGTGTGTTCCAGCGTGGCGACGGCGAGCAGGATGCCGACGAAAAAGACCAGCGAGCTCATGTCGATCCGGCTCAGCGCATGCACCAGGGTGAGATGGTGTTTGAACTCGTCCTCCTTGTGCCGATGCACCAGGTCGCCGACCAGCCACAGAATGCCCAGCCCGAACAGGATGCCCATGAAGGGTGGCAGGTGCGTCAGCGTCTTGAAGGCCGGTACGGCAACCAGAATGCCGATGCCGAGACAGAAGATCAGATTGCGTTCAAAATCGCTGCTCCGGATGCCGGAACCGTGACCGCCCGCAGCCGGTGCCAGGACTTTCTGCCCGCGCAACAGATAGGCGGTGATTGCGAGCGGGATCAACATGCTGACCAAAGCAGGCAGCAGGACCGACTTCATGATGGCCAGCGCCGTGATCTGGCCGCCGATCCACAGCATGGTCGTCGTCACGTCGCCAATCGGCGACCAGGCGCCGCCCGAGTTGGCGGCAATGACGATGATGCCGGCGAAGAACAGACGGTCGTCCCGTTTGGCCAGCAGTTTGCGCATCAGCGAAATCATCACGATGGTGGTGGTCAGATTGTCGAGTACCGCGCTGAGGAAGAAGGTGACGAAGCCGACCAGCCACATCAAGGCCGGCAGGCTGGCCGTGCGGATGCGCTGGGTGATGACCTCGAATCCGTTATGGGCATCGATCACTTCGACAATGGCCATGGCGCCCATCAGGAAAAAGACGATCTGCGCCGTACCCATCAAGGATTCACCCAGTTGCTCGCCGACCAGATGCGGATCGCCGGCAGCCAGGGCGTAGATGGTCCACAGCAGGCCGGCGCCGACCAGGGCCGAGGCCGACTTGTTGATTTTCAGGGGATGTTCGAGGGCGATCGCGGCATAGGCGATGACGAAGACGAGAATGAGCGCAGTCAGCATGGCGGCTCCCGGCAAATCGGGCCAACAGGGGAAAAGAAGACAGTAACGCAGGCTGACAGTAAAATAAATTCGATTTAATTCTTAAAATACATCGAATAAATCGATACCTTATGAACCACAAGCATCTCTTCTATTTCTGGAAGGCGGCCAAGGCCGGCAGTATTGCCAAGGCAGCCGACGCCATCGCCATCACCCCCCAGACCCTGAGCGGACAGATCGGACTGCTGGAAAAAAATCTGGGTACCGAACTGTTCGCCAAACAAGGCCGCTCGCTGGTCCTGACCGAGGCCGGCAAGCTGGCGCTGGACTACGCCGACGAGCTGTTCGCGCTGAGCGCCGAACTGGAGGCGGTGATCAAGCACCACCCCAAGGGCCGCCCCGCCGAGTTCCGCGTCGGTGTCTCGGATGCCGTGCCCAAATCCCTGGCCTACCAGCTGCTGCAACCGGCCATCGGCGGCGAGCAGCCGACCCGGATCATTTGTCGCGAATGGCAGCTCGATCGCCTGCTCGGCCAGTTGGCGGTGCATCAACTCGACCTGGTGATTTCCGACAGCCCGATTCCCCCCTCCTACAGCGTGCGCGCCTACAACCACCACCTGCTCTCTTCCGGTCTCAGCTTTCTCGCCGCGCCGGGCTTGATGACCAGCCCGCCCGCCACCTTTCCGGATTGCCTGAACACGCTGCCAGTGATGCTGCCGGGCGAGGATTCGGCCATCCGCAGCAGTCTCGAACCGTGGTTCGAACGCAAGGGGATACGGCCGCGCATTCTCGGCGAATTTGACGATACGGCCTTGATGGCAGCGTTCGGCCGGGCCGGCACCGGGCTGTTTCCCGTCCCCAGCATCGCCGAGGACGAATTCGTCGCGTCGGGAGAACTCGCCGTCGTCGGCCGGACCAGGGAGGTCACCGCCAACTACTACGCGATCTCGGTCGAACGCCGCCTGACCCACCCGTGCGTCGTGGCAATCACGCGTTCGGCGCATCGCCTGACCGAGGCGCGCAGCGAGACTGAAGCGGCAATCCAGTTAGTCGACTAGCGTGGGCCGACTGGGCAGCGCTGCCGGCGCAATCTCCCGCCGCATGACGATCCCGTCCTCGCGCAGCCCTTGGCGTGGCGCAAAGAAATCCTTGAGTTGAGCCAGCTCCTGAAAGCCGGCCGCAGCATAGATTTTTCGGGCGGACTGCCAGCTTTCGTTGACCAGCAGCAGCGCACTGGTCAACTGCGGATAGCACGCCGCTACCTGGCCGATGCCGCCGGCGAACAGGGATGGGCCGAGTCCCTGGCCGCGAAAGGTCGGCGCCAGCGTCATCGAACTGATGTACAGCTCGGTACCGCCAAGCGGATCATGGCGTTCTTCAATGGCGTGGCCAAGGGTGAAGCATTCGGCGCCGGGACTGGGTGTGAATTGCCAGATTTCGGAAAAGAAGCAGCCGACGCAAGACGAACCGACATAAGCCAGCAGCGAACCCTGCGGAAAGCACGCGATCCGCTGCGCATAGACCTCTTGCCGCTCGCGATTGCCCGGCGCGAAACCGCTGGCCTCCATCTCCATGATGAGCGCCAGATCGCCGAGTGTGGCTTCCTTGAAATGCAGTGGGCGTTGCAGCTGGGTCATGGCGGGATCGGACAATGGCGGATGAAACGGCGAGCGAAGCGGCCGGCGAAACGCGGCAAGCTACCCATTTCGCCGGCTTTCTTCAAGTCGAACGAAAAAGCCAGCGCAGGCCCGACGCATTGCTTGAGTCCATGACCGGCACTGGCAGAGGCTTCAGAGAGCGCCTAGCCGGTATGCACCAGCATTGCGGTCAATTTGCGGACGACGGGCAACACCAACAGCAAGACCGGAAAGGCGACCAGCCAGGAAAGTGCCCATGCGGCAGGCCAGACATCAAAAAAGCCCGGCCCCCAGCCTATGCTTCTCAAGGTACTGATCAGTGAGACAACACAGGTCATGAGTATGGAAAGGATCAAGGGCATGACCAGGCTCGCGTAACGAGCCGGAAGCTTGCGAATGGCAAACCGGGATTGCGATTTCAAACGATTCATGAATGCTCCATAAGCCGGTCAAGCAAGGCGCCTTCTCTTCGCACAAAGAGAACTCAACCCCCGGCATGAGCCGGCAGAAGTGGCGCGTTGATTGACGTAAACGCTTACGGCTCGCTTCAAATGAAGATCGCACCGACATGCTAGCAGATCAGCGCCAAGATTCGCCAGAGCGGCCGCCACATTCTGGCCGACCTGCCTGCTCGACCGGAACAAGGCTTTTCCGCCACCGGTCAGGCGCTCCGCCCATTCGCACGCCCCGACAAAATGCCAAACGCATTGTTTGAAACACTCGTTCGCCAAAACAATCCGGCAATCTATTGATTAACATCAACAAAAAATTTGTTGCGGCGCAGCAAGACGCGCAAAAAAGTTGCTAGAATCCACCCGCTGTAATTATGAATTTTCAACAAGGAGCCACCGATGTCTATCAACACCGAACAATTTGCTGCTGCCAACAAGGCCGCCGTTGATTCCCTGCTGTCCGTCGCCAACACCGCCCTGGCTTCTGCCGAACGTATCGCCACCCTGAACCTCGAAACGGCTCGCGAGCTGGTCGAAGGCTCGGTCTCTGGCGCCAAGGCGCTGATGGGTGCCAAGGATGTGAAGGAAGCCGTTTCCATTCAGGCTTCGCTGACCCAGCCGAATGTCGAAAAGGCTGTCGCCTATTCGCGCTCGGTTTATGAAATCACCGCCCAAACCCAGGAAGAACTGGGCAAGCTGGTCGAAGCCCAATTCGGCGAATTCCAGAAGTCGGTTGCCGACCTGCTGGAAAAGGCCGCCAAGTCGGCTCCGGCCGGTAGCGACGTGGCCGTTGCCGCCGTTCAAAGCGCTGTTGCCGCCGCCAACTCGGCGTTCAGCAACATGCGTCAGGCCGCCAAGCAAGTCAGCGACATGGCGCAAACCAACATTGCCGCCGTCACCAGCGCCACGGCCAAGGCTGCCAAGAAAGCCAAGTAAGCCGCCGGGATCGTTCGGCGCGGAAACCTTCCGTGCCGAACGAAAAGTCTCGAAAGCTCCGCCACGGCGGGGCTTTTTTTCTGAAGCGCATGCAAAATGCCACCCGATGCGGCATGTTCTGCGCCGATGATAAAAAAAGCCCGTCATCTTGCGATGACGGGCTTTGCTTTTCCGCTCCCGGACCGGGCTGCCCCGGTCTTGCAGGAAACGGTTACAGACCGCGAATGGCGCGCTTGCGCTCGATTTCGGTCAGGTGGCGCTTACGCAGACGGATCGATTTCGGGGTCAGTTCCACCAGTTCGTCGTCGGCGATGAACTCGATGGCGGACTCCAGGCTAAGCTGGACCGGCGGCACCAGGCGGACGGCTTCGTCGGTACCGGAAGCACGCACGTTGGTCAGCTGCTTGCCCTTGATCGGGTTCACCACGAGGTCATTTTCACGGCTGTGAATACCGATGATCATGCCTTCGTACAGTTTCTCGCCCGGGCTGACGAACATGCGGCCGCGGTCCTGCAGCTTCCACAGCGCGTAGGCCACGGCTTCGCCGTTATCCTGCGAGATCAGCACGCCGTTGCGACGTTCGGCAACGCCGCCTTCCTTGACCGGTGCGTATTCGTCGAAAACGTGGCTCATCAGGCCATTGCCGCGCGTCAGGTTCATGAACTCGCCCTGGAAGCCGATCAGGCCGCGGGCCGGAATGCGGTACTCGATACGGACGCGACCGCGACCATCCGGCACCATGTCGAGCATTTCGCCCTTGCGCAGGCCGAGGCTTTCCATGACGCCACCCTGGGTATCTTCCTCGACGTCGACAGTCAGTTGCTCGTACGGCTCGCACTCGACGCCGTCGATGACCTTCTTGACGACGCGCGGACGGCCGACGGCCAGCTCGTAGCCTTCGCGGCGCATGTTTTCGAGCAGGATGCCGAGGTGCAGTTCGCCACGGCCGGCCACGTCGAAGACGTCGCCATTCGGGGTGTCATGCACGCGCAGCGCCATATTGGTCAGCAGTTCCTTGTGCAGGCGATCGCGAATCTGGCGGCTGGTGACGAACTTGCCTTCGGTACCGGCCAGCGGGCTGGTATTGACCATGAATTGCATGGACAGGGTCGGTTCGTCGATCTTGAGCAGCGGCAGGGCTTCCGGTTGTTCCGGGTCGGTCACGGTACACCCCAGCACGAGGTCTTCGATCCCGGTGATCTGGACGATGTCGCCAGCCAGGCCTTCGGCCATTTCAACCTTGTTCAGGCCCTTGTAGCCGAACACCTGGCCAATCTTGGCCTTGATCGGCGTGCGGTCGTGCTCGGCGGCCTCTTCTTCGGTACCGAACATGACCATGACGTTCTGGCCGGTCTTGACGCGACCGCGAATGATCTTGCCGACGCCGATACGGCCGACGTAGGAAGAGTAATCGAGCGCGGTGATCTGCAGTTGCAGCGGTGCTTCGACATCGGCGTCCGGCGCCGGCACATGGCGCAGGATGGTGTCGAACAGCGGCTTCATGTTTTCGCGTGGCTGGTCCAGTTCCATCGCCGCCCAGCCATTCAGGCCGGAAGCGTAAACGATCGGGAAGTCGAGCTGTTCATCGGTGGCACCGAGCTTGTCGAACAGGTCGAAAGTCAGGTTCACCGCGTTGTCCGGGTCGGCGCCATCGCGGTCGACCTTGTTGACCAGAACGATCGGACGCAGGCCCTGGGCCAGCGCTTTCTTGGTCACGAAACGGGTTTGCGGCATCGGCCCTTCTGCGGCATCGACCAGCAGCACAACGCCATCGACCATGCCCAGCACGCGCTCGACCTCGCCGCCGAAGTCCGCGTGACCCGGGGTGTCGACGATATTGATGTGGATGCCTTCGTACTCGACTGCCGTGTTCTTGGAAAGAATCGTGATGCCGCGCTCCTTTTCCAGATCATTGGAGTCCATGACGCAATCGACCACTTGCTGGTGGGCGGCGAAGGTACCGGATTGACGGAGCAGTTGGTCGACCAGCGTGGTTTTACCGTGGTCAACGTGGGCGATGATGGCGATGTTGCGAATCGGACGAGCGGACATGAATGGGGAATGCCTGAAAAATCAAAGACAAGATTCTACCATCCCATGCTGCATCGCAACATCCCTACACCGCTTTTATCCTTCTTTATTGCGCATGAAATCAGCGGTATTGAAGAAATTATTCAGCAGCACCTTGCGGATATCCTCGCTGATTCCGACGTCTTCCATCGCCAGCACCATGCAGGCCACCCACTGGTCACGCTCCTTGGTGCCGATAGCGAACGGCATGTGACGCGCCCGCAGGCGCGGATGCCCGAATTTCTCGACAAACAGGTCCGGCCCACCGAACCAGCCGGAAAGAAACATGTAGAGCTTGTCGCGCGAACCCTGCAAGCTCTCGGGATGCATGGCGCGCAGTTCGCAGAACTGCGGCGTGGTATCCATCAATTCGTAGAAACGGTCGCAGAGTTGACCGACGACGGCTTCGCCGCCGATTTTTTCGTAAGTAGTGGTAGTGGTGTTTTCCATGACTGCTTCAAGCACATTGAATTTCAGGGTTTGCGTGCCGGACCGCGCGCCCGCTGCGGCGTCCCCGGCTTGGCAAAGCCGGGACGACCAGCGACGGCGCCAGGCTGACGGAACGGCTTTGGCTCACCGCGCGGCTTGCCTGCCATCTTTGGATTTTGCCCCGTCTGAACGGGTTGGCCGCAAGTCTTGCCCGGCACGCCGGCCGGCTGCCAGGCCGGAATCAACTGCTTCTTGCCATTGCCGATCAGGTCGGCCCGACCCATTTCCTTCAGCGCCTCGCGCAGCAGCGGCCAGTTAGCCGGGTCGTGGTAGCGCAGGAAGGCCTTTTGCAGCTTGCGCTGTCGACCATTTCGCACCGCGCCGACGATTTCACCTCCGTTGCGATGCAGCTTCTTCAACGGATTGCGCTCGGTGTGGTACATCGTCGTCGCCAGCGCCATTGGCGTCGGCACGAATGCCTGCACCTGATCGAGACGGAAGTTGTTTTTCTTCAGCCACAGCGCCAGGTTCAGCATGTCTTGATCGGTACTGCCTGGGTGAGCAGCGATGAAATACGGAATCAGGTATTGCTCCTTGCCCGCCTCGCGCGAGAAACGGTCGAACAACTGCTTGAAGCGGTCGTAGGAGCCGATGCCCGGTTTCATCATCTTCGACAGCGTGCCCTCTTCGGTATGCTCGGGCGCGATCTTCAGGTAGCCGCCGACGTGGTGGGTGACCAGTTCCTTGATGTATTCGGGCGAACGGACAGCGAGGTCGTAGCGCAGGCCGGAGCCGATCAGGACTTTCTTCACACCCTTGAGCGAACGTGCCCGCCGGTACAGTGAAATCAGCTGCGAGTGATCGGTGTTCATGTTCTCGCAGATGTCTGGATAGACGCAGGACAGCCGGCGACAGGCCGACTCGATCTTCTCGTCCTTGCACTTGAGGTGGAACATGTTGGCGGTCGGCCCGCCCAGATCAGAGACAACACCGGTAAAGCCCGGCGTCTTGTCGCGCATTTCCTCGATTTCGCGGATCACCGAATCCTCGGAACGGCTCTGGATAATGCGCCCTTCGTGCTCGGTGATCGAACAGAAAGTACAACCGCCGAAACAACCGCGCATGATATTGACCGAGAAGCGGATCATCTCCCAGGCCGGAATCTTGGCATCGCCGTAGCTAGGATGCGGCCGACGGGCATAAGGCAGTTCGTAGACCTGGTCGAGCTCTTCGGTGGTGAGCGGGAATGGCGGCGGATTCAGCCAGACGTCGCGTTCGCCATGTGCCTGAACCAGCGCCCGCGCATTGCCGGGATTGGATTCGAGGTGCAAGGTACGAGAGGCATGGGCGTAGAGCACCGGATCGTCCTTGACCTGCTCGTAGGACGGCAAACGAACGACGGTATGGGCACGCCGGTCCTTGCGGGCGGCCAGGCGCTCGGCACGCGAAACGATACGCACCGGATGCTCGCCCGGCGCTGGCGCGGCATTCTGGCCATTAGTCGGCCCGCTTTCCATTGCATAAGGATCGACCGGCTTGGCCAGCGGCCCCGGGGTGTCGACCTCGGTCGAGTCCATCACTTCCCACTCTTCGGATGGCCGCCAGCCGGGCGGGACCATGAAGGCAGTACCGCGCAGGTCGCGGATTTCGGAAATTTTTTCACCTTTGGCCAGGCGATGCGCCACTTCGACGACGGCGCGCTCGGCATTGCCGAAGATCAGCAGATCGGCCTTCGAGTCGGGCAGCACCGAACGGCGCACCTTGTCCGACCAGTAGTCGTAGTGAGCAATGCGGCGCAGGCTGGCCTCGATCGAGCCGATGACGATCGGCGTGCCAGGAAAGGCTTCGCGGCAACGCTGGGCATAAACGGTGACGGCCCGATCCGGCCGCTTGTTGGGCTCGGCATTGGGCGTATAGGCGTCGTCCGAGCGGATCTTGCGGTCGGCGGTGTAGCGATTGATCATCGAATCCATGTTGCCGGCGGTGACGCCGAAAAACAGGTTGGGTTTGCCCAGTTTCTTGAAATCGACCGCCGAATTCCAGTCCGGCTGAACCAGAATGCCAACCCGGAAACCCTGTGCCTCGAGCAGGCGGCCAATCAGGGCCATGCCGAAGCTCGGATGGTCGATATAGGCATCGCCGGTCACCAGGATGATGTCGCAGGAATCCCAGCCGAGTTGCTCCATTTCGGCGCGCGACATCGGCAGGAAGGGGGCCGGACCAAAACGGTGGGCCCAGAATTTACGGTGCCCGAAGAGCGGGCGGACGGCTTGATTGTTTGAATCCATGCAATATTTTACCTGAGCGCGCCGGAAGCTAAGGCGCAGCCGAAATTTTAAGGTGCTCGAACGCCGAAACCGGCTTGGCTGAGCGCGCGATAGACAATCAATGAGAGGAAGAGTTCGCCACCAGGGCGACAAGAACGATGAATCGCCTCAAGCACGCCTACTAAAGACGACCAGGCAGCGCCTCACGCGCTGGCACGCAAGGCCAGCAAGGGCGGTGCGGCGAGCAGGCGGCGCAGGGCCAGCCAGCCGATGGCGACGCTCAGCAAGGTGCCGATCAAGGCCGCGACCAACAGCAATCCCGGATCAAGCGGCAAGTCGATATCGAAAACCTGCTGCGCCACCAACTTGCCGAGCAAACTGGCCCCCGCCGCTGCGATCAGGCCGGCTGCCGCCCCCACTGTCGCCAGTTCGCTCACTATCGTCGTCTGCAACTGGCGCCGCCTGGCCCCGAGCGCACGCATCAGCGCCAGTTCGTAACGCCGCTCGTCGAAGGCGCTCTGCAAAGCCGCGTATAGCACGATGCCGCCAGCCAGCAAGGTAAATAGAAAGACGAACTGCACCGCCCCCACCAGCTGATCGATAATCGCCTGGAATTGCCCGATCACCGCTCCGACGTCGATGACTGTCAAGTTGGGAAAGGCGGCCACCAGACTCCGGGTCACATTCGCTTGGCCGGCTGGCAGATGGAAGCTGGTGATATAGCTGGCCGGCGCGTCATCGATGACGCCAGGCGGCGTCAGCACGAAGAAATTGACGCGCATCGAATCCCAGTCCAACTTGCGCAAGGCCGTTACCTCGACCCGCTTCTCCATGCCGGCAACCATGAAACGCAATTCGTCGCCGAGCCGGATCCCCAAGGTCTTCGCCAGCCCTTCCTCGACCGAGGCCAGCCCCTGCCCGACATCCGCCGGCTCGAACCAGCGGCCGGCAACCAGCCGGTTGGCCGGCGGCGGCGCCAAGCGCCAGGACAGGTTGAACTCCCGTTCGGCCAAACGCTGCGCCCGCTCGTCGTTCGGAAAGCGCTCGGCACTCACCGGTTGTCCCGCGATATGGGTCAAACGGGCGCGCACCATCGGCGCCAGTTCGGCAACCACGCCCTGCTCTTCCAGGAAGCGTGCAACCGCCGTCTGCTGATCGGGTTGGATATTGATCACGAACCGATTCGGCGCATCTGCAGGCAAGGCTTTTTGCCAGGCCTCCAGCAATTGCCCACGCGTCACGGTCAGCACCAGCAAGGCCATCAAACCGATGGCCAGGGCAACGACCTGCAGGGCGCTGGCCGAGCCGCGACGGGCCAGATTGGCTACCCCCTGGCGCCAGCCGAAGCTGCCAACACGGCGCACTACGCCCAGTAGCGCGACCAGCAAGCGGGCGAGCAGCCAGAAAGCCGCCAAGGCGCCGGCGAAACCGCCCACCACCAGCATCCCGAGACGCTTGTCGCCGGCGACCAAAAGGATCAGACCGGCCAGCAGCAACAAGCCCAGGGCATACCCACCCAGCAGCCAGGGGCTTGGCGGACCGAGTTCGCGACGCAAGACGCGCAGGGTGGGCACCTTGCTCAGTTGCAGCAAGGGCGGGAAGGCAAAACCGAAAAGCAGGACTGCGGCCACCCCTGCGCCCTGCAGCAGGGGCATCCAGCCCGGCTGGGGCAAATCGATGGCCAGCACGCGCCCCAGCCAAAAAATCAGGACGAAATGCGCCGCGAAACCGAAAGCGCTACCCAGCACGATGGCGATCCCGGCCAGGCCGACGAACTGGAATGCGTGCAAACGCAGCAGCCTGGACTGAGTCGTCCCCAGGCAGCGCATCACGGCACAAGCATCGAGATGTCGCTGCATGTAGCGTCGAGCCGCCAAAGCGACGGCAACGGCCGAAAGCACAACGGTCAACGCCGTCGCCAAGGCAAGAAAGCGCTGGCCGCGATCGAGGGCGGAACGGACTTCCGGCCGGGCATTGCTGGCATCTTCCAAGCGCTGGCCGCGCCCCAGTTGCGGCGTCAGCCACTGGCGAAACCCGGCCACGGCAGACGCTTCGCCGGTCATCAGCAAACGATAGGTGACGCGCGAACCAAACTGCACGAGGCCACTCGCCGGGAGATCGTCGATATGCATCAGCAAGCGGGGCGCCAGGCTGAACAGGTTGAAGCTGCGATCAGGCTCCTGGGACAGGATGGCACGGACCGGCAAACGGCTGTTTCCCAGTTGCAGGCTCCCCCCTGGCCGGATCTGCAAGGCAGCGGCCAGGCGCTCGTCCACCCAGACCTCGCCGGCTTGCGGCCCTCGCTCGACGGACAGGCCGGGGTCGCCCGGGCGGTCGGCAATCGAGAGCTGACCGCGCAGAGGATAATTGCCGCTGACCGCCTTGATATCGGCCAACTGCACCCGCCCGTCGACCTGCACCATGCTCGGAAAAACGCGGGTTTCGGCCAGGGACAAGCCGCGCCGCTGCGCCTCCTGGGCAATCGCTGCCGACCACGGTTGATCGCCGAGCAGCACCAGATCGCCGCCGATCAATTGCTGCGCCTGACTCTCCAAGGCAAGGCGCAGGCGGTCGGCGAAGAATCCCACGGCCGTCACCGCCGCCACGGCGACCACCAGCGCCGCGCATAACAAGCCCAGTTCGCCGCCGCGCAAGGCCCGGCCGAGCATGCGCCACGCCAGCGAGATCATTCCGCTGCCGCCCAGCGCGCCAGAAATTCGGAGGGTGCCACCGCCTTACCATGCAGGAAGCCCTGCAACTGATCGCAACCCTGTTCAGCCAAAAATGCCGCTTGTGCTGCCGTCTCCACGCCTTCGGCAACGACCTCGAAATTGAGACTGCGAGCCAGCGCCATGACCGTCCTGATGATTGCTTCGTCATCCGGATTGCTGCCGATCCCGACGACAAAGGACTGATCAATCTTGAGTTGCTGTACCGGCAACATCTTCAGGTAACTCAAGGAAGAATAGCCGGTCCCGAAATCGTCCAGCGCCAGGGTGACGCCCAGGCTGTGCAGACGGTCGAGCAGATCGAAGGCATCGGTTACCGCCATGACGACCGACTCGGTGATCTCGAGCTTGAGGCGGGACGGCTCCATACCGGTTTCGGCCAGAATCTGTTCGAGGGTCTCGATAAACCCTGGCCGCTCAAGCTGCTTGACCGAGAGGTTGACCGACACCATCGGCAAGGCGAAGCCGCTTTCCTGCCATTGCATGACCTGCCGGCAAGTTTCGCGCAAGACCCAGTTGCCGAGGCTGACGATGGCCCCCGAATCCTCGGCCAGTGGGATGAAACGCGATGGCTGGACGCTGCCCAGCTCCGGGCTATCCCAGCGCACCAGGGCTTCCGCCCCGACCAACGCCCCGCTTCGGGTATCCACCTGAGGTTGCAACTTGACCGACATCTCGCCATTTTCGAGTGCACGACGCAGCAAGTTCTCCATCTGAATCCGCTCCTGCGCGTCGCGGGTCATCTCCGGCGTGTAGAAATGAAACTGACCGCGTCCCACCGCCTTGGCCCGGTACATCGCGGTATCGGCATTACGCATCAGGTCGCCGACGCTGGCGCCGTCACCGGGGTAGATGCTGATCCCGACCGAGGTGGACAAGAACAGCTCGTGTCCGCCGATCACGAAGGGGTGTTCGAAAGTCGCAATGATTTCCTCGGCCAGGATGGCGACATCGCGCTGACCATGCAGGCCTTCCATCAGGCAGATGAATTCGTCCCCGCCCAGGCGCGCCAGCATGTCGATCAATTTGACGTTCTCGGATAGCCGCGCCGCCACCGAAATCAACAACTCATCGCCAACGCTGTGGCCCAGGGAATCATTGACCTGCTTGAACTGATCGAGATCGATGAACAAGACGGCCAGCAACTGTCCATTCACCGAGGATTCGCGCAGGCTTTGCTCGAGTCGCTCGATGAAACAGCGACGGTTGGCCAACCCGGTCAGCGGATCGTGGTAGGCCAAGTAGTTGAGTTTGTTTTCCGCCTGGCGCCGTTCGGCGATTTCGGCCTCCAATTGGCGATTGGCTCGCCGCAACTCATCGGTACGCGCATCGACCTGGATCTCCAGCGTATCGCGCGCCGCCTTGATGCGCCCTTCCTGCTCCTCGAGGATCTGCTGGGCCCGCCGGACGACCATGTACTGCATCAGGTAGAGGCCGGCGAAAATGCAAAAGACGCCACCCGTCACCCACCACAGGGTACGACTGAGCAAATCCATGAAGGCGGTGACATCCTGATCGAGCTCCAGCACGCCTTCGACGGCGCGCCCTTCGTTGCGTACCGGAATGTAGCTGGCGAGCAGATCGACCGGGCTGGGCGCGCCATCCTGCGAGGCGCCCCGCCGGGCCAGCTCGCTGACGACTTCGCCATGCATGGCGCTGCGGAAATGCGCACTATCCAGCAGGGTTTGGCCGAGCAGGTCGGCATCCGTCGAAAAAATGACGACGCCCAACCGGTTATAGACCTTGACCTTGACGACAGCCGTCTCTTTCATCAGGGCTGCGACGCGCCCCGCCAACGCCTGCAACTCGGCCGAATGCCGCAAGGAAGCGGTCTCCTGGCCGATCGAAGCGAGCATCAAGCCTTCCAGCGGTTCGTTGAGCGAATTGCGGAAAACCTGCGCCATCGCGACATTACGTTCTTCGGCCAGGGCCGTCATCTGCTGGACGGCCAATTGGCGATAGAGCGGCCCGAGCACGCCGGCCGCCAGCACAATCAGGATGAAGCTGACCGTGGAGAAATAGCGCGAAAGGTTGAACATGTGGGCCGTCCTGAATATGCCCGGAGACTATTCCATCTCGCGGATTCGGGCTACCGCTTCCTCGACCCGTTTGACCCCGATCACCTCCATGCCCGGTATTCCCTGCTTCGGACGATTCGCCTCCGGAATCAGGGCCCGCGTGAAGCCGAGCTTGGCCGCTTCCTTCAAACGCTCCTGGCCGCGTGGCGCCGGGCGTATCTCACCGGCCAGACCGATCTCGCCAAAAACGATGAGTTTGCCCGGCAAGGGCTTGTTCTTCAACGAAGAGGTAATCGACAGCAGAACGGCCAGGTCGGCAGCCGGCTCGGTGATTTTCACCCCGCCTACCGCATTGACAAAGACATCCTGGTCAAAGCAGACCACCCCGGCATGACGATGCAGCACCGCCAGCAACATGGCCAGGCGCTGTGCATCGAGACCCACCGTCAGGCGGCGCGGATTGCCATGAGCGGTATCGACCAGCGCCTGGATTTCCACCAGCAAGGGCCGTGTCCCTTCCTGCGTCACCATCACGCAGGAGCCGGCAACATCCTGGCCATGCTGCGAAAGGAACAGCGCCGACGGATTGTTGACCCCCTTCAAGCCCTTGTCGGTCATCGCGAAGACGCCAAGCTCATTGACCGCACCGAAGCGATTCTTGCAGGCTCGCACCAGCCGGAAACTGGAATGCGTATCGCCCTCGAAATAAAGCACCGTATCGACGATGTGCTCGAGGACGCGCGGCCCGGCCAAGGCACCTTCCTTGGTGACATGGCCGACCAGGATCACGGTGATGCCCATCTGCTTGGCCAGTCGGGTCAATTGCGCGGCACATTCCCGAACCTGCGCCACCGATCCCGGCGCGCTCGACAACTGATCGGACCACAGGGTCTGGATCGAATCGACCACGGCAACCAGCGGTTTCTCGGCCTGCAAGGTGGCCAGGATGCGCTCCAGGTTGATCTCCGCCATCAATTGCAGCCGCGTCGTATCCAAACTCAGGCGCCGGGCCCGCAGCGCCACCTGTTCGCCGGACTCCTCGCCGCTGATGTAGAGCACCTTTTGCTCGAGAGAAAGATGCGACAAGGCTTGCAGCAGCAGCGTACTTTTGCCGATTCCGGGATCGCCGCCGATCAGCACCACGCCGCCGGCCACCAGACCGCCGCCGAGCGCCCGGTCGAACTCGCCGATCCCGGTCGGAATGCGCTCGGTCTCGCGGGCTTCGATTTCCGACAAATTCTGCAGACGAGCCGTCGGGGCCAGCGATTCGAAACGATGCCCGGTTGCCTTTTCTGCCACCGCCTCGACCAGGGTATTCCATTCGTTACAACCGGGACACTGGCCCTGCCACTTGGGACTGGTCGCCCCGCATTCGGTACAGCTGTAGATCGACTTTGCCTTGGCCACGCTCAACTGGCCTCGACTTCGACTGGCACGCGCGGCGCCACGGCACAGAACAACTCATAGGCAATGGTTCCGGCTGCGCTGGCCACCTCGTCGGCCGGCACGTCACCGGCGGTGCCACGCCCCCACAGCGTAACCGGCGAACCGATGCGTGCCTCTGGAATCTCGCTCAGATCGCAAGCCATCATGTCCATCGAGACGCGCCCGACCGTCGTCGTCCGTTGCCCGCAGACAGCCAGCGGCGTGCCGCTTGGCGCATGGCGCGGATAGCCGTCGGCATAGCCGCAGGCAATGATGCCGATACGCATCGCCCGTTCGGCCGTAAAGGTGCCGCCGTAACCGACCCGTTCGCCGGCGCCGATCTCCTGTATGCCGATGATCGCGCTTTGCAGCGTCATCGCCGGCTGCAAACCCAGATCGGCGGCGCTTTGATCGACGAAGGGGCTGGCTCCATAGAGCATGATGCCCGGCCGGACCCAGTCGGCGTGGGTCTGCGGATGGCGCAGGATGGCCGCCGAATTGGCCAGGCAGCAACGCCCGGCCCAGTCGCCGGCCAAGGACTTGAAGCGTGCCAACTGCCAGTCGACGCCCCGCTCGCCGTCGGCTTCCGCAAAATGGGTCATCAGCGTGATATCGGCATTGGGCAGGCGCTGCAGTGCCGCCCGGGCCGCCGGCAAGGTCTTCTCGGTAAAGCCGAGACGATTCATGCCGGTATTGAGCTTCAGGCAAAGCGACACGGCAGCACTCGGATCGGCATGTTGCAGCAGCAATTCCAGTTGTTCCTGGCAGTGAATCGCCGTCGTCAGTCGGTGCTCGACCACGGCACGGACATCACGCGCACTGAACAGTCCCTCGAGCAAGAGGATCGGTTGCGTAACGCCAGCCTCGCGCAGCGCCACCGCGTTCTCGCACTCCAGCACGGCAAAACCGTCGGCCTCGCCGCGCAACGCCTCGACCGCCCGCCACTGCCCGTGCCCGTAGGCATTGGCCTTGATCACGGCAAAGGCCTTGGTATCGGGGGCCCGGCGTTTGGCCAGGCGGTAGTTGTGAAGGATGGCGGTGGGGGAAATGCGGACAACGATGGGACGGGACGTCTTCATAAAACCATTTCTCGAAGCTTGGACTTGGTGAAATCGATAAAGGTACTGGTCAGGCGGGACTGAAAACGGTCTTGCGGATAGACCAGGTAGAGATCGCGGGTCAAGGCTGGTTTGAGCGGCACGGCAGCCAGTGCCCCGAGCTGGACTTCCTTGGCGACGACGGCACGCGACACGATGGCAAAGCCCAGACCGGTGGCGACGACGCCCTTCAGCGCTTCCGGGCTGCCGAGCTCCATCTGCGTTTTGAGCCGCTCGACCGGCACGTCGTTGTCGCGAAAATAGGCGTCGGTGATTTCCCGGGTACCCGACCCCGGCTCGCGGGAAATGTATTCGTATTCGACCAGGGATTTCGCCGTCACCGAGGCCATGCCGGCCAAGGGATAATCCGGCGCGCAGATCACCTGCAACTCGTCCTCGCAACAAATCTGGCTGTTCAGGCCGGCTATTTTTGCGGGCGCCTCGATCAGGCCGACATCGAGCGTATGCTCGGCCACTCGACTTTCGATGCTTTCGGAATTGGCCACGATCAAACGCGCCCTAACCTGTGGATAGAGCGCATTGAATTCGCCCAGCACGCGCGGCAACATGAATTCGGCAATCGTCGTGCTGGCGCCGACCAACAGCGGCCCGCGCATTTCGCCGGTCATTTCGCCCAGGCGGGTTTCCATTTCGTCCGACAAGGCAAGGATCTTTTCAGCATAGGACAGCACCAGCTCGCCGGCCGGGGTCAGCGAAATGCTGCCGTGCCGGCGCTCGAACAAACGGGTACTGTATTGCTCTTCGAGTTGCTTGATCTGGAACGTGACGGCGGGCTGCGTCATGAATAAGGCATCGGCCGCCCGCGTGAAACTGAGATGTTTTGCTACAGCGTGGAAAACCTGAAGCCGCCGGTCAGCCATGACATTTCTCCATGCAAGTCACTCCCGAGCAAAAGAAGCACGCATCGCCAGCTTCTCGAGATTGACGTTGGCAGAATGCACTTCCCCGTCACGACACCACCAGACGGGGCACAGCGCACCATTGTAAGCCGAGGGAAACCCCGGCAAACAGTCGACTTTGGCCCAAGCCGGCATTTTCCCTCGGCGCGTCCTAGGCCGTTTCGAAATAATTCACCTGGTTTTCGGCCTTTTCGGCAGCCAATCGCTCGGCCTCCTCCTTTGCCAGCCGCTCCTTTTCCCTTCTCGCCCGAAGCCTTGCCAGGCCCATCAGAGATGAAAAGACGATCTCGCCCATGCCATACAGACAAACGATCATCATCAGCGTGAAGACGGTTCGACTGAATGAGTCGAAGATCAGCGAGTAGATTGCCCAACTCGAAATCAAAAAGCGGAAAGCCATGTGTTTCAGGAACACGACTCTCTCCTGATCGGAAAATTGCGACGAAGACATGGACAAACGTTTTTCCGGCATGAACGCGGGGACAAAGGGAAACAAAAGTTCAATGGAGAATCGGGGCAGGCGGGTTGAAGCAAGGCCATCGCCGATCGTGGGCCGGGATTTTAGTATCAAGCTTCCCGGGCAGCCAGCCCCGAACGCCGGCAAGCATCTTGTGACAAGGCTGTCACGCCGCATTCATGCAGGCTCGTTAGGATGCCGGGTCGATATTGCCCGGCGCAACACTGCACAATGCACAACTCGAACGCCTCCGCAAGCCTTGCGCCCCGCCCAAAGCGTGGTATAACCCTCGACCAAAGTTATATAAGAGACAAGAGAAGACACCAAGTGCCGTTAGGCTTTTACATCATCATGGCCGCGCAGTTTTTTTCCGCGCTGGCCGATAACGCCCTGCTGATTGCCTCGATTGCCGCGCTGCGCGACATGCATGCGCCGGCCGAGTATGAGCCGCTGTTGAAGACTTTCTTCACCGTCTCCTATGTCTTGCTCGCCGCCTTCGTTGGTGCTTTCGCAGACTCGATGCCGAAATGGCGGGTCATGTTCATCAGCAACACGATCAAGATCGTCGGCTGCAGCATGATGTTCTTTGGCGCACATCCGCTGCTTGCCTACGCTGTCGTCGGCCTGGGCGCGGCAGCTTATTCGCCGGCCAAGTACGGCATTCTCACCGAGTACCTGCCGCATCGCCTGCTGGTCGTTGCCAACGGCTGGATCGAAGGCCTGACGGTGGGCGCGATCATTCTCGGCGTCGTCATCGGCGGCACATTGATCAAACCCGATGTCGCCCATGCCCTCTTGTCCTTCGACTTCCCGTTGATCGATACCGGCGTCGATACGGCGGGCGAAATGGCCCTGACCATCGTCGCCGTGCTCTACATCCTGGGGGCGCTCTTCAACCTCTACGTACCCGATACCGGCGTCGACCACAAGGCACTGAAGAGCAATCCGTTCTACCTGATCCACGAATTCAACCATTGCCTGGCCTTGCTCTGGCGTGACCGTCTCGGGCAGATTTCGCTGGCCGTCACCACCTTGTTCTGGGGGGCTGGCGCGACACTGCAATTCATCGTCATCAAGTGGTCCGAAGTCGCGCTCAACCTCGACCTGTCGAAGGCCTCCATGCTACAGGGCGTGGTCGCCGTCGGCGTTGCCGTCGGCGCCATGCTGGCAGCCAAATTCATCACACTGCGCAAATCGGTCCGGGTCATTCCGCTCGGTATCGCGATGGGCCTGATCGTGCTGGTCATGAACTTCGTTCATGAGATGTGGCTGGCCATTCCCCTGCTGATCATCATCGGCGGTCTCTCGGGCTTCTTCGTCGTACCGATGAACGCCCTGTTGCAGCATCGCGGCCATATCCTGATGGGAGCCGGACATTCCATCGCCGTCCAGAATTTCAACGAAAACCTGTCTATCCTGATCATGACCGGCTTGTACTATCTGATGGTCAAGCTCAACTTGTCGATTTACTGGGTTGTCACACTGTTCGGCCTGTTCGTCAGCGGCCTGATGTACCTGATCCGGCAACGGCATATCGCCAACCAGGCAGCGCAGGACGACGTCCAGCATCTGGACGACACCGGCCACCACTGCTGAGTCGGCCCCTCCCAACAACAAACCCGGCTGACGCCGGGCTTTCAACTCAGAATGGAAGTTCCGCCGGCTCTTGTGCGCGCAGCATTCTCCGGGCGAACAGCAAGTCTTCCCAGGCTTTGGCTTTTTCCGGCAAATTGCGCAGCAGGTAGGCCGGATGGTAGGTCACTACCGCAGGAATACCGGCATAGTCGAAGCGCTTGCCGCGCATCGAAGCCAAGGACTTGTCATCATGCAGTACGGCATGGACGGCTGCCTTGCCAAGTAGCACGATGATCTTCGGCTTGAGCAAAGCAATCTGTCTTTCCAGATAAGGGCGGCATGCGGCCATCTCGGCAGCCTCGGGAGTGCGATTGCCGGGTGGCCGGCATTTCACCGCATTGGCGATGTAGACTTTCTCACCACGCCGCAAATCGAGCGCCTGCAGCATGTTGTCGAGCAGCTTGCCGGCCTGGCCGACAAATGGCTCGCCCTGCACATCCTCGTCTGCCCCCGGGCCTTCGCCGATGAACAGCCAATCCGGATTCAAATCACCCACCCCGAATACGGCCTGCTTGCGTTGCTGACACAAGGAACACGCCCGACATGCCGCAACCGCATTCGACAAGGCCGGCCAATCGAGTCCCGCTACTGCAGTGATGGCCGCGCCACCCTGGCTCGTCACCGGAACGGCAACGACCGGAACCGGATCGCGCTCCGCCTGAGTGGCCGGCGCTTCGAGCGGAGCCGCCACGACGGCCAGCGGCTCCGAGCGCGGCTCAGCCGGCGCCTCGGGCACCGTTGCCTCTTCGACCATGCCGGCATCCTGTTGCGGCGCCCGCAATGTCCAGATTGGCGAAATCCCCATTTCCCTGAGCATTTGTTCGCGCGTCAGACTCATGCCAGCTCCTTGTCGAAGACCAATGCATCCTCCCGCCCCGTCTCGGCCGGGTAATACGCTTTGCGAAGACCGATCTGCTGGAAACCAAAATGCCGGTACAACTCCACCGCCCGCGCATTCGACGGCCTGACTTCGAGAAACAGCTTGCCTGCTCCCCCCTGTCGGGCACATGCCATGGCATGCCGCAACAGGCGTGCGCCGTAGCCTTGGCCCTGATAACGCTTGGCAACACCGATATTGAGCAGATGAGCCTCATCGAGCACCAGCATGACTACCGAAAAACCGATCAGCTCACCGCCCAGGCGGCAAACCCAGACGCTATATCCCGCCTCCAGCGAATCGGCGAAGTTACCGCGCGACCAAGGAAAGTGCTGCAAGGTCGCTTCCAAGGCCGCCACGCCATCGAGGTCGCGCTCGTTCATCGGAAAGTATTCGGCGGATATCTGCAAACCACTCACGCCCGGCCACCCTCGCTCAAACGCTCGGCCACGGTCTTGGCCACCTTGTCGCGCACATAAAGCGGCGCAGCCAAGGCAGCATCGATGCCTTCGCCGCGTTCGGCGCGCGGCAGGGCGACACGCAGCACAGCCGCCGCGCCAGGCAGGCAGTACTCTGACGAGATGGCTGCCGCCCGCAAACGCTCGTCGAGCTGCGGATAGGCCCGTGCAGCATTGCCGCAAGCCTGCCATCCCGCTTCCGTCGGCAAGGCAATATCGGCCGGTGCCGCCAGACGTATTTCACCGACCAGGCAATAACCTGCCTCCGTACGCCGATAGCTCGCGCCATAAACCTCGCCCATGCGGGCATCGAGCAGAGCAACGACCTGCTCGCCACCACATTGGAGGGCAAGCGTTTCCAGACTCGTCACCGGAATCAGCGGGGTATTGCCTGCCATCGCCAGTCCCTGTGCCGCACCGCAGGCCACGCGCAGGCCGGTGAACGCACCGGGACCGACACCGAATGCAATGGCATCGAGATCGGCAACCCGCAGCGCGGCCTCCTGCAACAATTCGCGCACCAGGGGTAACAAGGTCTCGGCGTGCGTCTGGCCTGCCGGACAAAATCGTTCGGTCATTACTCCGTTGTGCCACAGGGCGCAGGAACCGAGTTCAGTAGAGGTTTCGAGGGCAAGAATACGCATAAGCGCGCATTTTACCGGAGGCAACCCCAGACAACGCGCTCAACATGCAACGAGGGGATGCGAAGGCCGTTCGCCGATAACAGAAAGCCCTTCACGCCCAAGACAAAAGCCCTGCCTCGATCAACGGCGGCCTTCGGCTCCATCTTCAAAGCGCCGACCACGCAATTCGTCGCGCAAGCGACTACGATCTTCGGGTGCCATCTGCTGGAATGCCTCCCGTCGTTCCTGACGCTCCTGACGGAAACGTTGTTTGTCTTCCGGCGGCATTTGCTGCCAATGCTCGCGCATCTGCTGCCGCAACTGGCGGCGCTCATCGGGCGGCAAGTCGTGCCAGCGCCCCTGCGCCCAAGCGCTGCCCAGCGCCCCGAAAAGGCCGAGCAACAAGCATAGATGGCAGAAAAGGCGGCGAATCATGAAATGAGTGACGACATGAAAAACACGTTGTGATCATTGTCTATCGGCAAGCGCAGCGATCGCCGCTCGATATGTAAAAGAATGTTACACAAGAGGTCGCCGACAAACCTTGTTACCATTCAGCGCGACGCATTTACCGTCCGCAATTATCCTTGCCCACATGAACGAACAAAACTTCCACATTCTGGTGGTCGACGACGATGCCCGTCTGCGCGACCTTCTTACCCGATATCTCGGCGAGCAGGGTTTTGACGTCAAGGCCGTGGCCGATGGCCAGCAGATGGACAAGCTGCGTAGCCGCGAACATTTCCATCTGATCGTGCTCGACCTGATGATGCCTGGCGAAGACGGCCTCACCATCTGCCGCCGTCTGCGCGGCACCGGCGACCAGACCCCGATCGTCATGCTTACTGCCAAGGGAGATGAAGTCGACCGTATCGTCGGCCTGGAAATGGGCGCAGACGATTACTTGCCGAAACCCTTCAACCCACGCGAGCTGCTGGCCCGCATCCACGCCGTGCTGCGCCGCCAGGGGAACCGTCCCCCGGGGGCGCCGGGTGATGAAGCCGAGACCGTTCACTTCGGCAACATCGAGGTCGACCTGGCGGCGCGCACCCTTAAAAGAGGTGATGAATTGCTGCCTTTGACGACGGGTGAATTCGCCGTTCTCAAGGTTTTGCTTCAGCACCCGCGTCAGCCGCTGTCCCGCGACAAACTGATGACCCTGGCCCGGGGGCGCGAACAAGGTCCGTTTGATCGCGCCATCGATGTCCAGGTCTCCAGATTGCGCAAGCTCATCGAAGCCGACCCGGCCCAGCCCCGTTACCTGCAGACGGTCTGGGGCTTCGGCTACGTCTTCGTTCCGGACGGCACCACCCGCGAGGCATGATGCCCCGCTCCCTGCTGGCCCGGACCTTCCTGCTGCTGGCACTGCTTGTCCTGCTGACCACGGCCGCCTGGCTCAGCTTGTTCCGCTACATGGATGCCGAGCCGCGTGCCCGGGAAACCGCACAGCTCGCCGCCTCCGCGGTGAACCTTATCCGGGCATCGCTATTCGCGGCCGCGCCGGAAAAACGCCTGGCCCTGTTCAACGAATTCTCGACCCGCGAGGGGATTCGACTCTTGCCCGCCGAGCCGGAGGACCAGATCGAGGCGATGCCGGACACGCACTTTCTCAAGCTGCTGCAGGATGAATTGGGCAGCCGTCTCGGCAGCCATACGCGGATCGCCGCCGCCGTGGACGGCGTACCGGGTTTCTGGGTCAGTTTTCGGCTCGACGAACACGACGAAGAGGAATACTGGCTGGTCCTGCCGCGCGAACGGGCCATCCGCAATTTTGCCGCCCACTGGCTGAGCTGGATGGCACTCGCCGTCACCTTGGCACTGGCCGTCGCCTGGCTGATCGCCTCGCGCATCAGCCGGCCGCTGAAAGCCATGGCACGCGGCGTCGAGGCCGTCGGTCGGGGGCAGACACCATCTCCTCTCCCCGAGGATGGCGCTGAAGAAATCAAGCGCCTGGCCAAGGCCTTCAACACCATGGCGACCGATCTCGAACGCCATGAAAAGGACCGCTCCGAAGTCCTGGCCGGCATTTCCCATGATCTGCGCACCCCGCTTACCCGTCTGCGGCTGGAAGCCGAACTCAGTGTCAGCGAGGAAAGCGCCCGTCAGGCTGTCGTCGCCGATATCGAGCAGATGGAAGCGGTCATTTCGCAATTCATGGACTATGCCCGTACCGAGACTGGCGAAGCGCCGGTACTCTCCGAAACCGCCTCGGTTATCGCCCTTGTCGCCGAACGGCAAACCTGCATCGGACGCCCGCTGCAGGTCGATATTCCGACTTTGCCGAAGCTGCCGTTGCGACCGAAGGCTTTGAGCCGTGCACTAACCAATCTGATCGACAACGCCTGGAAATACGGCGGCGGCGAAGTCAGTCTGCGGGCTTACGCGACGCACGGAAAAATCTGCATCGAAGTGGCCGACCGCGGCCCAGGCATTCCCTCCGGCGAGACGGAACGCCTGAAACGTCCATTCACTCGGCTGGAAAACGCGCGCACCAATGCCGGCGGGACCGGGCTCGGATTGGCCATCGTTGAACGCATCTGCCGTCTGCACGGCGGCAGCCTTGAACTGCTGAGCAATCCGGGCGGCGGCCTGCTGGCCCGCATCAATCTGCCATTCAGCCCTTGATGGCCTGATAGGTCGCATCCATGTCGGACTCGACCTGCGGCAAGATCCGACCGAGCTTTTCGCTATCCAGCCCCAGGCGCAGCCAGGCCGTCCGCTCGACCGGCATCACCATCTCGTCCTGTGCCAACGCCATCCCCAGGGCATGGGCAATCCCGTCGGCAACATGGATCAGGTCGGCCAACGATCCGGCTGGCGCGCTGGCCGGCTGGTGATGCAGCGCCACCGCATCGCGCAAAGAGGAAGGGAAATGCCAGGTATCGGCCAGCAGCCCGCCCACTTCGGCATGATCGAGCCCGAGAATGTCACGTTCGGCAACGACCATGAAACAATCATGCTGGGCGCGGTAAGCCAGCACCGCAGCATATTGTTCGGGAAAACTGGAAGCCAGCACCAACTCGCCGATATCGTGCAGGATGCCCGCCGTAAAGGCGAGTTCGGGATTGTGCCCGGCAAACGGGGCAATCGCGCGCGCCGCCAGGCCAACCGCCACGCAGTGTCGCAGATAAGCCTGTCCATCAAATCCCTGACATTGATCGAGACGCAATGCGCCGCTCATGCCGACGGCCAGCACCATGCTGCGAACGGCACGGAATCCGAGAACGACCACCGCTTCGTTGATGGTTCCGACCCGGCTCTGCAAACCATAAAATGAGGAATTGGCCACTCTCAGCACACGCGCCGTCAAGCCCTGGTCATGGGCAATCTGCTGGGCGATCCGGCCGACATCGATGTCATCGTTGCCAAAGGAGGCCAGCAACTCGCTTACCACCGAAGGCAGAGATGGCAGTTGCTTGAGATGCGACACGACCTGTTCGCGATCGAGCGGGCTCATGGCGCATCCCCTGAACGAAATGCCATCACGGCCCGTTGCAACTGCCGCGTCGCATCGTCGTCGCCTGCCTTCCTGAAGAGATGCGCCAACTGGGCATTGATTTGCGCCAATCGCGCTTCGCGCTGGGCCGGATCTTCCGCCTGCTCGTAAGAAACCGAAACCTGCACGATCTCCCTACGCTGCAGACCATGCACCAAGCTTTCGTTGACTTCGGCGCCTGCCGGCACCAGAACCCGCCCGCTCTCGTCCAGGACCGGTTCAGCCAGTTGCATGCCCGGCTCCAGCTGATCGAGTTTCAGGATTTCAGTCACCCGCATTCTTTTTCTCCAGCAACAGGATGTGGCCATCCAGGGATTGCCCCGACGGCAAGGCACGCCAGCGACAGTAATATGATTTGCCGTCGACCTGTGCTTCGACGACTTGCCCGACCGGGGGCAATTCTGGAAGCTGAGCGGCAAGGCTCACTCCCATCATCAAGTTGCGCTCGGCAAAGTCCGCCAATGCCGCATCGTTGACCATGACGAGATTGCCCTCCTGATCGACCCCCAGAACCGGCCAGGGCAACTCGGCCAGCGTTTCCTGCAGAATCAGCAAACCTTGCCGGCTACGCTCCTGCAGCAAGCGATTTTCCTCGCTCAGGTGGCGCCTTTCCTCTTCGACCAGGAACAGTTTGCGTTCGACCTGCTCGACCTCGTGCGACAAACGACCGTAATCATCGGAAATCCTTCGTCGTTCGAGCGCCTCTTCGACCGCCTGCCGCAAGGCCACCGACTCCACCGGCAGATGCACCACACGATGCACCATGCCGGCACTGCACAACTCGATCGCCTGCTTGCGCCCCCACGGCCGATCGTCAAGCAACAGGATCCGCTCGCAGAGCGGCTGGAGTCGGGTTACCTGGCGAATCACCCCGGCTGCATCAAAGCGTTTGCTGGGCGAGCCGCAGACCAGCACATCGACCAGATTGCCGGCAAACCACTGCTGCGCGCAGTCGGCATCCTGGGCTGAACACACCCGATGTCCATCGCGCTCGAGCATGGCGATGACTTCGTCGCACGACTGCGTACCGACGAACAAGGCCATCGGCTTGCGGGTTCCGGAACGGAGCAAGGCAGCCGGCAAACGTTTGTCGGCGGCCAGCAAGGCCGTCATTTCGTCGGCGGCCAGCGGGCGCGAAAAGAAATACCCCTGGATGATGTCGCACTGGTGCGAAATGAGCAGCGCCAGCTGCTCCGCCGTCTCGACCCCCTCGGCCACCACTTTCAGCTTGAGGTGGTGGGCCATGGTGATCACCGCCCGGGTGATCGAAGCATCGTCCGAGTCGGCGGTGATGTCCTGGACGAAGGAACGATCGACCTTTACCGCATCGAGCGGGAAACGCTTCAAGTAAGCCAGGCTCGAATAGCCGGTCCCGAAATCGTCGAGCGAGATGGTGACGCCGGTTGCCTTCAGCGCGAACAGCATGTTGATTGCCGAATCGGCATTCTGCATCAGCATGCTTTCGGTGATTTCCAGGTCCAGGCAGGCCGGCTTCAAACCGACTTCGGCCAGCATGTTTTCGATATCCGATTGCAGGGTATCGGACAACAACTGCCGGGCTGAAAGATTGACCGAAACGCTCGGCATATCGAGGCCGGCTTGCTGCCAGGCCAGCAACTGGCGGCAAGCTTCGCGCAGGACCCAGCGTCCGACCGGGATGATCAGACCGGTTTCTTCGAGCAAGGGAATGAACTGATCCGGCGGCACGATGCCGCGCCGTGGATGATTCCAGCGCAACAGGGCTTCTGCCCCGGTAACCCGGCCATTGGCGCAACTGACCTTGGGTTGGTAGTAGAGAACGAACTCTTCGCGCAAAACGGCATTGCGCAGATCGGTTTCCAGAAACATGCGATCACGAATGCCGTCATGCATGTGCGCCGTGTAGAACTGGTAATTGTTCCGGCCACGGCTCTTGGCTTCGCGCACGGCCAGTTCGGCATGCGAGATCAGCTCGTGCGCGTCCTCCCCATCGCCGGGAAAGAAGGAAATCCCGATACTCGCCGTGGCAAAGACATCCTGTCCTTCCACCCGCACCGGCAGAATCAGGGTATCGATCACCCGTCTCGCCACCGATGCCGCCTGCTGACTATCCGGCGCATCCGGCAGCAAGACGGCAAACACATCCCCACCCAGGCGGCCGAGTATGTCCGACTCGCGCAAGGAGCCGGAAAGGCGTCCGGCAACCTGGCGCAACAGTTCATCGCCCGAGGTATGGCCAAAGGTCTGGTTAACCTCGCGAAAATGATCGATATCGACCACCATCACCCCGAGCGACAGTCCCTGGCGCCGCCCCAAGGCGATCATGCGTCGCGCCTGGTCGTAGAACATCAACTGGTTCGGCAAGGCGGTCAGCGAGTCGAAATGGGCAAAGAACGGCAATTGGCGTTGATCGCCGACCAGGCTGCTGATATCGCTGGCGACGCCGCCAATGCTGACCACCTTGCCGTCGGCATCCCTGACCGGGAAGGTTCGCGCATGCAACCAGCGAACCCCGCCATCCGGACGCAGCGTGCGGAATTTCTCGTTGAGCCCGCCCTGACGATGACGGCGGAAAGCCTGGAGCAGGCGTGCCTGATCATCGGCATGCAGATGTTTCAGCCAATCCCGCTGATCGGCATAGAGGGCCTCGACATAACGCCCCCATATCTGCTCATAGCCCTTGCTGACGTAAGTAATGCGCTGACTTTCGTAATCGGTCAGCCAGTAGCACTCCGGCGTGTTGCTCGCCAACTGGAGAAAACGGGCCTCGCCTTCGTCGATCGGTGAAGTCTGTCCGGCAGCAGCGCCCCCGTCCATCGCTTGGTCGGCCAAGCTGAGACGAGCACACTCGCGCTCGACCACGGGCAACAATCGCGCCGGATTGCTTTTGAATACGAAGTCGCAGGCGCCGTTTTCGAGCAACTCGACAGGGAACAGCTCACGCCCCCGCTCAACCGTCAGGATGACCGGTATCGTCGGCGACAACTCGTCAACCAGATCGATCGCCTCACCCGGCGTCACATCCGGCAAGGCGCAGCTCAGCAAGGCGATATCCCACACCTCCTCCTTCAACGCCGCCTCGATCTCGTTACGCCACCCCGCCTGCCGGGCGTAAACGGTATGACCGCCGCCCCGCAAGGCATCGAGCAAGCGCTGGCCATCGCGCACATTGGCATCGAGCAGCAAGACCCGAAGGACTGCCGAAGATTCGGACTGCGTAACTTCCCCCAACGCTGCCTCCCCTGAAATGCCTCCCTTACTGCAGAAAGCGCGAAATATCGATCCCCAATTTTGTTGCCGACTCGAAACCGACGATGCTGTCGGCACCGCCCATCCCCATTGGTCGGGCCAGATCGACATCTTCCGGCACGATGTAATGCTGCCGCTTGCCGTCGTACATCACCCGTACCACCGGCGTCAGCAATTGCGTATCGCACTGTTCGATGACCACGCCGAGGCGACCGCTCTCCAGGCGAACCAAGGTCCCGATTGGATAGATACCGACACTCTTGACGAAAACTTTAGTCATTTCCGGATCAAAGTGATGGCGGCTCCATTCAAACAGCTTCTGCACGGCGGCCGCCGGCGACATCGCCTTGCGATAAGGCCGGTCCGACGTAATTGCATCATAGACATCGACAATCGCCGACATCTGGCCGACCCGGCTGATTTCATCGCCTTTCAACCCACGCGGATAGCCTGAACCATCATAGCGCTCATGATGCATTTCCAGCGGTTCCATGGCCAGCGGCGGAATGCCCGGCAGTTGCCGTACTAGATCGGAGCCCAGCACGACGTGCGCCTTGATATGAACGAACTCCTCCTCGCTCAATCGTCCCGGTTTGTTGAGCACGGCCTGGGCCAGGCGCATTTTGCCCAGATCGTGGATCAGTCCGCCAAGTGCGATATCGTGGATGGCGCTCAAATTGAGATCGACGATTTTGGAAAAACTGACCAACATCGCGCACACGCTGACCGAGTGCAGGAAGGTGTAATCGTCGAGACTTTTCAAGCGGCGCATGGTCATCATGGCATTGCTGTTACGCATCACCGAACCGACGATCTTTTCGACCGTCGGCTGGGTTGAGGCCAGCTCGATCTGCTTGCCCAGCCGGACGTCCTCCATCAAGCCGCGAATGATCCGGACTGCTTCGCCGAAAGCCTGGCGTGCCCGATTCATCTCTTCGGCCAGCGAGACCCGTGTTTCGGCCGAGGATACAGCCGGAGCCGCTTCGATCAGACGAACCTGGCGTGCCGTCTCGCGCTCGACCTCGTCCGCCGTCGGCACATGATCGCCAATATCGCGCCCCCGCCCGGTATCGATGTACAGCTCGCGGATACCGGCCGCGACGACCCTTGCGACCTCGGCCTCGTTCGAGATCATCATGCTGTTGAAGGCGAACGGGTGGTGCAGCCAGCCGGCATTGAAGTCGCTGACATACATGCCTGGCTCAAGCGACTGCACCGGAATTTTCTTGATCATGGAACGAGCGGAAACTCTGCAATGGTCTGGTAATCGGGGCCTTGGGCCGATAATCTGGAGCGTACCAGAACAAAGCGAGTACAGGGCCAGCGCGTCGCTTCGATTTGCGGCAAAACAAAAGGTTCCGCCACAACCGGCAACTTGCGCACCAGGGTGATATGCGGTGCAAAGGGCCGCCGGATGTCACCAACCGGGCTGCCCGATGCAAGGAGAGCCGAGCGCAGCTTGCCCACCAATTCCAGCAAGGCTGCCGGCGTTTCCTGGCAGCCGGCCCACAGAAGGTGATTGTGCTGCCAGACAGCCAGTCGGTCGATATCGAGCCCAAAAGGCGCGGCCCGCACGCTCCTCCCGGCTTCGACCAGTCGCGGCAAGGCCGTTTCGGCGACATCGCCGAGAAAATGCAGCGTCAGATGGATGGTATCGCGGCGCATCGGCCGGGCCTGATAGCGGCCGGCGATGTCCGTGGCGTGGGCGGCGAGACTGGCCGCCAGTTCCGGCTCCGGCCACAGTGCAAAGAACAGGCGTGCCGTCGGCGGTTTGGCGTTGATTCCGGGAGGGCCGTCAGGCGGCACGTTCGACCAGCACCACGGCCTGCGCCTCGATCGCCTCTTCGCGACCGAGATAGCCCAGGCGCTCGTTGGTCTTGCCCTTGATATTGACGCAATCGGCCGCAATGCCGAGATCGGCTGCAACATTGGCCACCATGGCGGCGGCGTGCGGTGCGAGCTTGGGTTGCTGGGCGATCAGCGTTGCATCGACATTGACCGGCCGCCAACCCCGCTCGGCGAGCAGCGTCACGGCGCCACGCAACAGGACGCGGCTGTCGGCGCCCTTGTAGCGCGAATCGGTATCCGGAAAATGACGCCCGATGTCGCCCAGTGCCACGGCGCCGAGCAAGGCATCGGTGATGGCATGCAACAGCGCATCGGCATCGGAATGCCCGAGCAGGCCGGTCTTGTGGGGGATCTCGACGCCGCCGAGAATGAGTTTGCGGCCTTCGACCAGTTGATGCACATCGTAGCCCTGCCCGACCCGAAAACTCATTTGCGTCCCCTCAGTATCATTGCCGCCAGCGCCAGATCGGCCGGATAAGTCACTTTCAGATTGGTCGAATCGGCCCGCACCAGTTTCGGCTGCAGGCCCATGGCCTCGATCGCGCCCGCCTCGTCGGTCACCGCACGGCACTTGGCCAAGGCCTCCGACAGGACGCCGTAGCGGAACATCTGCGGCGTCTGGGCCTGCCACAGGCCGTCACGCGGCTCGGTGGCGGCAACCCGTTGCTCGGCATCGGCCCGCTTCAGGGTATCGGCCACCGGCACGGCCAGGATGCCGCCCACCGGATCATTCGCCAGTTCATGGAACAAGGCGCCCAGCATCTCGGCGCTCAGGCAGGGCCGGGCGGCATCGTGCACCAGCACCCAGTCGTCCTCGCTGGCCACCATCGCCGCCGCCTGCAAGCCGTTGCTGACGCTTTCGGCCCGCGTCGCACCGCCGCAGCGCACGGTTTCCAGCTTGGCGCCGAGTTCCGACCAGTCGTGGCGGCCCCATTCGGTATCGTCCGGCGACAGGACGACCCAGACCCGATCGATGTCCGGGCAAGCGACCAGCGCCGCCAGGGTGTGAAAAATCAACGGACGGCCGAGCAGGCTCAGGTACTGTTTGGGCTTCTCGGCGCCGAAGCGCGAACCGCTGCCGGCAGCGGGAACAATTGCGAAATGACGTGGCATGGCTTAATTTTACTGAATAACGATCATAAAAGAGGAGTCGCATGAGCTTCGTCGCCCCCGAACTTGCCGCCCCGGTCGAGGCTTTCGCGACAGCGCTGGGCATCGGCCTGCTGGTCGGCATGGAACGCGAACGCCGCCCCGACTCCGCCGCCGGACTGCGCACCTTCGCCCTGGTCGCCATGCTCGGTTGCCTGTTTGCCTTGCTCGGCGAGAAAACCGGCGGGCCGTGGCTGCTCGTCTGCGGCCTGCTGGTCATCTCCGGCTCGATGATCGCCTCCAACTTTTCGGCGCAACAGGAAGAGCAATATCGCGGCTTCACCTCGGAAGCCGCCATCATCGTCACCTATGGCCTGGGTGCCGCCGTCTGGTTCGGCTATGCGACGCTGGCCGTGATGCTGGCCATCACCACCACCGTGCTGCTTTACTTCAAGGCCGAGCTGCGCCAGTTCAGCGAACGGACCACCCCCAAGGACATCAACTCGATCCTGCAATTCGCCGTCCTGTCGCTGGTCATCCTGCCCATCCTGCCTAGTGAAGACTTCGGTCCCTACGACGCGATCAACCCGCGCCAGATCTGGTGGATGGTGGTGCTGATTTCCGGCCTGGCACTCTCCGGCTACCTCGCCCTGCGCATCATCGGCGCCCGCCACGGTGCCGCCCTGCTCGGCATCTTCGGCGGCCTCGCCTCCAGCACCGCGACCACCATGATGTTCTCCCGCCATGCCCGCGACCACGGTCACCTGGTGCGCATGTCGGCCATCGTCATCCTGATTGCCAACGTGATGGTCATGCTGCGTCTCGGCCTGGTCTCCAGCTTCGTGGCGCCGGCGCTGCTCAAGCCGGTGGCCATCGTGTTCGCCTGCGGCATCGTCCCCGGCGTGATCATGTCGCTCTACGGCTGGAAGATCCTCAATGCCGCCGGCGACCTGCCGATGCCGGAGGTCAAGAACCCGACCGAACTGAAGACCGCCATCTCCTTCGGCCTCCTCTATGCCTGCGTCCTGCTCGCTTCGGCCTGGTTGCAGGACATCGCCGGCAACAGCGGCCTCTACATCGTCGCGCTCGCCTCGGGGCTGACCGACGCCGACGCCAGCGTGCTGTCGACGCTGCGCATGTTCAATCTGGAAAAAATTTCCGGCAGCGAGGCCGTCATCGCCGTCACCCTCGCCCTGATGGCCAACCTGATCTTCAAGATCGGCCTGGTGATCAGCATCGGCGGCGGCAAACTGGCCCGCTACGCGCTGCCCGGCCTGTTCGCCATCGGCGGCGGCATGGCTGCCGGCCTGCTCCTGATCTGAGGAGG
Source organism: Rhodocyclales bacterium GT-UBC (assembly GCA_003583745.1). GTDB lineage: Bacteria > Pseudomonadota > Gammaproteobacteria > Burkholderiales > Rhodocyclaceae > Azonexus. Next base: position 127,556 of record QXPY01000006.1, on the reverse strand, counting down.
CATCCCATGACTCACGCCCGCCCCCCGGCCGTCGCCGGCAGTTTCTACCCGGAACGCCCGGCCCTGCTCGCCGGCACGGTTGACCGCTTGCTGCTCGAAGCCGCCCCAGCCCTCAGCCGTCAGCCCAAGGCATTGATCGTGCCGCACGCCGGCTACATCTACTCCGGTGCCACGGCGGCCACGGCCTATGCCGGCCTGGCCCCCTGGCGTCAGGCCATCCAGCGCGTCGTACTGCTCGGGCCGACGCACCGGGTTGCCGTCGATGGCCTCGCCTTGCCCGAATGCGAGGCCTTCACCACACCGCTCGGCGATGTCCGGCTCGACCTTGACGGCATCCGCCAGCTCGCCGCCCTGCCGCAGATTTCGTTCAGCGCCGCAGCCCATGCCCGGGAACATTCGCTGGAAGTCCATCTTCCGTTCCTGCAGCGGGTTCTGGGCGACTTTTCGCTGCTCCCGCTGGCCGTCGGCCATGCCTCGCCGGCGGCGGTCGCCGAAGTGCTTGAACAGGTCTGGGGCGGGCCGGAAACGCTGATCGTCGTCAGTTCCGACCTGTCGCATTTCCTGCCCTACGACAGCGCCCGGCAGGTCGATCGCGATACCTGTCAGCACATCCTGCATCTCGACACCCAGCTCCACCCCGAACAAGCCTGCGGCGCCTACCCGCTCAACGGCCTGCTGCTCGCCGCCCGGCAACGCGGCATGACGGCGCACTTGCTGCACGCCTGCAATTCCGGCGACACCGCCGGCGACAAGGAGCGTGTCGTCGGCTACGCCGCCTTCGCCTTCAACGAAACGGAGTCCGGCCATGGATGAGCTGGGCAAAACCTTGCTCGTCCTGGCGCGCAATGCCATTGCCGCCCGCTTGGGCGAAGCCCCCCGCCCGACGACCGACTTGCCGGCCTTGCATCAACCCGGTGCCAGCTTCGTCACGCTGACCCTGCACGGACAGTTGCGCGGTTGCATCGGCAGCCTTGAAGCCTGGCGCCCGCTGGGCCGCGATGTCGAGGAAAACGCCTGCAGCGCCGCCTTTCGCGATCCGCGCTTCACGCCCCTCAGTGCCGGGGAATGGCCGCTCGTCCGCGTCGAGATCTCGCTGCTCACCGCCCCGCAGGCCATGTCTTTCGCCAGCGAGGCCGATGCCCTGGCCCAACTGCGCCCCGGCACCGACGGTGTCATTCTCTCCGCCGGCGGACATCGGGCCACTTTTTTGCCGCAAGTCTGGGAACAATTGCCTGAACCTGCCGCCTTCCTGCGCCATCTAAAAGAAAAGGCCGGGCTGCCTGCCCGCTATTGGGGACCGGATGTCCGACTGGAGCGCTATCAGGTTCGAAAATGGAAGGAGGAGACGGCATGACGCTTGAAGTCGGCCTGCATCCGGCACACTGGTGGCACGCCCTCGACGACGGGCGCATCCAGTGCGACCTCTGCCCGCGCGACTGCCAACTGCACGAAGGCCAGCGCGGCGCCTGCTTCGTTCGCCAGATGCACGATGGCGCCATGCAGCTGACTACCTACGGCCGCTCTTCGGGCTTCTGCATCGACCCGATCGAGAAAAAGCCGCTCAACCATTTTTATCCGGGCAGCAGCGTCCTTTCCTTCGGCACCGCCGGCTGCAACCTGGCCTGCCGCTTCTGCCAGAACTGGGACATCTCCAAGTCGAAAGACATGGACCGCCTGCTCGACCAAGCCAGTCCGCAGGCCATCGCCGACGCCGCCCGGCGCTACGGGGCCGACAGCGTCGCCTACACCTACAACGACCCGGTGATCTTCGCTGAATACGCCATCGACACCGCCCTCGCCTGTCGCGAGCAGGGCATCCGCAATGTCGCGGTGACCGCCGGCTACATCCACCCGACACCGGCCCGCGAATTCTTTGCCGTGATGGATGCCGCCAATGTCGACCTCAAGGCCTTCAGCGAGGACTTCTATCACAAGCTGTGTGTCGGACATCTGCAGCCGGTGCTCGATACGCTGGCCTACATCCACCACGAAACCGACTGCTGGCTGGAGATCACCACGCTACTCATCCCCGGCCACAACGACAGCCTGGCCGAGATCGCCCAACTGGCCGCCTGGGTCGGGCGTGAACTCGGTCCCGACGTGCCGCTGCATTTCACCGCCTTTCACCCGGACTGGAAAATGCGCGAGCTGCCCGCCACGTCACCGGCCAGCCTCGCCCAGGCCCGCCGCATCGCACTCGATGCCGGGCTACACCACGTCTTTACCGGCAACGTCCATGACAGCGCGGGCGGCACGACGTTTTGCCCGACCTGCCAGGCGGCGCTGATCGTGCGCGACTGGTACGACATCCGCCACTACGACCTGACGCCCGACGGGCATTGCCCGCATTGCCGGACGCCGCTGGCCGGCCGCTTTGGCCGCCAGCTCGGACGCGCCGGCCAGGCCTTCGGTCCGCAACGCATTCCCGTACGACTCTCATCATGATCCGCACCCTCGTCATCCAGACTCCGCTCGGCCAACTGCACGGCCAACTCAATCTCCCCGACAATCCGCGCGGTCTGGTGCTGCTCGCCCGCGCCCATCACGCGCCGATCGACGCCGTCATCGCGGCCAATCTGGCGGCGCGGGGCTACGCCATCCTCAACATGGAATTGCTGACGGCCCGCGAAGCCCAGTTCGCCGATGCGACGCAGAATGTGCCGCGCCTCGGCCAACGCCTGCTCGACATCGTCGATCTGATCCGCAACGATGGCGACATGCAGGACCTGCCGCTGGCCATCTACGCCACCGGCGACGCGACGCCGGCCGCCATCCGCACCGCTGCCCAGCGCGACACCCAGGTCAAGGTTCTGGCAGCACACGGCGGCATCATCGACCGCGCCGGCCTGCAAGGCCTGAACCTTCTCGTCGCCCCCTTCCTGATGCTGTTCGATGCCGACGACCATTTCGGCGAGGCGGCCTACCGCCGGGCAACGGTCCATCTCAAGGGCATCCACGAGATGCACGTGCTGCACGGCGGCGAAGACCCCGTCGTCCGGGTTGCCGCCTGGCTTGGACTGCACTTGCACTGACTCGCCGCCGCGGCGGAAAGCGCCTAACTGACTTTTTCCCAACATTCCCCCACAAACCTGGGGGAATAGATGGCCGATATGTGATTTCCCGTATGGGCGGCCAACCGGGAATCGGCTAACCTTCGCCCCTTAAATATTTGCCTGTAAGGAATCGCCATGCCGGTGATCGAAGTCCGCCATCCCCTGGTCAAACACAAAATCGGTCTGATGCGCGAAGACGACATCAGTACCAAGAAATTCCGCGAGCTCGCCGCCGAAGTCGCCCGTCTGCTCACCTATGAAGCCTGCAGCGATTTCGAGCTGGAAACGGTGACCATCCAGGGTTGGGCCGGTCCGGTCGAAATCGACCAGATCAAGGGCAAGAAAGTCACCGTCGTCCCCATCCTGCGTGCCGGCCTCGGCATGCTCGACGGCGTGCTCGACCTGATTCCCAACGCCAAGGTCAGCGTCGTCGGCATCGCCCGCAATCACGAAACCCTGATGCCGGAGCCGTATTTCGAGCGCTTCGTCGGCCAGCTCGACGAGCGCCTGGCGATGATCATCGATCCGATGCTGGCCACCGGCGGCTCGCTGATCGCCACCATCGACATGCTCAAACGCAAAGGCTGCCAGCACATCAAGGCGCTGGTGCTGGTTGCCGCGCCGGAAGGCATCGCCGCGCTAACCGCTGCCCACCCCGACGTACAACTCTATACCGCCGCAGTTGACGACCACCTCAACGAGCACGGCTACATCCTGCCCGGCCTCGGCGATGCCGGCGACAAGATTTTTGGAACGAAGGAAGCATGAGTACGCATACCGACCCCACCTGGCGCACCGCCCTTTCCGGAGCGCAGATCCTTTTCGTCGCCTTCGGCGCCACCGTGCTGGTGCCGCTGCTCACCGGCCTCAATCCCAGCCTCGCCCTGCTCGGCGCCGGCGTCGGCACGCTGATCTTCCAGATCTGCACCAAACGCCAGGTGCCGATCTACCTCGGCTCCAGCTTTGCCTTCATCGCACCGGTGATCTACTCGGTGCAAACCTGGGGCATGCCGGCTACCCTCGGCGCCCTGGCCTCCGCCAGCTTCTTCTACTACGTCGCCGCCGGCCTGGTGAAATGGCGCGGCGTCGGCCTGATCCATCGCCTGCTGCCGCCGGTCGTCATCGGCCCGGTGGTCATGGTCATCGGCCTTGGCCTGGCCCAGGTTGCGGTCAACATGGCGACCGGCAAGGCCGGTGATGCCCAGGTCGTGCCCTACCAGACGGCCATCGGCGTCGCCGCCATCTCGCTGCTGGCCACCATGCTGACGGCGATCCGCGCCCGCGGCCTGTTGAAACTGGTACCGATCCTGGTCGGCGTCGCCGTCGGCTATGTCGTCTCGCTGTTCGTCGGCATCGTCGATTTCAGCAAGGTCACCGACGCCGCCTGGATCGCGCTGCCCGAATTCGGCAAGCCGGAATTCAATCTGGCGGCGATCCTCTTCATGATCCCGGTGGCCATCGCCCCGATCGTCGAACACGTCGGCGGCATCCTGGCCATCGGCTCGGTCGCCGGCAAGGACTACACCGAAAGCCCAGGCCTGCACCGCACCTTGCTCGGCGACGGCCTGGCGGTCAATGTCGTCGGCCTGTTCGGCGGCCCGCCGGTTACCACCTACGGCGAAGTCACCGGCGCCGTGATGCTAACCAAGAACTACAACCCGGTGGTGATGACCTGGGCGGCCGGTTTCGCCATCCTGATGGCCTTCGTCGGCAAGTTCGGCGCCCTGCTGCAAACCATCCCGATGCCGGTCATGGGCGGCATCATGGTGCTGCTCTTCGGCTCCATCGCCGGCATCGGCCTGAAAACGCTGATGGACGCCAAGGTCAATCTGTCCAGCGCCCGCAACCTCTGCATCGTGTCGGTCACCCTGGTCACCGGCATCGGCGGCCTGGCCGTGCAGATCGGCAGCTTCTCGCTGCAAGGCATCAGCCTGTGCGGCGTGCTGGCCGTGCTGCTCAACCTGGTCCTGCCCAAGGAAACTGGCGAAATTTGACCAGGCCAAGGAATACCCGAAACACCAGGACTACACAGCAGCATCGTGTTCTGCTTGCGATTAGCCATGATCTGGCTAATCGCATTTCCCAGTCTGTTGGCCAACACGCTTCCGATCCTGAGTCGCCTACGCACCCATCATCGGCCTGGCATCCCGTCGCTTGTTTTCCGTCGTCACCCTACCCGCGAAGCTTTAACAGGCGAACCGGCTGACGGTATTCTGCATACCTGTGGCCGTATCCAGTAGTTCTTGCGCACCACTCAACGCATTGCTGGCCATTACATTGTTCTCGTCGGAAAGGCTCGAAATCCGCTCGACGTGACTGCGAATACTTTCAGTCGCCTCGCCCTGTTCACGCAATGCATCGGAAATTCCGGCAACCACGGCGACCACCCTGGCCGCACTCTCGCGAATGTGCTGAATGGCAACGCCAGCCTCGTTGGCCAATGCGACCCCCTGATCGACCTCGGCAACCCCTTCCTCCATCGTATTCACGGCATCGTTCATACCGTGCTGGATGGCAGCAATCATGCTGCCGATTTCATGAGTAGCAGCGGCGGTACGCTCAGCGAGCTTGCGCACTTCGTCGGCAACCACCGCGAAGCCACGCCCGGATTCGCCGGCCCGCGCCGCCTCGATGGCGGCATTGAGCGCCAACAAATTGGTTTGATCGGCAATCTCCCTGATCACCTGAATCACTGTCGAAATGCGCTGCGACTCGCTACCCAATGCCAGGATGGTCTCAGTCGAGCGGCGTACCGTGTTGGCAATGCTTTCCATGCTAACGACCGCGTTATGAATAATCTCGTAACCGTTTTCGCAAGTTTCTCCCGAAGCACGCGAGATAGCATTCGCCTCGGCCATGTTATCCACGACCTGAAGCATTCCGCTACTGACGCGCTCAGTGGTGTGCACCACACCAGCCGTCGACTCGCTTTGGGACAATGAACTGCCCGCCACCCGGTCGGCCACCCCGACCATCGCACGAGCATGCCTGGCTACCTGATCTGCATTCGTCTGAATGTCGGTAAGCATGGAGCGGAACATGCCGCGCAAATGACTGATCGAGGCCAGAAGGCTGGTTCGATCCAGCGGATCGACTTCGATACGCAAGCCGAGATTGCCGGCAGCAACGTGCCGAGTGATATCGCAAGCGTAGCGTGGATCGCCTCCAAGCAAATGTTGCAGGTTGCGAATTATGGTGCCGCCGAGCAGGGTGACCAGCAACACAATACCGAGCCCCAGTCCGCCAAGCAGCCGGTAATTGTCATCGATGATCTCCGAAGCATCCTTCTCGTCGTCGGCAATGCGCTGATTGGACATGACGACGACCTCGTCAATGACCATCCGGTGCTGGCCATAAAGCGCCATCAAATTGGGCAGCACCGCTTCGGCGGCACCTCGATTACCTGCCCGGATGGCTGGAATGAAGGCGTTGTCGCGCAGGTCGAGAAATGCCATGCCCGGCTTGTAAGCATCTTCAACCATCAGTGTTTTCAACTTGCCCTCCGGCAATTCCTTGACCCAGACAGCGTGGCGAGTCTCGAAATCCTGGCGCAACTGTGCGCTTTTTTCTAGCATTGCCGGCAACGCCGCCGGTTCGGCACGCAGCATTTCCAGGACCACCAGATACGACTCGATCAGGTATTCCGGCGGCGGCAAGATATCAGCCACCAAATCCTTGCCCTGCACGACCCGCTGGTAGATCGGGCCATTGACCTGAACCTTGCCCAAGCCTTCGTAGACCACGATGCCAGCCGTTATGAAACTGAGCAGGAAAGCCGCCATAAGCAAACGCAACTGACTGCTAACCGCCATATCAAGTACATATCGGAAGACGTTCAGGCGGCTCAGCAGCGAGATGCTGACCACATTGCCGCCTTCCAGCTTGACTTGTGCCGTGTTTTGCCGAAATTGCCCATAGAGCAATTCGGCCGCAGCCACCTGTTCACGCGTCGGTTTGGTGCGCATTGAGGTGTAGCCGACCACCTTGGCTTGTTCATCAATCGGCGCAACATGAGCGTTCACCCAGTAGAAATCACCATTCTTGCAACGATTTTTGACCAAACCGTTCCATGGCCGGCCTTTCTTCAGCGTCGCCCACATATCCGCAAACGCCTGAGTTGGCATGTCCGGGTGACGCACGATATTGTGGTTCTGCCCGATCAACTCCTCCTCGGCAAAACCGGAAATACGAATGAAATCAGGATTGGCGTAGGTAATGACGCCGCTTAGATCGGTCTTGGTGACGATGGTAATACCGTCATCCATCAAAACCTCCCTGGTTGTGATGGGCTGATTATTTTTCATGCTTTGAGGGAAATAGGTTGAATCCCGAATCAAGCACGAAACACACCCGGCATATAATTAAAATACCAAATACCTAGCAGACAAGGAAAAAGCATTACCAGGCAAGCAAATAGCACAAAAAATTTGCGCCTGGACTGCAAGCACGACTCCTGTACTTTGCATGTAGGCAACATTACAAAAACTGTGTGTATTGTCGGAACATTTATATTGCCCGACGCGATCTCGAGCCGAATCCACGGCAACAAGCCAGAATCGCCCCCCGGAACTTATCGGCCGCTTCAGCCTCTATCGCTCGCTTAACAGATTCACAACCGGAGTCAGCCCGTGCAAAAGGTCATTGAAGGATTTTTGAAGTTTCAGAAGGATGTTTTTCCAGAAAGAACGCAGCTGTTCAAGGAACTGGCCCAACAACAAAGCCCGAAGGTGCTGTTCGTCACCTGCTCGGATAGCCGGGTCGTTCCCGAATTATTCACCCAGCAGGAACCCGGCGACCTGTTCGTCATCCGCAACGCCGGCAACATCGTGCCGTCCTACGGTCCCGAGCCTGGCGGCGTTTCGGCCACCGTCGAATATGCCGTTTCCGTCCTGCGCGTCAGCGACATCGTGATCTGCGGTCATTCGAATTGCGGTGCGATGGCCGCCATCTCCAGTTGCCAATGCCTCGACCATCTGCCGGCGGTCGGCCACTGGCTGCGCCACGCCGACTCGGCCAAGGCAATCGTCGCCTCCCGCCAATATGAAACGCCGCAAGAAAAGGCCGATGCCCTGGTCCGCCAGAACGTGATCGCGCAACTGGCGAACATCCGCACCCATCCATCGGTCGCCCTGGCCCTCGCCCAGCGCCGCCTGAACCTGCATGGCTGGGTCTACGACATCGAAAACGGCGCCATCGACGCCCTCGACGGCAGCAGCGGGGAATTCGTCCCCCTCTCGACCAACCGCGAAGTCGTCGCGACCTGATCGCCCCGCAACCCAACTGCCCCGCCCCGGAAGGCTTCTCGCCACCGGGGCTTTTTTTCGCCAGGACTGAGGCTACTGGACGATGCGACCGCCCTCGCCAAACATCGCGAAATCGACATAAGACGAAGCAGCACGCTGGTTGCTGGCAAAGTCCAGCACATAACCGCCCAGGTCGAGCTTGCGCATGCCGCTCACCGCCTTTTGCACAGCCGGACCGGTGGTCGCGCCCTGGCGCAAGGCGGCGACCAGCACGCGCGCCGCGATATAGCCTTCCAGCGAGCGCGACGAGAGGTCGGGATTGTTTGCCGCCGCCTTGAGTTTGACGTACTCGCGGTTGAGCGGCAGCGTGCTTTGCTCTTGCGGCACCACGGTCGAAAAGGCGTAGCCGCGTGCCATCGCCGGCCCCAGTTTGCCAAGCAGTTGCTGCGTATCGATGATCGACAGGCCGTACAGGGTCGACACTCCGCCCCGCTGACGGTACTGGCGGACGAACTCGATGCCCGCCGCAGTCGTGCCGACCAGCATGATCGCCTGCGGCGCCGCCTTCAGCATGGCCTCGACCGCCCCTTCGACCTTGGTGGTGTTGCGTTCGTAACCGGCCCTGGCGACCAGCTCGACACCATGCTTCGCCGCCGCGGCCTCGGTCCCCTGCAACACATCCTTGCCGAACGAGTCGTCCTGGAAGACGATCCCCAGCTTTTTCTGTCCAAGCGGCGCCAAACGGCTGAACAAGGCCTCCGCCTCGTCGCGGTAACCCGCCTTGACAACGAACACTCCGGGTGCGCCGATCACCGAACTGGCGCCCGAAACGGCACCAATCAAGGGCGTACCGCTACGCCCCAGGCTGCCATCGCGGATCAGCGCTTCGACGTTGTTGGTGCCAACCGTCCCCAGAAAGGCGATCGGCTCGTCGCTGCGCAAGCTTTCCTTGACCAGGCGGACGGTTTCCTCGGGCTTCTGCGCATCATCCCGGCTGAGCAGGCGGATCGAATTGCCGTTGATGCCGCCCTGGGCGTTGATATGGTCGAAATAGAGCTTGGCCCCGGCCGCGATGGCCTTGCCGGTCACCGCCTGCGGGCCGGACAAGGACGCCACCTGAACCACGACCAGATCCTTGGCCACGGCCGATGGCATGCCCAATAGCCCGCACAGGGGCAACAATGCTAAAAAGAGGCGAATCATCGGCCGGCATTCCCAGAATTTTGCAAAGGCGGGATTTTTCAGAGGCCCTCGCCAACCGGCAATTGTGGTTATCCGTAAGCCCCGGCGCAAAAAATCAAACGTCATCCCGGAACCAAGCCCCGGCGCAACATGCATGCGGTATTATTTCGCCCCCGTCGCGCCCCATCGCATCATGTTCAAAAAACTCCGCATCCTGATCCTGCTCTTCATTCTCGCCACCGTCGGCCTTGGCGCATGGCGCGCCAACGCGCGCATCACCGCCTGGGACAACACGGTGCATGTCGCGATCTACCCGATTGCCGGCGACAATTCCCCGGCCAGCGCCCGCTTCGTTGCCGAGCTGAACAACGAGAGCTTTGCCGAAATCGGCGAATGGCTGCAGGGCGAGAGTAACAAGTATGGCAAGACGGTACTGCAACCGGTCGCCATCCGGGTCGCGCCGCCATTGCTCGAAAAGCCGCCGATGCCCCCGCCATCGGCCAGTGCGCTCGATGCCATCTTGTGGAGCCTGAAACTGCGCTGGTGGGCCTCGCGGCACGACACCATCGCCGGCCCGCGCCCTGCCGTCCGCCTGTTCGTACTGTTTCACGACCCCGATCTGACGCCGGCCGTACCGCACTCGGTCGGCCTCGACAAGGGCCAGGTCGGGATCGTCCATGCCTACGCCAGCCGCTTGCAACGCCGCCAGAACGCCGTGGTGATCGCCCACGAAATGCTGCACACCTTCGGCGCCAGCGACAAATACGACCTCGGCACGCTGCAGCCGCTCTACCCCCAGGGCTACGCCGAACCGCAACGCCAGCCGCGTTTGCCGCAGGTGCTGGCCGAAATCATGGGCGGCCGCATCGCCATCGACGAGCACGCTGCCGAAATGCCGGAGCGCTTGCAGGAGACCGTAATCGGCACGGAAACCGCCCGCGAAATCGGCTTGCTCAAGACTCGCTGATTCGGCCCAGGTAAAGCGCCAGCCCGACCACCAGCCCGACACTGCCGGCCAACGTCGCTACCACCGCCGGCCAGCCGCCGTGCGCCCACGGCCAGCCGACCGCGCTGCCCAAAGTGCTGCCGCCGAGGTAGTAGCTCGACAGGTAGAGCGCCGAAACCAGGCCGCGCCTTTCCTTGGCCCGCCGCCCCACCCAGCCGCTGGCAATGGCGTGGGTGGCGAAATAGCCGAAGGTGAACACCGCCAGGCCAAGGATGATCAAGGCCAGCCCATTCGACAGAGTCAGCAGCAGCCCGCCGATCATCGCCAGGCTCATCATCAGGATGATGCTGCGCCGCCCCAGGCGGTCGGCCAGATGCCCGGCCCAGGCCGACGACAGGCTGCCCACCGCATAGAGCAGGAAGATGGCGCCGATCGCCGCCGGCCCCAGGCTGAACGGCGCCTGGCTAAGACGGAAGCCGAGGTAGTTGTAGGTACCGACGAAGCTGCCCATGATCAGGAAGGCAATCAGGAACAGCCAGGGCAAGCCGGGATCGGCGTAGATCCGTCGCACGTCGGCAATCAACAGGCGCGGCTGCAACGAGCGCGGCACGAAATGACGGGCCGGCGGCAACAGCCGCCACAACATGAAGGCACAGACGCCGCCGAGCAGACCGAGCGCCGCCAAGCCGTAGCGCCAGCCGAACCACTCGGTGAGCAAGGCCGAGACCAGCCGACCGGACATGCCGCCCAGTGCATTCGCCCCGATATAGAGGCCCATCGCCCGGCCCCGTGCCTCGCTGGCGATTTCCTCGCCGAGATAGGCCATCGCCGCCGCCGGCACCGCGGCAATGCAGACGCCCAATCCGGCCCGGCACACCAGCAGCAAGAGAAAGCTCGGCGCCAGTGCCGAGAGCAGGCCGAACAACGCGGCGCCGGCCAGGCCGAAACGCATCGCCCGCTCGCGGCCATAGCGGTCGGCCAGCAAGCTGAGCGGGATCAGCAAGAAGGCCATCGCCGCCGTGCCCGCTGCCACGCTGAGGCTCGCCTGGGCCGGGCTGATGCCGAATTCGCCGGTCAGTTGCGGCAGCACCGGCTGCGTGCCGTAGAGCAGCGTGAAACAGGTAAAGCCGGCCAGGGCCAGCGCCAGGTTGGCCCGTTGAAATGCCGCACTGCCCGCCCGCAGCCCGCTGGAAACCCCGGTTTGCCGATCACTCATCGAAAACAGCCTGATCCTTGTTCAAAACAGCGACAACAGAATGGCCGCCGGCACGATGCGGGCGCTTTGGCGCAATCGTGCCGGCAGGCCGGGGGCGAAGCATGCCTGAACGATCAGTCGCTTGTAAAACCGGTTTCCTTGTAGATCGCCTCGATGATCTCCTTGCCGATGCGCGGCTCGACCTCGCGATGCACCTTGGTCATCGCCCGCTTCCATTCGCTGCGCGCCTGCGGCGTCAGGGTCAGCACCGCCATCCGGCCGCTTTTCTTCAGCGCCTCCAGGGCCGCCTCGTTGTCCTTGCGCGCCGTGTCGTTGGCAAAAACGGTGGCGTCCTTCATCGCGCTGTCCAGCTCCTTGCGAATCTCCGGCGGCAGGCCGTCCCAGAACTTCTTGTTCACCACCACCGCGTAGCCGGTGTAACCGTGGTCGGTCACCGTCATGTTCTTTTCGACTTCGTAGAACTTCTGCGTCCAGATATTGGGCGTCGATTGCTCGTCGCCATCGATCACACCGGTCTGCAGCGCACCGTAGAGTTCGGAGAAGGCCATCACCTGCGGCATGACACCCAGCGAGCGCATCTGGGCCTCCAGCACCTTCGAGGACTGGATGCGGATCTTCATGCCCTTCAGGTCTTCCGGCTTTTTCAGCACGCGGTTGCCGGTAAATTGCTTGAAACCGCTGTCCCAGAAGGCCAGGCCGGTCAGGCCGCGCGGTTCGAGTTTCTTAAGCAGGCCGTTGCCGATCGGACCCTGCAGCACCTTGTGCACCTCGTCGTAGTTGTCGAAGATGTAAGGCAGCGCCAGCGCGTCGAATTCCTTGACGCCGAGCGGACTGAACTTGGCAGTGGATGGCGCCAGCATCTGCACGGCACCGATCTGCAAGGCCTCCAGTTCCTCCTTGTCCTTGTAGAGCTGGCTGTTGGGATAGACATCGACCCGGACCCGCCCCTTGGTGCGTTCCTCGGCCAGTTTCTTGAACATCTCCGCCGCCTTGCCCTTGGGCGTATCCATGGCGACGACGTGACTGAACTTGATGACGATCGGCTCCTGCGCCAGGGCCTCGCCCAGACCGCCCAGGCAGCAGGTGGCAAGCAATGCGGCAATCAGTTTGCGGGGTGTTTTCATGGTGTCTCCTCCTTGCGGATTATGGTTTTGAAACTATCAGAACAAATTCAGGCCGGGGTTGTACAGATCGCCGGGCGGGGTCGAAGGTCGGTGCGCTTGCCGGCCTGGGCGACCTGGCCGGGAACCGGGTGGCCGAGCAGTTCGGGCAGGCCACGCGACAATGCAAGCAGCGCGTCGAGATCGACGCCGGTGGCAATGCCGCAGGCCTCCAGCATGTGCACCGTATCCTCGGTGCAGATATTGCCGGTCGCGCCGGGCGCGTAGGGGCAACCGCCGATACCGCCGAGCGATGCGTCGAAACTATCCACCCCGGCCCCGACGGCAGCCATCACATTGGCCAGCCCCATGCCGCGCGTGTTGTGGAAATGCACGGTAAGCGGCACGCCGGGATGAGCCGCGCGAACCACCTGGCAAACCTGCCGAACCTGGGCCGGATGCGCCATGCCGGTGGTGTCGGCCAGGGTCAGGCTGTGCATGCCCAGCGCCAGATATTCGCCGGCCGCCCATAGAATGCGTTCGAGCGGCTGCTCGCCCTCGAAAGGGCAGCCGAAGGCCGTGGCAATGGTGCCGTTGACCTTGATGCCGCTGCCGGCCAGCAAGGCCATCACACGTCCGAATTGCTGCAAGGACTGGGCACAGGTCATGCGCATGTTGGCCAGGTTGTGGCTCTCGCCGATCGACATCACCAGGTTGATCTCGTCGGCCGAACAGGCCAGCGCCCGCTCTGCCCCCTTTTCATTGGGAACCAGGGCGACGTAGGTGACGCCCGGCTGGCGACTGATCGCTTGCATGACCTCGGCGGCATCGCGCAAATTGGGAATGGCCTTGGGCGAAACGAAGGAAGTCACTTCGATCTTGCTCAGGCCGGTTTTGGACAGCGCGTCGATCAGGCGGATCTTGTCTTCGGTCGGCACGAAAAGCGGCTCGCTCTGGAAGCCGTCGCGCACCGCGACTTCATTGATCTGGACACGGCGGGGCGAGGTCGTCTGGATCATCATCGCCCCCTCAGATGACACCGGCTGCTTTGAGCGCGGCCTGGCGGGAGGCATCGATTCCCAGACCGCCAAGCACCTCGCCGGTATGTTCGCCGAGCGCCGGCCCCAACCAGCGGGTTTGTCCCGGCGTCGCCGACAGTTTCGGGACAACACCGGGCAGATCGATCGGTGCGCCGTCCGGCAAGGTGTGGCGGGCAATCATCTCGCGGGCGGCATAGTGCGGGTCGGCATGGATATCGGCCGCGGTATAGATGCGGCCGCTCGGCACCGCCGCCTTTTCCAGCACGGCCAGCACCTCGTCGAGATCGTGTTGGGTCGTCCAGCCGGTGATCGCCGCATCGAGCCGGTCGTTGTGGCGGACACGCCCATCGTTGCGGGCCAGCTCGGGATCGTCGGCGAGGTCGGGCCGTTCGATGGCCTGCATCAGACGGCGGAAAATGCTGTCGCTGTTGCCGGCGATGATGACGTAGCGGCCGTCGCGGCAGATATAGGTATTGGACGGCGAAATGCCGGGCAGGCTGGCGCCGCTGCGCTCACGGACATGGCCGAGCGCGGCGTACTCCGGGATCAGGCTTTCCATGACGCCGAACACCGACTCGTAGAGCGCGACGTCAATCAGCTGGCCCTGCCCCTGGTTGGCGTTGATGTGATGCAGCGCCAACAAGGCGCCGATGGTGCCGTAGAGCGAAGCCAGCGAATCGCCGATGCTGACGCCGACGCGGACCGGCGGGCGGTCCGGGTAACCGGCCAGGTAACGTAGCCCGCCCATCGACTCGGCAATCGCGGCGAAGCCCGGCCGATCCTTGTACGGCCCGCTCTGCCCGTAGCCCGAGACGCGCACCATGACCAGCTTCGGATTGATTGCCGAAAGCTGTTCCCAACCCAGGCCCCAGGCCTCCAGCGTACCGGGACGAAAGTTCTCGATGACGATATCGGCATCGGCCACCAGATCGCGGACGATCTGCTGCCCCTCCGCCGACTTGAGGTTGAGCGTCACCGATTTCTTGTTGCGGCTTTGCGAATACCACCAGTAGGACGTCCCTTGATGCAGCTTGCGCCAGGTGCGCAGCGGGTCGCCACCTTCCGGCGATTCGATCTTGATCACTTCGGCGCCGAACTGGGCGAGCAGGCTGGCGGCGTAAGGGCCGGCGATCAGCGTACCGAGTTCGATGACCTTGATGCCCTGCAGGGGTTGGGGCGTTGCGGCGCTTGGGCGCTTGTTATTGGGCATGGCGTCTCCTTGTTTTGGCTGGCGATTGCGTGCGGCCATGATGGCGCGGCACGCAAGGCTTGCAAATCAACGATTCGCGACCCCGCCATCGCAAAACGCGATGGCAAAACAAGCTGCTAGGTATGGATTGTTCTTGGTGCGCTGAGATGCGTCATTTTGGCCAAAGCTGCCGAAGTAAACACCTCGAAGAATGGCAGTCATCAACCAGAAAGCAGCAAACCGCATCTTGAAAAGTCGATTAATGACCCCATAATGAATTCAGTTCCCAAATCACGCCGGGAACACTTAAGCAGGCTGATGGAAACGCCTCCTTCTGATTCATCGAAGGAGGTTATTTGAATCTGATCCAAAAACTGGTTTCCGTCGTGGGTTTCCTAATCCGCGTATGGAAGATTTTTGACAACCTTTGGTTGAACTGGGGCGCCCATGATTATCTAGGTGCCTTTTTCAACCTAGTCATGATTCTCTTGCTTTGCTTAGAGAAGCGTGACTACATCAAGGCACTTGGAGGCTATTTAAAAACGGTAAGAAAATTCGTCACCCACATTCCATCTCTTCGTTCAATCAGTAATTCAATCCGCAGAAAGGATGACCCAGACAATGATGACTAGCAAATTATTCCAGCTGTAACCCTGCTCTAAAGTACAGGAGGCGGGACCTCCTGAAGTGGTGAGGAAACTAGCGGTATCCCTCGCTGCAAGTGCGTGATTTCTCTAACAAGGCTTAAGGCCCCCTTGTATATACCATTGCCCGAAGTCGAAATTAATGTCCCTATCCTCATCGAAAAATATTCGAGGAGAATGGAGACCAGCGTCTACGAGGTTCGCAGGCGCGTAGCATGGGCTTTGGCACAAGTTGAAGATAGAGAAGCTCTCCCTCTCCTTCATCGATGGGAAGAGCATCTTCGGCACCAAATTTCGTCCAGCGTTCCCAAAAGCTGGATTTGCATTGCAACACTGCTTAACCTGCTGCAATGGTTATCGTCGCTGAAAGCCTCATTGTCTGGCGAAAATGGCGAAGCAAAAGGCCAGGCAACTCATTCTCCGCTGCGTATGCTTCGTCCGCAGGCAAGAGCCCCCCCTCGGAAAAACATGAAATTAATTTTGATCGTCTTGTACTAATACAGGATATCAAATGCAAATCCAGTTCAAATTGCTGAGGTCTCAGGGTGAATGGTAGCCACCGAATAGCCACAGAACGTCTGTTCAGTATAAGAATGCGCCCCCTAACGAAGCTGGTTTATTGTCTGGTTTGGCCGATAAGCAGCAGACCAATCAGCCACGCATCAAACAAAGTCCGCGATTTCTCAGCCAATTCCTGTATGCCTAGCTACTCCGCCCTCATAAAATCGATCCATCGCTGCAATGCCCTGCGACGATGACGATCACTCATCATGCTGGCGCAGGTGATCGACCAGCAGACGCGCCGCCACCGGCAAGGCCGCGTAGGAGCGGACGCAAAGCTTGAGTACCCGTTCGGCCCAGGCTTCGTCGAGGTCGACGCACTGAATCGCCAGCACATCGGCGTAGCGCCCGGCCACGGCGGCCGGTAGCAGGCCGATGCCGATGCCGGACTCGACCATCAGGCACAAGGCTTCGTAGCTGGTCACCTGGATGCGCATCGATACCGTCCGTTCCAGCTCCGTCGCCGCCTTGACCAGTTGCAGGTTGATCGCGCTGCCGGTGTGCAGGCCGACGTAATCGTAGGCCAGCGTGTCGCGCAGACGCACCGGCCCACCCGCCGCCAGCGGATGTTCCCGCGGCACGATGAGGACCAGGCGGTCGGTATGGTAGGGAAAGGTTTCGACTTCCTCGCCATAAGGCACATGGGCAAAAATGCCGACATCGGCCTGATTCTCGAACACCGCCTTGGTCACCCGGGTGCTGATCATTTCTTCGAGATGCAGCTGGACCTGCGGGTGCTGCGCCATGAAGCCCTTCATCTCGCCGGGCAGGAACTGCGTGATCGACGACAGATTGGCCGCCACCCGGACATGGCCGCGCAGACCGGCGGCGTATTCGCCCATCTGGACTGCGATATCGTCCAGGCTGTGCAGGACGTTGCGAGCCAGACTGAGCAGGGCCAAGCCCGCTGCCGTCGCCTCGACACCCTTGTTGGTTCGTTGCAGCAAGGCTGTCTTCAACTGCCCTTCCAGATCGCTGATCCGCCGGCTGACGGCGGATGCGGCGATATGCTCGCGCTCCGCTGCCGCGGCAATCGAGCCGGTTTCGACAATGCGAACGAACAGGCGAAGGGAAACGGGATCGAGGCGCACACCGGCTCCAGCAGAAAACTCGGGGCACACAGCATAAGGCATTTCATTCCAGCCTCAAGCCGGGGCCGGTTGCGCCGGTAGCACCGTCGCCCAGCGGCTATAATTCATGCCCCCGTCGCTGTCCTGCCTCAACGTGTCCGCCAAACCCCTGCTTTCCCTCCCCGCCCTGCCCAAGCCCGGCGCCCGTATCGATCTGCCGCTGCTGGCCGGTTCGGCCGATGCCCTGGCGCTGGCCGAGATCGCCAGCCACAGCAAGGGCCGCCTGCTCGCCGTGGTCACCGCCAGCGCCGCCGACGCGCAGCGCCTGCTTGAGGAAATTCCCTGGTTTGCGCCGGAACGCAAGGTGCGCCTGCTGCCCGACTGGGAAACCCTGCCCTACGATCATTTCTCGCCGCACCAGGACCTGGTCTCCGAGCGCCTGGCCACGTTGTGGGCAGCCTTGCAGGGCGAAGTCGAAATCCTGCTGGTGCCGGCCTCGACCGCAGTCAACCGACTGGCCCCGCCCGAATTCATGGCGGCCTACACTTTCGAGTTCAAGAAGGGCCAGAAGCTCGATGCCGAGAAATTCCGCGCCCAGGTCACCCTGGCCGGCTACGCCCACGTCACGCAGGTCGTCTCCCCTGGCGAATACTCGATCCGCGGCGGCCTGATCGATCTCTTCCCGATGGGCTCGCAACTGCCCTACCGGCTCGACCTGTTCGACGACGAGATCGAAAGCATCAAGACCTTCGACGTCGACACCCAGCGCACCGTCTATCCGGTGCCGGAAGTCCGCCTGCTGCCGGCCCGCGAATTCCCGATGGACGACAAGGGCCGCACCCACTTCCGCCAGGCCTTCCGCGAAAAGTTCGAAGGCGACCCGGCCAAGTCGGGCATCTACAAGGACATCTCGACCGGCATCGCCAGTGCCGGCATCGAGTATTACCTGCCGCTGTTCTTCGACGAAACGGCGAGCATTTTCGATTACCTGCCGAAGGATGCGGTATTCGTCACCCATGGCGACGCCCCGGCTGCCATCGCCGCCTTCTGGAACGACACCCGCTCTCGCTACAACCTGCTGCAGGGCGACAAGGCACGGCCACTGCTGCCCCCGGAAGAGCTGTTCCTCACCGATGAAGCCTTCTTCACGCTGGCCAAGGGCTACGGCCGCCTGGCGCTCTCCCGCGCCAGCGGCGGCGAGGCCAGCGGCAAGCTGCCCAATGTCGCCGTCGACCGGCGTAGCGACGATCCGCTCGGTGCCTTGAAGAACCATCTGGCCAGCTTTGCCGGACGCGTACTGCTGGTGGCCGAAACCGCCGGCCGCCGTGAAACCCTGGCTGCCATGTTCGCCGAACACGGCCTGAAGCCGGAAGCCAGCGCCGATCTCGCCGGCTTTCTCAGCGGCAAGGCGCATCTGGCGCTGGGCATCGGCCCGCTGCAAGCCGGCTTCGCGCTCGACAAACTGGCTTTCATCACCGAAACCGAGCTGTTCGCCGGCACGCCGCGCCGCACCCGGCGCGAAGCCCAGAAGAAAGCCAGTTTCGACAACTGGCTGAAGGACCTCACCGAACTCAAGGTCGGCGACCCGGTGGTCCATGAAAGCCACGGCATCGGCCGCTACCAGGGCCTGGTGCGGATGGATCTCGGCCTCGGCGAGCAGGAATTCCTCGAACTGCATTACAGCAACGAGGCCAAGCTGTTCGTCCCCGTCGCCCAGTTGCACGTGATTTCGCGCTACTCCGGCGCCGACCCGGAAAACGCGCCGCTGCACACCCTCGGCTCCGGCCAATGGGAAAAGGCCAAGCGCAAGGCGGCCGAGCAGGCGCGCGACACCGCGGCCGAACTGCTGGCGCTCTACGCGGCGCGCGCCGCCCGTCAGGGCCACGCCTTCCAGTTCAAGGAAACCGACTACGAAGCCTTTGCCGATGGTTTCGGTTTCGAGGAAACCAACGATCAGGCACAGGCCATCGCCGCCGTCATCGAAGACATGCGCTCCGGCAAGCCGATGGACCGTCTGGTCTGCGGCGACGTCGGTTTCGGCAAGACCGAGGTGGCGCTGCGCGCCGCTTTCTGCGCCGTGGCCGGCGGCAAGCAGGTGGCCGTACTCTGCCCGACCACCCTGCTCTGCGAACAGCACTACCAGACCTTTACCGACCGCTTTGCCGACTGGCCGGTGAAGATCGCCGAAATCTCCCGCTTCAAGACCGCCAAGGAAACGACGCAAGCGCTGCAGGAGCTGGCCGAGGGCAAGATCGACATCATCATCGGCACGCACAAGCTGATCGGCAAGGACGTGCGCTTCAAGCAACTCGGCCTCGTCGTCATCGATGAGGAACACCGCTTTGGCGTGCGCCAGAAGGAAACCCTGAAAGCCATGCGCGCCGAGGTCGACGTGCTGACCCTGACCGCGACGCCGATTCCGCGCACGCTGGCGATGTCGATGGAAGGCCTGCGCGACTTCTCGGTGATCGCCACCGCGCCGCAGAAGCGCCTGGCGATCAAGACTTTCGTCAGCAAGTTCTCTGACGGCATCATCCGCGAAGCCGTGCTGCGCGAATTGAAGCGCGGCGGTCAGGTGTATTTCCTGCACAACGAGGTCGACACCATCGACAACATGCGGGAAAAGCTCGAAAAGCTGGTGCCGGAAGCCCGCATCGTCATCGGCCACGGCCAGATGAACGAGCGCGAACTGGAGCGCGTCATGCGCGACTTCACCGGGCAGCGGGCCAACGTGCTGCTGTGCACGACCATCATCGAGACCGGCATCGACAACCCGCATGCCAACACCATCCTGATCAACCGTTCGGAAAAGTTCGGCCTCGCCCAACTGCACCAGTTGCGCGGCCGGGTCGGCCGTTCGCACCACCAGGCCTACGCCTACATGCTGGTGCAGGATGAAAAGGCGATGACCAAGCAGGCGAAGATGCGCCTGGAGGCCATCCAGGCCATGGAAGAACTCGGTTCCGGTTTCTTCCTCGCCATGCACGACCTGGAGATCCGTGGCGCCGGCGAAGTGCTCGGCGACAACCAGTCGGGCGAGATGCAGGAAGTCGGCTTCAACATGTACACCGAGATGCTCAATCGCGCCGTGGCGCACCTCAAGCAAGGCAAGGTCATCGAAACGGCCGACCTGACGCAGCCGCTCGGCGTCGGCGGCGAAATCAACCTGCGCACGCCGGCCCTGCTGCCCGACGCCTACTGCCCCGACGTACATGAACGCCTGACCCTCTACAAGCGCCTGGCCAACTGCGAAAGCGACGAGGACATCGACGCCCTGCAGGAAGAACTGATCGACCGTTTCGGTGAATTGCCGATCCAGGCGCAAGCCCTGCTGGCAACGCACCGCCTGCGCCTGCTCGCCAAACCACTCTGCATACAAAAGCTGGATGCGACGAACGATCAGGTTTCCATCCAGTTCGGCCCTGAATTCTCAAAGAATCCACCGATCGATCCGGTCAAGATCATTCATTTGATTCAGAAAAATCGCAGCTACAAGTTAGCCGGACAGGATAAAATTTCCCTTCTCCGTCACTGCCCGACCTTGAACGACAAGGTCGCCGCAGTCAAAGACATGATTCGCCAGCTGAGCACCTGACCATGACGCCTCTTGATATTGAAAACGTAAACGTGACCGCCTTCGACGCCATGCCGACGCCGGAAGAAATCCATGCCCGCCAGCCGCTGTCGGCCAAGGCTGCGGAAACCGTGACCCAGGGGCGGACGCTGCTGCGCAACATCCTGGATCGCAAGGATCACCGCCTCTTCGTCGTCGTCGGCCCATGCTCGATCCACGACCCGGTGGCCGGCCTCGATTACGCCCGCCGCCTCAAGGCACTGTCCGATGAAGTTGGCGACACGCTGCAGATCATCATGCGCGTCTATTTCGAAAAGCCGCGCACCACGGTCGGCTGGAAGGGTTACATCAACGACCCGTTCATGGACGACAGCTTCCGCATCGACGTCGGCATGGAAAAGGCCCGCGAATTCCTGCTCAACGTCGCCGAAATCGGCCTGCCCACCGGTACCGAGGCGCTCGACCCGAATTCGCCTCAATACTACGGCGACCTCATCACCTGGACCGCCATCGGTGCCCGCACCACCGAATCGCAGACCCACCGCGAAATGTCCTCCGGCCTGTCCACCCCGGTCGGCTTCAAGAACGGCACCAGCGGCGACCTCGGCGTGGCGATCAACGCCATCCTCTCCGCCTCCAAGCCGCACTCCTTCCTCGGCCTGACCAACCAAGGCCGCGTCGCCGTCGTCCGCACCCGTGGCAACGCCTACGGCCATGTCGTGCTGCGTGGCGGCGACGGCCGTCCGAACTACGACACCGTTTCGGTGGCGATGGTCGAACAGGCGCTGACCAAGGCCAAGCTGCCTCACAACATCGTTGTCGACTGCTCGCACGCCAACAGCTTCAAGAAGCCGGAACTGCAGCCGCTGGTGATGGCCGACGTGGTCAACCAGGTCCGCCTCGGCAACCAGTCGCTGATCGGCGTGATGATCGAATCCAACATCGAAGCTGGCAACCAGTCGATCCCGGCCGACCTCAGCCAGCTCAAGTACGGCTGTTCGGTCACCGACGGCTGCGTCGATTGGGCGACCACCGAAAAGATGATCCGCGACGCCGCCAAGCTGCTGCGCGACGTGCTGCCGGCCCGTCTTGCCTGAACCTGAATCGCCGGCCCCCAGCCGGGCCGGTCGTCAGCTTTTTCTTGCCGTTTTTCTCCTGGCAACGCTGACGCCCGCCCTGGCCTGCCGTTACACCCAAGCGCTGAGCGAGGCGCAGAAGGCGCAGGCCGACCTGGTTTTCGTCGGCCGGGCCATCGCCTACGAGGCGGGCAAACCGGCCCGCCTCACCTTCCGCATCGAAAAGCTCGTGCGCGGCGAGATGGCGGCCGAGATGATTCAGGTTTACTGGTGGAACGGCAACTTCGGTGAACCGCCTGGATTGGGCGAATTCCAGAAGTACTACGGTCTCCGCAGCGAGGTCGGCGTCATCCTGCAGCCGACATACAACGCCCGGCGCAAGTGCGAGAAAGTGCCCGTTACGAACGGCCTCGGCCAGCCGACCACGATCACGCAATGCACGACTGGCGGTCTGCCTCTGCCGTTTTTCCCAGCCGATGACTTCGGGTTTTACGACAAACCCTGGGTCGTCGGCGAAATTTGTTCGACAACATTCATCGCGCCAGCCACTCCCTGAAATGCCCGATTCACTCGCTCCCTATCTCGCCCCCGGCCAACACATCGATTTCGCGCACCCGCTGGTCGCCGCCAAGGCAGCTGAACTGGCGGCCAGTGCCGACGGCGAAATCGATCTCGCCCGGCGCTGCTTCGAATTCGTCCGCGATGAAATCGCGCACAGCTGGGATTACCGTCGCAACCCGGTGACCTGCAAGGCTTCCGACGTCCTGCTGCACGGCACCGGCTATTGCTACGCCAAGAGCCACCTGCTCGCCGCACTGCTGCGCGCCAACGGCATTCCGGCCGGACTGTGCTACCAGCGCCTGTCGGTCGGCGACCAGGGAGCGCCGTATTGCCTGCACGGCCTGAATGCCGTCTACCTCAAGGATTTCGGCTGGTATCGCATCGACGCCCGCGGCAACAAGCCCGGCGTCGCCGCCGATTTCTGCCCGCCGCGCGAGGTGCTCGCCTTTGCGCTGCAATCCGCCAACGAACGCAACCTGCCGGAGGTCCATGCCGTTCCGCTCGCCGTCGTGACCGACGTATTGGAACGTTACGCCGACGTCGCCGAGGTGCATGACAATCTGCCGGATATCGAACTACCCGCCAACTGCTGACCCGGCCGGAATTGCCGCGCCAAGCCCCTTCAAAAAACCGAACGGATTCAACCAACATGTCACTTGGTTTCTACCTCGATACCTACCCCGTCATTGACGAGAGCGCCTACCTCCACGACTCGGCGCAAGTCATCGGCGACGTCAAGATCGGCCGCGACAGTTCGATCTGGTGCAACGCCGTGCTGCGCGGCGACGTCAATCGCATCGTCATCGGCGAATGCAGCAATATCCAGGACTTCGCCATGGGGCATGTCTCGCACAAGCGCCCGGACAAGCCGGAAGGCTCGCCGTTGATCATCGGCGACCACGTCACCATCGCCCATTCGGTGATCCTGCACGGCTGCAACATTGGCGACGAATGCCTGATCGGCATGGGCAGCATCGTCATGGACGACGTGATCGTCGAAAAGCACGTCATGGTCGGCGCCGGCAGCCTGGTCTCCCCCGGCAAGCGCCTGGAGAGCGGCTTCCTGTACGTTGGTCGCCCGGCACTCAAGGTGCGGCCGCTCAGCGCCGAAGAAATTGCGTATCTGCGCTATTCGGCGGAACATTACGTCCGCGTCAAAAACAACCATCTGGCCAGCAGCCAAGCTGCACCCAACCTCAGCACATCATGAATCTGATCATCCAGGGCGGCGCCCTACCCACTTTCCTGCTCGAACGCATCGTTGCCGCCACCGGCGCTACCCAGGTCGAACCGCGCCCGCCGCAGGTGGTCTGCCTGCACGGTGCGAACCGGACGGCCGATTTCGATGCCCTGATTCCGCTGATCGAAGCGGAAAAACTCGACTGGGCCTTCATCGCAGCCGGCCGCAAGCTGTCCGACTTCGGCCTGATCTGCTTCGACATGGATTCGACCCTGATCACCATCGAGTGCATCGACGAACTGGCCGATTTTGCCGGCAAGAAGGAAGAAGTCTCAGCCGTTACCGAAGCGGCGATGCGCGGCGAAATCGATTACCGCGAAAGCCTGCGCCGCCGCCTCGCCCTGATGGCGGGCCTCGACGCCCGCGTCCTCGCCCGGGTCTATGGCGAACGCCTGCTGCTCTCCGACGGCGCCCGCGAGCTGCTCGAAGCCGCCCAGAATGCCGGGCTGCGCACAGCGATCCTCTCAGGCGGCTTCACCTATTTCACCGAACGCCTGCGCATCGAACTCGGCTTCGACTTCGCCACCTCCAACGAACTGGAAATCGCCGGCGGCAAGCTGACCGGCAAGGTCGTCGGCGACATCATCGACGCCAGCGCCAAGGCCCATCACCTGGCCCGCCTGGCCGACGAGCTCGGCCTGAAAAAGGAACAGGTGATTGCCTGCGGCGACGGCGCCAACGACCTGATGATGATGGCCCAGGCCGGCCTGTCGGTGGCCTTCCACGCCAAGCCGGCAACCCGCGCCAAGGCCGATGTGGCGATCAATTTCGGCGGCCTCGACAGCCTGCTCAACCTGTTCGATCCCGCCTAGCGGCCCAGCGGCGGTATCAGCGTCGGCTGGCTTCAATGAAATCGATCCGCGACGGGGTATCCGGATGCGAAGCCAGTAGCGACCGACCGCTATCGCCGCCTTGCGAAGCCTGTAATTTCGCCAGCATGCTGGCCAGACCGACCGGGTCGCGCCCCGCATGGCGCAGCAAGCTGACGGCATAGGCATCGGCATCGTGTTCGAATGCCCGCGAGTACCTCGACTCCAGGAGCAACGTAGAGAATCCGGCAGCGAGGCTGGAGATATCGCCCAAATACATCCCGAGCGCAAACGACACCACTGACGATTGAATCAGGTGTCGAACACCATGCCGGTAATGCAGGTGCCCCAGTTCATGGGCCAGCACGGCAAGCACCTCCGACGTATCGCCAGCCAAACCGACCAGGGAATCGAAGACGACAATCTCGCCGGAAGGCAGCGCGAAAGCGTTCGGCCCGATGCCCTTTGCGGCGCGAAAATGCAGTCGATAGGCCGGCAAGCCGGACTGAGTTGCCAGCAAAGCGGAGAATTCGCGGGCTATCGCCTCCCGACGTTGAGCCGGTAATTGACTCGGCGCGAGCAAGCGACCATCGAGCGCCTCCAGAACCTGATCTGACAGTGCCTGCAATGCAGCCGGTGGAATATGCGGTGCCAGGTATTCCGCTGCCGCAGGCAGTATCCAGAGATAGGCGGCAAAGACGCTGGCGACACAAACCAGCAAGGCGGCGAACGCGTTTCGCCAACGCATTTGCAGCTGGGCGACCCAGCCATGCTGCCGGCCATGCCGAGCCAGCCAAGCGGCAAACTCGGCAAGATCATGGCTCGCAATTTCGCACATGCCGCCATCGGGAAAGCGGATGAAGCGCGGGGCGCTATCCAGCGCCTCCGAGATATCCAGATCGCACAACCGGCCTCGCCGCTCGCCGAAAGCCCCGGTAAGCCGCAACTCATCGCCGTCCATATCGAGCTGCGCTGTTTGCTGCTTCGACGTTTTACCGTCGAAAAAATGCACTTGGAACATGCTCAGATGGCCAAATCGATTGCAAACATATCCGAGGCGCCCTCACCCAAGGCCGATACATTCCGCTGTTCGCCGGCGATGAAGGCATCGAGTTGGCCATCCGCCATCAACTTCAAATGCTCGGTCCGCAAGCGGGCCATGCGAACCTGCGCCCAGGGAATGAAAATACCCAAGCTGAACACGATAGCCAGCCAATTGCCCAATACCATCCGGATATAGAGCGAGATCGGAATCTCGCTGACGAAGCGATGCGCCCCCAAGCGACTCGACGACCATACGGCATTGCTCAGACTGACGGCTATGTAAGCCGGCAGGAGAAAATAAAGACCCAGTGCAATGATGCCGACCGGGATCAACAACAAGGACTCGCCGATCATTACGCTTAATGCCCCAAGTACGAAGGCGCTAAAGCAGGCGATCGACAGTGGCAGCAGATATATGCGATACACCCGACCGACCTTCAACTCGCAGGCGAAGCCCGTACTGCCGAAAGCGGCGTGATCGACGACGAACTTTCTCCAGTCGCGGGTAAAACGGGGAAGCCACAGACCGAATGTCACCAGGGATAACAAACCATTCACGAAAATCAGCTTTGCCATCTGCCCATAACTGGCATTGAAGGAAAAGCGCAGCCCGCGGTAACTCGTATTGGCGGCGCGAAAGCTCAGGGCCCGAATGATCAGCCAGGGAGCCGCCAGGAACAGCATGGCGAGAGCCGCCAGATAAGGCGCCGGACCGAGCTTTTCGGTCAGCGAAAGGATGCCGACGAGCGCCAGAGCCAGGCCTCTTCCCTTGAGAATTGCCAAGGGTTGGCCGTGGTAGTCGAATCCGGAACCGTCAAGCAGCGTGTTGCGATGGAAATACTGCTCGCGCCTGACCTTGGCCCAAGCGGAGTAAATCCCCAGGCTGAGGATACTCAGGCACAAATTGACGATCCAGATCCGGAAATAGGCTGCACCGTCGCCGACGAACTCAAAGCGCGCGGCTTTTCCAGCCCCAAGCGCGTCCATTGCAACGGCGCCACCCTTGCCCTCAGCGGACATGCTGGCCAGTTCCCGATCGTATTTCTGCCGAGCTTCCTGATTGTTCAATACGTCGAACGCCGCTCGCACTCGATCCAGCATGTCGGTCTCCAACGCATCGGCCGACAAAGTGGATTCAAGTAAATATTCGCGATAGGCGTTGAGAATCTCTTCCGGTGTCGCATCCACCGGGACGCCAAGCACTTCGTAATACGTTGCCGAGCCTGCCTGCATACCCACTCCAACATTGGCAAATCGAAACGCGGGATACTATCCCAAAGGCATATAACAATGCCATTCGACTCGCAAATATTGGTCTATTCCTCGCCTAGATGTCAGGACACCAGGCTTTTTCCGGACTGAGCTTTTCAAACGCATCGTTCGCCGACATGAACACCTCGCCGCTCAATACCGACCACAGCGGCGAACGCTGCAGACGATCCTGCACCGGTCCCTTGACCTCGGCCATGTGCAGGCGGATGCCGCGCTCGACCAGGTCCTGATTGAACTCGGCAAAGACCTCGACCGCAGTCGTGTCGAGCAGGTTGACCGCACTCATCACCAGAACCAGGT
The DNA here is from genome assembly GCA_003583745.1 of Rhodocyclales bacterium GT-UBC. Taxonomy (GTDB): domain Bacteria; phylum Pseudomonadota; class Gammaproteobacteria; order Burkholderiales; family Rhodocyclaceae; genus Azonexus. Next base: position 100,436 of record QXPY01000006.1, on the reverse strand, counting down.
CGGTCGGTGCGGCCAGACGCTGCAATTCCTGGTCAAGACGCATCTCCACCGCCGCCAGGTTGCCGAAGAACAGCCGCTCGTCGATGCGAACAAAGAGCACGCCGGGAATGGTTTCGGTGTCGTAACGTTCGACATTGCGGAAATGCTGGCTGCCACGAATCCGCCCCACCACCGCGATATGCGGCGTACTGACCCGTAGCAGCAAGGTCGCCATCGAAAGCAGGATGCCGAGGCCGATCCCGACCTCCAGCCCGAACAACAGCACGCCGCCAGCCGTGCCGAGCAAGGCCAGCGCATCGGCCCGGTCATAGGCCCAGGCTTGCCGCAGCGCACGCAGGTCGATCATCGAGATGGCGGCAATCACGATGCTCGCCGCCAACACCGCCAGCGGCAGGCGCTCGAACCAATGCACCGCACCGGCCACCACGCCGAGCATGGCAAAGGCCGAAATCAGGCTGGCCAGCGGCGTCTGCGCACCGGCGGCCAGATTGATTGCCGAGCGCGACAACCCACCGCCAACCGGCATGCCACCGTAAAAGGCCGCCACCACGTTGGCCGCCCCGAGGCCGACCAGTTCGGCATTGGCATCGACCCGTTCGCGCCGCTTGATGGCCAGCGCCTGTGCCATGGTGATGCCCTGCACCATACCGATCAGCGCCATCACGCTGGCGGGAACGATCAAACGCCGAATGTCTTCGAAACCGGGCAGGAAAAATTCGAAATCGGGCAGGCCGGCAAGGACCGGGCCGACCACGGCAACATCCTGATTGCGATCCAGGTCGAAACGGATGACCAGCACGGTCCCGAGCAAGACCACCAACAGGGGCATCAGGCGGACCACGAAGCCGGCCTTGCTCGCCGTCAGGCCGGCCCGCTGCAGCAATCCGCCCAGCGCATAACGGACGAAAGCCAGCACCAGCAGCGCCGAAAAGCCGACCAGCACGGTTGGCTGATGGCTTTCCGCCAGGCGGGACAGCAATTCGACAACGATCTCGCCGCTGCTGCCGGCCTTGGGCGATACGCCGAGCAGGTATTTCAACTGACTGATGACGATCAGCACGGCCGAGCCGGAAATGAAACCGCTGATCACCGGGCGGCTGAGCAATTGCGACAGGAAGCCCAGCCGGAGCACGCCACAAGCCAGCAACATGCCCCCGGAAATGAGCGAAAGGCTCGCCGCCAGCGCCACATAGGCCGGCGAACCGGCAGGCAGGATCGGCGTGAGCACCGAGTAGGTCATGATCGCGGTGATCGCTACCGGGCCGACTGCCTGCACCATGCTACTGCCCAACAGGGCATAGGCAACGACCGGGAAGATGCTGACGTACAGTCCGAGTTGCGGCGGCAAGCCGGCGAGCAAGGCATAGGCCAGGCTTTGCGGGATGACCAGCACGGTGACGATGATGCCGGCAAGCAGGTCGGCCGACAGTTTTTCCCGCGGGTAGTGGGCAAGCCAGCCGGGTAGACACCGCTTCAGGACGGACATGGTCAAAGGAACTGCAAAGGCGGAGAAGTTGCGGAGTATCGGTGCTGCCGGGCAACCCGGTCAATGGCCGAAGCCCCGGCCGGCATCACTCAATGCAGATCGACAGCGTTCTGCTTCAGGGCTTCCAGCGGCACGATTTCGAGCGCCGCCTGGTTGGTCGAGTTCAGCGACACCAGCGGTGCCTTGCCGGCCTTGTAAGCCTCCAGCCAGCGGGCAGCGCACAGGCACCAGCGTTGCCCGGGCAACAGGCCGGGGAAACCGAATTCCGGACGCGGCGTGGACAGGTCGTTGCCGCGCGCCTGGGAAAAGGCCAGGAAATCGGCGGTCAGCACGACGCAGACGGTATGGCTGCCGAAATCCTCTTCCGAGGTATTGCAGCAACCATCGCGGAAAAACCCGGTCAGCGGCCGGTCGCTACAGGTTAGCAGCGGCCCGCCCAGCACGTTGAGCTGGCTGCCGCTTCCCGGGAAGTCGCGGGTTTTCACGAGGCTTCGTCGATCCAGGCTTGCTGGATGGCTTCGAGAATCTTCTCGCCGCAATGCTTGGGATCGTCGTTGAAATCGGGCAGCGCCATCACCAGATCACGCAGATCGACAAAATTGATCTTCAGCGGATCGCGCTCGGGATGGGCATCGCTCAGTTCGATGGCGATGTCGTTGATGTCGGTCCATTTCATTTGCGGTGGCCCTCCTTCGCCATGTTCAGGCTGTATTTCGGGATTTCGATCACCAGCGGCGTCTTGCCGACGATGGCCTGGCAGCCCAGGCGCGAGTTCGGCTCCAGCCCCCAGGCCTTGTCGAGCAGGTCTTCTTCCTGCTCCTCGGCCGGCTCCAGCGAATTGAAGCCTTCGCGCACGATGACGTGGCAGGTGGTACAGGCACAGGACATCTCGCAGGCGTGGTCAAGCTCGACACCGTTCTCGAGCAGGGTTTCACAGATGGACTTGCCCTCTTCCGCCTCGATGACGGCGCCTTCGGGGCAGTTTTCGACGTGCGGCAGGACGATCAGTTGCGTCATGCGTCTTCTCCCATTTTGATGTCGTCGACCTTGCGGCCGGACAGCACTTTCTTGATGCTTTGATCCATGCGGCGATGGGCGAAGGCCTGGGTCTCGAAACCGAGATCGTCCATCGCCAGGTTGATATGGCGGCGATTGTCGCCGGCCATGGTCTGCCGCAGCTTGTCGATGGTCGCGACGATCTTCGCGGTTTCGGCTTCGTTGAGCAGATGCGGATCTTCCTTCATCGCCGCTTCGGTCGCTTCGATCATGCGCTGGGCTTCGACAATGGCTTCCTTGAGGGCGCGATTCATCGCGTCATCCTTGGCGTGCTCCATCGAATCCTTGAGCATGCCGGCGATTTCGTCGTCGGACAGGCCGTAGGACGGCTTGACGGTGACGCTCGACTCGACGCCGGTAGTCTGTTCGCGGGCGGATACCGACAGCAGACCGTCGGCATCGACCTGGAAAGTCACCCGGATACGCGCCGCCCCGGCCACCATCGGCGGAATGCCACGCAGTTCAAAACGGGCCAGCGAACGACAATCGGCGACCAGCTCACGCTCGCCCTGCACGACATGGATCGCCATCGCCGTCTGACCATCCTTGAAGGTGGTGAATTCCTGGGCGCGGGCGGTCGGAATCGTCGCATTGCGCGGGATGACCTTCTCGGTCAGGCCGCCCATTGTTTCCAGGCCAAGCGACAGCGGAATGACGTCGAGCAGCAGCCAGTCGTCCTTGCCGGTCTTGTTGCCGACCAGCAGGTTGGCCTGGGTTGCGGCGCCAAGCGCCACAACCTTGTCCGGATCGAGATTGGTCAACGGCTCCTGGCGGAAGAAATCGCCTACCGCCTTTTGCACCTGCGGCATGCGGGTCGAACCGCCGACCATGACCACGCCCTTGACGTCATCGGCCCGCAGGCCGGCGTCGCGCAGCGCCTTCTTGACCGGCTGCATGGTCTTCGAGATCAGCGTCTGGGCGATCTCGGCAAAGGTCGCGACATCGAGGGTGATATCGACCACTTCACCCGAACTCAGGCGCACGGTGATCTGGGCTTGCGGGTTGTTGGTCAGGTATTCCTTGGCTTCGCGGCAGCGCATCATCAGCAGACGGGCATCCTCAGGCGACAGCGGCTGCAGCTTGGCCTGCTCGATCACCCAGCAGAAAATCCGGTGGTCGAAATCGTCGCCGCCCAGTGCCGAATCGCCGCCGGTGGCCATGACCTCGAAAACGCCCTTGGTCAGCTTCAGTATGGAGATATCGAAGGTGCCGCCGCCCAGGTCATAGACCGCGTAGACGCCTTCCGCGGCATTATCCAGCCCGTAGGCAATGGCTGCGGCGGTCGGTTCGTTGAGCAGGCGCAGCACGTTCAGGCCGGCCAGCTTGGCGGCATCCTTGGTGGCCTGGCGCTGGGCGTCGTCGAAATAGGCCGGCACGGTGATCACCGCGCCAACCAGTTCGCCGGCCAGCGCCACTTCGGCACGCTCCTTCAGACTTTTCAGAATTTCGGCCGACACCTCGACCGGACTCTTGATGCCGGCGATGGTCTTGACCTTGACCATGCCCGGCGCCTCGACGAAGTCGTAGGGCATCGATTCGACGTGGGCGATATCCTTCAGGCCGCGCCCCATGAAGCGCTTGACGGAAACGATGGTATTGCGCGGATCGACTGCCTGCTTGGTCTGGGCGTCGTAACCGACGACAGTGCTGTTGTCGGCATGGTAACGCACGACCGAGGGCAGCAAGGCGCGGCCATGCTCGTCGTTCAGGCAAACGGCCAGGCCGCTGCGCACGGTAGCAACCAGCGAATTGGTCGTACCGAGATCGATGCCGATGGCGAGCTTGTGCTCATGAGGTGCCGCCGACTCACCAGGCTCGGCAATTTGAAACAGGGCCATTTTTATTCTTCCAGCGACGCCAGTGCGTCGTCGATTTCGTACAAAAGTTTTTCCAGGAACATCAGGCGCCGTACCCGGTCGGTGGCAAGAACAGCCTCACCTTGCTCGAGCAGGTCGCCGAGTTCTTCATAACGGGTCGAAATATCCGCGCGCAGACGGTTATGCAGATGTTCCAGTTCGTGGTGGTCGCCGCCGGTGCGCGCTTCCATGACCGCCTCGCGCCACTCCATCTGCTCCATCAGGAAATCGGCCGGCATCGCCGTATTGTTTTCCGCCTGGATGTCGTGGCCATCGAGTTGCAACAGGTACTTGGCGCGCTCCAGCGGCTTCTTCAGCGTCTGGTAGGCCTCGTTGGCGTGCGTCGCCCACTGCATGGAGAGACGACGCTCGGCATCGCCGGCATTGACGAAACGGTCGGGATGTACCTGCGCCTGAATATCGCGATAGCGCGAGTCGAGGTCGGAAAGATCGAGCCGGAAGGCCCGATTCAGTCCGAACAAGGCGAAATGGTCGGCTCGCAGGTCCATCAGACGTTAAACGATTCGCCGCAGCCGCACTGGTCTTTCACGTTCGGGTTATTGAACTTGAAACCTTCGTTGAGGCCTTCGCGGGCGAAATCGAGTTCCATCCCTTCCAGGTAGGGCATGCTCTTCGCGTCGACAAAGACCTTGACGCCATTGCTTTCGAAGACCATGTCCTCGGGATCGACCTCGTCGACAAACTCCAGCTTGTAAGCCATGCCGGAACAGCCGCTGGTCCGCACGCCGAGGCGCAGGCCGATGCCCTTGCCCCGCTTGGTCAGGTAGTTGGCAACGTGTTTCGCTGCCTTGTCGCTCAAGGTCACGCCCATGCTTATTCTCCGTGCTTTTTCTTGTAATCGGCGACGGCTGCCTTGATGGCATCCTCCGCCAGAATAGAACAGTGAATTTTAACCGGCGGCAGGGCCAGTTCTTCAGCGATTTCGGTGTTTTTGATCGCCAGCGCCTGATCGACGGTCTTGCCCTTGACCCATTCGGTGACCAGCGACGAGGAAGCGATCGCCGAGCCGCAACCATAGGTCTTGAACTTGGCGTCCTCGATCACGCCGGACTTGTTCACCTTGATCTGCAACTTCATGACGTCACCGCAAGCCGGTGCGCCAACCATGCCGGTACCGACGCCGTCGTCTTCCTTGCCGAAGGAGCCAACGTTGCGGGGATTTTCATAGTGATCGATAACTTTGATGCTGTAGCTCATATTGTTCTCCTAAATGCTTAGTGGGCAGCCCACTGAACGGTACTCAGGTCGATGCCTTCCTTGTACATGTCCCAGAGCGGCGACAGGTCGCGCAGCTTGCCGACCTTCTTGTGCAGCAGGTCGATGGCGAAGTCGATTTCCTCTTCGGTGGTGAAGCGGCCAATGCTGAAACGGATCGAACTGTGCGCCAGTTCGTCGTCGCGACCAAGGGCGCGCAGTACGTAGGATGGCTCCAAGCTGGCCGAGGTGCAGGCCGAGCCGGAAGAAACCGCCAGATCCTTGATCGCCATGATCATCGATTCGCCTTCGACGTAGGCAAAGCTGATATTGAGATTGTGCGCCACGCGCTGCGTCAGGTCACCATTGACGTAGGTTGCCTCGATATCCTGCAGGCCCTTCAACAGCTTGTCGCGCAGCTTGCCGATACGAACATTTTCTTCGGCCATTTCTTCCTTGGCCAGACGGAAAGCCTCGCCCATGCCGACAATCTGGTGCGTTGCCAGGGTGCCCGAGCGGAAGCCGCGCTCGTGGCCACCACCGTGCATCTGAGCTTCCAGACGGACACGCGGCTTGCGACGGACGTACAAGGCGCCAATGCCTTTCGGGCCGTAGGTCTTGTGGGCTGAGAAGCTCATCAGATCGACCTTGAGCTTGCTCAGGTCGATCTCGACCTTGCCGGTCGCCTGGGCAGCATCGACGTGGAAGATGACGCCCTTCTCGCGGCAAATTTCGCCCAGTTCGGCGATCGGCTGAATGACGCCGACTTCGTTATTGACGAACATCACCGAGGCCAGCACGGTATCCGGACGGATCGCCGCCTTGAAGACTTCCAAATCGAGCAGACCATCTTCCTTGACATCGAGGTAGGTGGCTTCGAAACCCTGGCGCTCCATTTCACGCACGGTATCGAGCACGGCCTTGTGTTCGGTCTTGACTGTAATGATGTGCTTGCCCTTAGTGGCGGCGTAGAAATTGGCCGCGCCCTTGATCGCGAGATTGTTGGACTCGGTTGCACCGGAGGTCCAGACGATTTCCTTGGGATCGGCATTGACCAGCGCCGCGACCTGTTCGCGGGCTTCTTCGACAGCGGCATCGGCGACCCAGCCGAAGCTGTGCGAGCGCGAAGCCGGATTGCCGAAATGCTCGCACAGATAAGGAATCATTTTTTCCGCCACGCGCGGGTCGACCGGCGTCGTTGCCGAGTAGTCCAGGTAGATAGGAAGTTTCATCGTCATTCTCGCTATGTCGGGTTATTCAAACGGCAAGCGCCGTCAGTCCTTGCAGGCGTCCGACCGTGACCCGCAAGGCGTTAATGAACTGGTCGATTTCGACCGCTGTATTTCCTGCACCGAGGCTGACGCGCACTGCGCCACGAGCAATTTCCGGGCCTACCCCCATCGCCTTCAGCACATGTGAAGGCTCGGGATTGGCACTTGAACAGGCAGCCCCGCTGGCCACGGCAAACCCTTCGCGATCCAGCTTGCCAACCAGCGTTTCGCCATCGATATCGGCGAACGCGAAGCACGTGGTATTGGGCAAGCGCACCGCGTCGGCCGCAAATATCCGCGCGCCCAACGCACTCAATCCATTTTCCAGTCTCGCCTGCAGCATTTTCATACGTACTGGAAGTTCGGCAACGCGTTGCGCCGCAAGTTCCGCCGCTGCACCGAATCCGACGATGGCCGGCACATTTTCGGTGCCCGAACGCAAACCGCGCTCATGGCCACCACCGGCAATCAGGGGCTGCAATTCAACCCGCTTGTCGAGCACCAGTGCCGCCGCGCCCTTGGGGCCGCCCGCCTTGTGCGCCGACAAGGTCATCGCATGCACGCCCGCCGCATTCAATTGGCGAAAATCGACCGGCAGTTTTCCCAAAGCCTGGACCGCATCGGTGTGGAACCAGTCGCCCGACGAACGCGCCGCGTCGGCCAATGCGGCGACATCCTGCACGACGCCGGTTTCATTGTTGGCCATCATTACCGAGAGCAGCGCCGGCTTGCCGAGCAGCACATCAGCGTAGTCGCCAACATCGATTCGCCCACCACCATCCACGGCGATCTGACGTACCTGCCATCCTTGGCGCTGCAACTGGGCCGCCGGCTTGAGCAGGCAGGGATGTTCGACGGCACTCACCGCCAACAAGCCCGGCTTGCGCACCGCTGCCGCACCTTTCAGGAACAGGTTGTTGGACTCGCTGCCACCGGAGGTAAAGACGATTTCAGTGGGATGCGCATTGACTGCTGCCGCCACCTGCTGCCGCGCCTCATCGATTGCCCGACGTGCCGCCCGACCATACTCGTGCCGACTGGAAGCATTGCCGTACTGCGTCTGCAGCCAGGGCAACATGGCCGTCAGAACGGCCGGATCGATCGGCGTCGTCGCGTTGTGGTCGAGATAGATCGGCTGGAACATTTCAGTCTCAGGCGACAGCGGCAACCTTCTCGCGAACGGAGCGCGCGCGCGGCGCGGCACGGCGGCGATCCTCGACGACAATCGGTTCGCCGAATTGTGCGATCTTTTTCTTTTGCCGCTCGACCAGGTCGGCCAGGGTCACTGAAGCCAGGTACTCGAACATCTTGGCATTGAGCGTAGACCACAGGTCGTGCGTCATGCAGCGATGCTCGTCGAGACAATTCTCGCGCCCGCCACACTGCGTCGCATCCAGTTGCTCGTCGACCGCCCGAATGATGTCGGCAACGGCGACCTGGTTGAGCGGTCGAGCAATGCAATAACCGCCGCCCGGCCCGCGAACGCTTTCAACCAGATTGAAACGGCGCAGCTTTCCGAACAACTGCTCAAGGTAAGACAGCGAAATTTTCTGTCGTTCGCTGATGCTGGCCAACGCCACCGGACCATCCTCGCCGCGCAGGGCGAGGTCAATCATGGCGGTGACCGCAAAACGACCTTTGGTGGTCAAGCGCATATCCGATCTCCTGCTAATAACCAAGTATTAGAGTCAACTATAAAGAAACCGGACAAATTTAGTCAACTATTTTACTCAGGTATTTCGCGTCGAAATGATCGGCCACCTGCACCTCGGCATCGCACTTGACGCCTTGCGCATCCAGCTCTTTGAGCAAGGACGCCAGGCGACGGTCGGTCTCCGCGGCATGATCGAGCAAGCCATGAATTGCCTTGGCCAGCGGATCGTCCTGATCGCGCCCGACAGCGTAGGCTGAAAATCCCATTTTTTCGGCCTGTGCCTCGCGCTGCTTGCCTTGCTCCGAACGATCGATGATCCGGGCCGGATTACCGACGGCAGTCGCTCCAGCCGGCACGGCTTTGGTTACGACAGCATTCGACCCCACCTTGGCCCCCGCCGAAATCGTGATCGGCCCCAACACCTTCGCGCCAGCACCAATCACCACACCGTCCTCCAGCGTCGGATGCCGCTTGCCTTTGTTCCATGACGTCCCACCCAGGGTCACACCGTGATAGAGGGTGACATCATCGCCAATCAGTGCGGTTTCACCAATTACCACACCCATGCCGTGATCAATAAAAAAGCGACGCCCAATCGTCGCACCGGGGTGAATTTCGATACCAGTGAAAAAGCGGGCCAAATGGGCCGTAAAACGCGCCAGCCAGCGCAGGCGATGCCCCCACAACCAATGCGCCACGCGGTGCATGATCAAGGCATGAATACCGGGATAACAGGTCAACACCTCCCAAAAGGAGCGAGCCGCCGGATCGCGGTCGAAAACCGCACGAATATCCTCACGCAACTGCCGGAACATGAAGCCAGTACTCCCTCTACGAACGAGGCGGGATTTTAAAATACTCGACTGAATTTGTCAGCTATTTTACCCAAGGACGATCTAGGTATCTGATTTATAATCTTTGGTTGCCATTCAAGTCCATACCACGAGCATTCTTCCATGCCCAATCGCCTCATTTGCCTCGCCGTCAGCACCCTGCTACTGCTTGGCGCCTGCGCCACCCCGGCCCCGGTTGCCGAAAAGACCGTCCAAGGCGATTACCGTTACACGGAAAAATACCTCTCCTGGCTGGTCGACCGGGAAATGGCGGAAAACAACATCACCGGCATCAGTGTCGCACTGGTCGACGACCAACGGGTGGTCTGGCAAAAGGGCTTCGGCTATGCTGACCTCGAAAACAAGGCTCCAGCAACACCGGAAACCATCTACCGCGCCGGTTCGATCGCCAAGGTATTTACTGCCGCAGCAACCATGCAACTGGCAGAACAAGGCAAACTCAACATCGACGCCCCACTGGCCGCCGCCCTACCCGACTTCGCGATCAAGACCCGCTTCCCCAAAGCTGGCCCGGTCACACCGCGCAACATCATGACCCACCATTCGGGCCTGCCTTCGAATTTCCTGCGTGGCATGTTCGTACGCGCCCCCGGCCGCTTCGAAAGCGTCGTCGAAGGCTTGCATGAAGAACACCTTGCCTTCCCGCCCAACTACGTCTTCTCTTACTCCAACGTCGGCATGGCCCTGCTCGGCGCGACCGTCCAGCAAATCAGCGGCGAAGCTTTCGACGACTACATGCAGCACCATTTCTTCGCCCCGCTTGGCATGAACCAAAGCAGCTTCGCTTCGCGCGCCGTAGCCAAGGCTTACGACAGCAACAAGGAAATCGAGGTTTTCTCGTTGCGCGACATGCCCGCAGCCAACCTCCTCACCAACGTCGTCGATCTCAGCCATTTCCTGCAAATGCAGTTTGCCGACGGAAACTATCAAGGCAAGCAAATCCTGAGCAGCGCCACCACTCACGAAATGGTGCGCGTCCAGAACGCCAACTTCCCACTGACCTTCAATTCCTATGTCGGTCTGGGCTGGATGTTGCACGGCATCGAAGTTCCCGGCGGCGGCACGGTGGCCAGCCACGGCGGCTCCCTCCCCGACTCGCACAGCATGATGGCAATCCTGCCAGAGCACAAACTGGGAGTCGTCGTCCTCTCGAACTCCGCCACCTCCGCTGTCTCGGTATCGAAAATTGCCGCCGAAGGCCTGCGCCTGATGCTGGAAGCCAAGACCGGCATCCGCCAGGAAGCAAAAAAAGTCGCACGATCCCCAGAGCGAGCGCCGACCACAGAGGAGTTGAACATGTTCAACGGCCACTTCGACACCCTTGTTGGCCTAGCCAAGGTATCGACTGCATCTGGCAAAATCGATGTCGATGCAGTCGGCCACCACTTCCAACTGGTCCCGCACGAAGATGGGTTGCTCAGCCTCAAATACAAAGTATTCGGCCTGGTTCCGGTCCACGTCGGCGCCTTTGAAGACATTCGCCTGTCGATCGCCAATATCGACGGCAAACAGATCATCGTCGGACGCATAGGCGGGGAGTCTCTGATGTTTGGCGAGAAACTCAAGCCAACCAACATCCCCGACAGCTTCCTGCAGCGCATTGGACAATACGAGATCATCGGCAAAATCGACGGCCCATCACCCGACCACATCGTGCTCAAGGAAGACGACGGTCTACTGGTCGGCGAAGTACGCTTTCCGGAAAAGCCGGAACTGTTGCTGCGCATCGGCTTTCAGCCCATATCGGACAACGAAGCGGTAACCGCCGGCCTGGGCAGCGGCCGCGGCGACACGCTACGCCTGATCAATCAGGATAATGAAGAACGCCTGGGTTTTTCCGGCTACCAGCTACGCAAGAAACTGAACTGAAACATGAACGCTCTGCATCAGGAACTCAAGGCCTTCCTCATCGAAACCATGAATCTCGAAGACATTACGCCGGACGAGATCGGCGACGACACGCTGCTCTTCGCCGAGGAGGGCCTCGGCCTCGATTCGATCGACGCACTGGAACTGGTCTTGGCCCTCAAGAAAAAGTACGGCATCGTGCTGGAGGCCAACGACGAACAGTCGCGCCAGCACCTGCGCTCGGTTGACAGCATTGCCAACCTGGTATCAACCGCCAGCAAGCACAACACCTAGGCCACAAACCCGCTCGATAACTAAGCTCCGCCCGACACAAAGGCCCAAATTCCAGGCACCTGCAAGCAGGGGTGCCTGCCTTAATAGCGTACAAGTTGAGTGTTTTTATTTTCGACACCAACGAGCAGACCAGGCACCAAGCGGTAAATCGACGCTTTAAATATAAACCCCATTTTTATAGATGATCACGAAGAATCCATCCTAAGATCATGGTCTAAAAGCGCTATTTCTACTTGTTCACAGAATCTGTGGATAACTATGTGGGTAAATAGCTGACGCAGGCAGCCAGAGCAAAGAATGCAAGCATTTCGCCACCCTGCCGAAAACTTGAGCAAAATCTCAATTCCCTGTATTGGTGCGTCTTTTCAACAACAACCAACACCACAAGGACGCAATAGCCAAGTGGCTCCAATCAACCGGGACGGATAGATTGATATGGGGATAAGTCCGGACTCAGCCACCGCTTATCGACCCGAAAACCGCACAAGCCCGTCTTCGACATGCTTTGACGACTCCGGGTTGAAACGAAACAAACTCATCGCCACAAACCGAAAAAATAGTGCATTCAACGCGATATCGCAAATGTCCCGACTAGACGAGAATTCTTCAGATCGATGAATGGTGCCCGGGACGGGAATCGAACCCGTACACTCAAAGAGCGAGAGATTTTAAGTCTCTTGTGTCTACCAATTTCACCACCCGGGCGGGCGCCAAATTACAGTGACAACCCAAAACAAAAGAGGGAAAGCGCTGTTTGCTTTCCCTCTTCTATCTGGAGCGGCAGAAGAGTCTCGAACTCTCGACCTATACCTTGGCAAGGTATCGCTCTACCAACTGAGCTACTGCCGCGTAATCTTGGAGGCGCGAGCCGGAGTCGAACCGACCTACACGGATTTGCAATCCGGTGCATAACCGCTTTGCTATCGCGCCTATCCGAAAACGTTTTCAACTTCACGAAGAAGCAACCAGCTTCTCCCAAAAAAACCTGGAGCGGCAGAAGAGTCTCGAACTCTCGACCTATACCTTGGCAAGGTATCGCTCTACCAACTGAGCTACTGCCGCGTAATCTTGGAGGCGCGAGCCGGAGTCGAACCGACCTACACGGATTTGCAATCCGGTGCATAACCGCTTTGCTATCGCGCCTATCCGAAAACGTTTTCAACTTCACGAAGAAGCAACCAGCTTCTCCCAAAAAAACCTGGAGCGGCAGAAGAGTCTCGAACTCTCGACCTATACCTTGGCAAGGTATCGCTCTACCAACTGAGCTACTGCCGCTTCGAACAGAGCGCGCATTATAGACGCCCCACTGAACTAGTCAACACCTTTTCGTTACTTTTCCAGACTACGACGGGCAATTTCCGGCCACGCCATGCGTAGGTAATACCCCATGGACCATAGCGTGAGAAGTGCCGCTATCCAGATCAGCCAGTTTCCCGCCTGCCGCGTGTCATATCCCAGCAACGGAACATAATAGAGCAGCAGGGGTATCGCCAGCATTTGCGCGGCTGTTTTGACCTTACCCAGCATTGATACCGCAACACTCTTGGCGGCGCCGATCTTCGCCATCCACTCCCGTAATGCAGAAATGGTGATTTCACGGCCGATGATGATCATCGCAACGATCGCGTCGGCTCGCCCCAGTTGAACCAGAACAATCAGCGCTGCCGCAACCATCAATTTGTCTGCCACCGGGTCGAGAAATGCACCGAAGGCAGATGTCTGGTTGAGCTTTCTGGCCAAAAAGCCATCCGCCCAGTCTGTCAGGGCCGCCGCAATGAAAATCAGAGTTGCCGCCAGGTCTCTCTCCGCCATCGTCGCCCAGGCGGTTGGCAAGTAATACACCGCTATCAGCAGAGGAATAGCGACGATGCGAAGCCAAGTGAGCAGGATGGGCAAATTGAGAGGCATACCTTAATGTAGCGCTGAATAGATTTTTTCGGCCAACTCCCGGCTGATACCGGGGACTTCTGCCAGTTTCTCCGCGCTGGCCGCGAGAACTCCGGGCAGTCCACCAAACCGCGCAACAAGTGCCTTTCGTCGAGCCGGCCCGACCCCAGGCAAGCTTTCCAGCGTCGACGTCTTGCGCGCCTTGCCACGTTGGGCCCGATGGCCCGTAATGGCAAAGCGATGAGCTTCGTCGCGAACTTCCTGAATCAGGTGCAAGGCCGGGTGTTCCGGGGGCAATTGTAGCGGTTCCCGCCCCTCCGGGAAAATTAGCGTCTCCAGACCCGGCTTGCGCTCCTCGCCCTTGGCCACGCCAATCATCGGGATCTGGCTCAGGCCGAGATCGGCCAGGGCGGCATAGGCCGACGCGACCTGCCCTTTGCCACCGTCGATCAGGATCAGGTCGGGGGCGGTTCCTTCGCCATTGGCCACCTTGTCGTAGCGACGGCTCACCGCTTGGCGCATGGCGGCATAATCGTCGCCCGGCTGGATGTCGCGAATATTGAAGCGACGGTAATCCGCCTTCTTCATTCCGTTACCCTGATAAACCACGCAGGAAGCAACCGTCGCCTCCCCCATCGTGTGACTGATATCGAAGCACTCGATTCGGGAGATGGCTTCCGGCAACTGTAGAGCATCCTGCAAGGCAGCCAGGCGCTGCTCCTGTTGAGCCGTCGCCTGATTGCGCGCCAGGATGGCCAGGCGCGCATTCTGTTGCGCCATTTCAACCCAGGCACGATGCAGCTCCGAGCGCCCTTCCTGGATCGGCACCTGTCGGCCGACCAGTTCTGCCAGCGCGCTTTCCAGCTCGCTCTTTTCCTCTTCCGCCAGTTGCGGGAAGGCTAGCAGGCGGGCCGGCGCCGGATGCATCGAATAGTGCTGCCGGATGAATGCCGCACTGGCATCGGCTGCCGTCGACTCACCCGCATTGGTCGGAAACAGGGGCCGGTCGCCAAGATGCCGTCCGCCGCGAATCATCGCCAGATTGACGCAGAGTTGCCCCGACTCCTTCAGAGCGACGATGACATCCACGTCCTCGCCCTTGCTGCTGGAGACAAACTGCTTCTCCTGCACCTGATGCAAGGACTGAATCTGGTCGCGATAGATCGCCGCCTGCTCGAAAGCCAGCCGTGCTGACGCCTCCTCCATCGCCTTGTTCAGCCGCTTGGTGACCTCCTGCTGCTTGCCGAGCAGGAACATCGCAGCCAGCTGGACATCGCCGGCGTACTCCTCCGGGGAGATTCGCTCGACGCACGGCCCGCTGCAACGCTTGATCTGGTAGAGCAGACAGGGGCGTGAACGATTGGCGAACACGGTGTCCTCACAGGTGCGCAGGCGGAACATCTTCTGCAACAGGTGAATGCTGTCGCGTACCGCCCAGGAGGACGGGTACGGACCGAAATAGTCCGCCTTGCGGTCGGGATTACCCCGATAGAAGCCGAGACGTGGAAACTCGCCACGCGTCACGACAATGTAGGGGTAGGACTTGTCGTCGCGAAACAGAATGTTGTAGCGCGGCGCCAGCGTCTTGATCAGGTTGTTCTCAAGCAGCAAGGCTTCCGCTTCAGTTCGCGTCGACGTCGTCTCGATGGCGACGATCTGGCTGACCATGTGGGCGATGCGCAGGCTTGGCAGATTTTCCCGAAAATACGAGCTAACCCGCTTCTTGAGATTTTTTGCCTTGCCGACATAGAGCACCGCCCCGCCCTCGCCGAGCATGCGGTATACCCCCGGCAACTCGGTTAACGTGGCAAGGAAGGCCTTTGAATCAAAACTCATGGCGAAACAGGTTTAACCGAGCCGTGCCTTGATGCCGGCAAACACGGCTTCGAAGCTTTCCCGCGACAGACGTCCGGTACGCCAGTTGTAGCCGCTGCAGTGATAGCTATCGACCAGCAAGCGGCCATCGGGCAAGGCATGCGTCACGTTGTGACCGAAGACATGCTCCTTGAGCTTCAGCCCATAGGCCCACAACAGGGCCTGATGGGCAACCCCCCCCAGGGCAACAATCACTTCGAGCTTGGGCATGGCCGCCAACTCGGCTTTGAGATGGCCATTGCACTGACGGATTTCAGCCGTCACCGGCTTGTTCGCTGGCGGCAGACAACGCACGGCATTGGTCACCCGGCAATCGGTCAGCTGCATGAGCGGATTGGCCCACTTGTCCGGGCCCAGGGCCTCGGGACTGCTGGCATAACCAAAACGGTGCAGTGCCGGATAGAGCAGTTCACCGGCAACGTCGCCCGAAAACGGGCGACCGGTTCGGTTCGCGCCCTTTTCTCCCGGCCCCAGTCCGACCACCAGCAAACGGGCATCCAACGGGCCAAAAGCGGGAACCGGCAAAGCGTGCCAATTAGGATCACGCTCACGAATCATGGCGAGGTGAGCGGCCAGTCGCGGACAGGCCGTACAGTCTTGAGGGTCTTTAAATGAAGGCATGGCGGGGATGTTAGCATGGCGACCATGCAGCGACATTGGGACATCTTCTGCCGGGTCATCGACAATTTTGGCGACATCGGCGTTTGTTGGCGCCTCGCCAGACAGTTGGCGAGCGAACACCAACGGCTCGTCCGCCTATGGGTGGACGACCTGAATAGCCTGAAACCGTTGTGCCCTGAAATCAGCGCTCAATGCGACCGGCAACAGCTTGCCGGGGTCGAAATCCGGCATTGGACGCCCTCTTCGACCGTCGACCGGGTCGCCGATGTCGTGATCGAAGCCTTCGCCTGCGACTTGCCCGAAGCCTACATCCAACGGATGGCGCAGGCCGCCGACAAGCCCTGCTGGATCAATCTTGAATACCTGACGGCCGAAAGCTGGGCCGAAAGTTGCCACGGCATGGCCTCCCCTCACCCCAGCCTGCCGCTGGTCAAGCACTTCTACTTCCCCGGCTTCACGGAGCGCAGCGGTGGCTTGTTGCGCGAACACAGCGCCAGGGCTGCAGGACCGGCAGACCGAAGCAGCGACCATGTACTGAAGATCAGCCTGTTCTGCTACGACACAGCACCGGTTGGCGAATTGCTCGACACCCTGGCGGCGCAGGATTCACCCATCGAATGCCTGGTTCCACCCGGCAAGCCACTGGCAGCCGTCGAACGCCATTTCGGCAAACCCGGGCCCTGGCTGGAAGGCACATTGCGCATCACCCCAATTCCCTTCCTGCCTCTTGATGAATACGACCAATTGCTGCGGCAATGCGAGGTCAATTTCGTTCGGGGCGAAGATTCCTTCCTGCGCGCGCAATGGGCCGCTCAAGCTTTCGTCTGGCAAATCTACAAACAAGATGAGGATGCGCATCTCGTCAAACTCGATGCATTCCTCGACCGCTACACGGCAAAGATGCCCGACGAAACATTGAAATCCGTTTGCCAAACGCTTTTTCACGCCTGGAACAGTGGCCTGCAATTGGAACGGGCATTGACTGATTTTCTTGCCCACCGCCACCAAATTGCCGACTACAACAGGCAATGGCGAGCGGAACTCGCCGAACACCCTGATCTAGCCTCGGCACTCGTCAAGTTCTGTTCCACCAAGGTATAATCTAACGTTTTTATTTTTCAGCATTTTTGGGAATCCCGAATGAAGACCGCACAGGAACTCCGCTCCGGCAACGTCATTATGGTCGGCGCCGACCCGCTCGTCGTCCAGAAGACCGAGTACAACAAATCCGGCCGCAATGCAGCCGTGGTTAAGATGAAGCTCAAGAACCTCTTGACCGCTGCCGCCTCGGAAGCGGTCTACAAGGCTGACGACAAGTTCGAAGTTGTCGTGCTGGACAAGAAGGAAGTGACCTACTCCTACTTCGCCGACCCGATGTATGTCTTCATGGACGCCGACTACAACCAGTACGAAGTCGAAGCCGAAAACATGACCGACGCCCTGAAGTATCTGGAAGACGGCCTGGCTTGCGAAGTCGTTTTCTACAACGGCAAGGCCATTTCGGTTGAACTGCCGAACAGCGTCGTGCGCGAAGTCATTTACACCGAACCGGCCGTCAAGGGCGACACCTCCGGCAAGGTCATGAAGCCGGCCAAGCTGGCAACCGGTTTCGAACTGCCGGTACCGGCCTTCGTCAGCATCGGCGACAAGATCGAAATCGACACCCGCACCGACGAATACAAGAACCGCGTCAAGTAACCCGCTGTATTCGCAGTGCAATGATCGGGCAGCCTCGGCTGCCCGATTGCATTTCAGGCGGCTGAAAGTCGCGCGATCGAAGCCTGTGCCGCCTGATAGTAAGGATCTTCCTGCAAGGCCGACCAGTCGAATCGCGGCGCATCCGGCACCAGCGCCTCGACCCGCTGAGAACGCTTGGGGTCAACTTCCGGCCGCCAGCCAGCCAGAACGTCGGCGACGCTCTCCGGCGCATTGCAGACCAGCAACATGTCACAACCGGCCTGGTAGGCTGTTTCAACGCGGCTCAACATGCCACCGACCACACCTGCCCCCGCCATCGACAGGTCATCGGTGAAGACGACGCCGTCGAACCGCAGGTCGTGACGCAAATAGTCAATCCAGGTTTTCGAGAAAACAGCCGTGTTGCAATCGACGCAGCGATAAATGACATGCGCCGCCATGACTGCACTCAAGGGAACGCGACGATAAGGCAGCAGATCTTCCTGGATGGCTTCCAGCGTCCGCTCATCAACCGGCAACTCGACATGCGAATCGGGAATCACATAACCATGGCCGGGGAAATGCTTGCCGCAAGACGCCATACCGCCACGCTGCAACCCTTCGCCCAGCGCTGTCGCCAGGGCCGCAACCACTTCCGGCTGACGATGAAAAGCCCGGTCGCCAATCACGCGTGAAGGACCGTAGTCCAGATCCAGTACCGGCGTAAAGGAATAATCGACGCCACGCGCCCGCAATTCGGCGGCCAGCACAAAACCAACATGCCTGGCCGCCTGCAGCGCGCCATCGGCATCCTGATCCCAGCAACGCCCCAATGCAGCCATCGGCGGCAAGCGGGTGAAGCCTTCTCGGAAACGCTGGACACGCCCCCCTTCATGATCGACCGCAATCAACAGGGCCGGCTGACGCAATTCGTGGATGGCGCGCGTCAAGGCAATCAACTGTTCGGGATTCGCATAATTGCGCGAAAACAGGATGATGCCGCCAACCAGGGGATGGGAAAGACGCTGCCGGTCCAGATCGGTCAATTCGGCCCCGGCAATATCGATCATCAACGGACCGAGTGAAAGCTTGATCATGCGATACGTTCCAGAATGACATAGGCGATGGCGTAGTCCGCCTCATCGCTGATTGAAAGATGCGCCCGCACGCCCAGGCTTTCCAGCAAACCAGCCAAAGGCGCAGCATATTGAAATACCGGTTTTCCCAAGGGGTCGTGGGCGACTGCGATGGCCGTCAGTACAGCCGGCGGCCGTACGCCCGTCCCCAAGGCTTTGCTGAATGCTTCCTTGGCGGCGAAACGCTTGGCGAGAAACCGCCCCTTGTCCGCTGCCGCAGAGAAATCGGTCATTTCGGCCGGCGCCAGCAAACGGCTCAGCGCCCGCTCTCCGTGGCGCTCCCACATCCCCTGCAGGCGCTGCACGGCAACGATATCGGTGCCGATTCCGTGAATCATTATTCGCCGCGCTCGGCGGCTTCCCGCATCAACTGCTTCATTTCCCGGACAGCTTCACGCAAACCGACGAAAACCGAACGGCTGACGATGGCATGGCCGATGTGCAACTCGCGAACCCCGGCCAGGCGTGCGACCGGCTGAACATTGTAGTAATTCAGCGCATGCCCGGCATTGAAGCGCATGTCCAACTGGCGGATCGCCTGACCGGCCAGCCGGATTTTCTCCAACTCGGCCAGCACGGCCGGCGCCTCGGCATCCCGTCCGCGCGCATGGAAGGCATGCGCGTAAGGCCCGGTGTGAATCTCGCAGACGCGCGCCCCGATTCGTGCCGCAGCCTCGATCTGCGGCAACTCGGCATCGATGAAGACGCTGGTGACGATACCGGCGTCAGCCAACCGGGCAATCACCGCCTTGAGCCGAGCCTCCTGGGCCAGCACGTCCAGGCCGCCTTCGGTGGTGATTTCATGGCGGCCTTCCGGAACCAGCATGGCCATTTCCGGCTTCAATGCGCAGGCGATGCCGACCATTTCGTCGGTCGCCGCCATCTCGAGATTGAGCTTGACCTGAGTAAGTTCGCGCAAACGCCGGACATCGGCATCCTGGATATGCCGGCGATCCTCCCGCAAATGCACGGTAATTCCATCCGCCCCGCCCAGATGCGCCTCGACGGCCGCCCAGACCGGATCCGGCTCATAGCCCATGCGCGCCTGCCGCAAGGTGGCGACGTGATCGATATTTACGCCAAGCTCAATCATAATTCCTGCAACTCCTTGAATATCTTGCGTGTTTCGAGTTCGACTCCGGCCAGATAATACGCCATCAAAGTGCGCATCAAGGCTTTCGCCTCCAGCCGGGATCGTGGGTCGGAAAAGTCCTCCGCCTCAAGATCGAGCAAGGTTTGCCCACTAACCACCTGGGCCGCCGCCTCGGCATGTTCAAGCCGAACCGGCCCCTGCTCCATGCGATAGCTGTACCAGGCATTTGGCAATACAGCCTCACCCAAACTGTCGCGATCCAGCATCAGGCCGTAGCCCAGTTCCTGCAGCAAGGTTTTCTCGAAGCTGCGTAAAGCGGCTTCACGCGCCTGACTTGAGGCATCGTCGGCAAGACGCTTGAGAATCCGGCCATAGTGATGGAACAGCCGTTCATGGGCATCTTCGCGGGGCAACAGATGGATGAGCAGTTCATTGAGGTAATAGCCGCAGAACAAGGCCTCGCCCCCCAGCAGGGGCTGCCCGCCGAGCCATTCGGCCTTCATCAGGTTCAAGACTTCACCCTTGCCGGCCCAGGCGACCTCGATCGGCTGAAAAGCCATCAACAAGCCACGAATCGCAGAGCGCGGCCGACGGGCGCCTCGTGCCAACAAGGACACCCTCCCGAAATCCCGGGAAAATACTTCAACAATCAGACTGGTTTCCCGAAACGGGTAAGAATGCAAGACGTAGGCCGGCTGGCCATCGACTTTGCTACGCAGACTCATTCGTAGCCGAGACTCTTCAGCAGGCGGGCATCATCGGTCCAGCCCGATTTCACCTTGACCCAAACCTCAAGGTAAACCTTGCCGTCGAAAAGCCGTTCCATGTCCTGGCGCGCTTCGCTGGCAATGCGCTTGAGCGACTCGCCGCCCTTGCCGATGACAATCGCCTTGTGACCTTCGCGATCGACAACAATGGCCGCAAAAATACGCCGCAGATTGCCTTCGACTTCGAATTTCTCGATTTCCACCGTGGTGGCATAAGGCAACTCGTCGCCAAGCAGGCGGAACAGCTTTTCACGGATGTATTCCGAAGCCAGAAAGCGCTCACTTTTATCGGTCAGCTCATCCTCGGGGAACATCAACCCCTCGTTGGGCAGATGCTTGCGAGCCTCTGTCAGCAGATCCTCGGTCTGGCGCCCCTTGGTCGCGCTGACCGGAACTACGGCAGCGAAATCATGCTCGGCAGAAACGGTAGCCAGGAAAGGCAATAAGGCAGCACGATCCTTCAACTGATCGGTCTTGTTGATGACCAGAATCACCGGACGATCGGTCGGCAAGAGCTTGACCACGGCCCGATCCTTGTCATCAAAACGCCCGGCTTCAACAACGAACAACACGACATCGACATCGCTGAGCGTGGTCGTCACGCCGCGATTCATGGCGCGATTGAGCGCATTCGAAAACTTGGTCTGAAAGCCGGGGGTATCGACGAATACAAACTGGGCATCGTCCTTGGTCAGGATGCCTGTAATCCGATGCCGGGTCGTCTGTGCCTTGCGCGAGACAATGCTGATCTTCTCGCCGATCAGGCGATTCAACAGGGTCGATTTACCGACATTGGGACGACCAACAATGGCAATGTAGCCGGAGCGGATTTTTTTCATGCTTTCAGTACCTTCAGTGCATTTTCGGCTGCGACTTGTTCGGCGATACGCCGACTGGCGCCCTGACCGATCGTGCGCAAGGGCGGATTTTCAATTTCGCAGGAAACCTCGAAACGCTGTTGATGGGCCGCACCGCTGGCCGCCAACAATTGATAACGCGGCAAAGGCTTCTTCCTACCCTGCAACCACTCCTGCAGTCGGGTTTTAGCATCTTTCTGCGCTTGCCCGGGTTTTAGATCGTCAAGCAAAGGTGCGTAGAGAACTTCGATCACGCGATGGGCCACCTCAAAACCGGCGTCAAGATAAATCGCGCCAATCAAGGCTTCCACCGCATCGGCCAATATCGAGGGACGTTGACTCCCTCCACTCTTGAGTTCACCTTCGCCCAACCGCAGCATGGTGCCGAGTTGCAGCCCCACCGCCAATTGATGCAAAGCATCCTGCCGGACCAAATTGGCACGCAAACGGGATAAATCTCCCTCTGGCAGGTCGCCAAAACGCTTGAAGAGAAGCGTCGCCACAGCGCAATTCAGAACGCTATCCCCTAAGAACTCCAAGCGCTCGTTATGCGGAGAACCAAAACTGCGGTGGGTCAGCGCCGTTCGAAACAGCGACTGGTCCGCAAACTCATGGCCGAGCTTAACGGCCAGCGCAGCACGACTCATCCCTTAACGATCAAGGGTCGAGCCCTGATAATCAATCACTAGACTGACATTGGCAAAAAGCGGAATACGTTTTTCATAGGCAAATGAGATGACTATTTGCCCCCCCTCTTTGGAAATATCAAGCTGATCAGCCTTGAAATCGAGGAAGTCGATATCGGCAAAGCGCTCAAACGCTTTCTTGACGTCCGCGACAGTTGCATCTTTGCCAACTTGAGCGACAACAGCTTTACAGTCCTTTTTGATCTTGAAATACTCAATTACTGTCGGTGTCACCTTCATGCCGAGCAGTGCCGCGACGATCAAAATGATGCACCAGAACAACAGGCCTGACAAAGCCACACCACGCTGTTTTTCCATTTGCCCCCCTACTTGAAAGAGCCAATGCGGCTCAAATCACTTAGATTCAACCAGATAAAAAAGGCCTTGCCGACAATATTCTCTTCCGGCACAAACCCCCAGGCTCGACTATCACGGCTGTTGTCGCGATTATCACCCATCATGAAATAATGCCCAGGAGGAACCTTGCAGACCACACCTTGCGCGTTGTAAGTGCAGTTTTCCCTAAAAGGAAAACGTGACGCATCCGGCACAAAAGCCGGCGCATCTACGTCATTCAGCAGACGATGCTCTACACTCCCGAGTTTCGCCTTGTATTGCTCGGAAAAATACATCCGGTCACGGTGTTCGAAATCTTCGATCTTCGTTACCTCGACCGACTCGCCGTTAATAGTCAGACGTTTATTTTGATAAGCCACGATATCCCCCGGCAAACCAACTACACGCTTGATGTAATCCAGCGATGGGTCCTCGGGGTAGCGGAATACCATCACGTCACCGCGTTGGGGATCATTAATGCTAATGATCTTCTTGTTGATCACTGGCAAACGAATGCCGTAGGTAAATTTATTGACCAGAATGAAGTCGCCAACAAGCAAGGTTGGAATCATTGAGCCGGACGGAATCTTGAATGGCTCGAAAAGAAACGACCGCAGTACGAAAACAACGAGGATGACCGGGAAAAAGCTGGCCCCCCATTCGACCCAAAGCGGCTCCTTGGCATTTTTTGCCCTGGCCTTTCTGAACTTCACAACATCCAGCGCGTAAAGCGCGCCCGTCACCAGCATCAATACAAAAAGAATCAGGGCAAAATTCATCGTCACTCTCAATTATCGACGCGCAACACGGCCAAAAAGGCTTCCTGCGGAATTTCAACACTACCGACCTGCTTCATCCGCTTTTTCCCGGCCTTTTGCTTCTCCAGCAGCTTCTTCTTCCGCGTGATATCACCGCCATAACACTTGGCTAACACATCCTTACGCATCGCCTTGACGTTTTCACGCGCAATGATGTGGGAACCAATGGCAGCCTGAATCGCCACATCGTACATCTGGCGCGGAATCAACTCGCGCATCTTGGAAGCCAGTTCACGACCGCGGTATTGCGAATTCGAACGGTGCACTATCAACGAAAGCGCATCGACCTTCTCGCTGTTGATCAGGATATCGAGCTTGACCACATCAGCCGAACGATATTCCTTGAAGTCATAATCGAGCGAGGCATACCCCTTTGAACAGGACTTCAATTTATCGAAGAAGTCCATCACCACCTCGGCCATCGGCATCTCATAGACGAGCTTGACCTGCCGACCGTGGTAATGCATATCAACTTGGTTACCCCGCTTCTGATTACATAGCGTAATGACGTTACCCAAATAATCCTGCGGTACAAATATGGTTGCCGTAATGATGGGTTCGCGCACCTCGTCGATTTTGCTGATATCGGGCAATTTCGCCGGATTTTCAACCTGAATGACGGTTCCATCCCGCTGAACCACCTCATATACGACGGTCGGTGCCGTCGTGATCAAATCCTGGTCAAACTCGCGTTCCAAACGTTCCTGCACGATCTCCATGTGCAGCAAGCCAAGGAAACCGCAGCGAAAACCGAAGCCCAGCGCCTGCGAAACCTCCGGCTCATATTGCAACGAGGCATCGTTAAGCTTCAGTTTCTCCAAAGACTCACGCAATGAATCGTACTGATTCGACTCGACGGGATAAAGACCGGCAAATACCTGCGGCTTGATTTCCTTGAAGCCCGGCAAGGGTTCGACCGCCTTGCGGTCAACCGTTGTAATGGTATCGCCTACCTTAGCTGCCTTCAGCTCTTTGATACCGGAAATGACAAACCCGACCTCACCCGCGCGCAACTCGCTCCTCTGCACGGACTTCGGCGAAAAAACCCCAACTTGCTCACACAACTGCTGAGCCTGGGTCGCCATGAAAAACAGCTTGTCCTTGGGGCGCATGACACCATCAACTACCCGTACCAGCATGACTACACCAACGTAGTTATCGAACCAGGAGTCGATAATCAGCGCCTTGAGCGGGGCTTCGGGATCACCTTTTGGTGGAGGAACGCGGGCCACAACTGCCTCGAGAATATCCTCAACCCCCAGACCCGTTTTGGCAGAAGCCAACACGGCATCCGTCGCATCGATACCGATCACATCTTCAATTTCCTGACGCGCGTTATCCGGGTCTGCCGAAGGCAGGTCGATTTTGTTTAACACGGGAACCACTTCAACATCGAGTTCAATCGCCGTGTAGCAGTTAGCCACCGTCTGAGCCTCGACGCCTTGCGAAGCATCAACCACGAGCAACGCACCTTCACAGGCAGATAAAGAACGCGAGACCTCGTAAGAGAAATCGACGTGTCCCGGTGTGTCGATCAAATTGAGGTTATAGACCTTGCCGTCCCGCGCCTTGTATTGCAACGCTGCCGTCTGGGCCTTGATAGTGATGCCACGCTCACGCTCGATGTCCATCGAGTCGAGTACCTGCGCCTCCATTTCACGGTCGGATAGTCCGCCGCAGAGATGAATGATCCGATCGGCCAGCGTAGACTTACCGTGATCGATATGGGCGATGATCGAGAAATTGCGGATGTGATCCATTGATGCGAGTAAAAAAGGGCGCTTTCCGGCGCCCTTCCCTGTTCAGAAGACCCTGAATTTTAGCGGATTCCCGCCAAATATTCACGGACTTTAGCCTGATCGAAAAAGTAGCGACAAAGTTCGATCTCGCCATGTAGCAAAACAGGGACCAATTCGTCGTAGATAGCCTCAAGTGTTGGGTCTGCATCCACATCAAGAACCACCAGGGAAAGATCGAACTCGTCCACCAGTGTCAAAACAGCCGCTTCCATGTCATGGCAGAGATGGCAATAACCGCGACTCATCAACTTCAGCTCAACCACCCCCACTCCTTATGCGAAAAAATGCCTGAACATCACAACGATGAAAGCGTACATTCAGACTACCAACCCTCAGGAATTGAGCAATCAGTTATTGAGCCGCTCGACAAAGCTGACATCCGTTATCACCCCATTACTTGGAAGCGTAGTCCTAGACTAGGACAATGTCTGTACATCTATCGACCACGACAACGCTAGCCCTGAACTCGCGCTTATCGGCAAGTCGATGGCCACATGCTTAATTGTCATGGATGTAGCCCTCCGTACGGACGAACATCCCAAACCAAATAGAAAATCGCACAACAAGCAATTCAACTGTACGCTGGTCAGCCTACCCATAAGCCGCGCATACCTGATCAATCAGAACTTGGATACAATCTTCGGACGATCTAGGAACCGCCCCGCCCCGCCTTTGATGGAGATACGAAGCCCGATATAAGCTGCAAGCAATCCAACCGCAGCACCAAAAATCGCTCCCAAATCCGAGCCGACAACTGCCCCCGCCATTGCGCCCAAAATCATCGCAACCAAAGGCAAACCATACGCCAGATTGGCAGTACGGCGAACATCCCCAGCCGCAACGGCAACAACGACATGGTCTCCAATACGAGCCCCAATCAAGTTTTCGACCCGATAAGTTTTCTGCCCGCTACAAAACGCCTGAGTCAAGTGCTGGCCACCACACCCACCTTTTTCGTGGCAACGACCACAACCGCCCTGCTCAATCTCAACAATTGCACAAAACCCATCCAACGAACGAACCGTTGCTCGAACCGTACTAAGCTCGGAATCCACGGCTACCAACGACGATCCGGGGCAACATCGAGCAGGGGACGCAACTTGGCCGCAACCGCCTCACGCGCACGAAAGATACGGGAGCGCACAGTACCAATTGGGCAGTCCATGATGCTGGCAATCTCCTCATAAGACAGACCCTCGATTTCGCGAAGAACGATCGCTGTTCTCAACTCCTCAGGTAGTGCATCCATTGCCGAGTTAACCGTTTGTCCAACCTGCTTGGACAACAGCAAACTCTCCGGAGTATTGATATCACGCAATTGCGATGCGTCTTCAAATGCCTCTGCCTCGTCATTATCAAACTCAGTCGTCGTTGGGGCCCGACGCCCTTGTGAAACGAGGTAGTTTTTTGCTGTATTGATCCCGATTCGATACAGCCAGGTGTAAAAGGCACTATCCCCGCGAAAAGACGGCAAAGCGCGATAAGCCTTGATAAACGCCTCTTGTGAGACATCTTCGACTTCAGCCGCATCACGAATAAACCGAGACAACAAACGACCCAGCTTACGCTGATATTTGCCCACCAACAGGTCGAAGGCGTATTGATCTCCGCCTTGCGCCCTTTCGACCAGAGCCTGATCGATTTCGCGCTCACTCATGGCTGTTATTTCCCTGGGGATATTCATTGCTATGTTTATGGGGTGGAGTATAGCGCAGCAATTTTTTGCTCGCGGAAAACTAATTATCGATATTTGTGACGCTCTGTAACGGGTTTAACACCGAGCTGCATGCTATATTTCGCGCAAAACAATCCCCTTGAGAACAGCCGTGCAGAATTTTGATGTCCTTATCATCGGCAGCGGGCTTGCCGGTCAGTCGGCCGCACTTCGCCTTGCAAAACATCGCCGGGTTGCCCTGATCAGCAAACGTAACCTTGAAGATTCCGCCTCTGGCTGGGCGCAAGGCGGAATCGCTGCAGTACTTGATAGCCGCGACTCGATTGAGGCCCATATCGAGGACACGCTCATTGCCGGCGCCTGGTTGAACAATGAATCGGCAACCCGCTTTGTCGTTGAGAACGGACGCCGTGCCATCGAATGGCTGATAGAGCAAGGCGTACCCTTCACCAAGGACGACGCAGGCTACCATCTGACACGGGAAGGCGGCCACAGCGCCCGCCGCGTCATTCACGTCGCCGACGCCACCGGGATGGCCGTACAAGACACTCTCACCAAAAAAGTTCGTAACACCCCGAATATCACTGTTTTTGAAAATCATATTGCGATTGACCTGATCACCGGAGAAAAACTTGGCACAAGCGAAAAACGCTGCTTCGGCGCCTATGTGCTCAACAGTCGGAACGGTGAAGTAAGCACCATCGGAGCACAAAACACACTCATTGCTACAGGCGGAGCAGGAAAGGTCTATCTTTACACGACCAACCCCGACACTTCCACGGGCGATGGAATTGCAATGGCCTATCGCGCCGGTTGCCGCGTCGCCAACATGGAGTTCATTCAATTCCACCCCACCTGCCTCTATCATCCTCAAGCGAAGTCATTTCTGATTTCCGAGGCTGTTCGAGGCGAGGGAGGCATCCTTCGCCTACCGGACGGGACACGCTTCA
Source organism: Rhodocyclales bacterium GT-UBC (assembly GCA_003583745.1). Lineage (GTDB taxonomy): Bacteria > Pseudomonadota > Gammaproteobacteria > Burkholderiales > Rhodocyclaceae > Azonexus. Next base: position 72,725 of record QXPY01000006.1, on the reverse strand, counting down.
TGCCGGAACATGATGACCGAGCCGAACTGGCACCACGCGATATCGTCGCCCGCGCCATCGATTTCGAGATGAAAAAACGCGGTGTAGACTGCGTATTTCTCGACATTTCGCACAAAGGCGAGGAATTCATTCTTAACCACTTTCCAAACATCCATGCACGCTGCCTGGAGTTGGGGATCGATATTGCACGCGACCCGATCCCAGTGGTTCCCGCTGCTCATTACACCTGTGGTGGAATTATCAGCGACCTTAGTGGTCGAACCGACCTCGATAGCCTGTATGTTGCTGGTGAAGCGTCCTGCACCGGATTGCACGGCGCAAATCGCCTTGCCTCCAATTCCCTGCTCGAGTGCATTGTTTTCTCCGAGGCAGCAGCAAATGACATCTTGCACAAGCCGGAAACAGCGCTTCCATCGCTACCAAAATGGGATGAAAGCCGTGTTACCGATGCTGACGAAGAGGTTGTCATCTCACACAACTGGGATGAACTTCGTCGGTTCATGTGGGATTACGTTGGCATCGTTCGCACGACCAAACGCCTGAAACGCGCAAAACACCGCATTGCTCTACTAATGCGTGAAATCGACGAGTTCTACGCCAATTTTCGCGTCAGCCACGATCTGATCGAACTGAGGAACCTGGTTTTCACTGCAGATCTGATTGTCCGCTGCGCCCTTCAACGGAAAGAAAGCCGCGGATTACACTATTCTCGAGACTATCCGGAAATATCGAATCGCGCCAAAAATACGATACTCAGGCGCCGAAAGGGGAATCACTAAACTCAGCCCGCCAGCGAAGGAACACACGCAGGCGTCGAAAATCGAGCCCCCTCACCTTCCCAACAACAAGCACAAGAGACCTGATTTCACCAGAGGACAACCTAAAATGCAGCACCGACATCCATGGATGTACAGTCGCATTTGGTAAGAGCTCAACCAGCCCAAACTCCGTATCACCACGCTGCATAACGCTTATCTGGCCAGAAGCCTCAAGACGCAATGCCATCAAGGCTGATCTTTGGCTTTTGAATCCCAAATATCCAGTCGCAACGACAAATCCCACAAACAGCGAAAATACAGGGATGGTAAAGCAGATAAACGCCACACCAAGTGCCAAAACGGCGTTTATCAGAACAAGGACATCCAAAAACAAAGAGCGATGCAGCCCAATTACGATTGGAAGCTGCACCGCTCTATCTCGAGCAATCTTAAGCAGGCTCAGATACGCTTGAAAACCAAGGATCCGTTTGTCCCACCAAAACCGAAATTGTTTTTCAATGCCACGTCGATCTTCATTGGGCGAGCCGAATTTGCACAGTAATCCAGATCACACTCCGGGTCCTGATTAAAGATATTAATCGTAGGCGGAGAAATCTGGTTATGAATTGCCAAAACTGTAAACAGCGATTCAATCCCCCCAGCCCCACCTAACAGGTGGCCGGTCATTGACTTGGTCGAATTAACTACAACCTTATAAGCAGCCTCGCCAAACGCCTGCTTAATCGCCTCGGTTTCATTCTTGTCGCCGAGCGGTGTCGAGGTGCCATGCGCATTCAAATACTGAACATCACCAGGTAGCACACCGGCGTTTTTGAGCGCATTGAGCATACTACGCCGCGGGCCATCTGTATTTGGTGCAGTGATGTGATACGCATCGCCGCTCATGCCATAACCTGCCAACTCGGCGTAAATTTTTGCACCACGTGCCTTCGCGTGCTCGAGCTCTTCAAGAACCAGCACACCAGCTCCTTCACCCAGCACAAAACCATCGCGGTCCTTGTCCCACGGGCGACTAGCCGTTGCGGGATCCTCATTTCGCGTTGACAAGGCACGAGCTGCACAAAAGCCACCCATTCCAAGAGGTGAAACGGTTGATTCCGCCCCTCCGGCAACCATCACATCGGCATCGCCATATTCAATGATACGCGCGGCCTCGCCGATCGAATGGGTCCCGGTAGTGCAAGCCGTCACCAGCGCAATATTCGGGCCTTTGAAGCCGAATTCGATCGACAAATTACCGGAGATCATATTAATGATCGACCCAGGGACAAAAAATGGTGAAACCTTGCGCACGCCACCTGCGATGTACTCTTCCTTGGTCTGTTCGATCAAGGGCAAACCGCCGATACCGGAACCAATCGCGACGCCGACCCGCTCTGGGTCAACGACATTTTCCTTATCCAACCCCGCATCCCGAACGGCCTGCATACCGGCAGCCAGGCCAAAATGAATAAAATCATCCATTCGGCGCGCGTCTTTAGCGGAAATATATTGTGAAACGTCAAAGTTTTTGACCTCGCCGGCAAATTGCACGGGAAAAGTCGAGGTATCGAACTTGGTAATGGGTGCAATGCCGGAGCGGCCAGCAAGAAGATTCTGCCAAGCTTCTTCGACGGTGTTTCCGACAGGGCTAACGATGCCCAAACCGGTAATTACGACTCTGCGACGTGCCAAGGTGCACTCCGAAAGCAAAAGCGGCAAGGCCGGCCATTTGGGCCGGCCTTGCCTGGATCAACCAGAATTGGATTACTTCTTGTTGCTGAGGATGTAATCGACAGCTTGCTGGACCGTGGTGATCTTCTCAGCCTGATCATCCGGAATTTCGCACTCGAATTCCTCTTCCAGTGCCATGACCAGTTCAACGGTGTCCAGGGAATCCGCGCCCAGATCGTCGACAAAGGAGGACTCATTCTTGATGTCCGCTTCGTTCACGCCCAGTTGTTCGGCGACGATCTTCTTGACGCGCTCTACGATGTTATCCATTAGAAAAGCTCCTTCCCCTAAGGGGTTCGAAAAAAACGTTACAAGTTTACCAAAAGCCAAGGCTTCGGGAAATCAATCCATGAACATACCGCCATTCACATGCACTGTCGTACCCGTGATGTAGGCTGCTGCCGGCGATACCAGAAAGCGGACCGCACCGGCGATATCTTCGGGAGTGCCGGCACGACCCAACGGAATAGAGGCCAACATGGCCTTTTTCTGCTCATCGGTCAGCGCATGCGTCATATCCGTGGCAATAAAGCCAGGGGCGACACAATTTACCGTAATATTTCTGCTACCCAGTTCACGTGCCAAGGAACGACTCATTCCAGCAACACCAGCCTTGGCAGCGCAATAGTTTGCCTGGCCGGGATTACCAGAATAGCCGACAACCGAAGTGATATTAACGATACGTCCAAAGCGGGACTTCATCATGCCACGCATCACTGCACGCGACAGACGGAAAACGGCCTTCAGATTGGTATCGATGACAGCATCCCACTCGTCATCCCCCATGCGCATAGCCAGATTATCGCGAGTAATACCAGCGTTGTTCACGAGTACTGCAATGGAACCAAACTCAGTAGCGATGTCCGCCAACAGTGAATCCGTCAAAGCAACATCACAAACGTCGAGAGAGACTCCCTTGCCATTGACGCCCGCCTCGGCCAAATAGGCCGATATACTACCGGCGCCTACTTCACTCGTGGCAGTTCCGATCACTGTTGCCCCTGCTTTACCAAGCTCGAGCGCTATAGCGCGTCCAATTCCACGAGTCGCGCCGGTTACCAATGCAACCTTATTCGTTAGCATCACTTACTCCAGTCCGAGATTGGCTTCCATTGCCGCCAAATCAGCCAGCGCGACGCCAGTCAATCCATCCACACAACGCTTCGACAAGCCAGCCAGGACCTTGCCCGGACCACACTCGGCGACGGTGGTCACCCCCATTGCAGCCATGGACTGCATCGTCTCGACCCAACGCACCGGATTGTAAGCCTGCCGAACCAGTGCATCCTTGATCCGCAAAGGATCGCTTTCGATCGCAACGTCAACGTTATTCACCACAGGAATCTGCGGCACACCGAATACCAGTTCGCCAAGACGTGCAGAAAGTTTTTCGGCTGCCGGCCGAATCAACGAGGAATGAAACGGCGCAGAGACCGGCAGGGCCTTCACCATCTTTGCCCCATTAGTCTTACACGCAACCATCGCCCGCTCGACCGCTGAACGATGCCCGGCAATCACTGTCTGGCCATTGGCATTGAAATTGACCGGCTCCACAACCTCACCTTGCGCAGCCTCTGAGCAAGCAGCCGCAATCCCGGCATTATCAAGGCCCAACACAGCGGCCATTGCACCAGCCCCCAAGGGAACCGCTTCCTGCATTGCGGCCGCCCGCAAACGAACGAGTGGTACAGCATCCTTAAATTCGATCACGCCTGCTGCCACCAATGCAGAGTACTCACCAAGACTATGCCCAGCCAATACCGCTGGCAGCTTCCCACCTTTCTCAAGCCACAAGCGCCACGCTGCAACTCCTGCCGTCAACATGACTGGCTGCGTATTGACTGTTTGCGTTAAAACCTCTGCAGGACCTTCAGCAACCATCCCCCAAAGGTCGTCACCCAGCACAGAAGAAGCTTCGTCAAAAGTGGCACGAACCACGGCGGATTCGCCATAAGCAGCCATCATGCCAACGCTTTGCGAACCTTGGCCAGGAAATACGAATGCAAAAGACATGCTACGGTCCCCTAAAATCAGAATTCAAGCAACGCAGCACCCCAGGTAAAGCCACCACCCACACCCTCGAGTAGCACTCTCTGGCCACGTTGAATACGTCCATCACGCACCGCTTCATCCAACGCAAGCGGAACCGATGCTGCAGAAGTGTTGCCATGCCGGTCAACCGTGACAATCACCTTATCGCGACCGATTCCCAGTTTCTTGCCGGTCGCTTCGATGATCCGGATGTTGGCCTGATGAGGAATCAGCCAATCGACATCTGCAGTCTGAATACCGGCTTGAGTACAGACCTCTTCGGCAATCTCCGATAGGACACGTACTGCAAACTTGAAAACCGACTGCCCATCCATACGCAAGAAGGGATCGCCTGTTACCTGCCCGCCACAAATTTGGCCAGGCACATTCAGGATACCGCTTTGACTCCCATCCGCATGCATGGCGGTGGCGAGAATACCAGGCTTTGCCGAAGCTTCAAGAACGACTGCGCCGGCACCATCGCCAAACAAGACGCAGGTACCGCGGTCCTGCCAATCAAGAATTCGCGAAAACACCTCGGCACCAATAACCAATGCCTTGCTGTGACTTCCCGAGCGAATGAATTTCTCGGCAATACCCAACGCATAAGCAAAACCTGCACAGACAGCCTGAACATCAAAAGCAGTCGCTCCCTTGTTCCCGAGTTTCCCTTGAATCAGGCAAGCCGTGCTCGGAAAAATAAAATCTGGAGTCGATGTGGCCACGATGATCAGATCAAGCTCTTCAGGACCGACTCCAGCCATTTCAAGCGCACGTTGCGCAGCCTGCAGACCAAGCTCGCTGGAGGTCATTCCTGCCTCAGCCAGATAACGGCTGCGAATTCCGGTTCGAGTAACAATCCACTCATCGTTGGTATCGATGCCACGAGCGGCCAAATCGTCGTTACTGACCGGCTTGCCAGGAAGGCAACTACCAGTCCCTATCAGACGGGCAAACATCAGACATTCTCCCTGGCGCCCACCGGCACCACAGCGGTCATTTCGGTTATACGGCCGGCGATTCGCTCGACGACCTGATTCTTGGCAGCCTCGTAGGCACGGCCAATTGCATTTCCAAAAGCAAGCACATCTGCCGAACCATGGCTCTTTACAGAGATACCTCGAAGGCCAAGCAAGATCGCACCGTTATAACGACGATGATCGAATCGGCGCTTGAAATTATTCAATACCGAAATAGCAATCAATGCCGCCAGCTTGGTGAGCCAGTTGCGCTTGAACTCCTGCCGCAACGAGTTGGCAAGCATCTGCGCCAGGCCTTCGGAGGTCTTCAAAGCGACATTTCCGACAAACCCGTCGCAAACCACGACATCCGCATCACCCTTGTAGATGCCATCTCCTTCGACATTGCCAATGAAATTGAGCCCCGAAGCGCGCAGCAACTCGGCTGCCGCCTTGACAACTTCGTTGCCCTTGATTTCCTCTTCACCAATATTCAGCACACCAACGGTTGGCCGTTCCTTGTGTTCCATCGCGGAAACAAGCATCGCCCCCATAATGCCGAATTGCAGAAGGTGCTCGGGCGTGCAATCGACATTCGCCCCCAGATCAAGCATGTGCGTATGGCCGTTGACGGTTGGCAAGGGAGCACAAATCGCAGGGCGTTCGATTCCCGGCAGCATTTTGAGAACAAAACGGGAAATCGCCATCAAAGCGCCGGTATTCCCGGCCGAGACACAAGCGTCAGCCTCGCCAGACTTAACGAGATTGATGGCAACACGCATGGAGGAATCTTTCTTGTTGCGAAGCGCGAGCGATGGCGACTCGTCCATTCCAACAATCTCGGAGGCATGAACCAAGCGGAGGCGCGCGTCATCAAACTTACCAGCCAAAAGAGGGCGCAAAACCCCCTCTTGCCCAACAAGAATCAAACTTGCCTCCGGATGCTCCGCAAGAAACTGGATAGCCGCGGGAACCGTCACTGACGGACCGTGGTCACCCCCCATGCAATCAATAGCGATGCGGGCTGTCATGGCAAAAGAAAAGGCAGGCGGTCCGAAACGAACCGCCTGCCTTTCAATTAACGATTACTCGCCCTTGGCCTTCAGAACCTTGCGGCCACGGTAGAAACCGTTAGGAGAAATATGGTGGCGCAGATGGGTTTCGCCGGTGGTCGGCTCAACAGCGAGCGGAGCAACGGTCAGAAAGTCGTGAGCGCGATGCATACCACGCTTGGAAGGGGATTTTTTGTTCTGTTGAACGGCCATGTTAATACTCCAAAAAAATCAGTTCGGCTTGCCTTTAAGCCCGACCAGAGCATCGAACGGACTAATCCGTTCGCCAGCATCCGCCGCACCAGGCAAACCACATTTTTCGTGCCGCGGCGCGACTGGAAGTGCCAAGAGGATTTCATCCTCAACCAACTCGGCCACATCCAGCTCGCCCGCCACCGGCAGGAAATCCCGGGTGTCGTCCTCCAGCTCGTCTTGCGACATATCGGCACCTTCCGGAATCACTTCCAGAAGACTATCGACATCAAGTTCAAAAGGAACGACCTCCAGACAACGCTGACAAGCCAACGGAAGAAACCCCGTTACCTGTAGTTGCAGAAGAAGCTCTCCCCGCCCACCCTTGGAACCTCGAATCTCGAAGCCGACTTCACCAGCAACCTCAACCAGCAGGTCATGAAGACGTTCCAAGCCCGAGACAGGAAAGGTTCCAGTAAGAACCCGCCCTTCCCTAGCAAACGCGAAAGCATCCGTAATTCTTTTCAATCTTGAGCTGTTGCGACCTAAACCCAAGATGATATTATTTTTGGCTAACCAAGTCAAAACAAAGTAGCGCATCAGGAATGATCCGCAACGCTTTGTTGCAACATACATTTATTTATGTCCCTCCCCCTGATACTTGCCTCAACATCGCCCTATCGACGCGAACTCCTCAATCGGCTTGGAGTCCCGTTCCAAACAATAGACCCGAAAACCGACGAGTCGCCTCGCGACAACGAATTGCCGGAAGCGCTAGCGCTCCGACTCTCCGAGGCAAAAGCCAGGGCTGTCGCCAGCACATTCCCTGACAGCCTGATCATCGGCAGCGACCAAGTCGCCACGGTGGGCGGCAAAGTTTATGGCAAACCCGGCAACCACCAAAACGCCGTCGCCCAACTGCGCGAACTCTCGGGAAAGACCGTGAACTTCTTCACCGGCCTGAGCCTGCTCAATACCCGAACAGGCCACTGTGAAAGCCGCGGCATCCCCACACTAGTTAGTTTCCGCGAACTCAGCGACCAGGAAATCGACAACTACCTTCTTCGCGAACCTGCCTATAACTGCGCCGGCTCAGCCAAGTCGGAAGGGCTAGGCATCGCCCTGCTACGCAGCATGCAAGGCGACGACCCCAATGCACTCATCGGACTCCCCCTGATCGCACTTTGCGACATGCTGCGCAATCAAGGGGTAAGCATTCTATGAGCAAGACCGGCACGCTCTACTTGATCCCCGTACCTCTTGGCCCCACCCCGCCACTCTCCTCTCTGCCAGCCCACGTCGTCGAAACCGTTCGCCCACTCAAGCATTTCGTCGTCGAACAGGCCAAGTCCGCCCGCGCCTTCCTCAAGGGCGTAGCAACCGAGACGCCCTTGCAGGAACTGCTCCTAGAAGAGCTAAACGAACACACAAAAAGCGACAAAATCGAGAACCTGCTTACTCCGCTGCTGAATGGGCACGACGTCGGCCTATTATCGGAAGCCGGATGCCCCGCAATTGCCGACCCTGGCGCAGACTTGGTTGCTGCAGCACAACGGAGAAACATTCGTATCGCACCACTGATTGGCCCTTCGTCCCTACTGCTCGCGCTCATGGCCTCAGGGCTGAACGGTCAGCGATTCGCTTTTCACGGCTATCTTCCAGCCAAAGACATCGAGCGCAGCAAGGTCCTGCGCGATCTTGAAAATGAATCACGCAAACGCAAGCAAACCCAGCTATTTATCGAGACACCTTACCGCAACCTTGCGATGTACAACACCATCCTGCAGTGTTGCCAACCGGAAACACGCCTGACCGTTGCCACCGACCTCACTCTCCCCGGCGAGTCGGTGCTGACACGTACAATTCAGCAGTGGAAAAAACAAACGCCGCCCGAAATCGAGCGGCGTCCGACAGTTTTCCTGATCCTAGCCTAAGCCTTACCGAAGGCGCGCCCCGAATGCGCTTTCGGAAAGACCACTCCAGAAACCCTGCACCGCCCCGGCCCCAAGGCGCTTGGCGAAGCGTTCGGCAATATTATCCTTCACCGAGTAATCCAGTACTTTTTCCGCCTGAATGACATCACGCGCGACAGAATCAACCGTACCGAAATCGTCAGCCAGACCAAGTTCGATACTCTGCACCCCGGTCCACATATAACCTGAGAACATCTCGGGCGTTTCCTTCAAGCGCTTGCCACGGCCTACCTTCACGACATCAATGAATTGCTTGTGAATTTCGTTAAGCAAGGACTGAGCATGCGCCTTATGTCCGTCAGCCTGCGGAGAGAATGGATCCAGAAACCCCTTGTTCTCCCCCGCCGTCAGCAAGCGGCGCTCAACACCAACCTTGTCCATGACACCGGTAAAACCAAACCCATCCATCAACACACCAATTGACCCGACGATACTCGCCTTATTGACGTAAATCCGGTCTGCCGCCGCCGCGACGTAATATCCGCCCGAAGCACAAACATCTTCAACCACGGCATAAAGCGGCTTCTCCGGATATTTGCTCCGCAAACGACGAATTTCGTCGTTGATCATGCCCGCCTGAACAGGACTACCTCCTGGACTATTGATTCGCAGCACAACCCCGACTGTGTTTTTTTCCTCAAAGGCGGACCGCAATGCCGCGATAAGGTTTTCCGCATTGGCCTCCCCCTTGGCCTCGATCACACCAGAGAGATTAACCATCGCAGTATGGCGCCCCTCATGCTCGGAGCCCCCCCCCCAATCCACAACCGCAAAAAGCACGATAACCAGATAAACCAGGCCCAAGGATTTAAAAACAATCCCCCAGCGCCGCTTGGCCCGCTGCTCATCCAGCGCGGCAAAAGCCAGCTTTTCCAGCGTCTTACGCTCCCACCCAGGAGCATTATCAGGAGATTGGGGGTTATCCATCGTTTTTATCTAGTTTCAAATAAATCTGTTGATCAATTTCGCAAACAGGCAAGGGCTTCAGCCCCTTACCATGACAACGCCCACCCAGGCACCGCCCCGATTCCGGGGCATAAAGCGCGCCATGAACTGAGCAAATCAAGTATAGCTTGGAATCATCGAAGAACTCGCCGCCCACCCAGTCCAATTCAACTGGAATATGGCCACATTCGTTGAAATAGCCATAAACAACCCCTCGAAAACGAATCACGAATGCCGGAATCGAACGCCCGTGGCGCTGAACGACAAAGCGAACCCCTTTGCCGGCATCAAGCAAATCGGCACCGGCACAGATCAAGCGTAGGTCTTCAGCCACGAATCAAGCTCGCCAACCGAATGCAAGCAAGCCAGCGGTTTGTGGTCAAGCAAGTGCTCGTGCGGATGCGCCCCGTAAGTCACTGCCAGCGAATCAACCCGGGCGTTACTGGCCATCAGCAAATCATGCGAGGTATCGCCAATCATCACCAATTTCTCTGGCACAAAACCAAATTCCGCCATGAGTTCGTCAAGCATTTGCGGATGTGGCTTGGAATGACACTCATCAGCACAACGCGAAGCCTTGAAGTACTGGCGCAAACCAGAATGATCAAGCGCTCGCTCCAAGCCCTGGCGGCTCTTGCCGGTTGCAATGGCGAGCACATGCCCAGCCGAACACAGGCGTGCCAACATGTCCGGCACCCCGTCAAACAAGGTCAACTGGTGATCTCCGGAGAGGTAATGAAAGCGATAACGCTCAACCATTTCCTGATAGCGCTCCGCCGGCAACTCCGGCACTGCCAGGCGCATGGCATCGACAAGGCCCAGGCCGATCACGTGCCGAGCCCGGGCATCGCTCGGCTCGGGCAAATCAAGATCCCGGCACGAAGCCTTGATCGCATTGACGATCGCCCCCGCCGAATCGAGCAAGGTGCCATCCCAATCGAAAACAACCAGTTCGTATTTCATGCCTTTCAGAGTGCCTTCCCGAAAATTTGTTCCAGATTCTCCGCTGCAAACTCACGCCCGGCTTTTGCATTGACGGCAGATACATAAGAACCGATACCGTCCGGCAAAGGTGCAATACATTCAATAGGCACAGCTGTCAGTGGATGCCGGAAAACCATCCGCCAGGCATGCAGCGCCATCCGCTTCAGACCATCCCGCTTGAGGTTTTTGTTCAAGGCGAAATCCCCGTACTTCTCATCACCCAGAATCGGGAAGCCAAGATGAGCGAGATGAACCCGAATCTGGTGCGTACGCCCGGTCTTCAACTGCGCCTCCAGCAGACTCATCTCCGGCCAGCGAGCCAGCAGACGAAAAACGGTATGAGAAGCCTTGCCTTCCGGATTGACCGAAACCCGACGTTCGCCGCTATCAGTCAGGTATTTGAACAAGGGCAGCTTCACATGCTGCGTCGTATTCATCCAACGCCCCTTGACCAACACCAGATAGCGTTTGTCGGCGCCAGCGCCGTGTTCACGGAACATGTCATGCAGCGCCGTCAGGGCCAGACGCTTCTTGCCAACCAGCAACACACCGGAAGTCTCGCGATCCAGGCGATGCGCCAATTCAAGAAATTTTGCCTGTGGCCGCTGCCGCCGCAAAGCCTCGATCACCCCGAAGCTGACCCCGCTGCCTCCATGAACGGCAATCCCCTCGGGCTTGTCGATCACCAGCATGGCATCATCTTCAAAAATAATTGGCAAATCGACCCGCTGCTTGGCCGCTTCATCCACCTCGTTCTGGGGCCGCTCGGCGATACGGATCGGCGGAATCCTCAGATTGTCGCCCTCGACCAGCCGGTAGGTTGCATCGACCCGCTTGCTGTTTACCCGCACCTCGCCGCTGCGCAGAATCCGGTAAAGATGGCTTTTCGGCACCCCTTTGCAACGACGGATCAAAAAGTTGTCGAGTCGCTGACCCTGCTCTTCTTCGGCGATCACGACATGAGTGACCGAATTGTTACCAGCAACATTCATTTTCTAATATACTGCCCACGTTTTACGTCTCGGTTTGCAAGAGATTCCGAACCGTCAGACCGTTTGCCTCGCGCTACAAGCGCGACCGCCACGCGGCAGGCTCCGAAGTCTTTCCTGTGCCACTTGCCCAGGCCAGACCAACGTAAAACGACTGGTTAAGTTCACTCACCAAAAGTAGTGATGGTAATGGATTAGCCCGCTGTAAGCACGCACGGATTGCCCGTTGCAGGAATTTTCAGGTCACGCATTTCAATAAAAAACACGCGACCACATAATGATCAGCACTTTCATCATCGCTATTGCAAACCATTCATGACGCAACCCGATAACTGAAACTGTCGCTGCCTGTACGGGCCTCCCTTGTCGCGAGCGAAAGCGCGCAGGAGCCCCAAAACAATGAAACGCATGCTTTTCAATGCGACACAGGCGGAAGAACTCCGTGTCGCCATTGTCGATGGTCAGAAGCTGATTGATCTCGACATTGAGTCCGCCGCAAAAGAACAACGCAAGAGCAATATTTACAAGGGCGTCATCACCCGGATCGAACCCAGCCTCGAAGCCTGCTTCGTCGACTACGGTGCTGATCGCCATGGTTTCCTGCCTTTCAAGGAAATCTCCCGTTCTTATTTCCAGCCAGGAGTCGAGGTTGGTCGCGCCAAGATCAACGAGGCCCTGAAAGAAGGCCAGGAGTTGATCGTTCAGGTCGACAAGGACGAGCGCGGTAACAAGGGCGCAGCCCTCACCACTTATGTTTCGCTAGCCGGTCGTTACCTGGTTCTGATGCCGAATAATCCGCGAGGTGGTGGTGTTTCGCGTCGCGTTGACGGCGACGAGCGCGCCGAACTGCGCGAGACCATGGACCAACTCAGCGTCCCCAACGGCATGAGCCTGATCGCCCGCACAGCGGCTATCGGTCGCCAGGCCGAGGAACTGCAGTGGGACTTGAACTACCTGCTGCAACTGTGGAGCGCCATCGAAGGTGCTGCACAACAGCAAAGCGGTGCCTTCCTCATTTATCTTGAGGGCAGCCTGGTCATCCGCGCCATCCGCGACTACTTCCATTCCGAAATCGGTGAAATCCTCATCGACACCGACGAAGTGTATGAGCAAGCCCGCGCCTTCATGGGCACGGTCATGCCAGGCAACGTCAATCGCGTCAAACGCTACCGCGACGATGTGCCGCTGTTCTCGCGTTTCCAGATCGAACACCAGATCGAAACAGCCTTTGTCCGCCAGGTGAACCTGCCGTCGGGCGGCGCCATCGTGATCGACCACACCGAGGCGCTGGTTGCCGTAGACGTCAACTCCGGCCGCTCGACCAAGGGTTCCGACATCGAAGAAACCGCACTCAAGACCAATCTCGAAGCCGCCGACGAACTGGCCCGCCAACTGCGTTTGCGCGACTTGGGAGGTCTGATCGTCATCGACTTCATCGACATGGAAGCGCCGCGCAACCAGCGCGAAGTCGAAAATCGCCTGCGCGATGCATTGCGCTTCGACCGTGCCCGCGTCCAGATGGGCAAGATCAGCCGCTTTGGACTGATGGAACTGTCCCGTCAGCGCCTGCGCCCGGCCCTGGCCGAAACCAGCTACATTTCCTGTCCGCGCTGCACCGGCACCGGACACATCCGCTCTACCGAATCGGCGGCGCTGCATATTCTGCGCATCCTCGAAGAAGAAGCGATGAAGGAAAATACGGGCGCCGTGCACGTTCAGGTTCCGGTAGACGTAGCCACCTTCCTGCTCAACGAAAAGCGCCCCGACATCCAGGCCATCGAGTTGCGCCACAAGGTCACCATCCTTCTGATTCCGAACATCCATCTCGAAACGCCGGCCCACACGATCACCCGTCTGCGCCACGACGATCTCAACAACGATGACCTGCGCGAACCTTCCTACAAGATGGTTGATACGCCGATAGAGGAAACCTCGAAGATCGGCAACGGCAAGGACGAGGCAGCAAAACCGCGCCAGGAAGCTGTCATCAAGGGCATCTCGCCGGAACAACCAGCACCGATCGTGCCGGAAAAGACTGAAGCCGCGCCGATGGCCGCCCCCCAGACCAGCAGCCCGGGTCTGTTCTCCAGACTGTTCTCCTGGTTCCGCAGCGAGCCCAAGGTTGAAGAACCGGCCCCCGCTCCGGCACCGGCTCCGAAGAAAGGCAGAGAAGGCCGCGATGGCCGTCGCGAGCGCGGCGAAGGTAGAAACGGCCGTAACAATGGCCGTAACGGCAACCGTCGCGACGAGAACGGCGAACGCCAGGAACGAGGCAATCGTAACGAGCGCAACAACGACAAAGCACCGCGCGAAGAAGCCGCCAGCAACGCCAACGAACAACGCCCGGAAAAGGAACGCCAGGAGCGACGCCAACGTGGCGAACGCAAGGAACGCCGCGAACGTCAAGCGCAGCAGCCCGGCGAAGCAACCGAGAACAAATTGCTGCAAGACGCGGCAATCCTGCCAGTCACCTCGCAGGCCACCAACGACGCACCGGAAACACCGGCCGGGAATGATGAGCAGACTGCCCGTCGCCGCGGCCGGCGTGGCGGCCGCGGCCGCGGTGAGCGGCGCAATGAAAGCGAAACCGGCGCACCGGCTGCTCTTGAGGGAGAAACGCCGGCCTTTGCATCGACCGCTACTCAGGAAATCAGCCAGGAACCTGTTGTCGTGGTAATTCCGGCAATCGAACCTCAAGCAACCCCGAGCGAGCCCAAAACCCTGCAAGCGGAAGTGCCGTCCGAGGCGCCGATCGCATCCAGCAACGTCCTCCCGGTCGCAGCAGAAACGGAATCGACCTCGGCCAACGAACAAGTCATCGCGGAAACGACGGTGAATCCGGCAAGTCCCGCAAACACCGAGATCGCGCCTGTGGCAGCAAGCCCAGACGAAGCTGTCGAGGCTGCTCCGGCGCTAGCGATTCCCGAACCGGCGATGCAAACTGCCACGGAAGAAGTAGCTCCTCCGGCAGTTGTCGAAGCAGTGGAAGAGGCACCGACGGCAAGCATCGAAGCCGCGCCGGTCGACTTGCAACAAGTACTCAGCGAGAGCGGCCTGATTCTGGTGCAAACCACCAGTGCACCGGCCGTTTCGGTACCGCCGGAAGCCCCGCCAAAGCTCGGACGGCCACGCAAGGCCAAGCCCGTAGCCGCCTCCGATGAAGGTCCGCTGCAGATGGTTGAAACGAAGAACTAAGGCAATAAGTCGCAAAAAAAGCCGTTCAGATTACACTGAACGGCTTTTTTTTCGTCGCCAGAAAACTCGCGCAGAATGCCGGTACGCCCTACTCGGCAACAGACATCACCAGATCGACTCGCCTTGACTTCTGACGACAAAGCGACGAACGACAAGGTAGCGGCACCTCATCGCCCCCAAGCGCCCGAGTCTGAATACGCTCCTTCGAGATGCCCTGGCGACGCAGAAACGCTGCAACCGCGGCGACCCGATTTTGCGAAAGGGTCTGATGATAAGCATGGCTGCCATTGTCATTGGCATGCCCGACCAGCAATATCTGCAGGCTGCGATCGGCAGCCAGGCTTTGCGCCACCACGCTCAGTTTGTGTTTCTCCTTGCGCGTGAGAAATGCCGAACCGAGCGTGAAAAACACCGCCCTGTCATCACTGACGACAGGGACGAATTCCTCCTCTCCGATCCGCGCAGGCTTAGGTGCTGCCGCCGCACCGGACGATGCCACAGCAGAGCCCGCCGCCACACTCCCCAAGACCTTCCCGCCCTCTTCCGGCGGAACCGCTTCAGGCTTGTCCTGTACCGCACACCCCAGCAGGACAGCCAGGCCCAGGCAGGCGACAGCCACGCCACATCGATTCGAACGCCTATTCACCGACCATCTCCGCCAAGGGTGTAGTCGCGAATCCATCCTGCTCACCAGGAATGAACAGCAGCAGCTCATCTAGATTGATTTTCAATGTTTTTAAGCTAACCAGCGGCATACTGGCCAAAGCCTGGGGCAAAACCCCATCGGCCGGCCCTGGCAAGCGTTGCATGACGTCTCGCCCGGCCGCGGTCACGCACAACCCAACACGCCGCTGATCGACCGAGTGTTTTTGCTTGGACAACAATCCCCGGCCCACCAATTTTTCCACCAGGCTGCTGCATGTGGACTGATGAATCCCCATTCGGCGAGCCAATTCGCCTACACCGATCTCCGGCGTACGCGTCACTTCCTGCAGCACCCAGGTTTGCGAACCAGGCAGACCACAACGCTGCTCAAGCTCGCGAAAATAGTGCCGCATACTCCCGTAGATCACGCGAAACTGTTGTAAAACATCCAATTGCAGTTCTTGGGGGCTAGCATTCATGATCTACCATTGCCAAATAAAAGTCAGGAAATTATATTTATAAGCAATGTATTTTCCTACCCGGACAGCCTTTTCCATAAACCGGGATTGAGTACGCATGCGCGCGTTCTGCCTATACCCGACCGCCGTTCGCGCAATCGATCCATGTAAGCTAAAAAAGGACATCGAAGTGACTAATCGTTTGCTCGGCACGGCCGGACTCTTCGCCCTCTGCCTCGTTGGCTGCGCCTCTACCCCGAAGGAAGAAGCGCCGGCCAATACCTCAAACACGCAACTCAGCGCCCCTGCAGCCAACCCCGGCGACGACCTGGAAACCCGCCAGCTCAAGGAAGCCGCGGCAAAGCTATCGAGCAGCAGCATTTATTTCGATTACGACAACTTCAGCGTCAAAACCGAATACAACACCCTGTTGCAACAACAAGCCGAACTCCTCAAGCGCTACAGCAAGCTGAACGTCAGCCTGGAAGGCAACACCGATGAACGGGGCAGTAGCGAATATAATCTCGCACTCGGCCAAAAGCGTGCCGAAGCAGTACGCAAGGCCTTGGTGATCCTCGGCGTTCCTGAGGCCAGAATCGAAGCCGTCAGTCTGGGCAAGGAGAAACCCAAGGCGGACTGCCCGGAAGAAAAATGCTGGAGCCAAAACCGCCGGGTCGACTTTTCCGCCAAACCCTGATTCCATTAGCAACTTGGAACGAAATAATGGGCGGCCTCCGGGTCGCCCTGTTTTTTGCCTATCGCCCCGAACAACGTGAACAACGGCTTCCTGACTCGCAACGCACGAACCACGCTCTGCAAATGCATTGCCCTTCTGGCCACGATCGGCACCCTGTCGGCGTGCAAGGAGGATGCAATACGTGGCGTACTGGTTGCAAAATTCACGGATGGCTCGGCTCGCTTCACCCGGAAAATCGCCATTTCGACCATCGATGGACCATTACTCAGCCTTGCCCTGACCACCAGGACACGGCGCTGCGAATTGATCGGCCCGGTCCCGGCCGGTGCCCTTGCCGGCATCAGCGACTGCAAGGAAATTTCAGGCGTGGCTTTTCTGCGCTGCGAAGGTGCAGCCGACATTCCAACGCGTTGGCAAATGACCTCCTGCCATAGCGGCTACGGGCGCAGCCTGCCCGGAAACGAACCAGCCTTCATGTTTGGTTTCAGCGGCAATGCTTATACCGCACAAGATCAACTCGACCTCGCCCGCGATGCCGCGCTCGAAGCCCCGGCCAACGACTGCCAAGGACCGTCGCTGTTCAACCCCTTCGGCGAATGCAACCCTCCCAACTTCGAACTCCCCCCCAAACTGCGCGAAACGCCGATCAACTGAAGCGCGCCGCGACAGGCCGAGATGCCAGAGCGCATCGGCATGCCTGCGCAGACGACCAGTGAGACGTTCGCGGCCTTTTTGACGGTGCCTTTATGGCCGATCGCAAGCCTGCTGCCGTCATCGCGCTCATCATCTTCATGAAATAATCCAGGGCCTCTCAATGCCCGGTGTCCACCAATCGCGGATGAACCGCGCCCCCAACGCAGCCCGGGCAATCGGCTACGCTGCCAATCGTGCCAAGGCAAAAAAAACGCGGCCCGCAGGCCGCGCTGTCGTTCGGGAAACCCGGGTTACTTCGGAATCGCGCCTTCGACGCCTTCGACGTAGAAGTTCATCTTCTTCAGATCGCCATCGGCGTAGGTCTTGCCGGCGGCGAGGAATTCCTTGCCGGACTGGTCCTTGAGCGGGCCGGTGAAGGGATGCAGCTTGGCCGCCTTGATGTCGTCGCGACGCTGTTCGGCCAGTTTCTTGACATCGGCCGGCACGACACCGCCGAAGCTCTCGATGTTGACCGCGCCTTCCTTGACGCCCCACCACAGGTCGCCGCTCTTCCAGGTGCCGGCTTCGACTTCTTCCAGCGTCTTCTTGTAGATGACGCCCCAGTTCAGCACGGAGGCCGCCAGATGGGCCTTGCCGCCGAACTTGCTCATGTCGGAATCCCAACCGAAGGCGAGCACGCCTTTTTCCTGGGCAGCCTGGACGACAGCCGGCGAGTCGGTGTTCTGCATCAGCACGTCACAGCCTTGCGAGATCAGGGCCAGCGCGGCTTCACGTTCCTTGCCCGGATCGAACCAGGAATTCACCCAGATGGCGCGGGTGGTGATGTTCGGATTGACGCTGCGCGCGCCGATGGTGAAGGCATTGATGTTGCGGATGACTTCCGGAATGGGGATCGAGGCGACCACGCCGAGCTTGTTGCCCTTGCTCATCTTGCCGGCGACGACGCCCAGCATGTAAGCGCCTTCATAGGTCCGGACGTCGTAAACACCCAGGTTGGCTGCCGTCTTGTAACCGGTGGCGTGCATGAAAATGGTGTTGGGGAAAGCCTTGGCGACCTTGGCCATCTGGTTCATGTAACCGAAGGAGGTGCCGAACACCACCTTGTTGCCCTTTTGTGCCAGATCGCGGAAGACACGCTCGGCATCGGCGGTTTCCGGCACGTTCTCGACGAAAGCCGTCTTGACCTTGCCACCGGACTGGGCTTCGAGCATCTTGCGCCCTTCATCGTGCGAGTAGGTCCAGCCGTGGTCGCCGGTCGGGCCGATATAGACGAAGCCGGCTTTCAAAGGCTCGGCGGCCTGGGCGCCAGTCAGGCTGGAGACGGCCATGACCGCTACAGCAGTGAGTGTTTTGAGACGGGACAGCAGCATGCTTGATTCTCCTAAAAATGTCTGCGGGGTTGCTGGCTGCAACTTTAGCAAGGCCGGACGGCCTGACCTATCTCGCCAACGTTATGAGCAGTATCGGCAAAGACTGTCATCGCTTTTATCGCTCCCCCCGGATAATGCCGACAATACCCAAGGAGAACGCGTCATGACAAGCCATTCCAGCCAGCAGGACGACATTCACCTGCGCCGCTGCATCGAACTGTCCGCCCAGGTGCGCGACGCCGGCAAGCACCCGTTTGCCGCCATCGTCGTCGATGCGGCCGGGCATATCGTCGCCGAAGCCGGCAACGACTCGCTGCCACCGGACGGCGACCCGACCCGCCATGCCGAGCTGGTTGCCGCCAGCCTGGCCGCCCGCCGCCTCAGCCCGGAACAACTGGCTGAAGCGACCCTCTACAGCAGCGCCGAACCCTGCGCCATGTGCGCCGGTGCCATCTATTGGTGCGGCATCGGCCGGGTCGTCTATGCGCTATCGGAACACCGCCTGCTCGAACTGACCGGCGATCATCCGGAAAACCCGACCTTTTCGCTGCCCTGCCGCGAAGTTTTCGCCCGTGGCCAGCGCCACATCGAAGTCAGCGGCCCCCGGCTTGAAGACGAAGCGGCGGCGCCGCATGCCGGCTTCTGGCAGCGCCCATAAGCCAGTTCGAATAACCCTTATCGTCCGCCGGGCCTCAACCCCGCCGTGCCAGCTGTGCTACCTTGAATCATCGTTATCGAAACTTCTTTTTGCACCATGGCTGATCGTCCCATCCAGTTTTACTTCCGCGGTGCCCTGCAACAAGTGCAGGGCGTTGCGCCGACCCGCACCGTCCTCCAGTACCTGCGCGAAGACCTGCGCCAGACCGGGACCAAGGAAGGTTGCGCCGAAGGCGACTGCGGCGCCTGCACCGTCGTCATCGGCGAACTGACCGGCGCCGACGGCCAGGAGGAACTGCAACTGCGCGCCGTCAATGCCTGCATCCAGTTCCTGCCGGCACTCGACGGCAAGGCCTTGTTCACCGTCGAAGACCTTGCCCCGGCCGCCGACCGCCTGCACCCGGTCCAGCAGGCGCTGGTCGACCGCCACGGTTCGCAATGCGGTTTCTGCACGCCGGGCTTCGCCATGTCGCTGTTCGCCCTCTACGAAAACCAGCCGACCTGCCCGGAGCGCGAGGAGATCGACCATACGCTGTCCGGCAACCTGTGCCGCTGCACCGGCTACCGGCCGATCGTGGACGCCACCCGCGACGCCTATGCCCTGCCCCGCCAGCCGCTCAACCGCCAGCCGGTGATCGCCGCACTGAAAGCGCTGGCCAAGCTGCCACCGCTCGACTACGAAGGTGCCGACCGGCGCAGCCACAGCCCGCGCAATCTGGTCGAACTGGCCGAACTGCGCGAACGCCTGCCGGAGGCCCGACTGGTTGCCGGCGGCACCGATGTCGGCCTGTGGGTCACCAAGCAGGGACGCGACCTCGGCGAAATCATCCAGCTCGGCGCCGTCGCCGAACTGAAAACCCTCAGCCTGGGCGCCGAACATCTGGAAATCGGTGCCGGTGTCACGCTCACCGATGCCTTTGCCGCCCTTACAGCCTTCGAGCCGCAATGGGCCGAACTGGCCCGCCGTTTCGCTTCCACCCCGGTCAAAAACGCCGGCACGCTGGGCGGCAATGTCGCCAACGGCTCGCCGATCGGCGATTCGATGCCGGCCCTGATCGCGCTCGGCGCCCGCATCGTGCTGCAAAAGGGCGAAGCGACCCGCGAAATGGCGCTGGAAGACTTCTATCTCGATTACCAGAAAACCGCGCTGCGCCCCGGCGAATTCGTTCGCGCCCTGCGCCTGGATGCGCCGAGCGCCCCCTTGCAGCGACTGTTCCGCAGTTACAAGGTGGCCAAGCGCACCGACCAGGACATCTCTGCGGTCGCCGCCGGCCTGGCCGTGCACCTCGACGACGAGGGGATCATCCGCCGGGCGCGCATTGCCTTCGGCGGCATGGCCGCCACGCCGAAACGGGCCGATGCCTGCGAAGCCGCCCTGCTCGGCCGGCCCTGGGACCTGAACAGCGTCCGCCTCGGCATGGCCGCCTTGCGCGAGGATTTCACGCCGATGTCCGACGTCCGTGCCAGCAGCGCCTATCGTCTCAACGTGGCGGCCAACCTGCTGCAACGCTTCTGGCTGGAAACCCGCCTGGATGGCAGCCCGGCTCAGCCACCGGTCCGCCTCGATCAACTGGCGCCGATCGGCCAGGAGGCCCGCCGATGAACGCCCGTCCCAACAACACCCCGAGCGGCAGCGCCGTCGTCGGGCGCCCGGTGGCGCATGAAAGCGCCCACCTGCACGTCAGCGGCAAGGCCAGCTATATCGACGACCTGCCCGAACTGGCCGGCACGCTGCATGCCGCCGCCGGGCTGTCGACCTGCGCCCGCGGCCGGCTGAAAAGCCTCGACCTGTCGGCCGTACGCGCCTATCCCGGCGTACGGGCGGTAATCACCGCCGCCGACATTCCCGGCGAAAACAACTGCGGGCCGATCCTGCACGACGACCCGATCATCGCCAACGACGCCATCCAGTTCTACGGCCAGGTGCTGTTCGCCGTCGCTGCCGACACACGCGATGCCGCCCGTCAGGCGGCCAGGTTGGCCAAGGCCGAATACGAGATCGAGACGCCGATCCTCGACATGGATGCGGCAATTGCCGCCGAATCCTGGGTTCTGCCACCCTTCGCCATGACGCGCGGCGCGGTCGATGCGGCTTTCGCCACCGCTCCCCACACGCTGTCCGGTACGGCGGCCGTTGGTGGCCAGGAACACTTCTACCTGGAAGGGCAGATTTCCTACGCCCAGCCGAAAGAAGACCACAGCCTGCACCTGATCTGCTCGACCCAGCACCCGACCGAGATGCAGCAACTGGTCTCGCACGCGCTGGGCTGGCGCTCGCACCAGGTCAGCGTCGAATGCCGGCGCATGGGCGGCGGTTTCGGCGGCAAGGAGTCGCAATCCGCACAATGGGCCTGTCTGGCTGCGCTGCTCGCCGTGCACACCGGGCGGCCGGTCAAGCTGCGGCTCGACCGCGACGACGACATGATCGCCACCGGCAAGCGTCACGGCTTCCAGTACCAGTGGGAATCCGCCTTCGACAACAGCGGCCGGCTGCTCGGTCTGAAACTGCAAATGGCCTCCAACTGCGGCTACTCGGCCGACCTCTCCGGCCCGGTCAACGACCGCACCATCTGCCACATCGACAACGCCTACTACCTTGACGCGGTGGCGCTGCGTAGCCTGCGCTGCAAGACCAACACCGTGTCGAACACCGCCTTCCGCGGCTTCGGCGGGCCGCAGGGCATGTTCGTCATCGAAACCGTGCTCGACGACATCGCCCGCCACCTCGGCCTCGATCCACTGGCCGTGCGCCAGAACAACTTCTACGACGTCGAACCCGGGGCGCGCAGCAGCACACCCTACGGCATGATCGTCGAGGACAACGTCGCCCCGGCGCTGGTTGCCGAACTGGCCTCCGAATGCGACTACGCGGCGCGGCGGGCGGCGATTGCCGAATTCAACGCCAGCAGCCCGGTCATCAAGCGCGGCCTGGCGCTGACCCCGATCAAGTTCGGCATCTCCTTCAATGCCACGCACTACAACCAGGCCGGCGCGCTGGTCCATGTCTATACCGACGGCACCGTGCTCGTTTCGCACGGTGGCACCGAGATGGGCCAGGGCCTGTACACCAAGATCAAGCAGATCGTCGCCCACGAATTCGGCCTGCCGCTCGAAGACGTGCGCCTGTCCTCGACTGACACCAGTCGCGTCGCCAACACCTCGGCCACCGCGGCATCGAGCGGCGCCGACCTGAACGGCAAGGCGTCGCAAAACGCCTGCCTGAACATCAAGACCCGCCTCGCCGCCTTCGTCGTCGATCTGTGCAACGGCAAGGTGAAGGCCGAAGACGTGGTGTTCACCGACGGCCGGGTCAAGGCTGGCGATTGCTACGACGCGGCGTTCGGCGACCTCGTTCTGGCCGCCTACCGGGCGCGCATCCAGCTGTGGGATGCCGGCTTCTACCGCACCCCGAAGCTGCATTTCGACCCGGTGACCAAGCTCGGCCGGCCATTCTACTACTTCGCCTACGGCGCCTCGGCCAGCGAAGTGGCGATCGACACGCTGACCGGCGAAATGCGCCTGCTGCGCGTCGATATCCTTCACGACGTTGGCCGATCGATCAATCCGGCACTCGACATCGGCCAGATCGAAGGCGGCTTCGTCCAGGGCATGGGCTGGCTGACCAGCGAGGAACTGTGGTGGAAAAGCGAAGGTCCGCAAGCCGGCCGGCTGATGAGCCACGCGCCCTCGACCTACAAGATTCCGACCGCCACCGACCTGCCGGCGGTGTTCAACGTCCGCCTCTACGACAACGCCAATGTCGAGGACAGCATTCACCGTTCGAAAGCGGTCGGCGAACCGCCCTTCATGCTGGCACTGTCGGTCTTCCAGGCCATCCGCGATGCCGTCGCGGCCACCCTGCCGGCCGGCCAACCGGTGCAACTGAGCGCCCCGGCCACGCCAGAAGCCATTCTCGACGCCATTCTGCTCGGCCAGAACACGGAGGCCGACGATGGCCACTGACTGGCTCGACGCGCTGATCGACCAACTGGCCGCGGGTAACGATGCCGTGCTGGTCAGCGTTGCCCGTACCCAGGGTTCGGCCCCGCGCGAAGCCGGCGCCTGCATGGTGGTGGCCGGCAACGCGGTGGCCGACACCATCGGCGGCGGCCATCTCGAATGGCAGGCGATCCATCAGGCGCAACGCATGCTGGACAGCGACAACCCGCCGCCTCTGGTCAGCCGCTACAACCTCGGCGCCCGCCTCGGCCAATGCTGCGGCGGTGTCGTCTGGCTGCTTTACGAAGCGATTCCGGCCAGCACCCTGCCCGCCTGGCAGGAACGCCGCAAGGCCGTGCGCGATGGCGCCGTCCTGCAGCGCCGGCTCGACAGCAAGCAAACGGCATCGAACTGGCAGCGCATGGCGCAAGCCGGCCAGGGCACGGTGCTGCATGGCGCCCCAGAGCACTGGCAGTTCAGCCAGGAAATCGCCCGCCAGGGCTTCCCGGTTTACCTGTTCGGCGCCGGCCATGTCGCCCAGGCGCTGGTCCGCCAGCTCTTGCCGCTGGGCGCCGAACTGCACTGGATCGACAGCCGCGACGAAGCCTTTGCCGGCATCGACTGCCACGGCCTGCGCGCCGTCGTCACCGACCTGCCGGAAAGCGAAGTGGCCGCCGCGCCGGCCGGGGCCTATTTCCTCATCATGACGCACAGCCACACGCTCGACTTTGCCCTCTGCGAGGCGATCTACAAGCGCAATGACTTTGCCTATTTCGGCCTGATCGGCTCGCGCAGCAAACGCGCTTCCTTCGAGCACCGGCTGCTCGACCGCGGCCTGCTGCCCGACCGCCTGAACGAACTGACCTGCCCGATCGGCATTCCCGGCATCATCAGCAAGGAACCCGTCGCCATCGCGCTGGCCGTTGCCGCGCAGGTTTTCCAGATTCACAATACCCGCCAACTGGTGAGCCAGGCCGGCCGTCCGCGCCTGATCGACACCCAATCCCTGCCGGAGTAAGCATGACCCCGACCGAGCCCCGACTGGCCCTGTTGCACATCACCAAGCGCTACCCCAGCGTCGTCGCCAACGCCGATGTCAGCATCAGCGTCATGCCCGGCGAGATCCACGCCATCCTCGGCGAAAACGGTGCCGGCAAGAGCACGCTGATGAAGATCATCTACGGCGCGGTCAAGGCCGACGAAGGCGAGATGATGTGGGACGGCCGCCAGGTTTCCATCGCCAACCCGGCGCAGGCACGCAAGCTGGGCATTGGCATGGTGTTCCAGCACTTTTCGCTGTTCGAGACGCTGAGCGTGGTCGAGAACATCGCCCTGGTCCTCGACGAGCCCTTCGACCTGGCGGCGCTGGCCGTGCGCGTCAAGGAAGTATCCGAACGCTACGGCCTGCCGCTCGACCCTTACCGCAGCGTGCATAGCCTGTCGGTCGGCGAACGCCAGCGGGTCGAGATCGTGCGCTGCCTGCTGCAGGATCCGAAACTGCTGATCCTCGACGAGCCGACCTCGGTCCTCACGCCGCAAGCCGTGCAGAAGCTGTTCGAGACCCTGCGCCGGCTGTCTGCGGAAGGCGTCTCCATCCTCTACATCAGCCACAAGCTGCACGAGATCAAGTCGCTGTGCGACAGCGCCACCATCATGCGCGGCGGCAAGGTCACCGGCACCGCCATTCCGCGCGACGAAACGCCGGCCAGCCTGGCGCGCATGATGATCGGCCGCGAACTGCCGGTCTGCGAGGCGCCGGCTTATACCGGCCAGGTCAAGCCGGTGCTCGAAGTCGACCGGCTCAGCCTGGTTTCGGACGACCCGTTCGGCACCTCGCTCGCCAACATCTCGCTGACTGTCCATGCCGGCGAGATCCTCGGCATCGCCGGCATTTCCGGCAACGGCCAGGCGGAATTGCTCGCCGCGCTGTCCGGTGAGCAGACGGTAGACCGCGAAGCCATCTGGCTCGCCGGCGAGGCGGTCGGTCATCTCGATGCCGGCCAGCGCCGCGCCAAGGGCCTGGTCTTCGTACCGGAAGAGCGGCTCGGACGGGGTGCCGTGCCATCCCTGTCGCTGTCCCGCAACGCGCTGCTCACCGCTCATCGCCAGGGCATGAAGCGCTGGGGGCTGGTCAGCTACCAAAAGGCCAAGGACTTTGCCGAGCAATGCATCGCCCGCTTCGACGTCCGTTGCGGCGGCCCGGGCGCGGCAGCACGTTCGCTGTCCGGCGGCAACCTGCAGAAATTCATCGTCGGCCGCGAGATCATGCTCGCCCCCAAGCTGATGATCGTCGCCCAACCGACCTGGGGCGTCGATGTCGGCGCCGCCGCCTTCCTGCGCCAGACCTTGCTCGACCTGTCGCGCACCGGCGTCGCCATCCTGGTGATCTCGGAAGAACTCGAAGAACTGTTCGAGATCAGCGACAACATCGCCGTGCTTGCCGCCGGCAAGCTCTCCGCCGCCCAGCCCAAGGCGGCGACCAATGCCGAATCGGTCGGCCTGCAGATGTCCGGCCTGTTCAACGAAACCGCCCAGCCCACGGAGTCCAGCCATGCATCTGCTTGAACCCCGCGCCCAGCCGTCGCAGTTGATGCGCTGGACGGCGCCCCTGATCGCCATCGTCGCCACGCTGCTGGCCGGCTCCTTCCTGTTCTGGGCACTCGACAAGTCGCCGCTGGCCTCCTTCGAGGTCTTCTTCATCCAGCCGCTGACCTCCAGCTACGGCTGGAGCGAGCTGCTGATCAAGGCCTGTCCGCTGATCCTCATTGCCCAAGGCCTGGCCATCGGCTTCAAGGCCCGCATCTACAACATCGGCGCAGAAGGCCAGCTGATCATCGGCGCCCTGTTCGGCGGCGGCGTCGCCATCCATTTCGACGGCAGCGACTCGGCCTGGGTGATCCCGGCCATGGTGGTCGCCGGCGCCCTCGGCGGTGCCTTGTGGGGCGCCCTGCCGGCGCTGCTCAAGACGCGCTTCAACGCCGAGGAGACGCTGACCACGCTGATGCTGACCTACGTCGCCACCTTCATCCTCTCCTACATGGTCAACGGCCCGTGGCGCGACCCGGACGGGATGAACTTCCCGCAATCGATCATGTTCGGCGACAACGCGCTGTTCGGCATCCTGCTCGAAGGCTCGCGGGTCAATACCTCGATCTTCATCACGCTGTTCGCGGTACTCGCCTTCTGGCTGTTCAACGCCCGCAGCTTCCTCTCCTACCAGCTCGAAGTCGGCGGCCAGGCACCGGCCGCCTCGCGCTACGCCGGCTTCTCGGCCAAGCAGACGGTGTGGTTCAGCCTGGTCATCTCCGGCCTGACCGCCGGTCTGGCCGGGGTCGGCGAAGTCGCCGGGCCGGTCGGCCAGTTGAATCTCAACATCTCGCCGGGCTACGGTTTCGCCGCCATCATCGTCGCCTACCTCGGCCGCCTGCACGCGCTCGGCATCGTACTCGCCGGGGCCTTGATGGCGCTGATCTACCTCGGCGGCGAGGCGGCCCAGGTCAGCCTGCAGATGCCGGCGGCGATCACCGGCATCTTCCAGGGCATGCTGCTGTTCTTCCTGCTCGGCGCCGATGCCTTCATCGACAACCGCCTGCGCAAACCCCTCTGACCGCCGCCCAAGGAAACGCTCATGATTGAAAGCCTGATTCCCGTCCTGGCCGGCGCCATCGCCGCCGCCACCCCGCTGATCTTCGCCGGCCTCGGCGAACTGGTCGCCGAGCGCACCGGCGTCATCAACCTCGGCGTCGAGGGCATGATGCTGACCGGCGCCATCGCCGGCTTCGCGCTCGCCGCCGAAACCGGCTACGGTGCCGCCGCCGGCCTGCCGGCCGGGGCCCTAGCCGGTGCCGCCACCGCGCTGATCTTCGCCTTTTTCGCCTTGTCGCTGGCCGCCAACCAGGCGGCCTGCGGCCTTGCCCTGACCATCTTCGGCATCGGCCTCTCCGCCTTCATCGGCCAGCACTATGTCAGCTACAGCCTGCCCGGCCTGCAACCGCTGGTCATCCCGCTGCTTTCCGACATTCCGCTGCTCGGGCCGATCCTGTTCAAGCAGGATGCGGTGGTCTACCTCTCCTTCATCACCTTCGCCGTCGTCGCCTGGACCCTGGCCAGGACCCGCCTCGGCCTGCTCCTCAAGGCGGTTGGCGAATCGCCCGAGTCGGCCCACGCCATCGGCTACCCGGTGCTCGGCATCCGCTACGGCGCAGTGGCCTTCGGCGGCGCCATGGCCGGTATCGCCGGCGCCTACCTGTCCACCGTCTATACCCCGCTCTGGGTGCAGAACATGAGCGCTGGCCGCGGCTGGATCGCCGTCGCGCTGGTCGTCTTCGCCACCTGGAAACCGCTGCGCCTGCTGCTCGGCGCCTACCTGTTCGGCGCCGTCACCATCCTGCAATTCCATGCCCAGGGCCTGGGCATCGACGTGCCGGTGCAATTCCTGGCTGCTCTGCCTTACGCCGCCACCATCGTCGTGCTGGTCGTCATCTCGCGCGACCGCCGGCTGCTCCAGCTCAACCTGCCGGCCTCGCTCGGCAAGCCCTTCCTGCCCTGAGCCATGCCTACACTTTTACTGAAAGACGCCGACGTCCTCGTCACCATGGATGCTGCCCGCCGCGAAATCGCCGGCGGCGGCGTCTTCATCCGCGATGGCGTGATCGAAGCGGTCGGCAGCAGCGAGCAACTGCCAGCCACGGCCGACCAGGTGATCTCGCTGGCCGGCACGGTCGCCCTGCCCGGCCTGGTCAATACCCACCACCACATGTACCAGAGCCTGACCCGGGCCATTCCCGGCGCCCAGGACGCCGAGCTGTTCGGCTGGCTGCGCCGGCTTTACCCGATCTGGGCCGGCCTGACGCCGGAGATGGTGCGCGTCTCGACGCTGACCGCGATGGCCGAGCTGATCCTTTCCGGCTGCACGACATCGAGCGACCATCTCTACCTCTACCCGAACGGCAGCCGTCTCGACGACTCGATCGAGGCTGCCGCAACCATCGGCATGCGCTTTCACGCCGCACGCGGCAGCATGAGCGTCGGCGAAAGCCAGGGCGGCCTGCCGCCCGACCGCCTGGTCGAGGACGAAGCCAGCATCCTCAAGGACACCCAGCGCCTGATCGAAACCTGGCATGACCCGCAACGCCACGCCATGCAACGCATCGTCGTCGCCCCCTGCTCGCCGTTCTCGGTCAGCCGCGACCTGATGCGCGAGGCGGCGGTACTGGCGCGCAGCTACGGGGTTTCGCTGCACACCCACCTGGCCGAGAACGACAACGATGTCGCCTACAGCCGCGAGAAGTTCGGCATGACGCCGGCCGAATACGCCGAATCGCTCGGCTGGGTCGGCCACGACGTCTGGCATGCCCACTGCGTCAAGCTCGACACGCCAGGTATCGGCCTGTTTGCCCGCACCGGCACCGGTGTCGCGCACTGCCCCTGCTCCAACATGCGGCTGGCCTCCGGCATTGCGCCGATCCCGGCGCTGCGCGAAGCCGGCGTGCCTGTCGGCCTCGGCGTGGACGGCTGTGCCTCGAACGATGCCGCCCACCTGCTCGGCGAAGCCCGCCAGGCCATGCTGCTGGCCCGCGTCGGCCATGGCCCGGCGGCGATGAACGCCCGCCAGGCGCTCGAACTCGCCACGCTGGGCGGCGCCAAGGTGCTTGGCCGCGACGACATCGGCGCCCTGGCGCCGGGCATGAGCGCCGACCTGGTTGCCTTCCCGACCGGCGGTCTCGACCTGGCCGGCGCCGCCGTGCATGACCCGGTCGCCGCCCTGGTTTTCTGTACGCCGCAGTCGGTTCGTCATTCCATCATCAACGGCAAGCCGGTCGTCGCCGACGGCCAGCTGCTGCCACTCGAACTGCAACCCCTGGTCGCCCACCACAATCGCCTGGCCCGCCAACTGGCCAACGGCACGCACTGAGATTTCATGAACGATTCGCTCAAACCACGCTACCAGCTCGTCCACGGACAGGTCCTGCACTTTCTCGCCGACCCCGGCGAACACGATGCCGCCGACAGCTACCAATACTTTGCCGATGGCGCGCTGTGGATCGAGGATGGCCATATCGCCGACGTCGGCCCTTGGGCGGACATCCTGGCCCGCATCCCGCCGGCCATCCTGGGCGAGGCCGAAGTCTTCGACTACTCCGGCAAGCTGATCCTGCCCGGCCTGGTGGACACCCATTGCCATTACCCGCAGTCCGGCATCATTGCCTCCTTTGGTCGGCAATTGCTCGACTGGCTGAACGATTACACCTTTCCGGCCGAAGCCGCCTTCTGCGACCCGGCAGTCGGCAGCGCCACCGCCGATTACTTCGTCGAACGCATGCTGGCGCACGGCACGACGACCGCTTCGGTGTTCTCGACGGTGCATCCCGAATCGGTCGATGCCTTCATGGCCTCGGCCGAGCGGCACAATCTGCGCATGCTGACCGGCAAGGTGATGATGGACCGCAATGCCCCGGCCAACCTGATGGATACCGTCGCCGAGGCCGAGCGCGACTGCCTGGCGCTGATCGAGCGCTGGCATGGCAAGGGTCGCCTGCGCTACAGCATCACGCCGCGCTTCGCGCCGACCTCGACGCCTGACCAGCTGGCCCTGGCCGGCGCGCTCTACCGCAGCCAGCCCGATCTGCACGTGCAATCGCACCTGGCCGAGAATCCGGACGAAATCGCCTGGGTCGGCGAGCTGTTCCCGCATTGCCGCGACTATCTCGACGTCTACAACCACTACGGCCTACTCGGCCCGCGCAGCATCTACGGCCACTGCATCCACCTGGCACCGGTCGAGATCGAGGAAATGGCCCAGTTCGGCGCCGCTGCGGCCTTCTGCCCGACCTCCAACCTGTTCCTTGGCAGCGGCTTCTTCAACCACCCGGCGGCCAGCGATGCCGGCATCCGCGTCGGGCTGGCCACCGATGTCGGCGGCGGTACCTCATTCAGCCTGATCCGCACGCTGGGCGAGGCCTACAAGGTGTCGCAACTGCACCAGCGCCCGCTGCCGCCGCTGCGCGCCTGGTTTCTGGCCACGCTGGGCGGCGCCCAGGCGCTTTATCTCGACGACTTCATCGGCAATTTTGCACCGGGCAAGGAGGCCGATTTCATCGTCCTCGACCCGCGCGCCACGCCGGAGCTGGATTTCCGTCTCAAGGGCGGCGAAGGCCTGGCCGAGCGACTGTTCGCCATGATGATCCTGGGCGACGAGCGCTGCGTGATGGCAACGCACATCATGGGCAAGGCGGCCTACATCGCGGCCTGAACTTTCTTCCGGCAAAGTGTGAAAACCTTCTCGGGTTGACCGGGCAAGGGGCAATTAAGATGGCGGCAAGCGTCCGTCATTTTCATCAATTGCCTCTTCTCTTCCCCGGGACCTGCATTGCGCCGACTACTCGCCCCGTTTCCGCTCCTTCTGCTGGCCAGTTTCGCCCTCGCCAGTGCGCTCGGCGTGCCCCCCTCCGATGCCGCGCCGGCCGACCTCGAGACCCAGGTATCGCGGGTCGTCACCGGCATCATCGGCTACGCCCGCTGGCCGTCTTCGACGGACAAGCTGCGCTTCTGCATCGCCGGCCAACCGGCCTACCTCAAAGAAGGCCTCGGCACGCCGGGCCAGATCGGCGAACAGCTGCTGTCCTATCGCCGTATCGGCAGCGATGAAGCCGACTGGAGCGGGCGCTGCGACGTCCTGTTTCTCGGCACCCTGCCCGCGGCCGAACGCAAGAAGCTGCTCGACAAAGCGGTCGGCCGTCCGATCCTGAGCATCAGCGAAAACGACGCGGTGTGTGCCGAGCCGACCATGTTCTGCCTGCCGATCCAGGCCGGCGAGGTCGGTTTGCGGGCCAATCTGGATGCCATTTCGCGCAGCGGCATCCGGATCAATCCGAAAGTGCTGCAATTGCTGCAAAGAAAGAAGAATCAGCATGAAGCGAACTGATTCCCCCGCCCGTTCCCAGCCGCCGGCCCTGAGCTTCCTGTTGCACCAGGCGAACATGCGCATCGCCACCATTGCGCTGCTCGTGCTCGGTGCTTCCATCGTGCTGCTCGGCCTGGTCGCGCTGCGCGCCTACATGGTCGACAACCTCGCCCTAGCGGCCCACAACATCGCCTATACCGTCGAGGCCGCCGTCGTCTTCAACGACAGCGAAGCGGCCAACGAGGCCTTGAGCCAGATGGCCGGCGACCATCAACTGGCCTCCGCCCTGGTCATCGACCGTGACGGCAACGAAATCGCCCGCTGGCAGGAAAGGCCAAGCCACACCGGCATCGCCATCGAACGCCTGCTGGCCAGCCTGCTGCTGTCGCGACCGGCCGTCGAAGATATCCGCCACGACGATCAGCGAATCGGCCAGGTCAAACTTTACGCATCGGGCCAGAACCTGCTCATTTTCCTGCTCTCCAGTCTCGCCTGCGGCTTGATCAGCCTGCTGCTTTGCCGTTTCATCGCCTCCCGCCTGTCGCATCAAGCCAGCCGGGCCATCGTCGCCCCCTTGCAGCATCTCGCCGAAATCGCCTCGCGGGCCCGCCGCGAGCGGCAATTCGGTCAACGCGTCGCGCCGCAGCAGATCGCCGAACTGCAATCTCTCGGCGACGACTTCAACGCCCTGCTCGCAGAACTCGAAAGCTGGCGCCAGCAAATGCAGAGCGACAACGAGCAACTCGACTTCAAGGCCAACCACGACCCGCTGACCGGCCTTGCCAATCGCGCCCAGTTCGAAAACCGACTGGCCTCGGCTTTTCTCCATGCCAAAGAGAAAGACGAGCGCCTGGCCCTCTTTTTCATCGACGCGGATCGCTTCAAATCGATCAACGACAAGCTCGGTCACGAAGCCGGCGATGCCGTTCTGTGTGCGATTGCCGCTCGCCTGCGGGCAACGGTCAGGGAAAGCGACCTGGTCGCCCGCCTGGGCGGCGACGAATTCGCCGTCCTGCTGTCGCATCTGGGCGAACCGGCCCAAGCCGCACGCGTTGCCGGCAATATTCTCGACAGCATGGCAGAGCCGATCGAGTTGTCCTCCGGCGCCGAATTGCGAACCAGCCTGAGCATCGGCATCGCCCTCTATCCCGATCATGCCGGCGATGCTGCCGGACTGTTGAAAAGCGCCGACGAAGCGATGTATCAGTCGAAACGCGCCGGTCGAGGTGCTTACGCACTGGCCGGCCGACAAGGTGCCGCCTCATTGAAAGAAAACGCATGAATACGCTCAAGCGCCATTTTTTCTTCGGACTGATCGTCCTGCTCCTGGCCGCCTGCCAGTCTGCGCCGCCAGCCAAGGGCACGGCCAACCCGGAAAACATTGCCCTGCTCAAGCAGGCCGGATTCGTACAAACCGATGCCGGCTGGGAATTCAGCGCCTCGGAAAAGCTCCTCTTCGGGACCAACGAGGCTGTACTGACCGCCCCCGCCCGCCAGGCCGTCGCCCGCATCGCCCGTCTGCTGCTGGACATGGAGATCACCCAGGTCCGCATCGACGGCCACACCGACAATACCGGCCAGGCCAGCTACAACGACCAGCTTTCGCTGCGCCGCGCGCAAGCGGTCGCCGATGCCATGCAGGCTGCCGGCATGCCGGCAAACGGCATGACGGTTCGCGGCCTCGGCAGCCGGATACCGGTCACCGACAATCACACGTCCGATGGACGGGCACAAAACCGCCGGGTCGTACTGGTCATCGCCGGCAGCTAAGCCACCGCCTCAAGCTTCGCGGATGATGGTCGAGCGGCGTGTCTCATCCTCCGGAAAGACCCGGCCGCTTTTCAGACAACCGTAGATGTGCTCGAAGACCAGCCCCGGCTGGCCATGAATGCGTCCGCTGCGGAAGTACGAATGCCCCTTGGGATTGTCGTAGGCGTTATTGACGTCGTCGCAATCGACGACATAGACATTCTTCGGTGTCAGATCCATGTTTTCCGGCCCGGTGTGGCCGAGACGGCGCGAGGCGATCTTGTTCTTCAGGTTGGCGGCCTTGCTGGCGCGCAGCGCCAGATCGTCGGAAGCAAAATAAACCACCACGTTACGCGAGGCATCGGCGATCAGTTTGCCCCGTTCGTTGCGATGGATCGACTCGTTCTCGATATCCGCCGCCACCAGGAAAGTGTTGCGAAAGATCAGCGGCACGCCATCGGTCAGGTCGTAGCGCTCCCAGGTCGCCAGCGTTTCGCGCAAGACCCGGTTACCCATCGAATGGGCGAGTACGTTGATCCGCTTCAGGCAGGGATCGCCCGGGTCGTTCCGGCTCGACTCCCGCCATTCGAGAAAGCGGCACAGTGCGCGGGATAGCGACAAGGCACTGCCGTCGGCCGATTTCTGGTCATCCCAGTAATCCTGGACGATGCCAAGATCGTTGTCGCAGGGCCAGATCACCGGGACGACCAGCACTTCGCCGGTGTCCTTGCCGTTGCACAATGCCTGAAACTCGGTTGCGGCAGCAAATACATCCTCCGGCAAATTGGAAAAGCCGTGGATGTAGAGCAGGATTTGACGATAGTCCGAGGCTTTCAGACGCGACAGAAAATTCAGACCACCGACTTCAACCAGCGAACCATCATCGTTGCGTTCGCAAAAGAACACCGAATTGCTCGGCGCATTGTTTCTCAGATCGAACTCGAAATTGCGGCCGGCCCGGGTCTGGATGGACCCTTTGGGAAAACGATTGGTGATGAACAACATGACGCTACCCCCTTGCTGTCTGGCAAACAAAAAGGAAGCGATCCGCCAGCTTGAGGGCATGGCGGAGCGCAGGATGACATGCCGATTTGATTATCCCGTATGCATTTCGTTCAACCCGATGTGCCGCCGCGGCGCGGGCTAGCGCAACAGGCGTTCAAGCTGGCGATCCAGACTCGCCATGAAATCCTCCACCGCATCGGTATAGCGCCCCGGCAAACCGAGTTGACTGTTGATGTCGCCATGCGACAAGTCCTGGCTCAGCACCTCGGCACGAATGCCCTGCGCGCCGGCTCGTTCGGCAAATTGCCTCGCCTGCTGGCACGATGCTTCGCGCCGACTCGAACAGACGAGCAGGAAAGGCGGGGCACCAGGACCGAGATTGAGCGTTGGCGACATGCGCTGCCAATACACCGGATCGTCGCCGAATGGCTTGTCGTAAAGCCGGTAATGCGGCTGACTCATGATCTCGACCAAATTCATCGCCGCGCTATCCAGCGCCACGGTCGCCACGGGGGCCTGTAACCCGGCCTGACGAGCCGCCGCCGGGCTGGCGGCCAGCAGCGCCACCAGATGTGCTCCTGCCGAATGCCCCATCAGGATGAAGCGCTGCGCATCGCCGCCCCACTCGCCCGCTTTTCCCTGGGCGAAGGCCAGAGCCCGCTGCACATCGCGCAACTGCACATCGGGCGGCGCATCGGGCAGCATGCGGTAATTGGTCGAGACAAAAATGAAGCCCCGGCCCACCCAGCGCGCCACCTTGGCCTCGACCACCCGGCCCATGGCTTTATCGCCAACGGCCCAGGCGCCACCATGCACCATGAAAATCACCGGTGCCTGGTGGGCGTTCGCCGGCAGGTAAACATCGAGCCGTTGTGCCGGATCGCTCCCATAAGCCAGGTTGCTCAGGCGCTGCACGTCCGGCGGCAAGCTATTGCCGCTCGCGCTGGCGCTCCCCGCCCGGCGCTCGCGCAGACGATCGAGCAAGGGCCCGGCCTGCACGCTCTGAGCCAGGCAACAGGAGAACAGAAGCCCGATCAGGGCCAGATGCCAAGCTTTCATCGCCACCGCCCCGGGCGCTCAACGGGTGCAAGGAATGCTGTTGCCCGCTGCATCGGTGCAACTTGCGCTGTGGCTGACGCCCTCACCCTTGGTATAGCTGGTATTTCCCTGATAGGTGTTGCCGCTGGCACCGGTCGCACTCGTATTGCGCTGCCCACTGACCGTGCCATCGACACTACGGCTGGCGCTCCCCTGGCTCTGGATCGAGCCACGCTCGCCACTGGCGGCGAAACCGCCCTGGCGGCTGGCGGAACCGTCGGCATGACGGCTTACCTGGGCGGCCTGTCCGCCCTGCGCGCCGTTCGCGCCACGAAATACGCCACCGCTGCTCGAGGTCACATTGCCCTGGCCGTCGCTCTGCGTCCGCCTTCCACGCAGGTGGGCACCACCCTGCGGCCCGATGCCTCCGTTCAGACGGCCGGCAGTAACCCCGCCATCGGCATTGGGCCGGACAAAACGTTCGCGCGCCTGGATTGAGGCCGGCAAGGCTGCACTCAGGCACAGTGCAAGAAGCGGAAACAGGGCAAGTTTGCGGTTAAATTGCATGACGATCTCCAGAGAATTGAAACGATTGAATGACCGCTCGCGGACGGTGAATGCAGTCTAGCCAGCCGGCGCCAGGCATGCCGATGGCAATTGTTAGGGTTTGTTAGACGCGCCGGCCCTTGTAATCCTTTGTAATCACTTTCTGTCCGGATTGCGGCCCCGCCCCCTCCCCGACAACTGCCGGCACAGGCAAAATGCGCCATCGATCAACCGCCTGCCACCGATGAACCCATCGCCTCGTATCCTTGTCCTCGACGACGAAGCCGAAATGCGCACCCTGCTGCAACGTTATCTGGGCAGCCAGGGCTTTACGGTCAGACAGGTGGAGAGCGCCGCCCAGCTGGACAAATTGCTGGCCAGAGAGTGCTACGACGCGCTGATTCTCGACCTCATGCTGCCCGACGAAGACGGCTTGTCGATTTGCCGACGGCTGCGCACGGCCGGCGAGAGCATTCCCATCCTGATGCTGACCGCGCGCGGCGACGCCATCGACCGCATCATCGGCCTGGAAACCGGTGCCGACGACTACCTGCCGAAACCCTTCGAGCCGCGCGAGCTGGCAGCCCGCCTCAACGCCTTGCTCAGACGCCAGCAACTGGCGCGCAACAGCGCCTCGCTGACAGCCAGCGGCACAATCGCCTTCGGCCCGTACCGACTGAACCTGGAAAGCTGCCAATTGACCCGCAACGGGCAACCCATCGAACTGAGCAGCGGCGAATTCGCTCTGCTGCGCGCCTTGAGCGGCCAGGCCGGTCGCCCCTTGAGTCGGGAACGGCTGCTCACGCTGGCCTTCGGCCGCGATCACGGCAACAGCGAGCGCAGCGTCGATGTGCAGATTCTGCGTCTGCGTCGCATCCTCGAGGCCGCCCCGGCCGCTCCCCGCTACATCCGCACCGTCTGGGGTGCCGGTTACGTTTTCATCGGCGACGAGGAAGCCGAATGAACCTCGGTCGCTGGCAGCCGCGCAGCCTCTACGGACGCAATCTGCTACGCATCGTGGCGCTGATCCTGTGCGCCGAAATCGCCGTCGCCCTGGGTTTTCATCTGTTCATACAAGTGCCGCGCATCGAACGCATGGCCGAACTGAGTGGAAACTATCTGCAGGTGCTTTCTGCGGCCATCGAGCGCCAGCCCGCCTTGGAACGCCAGGCCTTTGCCCGGCAGTTGGCGGCACAGGACGGGACGGTCCGCCTGCAGCCGCAACGGCCGGCGTCATTGACCGTGCCCGATCGTCTGCTGACGCGGCTCGCCTTGCAACGCCTGCAAGCACGCCTGGGCGAAACGTATCGCCTTGCCTGGTCGGAAGCCCCCCACCGCCGGCTGTGGATCGAAACCCGGATCGGCGGCGAAAGCTGGTGGCTGGGCCTTGATGCCCAACCGCTCGACGCGCCCCGTCTCACCTTGGTACTGGTCATTGTATTGATCAGCAGCGTACTGGCCGCGCTGGGGGCCTGGTTGATCCAGCGCAGCCTGCACCGCCCGCTCAAGGCCCTGGAACAGGCCGCGGCAGGGCTCGCCGAGGGACGCTTTCCGAGTTTCCGGATCGCCGATGCACCCAGTGAAATCGCCCATCTGGCAACGGCATTCGAGCGCATGGCCCGCCAGCTTGAAGCCAGCGAGCGGGAACGCAACATCATGCTGGCCGGGATTTCCCACGATCTGCGCACGCCGCTCGCCAAACTGCGGCTGGCGGTCGAAATCCTCGACGCCGGTGGCGACGAAGCGCTGCGCCAAGGCATGGTGCGGCACATCGCCGCTGCCGACCAGATCATCGACCAGTTCATCGACTTTGCCCGTCTGGGCAATGCCGAATCGCCCAGCCTGTGCCATCCCGAGGAACTGCTTCGCGACGTCGTCGCCGGCCAGGCTTCGCCGCGTCTACGCATCGCACCGGAAGACGCCAACCTGCCGCTCCTCCTTTGTCGCCCGGTAGCCTTGCGGCGAGCCATTGCCAACCTGCTCGACAACGCCCTGAAATACAGCCAGGACGAGGTGTCGATTGTCCTGGCTGGCCGGGCCGACGAACTGCAATTGCGCATCATCGATCGCGGCCCGGGCATTCCGCCAGACGCCCAGCCTCGCTTGCGGCAACCCTTTACCCGCCTGGCCCAGGCCCGCAGCGGACCATCCGGGGCCGGTCTCGGCCTGGCGATCGTCGACCGCATCATGGCCCTCGAAGGCGGCCGCCTGAGCCTGCTCAACCGGCCGCATGGGGGCCTGGAGGCAATCCTGCACCTGCCGGCCGTCGATCCGGACCGCGCGCTGCCGGCAGAGGCATGAACGCTCCCGCCCGCACGAGAGTCGTCACAACAGAAACTGAAACAATTCATACAGCAAAAACATCGGTGAGCGGCAATGGCTGCGGCACAATCGACGCAACGTACAAACGGGAAACAACATGTCTCTGATCATCGCCGAAATCGAAGATGGCATCGGCACCATCACGCTTAATTACCAACTCAAACGCAACGCCTTGTCCGAAGAACTGGTGCATGAGGTTGCGGCCAGCTTCGAATCGTTCAAATCCGCCGGTGTCCGGGTCGCCATCCTGCGTGCCCAGCCTGGTGCCAAGGTCTGGTCGTCCGGCCACAACGTCGCCGAATTGCCGCTTGGCGGGCGCGACCCGCTTGGCTGGCAGGACCCGTTACGCATGCTGGTACGCGAAGTGGAAGCCTTTCCTGCCCCGGTCATCGCCATGATCGAGGGCGGCGTCTGGGGCGGCGCCTGCGAACTGGTCTTCGCCTGCGACATGATCGTCGCCACGCCGGAAGCGACCTTTGCCGCGACCCCGGCCAAACTGGGCGTGCCCTACAACGCCACCGGCCTGCTCACCTTCCTGAATACCGCCCCGCCCCATATCGCCAAGGAGCTCCTGTTCACCGGGCGGCCGATGACTGCGGCGCGGCTCGAACGCCAGGGCATCATCAATCACGTCATCCCGGCCGAGGAAATCACCGCCTTCACCATGGAAATCGCCCATGCCATGGCGCGCAACTCGCCACTGGCGATTGGCGTGATGAAGGAACAGCTGCGCATCCTGGCGGCCGCCCATGCCCTGTCGCCGGCGGATTTCGAACGGATACAGGGCTTGCGCCGTGTGGTCTACAACAGCCGCGATTACGCCGAAGGCATTCATGCCTTCATGGAAAAGCGCCCGCCGGTGTATCTTGGCGAGTAAGTCGGAGACGACGCACAGGGAGACAACATGGACCGCTTCATGCAGGCAGCCCTCGATGAGGCCCGGCAGGGCCTGGCCGAGGGCGGCATTCCGATCGGTTCGGTGATCGTCCATCAAGAGCGGATCATCGGACGCGGTCACAACCGTCGAGTACAAAAGGGCAGCGCCATCCTGCACGGCGAAATGGATGCGTTCGAAAACGCCGGTCGCCAGCCCGCCCGGATTTATCACGACGCCGTTCTCTACACGACGCTATCGCCCTGCGCCATGTGCAGCGGCGCCATCGTGTTGTATGGCATCCGCCGGGTGATCGTCGGCGAGAACCGTAGTTTCATGGGCGAAGAAGAATGGCTGCGTTCGCGCGGCATCGAGGTGACGGTGTTGCAAGAGCCCGATTGCATCGAACTCATGCGCCGCTTCATGACCGAACAACCGGGCTTGTGGAACGAGGATATCGGGGTCGAATCCGTCTGCCCGGACGAAGCCCGCCCCGACCGCCCTTAACTCGCGTCCGCCAACGGTATCGGCTTGCCGGAGCGGGCCGGCACATGCTGACGCACGAGATGGATCAATTCGTTCGAATCGAATGGTTTGGCCACGTGGCCGACCATGCCGGCGGCAAAGCAGCGCTCGCGCTCCTCGTTGAAGGCATGCGCGGTCTGGGCGATGATTGGCAGATCCGGGGCCATTTCGAGAATTCGCCGGGTCGCTTCGTAACCGTCCATCTCCGGCATCTGGATATCCATCAGCACCAAGTCATAAGCCGCCCTGCCATCGCGGGCGATGCGCTCGACCGCCGCGCGGCCGTTATCGACCACCACCACCCGAGCGCCATCCTCGACCAGGTTCTCGTACAGGATCTCCTGGTTGATTACCTCGTCTTCGGCAACCAGGAAGGACAAGCCAGCCAATGGCTTGTCGGCCGACCAGGCCATACCCGGCAGGACGGCAGACACCGGCGGCATGATCGGCGCCGGGCAATACGGCACATGAAACTCGACCGTGGTGCCTTGCCCCGCCTGGCTGGACAGGCTGATCTCGCCCGCCATCAGTTGCAGGAGTTGCCGGCAGATCGCCAGGCCGAGTCCGGTCCCGCCGAAGCGCCGCGAAGCCGAGGCATCGGCCTGATGGAAGGGAGTAAACAAATGCTGCATCTGCGCCTCGTCCATACCCACCCCGGTGTCGCTCACGCGAAAAACCAGACGCTCGTCCTGCAAGGCGACGGAAAGAGCGACATGGCCCCGTTCGGTAAATTTGATGGCGTTCGACAAGACGTTGAGCAGGACCTGCCCCAAACGCAAGGGATCGCCCAGACAGGTTGTCGGCAAATCCGGCGACAGGCTGATCCGCAGATCGAGATGTTTGGCCTGGGCCCGGTCGCGCACCAGTTCGAGCACATGATCGACCACTTCCCAGATCGACACCTCGGTTTGCTCGATGGTCAATTTTCCCGCCTCGATCTTGGAAAAGTCGAGGATGTCATTGATCACGCCCAACAGGCGTTTTCCGGAAGAAACAATCTTGCGGAACGACTCCTGCGCTTTCGGCGCATTTTGATAATGCTTCAGGCCGATTTCGGCAAAGCCGAGGACGCCGTTGAGCGGCGTACGGATCTCATGGCTCATGTTGGCCAGAAACTCGCTGCGCATGCGAGCCAGGTTTTCCGCCTCCTGCAAGGCTTGCTCCCTGGCCCGGGCTGCGGCCTGCAAGGCGCTCATGTCGACGAAACTGATGACGGCGCCACTGCTGCGGCCATTCACACTCAGCGGATGGATCGCGTACATCACGGGTATGGCGTGACCGTCGGCATGCCAATAGACCTCATCGTCGACCCGAATCGTGCGCGCATCGCGCAACGCTGTAAAACTAGGGCACTCAGCCGGCAAATAGGGTGTTCCGTCCGGCCGGCTGTGATGAAACAGCGGATGCGCCAACTGCCCGATCACCGCTTCGGCCGAGTACCCCAGCATGGCGCAGGCGGCCGGGTTGATGAAGGTGATCCGGCCATCTGCATCGACCCCGAACAAGCCATCGGCGCTCGACTGCACGATATGGGTCGCCCAGGCTTCCGTCGCCATCAAGGCAGCGCTACGTTCTTCGACCAGTTGCTCGAGATTGCGCCGATGCTGCGCCAACTCCGCTTCGGCCTTCTTGCGCTCGCTGATGTCGCGGGTAATCGCCAGTTGCATGATCTGCCCGTTGTCATTCATGGGCGCAGCATGGGTTTCCAGCCAGCGGCGCCCGCCCTTCAGGCCGCGCACCTCGAACTCCATGGTCGCGGTATTGCCACCGAGCACCCGCCGATGCATGTCAATGTAAGCCGTCCGGTATTCCGGCACGATCAGGTCGGTGACGCGCTGCAGCGCCACCTGCGCCATCGAATCGGCCTCGATCATCTTGAGGCCGGCTGAGTTCATTTCGACCAATCGCCCCTCGGCATCGACCACCTTGATGCATTCCGGCTCGTTATCGATGATCGTCTTCAGGCGCATCTCCCGTTCGGCCAAGGCGACAGCTCCTCGTTCCGCCTCTCTCTGCAGACGCAGGATGATCGCGCCAAGAATGATCGAGAGCAGCAAATAGCCGGTAGTCAGGGCCAGCGTCTTGTGCAGTTCGTCATACCAACCCGCCAGGTAGTCTTCCTTGGCGGCCCCCACGGCAAAGAACATCGGCGCACGGCTCAGGCGGCTGAAACTGACCATGCGCTCGAGGCCGTCGCCGGCAGCCGGCGTGTAGAAGGTTCCGGCAACCTGTCCGGAGCTGATCGCCGCCCTGAGTTCAGGTGAAATGACGCTGTTGCCGACCTGGCCTGCCGGCTTGTCGGACAAGGCAGGGATGCGCGCAATCAAGCCGAGGTCGGCATCGCGCAAGACGATCGTCCCGTGCTCGCCGACCGAAAACTGCGCCAGCAACTGGCTGAAATGATTGAGTGTGACCGGCGCGGAAACGACGCCGGCAAAGCGTCCGTCCGGAAAGTTGTAACGCAGCTGGAAGCCGATGATCGGCACACGCGAAATCCGGCCCATCACCGGCTTGGTGATCAACACCCGCTTTGCATCCTGTGCCCGTAACTGGATGAAATAGGCACGGTCGGCCCAGCTCACCGCATCCGCCTTGTTGACGCCCCTGCCGAGAATGACCAGGCCATCGGCATCGGATGCCCGGAATGCCTCTACCTCCGGCAGGCGCAATGCCTGGCGTTCCATGAAATTGTTCATTGCCGCCGACTGGATTCCCCCTTCGGCCAGCTGGCGCTCCAATTCATCGGCGACAGCGTGCAAGGCCAGGTCGATCTTCTCGATACTGTTGGACAGGCTCTGATCGACTGCCTTGGCAATGTTCTGGGTGAGCGCTTCGGCTCTCGACTCGTATTGTTGTCGACTGTTGTACAAGGCCAGGCCGGAAAGCCCCCAGACCAGCAGGTTGGATACAAGCAGAACGGCAACCAGCAAGCTGCGCAGGCGAAAATTGTGTTTCATAAATTGCTTTGCCCGGATAAGCCGGCTGACCGATAAGGACGCAGAGCGCCAATACGGAATAACAAATTCCTAATATGCCGACATTATGCCTTTTGTAATACTTTGTAGCTACGCCACATCGAATGGGCAAAAAAAACGGCGCCGCAGCGCCGTTGTTCTCACCTCAAGCGAATCAGCCCGGGGCGTTCGGATTGCGGTGTGCCCAGCCGGTCAGACGCTTCTCCAGCAAGGCAAACAGTTCGTACATCACGACGCCCATGACGCCGATGACGATC
Organism: Rhodocyclales bacterium GT-UBC; assembly: GCA_003583745.1. GTDB lineage: Bacteria > Pseudomonadota > Gammaproteobacteria > Burkholderiales > Rhodocyclaceae > Azonexus. Next base: position 30,299 of record QXPY01000006.1, on the reverse strand, counting down.
AGCCCGGCAAAAACGAGCGGCATGTTCATCGACGAGCTGGCCGACATCATCAGGTAGCCGATACCGAGATTGGACGCCACGGTTTCGGAAATCACCGAACCGACGAAGGCCAGCGTGATCGCCACCTTCAGCGAGGCAAAGAAATACGGCAGCGAGCGCGGCAAGCCGACCTTGACCATGATGTCCCAGCGCTTGGCGCCGAGCGAACGCAGCACGTCTTCCAGTTCCGGTTCCAGCGTCGCCAGGCCGGTCGCCACATTGACCACGACCGGGAAGAAGGAGATCAGGAAGGCGGTCAGGATGGCGGGAATGGTGCCGATGCCGAACCAGACGACCAGCACCGGCACGAAAGCCACCTTCGGAATACTGTTGAAGCCGACCAGCAGCGGATAGCAGGCCTTGTAGATCAGCGGCGAGGCGCCCACCGCCAGGCCGAGCAGCATGCCGACCACGACCGCCAGCGCAAAACCGGCCAGCGTGGTGAACAAGGTCTGCGTCGCGTGCATCATGATCGGCCCGGCATACTCGTGGCCGGAGGCCCAGATCGCACTCGGCGCCGGCATCAGGTAGTCGGGAATCTTCAAGCCGCTGCAGATGACTTCCCAGATCAGGAAGATGGCGATGGTCAAGGCCCAGGGCGCAGCCTTGATCAGGGTGGTTTGTTTAACGGCCATGCTGGCGCTCCTCAGGATTCACGAATACGGCCGATGTGTTCACGCAATTCGTGAACGTAGCCGGCGAAGGCGTCGGTATAGGTCACGTCGAGCGACCGCGGGCGCGGCAGGTCGATTTCCTTGCGCACCAGGATGCGGCCCGGGCGCTTGCTCATCACATACACGGTATCGGCCAGGAAGACCGCCTCGCGCAGATCGTGCGTCACCAGCACGACGGTGAAGGGCTGTTGCTGCCAGAGGTCGCGCAACATGCACCACAGCTCCTCGCGGGTGAAGGCATCAAGGGCGCCGAACGGTTCGTCGAGCATCAACAGGCGCGGCTGGTGGATCAGCGCGCGGCAGATCGAGGCGCGTTGCTGCATGCCGCCCGACAGTTCCCACGGGAACTTGTCGCCGTAGCCGGCCAGGCCGACCTTGGCGAGCAGGGCTTCGGCATCGGCGGTGTACTTGGCCTTTTCCTTTTTCAGGTTGCTGCGAAACGGCTCGACGATCTCCAGCGGCAACATCACGTTGTCCAGCGTGGTGCGCCAGGGCAGCAGGTTGGCGGCCTGAAAGGCCATGCCGATGATCTTCAGCGGCCCGCCAACCTCGCGCCCATCGACGAAGACATAGCCTTCGCTCGGCGGCTTGAGACCGGAAACCAGCTTCATCAGGGTGGATTTGCCGCAGCCGGACGGTCCGACGACGGCAACGAATTCACCTTCCCGGATGTTCAGGCTGACATTCTCGATGGCGTTGGCGCCACCCGGCGCGTAGCTCAGGCTGACGTTTTCAAAGCTGACAAATGACATAAGGGGATTCCTGTCGGATGACCCCGGCGCCCCTGCCCCGGCGGGACAGATGGCGCCGGTAGCGACTTACTTGAGCATCCGGTCGGCCTTGGCCGGCAGGAAGTTGGCATTGAACAGGTCGGCGGCAGCCGGCACCTTGGGCAGCGCATAGGCTTCGGCCGTCTCGGCCAACGAGCGCTGCAGGCGCTCCGGCGTCACCGCCCCCAGGCCGACCGATTTCACTTCCGGCGTGACCACGCTCGAATCCAGGGCCAGCTTGAGGCGACGGGTTTCCAGATCGACATTGATCAGCGGATCGCGCTCCTTGACGTAGGCAATCGCCGCCACCGGGTTGGCGATGGTTTCCTTGAGCGCCTTGTTGAAGGCTCGCAACACGCCAGCCACCGCCTTCGGGTTTTCGGCCATTAGCTTCGGGCTGGCGATGATGGCGTTGCCGTAGAGTTCAACGCCGAAATCCGGGAACTTGAGGGCGACGATGTCCTCGGTCTTGACGCCGCGCGCTTCCAAATTGAGCAGGCTGGTGAAGTAGAAGCCGGTGATCCCGTCCACGTCGCCCCGTGCCAGCAGGGTTTCGCGCAGCGCCGGTTCGACGGTCTGCCATTTGACGGCGTCGACCGCCAGCTTGTTGGACTTGGCAAAAGCCGGCCAGGCCTTGCGCCCGGCGTCGAAAATCGGTGCCGCCAGGGTCTTGCCGACCAGATCGGCCGGCTTGGTGATCCCCGACTTCTTCAAGACGAAGACCGCTGCCGGGGTCGCGTTGTACACCATGTAGACCGCCTGGATCTTCGAATTGGGCGTCTTGGCGTCGTATTCGACCAGGGCATTGAAGTCGGCGAAGCCCATTTCGTAGGCGCCGGTAGCCACCCGCGTGACGGCCCCCGCCGAGCCGGCGCCGGAGTCGATTTCGACATCCAGACCTTCGGCCGCGAAATAGCCCTTGGCCTTGGCCATAAGGAAAGGCGCGGACGGCCCTTCGAAACGCCAGTCCAGGGTGAATTTCAGCTTGGTCGGGATATCGGCCAGCACGGGTGCGGCAAGAAAAGCCAGGCTGGCCGCGATGAACAGGCGACGACATGCATTGAACGGGACAGACATTTATTTTTCTCCAGGACAAGTAAAGTGCGTTGATCTACGCAATCGCCATGCCAGAGACTATCTATATGATTTGATTTATGTTTTTTACAGCAACCTGGAAAGCGGATTAAAATACCGCGCGGCATCGGATCGATAAGGCAAAAACAGGGCAAAAAACTGCATTAAAAAGGTGCGAAAAATCTTTCCGCGCCCCTTTCGAGTGCATGTGAAATCGATATTTAAATTCAAATAAGCCCAGTATATTCAACGGGGTATAAAAGATGGTTTATACAAATTTTCAAATAATGGGTATCCCTCCTTTATGAACGCCTCCCTGATAAATTTTGCCCATCGGTTCAATGCTGCAATGCGACAACGGTAGCTCCGACAAAAATCAAATTCGTTCATCAGGAGGTTCATTCATGTTTACCCGCAAATCCACCCTCATCGGTCTCGCCCTGATGGCAGCCGGCCTGAGCGCCCAGGCTGCCGACTGGAGCGACACTTCGATCGGCTATCGTTACGGGACCAAGTTCGCCGAGCCGTTCAACAACAACGACATCGCGAAAAGCATCTTCAACCTGACGCACGCCAGCGGCTACAAGTACGGCAGCAACTTCTTCAACGCCGACGTGCTGCTCTCCGACAGCAAGGACCCCTCCACCGCCGGTTCCAACTCGGGTGCCCAGGAAATCTACATCGTCTATCGCCACACCCTTGACTTCGGCAAGATCACCGGCAAGAACCTGAGCTTCGGCCCGATCCGCAGCGTCGGCTTCACCGGCGGTTTCGACGTCAACACCAAGGACGACGCCGGCTACAACTCCAAGAAGCGCATGCTGGTTGCCGGTCCGACCATCATGATGGATGTGCCGGGTTTCCTGAACATCAGCGTGCTGCAACTGTGGGAAAGCAATGCGCCCTACAACAGCTACACCAAGACGCACACCGAGCGTTACTCCTACGACCCGCACCCGATGCTGAACCTGGCCTGGGGCATTCCGCTCGGCGCCACCGGCCTGTCCTTCGAAGGCTACATGAACTACATCGCCGCCAAGGGCAAGAACGAGTTCGGTGGCGCGACCAAGCCGGAAACCAACCTCGACATGCAGGTCATGTACGACCTCAGCCCGCTGGTCGGCGCCGCACCGCGTACCTTCAAGCTGGGTCTGGAATACCAGTACTGGAAGAACAAGTTCGGTAACGACCACAACGGTGCAGCCGGCGACGGCGCGTTCGCCAAGACCCCGATGATCCGCGCCGAGTACCACTTCTAAGGCGCCATCTCCGAGAGTCGCAACGGCGCGGCCGGCCCCTGGCTTCCGCGCCGTTTTTGTTGCCCGACCGACGGGGCCGGCGCTCGCCGGCAAGCCTTGCGGGTAAAATCAGCGCCCATGAAAACCCCTTTCGATCCCAGTACCCTTTCCCCGCTCGGCAAGAGCACCGAATACCGCAACGAATATGCGCCGGAGTTGCTGTTTCCGATTCCGCGCCAGATCAAGCGCTCGGAAATCGGCATCGACGAACAGGCGCTCCCCTTTACCGGCGAAGACCTGTGGAACGCCTACGAGCTGTCCTGGCTGAATCCGAAAGGCAAGCCCGTGGTGGCCGTCGGCAGCTTCCGCATTCCCGCCGACACGCCGAACCTGATCGAGTCGAAATCCTTCAAGCTCTACCTGAATTCCTTCAACCAGAGCCGGTTTGCCAATGCGGCAGAAGTCGCCGAGGTGCTAGGGCGGGACCTGTCGGCCGCGGCCGGCGGCGAGATCGGCGTCAGCATCGAGGTCCTCGGCCAGCGGCCACAGCCGGCCATCGCTTATCCAGCCGGCCATCTGCTCGACGAGCTGGATATCGCCTGCGACACCTACCAGCCCGCCCCCGAGTTGCTGCATGCCACCGATGGCCAACCGGTCGAGGAAACGCTCTATTCGCACCTGCTGAAATCGAATTGCCTGGTAACCGGCCAGCCCGACTGGGGCATGGTGGTGATCCGCTATCGCGGCCGGCCAATCGACCACGCCGGGCTGCTTCGCTATATCGTTTCCTTCCGCAACCACAATGAATTCCACGAGCAATGCGTCGAGCGCATCTATTGCGATATCCGCCGCCATTGCGCCCCCGAGGCACTCGCCGTCTACGCCCGCTACACCCGGCGTGGCGGCCTCGACATCAATCCATTCCGCAGCAGCGGCGAATTTGCCGCGCCGGACAATGCCCGCGAGGTCAGACAATAAACCGGTCAGCGTGCCGCCAGCCCGAGCTGTTGCAAGCGGGCGTGGATACCGGCGGCCATCTGCCGGTATCCCTCGGCATTCGGATGGATGGCATCGGCCCGCCATTCCGCATGGCCGAGCACCTTGGCGAAGACATCGGCGACCAGTGGAATGCGCTCCTCCTCGGCCAGCGCCGCATAGAGCGGGGCATCGGCCGGATGGCCGACCAAAGCCTGCAGAGACATGGCCGGCACCGCCACCAGGACGACTTGCGCGCCGCTCGCCCGGATATCCCGGATCAGCCGGCGCAAATCGGCCTTGATGGCTTCGCCCGACCGACCGCGCAACAGGTCGTTGCCGCCCAGTTCGAGCAAAACGAGTTGCGGTCGGTGTTCGGCGAGCAGCGCACCGATGCGGCCACCAGCCACCTCCGCCATATCGCCCGGCACCCCGGCATTGACCACCTGCCAGCCGGTACGTGCGGCGAGCAAGCCCGGCCAATCCTCGCCGCTGCCCGCCCCTGTGCCGAAGGTCACGCTATCGCCGAAGGCCAGCACGACGCTGCCAGGTGGCAGTGCAGCCAGCCGGGTTTTCTTGCCGCAGGCGCCAAGCTGGGTCACGACCGCCAGAATGCCCGCCGTAACGAGAAAAGATCTGCGCTGCACTGCCCCACTCCGCTATTGAGGAAGCGGCAGCCTAGCACGCACTGCGTAGTCTTGCGTATGGCCGACCACCAGTGCCTTCCGGGATAATTGCCGGATGAATTCCCGCCTGCCCGCCCTTCCCCCGGCTGCCAACACCTGGCATGCCGAGTTGCAGCTCGTCTTTTCCCGGCGCGGCGAACGCAGCGTACTTGCCGGGAACCGCCACAGTGGCCCGCTGCGCGTCCAGAAGGCGCTTTATCCGGAAGGCGAAGGCGTCTGCCAGGCCTTGCTCCTGCACCCGCCATCCGGCATCGCGGGCGGCGACCACTTGTCGATCAACATCACCACAGAGGCGCAAAGCCATGCCCAGATCACCACGCCGGGGGCCGGCAAGTGGTATCGCTCGGATGGTGCACTCGCCTCACAGACCGTCAATCTGCGTGTTGCCGAAGGCGCCACGCTGGAATGGCTACCCCAGGAGAGCATTGTCTTCTCGGGTGCCCGGGCGCGCATGGAAACCCGTGTCGAGCTGGCGGCCGACAGCCGTTTCATCGGCTGGGACATCCTTTGCCTCGGGCGCGCCGCCGCCGGCGAGCGCTTCGACCACGGCCGCTTCGACCTGCTTTACCGCATCGAGCGCGACGGTCGTCCGATCTGGCTCGAACGTGGCGGCTTTGCCGGCGACGATCCGATGCTGCACAGCCCGGCCGGCTGGGCCGGCGCCACGGTCTGTGGCACCTTGCTGCTGAGCCATCCGGAACTGCCGCAACAAGGAAGCGAACTGCTTGCCGCCTGCCGCCAGTTTGCTCCCGACGATCAGGCCGCGCACGGCCTGAGCCTGCTGCCCGGCGTATTGATCGCCCGCTACCTGGGCAACAACAGCGAAGCCGCCCGCCTGTGGTTCGCCCGCCTGTGGGAAATCCTGCGCCCGGCCTATTGCGGCCGCCCTGCCCTTACCCCCCGAATCTGGAATACCTGAGGAGTCTTCATGGAACTGACGCCAAGAGAAAAAGACAAGTTGCTGATCTTCACCGCCGGCCTGCTCGCCGAACGGCGCAAGGCCAAGGGCCTGAAGCTCAATTACCCGGAAGCCGTGGCGCTGATCACCTGCGCCATCATGGAAGGTGCCCGCGAAGGCAAGACCGTCGCCGAACTGATGCACGAAGGCACCCAGGTGCTGAGCCGGGCCGACGTGATGGACGGCATTGCCGAGCTGATCCCCGAAATCCAGGTCGAAGCGACCTTCCCGGACGGCACCAAGCTAGTCACTGTCCACAACCCCATCGTTTAACGGAGAACGCAATGATTCCCGGAGAACTCCTCGCCGAAGCCGGCGAACTCGAACTCAACGTCGGCCGGCCGACGATCACGCTGGTCGTTGCCAACACCGGCGACCGCCCGATCCAGGTCGGTTCGCACTATCACTTTTACGAAACCAATGCCGGGCTGAGCTTCGACCGCGAAGCGGCGCGCGGCTATCGTCTCGACATCGCGGCCGGCACCGCCGTGCGTTTCGAACCGGGGCAAACGCGCACCGTGCAATTGGTCGCGCTGGCCGGTGACAAGAAGGTCTACGGATTCCGTGGCCTGGTTCAGGGAGCATTGTGATGAGTACCAAGATTTCCCGTCAGGCCTATGCCGAAATGTTCGGCCCGACCACGGGCGACCGCCTGCGTCTGGCCGATACCGAGCTGATTATCGAGGTCGAGAAGGACTACACGATCTACGGCGAAGAAGTGAAATTCGGCGGCGGCAAGGTCATCCGCGACGGCATGGGCCAGGGCCAGCGCGTCTCTGCTGAAACGGTCGATACCGTGATCACCAACGCCCTGATCGTCGATGCCGTCACCGGCATCGTCAAGGCCGACATCGGCTTGAAGGACGGCCGCATCGCCGCCATCGGCAAGGCCGGCAACCCGGACATCCAGCCCGGCGTGACGATTGTGGTCGGCCCCGGCACCGAAGTCATCGCCGGCGAAGGCATGATCGTCACCGCCGGCGGCATCGACAGCCACATCCATTTCATTTGCCCGCAGCAGATCGACGAGGCGCTCTACTCCGGCGTCACCACCATGATCGGCGGCGGCACCGGACCGGCGACCGGCACTTTTGCCACCACCTGCACGCCGGGACCGTGGCACATCCACCGCATGCTCGAAGCGGCGGACGCCTTCCCGATGAACCTCGGCTTCCTCGGCAAGGGCAATGCCAGCCTGCCGGAAGCGCTGCGCGAACAGGTCGAAGCCGGCGTGATTGGCTTGAAGCTGCACGAAGACTGGGGCACCACCCCGGCCGCCATCGACTGCTGCCTGACGGTGGCCGACGAGATGGACGTGCAGGTCGCCATCCACACCGACACGCTGAACGAATCGGGCTTCGTCGAAGCCACCATCGGCGCCTTCAAGGGCCGCACCATCCACACCTTCCACACCGAAGGTGCCGGCGGCGGCCACGCACCGGACATCATCAAGGCGGCCGGGCTGCCCAACGTCCTGCCCAGCTCGACCAACCCGACCATGCCTTACACGGTGAATACAATCGACGAGCATCTCGACATGCTGATGGTTTGCCATCACCTCGATCCGAGCATCGCCGAGGACGTCGCCTTCGCCGAAAGCCGCATCCGTCGCGAGACCATCGCCGCCGAAGACATCCTGCACGATCTCGGCGTCTTCTCGATGATGTCGTCCGACTCGCAGGCCATGGGCCGCGTCGGCGAGGTCATCATCCGCACCTGGCAGGCGGCGCACAAGATGAAACTGCAGCGCGGCGCCCTGCCCGAAGACAATGCCCGCCACGACAATTTCCGCGTCAAGCGCTACATCGCCAAATACACCATCAACCCGGCGCTGACCCACGGCATCGCCCATACCGTCGGCTCCATTGAAGTTGGCAAGCTGGCCGACCTGGTGCTGTGGAAACCGGCCTTCTTCGGCGTCAAGCCCAGCCTGATTCTCAAGGGCGGCATGATCGCTGCCGCCGCGATGGGCGACCCCAACGCCTCGATCCCGACGCCGCAGCCGGTGCATTACCGGCCGATGTTCGGCAGCTTCGGCAAGGCGCTGAAGACCTCGGTGACCTTCGTCTCGCAAGCGGCGCTGGAAAACCCGGCAGTCGCGGCGCTCGGCCTGAGCAAGCCGCTGGTCGCCGTCTCCGGCACCCGCACGCTGACCAAGGCCGACATGGTGCACAACGGCGCCACGCCGGAAATCACCGTCGATCCCGAAACCTACGTGGTCAAGGCCGACGGCGTGCACCTGGTCTGCGAGCCGGCCACCGAATTGCCAATGGCACAACGCTACTTCCTGTTCTGAGCGTGCGCCGTCCACTTCATCCCGTCGCACTCTGGCTGGTCGCCAGCCTGCCTCTGGGCGCGCTTCATGCCGAACCGGAACAGGTACCGCCGCCCGAGGTGCGCCAGTTGCTGCCCAAAGGCAGCCAGGTGCTCGACTGGCGGAGTGCCGACCTCAACGCTGATGGCCGCCCCGATGTCCTGTTGATCCACGAACCTGTCGCCACTACGGATGATGGCCCGCGCACGCTGGTCATCGCCCTGCGCCAGCCCGATGGCCGCCTCGCCGTGGTCAAACACAACGACAAGGTAGTCTATTGCCGGCAGTGCGGTGGCGTGTTCGGCGACCCTTACGAAAGCATCGAAGCAAGCAAGGGACGGTTCTCGGTGAATCACTACGGCGGCAGCAACTGGCGCTGGTCGAACAGCTTTAGTTTTGCCTATTCGCGGCGCGACGACACCTGGCAACTGGTGCGCGTAGACGAGTCTTCCTTCCACACCTCGGCGCCGGACAAGATGAAAAGCCGCATTTACAAGCCTCCACGCGACTTCGGCAAGATCGACATCGCCGATTTCGACCCTGACCACTACAAGGGCGTTGGCCCGAAATAATCATGCTGATTCTGAATCAACGTACTCAAGCCTCCGCAACCGACTCGGTCGCCCTCGCCTACGACGAACGCAAGCGCAGCCGCCTCAAGGTCACGCTGGCTTCCGGCCGGGAAGCCGGCATTTTTCTCGAACGCGGCGATCATCTGCACGGCGGCGACAAGCTGGCGGCAGAAGACGGCTCGGCCGTGATCGAGATCCTCGCCGCACCGGAAAAACTGATCGAGGCGGTCGCCGACACGCCGCTGCTGTTTGCCCGCGCCGCCTACCACCTGGGCAACCGCCATGTGCCGGTGCAGATCCTGCCGACCGAGAACGGCGGCAAGCTGCGCTTCCAGACCGACCACGTCCTGGCCGAAATGGTCAAGGGACTGGGTTGCCGCGTCAGCGAAGCCGAAGCGCCGTTCCAGCCCGAATCCGGCGCCTACGGTGCCCATACCGGCGGGCATGGCCATCACCACCACGCCGACGACGCCGAAGCAGAGCACGCCGCCCTGCACAATCCCGGCCACGGCCCGCATCGCTCGGTGCCGAAGATTCACGAATTCAAGCCACGCTGAACCGGCCGGCCAGATCTCCATGACCCCTTCGCTCCAGCTCGCCCGCCTGCTGCAACTGGCCAGCCCCGCGCTGCCGGTCGGCGCCTATACCTATTCGCAAGGTCTGGAATGGGCGGTCGAAGTCGGCACCATCCACGACGAAGCCAGCGCCGGGCGCTGGATCGGCGATCTGATGGCGCATGGCATCGGCCGCTACGAAGCGCCGCTGCTTGCCGCGTTGATGGCCGCCTGGTCAGCTGGAGACGGCAGCGAAATCCGCCGTCTGAACGCGGAATTCCTGGCCAGCCGCGAATCCGCCGAGTTGCGCGCCGAAACCGCGCAGATGGGCTTTTCGCTGCATCGCCTGGTGCGCGACCTTCGTTCGGACGAACTGACCGATGTCGAGCGCACGCTCGGCGAACTCGATGAAATCGCCTTTCCGACCGGCTGGGCCGGGCTGGCCGCCAGCTGGCAGATCGAAACCTTACCAGCCCTCAGCGCCTACCTCTGGTCCTGGGCCGAAAACCAGGTGATGGCCGCGCTCAAGGCGGTGCCGCTCGGCCAGGCCTCCGGCCAGCGTCTGCTGGCCGACCTGGGCCGGCGCATCCCGGCGGTTGCCGAAAGCGCATTAACGCTGCCGGAGGCGGCCTGGTCGAACTTCACGCCGGCCTTCGCCCTGGCCTGCACCCGCCACGAAACCCAATATTCCCGTCTCTTCAGATCGTAAAAACATGAGCAAACAAGCCCTGCGCGTTGGTATCGGCGGCCCCGTCGGTTCCGGCAAGACCGCCCTCACCCTCGCCCTCTGCCAGGCCCTGCGCGACAAGATCGACATGGCCGTGGTGACCAACGACATCTACACCGCCGAGGACGCCAAGTTCCTGGTCAATCACTCGGCGCTGGCGCCGGAACGCATCATCGGCGTCGAAACCGGTGGCTGCCCGCATACGGCGATCCGCGAGGATGCCTCGATCAACCTCGAAGCCGTCGACCGCTTGCAACGCGCCTTCCCGGGCGTCGAACTGATTCTCGTCGAATCCGGCGGCGACAACCTGGCCGCCACCTTTTCGCCGGAACTCTCCGACCTCACCCTCTACGTCATCGACGTTGCCGCCGGCGAAAAGATTCCGCGCAAGGGCGGCCCCGGCATCACCAAGTCCGACCTGCTGGTCATCAACAAGATCGACCTGGCACCGATGGTCGGCGCCTCGCTCGACGTCATGGCCACCGACGCCAAGGCCCAGCGCGGCGCCCGCCCCTTCGTGTTCAGCAACCTGAAGAGCGGCCACGGCCTGCAGGACATCATCGACTTCATCCTCGACAAGGGGATGCTCGGGCGCAAGCCGGCCTGATGTCACAAGTCCTTCATCATTCACGCTGGCGCCAGACGATCCTCGCCTTGGCGCTCTTGGCCTCGACACAAGTCGCCTGGCCGGCTTCGAGTGCCCCGCTGTTGGCGATCAATGCCTACATCGAAAAAAACGGCGACTGCTCGGCCGACTTCCTGGCCTGGAACCGCCGCTACAGCCCACGAGCCATTTCCGGCGAATCCACCCGGACTTTCTACTACCAAGCCCTCTCCTATCTGGATTGGGGACGCTGCAGCCGACCGTTCTTTCGGGCGATTTTCAGCGAACTCCACAAGGTCTGGCTGATCAGAGCAAAAGGCTACGTCAGCGAAGAACAAGCCGAAGCCAAGGAAGCCGAGTTGATCAACCTGTTTTTCAGCGCCCTCGACAACGACCAGGGCAACGACATGGTACGCAACTACGAAGCCCGGACCGCCGCCCGCCTATCCCGGCTGGAGCCGGAAAAGCAATTTTTCAACTGCACGTTTTTCGGCCAGCAGGCTTATTGCGCCGACTAAGCCGATTGCTTCAGCAAGGGCACCTATTCGGGATCATCTGGTCCAACCTGAGTCCTCCACAGTGAACGCCATCATCTAAATGAAATAATGCTCACCCCGTAGGGTGTTAGTCTGCACGTTCAACCCTTACCCAAGGTCCGTCGCGCCCATGCTGCAAAACATCATCGATCAACCCTGGCCTTTCCTGGGCATGACAACCATCATCGCCCTGTTGCACGTTGGCGCCACCTTGCGCATTCGCCGCGACCGCAAGCAAAAGGCCCGTGCTGCTGTCGATCGCCGCAGCGACCCGGAACGTGCCAAGGAAGGCCGGCGCTGGACCGACAGAAAACGCAGCAAATAAAAAACCCGCCAAATGCGGGTTCGTTATTCAAAATCGGTAGCTGACCAGGAGCGCGTCAGCGTTCCGCCACGACCAGCGGTTGCAGGTCAGACCGGCATAGCCCGGCAAGCTCGGCAACAACGCGGTTGATGCCGTTACCGATCAGCCACCAGACCTTGCCATAAGGCTGAATGGTCACGCCGTGCTCGGCACACAATTTCGTTGCATTCTCACGCAACACTTCAAGTTGATTCATAACATCCTTTGCGCTTCGGCGCATATTTGTACTAGTTATGCCCCAAATCGGGCAGCGCTCAATGTAACACATTGAGATTAAAGATTTATTACCAATTTGACATTTGCTGCGGAATATTGCCGGAAAAGGCTCACCGGTTGCAGCAAAAATGCCATTGAGGTAGGTTTAAACTTATCCAGTATGTCTTTTACCCCTCGAAATGAATAGAAGAAGAAATCCCGGTATGCCTTGTGCAGCCTGCGATTCGGCCTGTCCAACATTTGTCTTTATTGGACAAGCTTAAGAATATTAGACTTTTTTTGTCTATAACTCGTAGCGGTCATCATGCGACTCCAAATCACCACTGAACACATAAAGAAACAGAACCGCAAATCAGCGTTCTTCGCATTATTCATGACAGCACTGTCTGTCGCCTGCTTGAGAATGCTATTGGATGCAAAGTCTCTGTCGGACATGGCTTTTCCAGTAATTGGTCTATTGCTGTTCGCACCGCCAATACGCAGGACATACAAAATCATCAAAGAAGGGGCCGGGGCCTACCCCGTTCTTGAACTGGACGAAAATGCAGGAAAAATTGCTGTCAGCTACAAGGATGTCGTTGTCACCGTCGACATCTCTCAAATTAAAAACCTGCGCTTGCAGTTCAAATCTATCGCCTTGGCATCAATAGTCGTTACAACCTGTTCTGGTGAAGTAATGCGTTTTGAGGGATATGAAAATCTTGAGGTATTGGCTGCCGCGTTAGAGCGCTTTACCCCTGCAGACAGAATTACAAATGCAAAGTTCTATCACCGCTAACCCGTCGCTCGGAATCAAAGCCGCTGTTTAGTCCTGGCTGGGTACAGAGAGCCCCGCATTCGTTCTTTCCACGTTGCTTAGTGGCGCATTCCGGTTTTCGCTTTTGCGTTATGCCTATATCATTTGCCGTGTCATTAGGCTTAAGCGCAATGGTCCATCCAACCCCTAAGCTCTCTCTTGAGGCGACCTGCGTGAAAAGCCGCGCAGGCGAATCAATTCCACGTTAGCAAAATTATTAAGGAGCATCATGATCAAACGTCTCGGTATGGCAATTGCGGCACTTAGTATTTCTATCGCCGCATACGCTGACACATTCAAATCGGAAGCCGAAGCAAAGCAGCTAAGCGAAAAGTTCATGGCCCAGGTCGCAAAAGGCGAACTTGCTGCCGCTTTTTCTTTAATTAAGCCATATGTCGTCATTCCGGAATCGGAATTTCAAGGCTTGGCCTTGCAAACCAAATCTCAGCGCGACCAATTTGGTGTTCGATATGGCAAATCATTTGGTTATGAATTGGTCAACGAAAGAAAAGCTGGCGATTCAATATTGCGTCTGATCTACGTCGAGAAAACTGCAAAGCATGCCTTGCCATGGGTATTTTTTTTCTACAAATCACCAACCGGCTGGGTTTTGAATAGCTTTGCTTGGAACGATCAAATTCAAAACTCCTTTCAACAGTAACTCGACTAACAACCCGCTCCAGCGGACCAACGGTCAGCTTCGCCGTCCGTGGTCCGTTGAGTTGCATCGTTAAAGCACATGAGACCGCGAAGCCTCGGCGACATTCGACAATTCGGACTCGGGCTGTTCCTGGCCGTGATTGGCGTCATAGCTGTTATAGCGTTTTTACTTCTCCACTTTTTCCTTCCGCCACCCGCTGCTGGAGACCTGCGTCCGATTTCTGGTTCTCTCGTAGGTCGCGTTGAGGTACATGCGCCATCGAGAGTGGGCCGATGGGCGTTGTTTACGGTCCAATCCGGAAACATCAACGTCGGCGCACGGATCAACAACTACGGTTTTATCTGGGACTGCAATGCAACCCCCAACCTCCTTCAACTCAAAGATGGAGCGGAGATTACAGTCTGGTTTACTGAAAAGGATATTGCTGGCCGCACGGACGCTTTGGCATGGCGGATTCAGCATGCAGGGGAAGACCTGTTGAGTCTCGAGCAATCGCTGGGCGCATATCACGCCCAGCAAGAGCGATTTTTCTATTTCGCATTTGGCGTTATTGCATCTGGCATTGCCCTGATGCTTTGGGGATGGCGTCTAGCAAGTTCTGAACAACGGAAGGTCAGCAATGCGCTCTGATCCTGCGGTCAACACGGACCTTGCGCGAAAAGCCGCTTCCAAAGCTCCATCCGCCAGCCTTTGGGTGATCGCCAGCCCCCAAAGCCCAATAATCACCATCAATTCCCTGCCGCCCCCGGCCACTGCCAGTTGCGAATCTCCGGCATATCCTCGCCGTATTCGTGGATATAGCGGGTGTGCTGGTTGAGCTTGTCGCGCATGGCCTGCTTGATGTGGGCGGCCTGTGGCTGCAGCTTGGGTACCCGGTTGGCGACATCTATCACCAGATGGAAGCGGTCGAGGTTGTTGAGCACAACCATGTCGAACGGCGTGGTCGTCGTGCCCTCCTCCTTGTAGCCGCGCACATGCAGGTTGGTGTTGTTGCGCCGGTAGGTCAGCCGGTGGATCAGCCAGGGGTAGCCGTGGTAGGCGAAGATGATGGGCTTGTCGGTGGTGAACAGTGAATCGAATTCATCGCTGGACAGGCCATGGGGGTGCTCTTCCTGCGGCTGCAGGGTCATCAGGTCGACGACATTGATGAAGCGGATTCTCAGATCGGGCGTCAGCTGGTGCAGCAGGTCGATGGCGGCCAGCATTTCCAGCGTCGGGACATCGCCGGCGGCGGCCAGCACGATGTCCGGCTCGCCCGGCTGGTCGTTGCAGGCCCACTCCCACAAACCGATACCGGCGCTGGCGTGGTTAATCGCGGCATCCATGTCCAGCCACTGGCGATCCGGCTGCTTGCCGGCGACGATGACGTTGATCAGGTTGCGGCTTTTCAGGCAGCGGTCGGTGACGTAGAGCAGCGTGTTGGCATCCGGCGGCAGATAGACGCGGATGATGTCGGCCTTCTTGTTCACCACGTGATCGATGAAGCCCGGGTCCTGGTGCGAGAAACCGTTGTGGTCCTGACGCCAGACGTGCGAAGTGAGCAGGATGTTGAGCGAAGCGATCGGCCGCCGCCAGGGAATCTCGTTGCAGACCTTGAGCCATTTGGCGTGCTGGTTGAACATCGAATCGACGATGTGGATGAAGGCTTCGTAGCAGGAGAACAGGCCGTGTCGGCCGGTCAGCAAATAGCCTTCGAGCCAGCCCTGGCAGGCATGCTCGGAGAGGATTTCCATCACCCGACCATCTGGCGCCAGGTGGTCGTCGTCGGCCAGGCGCTCGGCCATCCAGCTGCGTTCGGTAACTTCGAGCAGCGCGCCGAGCCGGTTGGAGACCGTTTCGTCCGGTCCGAAGACCCGGAAGTTGTCGGCGTTATGCCGCATCACGTCGCGCAGGAAGACGCTCATCGCCCGCGTTGCCTCGCCGACTACCGCACCAGGCGCCGGCACGGCCAGCGCGTAGTCGCGAAAATCGGGCAGGCGCAGGTCGCGCAGCAAGGCGCCGCCATTGGCATACGGATTGGCCCCCATGCGCCGGATGCCCTGCGGCGCCAGCGCCGCGATCTCCGGCATCAGCCGGCCGTTGGCATCGAACAGTTCGGCCGGGCGGTAGGACTGTAGCCACTCGGCCAGCAGTTCGACATGCTCCGCCTTGTCCATGTCGCTGAACGGTACCTGGTGCGAACGCCAGGAGCCTTCGCTTGGCTTGCCATCGACCATTTTCGGTCCGGTCCAGCCCTTGGGCGAACGCAGGATGATCATCGGCCAGCGCGGCCGGCTGACTTCGCCGCCCTGCCTTGCCTGGTACTGGATGGCACGGATTTCGGCCAGCGCCAGATCGATCGTTTCGGCCATCAGTCGGTGCATGGCGGCCGGGTCGTCGCCCTCGACGAAGTGCGGTTTGTAGCCGTAGCCGACGAACAGGCACTCCAGCTCACGCTGACTGATGCGGGCGAGCAGCGTCGGGTTGGCGATCTTGTAGCCGTTGAGGTGAAGGATGGGCAGCACCGCGCCGTCGCGGCACGGGTTGAGGAACTTGTTGGAATGCCAGGAGGTGGCCAGCGGTCCGGTCTCGGCCTCGCCGTCGCCGACGACGCAGCAGGCGATCAGATCCGGATTGTCGAACACTGCCCCGTAGGCATGGAACAGCGCATAGCCCAGTTCGCCGCCTTCGTGGATCGAGCCCGGCGTATCCGGCGAGGCATGGCTGGGAATGCCGCCGGGGAAGGAGAATTGCCGGAACAGCCGACGCATGCCCTCTTCGTCCTGCGAGATATCCGAGTACAGCTCGCTGTAGCTGCCTTCCAGCCAGGTATTGGCGACCACCGCCGGGCCGCCGTGACCGGGGCCGGCGATGAAGATCATGTTCAGGTCGTGCTGGCGGATTGCCCGGTTCAGATGCACGTAGATGAAATTGAGGCCGGGCGTCGTGCCCCAGTGGCCGAGCAGGCGCGGCTTGATGTGGGCGCGCTGCAGCGGTTCCTTGAGCAGCGGGTTGGCGAACAGGTAAATCTGCCCGACCGAAAGATAGTTGGCGGCACGCCACCAGGCGTCCATGCGTTCCAGTTCGGCGGCATCGAACACCGTCTGATTCAGCGACATATTTATCTCCCATATGTGGCTTCGCCCCCTGAGCTTGATCGACGCACACTGCCGGAAAGGCTTGCCAATGCTTGCATTAACAAGATTGAACGCGATTGCTTCAGATGACAAGCAATTTGCTATCGATACGCACCTCACATGCAGACGAGTCGCGTGCCTAGTGGAAATCCCGGCTGCGGGTCTCCAGGCGCCCCAACCAGGCACTGAGATCAATCAGGCGCTTGGCAACCAGATGGACGACATCGCCCTCCTTCTGTAATTGCCCGAACACCCCCAGACAACTCGCGCCAAGCAGTTCATGACGTTGCTTTTCAACCAACCAGGGCTGAACGACGATGTTCGACCAGCCGCTTTCGTCTTCCAGAGTGACGAAAACGATACCGGTCGCGGTGCCCGGCCGCTGCCGACCGACCACGATGCCGGCGGCGCGAATCACGCTGCGATCCGCCGCATGCCGCAGGTCGACCGCCCGGACGAAACGTCGAGCCTCAAGCTCCGGACGCAACAGCAGCAAGGGATGAGGACGCAGGCTGTGACCCAGTTGCCGATAATCGGCAAGCAGATTCTCGGCCAGCGTCGGCTCGGGCAAATCGACAGATGTTTCGGACAAGGCCAGACCATCGAACAAGTCCCCTTGCTTGACGGCGACGGCGCTCGACCAGGCTGCCTGCCGACGATGGCCTCCCAGATGAAACAAGGCGTCGGCCGCAGCAAGCAGGTCCAGATCGCGCCGCTGCAAAGCGGCGCGAGCCGCCAGATCGACGACATCGCGGAAGGCGCCGCGCCCGCGGCTGGCGACTATACGCGCCGCTGCCGCTTCAGCCAGTCCCTTGATCTCGCGCAGCCCCAGACGCACCGCCCCCGAATCGGTAACCTGACTATCCACACCGCTCGCCGTCACATCGACAGGTAGAACAACGACGCCGTGGCGACGGGCGTCCTGGATCAACATCGATGGCGAATAAAACCCCATCGGCTGGCTATTCAGCAAACCGCACAGGAAGGCGGCCGGATGATGCCGCTTGAGCCAGGCCGAGGCATAGACCAGCAGCGCAAAGCTGGCGGCGTGGGACTCCGGGAAACCGTACTCGCCGAAGCCCTGGATCTGCGCAATGATGCGCCGGGCAAAGCTTTCCGGCAGACCGTTGGCGGCCATGCCGGCGAGCAGTTTCTGCTCGAAGGGTTCCAGCCCGCCCTTGCGCTTCCAGGCGGCCATCGCCCGCCGCAACTGGTCGGCCTCGCCGGGCGTGAAATTGGCCGCCACCACGGCCAGCTGCATGACTTGCTCCTGGAAGATCGGCACGCCGAAGGTACGCGCCAGCACCGCATCGACGGCCGGCGAGATTTTTTCGATCAAGGATTTGTCACGCCGGCGCTTCAGGTAGGGATGCACCATGTCGCCCTGGATCGGTCCGGGTCGGACCAGCGCTACTTCGACCACCAGATCGTAGAAGTTGCGGGGCAGCAAGCGCGGCAACATGGCCATCTGGGCCCGCGACTCGACCTGGAAGACGCCCATGCTGTCTGCCTTGCACAGCATCGCGTAAGTGGCCGGGTCCTCGGCCGGAATGTCCTGTAGCCGCATGGGCTGACCACGCTGGGCGCCAACGATCTGCAGCATGCGATGAATTGCCGACAGCATGCCGAGGGCCAGCACATCGACCTTCATCAAGCCCATGGCGTCGAGATCATCCTTGTCCCACTGGATGACGCTGCGTTCGGGCATCGCGGCACTCTCGACCGGCACCAGCCGGGACAGCGGCCCGCGCGAAATGACGAAACCGCCGACGTGCTGGGTCAGGTGCCGGGGAAAGCCGCGCAAGGCTTCGGCAATCGCCAGCCATTTCTCGACCCGCGGCGAGGCCGGGTCGAGCCCCTGTTCGGCAAAGCGCTCCGGCAATTGCTCACGTTTGTCCCACCAGGCCAACGACGCCGTCAGCGCATTGATCTGGGCAATGCCGAAACCGAGGGCCCGGCCGGCATCGCGCAGAGCGCCCTTGGTGCGATAGGTAATCAGGGCCGCCGCCAGGGCGGCCCGCTCGCGGCCGTATTTGCGATAGATGTACTGGATCACCTCCTCGCGTCGCTCGTGTTCGAAATCGACATCGATATCCGGCGGTTCGCCGCGCTCTTTCGAAACGAAACGCTCGAACAACAGGGACGAACGGGCAGGATCGACTTCCGTCACCCCCAGCGCATAGCACACCGCGGAATTGGCCGCCGACCCCCGCCCCTGACAAAGAATGCCCCGACTGCGGGCAAAACAGACGATGTCGTACACCGTCAAAAAATAAGCCTCGTAGCCCATCTCGGCAATCAAGGCCAATTCATGCTCGACGCGCCCCCGGACACTGTCCGGCACGGCCGCCGGATAGCGCCGCAGCAAGCCCTGCTCCGTCTCGTGGCGCAACCAGCCGGCTGGCGTCTCGCCCGCCGGCACGATTTCCTCAGGATATTCGTAACGCAACTCATCGAGCGAAAAATTGCACAGCGCAGCAATCACCAAGGTCTCGGCCAACCATTCCGGCGGATACAGGCGGGACAGGCGCAGACGCGAGCGCAGGTGACGCTCGCCATTGGGAAAAAGCCGATACCCCGCCTCGAAAACCGAGGTTTTAAGGCGCAGCGCGGTCAGCACATCCTGTATCGGCCGGCGGGCCCGGACATGCATATGGACATCGCCCGCTGCCACCATCGGCAGGCCACAAACGCTGCTTAGTGCCAGCAATGTATCCAGACGAGCGCTATCGTCGCCGGCGGCCAACAACTCGGCAGCAATCCAGCAACGCCCCGGAAAGCGCTGTGCCAGCCACTGCCCATCCGCCGCCTCAGGCGTCGTACCAGGCACCCAGAGCACCAGGCAATCGGGCACCGCACCGCTCGGCGACAAGGCCTCGAGATCCTTGCGCTGCAGGGTGTAAGCCCCCTTCCCGGCGCGTCGCCTGGCAAGCGTGATCAATGCCGAAAGGTTGCCGTATCCGTGTCGATTGCAGGCCAGAAAAACCAGTTTCAAACCATCGACCGTCGTCATCTCGCTACCGACAATCAATTTCAACGCAGTTTGCCGTGCCGCCAGATGGGCGCGCACGACGCCGGCCAGCGAACACTCGTCGGTCAGCGCCAAGGCGCGATAGCCCTGAACGACCGCACGTTCGACCAATTCATCCGGGTGCGACGCACCGCGCAGGAAGCTGAAATTGGACAGACAGTGCAGCTCTGCATACTCCGGCAAGGACATGACCCACTCTCCCGAATCAGGCAAACAGGCCGTGCAGGAACCAGCCTTCCGCATCGCGGAAAACCCAGGCCCACTGCCCCAGCGGATTGCGAGCCACGAAATAATCGCGCCGTACGTCGCCAATACCTGCCGGCTTGCCTGTCTTGTTGTCTGATACAGCGTCCCCCCCCGACAGAGCAGCCTCGCCCTCATCCCACCAACCGCTCTCCAGGCGCTCGCCACGCGACAGCAGCTTCAACGCGCCATGCCAGTACGGGCAGCCATGGCGCTCGATCAAAGCCTGCGGGACCGGCAACAACCAAAGCGGTCGTTGCGCGCCACCAGGCAAGCCAGTCAGCGAAGGATCTCCGGCCGACACCATGGCATTCGGCGCATGGCCTGAGCTGGCACATTCCGGGCGGTAATCCGCCTTCGCGCCCAACACCTGTACGGCGGCACCGCCCAGGCGGGCCTGCAAGCGCTCCAGGCAAACCAGCGTGCCTTCGCCCTGCCGGGGTTGTTCGAAAAGGCTGGCCGTTGTGCCGGAAGAAGGCTGCAACTCATCGGCCAGCAAGGCAATGGCTTCGACCGGCGCACGCAACAACAAACGCCCGAGATGCTCGCGCAACAAACGGACAAAACGTCCTTCATCGGCGGCAGGTTCGGCAAAGCGCAGGGGCAGGTCAGTCTGCGACGCATCGTCGTGCGTCAGCTGCAAACGACAGACGCGAACCAGCAATTGCCGCCCCTGCAGCCAACCGGCGAAGGCCGAAAACAGGCGCTGTCCGGCAAAAACCAGGGCCTCGGCCTGCTCGATCCGGGCTGGCAATTCCAATTTCTGCGCAAACTGCTCGGGAAAGACAAAGTTCCGCCGCGGGTCTGGCATCTCGCCCCAGGCGCGCAGCAAGGCATCCAGCGCGAGAGGACCAATCCGTTGCCGCAGACCGGCTGAAGGCAAGGCGCGCAAATCGCCCAGACGGCTCAGGCCAAAGGCATCGAGCCGGGCCTGTGCATCCCGCCCCCAGTCGGGAACCGCACAGGACAAGCCTGCCAGCGCCTGCCGCATCTGGGGAATATCTCGAAGAACTTGCCCGGCACCAGCACGAGCCAACCATTCAGCCGCCAAGGGCGTCGGTGCTACCGCCCAGCCTATGCTGTAGGACTGAGCCGCACAGCCCGCTTGCACGACGTCGACAATCGCCTCAAGGCCGCCAAACAGCCGTTGGCATCCGGCAATCTCGAGCAGAAGCGTGGCTGGCTCGGACACACTGACCGTTGGCGTGAAGCGGCCAGCCCAACAGGCCAGGCTCTCCAGCGCCCTGCACTCAAGCTGCGTATCGCGCTCGAAAACCGCCAGTCCCGGCTGCAAGCCAAGAGCCGTTGAAAGTCGTTGGCCGTCTCTGACACCAGCCCTAGCTGCCAGGGTATCGCAGCACAGGACCCGCCCCCGACTGACGACAGCACTAGGCGACTGCCTCAGAGGCAAGGCTTCGAGCGGCAACAAGGGAAAGTGCAGGGCCAGCCAGAGCACGCGTGAGTCTCCCGGGGCGAGGCAAAGATAGATCGAGCGGTCGCGCCGCCGGACGACCGCGCCGTTTGATGATACGTACCGACAGCCCCGCCTCACCCGCCGCCAATTGAATACGCAATGGCGCCGGCGATGGCGCATGACCAGCGGCGGATGGTCGCCACAGGCACGCCATGGCAGATCGCCCTTCGGCCGCCACCTGGAGACGGCGCAGGCTACGCGCATCGATCCCGGCCTGCGGCCAGGCCAGCACGCCGGCAAATCCATCCGAAGCCAATAGCTGCTCGACACACCAGGCGGTCTGCTTCCCGGCTTGCAGAACGACAATCCGTTCCAGCGCCAATCCGGCCGCCGCCCAGGCGGGGGCATGCGGCAAACAAGGCGGCGTGACCAGCGCCAGCCAGCCCCCGTCTGCCGACAGGCGAGCCAGGGCCGGCAGCAGCAGCGAAACCTCGCCCAAGCCACTGCTTTCGACCAGAAACTCGGTCAGATTGCCACGCGGCCAACCGCCGCCCGGCAATTCGGCATCGAGTTCGGCATGCCCGCTCGGTATCGTTTCACCGGCCAAGCTGGCCAAGGTATCGCCGCGCCAGACATCCCCCCTGGCCAGGACCTCCGCCAAAGGGCTCGGCAACGGCACGCAGTTCATGACAAGGGGCTGATCGCCCCGCGAATCAAGCCAACTGCAATCCCCTCGATGGCAAAATCGGTTTCATCGGGATTGACGATGATCGGCTCGAAATCGGGATTTTCGGCAATCAGGCGGATCTGTCCGTTGCTGCGCTGCAAACGCTTGACCGTGACCTCTTCGTCCAGGCGGGCAACGACAATCTGCCCGTCCCGCGCCTGGTTGGTCTTGTGCACCGCCAGCAGGTCACCGTCGAAAATGCCGACGTCGATCATCGACAAGCCACGCACCTTGAGCAGAAAGTCCGCTCGCGGACTGAACAGGCCGGCATCCAGCGCATAACGCCCTTGCACGTTTTCGACGGCAAGAATGGGAGAGCCGGCAGCCACCATGCCAATCAGGGGCAAGCCAAGCTGCTCGACCAGGCGAATACCCCGGGCCGAGCCCGGCTCGAGGACAATGGCCCCCTTCTTGGCCAGGGCCTTGAGATGATCTTCCGCCGCATTGGGCGAGGCAAAACCGAAAGCGCTGGAAATTTCCATGCGGGTCGGCGGCGCGCCGAGGACCTCGAGCGTACTTTTGATGAAGTCGAGAATTTCCTGCTGCCGTGGCGTAAGTTTCATGGCCTGCTCCACTAAAAACCGGTATCTGTATTTTTATACAGTATCCATGTTTTGGCAAGTGAAGAATCCGGCCCTTCCCGACAAACTGCTAATATCGGGCAACACGCCACGATCACGTCGGAACCATGAAACTGCAACATTTCGCCATCGGCGAACGCTTTGAATACGAAGGTCTCGTTTTCGTCAAAACCGGGCCGCTGACGGCCTCTTCCGAACAAGGCGGGCAGCGGATCATCCCTCGTTACGCCATCCTCAAGCCGCTTGACCTCCCGGGCACCGACAACGAGGCCGGCACGCCGGGAAAGCTTGCCGAGTCCACGGTCAAGTCAGCCTTTCAGGCTTTTTACCAGACCTGTTCGCAACTGGTCGGCGAAGCCTACCGGCCCGAACTCGAACGCGCCCGCAAGCGCTTCCTGGCCGCACTCAAATAGCCGGAAAGCGCCCTCTTTTACCTCTGTCGATCAGGCTGCGGCAGCCAGTATCCGCCGGCTGACCTCGGGCGTGATGTTCTGCCGCTCACCGAGCGCAGACATGCCATGCGCCACCAGTTGCGCGACGATCGGCTCGATCGCCTCCGGACCGATGCCATAACCCGAAAGACGGGTCTTGATGCCCAGGCCTTCGAAGAACTGCCGGGTCTGCTCGATGGCCGCATCAATCCGTTGCTCTTCGCTGCCGTCGCGAATCTGCCAGACGCGCTCGGCGTACTGCAGCAGTTTGGCATGCTTGTCCTGACGCTGGATGTTGAGCAAGGAAGGCAGCACGATGGCGAGCGTACGGGCATGATCGACCCCGTGCAGCGCGGTGATTTCGTGGCCGATCATGTGGGTCGCCCAATCCTGCGGCACGCCGGCACCGATCAAACCGTTCAGGGCCAGCGTCGCCACCCACATCAGGTTGGCCCGGACATCGTAATCCTCCGGTGTCGCGAGCGCCTTGGGACCGATTTCGATCAAAGTCTGCAACAGGCCTTCGGCAAAACGATCTTGCGCCATGCCTTGCACCGGATAGGTCAGGTACTGCTCGACGATATGCACGAAGGCATCGACGACGCCATTGGCGATCTGCTGCGGCGGCAAGGAATAGGTCTTGGTCGGATCAAGAATCGAAAACTTCGGGAAAACCATCGGGCTCATGAAGGCCAGCTTGGCATGAGTCGCTTTTTTGGTGATCACGGCGCCGCTGTTCATCTCCGAACCGGTGGCCGGCAAGGTCAGCACCGAGGCGAAAGGCAAGGCGCTGCGCACGCTGCGGCCATGGGTTTCGAGGATATCCCACGGTTCGCCGGGGAAATTGACGGCAGCCGCGACAAACTTGGTGCCGTCGATCACCGAGCCGCCACCGACGGCGAGCAGGAAATCGAGCTTTTCACGCCGGATCTGCTCGACCGCCTGCATCAGGGTTTCGTAGGTCGGATTCGGCTCGATGCCACCGAATTCCTGCACCACGCGCCCACCCAGCGCCGCCCTGACTTCATCGAGCGTGCCGTTCTTTTGGGCACTGGCACCGCCGTAAAGGATCAGGACGCGGGCCTCGGCCGGCACCAGCGTTGCCAGTTTGGAAATTTTCTCCGGCCCGAAGACGATCCGGGTTGGGTTGTAGAAATCGAAACTCTGCATATTCTTTCCTTTCAATCAGGTCGGAAGATCGAAGCCCTTCAGCTTGCGATACATGTCCACTGCGTAAGAATCAGTCATGCCGGCAACGAAGTCCGCGACTTGCAGCAGGCGGGTGTAAGGATCGGCACTCGGTTCGCCGGCATGGCCCAGGAACTGGTTCGGCAGCAGCTTCAGCAACATCCGCTCGCGTGTCGTGAAGCGCCCATGGCCACTCTTCGCTTCCACCGCATTGCTGAACAAACCGAGCAAGGCCCCCAGGACCTCGAAACCGGCGGTCTCGATTTCCAGGGCTGGACGGGCGGTGTAGATCGTGTCCTTGGCCAGCCGGAGCACCGCCTGCAACGGGATGGCGACGGGTGATTGCTCAAGCAACTCCTCATCGAACTCGCCGTTAAGGATGGCATCCTCATTTTCCAGAAAGACCGAGGCGGCGCTTTCCAGCAGGCGACCAATCGCTTTGGCACGCAAATATTCCAGACGTTCCTTGGGGTCGTGCAAGCGATCCAGGCGACCGCCATTGACCGTATTGCCGGCCAGATCGGCGAGCAGGCACTCGGCATCGCGATAGGGCACGAAACCCAGCTTGGCGGCATCTTCCAGATCGACGATCAGGTAGCAGGTATCGTCAGCCACCTCGACCAGGAAAGCCAGCGGATGACGCCGCCAGGCCTTGCCCGGAATACGTTCGATCAGACCGGTAGAAGCGGCCACCTCGCGAAAGGCTTCGGCATCATGCTGGAAAAACCCGAATTTGCGGCCGCTCTTGCCATCCAGTTCCTCCCGCAGATGGGATGGGCGCGGATACTTGGTAAAAGTCGCCAGCACCGCGCTGGTCAGTTGCAAGCCGGGATTCGCCGGATTCTGCAAACGGGTAACGATGCGAAATCCCTGTGCATTGCCCTCGTAACGCTCGAAATCAGCGCGCTGTTCAGGTGTGAAATCATGTTGATCGAGCAAACCGGAAGTGATGAACCATTCCCGGATCGCATCCTCACCGGCATGACCGAAGGGAGGATTGCCGATATCGTGGGCCAGACAAGCAGCGGCCACGATCGCCCCGAAATCGCCTGATTCGACATGCTGCAGGCCATGCCGAGCAATGATCTCGCGACCAACCACAGCCCCCAGCGAACGCCCGACACAACTGGCTTCGAGGCTGTGCGTCAAGCGCGTACGGACATAGTCACTCTTGGACAGCGGGAAAACCTGCGTCTTATCCTTCAATCGGCGAAAAGCCGAGGTGAAGACAATAC
Source organism: Rhodocyclales bacterium GT-UBC (assembly GCA_003583745.1). GTDB lineage: Bacteria > Pseudomonadota > Gammaproteobacteria > Burkholderiales > Rhodocyclaceae > Azonexus. Next base: position 4,575 of record QXPY01000006.1, on the reverse strand, counting down.
GGTCATAATCCTGTTGAAAAGCGGTCCGCTCGGGTGTTCCCGGCGCCTTGCCGGCACCGGGCCGGTCGGCCGAGAGCAGCTTCTCCCAAATTTCCTTTTTGCCCATGTTCTTCGCAATTGACGACACAATGGGCAGCGAGTTTACTCCGCTTCGAGTGCCGCCCGCACATGATCAGGCAAGGGAACCGATTTGCCCGTTCGCGTGTCCATCCACACCACTTTCGCCGAGCCCTCGGCATAGAGACGATCATCACCTTCGACACGCATCTCGACATAAGTCTGAACACTGGAACGACCAATGCTTCCGACATATGTACGAACCTCGACCCGCCCCGGGTAGGTCAACGGAATAAGGAAGGTACAGGCGGTATTGATGATCACCGGGCCATCTCCGCCTGGGCGAACAACAACATTTTCCGCTTCCAGCCACTCGACTCGCGCCTGCTCCATGTAACGGAAATAAACCGTATTGTTTACATGACCATAGGCATCCATGTCGCCCCAGCGAATCGGCATCGTGGTGACATGCATCAGTTTCTTTTTATGTTCCATCTCAACAATGTTTCCAAGGGGTTGATCAATGCATTTCCATACTGTACCGTATTGTTTACAACGTCACAATAAATAGAGGAGGCATCATGGAACGCGAAGCCATGGAATTCGACGTCGTTATCGTTGGCGGTGGACCTGCCGGTCTGGCATCGGCCATTCGACTGAAGCAACAAGCAATCGAATCAGGCCAGGAGATTTCCGTTTGCCTGATCGAGAAAGGTGCCGAAATCGGCGCCCACATACTTTCGGGCGCGGTCATGGATCCGCGCGCCCTGAGCGAACTCCTCCCGAACTGGAAAGAAGATGGCGCCCCGTTGAATGCACCTGTCTCTGAGGACCGTTTCTTTATTCTTACCGAAACCGGCGCAACCAAAATTCCGAACAGCCTGCTCCCCAAATGTTTCCACAATGAAGGCAACTATGTGGTTTCACTTGGCAACGTGTGCCGCTGGCTAGGCGAGCAGGCGGAGGCACTCGGGGTCGAAATTTATCCCGGCTTTGCAGGTTCGGAAATCCTGTTTGACGAGAACGGTGCCGTCAAGGGGGTTGCAACCGGTGACATGGGACGCCTGCGCGACGGGAGTGAAGGCCCTAACTTCCAGATGGGCATGGAACTGCACGGCAAATATACGTTCTTTGCCGAAGGCTGCCGTGGCCATCTCGGCAAACAACTGCAAGCCCACTTCAAACTGGATGATGGCGTCGATCCGCAAACCTACGGCATCGGACTCAAGGAACTCTGGGAAATCCAGCCCGAGCAGCACCAACTCGGACTGGTCGTGCATAGCGGTGGCTGGCCCATGGCAGCGGACACCTATGGCGGCGGATTCCTCTACCATCTGGAAAACAATCAGGTAGCCGTCGGCTTTGTTGTCGGCCTCGGTTATAGCAACCCCTACCTTTCGCCGTTCGAAGAGTTTCAACGTTTCAAAACTCACCCGGCAATCCGCAAATTCCTGGAAGGCGGCAAACGCATCTCCTATGGCGCACGTGCCCTTGCCGCAGGCGGACTCCAATCTTTGCCCAAGCTGGTGTTTCCCGGCGGCCTGTTGGTTGGCGACGACGCTGGCTTCCTCAATGCCGCGCGCATCAAAGGATCGCACTGCGCCATCAAGTCGGGCATGCTGGCCGCTGAAGCGTGCTTCGCCGCATTAGCTGCGGAACGCCAACGCGATGAACTAAGCACCTATCCGGATGCATTCAGAAAGAGCTGGCTCCATAAGGAACTTCACCAGGCACGCAACTTCAAGCCCTGGATGAACAAGGGGCTGAAATTGGGCTCATTGATGTTTGGCATTGATCAGATCGTTTTTGGCGGAAATGCACCGTGGACGCTCCGTAACAAGACGCCAGACCACGCCAAACTGAAACCGGCCAGCGAATGCCAAGCCATTACGTATCCCAAACCGGATGGGCAATTGACGTTTGATCGCCTGTCATCGGTTTTCCTCTCCAGCACCAATCACGAAGAAGACCAGCCTTGTCACTTGCAGCTTAAGGACCCCACCACGCCAATCTCCCTCAACCTGGCGCGCTATGACGCCCCGGAACAACGCTTTTGCCCGGCAGGGGTATATGAGATTGTGGAAACAGATAACAATGGCGCACCGCGCCTACAGATCAATGCTCAGAATTGCGTACATTGCAAAACCTGCGACATCAAGGATCCAACACAAAATATTACGTGGGTTGTGCCACAAGGTGGCGAAGGGCCAACCTATCCGAACATGTGATGCTTTATAATCCTGCGGCTCAACCCCTTAGGGAGAACAACACATGGGCTTTCTCGCCGACAAGAAGATTCTGATTACCGGTCTGCTTTCCAAGCATTCCATTGCCTATGGCATTGCCAAGGCATGCCATCGCGAAGGCGCCCAACTTGCCTTCACCTACCAGAATGAACGCTTCGAAGACCGAATCAAGAAATTCGCCGCCGAATTCGGTAGCGATATCACTATTCCCGTCGACGTCAGCAGCGACGAGCAAATCACTAACTTGTTCGTTGAACTGGGCAAACACTGGGACGGACTTGACGGCTTGGTTCACTCGATTGCCTATGCACCTACCGAAGCGATCGAAGGCGATTTCCTGGATGGCATCTCGCGTGACGCATTCCGGATTGCTCACGAAATTTCGTCTTACAGCTACCCTGCCCTGGTCAAAGCGGCTCGCCCAATGATGCAAGGCCGTCGGAGTTCCGCTCTGGCCCTTTCATACCTTGGTGCCGAGCGTACCATGCCGAACTACAACACGATGGGATTGGCCAAAGCCAGCCTGGAAGCTGCTACGCGCTACCTTGCATTTTGCCTCGGACCAGAAGGTATCCGCGCCAATGCAATTTCGGCGGGACCGATCAAAACCTTGGCTGCATCCGGCATTGGCAATTTTGGCAAACTTCTCTCGTACAACTCGCACAATGCTCCATTGCGCCGCAATGTAACGATCGAAGAAGTTGGCAATGCCGCTGCCTTCATGCTTTCTGACCTGGCGAGCGGCATTACCGGTGAGATCCTGTATGTGGATGGTGGGATGAACACAACCGCCCTAGGCAACGCCGACCCGCTCCCTGCCTAAACGTATAAGAATCAAATCATTTAGAAATGGCCTGCCAGATTATCTGACAGGCCATTTTATTTTCCGGGAACCACATTCTCGCAACGTCACACTATTCGGCAGACGGCATCAGAACGACGCTTTCCGAGGTGGCCCCACGCAGTTGGATAGAAACTGGTTTTTTTAAGCGACTCGACGTCCCCCCGTTTTCAGTAGCAGAGGGCTTTAGAGTCCGAGGGTAATTTACCCGATTTCTGGGTAAGTGATTTGGCATAAGCTGCAGGCGTCAAACCGCCCAGGGATTTTTTCGGTCGCTCCTCGTTGTATTCACGGCGCCAGCCTTCGATGACGACCTGGGCATGGCGCAGGCTGGTGAGCCAGTGCTCATTCAGGCATTCATCTCGGAAACGCCCATTGAACGATTCGATATAGGCGTTCTGATTCGGTTTGCCCGGCTCAATGAGAAAGAGTTGTACACCACGGGCATGCGCCCAATTCAGCATAGCCCGACTACAGAACTCTTTGCCGTTGTCCGTCCTGATTGCTTTGGGCAGGCCGCGTGTTTTGGCCAACTGATCGAGGGTCCGGGTAAGTTGCATGCCGCCGATCGCTCGTTCTGGAACAATGGCCACGGCTTCATGCGTGGCATCATCGACCACAGTCAGGCTCTTGATGACACGCCCTTCTGCCGTCCGGTCGAACACGAAATCCATTGACCAGACCTGATTGGCAGCCGAAGGGCGCTCCAGCGGATGACGATCCGACACCGGGATCTTCTTCCGCTTTCGCCTTCTCACTTGCAGACCGGCCTCGGGGTAGAGCCGATCCACCCGCTTGTGATTCACCACCATGCCGGCCTGCCGCAGCTTCAAGTAGATCATCCCGGCCCCGTAACGCCGATGGCGTTGGGCGAGCGTGACGATCTGCTCCTTCAAAGCCGCATTGCGATCCGTCGCCGGCCGGTAACGGAATGAACTCGGACTCATCCCGAAAAAACGTAATGACTTTCGCTCGCTGAGTCCCTTGTCGATCAGGTGGCGCACCAGATCACGGCGTGACGGTGCGCTCACCACTTTTTTCGCAGGGCCTCCTTGGCAATCTCGTTTTCCAGCATCGTTTCGGCCAGCAGTTTCTTCAAGCGCGTGTTTTCCGTTTCGAGCTCCTTGAGCCGCTTGGCGTCCGACACACTCATTCCGCCGAACTTGCTGCGCCAGAGGTAGTAACTCGCTTCTGAGAAGGCGTGCTTGCGGCACAGTTCCGCAATCAGCATCCCCGCTTCTGCTTCCCGCAGGAAACCAATGATCTGTTCTTCGGTGAATCGCTTCTTCATGTCCAATCTCCTTATCGTGAAAGTTTGGACTCTAAAGTCAGGCGCTACTCAATTCCGGGGGGACGTCGATTTTTCCAGAAAGGCAAAAGCCCCTTCAGGGGACCTGAAGGGGCTAAGCATAGGGTAGCCTGGCGGTGACC
>QXPY01000005.1 GCA_003583745.1 Rhodocyclales bacterium GT-UBC | reverse complement strand
GGAACCTGCCCGCTTCGCAGCGATGCGGCGAATGATCGGAATCCGCAAATATGTGGAATTTCCGACTGGTGGAGTTGCTTGCTGTGCTAAAATAGAAAGCGGCGGGTCTCCCCGCATTGCAGGGTGGTGAACCTGGTCAGGTCCGGAAGGAAGCAGCCACAGCCATTTACTGCAAGTGCCGGGGGTTAGGCTCGCCATTTTCATTTTCTGTTGAGTGTGGGGCGCATGAGTTATCAAGTTCTTGCGCGCAAGTGGCGGCCGCGCAATTTTTCTACGCTTGTTGGTCAGGAGCACGTGGTCCGGGCGTTGACTCACGCGCTTTCCGAGCAGCGCTTGCATCATGCTTATCTTTTTACAGGCACTCGCGGGGTCGGAAAAACGACGCTGGCACGCATATTGGCGAAGGCCCTTAACTGTGAGCGCGGTATTACGCCGACACCATGCGGTGTCTGTTCGGCCTGCCAAGAAATCGACAGTGGGCGTTTTGTTGATTTACTTGAAGTTGATGCCGCGACAAATACGCGTGTCGATGAGATGCGTCAGTTGCTGGAAAATGCCATTTATGCGCCGACGCGTGGCCGTTTCAAGGTGTACGTGATCGACGAAGTGCACATGCTCTCCAATTCGGCTTTCAACGCGATGTTGAAAACTCTCGAAGAACCGCCCGAGCACGTCAAGTTCATTCTGGCCACTACTGATCCGCAAAAAATACCGGTGACTGTGCTTTCACGGTGTTTGCAGTTCAATCTGAAACAAATGGCGGCACCTGCCATTTCGGGACACCTTTCGCATATTCTCGAAACAGAAGCGGTTCCTTATGAGCATGGCGCACTTTCATTGGTTGCGCGTTCAGCTGCCGGGAGTATGCGTGATGCTTTGTCGCTACTTGATCAGGCTATCGCACACGGAGCTGGCAGAGTCGACGAATTACAGGTTCGTAACATGTTGGGAACGGTCGACCTCGATTACCTGTTCTCGATTCTCGATGCCTTGATAAGTGGCGATGCAGGCGAGTTAATGAGAGTTGCTGCCGATCTTAGCGTTCGCAGTCTTTCGTTTGCTGCGGCATTGCAGGAATTCGCCACTCTGCTGACGCGCATCCAGATTGCCCAGTTTGTGCCCGCATCGCTCGACGACGAGCCGGACCGGGATCGGCTGTTGCGTTTTGCGAATGCGATTTCGGGCGAGTTTGTCCAATTAGCCTACCAGATCGTCAATGTCGGTCGTCAAGAGTTGCAATCCGCTCCTGATGAGTATTCGGGTTTCGTGATGACGTTGCTCCGTTTGCATGCCTTCCGGCCGGCTTCGGTCGCCGATGTTGTGTCTGGGGTACAAGCCAAGAGTCGGGCCGTCAAAGTGGCGGTGGCCATGACGGCGCAGAGCGAAGCCGCTTCTGCAGTGGCTCGGGCGAGCCCGGCAGCTTTAGTTGAATCCGTTTCTGCTAAGGTCAAAGCACCGCTCGATCGGGATTGGCATGAGATGGTGTCGCAGCTTTCATTGAGTGGCTTGGCCAGGACGCTTGCACAACACTGCGAATTGCGCAGTCTAACTGACGAAGAGTGTTTGCTTCGATTGGCACCGGAACATGCTCATCTACAGATGAAGCCTGCTCCAGATCGCTTGCAACAGGCGATTGTCGAGCTTCTCGGGCGTCAGGTGAATGTGCGCTTTGAGTTGGCAAAGAACGAAGAAGATACGCCTGCAGAGACGGCTGGACGCGAGAGAAGAGAACGTCAGCTTGCGGCGGAGCAAGCAATAGAGCAAGACGCCTTTGTGCGTGATGCGATCGAAACTCTGGACGCATCACTTGTTGAATCATCGATCAAACCGATCGTCTAACGGAGAGCATGCAAATGATGAAAGGTGGCTTGGCAGGCCTGATGAAGCAGGCCCAGGCAATGCAGGAAAATATGAAAAAGGCCCAGGAGCAGTTGGCGCTCGTTGAAGTCGAAGGGCAGTCCGGTGCGGGGATGGTCAAAGTCGTAATGACTTGTGCGCACGATGTGCGCCGTGTTTCTATCGATCCTTCAGTTATGGACGATAAGGAAATGCTGGAAGATCTGATTGCTGCCGCGGTTAACGATGCAATGCGTCGTGGTGAGGCATTGAGTCAAGAAAAAATGTCAGGTTTTACAGCTGGTCTCAACCTACCTCCCGGCTTCAAGCTGCCGTTCTAAGTGACGCCGTCAGGACTCGAGGCGCTCATCGAGGCCTTACGCTGTCTGCCGGGAATTGGACCCAAGTCGGCGCAGCGCTTGGCCTATCATCTGCTACAGCGCGACCGTACCGGTGCGCAGCGGCTTGGTGATGCGCTTCTACACGCCTTGGCGGCGATCAGGCATTGCCAGCGTTGCAATACTTTTTCCGAAACGGCGTTGTGCGAGCGCTGCGCGTCACCTAAGCGCGATGCCTCTCTGCTCTGTGTCGTCGAAACGCCGGTCGATATGAACATGATGGAACAAACCCTGGCTTATCAGGGTTTGTACTATGTTCTGATGGGGAGAATATCGCCTTTGGATGGCCTGGGGCCGCGCGAGTTGGGTTTGGAGCATTTGGTAGCGCGCGCGCTCGATGGTGTTGTTGAAGAGGTCATTCTGGCGACGAACTTCACCAACGAGGGGGAGGCGACGGCGCATTATCTTACCGCGATGCTACGTCCCAAAGGCATAAAGGTGACTCGCATTGCGCGCGGAGTTCCAGTTGGCGGCGAGCTCGAATATGTTGATGCCGGTACGCTTGCCCAGGCGTTACGAGAGCGCAAGACCAGTTCAAGCTGACAGCAGCTTTTATCGTCAGTTCCAATGTCGTATAATTTAGCGTTTATTTTTAATCCCATCCAATTCCTTTAGGGGTCAGCGTAATGAGCAAACAAGGAAAAATGGACTGCGGGCGGCGGCGCTTGATCGTCGCAACTGCAGCCGTGGGCGGAGTTGGTGCGGTTGGTGCACTTGTTCCGTTCGTCTCCAGCTTGCTTCCATCCGAGCGTGCCAAGGCAGCAGGCGCACCGGTAGAAGTCGATATCAGCAAGCTCGAGCCAGGTCAGATGATGACCGTCGAGTGGCGTGGCAAACCGGTGTGGATCATCAATCGCACCAAGGATATGTTGGATACCTTGCCCAAGCTTGCTGATGCCGTAGCTGATCCGAAGTCCGAAAAGGACCAACAGCCTGCCTATGCAAAGAACGATACCCGCTCGATCAAACCGGAAATCATGGTGGTGATCGGTATTTGTACCCATCTGGGGTGCTCGCCTTCGCAGAAGTTCAAAAAAGGGTCGGAAGAGGGCATGGGTGGCGAATGGCTTGGTGGCTTCCTGTGCCCATGCCACGGCTCAACGTTCGACTTTGCCGGGCGCGTCTTCAAGGCAAAGCCTGCACCGACCAACCTGGAAGTGCCGCCGCACGTGTATCTGTCGGATACCCGTATTCTGGTCGGTGAAGACAAGAAGGGAGCGTAACAAATGGCTGCAGGCAATTTCGAAAAATACAAGTCGGATGGTTCGATCGGGGGCAACGTTTTGGAGTGGGTTGATGCCCGTTTCCCGGCGACGTCCTTGTGGAAGGGCCACCTGTCTGAATATTACGCACCGAAGAATTTCAATTTCTGGTATTTCTTCGGCTCCCTGGCCCTGCTTGTTTTGGTCATCCAGATCGTAACCGGCATCTTCCTGGTCATGCACTACAAGCCGGACGCAGCAGTCAATGCGAATGGCGTGCCTATCGCTTTCGCCTCGGTCGAATACATCATGCGTGATGTCCCGGGGGGCTGGCTGATCCGCTACATGCACTCGACCGGCGCTTCTGCCTTCTTCATCGTGGTTTATCTGCACATGTTCCGTGGCCTGCTCTACGGTTCCTACCGTAAACCGCGTGAACTGACTTGGCTGTTCGGCGTTGGCATCTTCCTGGTGCTGATGGGTGAAGCGTTCTTCGGCTATCTGCTGCCGTGGGGCCAGATGTCCTTCTGGGGGGCTCAGGTTATCGTCAATCTGTTCTCGGCCATCCCGGTCATTGGTCCGGATCTGTCGATCATCATCCGTGGCGACTTCGTCGTTGGTGATGCAACCCTGAACCGCTTCTTCTCGTTCCACGTCATTGCCTTCCCGCTCGTTCTGCTCGGTTTGGTGGCTGCCCACGTTCTGGCGCTGCACGAAACCGGCTCGAACAATCCGGATGGCGTTGAAATCAAGGCCAACAAGGACGAAAATGGTATTCCGCTTGACGGCATTCCCTTCCATCCCTACTACACCGTCAAGGATATCGTCGGCGTCGTGGTGTTCCTGATGGTCTTCTCGGCGGTCATGTTCTTCGCACCCGAAGGTGGCGGTTATTTCCTGGAAACGCCGAACTTCTATCCGGCCGATCCGCTGAAGACGCCGCCGCATATTGCGCCGGTCTGGTACTTCACGCCGTACTACTCCATCCTGCGTGCCATGGTCTGGAACTTCTTCGGTCTGCCCGCCAAGCTCTGGGGTGTGGTCGGTATGGGCGCCTCCGTGGTCATTTTCGCCGCCTTGCCCTGGCTGGATCGCAGCCCGGTGAAATCGATCCGCTATCGTGGTCCGATCACCAAGGTCATGCTGACCATTTTCGTGATCTGCTTCTTCATCCTGGGCTATCTCGGTACGCTTTCTCCGTCCCCGATGGGCGAGTTGGTTTCCCAGATCTGCACCGTGTTCTATTTCGGTTTCTTCCTCGGCATGCCGTGGTGGTCCCGCATGGACAAGTTCAAGCCGGTTCCTGACCGCGTGACGATGAAGTGAGGATGCAAAAAATGAAAAAATTCCTGATCGCATTGCTCTTCGCCCCGGTACTGGCTTTTGCCAGCGGCGCGGCGGTCCATCTGGACAAGTGGCCGGGTTCGGTAAGCGACAAGGCGGCTTTGCAGAACGGTGCCAAGCTGTTCGTCAATTACTGTCTGAACTGTCATGGCGCGTCCTACATGCGCTACAAGAACCTGATGGATCTTGGGCTGACCGAAACGCAAGTCAAGGACAACCTGATGTTCACCGCCGACAAGATCGGTGAACTGATGCGCGTCGCAGCCCGTTCGGACGAGCAGAAGCTGTGGTTCGGTGCCGCACCGCCGGATCTCACCATCATCGCCCGTGCCCGTGGCGAAGCCGGTAATGCCGGCGCGGGTGCCGACTGGCTTTACACCTACCTGCGTTCTTTCTACCGTGACGTAAATCGTCCGACCGGCTGGAACAACGTGGTGTTCGAGAACGTCGGCATGCCGCACATTCTCTACGGTCTGCAAGGCGAGCAAGTGCGTAATCATGAAACGCACAAGCTGGAACTCGCTGTGCCGGGTTCGATGGCTCCGGCCGAGTTCGACAAGGCGGTTTCCGATCTGGTCGGCTTCATGGTCTGGATGGCCGAACCCCAGCAGGAATTCCGTCGTACGCTGGGCGTTTTCGTTCTAGCTTTCCTGGCTCTGCTCTTTGTCGTGTCCTACGCGCTGAAGAAGGAATACTGGAAAGACATTCACTGATCCTTCACGGATCAGCTAACGGCATCGCGGGTTTGGCTTCGGCCAACCCCCCGGTGCCGAATCTCATTTTGAGGGCTACCACACATGATGAACCTCTACTCTGGCACTACTTGCCCGTTTAGCCATCGCTGCCGCATCGTCCTGTTCGAAAAGGGCATGGATTTCCAGGTTATTGATGTTGACATGTTCAACAAGCCGGAAGAAATGGCCGCGATCAACCCGCACAACCGTGTGCCGGTTTTGGTCGAGCGCGATCTCGTCCTGTTCGAGCCGAACATCATCAACGAATACATCGACGAGCGCTTTCCGCATCCGCAATTGATGCCTGCCGATCCGATCATGCGCGCCCGCGCCCGCCAACTGCTGGTCGGCATGGAACGCGAAATCTTTTCTTTCATGGAAGTGATTGAAAAGAACAGCAAGACGGCCGACAAGGCTCGTCAGGAAATCCGTGCTCGTCTCACGGAAATCGTGCCGATTTTCAGCAAACAGAAATTCATGCTGGGCGATGATTTCTCTATGCTCGATGTCGCCATCGCTCCGCTGCTCTGGCGTCTGGATCACTATGGTATCGATCTGGGCAAGGCTGCTGCCCCCCTGATGAAGTACGCCGAGCGGATCTTTAGCCGTCAAGGCTTTATCGATGCTCTGACGCCTTCTGAAAAGGCCATGCGCAAGTAAAGTATGGAGCTGCCTTCCACAAAGCCTTATTTGCTGCGCGCTATTTGGGAGTGGTGCTGCGACAATGGATTTACTCCGCACATCGCCGTTTCGGTTGATGGACGTACCCGGGTGCCGCGCGAGTTTGTGCGGGATGGACAGATTGTCCTGAACCTGGGGCCGGATGCGACCAACAAGTTGATGATCGGTAACGATTACATCGATTTTCAGGCGCGTTTTGGTGGCGTCACGCGCGAATTGTCGGTTCCGGTCGGCCAGGTGACTGCCATATATGCGCGGGAAAATGGCGCCGGCATGGCTTTCGAGGCGGATGACAATATTGCCGCCGAGCCGGCAGAGATGGACGTGCCCGTTGCGGAAACGCCTCCTCCGGAAGACCCTCCCGAGCCGCCGCGCCCAGAAGGAGGGCGTCCCAAGTTGCAACGCATCAAATAGGGACGGAGTCGGCGCCGAGCGCACCAAAAAAGGGAGCTTTCCTTTGGGGAAGCTCCTTTTTTTTATGCAAGTCACTGATTATTAATGGTGGCACGCGTGTTGCTGGTTGGCAGGCCGGAAGGAAAATTATGAAAAACGAAGTCAAATCCACCTGTTGTTATTGCGGCGTCGGCTGTGGTGTGCTGATCGAAACCGAGCAAGGCGCGATCGTTGGTGTACGGGGCGATCCCGATCATCCTGCCAACCGGGGCCGCCTATGCACCAAGGGAGCAACCCTCCATCTTGCTGCCGATACGACTCAGCGCTTGCGCTACCCCGAAAAACGCGATGAGCGTGGGGGAGGCACGCGCCGCATCGGCTGGAGTGATGCGCTTGAAGAAGCAGCAGGTCGTTTTGCCGAGATCATCCGGGAGCATGGTCCGGACTCCGTGGCCTTCTATATTTCTGGCCAGTTGATGACCGAGGATTACTACGTTTTCAACAAACTGGCCAAAGGCTTGATTGCGACCAACAATGTCGACACCAACTCGCGTTTGTGCATGTCATCGGCGGTTGCAGGCTACAAGCAGACACTCGGCGCAGATGCGCCGCCCTGCAGTTACGACGATATCCTCGACGCCAAGCTGATTTTCATTGCAGGGGCCAATCCGGCGCTGGCACATCCCATTCTCTTTCGGCGAATCGAGGATGCACGGGCAGCCAACCCGGCACTCAAGATCATCGTAGTCGACCCGCGCAGATCGGAAACGGCCGCTATCGCCGACCTGCACCTTGGAATCAGGCCGGGGACCGATGTCGCACTCTTCAACGGCATGCTCAATGTCCTGATTGCTGAAGGGATGGTCGATATGGCGTACGTGGAAGCCCACACAACAGGTTTTTCCGCGCTCAAGGAGATCGTCGCTGATTACACCCCCGAGATCGTCGCCGAGACCTGCGGCATCGATGCCGCCGATATCGTACGGGCGGCGCGCTGGTTTGGCCAAGCCGAGTCTGCGTTGTCGCTCTATTGCATGGGTTTGAACCAGTCGGCGCATGGCACACATAACAACGCCGGTCTGATTCACCTGCATCTCGCCACCGGTCAGATCGGTCGGCCGGGCGCCGGGCCATTTTCGTTGACCGGGCAACCCAACGCCATGGGCGGGCGCGAAGTGGGTGGTTTGTCCAACCTGTTGTCGGCACATCGCGACTTGGCCAATCCTGAGCACCGTGCCGAGATTGCCCGGTTTTGGGGACTTCCATCCGTGCCGGCGACGCCGGGCAAATCGGCGATCAATTTGTTCAAGAGCCTGAAGAGCGGGGAGATCAAGGCCGTCTGGATAGCCTGCACCAATCCGGCCCATTCGATGCCGAATGCCGAGTTTGTGCGCGAAGCCCTGCGCGCTGCGGAATATGTCGTGCTCCAGGAAACCTACGGTAATACGGATACGGCCGCCTACGCCGATCTCTTGCTGCCGGCAACCGGTTGGGGCGAGAAGCAGGGTACGGTGACCAATTCAGAGCGGCGCATCAGCCGCGTCCTGCCGGCCGTTGCGCCACTCGGCGAGGCGCGTCATGACTGGCAAATCGTCGTCGACTTCGCGCTTGCTCTCGGTAGGAAGCTCGGGCATCCCATGGCCGCCGAGCTCTTTCCCTATACTGATGCCGAAGCAATCTTCAACGAACATCGGGAAAGCACGCGTGGGCGGGATCTGGACATCACTGGCTTGAGCTATACCTTGCTCGAGCGGGATGGTCCGCAGCAGTGGCCTTACCCGGAAGGGGCTAGCGGCGGCAAGGCTCGCTTGTACGAGGACGGGCTGTATCCGACGACAGATGGCAAAGCGCGCTTCATCCCGGTGGAACATCTGGCGACAGCCGATACGTTATCGGCGGCGCGGCCGATCAGCTTGCTTTCCGGGCGGATGCGGGATCAGTGGCATGGTATGAGCCGAACTGGCAATGTGCCGCGCCTGTTTAATCTTGAGGATGAACCCTTGCTCAGCATGCATCCTTGCGACATGCGTCATCGCAATCTGAGCAGCGGCGATGTGGTGCGTTTGAGTAATGAGCGAGGTAGTGCCCAAGTTCGCGTCATCGAAGGCGAGGGGCTCAAGCGCGGTCGAGCCTGGATGCCCATGCACTGGGGGAGCCAGTTCATGAATTCGGCCGGAGCCAACGCACTGACTTGCGACGTGATCGATCCCTATTCGCAGCAGCCGGAACTCAAGCATGCCGCCATTCAAGTCGACAAGCTCGACTTGCCCTATCCCCTGGCCATCTTGCGTCGTTGCGCCAACCAGGCCGCGGCGCTCGAATTATTGCAAGCGGCTCGGGTGCTGCTCTCCGAGTTTCCATTCGCCACGGTCAACCTCTATGGCCGCAAGTCGCCGCTCGTCGTATTCAGGGCGGCCACGGCAGAACCGATTGCCCAGTCCGAACTGGCTCGTCTCGATCGCTTTTTCGACATGGCATCTGACGAAGGGGCCATCGTTTATGCCGATTTGACTCGCCGTGTCGCCAAGAAGGCCGTTGCCCGCGATGGTCGTTTGCTGGCGGTACGCCTGGCTGGCGAAACATTGGCGCAAGCCTGGTTGAAGCAAGCGATGGCGGAGGACGAACTCGATCCCTCCTTGATCCGTTTTGCCCTGGCGCCAACCAGCAAACCGCCGGTGAGCATTGCGCCGCGCAAGATCGTCTGCAAGTGTGCCGATGTCAGTGATGTACAAATTCACGAAGCACTGGTGGCCGGTGCTGATCTTCCCTTGCTGCAGGAAAAGCTCAAGTGCGGTACTTTCTGCGGCTCGTGCGTGCCGGACATCAAGCGCATGGTTGCGAATCACAGTCATGAAAAATTGGCGCTGCACTGAAAGCGCCAGGAGGAGACCATGAGTTACGGAAACTACATCAAGGAAATCGGCCGGGGCGCCCAGGGATCGCGCGACCTGAGTACCGATGACGCACGCCAGCTCTACGCGGCCATTCTCGACGGCGGCGTGCCGGATCTTGAACTGGGGGCCATCCTGCTCGCCTTGCGCGTCAAGGGCGAGGCGCTCGACGAGATGCTGGGTTTCCTGTCGGCGGCCGACGATCGAACCAATCGCCTGGATATGCCGCAAGGCCGGGTGCGCCCGGTGGTCTTGCCGAGTTACAACGGCGCCCGCAAGGAAGCCAACCTGACCCCGTTGTTGGCGCTGATGTTGCAGCGCTTCGGCGTTCCAGTGCTGGTGCATGGCCTGATCGAGGGATTTGGCCGGGTAACAACGGCGCAGATTTTCCGGGAACTGGGCATCATGCCGTCGGCTTCGGTGACCCAAGCGCAGGCGACGCTGGGTGAAAAAGGCCTGGCCTTCCTTCCGCTCAACGCGTTGGCACCGGGATTGCACAATCTGCTTGCCTTGCGTGCTCGTATGGGGGTGCGCAATAGTGCCCACAGTTTGGTCAAGCTGATCAATCCCTTTGCCGGGGAGGCCGTCCTCGTGGCACCGGCAACGCATCCAGATTTCATCGAACTGATGCGCAACATGCTGGCGGCGCGTGGTGATCGGGCCATACTCCTGCGTGGAACCGAAGGCGAGCCGTTCGCCAATCCCAAGCGGCGTCCCAAGCTCGAATATATTCACGATGGGCAGGTAGACGTGTTGTTCGAAGCCGAGCATGAAAGCTTGCGTTCGATTCCGGCGCTGGCCGAGGGGGCCGATGCGGCAACCACCGCAAAGTGGACGCAGCGCGTACTCGACCGGCAAACCCCATTGCCCAAACCGATCGCCAACCAATTGGCTTGTCTGCTCTATGCCAGCGGTTATGCCGAAGACTTCAATCAAGCGAAGGCCGTTGTTGCTGTGGAAGTAAACGCCTTGTCGGCAACCGCCGTTTAAACAGCGAGCAATCCTGTTCGGAAGAGAGGCTGCTTCGGCGGCCTCTTTGTTTTTCGGGTGTCGTGAATTGCACCGACATGGTGGCTGGCGCCCTCAAATGGTGCCAAGGCAGCAGTGGGGCGGAGTCAAAACCTATATAAATCAATTGCCCATGATTTGGCACGCGCTTTGCATTGGTGTTGCCATCAACAGCGAATCTGCCGCCAACGAGGGCGGTTGGGCCTGCCGGCCCGCAATGGCAACGACGTCATGCGCTGAAACACAAGTTTCGCGCCCCAGGGCGCACGCATCGTTGGAGCCAAACATGAGCAAACCTCGTCTCGTCCTGATCGGCAACGGCATGGCCGGTGTCCGTACCGTCGAAGAACTGCTGAAGATCAAGCCGGATCACTACGACATCACGATCTTCGGTGCTGAACCCCATCCGAATTACAACCGTATCCTGCTCTCGCCGGTATTGGCCGGCGAAATGACCATCTCCGAGATCGTGCTCAACGAACTCGACTGGTACAAGGACAACAAGATCACGCTGCATACCGGCAAGCAGATCAGCAAGATCGACCGCGTGCGCCGTGTCGTGCTGGCCGACGATGGCACCGAAGCGCCCTACGACCGCCTGCTGATCGCCACCGGCTCGACCCCCTTCATGTTGCCGATTCCCGGCAACGACCTGCCCGGCGTGATCGGTTACCGCGACATCAAGGATACCGACGAGATGATCGAAGCCGCCCGCCTGCACAAGCATGCGGTGGTGATCGGTGGCGGCCTGCTCGGTCTGGAAGCGGCCAACGGCCTGAAGTTGCGCGGCATGGACGTCACCGTGGTGCACATCGGTCCATGGTTGCTCGAACGTCAGCTTGATGAAGTGGCGGGCAAGATGTTGCAAAAGTCGCTGGAAGACAAGGGCTTGAAGTTCCTGCTGCAGAAGCAGACCGAAGCCCTGATCCAGGGCGAAAGCGGTCGCGTTGCGGCAGTCCGCTTCAAGGATGGCATGCAGATTCCGGCCGATCTTGTCGTGATGGCGGCGGGTATCCGCCCAAACTACGCGCTGGCCGAAGCCTCCGGCATCTATTGCAACCGCGGCATCGTGGTCAACGACACCATGCAGACCTACGACCCGAAGGTCTATGCGGTCGGCGAGTGCGTCAGCCATCGCGGCATCGCCTACGGCCTGGTTGCGCCGCTCTTCGAGCAGGCCAAGGTCGCCGCCAATCACCTGGCCGGCTACGGCATCGGTCGTTACACCGGTTCGGTGACCTCGACCAAGCTCAAGGTCACCGGCATCGACCTGTTTTCGGCCGGTAACTATATGGGCGGCGAGGGTACCGAGGAAATCCTGCTCAACGATCCGCATGGCGGGGTCTACAAAAAGCTGGTGATCAAGGACAACAAGCTGGTTGGCGGCGTGATGTACGGCGATACGGCGGATGGTCCGTGGTACTTCCAGCTGCTCAAGGATGGCCGCGATATCCACGACATTCGCGACTCGCTGATCTTCGGCCAGTCGCTGGTCGGTGACGTCGGTCATGCCGGCAAGAGCAAGGCTGCCGAGATGGCCGACAGTGCAGAGGTTTGCGGCTGCAACGGCATTACCAAGGGTGTCATTGTCAAAGCCATCAAGGAAAAGGGCTTGTTCACCCTCGACGAGGTGAAGAAGCACACCAAGGCGGCTTCGTCCTGCGGCTCCTGTGCCGGCCTGGTCGAGCAGATCCTGGCTTCGACCATCGGCGGCGCCTACACGCCGGCCGCTTCCGACAAGAAGCCGGTCTGCGGCTGTACCGATCATTCGCACAAGACGGTGCGCGAGGCCATTCTCGACCAGCACCTGACCAGCAAGGAAGCGGTCTTCAAGGCGCTCGACTGGAAAACGCCGAATGGCTGCGACAAATGCCGGCCGGCGGTGAATTACTACCTTATCTCGACCTGGCCGCACGAAGCCAAGGACGATCCGCAATCGCGCTTCATCAACGAGCGTTCGCACGCCAATATCCAGAAGGACGGCACCTACTCGGTGGTGCCCCGGATGTGGGGCGGCTTGACGACGCCGGCCGAACTGCGGGCGATTGCCGATGCGGCCGAGAAGTACAACGTACCGACCGTCAAGGTGACCGGCGGCCAACGCATTGACCTGTTGGGCGTCAAGAAGGAAGACCTGCCGGCGATGTGGGCCGACCTCAACGCCGCCGGCATGGTCTCCGGCCACGCCTACGGCAAATCGATCCGCACCGTGAAGACCTGCGTCGGTGCCGAGCACTGCCGTTTCGGCACGCAGCTGGCGATGTCGATGGGCGTCAAGCTGGAAAAGATGCTGTTCGACATGTATGCCCCGCACAAGGTCAAGCTGGCCGTCTCCGGTTGCCCGCGCAACTGCGCCGAAGCCGGCATCAAGGACGTCGGCATCATCGGCGTCGATTCCGGTTATGAGATCTACATCGCCGGCAACGGCGGCATCAAGACCGAAGTCGCCCAGTTCCTGTGCAAGGTCAGTTCGGACGAGGAGGTCATGGAATACTCCGGCGCCTTCCTGCAACTCTATCGCCTTGAAGGCTGGTACCTCGAGCGCACCTGCCACTACCTCGAACGCGTCGGCATGGATTACATCAAGGGGAAGATTCTCGAGGATGAAGAAGGCCGCAAGGCGTTGTACGCCGCGCTGCTTGATTCGCTGAAGGACGCCAAGGACCCCTGGGCCACTTCGCGCGAAGCCGAGCCGATCAAACAATTCATCCCCATCAAGCTTGAAGCCTGAGCAACTGGAAAAGGACAAAAACAATGAGCAACTGGAAACTGATCTGCCCGCTGCAAGATATCCCGCAACTGGGTTCCCGCATCGTCAAGCCGGCCACGGGCGGCGACATCGCCATCTTCCGCACCTCGGACGACCAGGTCTTTGCGCTGCACGACAAATGCCCGCACAAGGGCGGGCCGTTGTCGCAGGGGATCGTGCATGGCAAGCGTGTGACCTGTCCGCTGCATGGCTGGAATATTGGCCTGGAAGACGGCCAGGCTGTGGCGCCCGATGTCGGCTCATGCGGCAAATTCGAAGTCAAGGTCGAAGGCGGCAACGTCTACCTGGCCGTCTAAACCGATACGCAATCTCTCTCAGGGCCGGCAACGTCGCCGGCCCGGCCTGTCCCAATGGTGGGATTCGCGCGCCCCGCAGTCGAACACTGCTCCGGCCGCCATCAGTCAAACCCAATCCTTGAAGGAAGCCACCATGGCCTATCTGGCACCCACCGAATTCGTAACCAAGATGATCGACGCCGGCGAGTCGAAAATCTTCATGTCCACCCGCGATACCCTGATCCGCGCCTACATGGCCGGCGCCATCCTCTCGCTCGCTGCCGCCTTTGCCGTAACGGTCAGCGTCCAGACCGGCCAGCCGCTGGTCGGCGCCATGCTCTTTCCGGTGGGCTTCATCCTGCTTTACCTGCTTGGCTTCGACCTGCTGACCGGTGTCTTCACGCTGTGCCCCCTGGCCCTGATCGACAAACGTCCCGGCGTCAACATCAGGGGTGTGCTGCGCAACTGGGGCCTGGTTTTTGTCGGCAACTTCGCCGGCGCGCTGACGGTGGCCGTGATGATGGCCGTCATCTGGACTTTCGGCTTCACCGAGGCGCCCAACGCGGTCGCCCAGAAGATCGGTACCATCGGCGAGGGGCGGACAGTGGGCTATTCGGCGCATGGTGCAGCCGGCATGCTGACCCTGTTCATCCGCGGCGTGCTGTGCAACTGGATGGTATCAACCGGTGTTGTCTGCGCCATGATCTGCACCAACGTGACCGGCAAGGTCGTCGCCATGTGGATGCCGATCATGGTCTTCTTCTACATGGGCTTCGAGCACTCCATCGTCAACATGTTCCTGTTCCCGTCGGGCTTGATGCTCGGTGGCAATTTCACGCTGTACGACTACTTCGTCTGGAACGAACTGCCGACCGTGGCCGGTAATCTGGTCGGTGGGATCGCCTTTGTCGGCTTGACTTTGTACTCGACCCACGTGCGCACTGCACCGAAGCGTAAAGCAGTCTGATCGGTGCTCGACGGCATTCCCCGTCCGCTGGCGGGGAAATTCCTTCTTGGGCACAGAATGCCCGGTGCAATTCCGCAGCAAGCGTTTCCAACAGTGCTGACAGTCGGAAGGTGAAAATGTGGCCAGTCATCTGAAAGTCTCCGTCGGCCAATGCTCCGACAAAGGGCGCAAGGAAATCAATCAGGATTTTCACGGCGTCCTGATTCCCAAGGACGCGCAGCTTTCGGCCAAGGGGCTTGCCGTGGCATTGGCCGATGGCATCAGCAGCAGTCAGGTCAGTCAGCAGGCGGCGCAATCGGCGGTCACCGGCTTTCTCGAAGACTATTACTGCACCTCGGACGCCTGGTCGGTGAGGAAGTCCGGCGAGCATGTGCTGAGTGCCACCAACTCCTGGTTGCACGCGCAAACCCAGCAAAGCCAGCACCGCTACGACCGCGAGCGCGGCTATGTGTGCACCTTCAGCGGGCTGGTCATCAAATCGACCACGGCCCACCTTTTTCATGTTGGCGATACCCGTATCTATCGGCTGCGCGGTAGTGAATTGACCCTGCTGACCGAAGATCACCGGCTCTGGGTCTCGTCCGAGCAAAGCTATCTCGCTCGCGCCTTGGGCATGGATCGCAAGGTCGAGATCGACTATCGCTCGCTGCCGTTGCTGGTGGGCGATCTGTTCATGCTGGCCACCGACGGCGTTTACGAATACACCGATGCCGCCTGCGTCGAAGCGGCCATTGCCGCCACCCTCGACCTCGATGCCGCTGCCCAAGCCATCGTCGACCAGGCCCTGCAACGCGGTAGCAGCGACAATCTCAGTGTCCTGTTGATTCGCCTCGAACAACTGCCCGACCCGGAGGCCAACGAGGTTTTCCGCCAGGTGTCCGATCTGCCGTGCCCGCCGCAACTTGAAGCGCGTGACGAGTTCGAGGGCTACCAGATCGTTCGCGTCATCAAGCGCAGCGCCCGCAGCCATATCTACCTTGCCGTCGATCAAGCAAGCGGCGAGCGCGTGGTGATCAAGACCCCGTCGGTCGACATGCAGGCCAACCCTGCGGCACTAGAGCGTTTTCTGCTTGAAGAATGGATTGCCCGCCGCATCGACAGCGCACATGTACTCAAGTCCTGTGCCCAGACGCGGCAGCGGCAGAGCATCTATGTCGTCGCTGAATTCATTGAGGGCCAGACCCTGGCGCAATGGCTGATCGACAATCCCAGGCCCGATCTGGCAACCGTGCGCGGCCTTCTGGCCCAGATCGCCAGGGGCTTGCAGGCCTTCCATCGCCTGGAAATGGTCTATCAGGACCTGAAGCCCGACAACATCATGATCGACACCACCGGTACGGTGAAAATCATCGACTTCGGCGCTACCCGCGTTGCCGGACTGGAAGAGGTCGACAGCGGCATCGAGCAAATCAACCTGCTCGGCGCCGCCCTCTACGCCGCACCCGAATACTTCCTCGGCGAGATGGGCAGTGCACGCTCCGACATCTATTCGCTTGGCGTCATCGCCTATCAGATGCTGTCCGGCACCTTTCCTTACGGCGCGCGGGCCGCCAGGACACGCACCAAGGCCGCGCAGAAAAAGCTGGTTTACAAGAGCGTGCTCAACGAAGAGCGGGAAATCCCCGCCTGGGTTGACGATGCCATCCGTAAGGCCGTCGAGCCCAACCCCTACGCCCGCTACGAAGAACTCTCCGAATTCATCTACGACCTACATCACCCCAACCAGTCCTTCCTCAACAAAACACGCCCACCCCTGATCGAGCGCAACCCGGTGATCTTTTGGAAAAGCGTCTCGCTGGTGTTGTTGCTGGCGCTAATGTTTGTCAGCGTTGGGCGGTTTCATTGAAAGGGGATGGGGAGGCAGAGTTGTTGCGGCGCACGGGCTGAAAAGGCAAAAAATGGTGTCGGGAGATCTGGCACAATTTCTGTTGATTTTTTTGGGGCGAAGGGACTAGTTAAACCGTTAGGGGGCTGGCTGCTTGAAAAACAGATGCTCGATGCCGCCTTCGCTTGCGTTTTGGATCGCTGCTTGTTGCTTTACCAAGAGCCGTAATGCCTGAATAAAACAGCTTGAAGGCGGTGATAAGCCTATTCCACTCGTCTGATATTTGTCACTTCATCACTTTTTTCAGCCGGAAAAAGCAGTCACCTCCAATCATGTCTTCTGGGGTTCCTGGATCTTTGTGGTGAGGGTTGTAGAACTCCACGGCAGAGAAACCGCAACGATTGATGTAAAAGTGAATATTCCTTTTCTCGAAATAGGGGGTAACGGTTTCCCAAACCTTCGTGCCGGCGTGGAGCTTCTCGACTTGTTCCCATATTTTCTTACCGATGCCACGAGACTGAATCCCGTGCTTTACGTAGAGAAAGTGCAAATGGTTGTGTTGCGTGAGATTGTCTATGACAACAATCGCGCCACCGACGATCTGCCCATCATCCATGGCTTTATAGGCAACGGAGCCCTCCGCATAGAGTGATAAGTCAATATCCTGTTCTGGTAACACCTGCTCATCCAAATCCGAAAACTCGGATGCAGCCCCCACCTGAAATGCGTTCTGCATGTCCTGCTTGAACAGCGGAATATCCTCAGGCTTTAGGCGAGAAAGTTCAAAGTTCACCAGTATTCCTTCAAAGTTCAAGTTGCAAACGCTGCATCTTCTCATGGCTACTTCAAAATGAAGGGCACCATGCCTATTTCCGTACCTTCTCGCAGCCTTTTGTCTCTAGCCCCAGGGTACCGTAGTGCAAAGCAGCGATCCACAGTGCGTTTGACCTCCATTAATTGGATTCACTTTAGTCTGCGTAATGTTGTTCGGAGGCTTTGTACGGTAGTTCTGTGGCCTAGAGCGGATAAAGCGCCCCTAAATATCTTTTTGCCCTGTTTTGAGTGGCCAATCTGGGTCTTTCCCGCTTCCGACTAGACTAGAAATGCACCGCACTGGACACCAGCGCGCTCCCGTGGTGCATGGTCTTGTAGTTAAAAATAACTAGTTCGTTTTGGTAAAGTCTATAGAAATCATCGGATTAGTTTCTGGCACGCGGGTTGCTGATAGTGCGCTAACTCGCGCATTACCCGGCAAGGGCGTCGGGCGGTGATAACGGATTCACGTGCGCACCCAGATTGGATGGCTTCGGCCGTCTTCCGACCTTTCAGCCCTTGTGAGTCAAGATCATGGACAAAAAATCATTCCTGCAGGCCGGCCATACGCCGACGCTGCTCGCCGCCTTCCTCTATTTCGACCTGGCCTTCATGGTCTGGGTCATTCTCGGCCCGCTGGGCATCGGCATCGCCAAGGATCTCGGTCTTTCCCATGCCGAAAAAGGCATGATGGTGGCGACGCCGGTGCTGGCCGGGGCGCTGCTGCGCATCGTCATGGGCATCCTGGTCGACCGTCTGTCGCCGAAGAAGGCGGCCATCATCGGCCAGGGCGTGGTCATCGGCGCCATGTTCTATGCCTGGCAGATCGGCGTGCATTCTTATCGGGAAGTGCTGATCCTCGGGGTTTTCCTCGGTGTTGCCGGTTCGTCCTTCGCTGCTGCCTTGCCGCTCGCATCGCGCTGGTATCCGGCCGAGCATCAGGGAACGGCGATGGGGATCGCCGGTGCGGGTAACTCCGGCACGGCCCTGGCGGCGCTGTTTGCCCCCGGCCTGGCTGCAGCTTTCGGGTGGACGAACGTTTTTGGCGTGGTGCTGATCCCACTGGTCATCGTGCTGATCGCCTTTGTCGTGATGGCCAAGGATGCGCCGGATGCGCCGCCGCCCAAGACGCTTGCCGAGTACCTGAAGGTGCTCAAGGACAAGGATGCGTGGTGGTTTATGTTCTTCTATTCGGTCACCTTCGGCGGTTTCGTCGGCCTGGCTTCCTCGCTGGTCATCTACTTCAACACCCAGTACGGGCTTGATCCGAAGATGGCGGGCTTCTTCACCGCCGGTTGCGTCTTTGCCGGGTCGCTGGTGCGGCCGATTGGCGGTAACGTCGCCGATCGTATCGGCGGGGTGAAGTCCTTGAGCGTGATGTATGTCTTTGCGGCGATTTTCCTGTGCATCGTCAGCTTCGGTTTGCCGCAGGCATGGATGGCCCTGATCGCTTTCGTGTGCGCGATGCTGGCGCTGGGGATGGGCAACGGTGCGGTCTTCCAGTTGGTGCCGCAGCGCTTCAAGAAGGAAATCGGCGTCATGACCGGCTTGGTCGGCATGGCAGGCGGTGTCGGCGGCTTCTACCTGGCCTCCAGCCTGGGCTATTCGAAGCAGCTGACCGGCAGCTATCAGCTGGGTTTCCTGATCTTCGCGCTCTTGGCGGTATTGGCCTTGCTTGGCCTGAGCGGTGTCAAGACCCGCTGGCGGACTACTTGGGGCGCCAGTCATCTGACCAGTGCAAAAATTTGAAAGGAGCAGCCTGATGCAGAGAAGGGATTTCCTTGTTTTGACTTTGGGTGGCCTCTCTTGGCCGCGGCTTTGGGCTGCCGAGCCGTCCCGGCCCAGCCTGGGGCTGGGGGCGGCGATCAACAAGGCGGGCCGGCAGCGCATGCTGTCGCAACGCATGGCCAAGGCTTACGCGATGCAAAGTGCCAATCTGATGCCGGACAAGGCGGTCAGTCAGCTCGACCAGTCGCGCCGCCTGTTCGAGAACCAGCTCGTTGAATTGGCCACCTTGTCGCCCAATCCAGCGATCCAAGGCGGTCTGGCCGATCTCGAACAGGCCTGGCGGCGCTATCGCGAGGTATTGGCGCTTGCGCCAAATGCCGACAATGCGCGTCAGGTTCTGGCCGAGTCGGAGCGGACCTTGCGGGCGGCGCATGCCCTGACCGGGGCTTACGAAAAGCTGGCAGCGAGCAACGCGGGGCATCTGGTCAATATCTCGGGTCGGCAGCGCATGCTGTCGCAGCGCATGGCCAAGTGCTTCCTCTTCGACCGGCTTGGAATCGGTTCCGAAGCCTTGCGGGCCGAGCAGGAAAGCGCACGGCGCGATTTTGTCGCGGCGCTGGCCGAGATGAACGGCGCCCCGGAGAATACGGACGATATTCGGCTGGAGCTGGGCTTGGCCAACACGCAATGGATGTTCTTCGAGCAGGCCTTGAACGGGCGGGAGAGCAATCGGGATATCGCCGTGCGCAATGTCGCGACGACCAGCGAGCGTATTCTCGAAGTCATGGATAGCCTGACAAGTCGTTACGAGAGGTTGGTACGAAGTTGAGTCAACCCTGGGGGAGGGGATGAGCAAGCATTCAAAGAATTGCCTCGGATTGCAGGTCGGCCAGGCATCGTTGACCGGACCACGCGAGCGCAACGAAGATTATTGCGGCGTGGCCACGCCCGAAGGGATCGACCTGGAAAACAAGGGCGCCATGCTGGCGGTCGCCGATGGTATCGGTGGTCACAAAGGCGGGCGTGAGGCGGCTGAGTATACGGTTCGCGGTTTGCTGGCCGATTATTTCGCCACGCCGGACACCTGGGGGGTGCCGCGTGCCATCGAAACGGTGACCACGGCGCTGAATCGTTGGGTCATCGCCGAGGCCAGCCGCAATCCGGAATTGAGCGGTATGGCGACCACCTTGTCGGCGCTGGTCTTGCGTGGTCGGCGCTACTACACCGCACATATCGGCGACAGCCGCATCTATCGTTTGCGCGAAGGCGAATTGATCGCCTTGACTGTCGATCATGTTTGGGAACATCCCGAATTAAACAACGTTCTGTCGCGGGCGATCGGGCTCGATCCCCGGGTTCTGCTCGACTTTTCCGACGGCGATCTGGCTGTGGGCGATCGATTCATGCTGATCAGCGACGGTGTCTGGGGTGTGCTTGCAGACGCCTTGATGGCCGAAGTCCTGCTCGATCATCCCGAGCCGCAGGCCGTCGCCACCGCCTTGACCAGCCTGGCTTTGGCCCAGGGCGGACACGACAATGCCAGTGCCGTGGTCGTCGATGTCCTTTCGCTGCCGCCGGTTGGACTACGCGATAGCCTGGAAAGCGCAGCGAACTTGCCTCTGCCGCACAAGTTGAAAGTGGGGCATGGCCTGGATGGCTATGTGGTTGAAGAAATTCTGCATGATGCGCGCGAAACCTTGTTATATCGGGTATCGAATCCGCGTAACGGCCAGCAACTGGTGTTGAAAACCTTGCAACCCAGTCTGGATGGCGATGGTGCGGCTGCCAGCGGCCTGCTGATGGAGGAATGGCGGGCAAGGCGCGTTGTTTCGCCCGCCTTCCCGCAAGTGGTGCCGACCGAGCAGCGTAGTTGCTTGTACTACCTGATGACCTGGCATCCGGGGGCAAGTCTGCAGCGGCGCCTCGACAGCGGACAACACTTCCCGGTCGGCGAGGCAGTCGGCTGGGGAATGGCCTTGCTCAAGGCGGTGGCAAGCTTGCACCGCCTTGATATCGTGCACCGCGATATCAAGGCTGACAACGTGCATCTGGGGACGGATGGCGTTTTACGCCTGCTCGATCTTGGTGTCGCCCTCAGTCTCGGCGACATCAAGGACGAGGCCCCGCCGGGCGTGGCGGGTACCCCCTCTTACATGGCACCAGAGCTGTTTGCCGGGGCTGGACCGACAACCGGGCACGACTTGTATGCCGTTGGCGTGACCCTCTATTTCCTGCTGACCCGCAAGTATCCCTACGGCGAGATCGAACCATTCCAGAGCCCGAAATTTACCGAGCCGGTGCGACCGACCCGCTGGCGGCCCGAGATTCCGGGATGGTTGGAAAATATCCTGCTCAAAGCGGTTGCGCGGGATGCCGGCGATCGTTTCGAGACGGCGGAGGAGTTCTTGCTCGCTTTGCAGCGTGGTGCGAATCGGCCCATCGCAGCGCCCTCCCGGCAGCCCTTGATCCAACGCAATCCCTTGCAAACCTGGAAGGTGTTGGCTGGCTTGTCAATACTACTGAATTTTGTGTTGCTGCTGATTTTGTTGCGGTAGAGTCACACCATGACTACCGCTCTCATTCTTTTCGCTCACGGTGCGCGCGACCCCGAATGGGCCAACCCGATGCGGCGTGTCCAGTCGGTGATTCGCCAGAAAATGCCCGGCATGACCGTCGAATTGGCTTTCCTGGAGTTCATGGCGCCGACCCTGCTCGATGCTGCCGAGGCCCTGATTGCCGGCGGCCATACCCATCTGGTGGTGATGCCGATGTTCATCGCGCGCGGCGGCCATCTGAAACGGGAGGTGCCGGAAATGATCGATACTTTGCGCGCCGCCCATCCGGCCGTCGAATTCACGCTTTGTGGTGCCATTGGGGAAAATGAAATTGTCATTCAGGCCATGGCGGAAGCGGCAGTTGCGGTATCTGGTGTGAAATTTGCCTAAGTTTTACGCATGCTGACCGTACTTGTTATTGACGAATCCCGTTCCCGGGCCGGCGAGATCTGTGCCGGGTTGGCGCTCGCCGGTTACCAGGTGGCCGCAATTCTTGCCGACTCGGAAAATCTGACGGCGGAAGTCGAGAAGCTGCAGCCGGACGTGATCCTCATCGATACCGACAGCCCGAGCCGCGATACCTTGGAAAATCTGGCGGCAATGCACAAGGACATGCCGCGTCCGGTGGTGATCTTCACCCAGGAAGACGGCCAGGAAACTATCCGCGATGCCGTCAAGGCGGGGGTTTCGGCTTATATCGTCGATGGCCTGGACCCGAAACGGATCAAGCCGATTGTCGATGTGGCGCGGGCCCGTTTCGAGGATACGCAGGCTTTGCGCCGCGAGTTGGACGAGGTTTCCAAGAAGCTGACCGACCGCAAGCTGGTGGACAAGGCCAAGGGCGTGCTGATGAAGGCGCGTGGCCTGGATGAGGACGCGGCCTATCACGCCATGCGAAAACTGGCGATGGAGCGCGGCCAGACCCTGGCCAAAGTGGCGCGCGACGTCATCGACATGGCGCGGGTGCTGCTCTAAAGCTGTGCGGCAATGTCCTTTGCTGCACTGCGGCAGTGCATCGGTAACGGCGCCTAATGGCGCCGTTGTTGTTTTCCAAGTTATTGAAAATAAAGTCTATCTAAAGAATTAGTTCTTTTTGAGTAGGCCTGGCACGGCCATTGCAATAGTCCATTCAATACGCGCGGTCAAAGGCGGCCGGGCGCAAGTCAGACAATTGACTTTATGGACAAGGGCGTCCATCCGAGCTGCCAACCGGCGGCCAGGATGTGACGCCCATTTTGTTTTTGGATTCTCGCAATCAAGGAGCAAGCAATGGAAGACAACAAACTGGTGAATGAAGTGAGCCCGTCGTTTTCTCGTCGTGATTTTGTTTCAACAGCTTTGGGAGCCTCTCTGATGGCCATGGTCCCTCCCGGCGTTCGCAGCGGTGCTTGGGCCGCTGGCTCGGATGCCCCGGAAAAGAAGGAAGTGCGTATCGGCTTCATTCCGCTGACTGACTGTGCTTCGGTCGTCATGGCGGCGGTGAACAAGTTTGATGAGAAGTACGGTATCAAGATCATTCCGACCAAGGAGGCGTCCTGGGCTTCGGTGCGCGACAAGCTGGTCAATGGCGAACTGGACTGCGCCCACGTCCTCTACGGCCTGGTCTACGGCGTGCAGCTCGGCATCGGCGGCCCGAAGAAGGACATGGCTGCACTAATGACCATCAATAACAATGGCCAGGGCATTACCTTGTCGAATCAGTTGAAGGACAAGGGCGCCATCGATGGTGCCAGTCTGGCCAAGCTGATTGCCAAGAAGGAAAAGGAATACACCTTTGCCCAAACCTTCCCGACCGGTACGCATGCCATGTGGCTTTACTATTGGCTGGCGACCTACGGCATTGACCCGTTCAAGGACGTCAAGACCATCACCGTACCCCCGCCGCAGATGGTGGCCAACATGCGGGTCGGCAACATGGATGGCTTCTGTGTCGGCGAACCATGGAACAACCGCGCCATCATGGACAACATCGGTTTCTCGGCAGCGACATCGCAGGATGTCTGGGTCGATCATCCGGAGAAGGTCATTGGCACCAGTGCCGATTGGGTCAAACAGAATCCGAACACGGCGCGGGCCGTGGTTGCAGCGATCCTCGACGCCAGCAAGTGGATCGATGCCTCGATTGCCAACAAGCAGAAGACGGCAGAAGTCATCGCCCAGAAAGCCTATGTCAATACCGATACGGAGGTCATCGTCGCGCGCATGTTGGGGCGCTACCAGAACGGTCTGGGCAAGAGCTGGGACGACAAGAACCACATGAAGTTCTTCAACGACGGAGCGGTTAATTACCCCTATTTGTCGGATGGCATGTGGTTCCTGACACAGCACAAGCGCTGGGGCTTGCTCAAGAGTCATCCGGACTATCTGGCGGTGGCCAAGCAGGTCAATCGCATCGACATTTACAAGCAGGGTGCGGCTGCTGCAGGCGTTGCGCTGCCCAAGAGCGAGATGCGCAGCCACAAACTGATCGACGGCGTGGTCTGGGATGGCAAGGACCCGGCCAAGTACGCCGACAGCTTCAAGGTCAAGGCCTGAGCCAGGTCCGGGGCAGAGTGAGGACGTCGGCGATGACGCCTGGCGTTCCGATTGCCCTCGGCACAAGGATTGTTCGCTGAACTAATCGCCTTAGGAGAAAGTCATGAGCGCAATGACGATGAGCGTCGATTTTGCGGCCGCCAAGCCGGTCGATGACACGATGAACAACCAGCCGGTCGCTGAAGTGGCGGCCGAGCCGGTCAAGGAAAAGAAAATGGAAAAAACCGCTACGCCGGCTGAACAGACCGGAACCCCGTTTAGCGAGAGGCTGGCAGCCTTTGGCCGCGTCAGCATGCCGCCGGTGCTTGGCATGCTGATCATGATCGGCATTTGGTATGTCGCCACCCTGAAGGGCGGCAGTATTCCCGGTCCCGTCCAGACCTGGGACGCGGCGGTGACTTTGTTTGCCGATCCGTTCTACCGTAATGGTCCGAACGACCAGGGGATCGGCTGGAATATCCTCTCCTCGTTGCAGCGGGTCGGTATCGGCTTCGGCTTTGCTGCACTGGTCGGCATTCCGCTCGGCTTCATTCTCGGCCGCTCGGCCTTCCTGTCGGCCATGATCAATCCGATCATCAGCCTGCTGCGTCCGGTCTCGCCGCTCGCTTGGCTGCCGATCGGCCTTTTGGTCTTCAAGAAAGCCGATCCGGCGGCGACCTACACCATCTTCATCTGCTCGATCTGGCCGATGATCATGAACACGGCACAAGGCGTGCAGCGCGTGCCGCAGGACTACCTGAACGTCGCCCGCGTGCTGGCCTTGTCGGAGTGGAAGGTCGTCACCAAGATCCTGTTCCCGGCCGTGCTGCCTTACATGCTGACCGGTATCCGCCTGTCGATCGGCACCGCCTGGCTGGTCATCGTCGCCGCTGAAATGCTCACCGGCGGCGTCGGCATCGGCTTCTGGGTGTGGGACGAGTGGAACAACCTGAAGGTCGAGCACATCATCATCGCCATCTTCGTCATCGGCATCGTCGGCCTGATCCTCGAGCAGAGCCTGATCCTGCTGGCCAAGAAGCTGACCAAAGAATCCGCCTGATCCGGGAGAACGTCATGGAAAAATTCGTAAGCATCGAGCGTGTCGGCCAGACTTTCGA
This sequence comes from Rhodocyclales bacterium GT-UBC, assembly GCA_003583745.1. Taxonomy (GTDB): domain Bacteria; phylum Pseudomonadota; class Gammaproteobacteria; order Burkholderiales; family Rhodocyclaceae; genus Azonexus. The sequence goes on along the minus strand of QXPY01000005.1, from coordinate 311,581 downwards.
CACCAAGAAAGGCAAGTTCGTCGCCCTGCGCGACATCGATCTCTCGATCAAGCAGGGCGAGTTCATTGCGCTGATCGGCCACTCCGGTTGCGGCAAATCAACGCTGCTTAACCTGATCGCCGGCCTGACCCGGCCGACCACCGGCGTACTGCTCTGCGATGGCCGCGAAATCGCCGGCCCCGGTCCGGAGCGCGCCGTGGTCTTTCAGAACCACAGCCTGTTGCCCTGGCTGACCTGCTTCGAGAATGTCTATCTGGCTGTCGAGCGCGTCTTCGGCGCCAAGGAAGGCAAGCCGAAGCTCAGGGAGCGCACTGCCGCGGCGATCAACCTGGTCGGCCTGGATCACGCCAGCAGCAAGTATCCGCATGAAATCTCGGGTGGCATGAAGCAGCGGGTCGGCATTGCCCGCGCCCTGTCGATGCAGCCCAAGGTCTTGCTGATGGATGAGCCGTTCGGAGCGCTTGATGCCCTGACCCGCGCCAAGCTGCAGGATGAGTTGATGAAAATCTGCGAGGCGACCCAGGCGACGACGGTCATGGTCACCCACGATGTCGACGAAGCGGTACTGCTTTCCGACCGCATCGTGATGATGACCAATGGTCCGGCGGCGACTATCGGTGAAATCCTTGAGGTGAATCTGCCGCGGCCGCGCGATCGCCTGACCCTGGCGCACGATCCGGCTTACATTGATTGTCGTGCTGCCGTGCTTGAATTTCTTTACGAAAAGCAGGCGCACGTCGAGAAAATTGCTGCTTGAGTCCCGGCTCATTTTCGTTTTTCTTCATCGATCATTGAAAAAATGCCCACCGCGAAACACGGTGGGCATTTTCTTTTGATCCAGGTTGTTGCTTTTTTGCCGAACGCCGCTAAGGTTCGTGCATCCTGATTTTCTTAGCCATGATGCTCGTCGCTCCAGCCAAGCTTTCCCGCAAGATTGTCGGCATCCTGTTCGGGTTTTTCCTGATCGCGTTGTCGGCCATTGTCCTGACCCTGCTTATATCCTGGCAACTGGAGGGGGTGGCGGCGGCAATCAATGATGCCGGCAGTCAGCGGATGCGGACTTACCGGATCAGCCACTTGATGGCACGCGCAGCCCAGGTGCCGGAGAGCGGCGAGCGGATCAAGGGGCTGCGAGCCGAAATGCTTCTTTTCGACAAGGTGCTCACCGATTTGCGGCAGGGCGACCCGGCCCGCCCGATGGCTCCGCCACGCAACGATCAGGTCGATATGCAACTGCGTGCTGTCGAATCGGCCTGGCAGGAGCGCTTGCGGCCGCTCGTCGAGAACTATCTGAATAGTCCTGCCGCAGACCGGCTACAGCACCTCAACCGCTTCGATCAGGAACTGGAAGGTTTTGTCAGCCGGATCAACGATTTGGTCCTGGCCATGGAGCATAGCTATGCTGACGACACCAACCTTCTGCGCAGTGTTCAGGTCGCATTGGTCGTCTTTTCCATCATCGGTACCGCGATTCTCATCCGGTTTTTCGGCAAGCTGGTGATCCAGCCCATCGTGACTTTGCACGCCAGCATGCGGCGCATGATGGATAACGATCTTTCGGTGCGTTTGCCGGTAACCAGCGACGATGAAGTCGGCGGACTGGCGCAAGGTTTCAACCAAATGGCCGAGCACCTGCAAACGGTCTACAGCACGCTTGAGGAGCGTGTTGCAGGTGAGACCCGCAATCTTGCCGAGCGGAATCATGAACTCGGGATTCTCTATCTGACGACGGCCTATCTCAGTGAGCCGGCTCCCATTGAGGTTTTGTGCCGTGGCTTCCTTGATCGCATTAAGGAAGCCTTGGGTGCCGACGCAGCGGCCGTTCGCCTCTATTCGGAGCAGACCGGCTTGCTGCATCTGGTAACGCACGATGGGCTTTCCGACGACTTTGTGGCTAACGAGAGCGATCTGAATTGTGGCGAATGCTTATGCGGTCAGGTCATTCAGACCGGCGTGCGCGCCAGTTTCGCGACTGAAAATCCGCCGCCGGGCATGAAACTGCGAAGTTGTATCCGTGAGGGCTTTGCCACGGCTACGGCCTTCACGATCATGCATGACAAGAATCGCCTGGGGGTGTACAACCTGTATTTCCGGCGGCCGCAGGGCTTGAGCAAGCGTGAGGAGCATCTGCTGGAAACGCTGGGTCAGCATCTTGGCGTGGCGATCGAGAATCTTCGCCTGAAATCGCGTGAAAAGGAGTTGGCCATTTCCGAAGAGCGCAATCTGCTGGCGCAGGAGTTGCACGATTCGATCGCTCAAGGGTTGGCCTTCATGAATATTCAGGTTCAATTGCTCGAGGACTCGTTGAGCCAGGGGGATGTTGGCGAGGCCTTGCAAACGGCCGGCATGCTGCGTGAAGGCATTCAGGAAAGTTATGACGATGTACGCGAACTGCTGGTCCATTTCCGTACCCGTTTGCACCAGGCCGATCTCGATTCCGCTATCCGGGCGGCGCTGGAGAAGTTCGAAGGCCAGACTGGTATTGTCACGGCTTTTGAAACCTTGGGCAGTGACGGACCACTGGTGCCGACTGATGAAACCCAGATCATGCACATTGTCCAGGAATCGCTTTCCAATATCCGCAAACATGCCGGCGCACGGCATGTTCGTGTTTTACTTAAACGTCATGGCGGTCAGTTGGTGGTCGAGATCCTCGATGATGGCCGTGGCTTTGATCCGGTCAATGAACCGAATGTGCAGTCGGACGGCCATGTCGGCCTGAAAATCATGCGTGAGCGTGCTTACCGGGTTGGTGGGGAATGCAAGGTTGAGTCGGAAATCGGTGGCGGCACCCGTGTGACGCTGACCATGCCGAGAGAACAGGAGAGGTCCAATTAAATGAACGAAAAGATTCGTGTCTTGCTGGTCGATGACCATACTTTGTTTCGTAGCGGGATCAAGTCGCTGCTGCAGCGCAATGAGGATTTCGAAGTGGTCGATGAGGCCGGCGACGGTCTGGAGGGGATCAAGCGGGCGCGTTCCTTGAAGCCGGATGTCGTCTTGCTCGACCTTCACATGCAGGGCGTTTCCGGTCTGGAGGCAGTCAAGGTCATTAGCGAGGAAAATCCGGACGTCAAGGTCTTGATGCTCACCGTGTCGGAAGATGCGCAGGATTTGATGGATGCATTGCGAGCCGGGGCCTGCGGTTATCTATTGAAGAATATCGAAACGGCGACCTTGGTTGATGCGATCCGGCGCGCTGCACGGGGCGAGTCCATCGTTTCGCCGCAAATGACCGCCAAGCTGATTCAAGGGGTTCGCGCCCAGCCGCGTTCTGCTCCGGTGATCGAGCGTGACAAGTTTTCGCCGCGTGAGCGAGACATCCTTGAGTGTTTGGCCTTGGGAGAGAGCAACAAGGAAATCGCACGCAAGCTGGATCTGGCGGAGAGTACCGTCAAAATTCATGTCCAGAACATCTTCAAGAAACTGAACATGACCAGCCGCGTGCAAGTGGCGCTTTATGCCGTCGAACACGGCTTCGGGCAGTCCACCCGGAATGTCTGAGGGGGTTTTTCCTCAGGTTTGGAGTTGCTGATTGGGTAGCGGATGCGTCCGCTGCAAATGCTGGTAGGTTTTAGAAAGGTCCTGAACACGCTCGTATTCGCCCTGCTCGAGAGCGTGCGTCATGTTTTCGATGATCATCGTATGCAGTCGGCACACACCTTCAGGTGAGCAGAGCAGGACTTCGCTCAATTCTGCGGCAAGGGTGACCGGGATGTGTTCGTGCTCGGCGATGGCTTCGATTTCGCCACGATCGAGATCGCAATAGTCAATGACGTCCTGAAGTGAAAGCATGTATTTCCTCCTTTGACTGCCAAGTGGTGAGCTGACATGAGAACGACTGCTTATCGTTTTTTTGTCCGCCTTGTCATTGGAATAGGTGGAGGATCACTTTATTTGTAGCTTGCCCGGGGGGAGAAGACAAGGCTGAGTTCAGATTCGCAGGATGCCATCGGGTAGTGGATGGGCGAGTTGGAGACGGCTGATGGTGGGGAGCAGGTCCAGGCGGCATGCCGTTTTCAATTGCTGCGCTCGCTGGCGCATGGCTTCCAAGGAAATTTCGACCGGCGTGCCCGATGTCGCAAAAGCAATAGTGTTGCCACTGTCGCAGGAGGGAAAAACGGCCACCCTGCCATCAAACGCACTTTGGATGCGATCCACGCTCCCGAGGAATCCCTTGTTTCGTCCCAGCAGGTTGATGCCAAGCAAGCCGTCTTCGCCAAGACGGGCGCGACACGCTTGATAGAACGGTAGCGTGTCGAGCGCGCCGGCGCGGGCATCCGGGTCGAAGCCATCGACCAGGATCAGGTCGAAGGTTTTGTCTCCGCTCAGCATGTAATCGGCGCCGCAGCCGATGACAATGTCGAGGCGGCGTGGGTCGTCCGGCAGCTTGAAATACTGTCGGGCGATAAATTCGACCTGCGGGTTGATCTCGACTACGGTAGTCCGGCAGTCAGGCAGGTTGCGATAAATGAACTTGGCCAGAGAACCGGCGCCGAGCCCGATCAACAGGGCATGGCGCGGCCAGTCCAGGGCCGGGCGGAGTAGTAGTCCCGCCATCATTTCTCGGGTGTAGGCCAGTTCCAGCGACCAGGGGCGGGCTACTCGCATCGCGCCCTGCACCCATTCCGAACCGAAATGCAGGTAGCGCACCCCATTTTCTTCGCTGATGTCGATGGCGTGCTGGGTTTTTTTCCTGGGATTTTTCATCGGTAAGTTGTCGGCCGGATGGCGCCCCCAGGTGGAATCGAACCACCAATTCGCCCTTAGGAGGGGCGTGTTATATCCATTTAACTATGGAGGCGAGAAGAGTCGGCCGGCCCCGGCCAAATCGGCAAGGGCGCATTGTACCGGTGGAGGTGGCGCTTGTGATAGCCTGTGATAAATTTGCTTTTAATAATATAACTATCAAGCGAGATGAACATGTTTGCCAGCTTTCAACGGCGCCCGATCGCGCAGCAACTCATTCTGGCGACGATAGCCGCCTTGGCAGTGGTTTTCCTGCTCATGACGTATATCGTCCAGCGAACGGCAGACAAGTCGGCCGAGGTGGTTACCGAGCGCAATCTGGAGCACGAAGCCAAGTTGATGGCGGGAACGCTCGATTCGATGTTCGAAGCCGTTCAGGCGCGGGGCGAGCGCCAAGCACAGTTTTTCTTGAAATTCATCGGTTCCTCGCCTGAGCTTGGGCAAGGCCTTGTCGCAACCGGCGGTGTCGAGTTGCCGGTGGTCAAGGTCGGGGGCGAGGTCTTGAATGGCAATGACCGGCTGTTGAAAAGCTTTCGCGATTTGACCGGCGACGAGGCTGCGTTTCTGATTATTCGCGATAACAAGCTTTATCGCCTGGCAACTTTGTTGCGGGACAAGGATGGGCGTCCCATGCACGGGGTCCCGATCGCCGATGGTGATCCGGTGAGCAAGGCGATCCTGGGTGGGAAGGACTATCAGGGGCTGACTATTCGGGGGGGCAAGTACAATTTCAGCAACGTCAAGTTGCTCAAAGGCACGGATGGGAAAGTATGGGGCGCGCTCTCTATCCGCATCGGGCTCGATGCCGAATTGAAGCGAGTCAGGGATTTGTTCGGGGGCCTCGTTTCCGGCAAGACTGGCTACGTCTATATCATCCGGCCGACGGACGAAAAAAGCATTGGCGAATTTGTACTCCACCCGAAGTTCCAGAACCAGTTGATCAGTGAGGTGGACTTGCCGGCAGCGACTCGCCAAGTTTTGCAGGAGATTATCCGAAACAAAACCGGCCTGTTCCGCTATCGCTTGGGAGATGAGCAAGGCAATGAGCGGGAAAAGATCATTTTTGCAACAACTTCGGCTGCCTGGGGGTGGACGGTTGCGACCGGAAGTTGGCTTGACGAATATCTTGAGGAAAGCAGGGCTTTACGTAATCTGGTCATTCTGATCAGCCTGTTGTCAGCGTCCCTCCTTGCTAGCCTGGTCTATCTCCTGGTTCGTTCGCGGCTCAGCGGTTTGGGGGAACTGGCAGCCGCCGTGCGCAAGCTGAGTGGAGGCGATTTACGCGTCTCTTTGCTGGCTGCCGATCCGCAAAGCCGTAATGAAGTACATGGCATTGCTCATGCCTTCAACGAGATGGCCGCGGCAATGCGCAGCTTGGTGCAAGGCGTGGCAACGACTTCGGCCCAAGTGGGGGGGGCGGCCGACGAGTTGCAGGCGGCGGCCGGGGCGGCGAGAGAGAGTTCGGCGACGGCTTCGCAGTCGGCGAGCGGCATTGCGGCTTCGGTCGAACAATTGTCAGTCAGTATTTCCCATGTGGCCGATAGTGCCCGGCAGGCCGCCCGGATTTCGGAGGATGCCAAGGCGGTGACGGAGTCTGGGCGGCAGGTGGTGGGCCAGGCCATGGGTGAGTTGGAGCGTGTGGCTGGCGATATTAACGACTCGGCCCACCTGATTCACTCACTGGGCGAACGCTCCCAGCAGATTTCGAGTGTGGTCGGAGTGATTCGAGAAATTGCCGATCAAACCAACCTGCTGGCCTTGAATGCGGCGATCGAGGCGGCTCGAGCCGGTGAGCAGGGACGAGGATTTGCCGTCGTGGCAGATGAGGTCCGCAAACTTGCGGAACGTACCTCGATGTCGACGCAGGAAATCTCTTCGACAGTGAAAGCGATTCTCGATGAGATTGGTGTTGCCGTTGAGCGCATGCAGACAGTCAGTACGAACATGGCTGGCAGTGTGCAGTTGGCGAGGGATGCCGGGAGCTCGTTGGCGACCATCGATGAGCATGCCGAGCAAACGGTATTGACGGTGCAGAGCATTGCCGAGAATACCCGTGAGCAAAGTGCGTCGAGTCAGGAGATCGCTCGTTTGGTCGAGAATATTGCTCAAATGGCTGAGGGAAGTAGTGGGCGAGCGATCAGGAATGCCGAACGGGCAGAAAATCTGCAGCAGCTGGCTGCCGAATTGAGGACGCAGTTGGCGCGTTTTTCGACATGAGTCCAGAGCATCAGGCTTGATTTGCTGGGCCGGAAAGGGGCCGAGCGGATAGAATCGGACTTTATTCCAACGCGGCGCCTTGCAGGGCGCCGTATCAATTTTGCGCCATGCCTTATCTCAAACTATCCGACGCCTGCCTTGCCTACGGCCACGTGCCACTTCTCGATCATGCCGATTTTCAGCTCGATCCGGGGGAGCGGGTTGCCCTGATTGGCCGGAATGGCACGGGTAAGTCTTCATTGCTCGCTGCGTTGGCCGCCGGAGCCGGGCGTGGCCGGCTAGACGATGGCGAGGTCTGGGTGCAGCCAGGCATCCGCGTCGGCTACGTTCCGCAGGAACCGCCATTCGAACCCGAGGCCAGTGTTTTTGAAGCGGTGATTTCCGGGATGGGAGAAACCTCCAGATTGCTGGCCGAATATCATGAGGTCTCTCACCTGATGGCAGAAGGCCAAGGGGAGCACGATGCGCTGCTGGCCCGTCTTGAAAGTCTGCAGCATGAGTTGGAGGCCCGTGGTGCCTGGGCTTACGAGGCGCAGGCCGAAAAGATCATCGACCGTTTCGGCCTCGATCCCGATGCGGCGGTTGGGAGTTTGTCGGGCGGCCAGAAGAAGCGCTTGGCTCTGGCTCAGGCCTTGGCCGTGGCACCCGAGGTGCTGTTGCTGGACGAGCCAACCAATCACTTGGATATCGCCGCCATCGAATGGTTGGAAACCCTGCTGATAGAGAGTGGGGTGACCTTGTTCTTCATTACTCACGATCGCTCGTTCCTGGATCGGGTGTGCACCCGGATCGTTGAACTGGATCGTGGCAAATTAGCGAGCTTTCCGGGTAGTTTCACTCAGTATCAGTTGCGCAAAGAGGCCTTGCTGCATGAGGAAGGCCTGGCCAATGCGCGGGCTGATAAATTGCTCAAGGAAGAAGAGGTCTGGATTCGCAAGGGGGTCGAGGCCAGAAGAACGCGGGCTGTTTTTCGTGTGCAGCGGCTCGATCAGTTGCGTGCCGAGCGCCAGGCGCGGCGCGAACGGATCGGCAAGGTCAATCTGCAGCTCGATGCCGGCGATAAAAGCGGCAAGCTGGTGGCGGAGTTGCAGCATGTCGGCAAGGTGTATGGCGAGCGGATTATCGTGCGCGACTTTTCCGCCCGTATTCAGCGGGGTGACAAGATTGGCGTGATCGGCTCGAACGGTGCGGGCAAGACGACGCTGTTGCGGATGATCCTGGGCGAATTGAAGCCGGACAGTGGCATCGTTCGTCAGGGCACCAAAATCGACGTTGCTTATTTCGATCAGTTCCGGACCCAGCTCAATCCCGACTCCTCGCTCAGCGACGTGATTTCTCCGGGTTCGGACTGGGTCGAGATCGGCGGGGCGCGCAAGCATGTTATCGGTTACCTCGAGGATTTTCTCTTTGCCCCGGAACGCGCTCGTTCGCCGGTCAGTTCCTTGTCCGGCGGGGAGCGCAACCGACTTCTACTGGCGCGTTTATTTGCCCGTCCCGCCAATGTGCTGGTGCTCGATGAGCCGACCAACGACCTCGATATCGAGACCCTCGAGTTGCTCGAAGAACTGCTTGCCAAGTACCAAGGAACCTTGTTCCTGGTCAGTCACGACCGGACATTCCTCGATAACGTGGTGACTCAAACGATCGCAGCAGAAGGTGACGGGCAGTGGAAGGAATACGCCGGGGGCTATAGCGATTGGGCTGCCTATAAGACCAGCGTGCAAAAGGACGAAGCGGCCAGGCAGAAAAGCGAGGCGAAACCGGCTGCCAATGTTGCGGCGCCGGTGAAAACGAAGGGAGACAAGCTCTCGTGGAAAGAGCAGCGCGAGTTGGAGGCATTGCCGGACCGAATTGCTGCCCTGGAGGCCGAGCAGGCTGGACTGACCCGGCGCCTTGAGGATCCCGCGATCTACCAGACCGATCCGAATGGCGCTCAACAGGCGGCAGTTCGCCTGACCGAGATCGATGATGAATTGATGGCCTTGCTGGAGCGCTGGGAAATCCTGGAGGCACGCACAGCCGGTTGATGTGGGCGTTGTGGCAGCTGGCTTTGTTCAGTTTTCGGCTTCGCGGGCTGGAACGGGTTCCAGACCGAGGCGCTGGCGTACCGTTTCGGGCGTGATGTTGAGCAATTGGCCGATGTCGGCGTAGTCGTCCGGTAGCGCAGCGTCATCCCAGCCGTTGGCGGAGTGACGGGCCAGTCGGACGGCGAGCGTGACGTTTTTTACTCGCGGTTGATCGGCGTTGTCGTCATCGATCAGATGCAACAGCAGTTCCGGCAGGTGCCAGACTCGACACAAGGCGAGCTGGATGTCCTGGAAGGTCAGGCCGAGTACCTGTTTTTGGGCATCGGCGCTGCGTAAGCCAGGGTGTGCTTTCTGGCGGGCCAGGATATCCAGGCCGAGCTTGGGTGCCGAGCACCAGACGAGAATTTCGGCCAGATCGTGCAGCAAGGCGGCGATCCGGATTTCTTCCATATTGATGTCGTGGCGCCAGATGGCCCATTCCTGAGCATAGTCCGCTGCCCGCTGGGCGCGCCGGATAATTTGCAGAATGCCTAGCAGCGCGTGGCGGTCTGCACCCTGCAGTTGGTCCTCGACGGTCAGCAGTTCGTTGAAACGATTGAAGAACGGCTCGATCCCAGCCATCATCACTGCACTGGCGATGGTGGTGATGTCGTGCTGCAAGGAGCGACCACGCATCGGTTGGATATAGGCCAGCACGCGTACAGTCATGATCGGGTCTTGGAGGATGACGCGGGCCAGTTCCCGCGCATCGACGCGATCCAGATTGCTGCGCATTTCCTCGATCCGGCGCCGGGTAATGCGCAGTACCGGCAGGCTGTTGCTATTGAAGAGCAATACCCAACTTTCGATATCGTTCAGCGGGTGGTCCAGCATCTTTGTGTCGTCCTCGAAGCGTAGCTGTTGTACCGGTGCCTGAGTGTAAGGGGGCGGCTCATGGCGGGCAAGGGTGCGCATGCGATAATCGCTGCCAGTCAATTTTTGCGGACTTCGTCATGCGCTACACCATCGTTCCGGTTACTCCTTTTGAGCAAAATTGCACTGTCTTCTGGTGCGAGCAGACCCGTCAAGCCGTTGTGATCGATCCGGGAGGCGATATCGAGCGGATCGAGAAGTCGCTTGCCGATGAAAACCTGACGCTGGCCAAGATTCTCGTGACGCATGGCCACATTGATCATGCCGGGGCAGTGGGGGCGCTGGCCGCGAAAACCGGCGTGCCAATCGAGGGGCCGCATGAGGAGGATCGCTTCTGGATCGACGGCATGCCGCAACAAAGTAAAATGTTCGGTTTCCCTGCAGTGCAGAGCTTCGAGCCGAGTCGATGGTTGAAGGATGGGGATACGGTCACTTTCGGTGACGTAACCCTCGATGTTCTCCATTGTCCAGGGCATACGCCAGGTCACGTGGTGTTTTTCCATGCGCCGAGCAAATTGGCACAGGTTGGCGACGTTCTATTTCAAGGGTCGATAGGGCGGACGGATTTCCCGCGGGGCGATCATGCAACCTTGATTCGTTCGATCAAGGAAAAACTGTTTGCGCTTGGGGATGATGTTGCCTTCATTCCAGGTCATGGTCCGATGTCGGAGTTGGGCGAGGAGCGCCGTTACAACCCGTTTCTTAGCGGTCGTTTTGGTTGATCGATCATTCCTGGCTCAGGCGGCGCAGTGAATGCGTGCCGCCCAGTGCAAGGCCGAAAGCTGAGCTTCGACGTAAGCAGCCGGGCTGACTGAGGTTTTGCCAAGCAATTCGTTGGCGACACCGAGGTTGCGGCGTTCTGCTGCATCAATCACGCGCAGGAGGGCGCCCAGTGAGCCCGCATAGTCAGCGAGTGCGTCGCGGACCGTGGTGGCGAGAGGCAGTTGTTGCAGAATTTCGCTCATCGACATGTTGAGCAAAACATCGAGCAGGGAGAAAACGCCAACCATGAAGGCGGCATCTTCCTTGTTGTCGACCTGGGGCGGGGGCGAGAGCTGACCAACTAGAAGTTCAAGCAGGCGGCCACGAGCAGCCGCCTTTTGCAGGAGCGGGTTGGGCTGATGGCCATTGTTCGTATCGGCATAGACCAGGAGTTGCAGCCAGCGCTGCAACTGCCGGCGTCCGAGCAGGTTGATGGCTTGGGCAAAGCTGGTAATCGGACTACGCGGCGCGATGGCGGCCGAATTGACCAGGCGCAGCAGGCTGTAGGACAGCTTGGGCTCTTGGCGGAAAACGTTCTCGATAGCTTCAGTTTCAGCATCTTCGGCGATCAGTGCCAGCATTTCCAGAAGTTTTACCCGCGTCATGTCGGCTTTCTGGCCATTCAGGTTCCTGCCGAGTAGAAACTCGGTAGTCGATAGCGTGCAGGCGTTGGCATGTACCCAAGCGTAATCGGCGTAACTTTGAACGTCAGTCGACAAGACGATGGTTCTGCTCGACAGGCCGATCAGGGCAAACGGGCGTAAGGCACGGGCGTGGCTGGTGTTGATCAGCGCAAGGTCCCAGGCGCCCGGCATGGGAAGCTTTTCTTCCGGCGTCGTCTGCAAGGCCACTTTGTGGCCGGATTGTCGCAAGCTTGTTTCCAGGGCTTTAAGCGATTCACTGGCTTGTGCAGGAAAGACCTGGACCAGATTCCCGATGGCGTCTTTGCTTTCCAGACCTGGTGTGGCGGGGATCAGCCAAGTATGGCGGCGGTCGAATTCACGCAGTTTGGCGTGGTGGACAAGTCGTTCGATCGCTTTGTCGCAATCCGTATCGGGCGGCGTTTCAACCAGATAACCGGACCAGGAATCGTCTGCGCCAAGCAGAGGGTGCAGAAACAGCAGGTCAGAAACGGACATGTCACGCTTTCTTGTTGATTATCGCCTTCGATGTTAGCAAAAAAACGCTGTTTCGACATCGTGAAAATGGGCGCAAAGCCGCATGGATGCTCACTTCGGGCAGAGGGGCGTAGCTTTTTCGGCCTTTGGGGTAAAATACGCGCCGACCAAGAAAACGAGCTGTCCATGAAAACAAGTTTCCTCGACTTCGAGCAGTCCATTGCCGACCTCGAAGCAAAGATCGAAGAGCTGCGCTTCGTGCAGGATGATTCGGCTGTCGATATCTCGGAAGAGATTGATCGTCTAGAAAAAAAAGGCGGCCAGCTGACCAAGGAGATTTATGCCAAGTTGTCACCGTGGCAGATTTCTCAGGTTGCTCGTCATCCTCAGCGGCCCTATACGCTGGATTACCTCTCCCTGATTTTTACTGATTTCGAAGAGTTGCATGGCGATCGTGCATTTGCCGACGATCATGCAATTGTTGGCGGCTTGGCCAGATTTAATGGTCAGCCGGTGATGGTCATCGGGCACCAGAAAGGGCGCGATACCAAGGAAAAGATCTATCGCAATTTCGGTATGCCTCGTCCAGAGGGGTATCGCAAGGCATTGCGCCTGATGAAGCTGGCAGAAAAATTCGGCATTCCGGTCATGACCTTTGTCGACACTCCGGGAGCCTATCCGGGGATCGATGCCGAAGAGCGCGGTCAGTCCGAGGCGATTGGGCGAAATCTTTTCGTCATGGCGGAACTGAAGGTTCCCGTGATCGTAACCATTATTGGTGAAGGCGGGTCCGGTGGCGCTTTGGCGATTGCCATCGGCGATGTAGTGCAAATGCTGCAGTATTCGACCTATTCGGTTATCTCGCCCGAAGGTTGTGCTTCCATTCTCTGGAAAAGTGCCGAGAAAGCTCCCGAGGCTGCTGAAACCATGGGTATTACGGCTCAGCGCTTAAAAACCCTGGGGTTGATCGACAAGATCGTGCACGAGCCGCTCGGTGGGGCGCATCGTGATCACCGTGCCATGGCACAGCAATTGAAAAAGGCCCTGCAGGATGCGTTGAAGCAACTTTCCGGTCTGTCTACTGCCGATTTGTTGAATGCGCGTTATGAGCGGCTGATGAGTTATGGCCGCTTCAAGGAACAGGCTGCCAACTGATCTGGCGGGGCGGGTCGGCGATTGGCTCGCCGACCGCTGCGCTGTCAACGCACATCTCTGTGTCGGCCTTTCCGGAGGGTGTGATTCCGTCGTTTTGCTGCATGTGTTGAGCCGCTTGGGCTTGGGGGCGCGTCTTACGGCATTGCATGTCAATCACGGCCTATCGTCGAATGCACTTGCCTGGAGTGATTTTTGTGCCGAGTATTGCGCTCAGCTTGGTGTCGACTTGCAGATTGTCAAGGTTAGCATCGAGATGGGCGGTGGTGGAGGTTTGGAGGCGGCCGCTCGTCAGGCGCGACATGCCGCCTTTGCCGAATGCGGCGCAGATGTTGTATTACTGGCCCATCATCGTGGAGATCAGGCCGAAACGGTCTTGTTCAACCTGTTGCGGGGGGCTGGCGTGGCCGGAGCACGGGGGATGCCGGCGCAACGAGAAATTGGGGGCGGTCCTCGCCTGTTGCGTCCACTCCTCGATGTCAGTCGTGGCGAACTGGAGGCTTATGCCAGCGAATATGGCCTGCATTGGGTTGTTGACGAAAGCAACCACGACGTTCGTTTTTCCCGGAATTATTTGCGCCATCAGGTTCTGCCTGTACTTAAAGCGAGGTTTCCGAAAGTAGAAGAATCCTTGGCGCAGGCGGCCGGGCATTTTTCCGAAGCCGATATCTTGCTATCCGAACTCGCGCTGCAGGACTGGTCTGCCGTGCTCGACGGGGCGGAGGATGAATCGGCGTCACTCAAGGCGTTGCGCCAGCTTTCCCTGCCGAGGCTGAAAAACCTCCTGCGTTATCGTTTGCGTCAGAAAGGATGGCGTGCGCCGGTGGCGGCGCGTCTGGATGAGTTTGCCCGTCAACTGCTTACCGCCGCCTCTGATCGCCATCCGGAGTTGCTTCTGCCTGATGGCCTGATGCGTCTCGTTCGCGGGCGTCTGTATTGGCTGCCGCTAAAATAACAAACTCTTACGCCGCGCCTATCCGCGCCATTGGGCGATTCAGTTACAATCGACGAATTATTTTTTTGCAAACAAGGCCATGATTACTGGATCCATTGTCGCTATCGTCACGCCCATGCATGACGATGGTAGTCTCGATTTGAATGCTCTGCGCGGGCTCGTCGATTTTCATATCAACGAGGGTACCGATGCAATCGTGATCGTTGGTACCACCGGCGAATCGCCAACGGTTAGCGTCGAGGAGCATTGCGAGTTGATCAAGGTTACGGTGGAGCATTCTGCTGGCCGTATTCCGGTGATCGCCGGTACTGGTGCCAACTCGACTTCTGAGGCTATTGAACTGACCGAGTTTGCAAAAAAGGCTGGGGCCGACATGGCGCTTTCAGTCGTGCCTTATTACAACAAGCCGACTCAAGAAGGCTTGTACCGGCATTTCAAGGCGATTGCCGAAGCCGTTGACTTGCCTGTGCTGCTTTATAACGTACCTGGACGTACCGTCGCCGACATGTCCAACGATACCATCCTGCGCTTGGCACAAGTGCCGGGTATCGTTGGGGTTAAAGATGCGACCGGAAATCTTGACCGCGCTTCCGACCTGATTGCTCGTGCGCCGAAAGAGTTTGCGTTGTATAGCGGTGATGACATGACCTGCGTGGCCTCGATTATGTTGGGGTTCCATGGAAATATCTCGGTAACGGCGAACGTTGCTCCTCGTTTGATGCATGAAATGTGCGTGGCCGCCGCTGCGGGTGATGTAGCCAAGGCGCGTGCTGCGCACTTCAAGCTGCTGGGGTTGCATCGCGATCTGTTCTGCGAGGCGAACCCAATTCCTGTCAAGTGGGCGGTTCATAAGCTGGGGTTGATTCCTGGGGGGATTCGTCTTCCCTTGACTACATTGTCCGAAGCCAATCAGCCGCGCGTGCTTGAAGCCATGCGCACGGCTGGCGTACTTGCCTGACGGAGTGTCGTGAATATGAATCATCGTCGGTCCCCCGGCTTAATTTTTGCCTTGCTTGCCATCGCTGTCTCCGGATGTAGCATGCTTCCTGACTCGCGTAAGATTGAATACAAATCTGCTGCGAAGGCGCCTACGCTGGAGATTCCTCCTGACCTGACCCAGGTTGCTCGTGATGAGCGTTTCCTTGTGCCCGATGCCGCCGGTAAAGGTAGTGCGACATTCTCAGCTTACAGTGCAGATCGAGCGCCCGTTGCGCAAGCCCAGAATTCTGCGATTCTCCCGCAGGTCGATAAGGTTCGTGTCGAGCGTTCGGGGACCCAGCGTTGGCTGGTGGTCGCTATGCCTGCCGATAAATTGTGGGATACCGTCAAAGATTTCTGGCAAGAGACGGGTTTTATCATAAGTACCGAGCGTCCGGATGCCGGCCTGATGGAGACAGACTGGGCAGAGAACCGGGCCAAGATTCCGAATGATTTGATTCGAAGTACTTTGGGAAGCTTGCTCGATACCCTTTATTCGACCGGAGAGCGCGATAAGTTCAGAACGCGTTTGGAGCCGGGAGTGGAGCCGGGAACGACAGACCTGTTCATCAGCCATCGCGGAATGGAGGAGGTTTATACCTCTTCTTCCAAAGACGATACGCGTTGGCAACCGCGAGCGGCAGATCCCGAGCTCGAAGCGGAGATGTTGCGTCGTTTGATGGTGCGCCTTGGCTCAGAAGAAAAGCGGGCTGAAGCAGCAATCGCTGCGGCAAAGCAGGAGCCGCGCGCCAAGCTGGCAAAGTCGGATGATGGTGCTGGAACCCTGGAAGTCAGCGAACGATTTGATCGCGCATGGAGAAGAGTGGGCTTGGCGCTTGATCGGGTCGGGTTTACTGTTGAAGACAGGGACCGCACGCGTGGTCTGTATTTCGTTCGTTATGTTGACCCAGAGGCCGACAACGGCAGCAAAAAAGAAACGGGATTGCTTTCAAAGCTGGCCTTTTGGCGAAGTAAGGAGGCGACGGCTTCGGCAAAGGTTCAATATCGAATCTATGTTAGCGAAGCTGGGGCGCAAAGTACCGTACAGGTGTTGACTAGCGAAGGCGGGGTCGATAAATCCGATACTGCTCGCAGGATACTGGCGCTGCTTTCCCAGCAATTGCAGTGATTTAAGGAAATGGCTCGGCGAATGCTGTTATTCGTCGAGTTCGCTGCATTGAGAGCGGCGGTGTAAATATCAATGGGCGAAAAAAAACGGGGCGAAAGCCCCGTTTTTCATGAGTAGAAGTAAATTACTTCTTGGCTTCTTCGGCCGGCTTGGCGGCTTCAGCGGCAGGGGCGGCAGCCGGAGCAGCAGCTTCAGCCGGCTTGGCAGCGTCGGCGGCAGGAGCGGCGGCCGGAGCAGCGGCTTCAGCCGGCTTGGCTTCCGGGGCCGGAGCAGCAGCCGGAGCCGGAGCCGGAGCAGCAGCCGGTTCTTCCTTCTTGCCACAAGCAGACAGGGCAACGGCGAGCAGAGCGGCAACGAGGAGGGACTTGGTCATGGAAATTTCCTTATCGATAAGAATATAAAAGCAAAATTTGAGATCAGGAGCGACCCAATCAGCCTGAAATTATAACAACAATTCGTCCTCAAAGGGGCGGGCGTGGTGCACTGCGGAATCGTAAAAATCTGTTTCTGGCGGGTTTTAGAGTCCAAGTACATTGGCATGAATCATGTCGCCGCCTTGATCCCATATTTCATCAAATCGTGCTCCATACGGCCTCACTTCGTCGTTTTCGTTAATCAGCAATTTGCTCCGAGGAAGATTTTGTTCGAAACGAATCAGTGCGTGCTGGTCATCGACTATGATCATCGCATCTCTGAGGTGAGATAACTCCGGTGCAGTTTGCTGCATGGCAAACACATGGCCATAAGTGTTTAGAAGATTGATCAGTCTGGGAGTCTCACGATAAACCTCATCGGTTGCTCGCAAAGCGATTCGTAGCCGTGAGGTATGTCCGCCCAGCAGCAGTATCCGTTTGATCTGGAGTTGCTGGGGGGGCGAGTCCAATTTGTAGAGCTTTAGGTTTGCGTCGTAGATAGCCACTTTTTGCGTAGCCATGGCTAATATGCGCTCAAACGCCAGTTGGTATTCGCTCCAGGAGGTAATCAGTTCTCTGCTCATGGTAATTAGTGTAACTGGTTGATAGAATTAGCCCTTTTTCGGAGTTTCGTGTGCCGTTCGGGATCATTGAGTCACTGGATCATGAGGCGAGAGGAATTACGCGCCAAGAAGGCAAAGCGATCTTCGTCGAGGGTGGTTTGCCGGGGGAGTTAGTCGAATACGCTAGTTTCAGAAAAAAGCCAAATTATGAGTTGG
This sequence comes from Rhodocyclales bacterium GT-UBC, assembly GCA_003583745.1. Taxonomy (GTDB): domain Bacteria; phylum Pseudomonadota; class Gammaproteobacteria; order Burkholderiales; family Rhodocyclaceae; genus Azonexus. The sequence continues at coordinate 294,390 of QXPY01000005.1, read as the reverse complement.
CTCATCTGGTTAGTATCGCTCGTCCTTCAACAAATCGTGTTGAGCCACGTTGTCCGCATTTCGGCATCTGTGGCGGTTGCGCCATGCAGCATATGGATGCGAGTGCACAGGTTGCTGCTAAACAGCGGGTTCTGGAAAACAGTTTATGGCATATCGGTCGGATACGCCCCGATACCATTCTTCCACCCATTCAGGGGAGTCCTTGGGGGTATCGACATCGGGCTCGCCTTGCCGTGCGAAAGGTGCCGAGCAAGGGGGGAATGCTAATTGGATTCCATGAGCGCCGCAGCAGTTATGTCGCGAATATGGAAACCTGCGCTGTTTTGCCACCCCATGTGTCTGCACTACTCGGACCAATGCGTGAATTGATTGGTGCCTTGACGATTGCAGAGCGCTTGCCACAGGTTGAAATCTCAGTTGGGGAGCGTTGCACGGCGGTTGTGCTGCGCATATTGGAGCCCCTGAGTGAAAATGATGAAGTACTGATCAGGCAGTTTGCCGACCACCATCGGGTGGTGATCTATCTCCAACCCAAAGGGCCTGGTTCTGTATGTCGATTTCATCCGTTACCTGGCCCCCGCCTGTCGTACACCTTGCCAGAGTTTGATCTGGAGCTCGATTTCCTGCCGACGGATTTCACTCAGGTTAACCATGCTGTGAATCGGGTTCTGGTTCGTCGAGCGCTACGTTTGCTCGATCCAAAACCAGGTGAAAGGGTCGCTGACATGTTTTGCGGACTAGGCAACTTTACCTTGCCGATCGCGCGCTCTGGCGCGCAGGTCCTCGGTGTTGAAGGAAGTGCCGGATTGGTCGAGCGCGGTCGGGCGAGCGCAGTGGCTAATGGTTTGGCGGCCAATGTAGAGTTTGCTGTTGCCAACTTGTTCGAGTGCTCGGCCGAGTCGATTGCAGCACTGGGGCGTTTCGACAAGATGCTGATCGACCCGCCGCGCGACGGGGCAGTCGAGTTGATCAAATCGTTGGGTGCTAATGGGCCGAAACGTGTTGTTTATGTCTCTTGCGATCCAGCAACCCTTTCACGCGATGCGGCCGTGATGGTTGCCGTAAACAAGTATCGCTTTGTTGCTGCAGGTGTAGTTAACATGTTTCCACATACTGCCCACGTTGAATCTGTGGCGGTGTTCGAGCGTCCATAAACGAACAGGAAAAACAAGGCGGCGCTAGGCCGCCTTTTTTGTTATGAAATTAGTCGCGTTCGCCGGTTAGCGCCATGATTAATTGCAGCAAGCTGACGAAAACATTGTAGATGTCGAGATAGACCGCAAGTGTGGCGCTGATGTAATTGGTTTCTCCGCCTCGTACGATACGGTTGATGTCGTACAGGATATAGGCTGAGAAAATGCCCACGATAGCGGCAGAGATAACTAATGAAAGGACTGGAATCTGGAAAAAAAGGTTGGCAATGCTAGCAAGCAATACCAAGATTACTCCAGCAAACAGGAATTTGCCCATGCTCGAAAAATCGCGTTTGCTTACCGCTGCAATGCTGGACATGGTGAAAAAGATAGCGCCAGACCCGCCTGCGGCCAGAGCGATCATTGATGCACCGTTCGAAAAGCCGAGCGCAAACTGCAAAATGCGTGAAAGCATCAGTCCCATAAAGAACGTGAAGCCTAGCAACAGGGCTACACCTAAGCCGCTATTCTTGTTCCGTTCAATGCCGTACATGAAGGCGATGGAAATGCCCATGAAAAGCAAGAAGCCGATCAGTGGGCTGCCGGCCATAAAACTAAACTGCATCTGGATTCCAATGGCTGCGCCAAGAATCGTTGGAATCATGGATGCTGCAAGAAGCATGTAGGTGTTGCGCAGTACACGATTTTGCTGGATGGCGACGCCAGAACTGCTCTGGCTGGGAAGGTCATAGCTAGTATTCATCGGGGGAACTCCCTTATGTTGTTTCTTCAATCACTAAGACTAGCGGAGGAGTCTCAAAGTTTCAATCGTTCATTCTCTCTCTGGGCGAACTCGGGCTTCAATGTGCTATCATGCGCGCCTTCCGGGTCTGTGGCAGAGCGGTTGAATGCACCGGTCTTGAAAACCGGCGTGGGGAAACCCATCGTGAGTTCGAATCTCACCGGACCCGCCAGATGCCTCGATGAAACGGCCCCGCAAGGGGCCTTTCTGTTTCCGGTCTGGTGCCATAGGCTTTGCGTAGATTACAAGTCGAGAAATTGACCGACTTCTTCCGCTTTATCTAGCGTATCGGCATAGCCCAATTCAATCAGTTTTTCAGTGAACGGTCTTTCGAAGAGCAGGTAGCTTGTGAGGGCGCCGCCACGCCGATTCATCGCGCCCAATCCGGTGAGCAACAGCTTTACAGGGCGAGGCAGCGCCTTTGCGTGTTCGGCCGCCAGTTTGTCCAGTCGTTCCGATGGAGAAATGATCAATGTTTTGATTGGTCGTAGCGGGATGGCGGATTGAGAGCGGATGTCTTCGGGAATGGCGGAAAGCGTCTGGTTGATTCGTTGTAAGCGTTCGATATCGACGGCAAGGCCATCCAGGAAAATACTTGATAAGGCGTGACCGGCGATTTGGGCAAGGGAGGGGTGACGATCGACTTTTTGCCTTTCCGGGTGCTCATTCCCGCGACTGGCACCGACTATCATGATGCGCTCGGCGCCTAAATGGATGGCCGGAGAGATCGGGGCGAGTTGGCGCATCGAACCATCGCCGAAATACTCCCTGTGAATGCGTGTGGCTGGGAATATGAAGGGGATCGCACTAGAGGCGAGCAGGTGGTCTACGCCAATTTCAGCTCGAATGCCCAGGCGCTGTACTCGTCGCCATGGTTGGGCGGAAGGATGGGCCTGAAAAAAGCTGATATTTTCCCCCGATTCGTAACCCGAAGCGGATATGCTGATGGCGTGCAGTGCGCCTTTTGAGATTGATCGGTTGATCCCTTTGAAGTCTAGATGTCGGGTTAGTAGTTGGCGCAATGGTGCATTGTCAAGCAAGGAGCGTGGTGGATTTCGGATGAGCCAGCCTAGTGCCAGTGTCGACATCCAGCGCGCGCCGGAGATACCGATACCGAGTGCGTCGGCGCGATAGATGTCGCCTGCGCGCATGTTGCGCCAGACTTCTGCGATGATGCTGGTGGCACGGCCAAAATTATCGGCCAGGCAGGCTAGGCTGGCCGCATTGATGGCGCCGGCAGAGGTGCCGCAGATGATTGGGAACGGATTGCGGCGCGAGTTATTGGCCAGTTTGGCGATCGCCAGGAGGAATCCGACCTGATAGGCGGCGCGCGCACCCCCTCCGGTGAGGATCAGCCCGGTCTTGGGAGAGGCGAGTGTTAGTGATCCAGGTTGGTCCATGCGGCGTCGGCACGATAGCAGCCGATCCAGTTTGGTAGTTCAACAGCGGGCATCGGACGCGCAATGCCGTAGCCCTGGCCGTAACGGCAGCCCAATTGTAGTAAGCGTAGCCCATGTTCAACTGATTCGACACCTTCGGCAATGACCTCGCGCTGGAAGGCGTGAGCCAGTCCGATTACGCCCTCGACGATGGCCATGTCCTCGGGGTCGGAAAGCATGTCACGAATGAAAGATCGATCGATTTTCAGGGTTTGTGCTGGGAGGCGCTTGAAATAGGTGAGCGAAGAATAACCGGTTCCAAAGTCATCGAGTGCGAACGAAATGCCAAGTTGCAGGCATTCGTTGATGACGCTGATGACATGCTGAATGTCGTCGAGTGCTGCAGTTTCGACAATTTCCAGTTGTAAATGCTGAGGAGGGACTGTTGGGTAACGGGTTAGAAGCTGTCGTAGATGTGCCACGAATCCGGGGGCTTGTAGCTGTCTGGCGGCGACGTTTACGCTGACTGGAATATCGATGCCTTGCCCTCGCCAATTGGTCATCTCGGAGAGTGCGCTTGCGATTACCCATTCGCCGAGCGGAATGACCAAGTCGCAGTTTTCAACCAGGTGCAGAAATTCGGCGGGTGGCAGTAGGCCGCGTTCCGGGTGTTGCCAGCGAATCAGTGCCTCCGCACCGGTGACTTTGCCCGATGACATATCTACCTTGGGTTGATAGAAGAGAGTAAATTCGTTTGCTGCCATGGCTGTTTCGATGCGTGCGAGTTGCGTTTGCTTGGAGCGCAATTCGGAGTCCAGTTCGGCATCGAAGAAATGGTAGCGATTACGTCCGGCTTGCTTGGCGACGTACATTGCCTGGTCGGCGTGACGGAGTAACATATCTGGGTCGGCCGTGTCGTTGGGGAAGAGCGTTACGCCGATGCTTGCGGAGATGAAAATGCTTTGCTGCTTGATCGTATATTCGTTGGCAAGGGTATCGAGCACACGGAGCAAGGCGGCTTCGCATTCGCCGAAATCATCGGCGCGCAGAAGCAGGGCAAACTCATCTCCACCCATGCGGGCTACCGTATCGCCACGGCGAACAGCATTGCGCAATCGCTCAGCAACTTCGACGAGCAATTGGTCGCCGGCATCGTGGCCCAAGGTGTCGTTGACCGGTTTGAAGCCATCCAGATCGAGATAGGCGACCGCCAGCAGGTTGCCGCTGCGTCGTGCCTGATGTATTCCTTGTGTCATCCGGTCGGCCAGCAGAACGCGATTGGGCAGGCGGGTCAATGCATCGTAGTGGGCAAGAGCTTCGAGTTTTGCCTGCTGTTCTTTGTAGGCGGTGATGTCCGAGAACATGAAAATGTAGTTGCTGATCTCGCCGTTTTGATCCTTGACCGCACTGGCCGTCAACAGTATGGGAAAGCGTTGGTCAGGCCCGCGTAACCCGCTCGCCTCGCCTCGCCAATGCCCTTTGTCGGCAAGCTTGTCGAGTGCTGCCTGGTTGAGTGCCCCTGGCTCGTCATGGGGAAAGTACCTTCCAAGGTTGCTGCCGAGTGCTTCGCTACGACCTTGTCCGGTGAGTTCGCAAGCCATGGGGTTGAGGTCGATAATGTTTCTGGCCGGGTCGGTGATAATGATGCCTTCATGGGCCTCAGCGAAGACACTGGCCGATAAGTGGAGTGATGCTTCTGACAACTTTCGTTGGGTGATGTCCGAGGCGGTGCCGCGATAGCCGGCGAATTTTCCATCGGCATCGAAGATCGGCTCGCCATGGGTCAGGAAGTAATGAAGTGAGCCGTCAGGAAAGCGAACTCCATATTCCAGACCGCGAAATACTTCATGGGCCTCGAGCGTGGCACGGTGGCGAGCCCACTGCTCTGGTGTCAGCGTGGTTTCGAGTTCCCAGCGCGTCTTGCCGAATAGCCAACTCGCCACCTTGGCGGGTTCGAGTCCCTGGCGGCCTGATCGCCGTTCGGTAAAGCGGAATTGACTGTCCTGCTCCCAGTAAGCGTCGGTGGATAGTGTAAGCAGGCTGCGAAAGCGGCTTTCCGAGTCGCGTAATGCCCTTAGTTGCTGGCTGATTTGCCGTGTCATCCGATTGAATGTTTTGGCAAGCTGCCCGATTTCATCTCCGGATTCGATATTGAGTTCAATCCCATAGTTACCTTTGCCCACGGCTTCGCTGGCTTGACGCAAGCGGCTGAGATGGCGGGTCAGCCAAATGGCAAGTGCAGACAGTAGGACAATGGAGAGGACGACCTCGATGAGGGCAATGAGCAAGGTTTGACGGATCAGGTGTTGACGGGCTTCGGCGATATGCTTGATTGAAATGCCAAAATAGAGTTGGCCGTAAACCTGACCGGAGATCACAATCGGGATGCGCGAATGGAAAAGATTGGCGTCGCCGCCGATTTGGATTTGTGCGTCGCTCGGTGGCGGAGGGGTGTCGATGTTCCAGCCATCGGCGAGCAATGCCTTGCCCCGGGTGTCGGTTAGCAGGAAGTAGTGGATGCCGTTACGTTGCCGGCTTTGGTTCAGGGTGTCGGCGATGGGGGCGTAGTCCTGGGTGGCCAGATCTGGAGCGATCGCTGCATTGAGCAGGATGGCCATTTCCTGTTGGTGCAGTTCGACTTGCTTTTGTAGCGTTTCATCAATGAGTCGCAGACCGTTCCAAGCGAGTATGGCAAACATCCCCAGTTCGATCAGGACAGTTGCAATGACCAGCTTCCAGCGCATGGATGGTGGGCGAATTGGTTTCATAAACCGAGTTGCCTGCGGGTTTCCGCGAGATAGGGGTCAAGTGACTTCATGAACTCGTTATTCGCAGGAGCGATGTCCTGGTATTTGCTCTGTTCGAGAAATTTCCTCCCCTCGGCGGTTTGTGGAAAGTTGAGCAGGGATTTGCTGATTTGTTCGCGTAAATTTGCACCGATTCTTGAATTGAGCAGGATGGTGACATTGGGTAGTTCCGGTGAACGGAAGATGCTGCGCACCGCATTGCGTTGTTCAGGCGGGCTTTGGTCGAGGGCAAAGTGCGCAATGATTGCAGCATCGGCCTCGCCTCGTGCGACGGTGAGAATGCCGGTATTTTGCGAATTGACAGGGAGATATTGAATGGCCGGCTCGCGTAGGCCGCTATCCGCGAAGATCTTGCTTATTGCAATATTGACCAGAATCGAACGGTCTGTGACAGCAATACGCTTCCCTTTGAGATCGCCGATCTGCTTGATCGGCGAGTCCTTGCTGACGATGACTGTAGCGTGGAGTGGTCCACTGAATCGTGCGATGGGGAGGTATTCCGCTTCCACTTGGGCGAGTCGAGCTTGGTGGGCGGCGGTGACGACTAAGTCGAATTCTCTGTGGTGTACTCGCCGGGCGAAGGTTGGGACGTCGGGAGCGGTAAATATTTCGACGGGCTTGCCGAGGTCTTTTTCCAAATGCTGGCGCAACGGTTGAAACAGGGAGAGAAGCAGGCTGGGCGTGAGGTACGGAATAATGCCGATGCGTATCGCATCCGGCGTTGTCTGGGCTGCTGCAATGCCGTTGAGGCCCAGTAGGATTGCCAAACAACAAACGCGCAAGGCTTGCATGTCTTCTCCCCCTGATTATGTCCGGTCATGCCGGTACGTTTTCGACCAGTATAGGAGAGCCCGGCCTGTGGCTCAATCGGTCTTCTGGCGTACTGCGTCGGCCCAGCAATTCGGGGTTTCGTAGAGGCGAACCTGCTCTAGTTGCAAGTGGTTGCCGTAGGTATCCCGATAAATGGCGTCCAAACGTTCGAAAGCGATGCGGACAAGATTTTCTGCGGTCGGCACACGGTCAAGAATGACCGTTTTATGTCCTGGCAATCCGTTGAGAAAATCAACAATTGCGGTATCGCCGGCATAGGCGAGGAAAGCATGGTCCCAAGCATCCACCAGGTGAGCCTTGGCCAGATCCTTGACCTGTGAGAAATCCATCACCATGCCGTTGGCGGCATCGCCAGCTTTGTTGATGATGTTGCCGGATAAGGTGATTTCGATGGCGTAGCGATGGCCATGCAAGTGGCGGCACTGGCTTTTGTGATCTGGAATTCGATGTCCGGCATCAAATTCGAGTCGGCGGGTGATCAGCATGGTGTTGTTGCTCTGCAAGTCGGTTGCAGATTATACAATGCGCCATGCTTTCCACCGATGATCACCGCCGGGACAGTGCCGGCCTACGTTATGTCTATCCGGTCGTTTCGCGCCGCGCCGGCGGCGTGTCGATCGGCATCAACCTGAACGTCAATAATGCCTGCAATTGGGCTTGCCTCTATTGTCAGGTCGAGAATCTGACGCGTGGCGGGCCGCCGCCGATTGATCTGGATTTGCTGACTGACGAGCTTGCCTTTTTTCTCGATCAGGCCCTGCGTGGCGACTTCATGGCGCGGCAGGTGCCGCCGGAAGCACGCAAACTGGTCGATGTGGCATTTTCCGGGAATGGCGAGCCAACCAGCGCACCGGAGTTTGCCGAAGCCGTTCGCAGTGTGGACGCGGTGCTGGCGCGTTTTGACCTGCGCGGTACCTTGCCGGTTCGTCTGATTACCAACGGTAGTTTGTTGCATCGTCCGGAAGTGCAGACGGGTATTCGCCTGCTCGGTGAGTTGGGCGGTGAGGTCTGGTTCAAGCTGGATCGGGCGGGGGCGGATGAGGTCGCTGAAATCAACGGGGTGCCGGCCCAGCTTGATCGGGTTGCCCGGAACTTGGCCTTATGTGCCGGTTTGGCGCCAACCTGGGTGCAGACCTGCTGGTTTGCCCTGGATGGAAGGAGTCCATCGGTGGCGTCGCGGGCGGCCTATTGCGATTTGCTCAAGCCCTTGGCTGGTAAGCTGGTTGGCATCCATCTTTATGGATTGGCTCGGCCATCGATGCAGCCGGCTGCAGCAAGATTGTCGCGTTTGCCTGCTCAGGAACTCGAAGCGTTTGCCAGTGAGGTAAACGAAAAAACGGGCATCCGGGTCAATATTGCCCCGTGATGCCCGTTCGGTGGGCTGAGCGCAGCCTCAGCTAGCCACTCAGGCAGCTTTCTTGGTACGGCTGCGGGCGGATTTCTTCAGCGACTTGAAGAGCTCCGGCTCTTGCGTCTTCAGATACTCGACAACATCCCAGTCTTCACGCTTGATCGACTTGATGTCGATCTGTTCAACGTGAACCAGACGGAGCAGCTCGCGCACCGGTTTCGGCATGTTGCGGCCGCTTTCATAGCGGGAGCCACCACTCTGGGTGACGCCCAGGGTGGACCAGAATTGCTGTTGGTTGAGCCCGAGTTTGCGACGGATTTCGCGGGCGTCGATTTTTTCGATGGTCTTGACAGAGGTCATAATCGATTCTCCATACGCTAGTGTTCTAGGGTTACCCAAGCATCCTAGCGATGTATGACTTAGGTAATATGACCTAGTGTATAGATGGTTATGACGAACCGCAAGCGCTTATGCCATAAAATTTTTTAAACGGGGCGATAGAAAACCATAATTATCAGTGGTTTGTTTTTGATCTATGTCGGATTGGCGAGCCTCCAGGCGATCGGCCTTTCCCAAAAGAGGGGGATGCTCTAAGATCGACCGTATCGATATTCATAGCCGGGAGGCTGCGATGCAGGTGAGGGAAATCATCCGGGTCAAAGGGCATGCCTTGTATACGGCCGCCCCCCAACAGTCCTTGGCTTCGGCGATAGACGTCATGGCCGAATTTGACGTTGGGTCGTTGGTGGTGATGAGCGATGGGGGAATGGTTGGAATGCTGACCTTTCGCGAGGTGCTCTTGGCTTTGAAAGCGGGGAAAGGCTCGCCGGATGATTTGATGGTGGGAGACGTCATGGTCCGGAATCCGGTAACCGCTTTTCCCGAGATGGAAGTTGACGAACTACGCCAACTGATGATCGAGAAACGCTCACGGTATTTGCCGGTGCTCGAGGGCAACACCCTTCTGGGTGTGATTTCTTTTCTCGATGTAGCCAAGGCGGTGCTTGAGGAGCGGAGCCTTGAAAACAAATTGCTAAAAAATTACATCAAGAACTGGCCAGAGGAGCCTCAGATCTGAGCGGCTGATCGCGGTCTTGTCTGAATGTTGCCGTTGGCTGCTGTCAAATTGCTTTAACGACTGTCCCAGCCGTAGCGCTTGGTACGTTGCCAGCGGTTATCGCCTCGCGGGCGGCTGGCAGATGTTCTCGACATGCTTTGCTGTCCGGCCGTTGGCGGTTGGGTCGATCGTTTGTCGTTGCGGCCCGGGGTGGGAGAGGGCTTTTTGCTCGTCATGGTAAACTCCTGATTCCATTTTAGATCCTCATTTCTCATGTCCGGTAATACTTTTGGCACGCTTTTCACCGTCACGTCCTTTGGCGAATCCCATGGTCCAGCCATCGGCTGCGTAGTCGATGGTTGCCCACCCGGGCTGGAAATTTGCGAGGCGGATATTCAGGCTGAACTGGATCGTCGCAAGCCGGGCACCTCCCGCCACGTCACGCAGCGCCGCGAGCCGGATACCGTCGAGATTCTCTCCGGTGTATTCGAAGGCAAGACGACCGGTACGCCGATCGCCCTGCTGATCCGCAATCAGGATCAGCGCAGCAAGGATTACGGCAACATCGCCGATACCTTCCGCCCCGGCCACGCCGACTATACCTACACGCAGAAATATGGTTTCCGCGATTACCGTGGGGGCGGCCGTTCTTCGGCGCGGGAAACTGCAGTGCGTGTGGCTGCCGGCGCAATCGCCCGCAAGTGGTTGAAGGTGCGTTATGGCGTGACGATCCGGGGGTGGATGAGCGCGCTCGGGCCGATTGAGATTCCTTTCGTTTCCGCCGACGAGATCGACGGCAATGCTTTTTTTGCGCCGAATGCGGAATTGGTTCCCGAGCTGGAATCCTATATGGATGCCTTGCGCAAATCCCTGGACTCGGTTGGCGCCCGAATTACCGTGACCGCCAGCGGTTTGCCGGCGGGTTGGGGGGAGCCGGTCTTTGATCGGCTGGATGCGGAAATTGCCTATGCCATGATGGGGATCAATGCCGTCAAGGGGGTCGAGATCGGGGCTGGTTTCGCCTCGGTGGCGCAAAAGGGGAGCGAGCATGGGGACGAAATGACACCGCAAGGCTTTGCCTCCAATCACGCCGGCGGAATTCTGGGCGGTATCTCTACGGGCCAGGACATTGTGGTCAATATGGCGATCAAGCCGACTTCATCGATTGCGCAAGCCCGGCGTTCGGTGGATAGCCAGGGGCAAGCGATCGAAGTGGCCACCCAGGGGCGTCATGATCCTTGTGTCGGCATTCGCGCCACACCCATTGCCGAGGCTATGTTGGCACTGGTTTTGATCGATCATGCCTTGCGTCACCGTGCGCAATGTGCCGATGTCTCATGCCAAACGCCCCGCATTCCCGGCTCTATCGCGTAGAATTATTTTTGCGACCGCCGTGTCGGCGGGGATTTGTACCAAGGGGAGAGAACTATGCAAGTCGAACATCACGACCTCCATCATGAGTTTCCGGAGTTCAATGACGCCATTCATGTTCTGAAAACGGGGAATGCGCACTTTGCCAAGCTGTTTGCGACTTACCATCGCCTGACCGGTCGAGTCGAAGATCTTGAAGAAAACGACATGCCGGTGGCTGATTTCACCATCGAAGACATGAAGAAGCAGCGCGTCAAACTCAAGGACGAGCTCTATCACATCCTGCTGGCCTATCGCGCCGGCCAGGCATCCGCCAAGGCCTGATTGGCGGCTTGATCCGGGAGTGCATCCGGTAGAATCGCCGGATGCATGCATTGCCCTACTGGCGCCTCTCGGGTTACTACTTTTTCTATTTCGCCTTTATTGGCGCGTTTTCGCCCTACTTCGGGCTATACCTCCAGTCATTGAACTTTTCCGCCTGGGACATCGGCCTGCTGATGTCGCAGATGCAGTTGATGCGTTTGTTCGGGCCGAATATCTGGGGCTGGGTGGCGGATCGATACGGGCATCGCATGGGTATCATCCGGCTGGCCGGGGCTGTCGGGCTGGCCGGATTTGTCGCCTTTTTCTGGCTTGACAGGCTGCCCGCCATGCTTGCCGCAATGGCTATCCTGGCTTTTTTTTGGAGCGGGGCATTGCCCCTGGTCGAAACGCTGACCTTCGATCATCTGCGTGAAGAACGCTCACGTTACAGCCGGATCCGCCTCTGGGGATCGGTCGGTTTCATTGTTGCCGTCATGGGGACCGGTGCGGTGCTCGACTGGGTGCCGCCGGTTGGCGTACTCTGGGCCTGCGCGGGGATACTGCTGGGGATACTTGTTCTGGCCCTGACTTTGCCCGAGGTATCGGTGACCCACGTGTCACGTGAAAACCCCTCTATCGGTAGCATCCTGGCGCAACCGCAGGTGCGGGCGCTGATGCTGGCTTGCTTCATGATGTCGGCGGCCCACGGTGCATTCTATGTTTTCTTTTCAATTCACCTGGCCAACCATGCCTACAGCAAGACGGCGGTCGGCAGTCTGTGGTCGCTCGGTGTGCTGGCTGAAATTGGTGTCTTCATGCTGATGGCCCGATTGTCGCGGCGATTTTCGTTGCGATCCATTCTGCTGTTCAGTTTTGCCGCGGCAGTGCTGCGCTTTTTGCTGATGGGTTGGGGTGTCGGTTCGCTGGGGGTGATGGTTTTTGTTCAGTTGCTTCATGGTCTGACATTCGGCGCTTACCACGCCTCGGCCATTGCGGCGGTAAATCTATGGTTTCCAGGCCGGGCGCAAGGGCGGGGCCAGGCCTTGTATTCCAGCCTGTCGTTTGGTGCCGGTGGTTTGCTGGGCGCCTTGATCAGTGGTCGAACCTGGGAGCCGTGGGGCGCTGGCTGGACCTTCTGCCTGGGAGCGGCTTTTGCGTTGGTCGGCTTCTTGCTGATCTGGGGCTGGGTCGGGCGGGCTGCGGTTCCCCGGGCGGAGGGTGGGGTAAAAACGCCCGATCCTGTGCAATAATCTGGCGCTTTACGGCCCTATTTCTGCTCCATGCCGAAGACACTCTACGATAAGCTCTGGGAGAACCACGTCGTCCATCAGGAAGAGGACGGCACGGCGCTTCTCTATATTGACCGCCATCTGGTGCACGAAGTGACTAGCCCGCAGGCCTTTGAAGGCCTCAAGCTGGCTGGACGCAAGCCGTGGCGCGTTTCCTCGATTGTTGCAACACCCGATCACAATACGCCGACCGATCATTGGGAAGAGGGCATCAAGGACCCGATTTCCCGTCAGCAGGTCGAGACGCTGGATGCCAATATCCGCGAGGTCGGTGCCTTGGCCTATTTCCCGTTCAAGGACCAGCGGATGGGGATTCTTCACGTCGTCGGCCCTGAAAACGGCGCCACCTTGCCGGGCATGACGGTCGTTTGCGGCGATTCGCATACCTCGACGCATGGTGCATTCGCCTGTCTGGCGCATGGCATCGGTACCTCCGAGGTCGAGCACGTACTGGCGACGCAATGCCTGTTGCAGAAGAAGTCGAAAACCATGCTGGTTGCCGTCGAAGGCACGCTAGGCAAGGGCGTGACCGCCAAGGATGTCGCGCTGGCGATCATCGGCACGATCGGTACTGCCGGTGGTACCGGTTACGCCATCGAGTTCGGCGGCAGCGCCATTCGCAGTCTTTCCATGGAAGGGCGCATGACTCTGTGCAACATGGCCATCGAAGGCGGCGCGCGCATGGGCTTCGTGGCGGTTGATGAGACGACGATCAATTACCTGCGCGGCCGTCCGTTCTCGCCGAAGGGCGATGTCTGGGATAAGGCCGTGGCTTACTGGCAGACCCTGCATTCGGATGCCGGCGCACAGTTCGATCGTGTTGTTACCCTGAAGGCTGAGGACATCCGTCCGCAGGTGACTTGGGGAACTTCGCCGGAGATGGTTGTGGCAATCGATGCGGTCGTGCCGGATCCCGCCAAGCAGGCCGACCCGGTCAAGCGCGAGGGCATGGAGCGGGCCTTGCAGTACATGGGTCTGAACCCGAATACGCCGATCAAGAATATCCCGGTGGACAAGGTTTTCATTGGTTCCTGTACCAATTCGCGGATCGAGGATTTGCGCGAGGCGGCAAGCGTTCTCAAGGGGCGGCACGTCGCGGCAACGGTCAAGCTGGCCCTGGCCGTACCGGGGTCAGGCTTGGTCAAGCGCCAGGCCGAGGCCGAGGGGCTCGACAAGGTCTTTTTGGCCGCCGGATTTGAATGGCGTGAGCCGGGTTGCTCGATGTGTCTGGCGATGAATGCCGACCGCCTGGAGCCGGGCGAGCGTTGTGCCTCGACCTCGAACCGCAACTTCGAAGGACGTCAGGGACCGGGCGGGCGTACACACTTGGTCAGCCCGGCGATGGCGGCGGCGGCGGCGATTGCCGGTCATTTCGCCGATGTCCGGGATGTCCTCTGAGGGTTCGTTCATGCGCTTGATGCTACTTGCCTGGATGGCGATTCTCCTTGCCGCTTGCAATACGGCGCAGGGGGTCAAGAAGGATGTTGCGCATGGTGCAGAAGTGACCGGAGAGGCGCTGCATAAAGGTGGCGAGGCCGTTGGCAGCGCCTTGAACAAGACAGGAGAAGTCGTCGGCGGTGCCCTGCAGAAGGGCGGCGAGGCGGTTGGCGGAGCCTTGAAGAAGTCAGGCGAGGCCGTGCAGAAGGTGGTGGAATAATGGATAAATTTGTTCGTCTGGAAGGCTTGGTAGCGCCGCTTGACCGTAACAACGTCGATACCGATGCGATCATTCCCAAGCAGTTTCTGAAGTCGATTAAGCGCTCGGGTTTCGGTCCGAATGCCTTCGACGAATGGCGTTACATGGATGTCGGTCAGCCTGGGCAGGACAATTCCGGTCGGCCGAAGAACCCGAATTTCGTGCTCAACCAGCCGCGTTACCAGGGCGCTCAGGTGCTTCTGACCCGAGCCAATTTCGGTTGTGGCAGTTCGCGCGAGCATGCGCCCTGGGCTCTGCTCGATTTCGGTTTTCAGGCCATCATTGCCGAGTCCTTCGCCGATATCTTTTTCAACAATTGCTTCAAGAACGGCATCCTGCCCATCGTTTTGCCGGCATCCGAGATCGAGGCATTGTTCCAGCAGGTCGAAGCAACGCCAGGCTACAAGCTGGTAGTCGATTTGCCGGCCCAGGCAGTGGTTCGCCCGGATGGCTACGGCATTCCATTCCAGATCGACGCCTTCCGCAAGGAATGCCTGCTCAATGGTTGGGACGATATTGGCCTGACTTTGCGCCATGCCGAGAAAATTCGTGAGTTTGAAGAAAAGCGCCGTATCAACCAGCCCTGGCTGTTTGCGTAATAAGGAAAAACGATGAAGATTTGTGTTTTGCCGGGTGACGGCATCGGTCCGGAAATTACCGCTGAAGCGGTACGGGTGTTGAATGCCCTCGATCTCAAGTTCGAGATGGAAGAGGCTTTGCTGGGCGGTGGCGCAGTCGATGCCACCGGAAATCCCTATCCGGAAGCAACCCAGAAGCTGGCCCGCGAGGCTGACGCTGTATTGCTCGGTGCAGTCGGTGGCCCGCAATGGGATGGCTTGCCGCGCGAAAAGCGTCCGGAGCGCGGCCTGCTTGGCATTCGCAAGGATCTGAACCTGTTTGCCAATCTGCGCCCGGCCATTCTTTATCCGGAACTGGCCAATGCCTCGACCTTGAAGCCTGAAGTCGTCGCCGGGCTGGATATCCTGATCGTGCGTGAGCTGACCGGCGATATCTACTTCGGCCAGCCGCGTGGCGTGCGCGAAGAGAACGGTGAGCGCGTCGGCTTCAACACGATGGTGTATAGCGAGTCGGAAATCCGCCGTATCGGTCACGTCGCCTTCCAGGCGGCGCAAAAGCGCAACAAGAAGCTGTGTTCGGTGGACAAGATGAACGTGCTTGAATGCACGCAGCTCTGGCGTGACGTGATGATCGAGATCGCCCACGATTATCCGGATGTCGAACTCAGCCACATGCTGGTCGATAACGCGGCGATGCAGTTGGTCAAGGCACCAAAGCAATTTGACGTGATGGTCACTGGCAACATGTTCGGCGACATTCTTTCGGACGAAGCCTCGATGCTGACCGGTTCCATCGGCATGCTGCCGTCGGCTTCCCTGGACGACAAAAATAAGGGCCTCTACGAGCCTTCGCACGGCTCGGCGCCGGATATCGCCGGCAAGGGTGTTGCCAACCCTCTGGCCACCATCCTGTCGGCCGCGATGATGCTGCGCTACACCTTCGGTCTGGAAGAGCAGGCACTGCGTGTCGAAAATGCGGTCAAAAAAGTACTGGCCCAAGGTTATCGCACTGGCGATATCTACGAGCGCGGTACCAACAAGGTAGGCACAAAGGAAATGGGCGACGCAGTTCTTGCGGCGCTGGCGTAAGCGGATCGTCGGGTTCGCGCGTTAATACGGGATTCACTTGGAGAGTTAGTCATGAAGAAGGTTGGTCTGGTCGGTTGGCGCGGCATGGTTGGTTCCGTGCTGATGCAGCGCATGGTCGAAGAAGGCGATTTCGCCTTTATCGATCCGGTGTATTTTTCCACCTCGGCTGCCGGCGGCAAGGCCCCGGTGTTCGGTGGCAAGGAGGCTTCCCTGCCGCTGCAGGATGCATCCTCGATTGATGCGTTGAAAGCCTGTGAAATCATCATCACCTGCCAAGGTGGCGACTACACCAAGGAAGTTTTCCCGAAACTGCGTGCTGCCGGTTGGAATGGTCACTGGATCGATGCGGCTTCCTCGTTGCGCATGGCCGACGATGCCGTGATCGTCCTTGACCCGGTCAACATGCACGTCATCAAGGACGCATTGGCCAAGGGTGGCAAGAACTGGATCGGTGGCAACTGTACCGTCTCGCTGATGCTGATGGGCCTTGGCGGCCTGTTCCAGAACGACCTGATCGAATGGGCGACCTCCATGACATATCAGGCCGCATCCGGTGCCGGCGCGCAAAACATGCGCGAACTGATTGCCCAGATGGGCGCGATCCATTCCTCCGTGGCCGACCTGCTGGCCGATCCGGCTTCCGCCATTCTCGACATCGACCGCAAGGTTGCCGAAACCATTCGCTCGGATGCCTTCCCGAAAAAGAACTTCCGCAATACGCCGCTTGCCGGTTCCTTGATTCCCTGGATCGATGTGCCTTATGAGAATGGCCAATCCAAGGAAGAGTGGAAGGGCGGTGCAGAATGCAACAAGATCCTCGGCAAGCCGGCTTTCCGTACAGCAGGCTCGATCCCCATCGATGGCCTGTGCGTGCGTATCGGTGCCATGCGCTGCCACAGCCAGGCGCTGACCATCAAGCTGAAGAAGGATGTGCCGCTGGATGAAATCAGCGACATTTTGGCCAAAGCCAATCCCTGGGCCAAGGTTGTGCCAAATGACCGTGAGATTTCCGAGCGCGAGTTGACGCCTGCTGCAGTAACCGGAACCTTGACGGTGCCGGTTGGGCGTCTGCACAAGATGGCTATGGGGCCGGAATACCTGGCCGCCTTCACCTGCGGCGACCAATTGCTGTGGGGCGCAGCCGAGCCGCTGCGTCGCATGCTGCGGATTTTGCTCGACGCCTGATCGTCAGATTTTCAGCAAAAATGCCGGGGTTTCGACCCCGGCATTTTATTTGTTGGGAATATGCAAAAGGTAGTCTATGAGAAGCAGGTTTAGCTTGCATTGCTAAGTGCATGATGTTAATTTGAAACTCCCAATTTTGATGCTCAGGGTTTCGCCGTGACCGAAACTAATTCTTCCCGGTTCAAAAAACGTGCGGCTGCGCTTGCTGTCGCCTCTTGCTTGTCGCTCTCTCCTTGGTTGGCTGAAGCCGCCGGCCTAGGTAAGTTGACGGTTTATTCTGGCTTGGGGCAACCTTTGCGAGCGGAGCTCGAGATCGGCGCGAATCGCGATGAATTGGCTGGCATGACGGCGCGTCTGGCACCCGTCGACGCTTTCAAGCAGGCCGGTGTCGACTATGCCTCGGTGCTAAGAGAGTTGCGTTTTTCTGTGGAAAAGCGGGCAAATGGCGCTTCCGTCGTTAAAGTGACGTCGGTCAAACCTGTCAACGAGCCATTTCTTGATCTGCTT
This sequence comes from Rhodocyclales bacterium GT-UBC, assembly GCA_003583745.1. GTDB lineage: Bacteria > Pseudomonadota > Gammaproteobacteria > Burkholderiales > Rhodocyclaceae > Azonexus. The sequence goes on along the minus strand of QXPY01000005.1, from coordinate 277,012 downwards.
GTCGAATTGTCTTGGCCTGCTGGCAGGTTGGTGCGCGAATATACCTTTTTGCTTGATCCGCCGGATGTGACGCAGAAGGGTGCAGCCTCGCAAGGGACGGTAGCCGAGGCCAAAGTTGTTGATGTTCCGCCTGCTGTAGATGGGGCTGCTGCCTCGGTCACGCGCCCGCAGCGCTCGACTCCGATCGCCAAGCCTCCCAGAGAGACCAAGGCGGAGTCTGTAGAGGGCGGCCGTTTGGTGCAGCCGGGCGATACACTTCGCAAGATCGCTACTGAGACCAAGTATGAAGGTGTGTCGCTTGAGCAGATGCTGGTTGGTCTCTTTCAGGCCAACCCGGATGCATTTATCGGGAAAAATATCAATCGTCTGAAATCCGGTGTCATTTTGGGCGTTCCGGATAAAAGTACGGTCGAATCGGTTAGCGAAGCGGAGGCGAAGAAGGTGTATGTTGCACAGTCCTCGGACTGGAATGCATACCGCCAAAAATTGGCTTCCGCTGCCGCAAAGGCTCCGGCCAAGGAAGACACTGGTGCTCAGGCATCGTCTGGAAAAATTACCGCCAAGGTCGATGACAAGAAGTTGCCCGAAGAGCAGGCGAAGGATCAGGTCAAGGTTTCAAAAACCGAGGTGGCTGGAAAATCTGTCTCTGCTGGCAAGGGTTTGAGTGAAGCGGATGCCATTGCCAAGGACAGGGCCTTGAAGGAGGCCCAGGATCGTTTGGCGCAACTGGAAAAGAATGTTGGTGAACTTCAAAAACTGGTTGAGTTGAAAAACCAGAAGCTGAGTGAACTTCAGCAGCAAGCAGCGGTGAAAAAGGAAGAGCCTAAGGCGGTCGAGCCTGCTAAGCCGGTGGAGCCACCCAAGGTTGTCGAGCCGCCCAAGCCGCAAGATCAGCCGAAGCTCGAGCAATCGGCCAAGCCTGTCGATGAACCCAAGCCGGAAGAGCAGAAAGCGCCGGTTGTTGCCCCGGAGCCTCCCAAGCCGGCGCCACCCGTTGTTGAGAAAAAGCCAGCTCCGATCGTTGTGCCTGAGGCCGAGGAGCCGGGGTTTGTCGATTCTCTGCTGGAGGATCCCTTGCCTCTGGCCGGGGGCGCCGGAATACTCGCCTTGCTGGCTGGATATTTCGTATTCAAGCGTCGTCGGAATCAGAGCACGTCCTTGGAAACGACGGCGGCACCGGGGCCGTCCAGTCTTGGACCGAATTCCGTGTTCCGGATGACCGGTGGGCAAAGTGTCGATACCGGAAATACGCCGCCCCAGACCGGTGATTTCAGTCAGACCGGTCCTGGTACGATCGATACCGACGAAGTGGATCCGGTTGCAGAAGCAGATGTCTACATGGCCTATGGGCGGGATACTCAGGCTGAGGAAATCCTCCTTGAGGCGTTGCTCAAAGACCCACAGCGTACTGCTATTCATGCCAAGCTTCTGGAGATCTATGCGAATCGCAAGAGCTTGAAACAGTTTGAAACCTTGGCCAGTGAGTTGTATGCGCAAACTGGTGGTGTAGGTGCGGATTGGGATAAGGCGGCCGCGCTGGGTGCAGCCCTTGATCCGGAAAACCCGCTCTACTCCGCTGCTCGAACAAACGTAGCCGCTTCGGCGTTCGATGCGGACGCAACTATGGTTGCTTCGCCTGAAGCCATCCACAAGGCCACGATGGCGATTCCCGATGTGCTGACGCAACGCCTCGAAGAGGTTGGCGGGGCGGCCCCCGAGGTCGAGAGTCCGTTGTCTTTCGGCCAGGCGGTTGATACGCACGTCCTCGCCGAACCTGCTGAGCCTGAAGCCGAGGTGGTTGAGGTTCCGGCCGAGCCGGAGGTTGATCTGGCTTCCGATGTGATGAGTCTGGATTTCGATCTTGGCGAGCCGGTGATCGAAGAGGCGTCCCCTGCTGTTCCTGTCGATGAGCCGGTCGCCGAGCCTGCGGCACTGGATTTTGATCTGGGTGGTGTGGATGAATTGAGCCAGCCGGCCGTCGAGGAGCCCGAGATTGGCGAATTGCGGGTGGATGATGATTTTTCGATGACGGGCTCGGATTTGAGTTTCGATATTTCGCCTCCAGCATCCGATCTGGTTGGCGAGGTGGATCTGGGCACGGAAGTGCTGTCGCTTGACGATAAAGATGCGCCGCCTGATTTTTCGCCGGAAGGGACCCTGGTTGTTTCGATTGATCCGGAGGTCGATGCAGAAGACTTCGAAGACGAGATGGAGTCGGCTGTTTCCACGTTTGTGGGGGGTGATGCGGCGGAGGCGGGGAGCAACGACCTGTCGCAGCCGGAAGAAGTGTCGCCCGCTGTTACTGCTTCCGATATCGATTTTGACCTTGATCTGGCCGAAGGCAATAAGCCGGATGCCGACGTTGAGGCTGAGGGAGATGCTACAGCAACGGTGGTCAATCCGTTAGCCATGCGAGAAAACGATTTTGAAGTAGATAACCCGGAACTGATCGCAACCACGGTCAATGTTGGTGTAATGGATGAGGATTCGCTCGAATTCGATGTGAAACTGACCGATTCAGTTTTCCTGGGGCAGCCGATGATGCAGCCTGAGTTCGATATCGGTTCGATTAATCTGGATTTGGCGGCCGAGTCGGATACGAAGGCGGAAGAGGTGGTGCCATCGGTTGCGCCGGAAGCTCTGCCGGAGCCAATTCAATCAGCGAGTAGTGCGACGGTTTCGACGCATGATGCGCAATGGGAAGAGGTGAATACCAAGCTTGATCTCGCCAAGGCTTATGAGGAAATGGGCGATCTGGAGGGGGCCAGGGAGCTGCTTCAGGAGGTCGTGGCAGAAGGGCCGGCAGATCTGGTCGAGCAGGCGCGTTCGATTCTCGACCGGATAGGCGAGTAAAATTCCGGTTTGTGATCGGCACATGGCCCCGCAAGGGGCTGTGTGCATTTTGGGAGTCCGATTTGCATCCAGCGTGTGCTTTGTTGGCCTGGGCCGCGGCAGTGGTCATTTGCCAGTACTTGGACTATCCCGGTCTGGTGCTGATGGTGGTCGTTGCGCAATTGAGCGCACCGCAGATGTGGCGCGTCTGGTTCAACTATCTGCGGCGCGCGCGTTGGTTGTTCCTTACGTTGTGGTTGATTCTGGCGTACAACACACCGGGAGAATCCTTGCTTGATTCGACCTGGGCGCCAACCTATGAGGGGATGGCAGAGGCGTCGGTCCAAGCGGCCCGTCTGGCAGGCATGCTGGCCTTGTTGGCCTGGCTGTTTGCCCGACAGGGGCGGGACGGGCTGGTTGCCGGGTTGTGGTGGTTGATGCTGCCTTTGACCAAGTTGGGCGTTAACGTCGAGCGTGGAGTGGTGCGTCTTTCCTTGGTGCTTGATAACTTGCAGCGTGAACACGAAAAAGGGGCGTGGAAAAAGATGTTGGCAGGTGATGTGCGTTATATCGGCGGACCTGATGCGTTGCATTTGGTATTGCCGCCGTGGCGCGTGGCCGATACCTTGTTCGTGATGGCTTTGATTGCCGCCTTGTGTGGAGTGATGGTTCAGTGAGAGTGGCGCTGGGGCTGGAGTATTGCGGAACTGATTTTCATGGTTGGCAGAGTCAGCCGCAGGGCAAGACCGTACAGGATGTGCTGGAATTTGCGCTAACCCATATTGCGGGTGAGCGAATCTCGGTGCTGTGTGCCGGACGGACCGATGCCGGGGTGCATGCCAGTCACCAGGTCGTGCATTTCGATACGCTGGTCGAGCGACCGCTCACTGCCTGGGTGCGTGGTGTCAATTCGCATCTGCCAGACGGTGTCGCCGTGCGCTGGGCCTTGCCGGTTGGCGATGAGTTTCATGCCCGGTTCAGTGCGCGTGGGCGGCGTTATCGCTATCTCCTGCTCAATCGGCCGCAACGGCCGGGGTTGTGGCAAGGGCGTCTGGGCTGGTTTCATCTGCCGCTCGATCTGGCGGCAATGCAGGATGCTGCCGCCCGTTTGTTGGGCGAGCATGATTTTTCGGCATTCCGGGCAGCCCATTGCCAGGCCAAGTCGCCGGTCAAAACCATGACGCGAGCCGACGTGCGGCGTTTTGGCAACCTGCTGGTCTTCGATTTCGAGGCAACTGCCTTTCTGCACCATATGGTGCGTAATCTGGTGGGGAGCCTGGTTTATGTCGGTAAAGGCAATCAGCCGGCGGCCTGGGTTGATGAGTTGCTGATGGCCCGGGACCGTACTGCGGCGGCGCCGACCTTTTCGCCGGACGGGCTGTATTTCCGCGGGCCGATTTACGAGCCACACTGGGGATTGCCTGATCCCGAAGACGACTTTCTCGATGGGGTGTTCCGGTGAAGACACGTATCAAGATTTGCGGCCTGACGCGCGAAGAGGATGTCAAAGCCGCCGTGGCGGCGGGGGCGGACGCGATCGGTTTTGTTTTCTATCCACCCAGTCCACGCTATGTTGCGCCGCAACGGGCGGCTGAACTGGTTCGGCTGATTCCGCCTTTTGTCGATGTGGTCGGCTTGTTCGTCAATGAAGCGCCAGACGCCGTGCTGGCCGCCTGTAATGCCCTGCCGATCAACGTCTTGCAGTTTCATGGTGATGAAGATGCGGCGTATTGCCGGCAGTTTGGCCGGCCTTACCTGCGGGCGGCCAGGGTGAGGCCGGGGCTTGATCTGGTAGAATTCGCCCGCTCGTTTCCCGATGCCCGGGGTTTGTTGCTGGATGCCTTTGTCGAAGGCTATGGGGGAGGCGGCCATGTTTTTGACTGGACGCTGATTCCGCCGGCACTGCCCGGCTTCCTGATACTCTCCGGCGGCTTGAACGCGGGGAATGTCGGCGATGCCGTAAGGCGCGTTCAGCCGATGGCCGTGGATGTTTCATCGGGCGTGGAAATGGGCAAGGGCATCAAGGATCACGCGAAAATCGCTGCCTTCGTCGACGCCGTGCGCGCGGCGGACCGGGCAGTCATTGAAGGGTAAGAACTATGCGGGAATCGGCGGGTGGCATCACCCGAACCTGTTGGCGGCACTATCTGGCGAATCATCCTTGAAGACGGACGGTCGTTCTTCTTCGTCCACATTTATCAAGGAGTTTCCCATGTCCCATACCCCCTATGATTTTCCCGATGCCCGCGGCCACTTTGGCCCCTATGGCGGCGTCTTTGTTGCCGAAACCCTGTTCGGCGCGCTCAATGAACTCAAGGATGCCTATGCTGCCGCGCAGGCCGATCCCGCTTTTCGTGCCGAATACGAATACGAACTGAAGCATTTCGTCGGCCGGCCGTCGCCGATCTATCACGCCAGGCGCTGGTCCGATGAGCTGGGCGGGGCACAGATCTATCTCAAGCGTGAGGACCTGAATCACACCGGTGCTCATAAGGTGAATAACTGCATCGGTCAGGCCATGCTGGCCAAACGCATGGGCAAGCCGCGTGTTATCGCCGAAACCGGTGCCGGTCAGCACGGTGTTGCCACCGCCACGGTGGCGGCTCGTTATGGCATGGAATGCGTCGTGTACATGGGCAGCGAGGATGTGCGCCGCCAGGCCGCCAACGTCTACCGCATGAAACTGCTCGGCGCCAAGGTCGTGCCGGTCGAATCCGGCTCGAAGACGCTCAAGGATGCGCTCAACGAAGCGATGCGCGACTGGGTGACCAACATCCACAACACCTTCTACATCATCGGTACGGTGGCTGGTCCGCATCCTTATCCGATGCTGGTGCGTGACTTCCAGAAGATCATCGGCGAGGAATGCCTGACGCAAATGCCGGAAATGGCCGGTCGGCAGCCGGATGCGGTGATCGCCGCAGTCGGCGGTGGCTCCAACGCGATGGGCATCTTCTACCCGTACATCAATGAAGAAAAAGTTCGCCTGATCGGTGTCGAGGCAGCCGGTGACGGCGTCGAAACCGGTCGCCATGCGGCTTCGCTGACTGCCGGCGTGCCCGGAGTACTGCACGGCAATCGCACCTATCTGCTGCAAGATGAGGATGGTCAGATCATCGAAACCCATTCGATCTCGGCCGGTCTTGATTATCCCGGCGTTGGTCCGGAGCATGCTTGGCTGAAGGATCTTGGTCGTGCCGAGTATGTGCCAATCAATGATGCCGAAGCGCTGGCCGCTTTCCACAACCTGTGTCGTCTGGAAGGCATCATTCCGGCGCTCGAGTCGAGCCATGCCCTGGCCTATGCCGCCAAGCTGGCGCCGACGCTCGCCAAGGACAAGATTCTGTTGGTCAACCTCTCCGGCCGGGGTGACAAGGACATGCATACCGTGGCCGAAAAGTCGGGGATCGTTTTCTGATGTCGCGCATTCAACAAGCTTTCGAACGCCTCAATGGCGAAGGCCGCAAGGCGCTGATTCCCTTCATCACGGCCGGTGATCCGGATGCCGCGCTGACCCTGCCGCTGCTGCACACGCTGGTTGAAGCCGGCGCCGATGTTATCGAACTGGGCGTGCCGTTTTCCGACCCGATGGCCGATGGCCCCACCATTCAGCGCGCTTCCGAGCGTGCCCTGGCCAAGGGCATGACGCTGCGCAAGGTGCTGCAACTGGTGGTCGATTTCCGCAAAACCGATGTCGGAACCCCGGTCGTGCTGATGGGCTACGCCAATCCGATCGAAGCCATGGGGTTGGACAAGTTTGCCCAGGCTGCCGCACAGGCCGGTGTCGATGGCGTCCTGGTCGTCGATTATCCGCCGGAAGAGGCCGCCGCCTTTGGTGCGGCCATGAAGGCCCAGGGAATGGATCCGATTTTCCTGCTGGCGCCGACCTCGAATGCCGAGCGTATTGCCCAGGTTGCCGAGATCGCCAGTGGTTATGTCTATTACGTTTCCCTGGCCGGGGTGACCGGTTCCGGGGCGCTGAATGTCGATGCCGTGGCCGAGCGTCTGCCCTTGATCCGCGAAAAGACCGGCTTGCCGGTCGGCGTCGGCTTTGGCATCCGTGATGCAGCGACGGCGGCCCGTATCGCCGGCATTGCCGATGCGGTCGTGGTCGGCAGTCGGATCATTGAAGAAATTGAAAAATCGACGGCGGAAAATGCCTGTGCCAACGTCAAGGCGTTGGTGGCGGATATCCGTCGTGGTGTTGATGAGGTAAAACAATGAGTTGGTTAACCAAGCTGCTGCCCCCGAAAATCAAGCGTGAGCAAGGCGGGCAACGTCGCGCCAATTTGCCGGAAGGTCTGTGGAGCAAGTGTCCGTCCTGCGAGGCGGTGCTGTATGCGACGGACCTGGAAAAAAACCTGAATGTGTGTCCGAAGTGCGGCCATCACAATCGACTGAATTCCCGTCAGCGTCTCGACCTGTTGCTCGATAGCGAAGGCCGTTTCGAAATCGGTGCCGAAGTCGTGCCGGTCGATAGCCTGAAATTCAAGGATTCCAAGAAATATCCCGACCGCTTGATGGAGGCCAACGAGGCAACCGGGGAGAGCGACTCGCTGGTGGTGCTGCAAGGGGCCATCAAGACCATGCCGGTCGTCGCCGCCGCCTTCGAATTCGATTTCATGGGCGGTTCGATGGGCTCCGTCCTCGGCGAGCGTTTCGTGCGCGGCGTACAGGCCGCCGTGGAGCAGAAGACTCCCTTCATTTGCGTGACCGCCTCGGGTGGAGCGCGCATGCAGGAAGGCCTGTTTTCGCTGATGCAGATGGCCAAGACGACGGCTGCGCTGACCAAACTGGCAGATGCCGGATTGCCGTTCATCTCGATCCTGACCGATCCGACCATGGGCGGCGTTTCCGCCTCGTTCGCCTTTGTCGGTGACGTAGTGATCGCCGAGCCGAAGGCCCTGATCGGTTTTGCCGGACCACGCGTGATTGAGCAGACCGTTCGCGAGAAGTTGCCGGAAGGTTTCCAGCGTTCCGAGTTCCTGCTCGAAAAGGGCGCTGTCGATATGATCGTCGACCGTCGCGAGTTACGCGACCAGGTCGCACGGGTCATCGCGCTGCTGCAAAAGCTGCCGGCGGCAGCCTGATACACGCGGCAAGACCAGGCGGCGTTCTGCGGCGAATTGTTTTGCCCCAGAGGGCTGCCTGATGCCGCTGCCTGGCGACACGATCCCATGAATTTATCAAACTGGCTGGCTCATCTCGAAGGGCTGCATCCAAAAGGTCAGGCCGGCATCGAGCTGGGGCTCGATCGCATCCGACTGGTCAAGGCAGCGCTCGGCCAAACCGAACATTGTCCGGTCATCATTGTTGGCGGGACTAACGGCAAAGGTTCAACCTGCGCCTATTTGGCCAACATCATCGACCGGGCTGGCTACAAGGTGGGCTGCTATACCTCGCCGCACCTGATCGACTACAACGAGCGGGTGCGTTTGAACGGTGTTCCGGCCAGCGATGATGCACTCTGCGCCGCTTTCGCTCGCGTCGAGGCGGCGCGGCAGCAGGCGGGCAATGTCGCGCTGACCTATTTTGAATTCGGTACCCTGGCGGCCTGGGAAGTCTTTGCCGCGGCAGGCGTCGAGGCGGCGGTTCTTGAGGTTGGCCTGGGCGGGCGCCTCGATGCGGTCAATGCCTATGAGCCGGATGTCTCCATCGTTACCACCATTGCGCTCGATCATACCGACTGGCTCGGGGCGGATCGCGACAGCATCGGTTTTGAAAAGGCGGGTATCTACCGTTCCGGCAAGCCGGCTTTCTGCGCCGACCCGAATCCGCCGCAGCGTCTGCTCGATCATGCTGCCGCAATTGGCGCCGACTTGCGCCTGATCGGGCGTGATTTCGGTTTCGAGCGACCGAGTGCGGAAAGCGAGGAGAACCGGCTGCAATGGCGTTGGTGGTGTCGTTCCGGCGAGCGCCTGCTCAAGCGTTCATTGGCGCATCCCGGTTTGCGCGGCCCGGTACAGTTGTTCAATGCGTCGGTGGCCTTGGCTGCGCTGGAGGCAATCAGCGACAAATTGCCGGTTACCATGCAGGCCATTCGTCCAGGGCTGATCGAGACCGAGGTGGTCGGACGCTTTCAAGTCGTGCCGGGCAGGCCGACTGTGGTGCTGGATGTTGGCCATAATCCGCAGGCGGTCAAGGTGCTGGCGGACAATATTTCGGGCATGGGCTTTTTTGATCGAACCCATGCCGTGCTGGGCATGCTGAGTGACAAGGATATTGCTGGCGCACTGCAGCCACTGAAGGGCCGTGTCGATTACTGGCATCTGGCGTCCTTGCCCGGGCCGCGTGGCACGTCCGCTGCTGCGCTGCAGCAAATCCTGATCGATGCCGGGCTCGGTGGTGAGGTCTTCTGTTACGAATCGGCACAGGATGCAATGCAGGCAGCCAAGGGCCGAGCCGGTGAAAGTGATAGAATTCTGGCCTTTGGTTCGTTCTACACGGTGGCCGGGGCCCTGCAAGCCCTGCGGAAAAAGCCCTAATACATGGAAGACAACGACGCACAGTTGCAGCTCAAGAAGCGCGCCCGCCGCCGTTTGGTCGGTGCGCTCGCTTTCGTTTCAGTCGTTGCCGTAGTCTTGCCCATGGTTATGGATAACGAGCCGCGCCAAGTGGTCCAGGATGTCGAAATCCGTATCCCGGGGCAGGATGAAAAACCGTTTGCGCCCAAGTTTGCGGTGGCGCCGGTAGATAAAGTAGCGGAAAAGCCGCCGGAGGCGAGCGTTAAATCGGCTGAGCCGGTCGTGACGGCTGCGCCCGAGACGCCCAAGGTGGCGACACCACCGGCCGCACGGGTGGTCGAGGTGGTGAAGGATAAGCCGGCCGAAAAAGCGCCGGAAAAAACCCTCGAAAAGCCATCGGCCAAACTTGACAAGCCTGCCGAGAAGAGCGCTCCGAAGCCGGAGAAGGTCGTCGAAAAGCCGTCTGAAAAGCCTGTGGTCAAGAATGATGAAGCGAAGCGCGCAGCTGCCATCCTGGCCGGTCAGATGGGCGAAGCCAAGCCGGCTGCCAAGGGTGGCGAATATTTGATTCTGATCGGGGCATTTTCCAACGAAGCCAATGTCAAAAACCTGAAATCCAAGCTGGGCGAGCAGGGCATCAAAACCTACAGCGAGCCGCTCGAGACGCCGCAGGGTAAAAAAACGCGTGTGCGAGCCGGGCCGTTTGCCAGTCGTGAAGCAGCCGACAAGGCGCTGGAGAAAATGCAGCGGATCGGGGTTTCCGGAGTTGTTTCGGCGAAGCAATGACTGTTTTTGACTATGTCGTGATCGGCATCGTCGGCCTGTCTTTGTTGTTCGGACTGTGGCGCGGCGTCGTCGGCGAAGTGATTGCGTTGATGGCATGGGCGCTGGCGATATTTGCCGCGATCGAGTTTGGAACGCAGGTCGGTGTGGCCGTCTTTGCCGGTATTGCCGATCCGGCAGTGCGGACTTTGGCGGGTTGCGTGTTGATATTTGTGGGCGTGCTGGTGGCCATGTCGCTGGTGCGCATGGCGGTACGAAGTATGGTCAAGGCCTTGGGGCTGTCCGTCTCGGACCGCTTGTTGGGCATGGTATTTGGCTTGGTGCGGGGTGTGCTGGTGACTATGGTTCTGGTCGGACTGGGGGGGATGACCTCGGCACCGAAACAGGCTTGGTGGCGTGAAGCGACCTTTGCACCGCCTTTGGAAATCGCCGTCATGGTGGCCAGGAATTGGCTGCCGGATGATTTGGCAAAACGAATTCGATTCAGCTAGGCAGGAAGAAACTATGTGCGGGATTCTCGGAGTGATGGCGACATCGCCGGTCAACCAGTTGCTTTATGATGGCCTGATGGTGCTGCAGCACCGTGGTCAGGATGCAGCTGGCATTGCAACAGTCGAAGGCAATACCTTCCATCTGCACAAAGGGCCGGGGCTGGTGCGCGATGTCTTCCGTACCCGCAACATGCGTGCCTTGCCGGGCAATGCCGGTATCGGCCATGTTCGTTATCCGACGGCCGGGTCAGCCTACAATTTTGCCGAGGCCCAACCCTTCTACGTCAATTCGCCGTTTGGCATCGTGCTGGGCCATAACGGCAATCTGACCAATGCCGAGCAATTGAAGGGCGAGATGTTCCGACTCGATCGTCGACATATCAATACCAATTCCGATTCCGAAGTCCTGCTCAATGTGCTGGCGCATGAGCTGCAGGCCGCTTCGCATGGCTACGAACTCGATATCGACAGCATTTTCCAGGCGGTGGCCGGCGTGCATCGTCGTTGCCGCGGGGCCTATGCCGTGGTCGCACTGATTGCTGGTTACGGTTTGCTGGCTTTCCGCGATCCGAACGGTATCCGTCCCTTGGTTTACGGGCAGAACGAAACGCCTGATGGAATGGAATATCTGGTTTCCTCCGAGTCGGTTGCGCTCGATACGCTCGGCTTTCAGATGGTGCGCGATATTGAGCCGGGCGAAGCAGTGTTCATCGACCTGCAACACCAATTGCACAGCCGTCAATGCGCGCAGCAGGCGACCTATGCTCCCTGTATTTTCGAATACGTCTATCTGGCCCGCCCGGATTCGGTCATCGACGGTGTTTCCGTCTACGAGTCGCGTCTGGCCATGGGCGAGTTCCTGGCGGAGAAGGTCAAGAAACACATTCCGGTCGATGAGATCGACGTCGTCATCCCGATTCCCGATTCGAGTCGTCCGTCCGCCATGCAATTGGCCCAGGCACTGGGCATTCCGTTCCGCGAAGGCTTCGTCAAGAACCGCTATGTCGGTCGGACCTTCATCATGCCCGGCCAAGCCATGCGCAAGAAATCGGTGCGTCAGAAGCTGAATACGGTTGGCCAGGAATTCAAGGGCAAGCGGGTCCTGCTGGTTGACGACTCGATCGTCCGTGGCACGACGAGTCGCGAGATTGTCGACATGGCCCGTGCCGCGGGCGCGATCAAGGTCTATTTTGCTTCGGCCGCACCACCGGTCCGTTTCCCGAATGTTTACGGCATTGACATGCCAACCCGCGCTGAGCTGATTGCCACTGGCCGCGACGATGCCGGGATCGCCTCCGAGATCGGCGCCGATGCGCTGGTCTATCAGGATCTTGAAGCGTTGAAGCAGTCGATCACTTCGATCCGCAGCGACCTGACGGTCTTTGATGCTTCCTGTTTCGACGGTTGCTACATCACTGGCGATATCGACGAGTATTACCTCGATGCGGTCGAGGGCAAGCGAGGAGGCGGCAAGGCCAACAAGGGCAACGACGAGGATGGCGATGGCAAGGCCTCGCAGCAATTGGTGCTCGGTCTGGCGGCGGGGCAGGATTGATGAGCGACCAGCCCCGTTATCAGCCGGAAACCCTGGCGGTTCGTGCCGGCCAGGAGCGTAGCCAGTTCGGCGAACACTCCGAGGCGCTCTACCTGACGTCGAGCTTCGTGTTCAAGAGTGCGGCCCAGGCTGCCAAGCGTTTCTCCGGCGAAGAGGTCGGCAACGTCTACGCGCGTTTCTCGAATCCGACCGTGAGCATGTTCGAGGAACGCCTCGCGGCGCTTGAGGGTGCCGAGGATTGCGTTGCCACCGCGAGTGGCATGTCGGCGATCATGGCCCTGTGTCTGGCGCACCTCAAGCAGGGCGACCACATCGTCGCCTCGAACAGCCTGTTCGGTGCAACCGTGCAGCTCTTCAACAACATCCTGTCGCGGACCGGCATCAGCACGACCTTCGTGTCGCATACCGATCCGACTGCTTGGGAAGCTGCGATCCGGCCCGAGACCAAGCTTTTTTTCCTTGAAACGCCGTCGAATCCGCTGACTGAAATTGCCGATATCCGGGTTCTGTCCGAAATTGCCCACGCGAAAGGCATTCTGGTTGCGGTGGATAATTGCTTCTGTACGCCCATTCTGCAAAGTCCTCTGGCTTTGGGAGCCGACCTCGTTGTTCATTCCGCCACCAAGTATCTGGACGGGCAGGGGCGTGTGCTCGGCGGTGCCGTGTGCGGTCCAAAGAAGCTGACGGAAGAGGTTTTCAAGTACTTGCGGACGGCGGGGCCTACCTTGTCGGCATTCAATGCCTGGGTGCTGCTCAAGGGATTGGAAACGCTCAAGTTGCGTGTCGAGGCACAGGCTGCCAATGCCGCTCGTCTAGCTGCGTGGCTTGAGGCCCACCCGAAGGTGGCGCGCGTGTTTTATCCCGGTTTGCCCTCGCATCCGCAGCATGATCTGGCGAAGGCGCAGCAAAAATCCGGCGGCGCGATCGTTTCCTTCGAGGTCAAGGGCGGGCGCGAGCAGGCTTGGGCCGTGGTCGACCATTGTCAGCTCCTGTCGATCACCGCAAATCTCGGCGACACGAAAACGACCATTACCCATCCCGCGTCGACAACGCATGGCCGTATTTCACCCGAGGCGCGGGCCGCTGCGGGGATAGGCGAAGGCTTGCTGCGTATCGCAGTCGGTCTCGAGGCGGTTGAAGATTTGCAGGCCGATCTCGAACGCGGCCTGTCCATGATCGACTGATGAAGCCGACGGTCTCGGTTGATCGTCTTCAGCCCGGGATCTTCATTTCGATCACCGGGATCAAGTGGTTCGACCATCCTTTCCTGCTCAGTCATTTTCGATTGAGCAGCCAGGAGCAGATCAAGGTCCTGCGTAGCCTCGGTTTGCAAACGGTGGAATGGGACCCGGCGCGGAGTACTGCGCAACCCTTGCCGGAGTCGCAGGAGGTGCCGGCCGAGGAGGACTTCTCCGCTGCCGTCCTCGGTTCCATGCTCGATGCCAAGCGCGAGCGCAGCGAGCGGGTGCGTCAGCAACGGGAAGGACTGGCACGCTGCGAGAGACTGTTCGAACAAGAGGCTTCCGGGGTCGGCGACGTGTTGCGCGATCTCGCCGCGCGCCCCAACGAATCCTATAGCCGGGCGAAGTCCACGGTCGGTCGCATGGTCGGCAACCTGCTCGATACCGAGAGCGTGGCAGTACACCTGGTGAATATGAAGACCAAAGAGCCAGGTCTGGCGCATCACGCCATGAACGTCCTGGTGCTTTCTCTTTTGCTCGGCAAGGCTGCCGGACTGGGTGAGGAGGACATGCGCTTTCTGGGGCTCGGCGCCATGCTGCACGATTTGGGCAAGGTTGATGTTCCGGCCCGGGTGCTGCGTAATGCCCATCGCACGACCAGCGAAGAGCAGTTCTACCAGGCGCATGTTGGATATGGCATCAAGAACGCGGCCAGCATCCGCGAGTTGCCCGTGCCGGTTCGCAATGTCATTGCCTGCCACCATGAGCGCTGGGATGGCAGCGGTTTTCCCAATCGACTGTTGGGCGAGAAGATACCGCGCTTGGCTCGCATGGCGGCGATTGCCAATCGTTACGACAATTTATGCAATCCATTCGACCTGAAGACGGCGCGTACGCCGGCTGAAGCCGTTGCGGTGATGTTCAGGGACGAGCAGAAACATTTCGATCCCGAACTGCTCAAACTGTTCGTCAAAGCCGTCGGAGTCTATCCACCTGGTTGTTTTGTCGCGCTGAGCGACGGTAGCGTCGGATTGGTTGTCGAAACCAACAGTGCTGATCTGCTGCACCCGCTGATCATGCTCTACGACCCGAGCGTGCCGCGTAGCGAAGCGCTTCTCATCGATTTGCACGAGGCCGACGCCAAGGTCGAGAGTGCAATCAGCCCGGCCAAATTGCCCATCGAGGTCGTCGAGTACCTGGCGCCACGCGGTCGGGTCGACTACTACATCGAAGGCGTGCACTGAGCTTCGCTCGGTGCAGGTCATCCCCCTTTTCGGAGTTTTCCATGCAATTTACCGACCTCGGCCTTTGCGCCGAAATCCAGCGCGCCGTCGCCGAGCAAGGCTACGACACACCTACACCGATTCAGCAGCAGGCGATCCCGGCTGTCATGACCGGTCGCGACTTGATGGCGACCGCCCAGACCGGGACCGGTAAGACGGCCGGCTTCACGCTGCCCATCCTGCATCGTTTGGCGAGCGGCCCGAATGACCGTCTGACCAGGATCTCCAAAGCGCCACGAGTTCTGGTGCTGGTGCCAACCCGCGAGTTGGCGATTCAGGTCGAGGAAAGTGTCCGCACCTACGGCAAGCACTTGCCGATCAATTCTCTGGCGGTTTTCGGCGGAGTCGGCATCAATCCGCAAATCGCCAACCTGCGGCGTGGGGTCGATATCCTGGTCGCTACGCCGGGACGTCTGCTCGACCATCTGCAGCAACGTACCGTCGATTTGTCGCGGATTGAAATTTTCGTTCTCGACGAGGCGGATCGCATGCTCGACATGGGTTTCATCCGCGATATCCGTAAGGTCATCGCCTTGTTGCCCAAGCAACGGCAGAACTTGATGTTCTCGGCTACGTTCTCGCCCGAGATTCGCGAATTGGCGAACAGCCTGCTGCACAATCCCGCGTCGGTCGATGTTGCACCACGTAACACGGCTGCGGAAACCGTTACGCAACGCGTTATCGAAACCGATCGCGAGAAAAAGAAGGCCTTGCTCTGCCACCTTTTTGAGACCCGTGGCTGGCATCAGGTCTTGATCTTCGCGCGGACCAAGCATGGTGCCGATGCGCTGGCCCGAACGCTGGACAAGGCGGGTATCAAGGCGGCGGCGATTCACGGCGATAAATCGCAGGGGGCGCGCACCCGAGTCTTGAGCGAGTTCAAGGAGGGTAAGCTGGTTGCCCTGGTCGCGACCGATATTGCCGCTCGCGGTATCGATATCGATGCCTTGCCATACGTCATCAACTATGAGTTGCCCAATGTGGCAGAAGACTACGTGCACCGGATCGGTCGAACCGGCCGTGCCGGCATGGAGGGCGAAGCCATTTCGCTGGTGTGCCACGACGAACGGGCTAACTTGCGCGATATCGAAAAGCTCATCAAACGTTCTCTGGAGCGGGTCGTGATCGAAGGGTTCGAGCAGTCCGCGCAGGCTGCGCCGCGTCCGGTTCAGCCGCCGCGCGGTGGGCGCAAGCCGGCCCAGCAGCCGGGGCGGGCTCCGGCCAAGAAGGCGGGGGCCGGCAAGTCAGACGGACAGCGTGCTCACCGTAGCGGCACCCGCCATCATTGATTGGCGATTTTTAACCCGCAGATGGCGGGGGATTGCCTTGTCGGATTTTCAAAAAAAGTCTACTGTGAAAACTATTGCTGTAAAGTCATATTGTTAACGCAGTTTATTAATGTATTTTGGAGATTGGGATGCCCCCCCCGCAAAAGGTACGTTTGGGCGACTTGCTGATCCAGCAGGGGTTGCTCACCGAAGAGCAACTCAAGCTCTCCCTGGATGAGCAAAAACGCACCGGCCGCAAGCTGGGACGCGTCTTCGTCGAATGCGGCTACGTCACCGAAGAAGGAATTTCCCAGGCACTGGCTCGCCAGTTGCGCATTCCCTTCATCGATCTCAAGAGTTTCACCCCCAAGCCCGATCTCATCAAATTGCTGCCGGAGGCCCCGGCCAGACGTTATCGGGCGCTTGTCCTCGATCAATTGCCGGACGGTCGACTGCAGGTCGGCCTTTCCGATCCGACCGACCTGCAGGCTTATGACGAGATCGTTCGTCATGTAAAACGCGAGATCGACCTGGCAGTGGTAACCGAGAGCCAGCTGCTCAGCATGGTTGATCGGGTCTATCACCGTGGCGAGCAGATCACCGGCCTGGCCAAGGAGCTGACTGCCGAGCTGGGCGATATTCCGATCGAGTTCGGCGACCTGCTTGGCTTGACCCCGGGGGCGGAGGATGCACCGGTCGTCAAACTGTTGCAGACGGTGTTCGAGGAGGCCATGCGCCTGCGCGCATCCGATATCCACTTCGAGCCGCAGGAGCGCGGCTTGCGGATTCGTTTTCGTATCGACGGCGTTCTGCATGTTCAGACCGAAGCCGATCCCAAAATTTCCTCGGCGGTGGCTTTGCGTCTGAAGTTGATGTCGGGCCTGGATATTTCCGAAAAACGTCTCCCCCAGGATGGTCGTTTTCACATCAAGGTCCGGGCCAATCCGGTTGATGTGCGGATTTCAACATTGCCGACGCAATATGGCGAGTCGATCGTCATGCGCCTGCTCAACCAGAACACCGGCCTGCTCGGTCTGGACAGGGTCGGCATGCCGTCGCGCGTGCTTGAACGTTTCCGTTATGCCTTGAAGCGCCCCAGCGGGATGGTCCTGGTGACCGGTCCGACCGGTTCCGGGAAAACAACGACGCTCTACGCTGCGCTGAATGAACTCAATAGCAGTGAAAAGAAGGTCATTACCGTTGAAGACCCGGTCGAGTACCGATTGCCGGGACTGAACCAGGTACAAGTTCATGAAAAAATCGACTTGTCCTTTTCTCGGGTGCTGCGCACGGTTTTGCGTCAGGATCCGGATATCGTCCTGATCGGGGAAATGCGCGACCAGGAAACGGCGGAAATCGGTATGCGCGCGGCAATGACCGGCCACCTCGTGCTCTCCACCCTGCATACCAACGATGCCATTTCGACGCCGATTCGCCTGCTCGACATGGGCATCCCGCGCTACATGGTCGCCTTGTCTGTCCACATGGTGGTGGCGCAGCGTCTGGTTCGGGTGATCTGCAGCAACTGCCGTGAGCCCTACACCCTGGCGCCGGCCGAGCGCGAATGGCTGCACTATGAATTGGGGACAAACATCGATCAGCACACCTACCATCATGGGAGAGGGTGCGCCCATTGTGCCAATACCGGTTACCAGGGGCGCAGCGGGGTATACGAATTCCTCGAAATGAGCGATGCCGTCGTCGAAGCGGTCAATCAGGGGGACCCCGGCGATTTCATGCGGGTCGCCCGACAGCAGATGGCCGGTGAAACGCTGCGCCGCGATGCGGTGCGTCTGGTTCTGGCCGGGACGACAACGGTCGCCGAAGCCATGCGGATCAGTAATCAGTTCGAGGAATAAGCCAGCGTGGCCAATTTTGCCTTCAAGGGTCGTGATAGCGGCGGCAAGCTGGTTGAAGGGGTTCTCGAAGGGACCTCCTCCGGTGGCGTCGCCGATATGTTGCTGGGGCGCGGGATTACACCCGTAACCATCGAGGAGACCCGAAGCAAGGCGAAGGCAGCGAACCAGGATAAGGCCTTTCGCTTGTTCAAGCCGAAGGTGCATCACGTCGATGTTCTGCTCTTCTCGCGTCAGTTGCATACCTTGCTAAAAGCTGGTGTGCCCATCATGCGGGCATTGAACGGCTTGCAGGAATCGGCGATCAACCCGGCCATGCGGGAAGTGGTACGCGATGTCCGGGAGAGCCTGGAGGCCGGGCGGGAACTCTCGGTATCCCTGGCTCGACATCCCAAGGTATTTACGCCGTTCTATGTGTCTATGGTTCGCGTCGGCGAAGCTACCGGTCTGCTCGACGAGATCTTCCTGCGCTTGTTCGATCACCTGGAGTTCGAGCGCTACATGCGCGAACAGGTGAAGTCGGCGCTGCGCTATCCGATGTTCGTCGTTCTGGCGATGGTGGCAGCCATGGTGGTGGTCAATCTTTTCGTCATTCCGGCCTTCGCCAAGGTGTTCGAAGGCTTCGGTGCGGAACTGCCTTTGATGACGCGCGTATTGCTCGCCGTATCGCACTTTATGGTGAATTGGTGGCCTGCCATGTTGATTGCGGTGATCGGCCTCGCCCTGGTTTTTCGGGCCTGGGTCAGAACGGTGAAAGGGCGAATGCGCTGGGAGGCGATTGCGCTGAGGATACCCGTTGCCGGCAAGATCGTCCGCAAGGCGGCGATGGCTCGGTTTTCGCGAAGCTTTGCGCTCAGCACCCGGAGCGGGGTGCCGGTGATGCAGGCGTTGACCAATGCCGCCCAGACGGTGGACAACAGCTACATCGCCGCAAAAATCGAGGGCATGCGGGATACCGTCGAGCGCGGCGAAAGCGTGTTGCGGGCCGCCATTGCCTCGGCATTTTTCACGCCGGTCGTCCTGCAAATGGTTGCGGTCGGCGAGGAGTCGGGGGCGCTCGATGACATGATGGAAGAGATCGGGCAGATGTACCAGCGCGAGGTCGAATACGAGTTGAAGACCCTGGGGCAGCAGATCGAGCCGATTCTCATCGTCTGTCTGGGGGCGATGGTTCTGGTGCTGGCGTTGGGCATCTTCCTGCCGATGTGGGATCTCGGCAAGGTCGCCATAAAACGATGAGACGATGCGGCGGAATTTCGAGTTTTTCGTCGTGGTCATCCTGCTTTGTGTATTGGGCGTGGTCTTGTTGCGAAGTCTGGAAAGGGCTCGGGACACCATGGAAGAGTCGGGCGTACAACTGGAGTCGGCCGCGATTCGGGCGGCGATTCTCGAAAAATTGAGCCATCGCGAAGCCTTTGGCGGATCCTTGCCGCAAAGCGACAATCCGGCCGATTGGCTGGCTACACCCTTGACTCATTATCGCGGGGTGCTCGATCGGGAGCCCGAGGACGTATCGGTCTGGTACTACGACTCACATGACAAGGTACTGGCCTATCGTTTCCGTGACGGCCATCTCGCCCGCTTTCGCCTGACCCGTAATGCCGGTCAGGAAGAAAGCCGCGGCGTGCTGCGTGGGATCGGCTTGCAAAGACTGGAAGATAAACCGCAACAGGTCTTGAGAAAGTAGGTGGCTATGACTAAAGTAACAAACTTGATGATGAATACAAATGCAATGGCCCGCTCCGTTCAATCCAGAAGGCAAATTCACCAGCAGGGTTTCACGCTGATCGAACTGATTGTCGTCGTGATCATTCTCGGCATTCTTGCCGCAGTTGCCTTGCCCCGCTTCATCAACCTGCAGCGTGACGCACGTATCGCCAAATTGCAGGCGGCACGGGGCAGCGTTTCGGCCGGTGCGGCCTTGGTGCATGCGACGACCTTGTCGCGCGGCGGTGTGGCCGATACGACCAATTGCGTGACGACGGGTATCAAGGCCAATAACAGCAATGGCGCTACCGGCACCGTCTGTACCGAGAGCGGCCTGGTTTACATGGTTTTCGGCTATCCGGAGGCCACGGCCCTGGGCGGAAATCCCGGCATCCTGGCGATGGCCGGCCTGACCGGGATTTACAATCCGAATCAGACCCAACTGGAGGCCGAGGGTTATACCTATACGGCAAACGGCGGCATCGCGACCTTCAGCGTGGTCGGTGCAACCGATGCCTCAACCTGCTTTTTCACCTATGCCCAGCCAACCGTAGCCAGCTCAGCGGCCTCGATCAGCGGGCTGACCGTTTCCGGATGTTGATTTTTCTTTAGGGAGTTGGACATGCAAGCAAAACAAAAGGGCTTCACGCTAATCGAGCTGATCGTCGTGATCGTCATTCTCGGCATTCTTTCTGCCACGGCATTGCCGAAATTCATTGATCTTGGTTCCGATGCACGCAAGGCGGTTGTGCAGTCGGTTGAGGGTTCGATGCGCTCCGCCAATGTGATGATCTACGCCAAGGCAGCTGCAGCTGGTAAGCTCAGCGGCGCTTCAACGCTAAGTACGACGGAAATCCCCGGTGCGGCAGCGACCGTTAATATTACGAATGGCTATGCGACCGATGCGTCCGATCTGAAATCGGTGATGGATATCGATTCAACCAAGATCGATGCAACCGGCACTGCTGGCATCTTTTACAAGGGCTATGCTGTCGGCACCTGTGGTGTGACCTACACGAAATCCGCTGCAGTCAACACGCCACCGACCTACGCAACTGTTGTTACTGGTTGCTGATATCGTGGATGTCCGTGTGGGAGCGTTCCTTCCTCGTTGTATGAGGAATCAATGCTCTCACCGATCTCAGCGGGGATTTTCCACCATCGAACTGGTTGTTGTTCTGATCCTGATGGGGATTCTTGCAGCAATCGCCTTGCCCAGATTGTCGGGGGGCGGGTTCGATGATCGCGGTTTTCGCGATCAGCTCGTGGCGGCCTTGAGATATGCCCAGAAGTCGGCAGTCGCGGCTCGAATTACCGTGTGTGCCGGGTTCACACTGTCACCATCGACTGTCACTTTTCAGCGTGCCGCCCAAGGCGCAAGCAATTGTTCCGGCGGCGTCGCGCTGGAGGGACCCGATGGCAACCCTTTGGTGCTTAGCTCAAAGAGCTCGGCGGCGTTTGCTGCATTGCCGCCCGATATCGTGTTCGATTCGGCTGGTCGCCCCTTGACTGGTGCGGCGAGTATTGTGGTGGGGACGCTTTCCCTTTCCGTCGAAGCAGAGACAGGGTATGTGCACTAAGCCTCTGCAACGAGGTATGACGCTGATCGAGCTGATTGTATTTATCGTGATCGTCAGTGTCGGGGTCGTTGGCTTGGTGTCGGTGATCAATCCCATGGTGCGCTTCAGCGCCGAGCCCATGCGGCAGAAGCAACTGATGGCGGTCGCCGAGTCCTTGCTCAACGAAATCGTCCATCAGCCCTATACCTGGTGCGATCTGGAAGATGACGCCGCACTGACGGCGACTTCCTACGCCGATTGCGCCCATCCGCAAAATACGGGTTCCGGCGAGTCGCGTACCGGCACCGGGCCAGGCACCAACTTCGACAACGTTGCCGACTACGCGGGCTTTTCGATGAACGATTTCAGCGATGCGGCGGGCAATAACGTGATGACCGGCTACAACGTCAGCGTTACGGTGGTGCCGGCCGGTGTGGCGCTGGGCGTCGGCAGCGATGATGCGGCGCTGGCCATTACGGTCACCGTTACGCGCGATGGCCAATCCTTCGCTTTGACCGGTTACCGCTTCCGCTATGCGCCGAGGAGCTGACTTGCCGATGCCAGGCTGGCGGAGCCGCGGATTTACGCTGGTCGAGATGATCATCGCGATCGTCATCACCGGCATCCTGGTCGGGATAGTCGGCATGTTCGGGCGACGCCAGATCGATGCCTATATCGATGTCGGTAACCGCGCCGAACTGGCCGATGCCGCCGATACCGCCTTGCGCCGGATCGGACGGGATTTGCAGTCGGCCTTGCCGAACAGTGTGCGGGTCGATGCCAGCGGACGCTTCCTCGAATATGTGCCGATCCGCGATGCAGGCCGCTATCAAGCCGATTTTGGCGGCGATGCGAAAGACGATCCGCTCGATTTCGGCAGTAGCACCGATGCCAGTTTCAGGGTGTTCGGGCCGCCGCTGAGCATCCGAACCGGCGATCAGTTGGTTATCTTCAACTTGGGGCAGCCCGGTTCGGATGTCTATGCCGGTACCAGTCGCCGGTCGATTGTCGGCTACGCCACGGATGTACTGACTTTTGCGCCGGCGGGAACGCAATTTCCACTCGCTTCGCCGCAAAATCGCTTTCAGATCGTCGGCGGCCCGGTCAGCTACGAGTGCAATATCGCGCAAGGAACATTGATTCGTCATTGGTGCTACGACTTTCAGGCAACGCAACCCGTCGCTTTCGGCGGTCTGGTCAAGCACGCCGCCTGCACGGCCGAGCAGTCGGCTGTTTTGGTGAGCGATGTTGCCGGCTGTTCGTTCAATTACTCGACCGCCGTGTCGCAACGTAACGGCCTGGTCGTCGTCCGTTTGAGCCTCAGTCGCGGGGGCGAAGCCGTTGAATTGCTGCATCAGATCGAAGTGCTGAATACGCCATGATGCCAATCCTGCGGATTTCTCGACGGGGGGCTCAGCGCGGGGTGTCGATCATCTCGGCCATTTTTCTGCTGCTACTGATGGCCGGACTGGCCGCTTACATGGCCAGCATCCTGTCGGTGGCGCACATCAATTCTGCTGCCGATATCGGCGGTTCGCGGGCCTACCAGGCGGCGCGGGCCGGGGTCGAGTGGGGCATGTTCCAGCTTGATCCAAATGCCGCCAGTTCGGCATTACCGACTTGCGCTACCGCCTCCGGGACGCTGACCACCATTCCCGGTCATTCGGTTGAGGTGCAATGCGTTGCCTATCCCGGCGATTCGACCGTCTATCGCGAAGGGGCGCGACAGATCCGGATATTCCGGATTACGGCGACCGCGACGGCGCAAGATGTGAAGATGCCCGGGATCCAGCGCCAGGTTGTGGTGACGCTGGAGAAATGCCGCGACAGCGCAATTACCGTTGCGCCGTTTGATTGCTGAACGGAGAAGATGATGTTGCGCTTGCTGCTGTTGCTTGTTTTTTTATTCACCGCTTCGGCAGAGGCGGCGACCTGTACCAGTCGGACCAGCGGCAACTGGTCCTCGAACAACACCTGGAACTGCGGTTCTGGAACCAAGAATGGACCGCCGGTTGCGGGTGATGCGGTAGTGGTGGCAAGCGGCCACAGCGTGACCCTGGAAACCGATACGGCAAGCCTGTTGTCGCTGACGGTGAGCGGCAGTATCACCGGCGACAGCAGCTCGCGAGCGATCAATCTGAATGGAAATCTGATCAACAACGGCAGTATTTCGGTGACCGGCGGGACATCGAGCCGTCTCGTACTGCAAGGCGCGTCGACCTGGAGCGGTAACGGATCGCTGACGCTCGATTATCTCGATACCAACTGGCAGACCCTGAATCTGGATAGCGCATCGACCATGGCGATCAGTTTGACCGATGCCGACCCCTTGCGAAATATCAATGGATTCAATAACGGCGCCTCTCCGAACAAGTTGGCGACGGTGTCGTTGAGTGGTACTTCGGCCCAGACCTACGACGACTACAACCTGCAAATGCCCAATCTGGTGTTGAGCGGCAGCAGCAAGACAGTGACGGCAAGCGCCCTGATCGTGTTGGGCAATCTGACGATCAATAGCGGCGCCACCCTGAATACCGATACGGTTTCCAATGTCACGCTGGGCGGTAATCTTCTGATCAACGGCACGCTCAACTCATTTAGCGGCGGCTCGACGGTTTGGACATTCAATGGCAGCGCAGCGCAAAGCATTTCCACTGCGGCCAGTTTTCGTAGCGTCGTGCTCAACAACAGCAGCGGCCTGACTGTGGGCGGCAATCTGACGGTCGGCGATTCGAGTTGGGGCAATCTCACCCTGAGCAGCGGCAAGCTGACCACGGGGACCTACGCCGTGATCATTCCGCGCAACTGTAGCGGCAGCATGGTGACCCGGTCGGCCGGGGCGTGGATCAACGGTAATCAGAAGCTGACCATGCCGGCCTGGAACGTCGTCTGCGTTTTCGATGTCGGCGACAGTGCCAATTATGCGCCGGTCACCTTTTCCTATCCCTGGCATGCCGCACCGCTGGGCGGTACGGTAACCGCCGGAGCCACCGGCGGCGATCATCCTGACACGACGGCGGCACTTTCCGGAATCAATCCGCTGAAGAGCGTGAATCGCTATTGGAACCTGAGTGCCGGAGGCGGCTCGACTTTTTATACCTACGATGCGACGTTTCAGTATTGCAATGCGGCCGGGACGGCTGACTGCACGGTGAACGACGTCGATGCCGGGGCCACCGCAGGCAGTTTCGTCGTTGCCGCAAAATCGACAACGGGGGCGTGGGCCTCTTCCACCCCGACCGCTCCCGCCACCAATAGCCGGCAGATCATCAACCAGACCAGCTTCGGTGCATTTGCCATCGGCGAGCCCGGTACGGCAAGCGGTTGCCCGCCACCGTCGAATTTTCCGGCAGGCCTCTCCTACACCTGCCAGTGCGACAGTTTCGGTCGTAGTTCATTGAATCCGTCGCCGATGTTTACCAGCAGCAACTGGATCGTCTCGACCAGCGACAGCACCGGGGTGGTGCCTTACATCAATACCTCGACGGGTTTTCTGCGCCTGACCGAACGCACCAGCAACAATGCCAAAGCGGCGACCGTTCCCGGATTTTTCCCCGCCGCCGGTAACTACATTTCGGTTGAGTTCCTGCACTATGCCTATAACGGCAGCGGTGCCGACGGTATTGCCATCGCTTTGTCCGACTATGCCGTACCCGCTGTGCCCGGCGGCTACGGCGGATCCTTGGGCTATGCCCAGAAAAGCGGCATCAGCGGCTTTGCCGGTGGCTGGATTGGGGTCGGTATCGACGAGTTCGGCAATTACTCGAACCCGACCGAGGGGCGAATCCTGGGCAGGGGTTTTATCGTCGATGGGGTTGCCGTACGGGGTTCTGGCAGTGGGCAGACCGGCTATCCCTACCTGGGCGGCACGAGCGGCAGCCTGTCGCCGGGGATCGATAATGCCGGTTCGACGTCGCCGGCTTACGGGCATTACTACCAGATCATTGTCGATGCCCGAAAGGCTTCCCTGGGCCAGACCTGGGTGGCAGTGAATCGCGATACATCGGGCGCGGGAACCAGTTATTCGCCGGTTGTCGCGTCCTTCGATGCCTTTGCCGCGGCCACGGCCGCCGGTTATACCCAGGCCGCCGTGCCGACCAACTGGCAGTTGTCGTTTACAGGTTCGACCGGCGGCTCGACCAATATTCATGAACTCGGCAAGGTCAGGATCTGCGCTCAGGACTATGTCCCGCCCGATGGCGGCACGGCCGGCGGCTTTAGCGCGATTGACGATGCCAATAGCAGTGCGGTGCAGAGCTTCCTGACCGGTCATATCTTTACCAAGCTGGTGAGCACGCCCTTCAAGTTGAAAGTGGCCGCACTTTCGAATAGCCAGATTCAGACGACCTATGCCGCCTCGGGAACCAAGAGCGTGAGCGTCAAGCTGGTCGATAACAGCGATGGATTGTGCGGAACCGATGCCAGCCGCGTGACCGAGTGCGCCAAGAGTGCTTGCAACGGCAAGTCGGCGGTCGGCGGGGGGAGCCAGACCCTGAGTTTTACTTCGGCCGACAAGGGGATCAAGACCTCGGCGGACTTCACCCTGCCATCAGCCTATGCCAATCTGGTGGCGGTGATGACCGACGGTACGACGACGGCGTGTTCGGTGGATAGTTTCGCGGTCCGGCCGACCAAGTTCACCAGCGTCACCTCGAACGCCAGCAATACGGCCTTGACCGGCGACCCCAAATTCAAAGCGGGAAGCAGCCCATTTACCCTCAGTGTGACTGCCAATGCCGGCGGTTATACCGGCATGCCGAAGATCGATACCGCCGCCATTCGGGCCAATACCGCAGCATGGGCGGTGGGCGCCTTCAGTCCATCGGTATTTCCCAAGGCCGACTCGGGCGTGTCGTCCTCGGTTGCCAGCGGATCGTTCACCTATGGCGAGGTTGGCCATTTCCGCTTCCTAGGCTTTGATCCGGCGAGCGATACGGCATCCCGTCGCGGCATCTACGATGATGACTGGGTGGCCGTGGATAGTGCCGCAACCAAGAACGACTGTGTCGCCAACAGTTACGCCAATACCAAGGACAGTAGCGGCAAGTACGGCTGTCTCTTCGGTCTTCAGGATAGCGGCTCGGCTGCGCCGAACTCGGCTTTGTTCGGGCGCTTCGTGCCGGATCACTTTACCTATCTGGGGGGAGGGCTATCTCAGTTCTGCGCGCCGGTTGGCGGTAATGCATTCAGCTACATGGGGCAGCCCGCATTGGGTATCGCCTATCGCTTGCAAGCGGAAAACGGAAGCGGGGTGGTGACCACCAATTATTCGGCGGCCCTGGGCTATCCGGTGACCAATCCGACACTGGTCGCCGAGGATCAGGCTTCGGCCAATCAGGGATGCGATTTGGCCGGGCGGATTTCAAATCTGGCGTCGGCACAGTGGACTGCCGGCATCTATGCACTCAACGATAGCGATGCCAATAACAAGCCCGATACCTCGACGGCCAGCTTCTCCCGTCCGACTGTACCGTTGTCCCTGGATGCAGCAAGTTGTACCGCGAACAAGGGCAATGCCGGCGGACCGTTCTGGCTGCTCGATATCGGCGTGGCGATGAGCGACAGCGATGCGAACGCGGTTTTGAACGGTTCGGACATGAATGTGGCGACGACCGGGGCATGCAGTGGCGCCGGCTGCACGGCGCGCAAGATCGGTACGACCGGTATGGCCTATGGCCGCTTGTGGCTGAACAATGCCTATGGTTCGGAAATGCTGCCGCTGGCCGTGCCGGTCAACGCGCAATTCTGGACCGCCTCCGGTTGGCAGAAAAACACCTACGACAGTTGTACCCAGCTGACCCAGCCAACCCGTCAGGATAGCGGCGGCAACGGTGGTCTGACCTTCTATGCGCCGCCCAACACGGCGCGCAATGCGCTGGCTCCCGGCGAGGTCATTTCTCAGATGAGCGGCTCGACCGCCATCAGCGTTGCGCTGCAGGCCGGCGATGCCCGGATGGTCCTGCGCCATCCGAGCAGCCCGTCGCAGGGGCCGGGCACCGACAATTTCGGCTATGTCGACATCATCGGAAGCAAGCTGGGAACTTCTTCCTGGTTGCCGCCCACCGGAAACGTCCGGGCCTGCTTTGGCGCTTGCGGGCCACGTTCGCCGGTCATCTATCTGCGAGAAAGTTATTGATCTGGATAAAACCATTGAAAAATAATGTCTTACTGACTATCCTTGCTAAATAACTTGAGGTTTTTCAATAATGCGGCGGATGTTCGGGGTGAAATTCGAGGGCGGGTGGATGGCAGTCGTCCGGCGTGGGGAACGCCTGGATCTTGCTCATGTCATTTCCGGCTCCGCGGGACGCCCGGAAATCCTCAGTTTCGACTCCTTCCTGCTTGAGGGGGGCGAGTCCGAAGCCTTGAAGCGATTGGCGCAAGGGAAAGCCTTCAAGCGTTATCGGTGTTCGACGCTGTTGGCCGAAGGCGACTACCATCTGGCTCAGCTTGAAGCACCGACGGTCCCACCGGATGAGCGGGTGCAGGCTTTGCGCTGGCGCTTGAAGGACATGGTCGATTTTTCGGTCGAATCGGCGGCGCTAGGGGTAACCGATATTCCGTCCCAGCCGGGGCGGCAGGCCAACGTATTTGCGGTGGCGGCTGCCTCGGACGTGATTGCGCAGCGTATGACCCTGTTCGCCCAGGCCAGGATCAATCTGGAGGCGATCGATATTCCCGAAATGGCCGTGCGTAACGTGGCAGCGCTATTCGAGGAAGCGAACCGGGGGCTGGCATTTCTCGTACTCGGCGAACGGGATAGTTTGCTGACCATCACGTTTCAAGGCGAATTATGTTTGTCGCGGCGTATCGAGTTGTCGGCCGATGCCTTGGCCCAGGACGATGCGGAGCGCCGGCAGCAGATGCAGGAGCGACTGGCTCTGGAGTTGCAGCGCACCCTCGATAATTTCGATCGCCAATACAGCTATATCTCGGTCTCGCGTCTCGTTGTCGCCTCAGAGCGCGATGTCTCCGGCTTGGTCGCCGGATTGAAAGACAATCTTTATGTTCCAGTGCTGGCCATGGATCTGGCCGAGGTTGCCGACTTCGCGGCCCTGCCGGAATTGCGCCAGCTGGAACGTCAGGCCCAGGGGGTGTTCGCGATTGGGGCTGCACTGAGAGGCGCGGCATGAGTCAGCAGATCAACCTGATATTGCCCGAGTTGCGGCCGCGTTTCGACTGGCTGGCCCTGCCGGTAATCGGCGTGGCGGCCTTGATTGGCATCATGATCCTGGTGGCGGTCGCGCAAATTCAGGCGCAGCGGGTCAGCCAGTTGAGCCAGGAGGAAGCCTCCTTGAATGGTCAATTGCTCAATCTTCAGCAACAGGTCCAGGTTTTGGGCCAGGCGGTGAGCAATCGTAAAAGCGACCCGACGTTGGGGCCGGAAATTGAAAATGCCCGCTTGGGTGTGGAGCAACGGCGTCAGGTACTCGACTTCATTTCGCGTAGTGACTTTGGCAAGGGCGGCGGCTTCGCCGAGATGCTGCAAGGTTTTTCCCGGCAAACCCTCGATGGGGTCTGGCTGGTCGGGTTCGGCCTGGCGACGAGTGGTATTGAAATTCGCGGACGTCTGATCGATCCGGGTTTGTTGCCGGCGTACATCCGTAAACTCGATGGCGACAAGGCTTTTTCGGGGCGCCGATTTGCCGCGCTGGAGATGAAAGGGGTCGATCCGGTTGCCGACGAAGCCAAGGACGCGTCGTCCAAACCTGCAGCCGTCGGCGGCCGATATACCGAATTTGTGTTGCGCAGCGATGCGCCGCCGGTTCAGGACAAGACACCATGAAGTCATTGCGGGAAACATGGCATCGCTTGAATGCCCGATATCTTGCGCTGAGCCGCCGGGAGCGTTGGCTGGTGGCGGCCGCGGCGGTGTTCGGCCCGTTGCTGATCGGCAATGCGCTGATTGTCGATCCGCAGATTGCCCGGGTCGCCTTGCTCAAGCGGAGTATTGCGCAGCAGTCCACGCAACTGGCCGAGTTGCAGGCACAGACAGGTAATCTGCAGCGTCAGCTGCAGGCCAATCCGGATGATGCCGCGAAGGATGAGCAGAAAGCGCTGCGCGCGGCACAAGCGCAGCTCGATGACGAGTTGCGTCAGCTCGGCGATTCGCTGGTGCGGCCGGAAGAAATGAACGGTCTGCTGGAACGCTTGTTGGCCAGGCAGCCCGGCCTGCGCCTGATCAGCCTGAAGACGCTGGTGCCGCAAAGCGTCCTCGGCGAGCAAGAAAAGGGAACGATCAAGGGCGAAGTTGCCAAGTTGCTCGACAAGCAGTTCGATCTCTACAGGCATGGCGTGGAGATTCGTTTGGAGGGCAATTACGCCGATTTGCAGGCTTATCTGCAGCAGCTGGAGAAAATGCCCAAACGTTTGTTGTGGGGCCAGTTGCAGTACCGGGTGCTGACCTACCCGAAAGCCGAAATGAGTCTGATGGTCTATTCATTGAGCCCCGATCGGGCATGGTTGGCCTTATGAGATATCTGCTCCTCATCCTGACTTTATGGTCGGCCGGACACCACGCCGCCTGGGCCGACAGCGATCCTACCCGCCCGCCTGCCACCTGGTTGATGCAGCCTGGTGGTGAAGGGGATGGCAGTGCCGATCCGTTTCGCCTGCAATCGGTTTTGTGGCCTCAGCAGGGGAAGCCCGTCGCCATTATCGGTGGCCAGGTTGTCCAGATTGGCGGCAAGGTCGGTGGATCAACCCTGGTCAAATTGAGTGAGCACGATGCCGTTTTGCGGGGCGCGGATGGAATTACCCGCCTCTATCTGACACCCGACGTAGAAAAACAGATGATTGTCGCGCCCGGCCTCTATCGCAAGGGAAAAAGCGGGCAAGGGAAGGATTTACCATGAGCAGGATATTGATCGTCGCCTTGTCGGGGCTGCTGTTGGCGTCGTGCGGTACGCCGCCGTCACGCCGTAGCGATGCCTTTGATCGCATCGGCGAAGCGCTGGAAAGTGCAAATGCCGCTCGTGCCGCCAAATCCTCGGCCGATGTCGTCGGGCAGGCAATGCTGCCTCCCATGCAATTGGAACAGCCGCAGCCGGTTCAGGCCGAGCCGCGTTTCAACCTGGCAGTGAACAATGCCGCGGTGTCCCAGGTGCTGACGGCCCTGGTGGCAGGCACCCCTTACAGCGTGGTTTTCCCGCCGGAGCTGAGCGGTACGGTCAGTTTGAACCTGAAGGACACCACGGTACGCGAAGCCCTCGATACCTTGCGTGATGTCTATGGCTACGATTACCGGATTCAGGGCAAGCGGATCAGCGTCCAGCCCAATGCGATCCAGACCAAGTTGTTCAAGATCAACTATCTGGCCAATCGCCGAGTCGGCATGAGCGACATGCGGGTTACCGGCAGTTCTCCCACGACATCCGGGACCACGACGAATAGCGGCTCGGCGGCGAACCAGCAGGTCAACAACACGACTGGCGGTACGACCGGCACCCAGGCACAAGGGGCGACCGACAACGCGCGGGTCAGAACGACTTCCGATTACGACTTCTGGAAGGATCTGGGAACGGCATTGAACATGATCGTCGGCAACCAGGAGGGGCGCAACGTGATCGTCAATCCGGCTTCGGGCGTCGTGCTGGTCAAGGCCATGCCTGCCGAGTTGCGGGCCGTCGACGATTACCTGCGGGCCACCCAGCTGGTGGTCGAGCGCCAGGTCATGCTCGAAGCGAAGATCATCGAGGTCTCGCTCAACGATACCTACCAGACCGGGATCAACTGGAGCAAGTTCGGTGGCTTGACCAACCAGTTTTCAATCGGCATGGCCGCGCCCGGTGCAAGCTTGAGTACGACCGGGAGCCTGAGCGGTACCGCGGCCGGGATCACCAGTTCGGTGGCCGGTACGACGGCAACCATGGGGACGAGCGGGGCCGGCAGCCTGACTACGGGGTCGGCCGGCAAGGGCTTTTTCGGGCTGGCTTTCCAGTCCAGCAATTTCGCTGCGCTGTTGTCTTTCCTGGAAGGCCAGGGCGATGTCCAGGTATTGTCCAGTCCGCGTATCGCCACCACCAACAATCAAAAAGCCGTTCTCAAGGTGGGCACCGACGACTACTTCGTGACCGGAATCAGCACCAACACAACAACCAGTGCTTCGGGCAACGTCGTCACGCCCAACATCACCCTGCAGCCATTTTTCTCCGGCATCGCACTCGATGTGACGCCTCAGATCGACGACGACGGCAACATCATCCTGCACGTCCACCCCTCGGTCAGCGTTGTCGAAGAGCGCACCAAGAACGTCAATCTCGGCGATCTCGGCACTTTCACGCTGCCCCTGGCCTCGAGCAGCATCAACGAGAGCGACAGCATCGTCCGCGTTCAGGATGGCAGCATCGTGGCGATTGGTGGCCTGATGAGTCAGGAGCAGACGAACAGCCGCAACGGTTTGCCGGGGGTCAGCGGCATGCCCGGCGTCGGCTTGCTGTTCGGGCAGAAAAGCATTTCGAACAAGAAGCGGGAGTTGGTCATCCTGATGCGATCGACGGTGATTCGCGGCGAAAGCTCGTGGCGGGATCTCGCCGGCGAAACGCAGGAACGTGTTCAGCGCTTCAATCCGCGGCCAAACCGCAGCGATGGGCAATAAGCCCGGCATGGATGCGGCAGGAGGATAGGCGCGGTGTATCTCGACCATTTCGGCCTGAGCGAGCTGCCCTTCGGGATCACGCCGGATACCGGCTTTACCGTGATCACCCGCAGTCACCAGGAAGCGCTCAATACCTTGTTGGTCGCGCTCAATAGCGGCGAGGGCTTCATCAAGATCACCGGCGAGGTGGGTACAGGCAAAACCCTGCTTTGCCGTCGCTTGCTTCAGGCCTTGCCGGAAGGCACGGTTTCCGCCTATCTGCCCAATCCTTACCTGGCGCCCCGCACCTTGCTGCTGGCGCTGGCCGAGGAGCTGGGTCTGCCGGTGGGTATCGACAGCGATGACTACCACTTGCTGCAGTACGTCAATCGGGCGCTGCTCGATCACGCGGCAGCGGAACGCGCCGTGGTGGTCTGCATCGACGAGGCCCAGGCCATGCCGCTTGAAACCCTGGAGTCCCTGCGCTTGCTTTCCAATCTGGAAACCGAGAAGCGCAAGCTGTTGCAGATCATTCTTTTCGGCCAGCCCGAGCTCGACCGCAAATTGGCCGAGCCGTCCGTGCGTCAGTTGCTACAACGCATCGCCTTCCATTATCGACTGGATGGGCTGGATCGGCAGGAGGTGGCGAATTACCTGGGGCATCGCCTGCGTGTTGCGGGCTATCGTGGCGAGGGACTGTTCGGGCCGCGGGCGGTACGCTACCTGCACCGTGCCAGTCGCGGGACGCCCAGACTGCTCAATATTCTCGCCCACAAGTCGCTTCTCGCCGTTTTCGGCGATGGCAAGCACAGCGTTCGCGCCAGCCATGTCCGCCGAGCCGTCGCCGATACGGAAGGCGCGAATCCCACAGGGTGGTGGTGAGATGAGTCTGATCAACGACATGTTGCGCAATCTCGAGGCCAGGCGCCCCGACGATCTGGCCAAACAGAAGCTGCAAAGGGAAATCCGCAGTCTGCCGCCGGCCAAGCCGCCGGTACGCCTGTTCCGTCTCTTCCTGCTTGCGGTGCTGCCCATGCTCGGGGCGGGAGCGGCCTTTCTGCATCTGAACGGCATCTTGTTACCCCTGCTCGGTATCGCCGGTGAGCCGCCCGTGCAGGTGCTTGCGCCGCCGCCGCCACCTCCTCCTGTTCCGGAGCCGGCTGCGCTGCCGGAAGCCGTGGCGGAGCCGGCCGATCTGCAACCGGCCCTGGTGGCCGATAATTTGCGCATGGCCTCCGATCTGGCCGCCTTGCCGACTCCTGCGGCGCCGGTCCTGGCGGTGCCCGACCCGGTTGCTCCTGTGGCGCCGCCCAAGGTGGAGGCGGAGTCTGCCAAGGCTGTACCGGTCGTCCATGGCGGCCCAGTCAAAATCGAGAAAAGCCCCGTGCTGGCAACACCGCGCGACCGGGCTGACGCCGAATTCCGCAAGGCTGAGGCGGCCCAGGTGGCCGGGCGCAGCAACGAGGCACTGGAAGCCTTGCGCAGTGCATTGAAGCAGGATCCAGCCTATGTTCAGGTGCGCCAGGCACTGCTGCGCATGCTGCTCGATATGCGCAAGTTCGAGGAAGCGATCAGCGTCTTGCAGGACGGACTGGAAGCGCAGCCGGCGCAAACCGGCTGGGCGATGTCGTTGGCTCGCCTGCAACTCGAACAGGGCGATGCGGCCGCAGCGGACAAGACCCTGGCGCGTTCCCAGGCATTCGCCGAGGCCAATCCGGATTACGCCGGATTTCAGGGGCATCTCAAATCGCGCCTTGGGGCACACCGCCAAGGGGCAGCCCATTATCTGCGGGCTACCCGCCTGGCGCCTGGCGAAGGGCGCTGGTGGCTGGGGCTCGGCTTGGCGCTGGAGGCCGATGCACGCCCCGGTGAGGCCAAGGAGGCCTTGAAACGGGCGATTGCGACCGGTACGCTTGCGCCGGAACTGCTCGTCGTCGCCGAGCAACATCTGCGCTGAAGCGATTCGCGATTACGCCACATCCGATGCGGCATTTTTGATCGATGTTCAAGCCGTCCCGTAGCGGATCGCGATAATTTGCAGCCCATCAGGAGAATTTCATGCGCTTGCTGCTACTGCTCTGCTCATTCATGTGTTTGCTTAATTCGCCGCTGCGGGCACAACAGTCCACCGGTGGCGAACAACCGATTCATCTGGCGGCGCGCGAGGCCAGCGGTCGCGAAGTGAGTCGCTTGCTCAAGGCCGATCCGGCGCAGCGCGATGCGCGGACGGCAATGGGTTCGACACCTTTGCATCTGGCGGCGATGAATCCGGATACCTCGGCGCTGAGCGCCTTGATTGCGGCGGGGGCGGATCCCAATGCGCGCGATCAGGACGGCTCGACGCCTTTGCATATGGCGGCCTATGCCAGCCGTGCCGAACATGCCCGCAAGTTGCTCGAAGCCGGGGCCGATCCGGCATTGAAAAACAACCAGGGGCGGGATGCAACGGCGATGGCCCGCAAGGTCAAGGCCGATGAGGCCGCTGGCGTCATTTCCTTGTGGATTCTCAAAGGCTGCAAGCCGGGCAAGCCATGCTGACCATTCGTTTGCTGCTTGCCCTGTTGCTGACCACGGGGGCCGCGCTGGCCGAGACCGGGGCTGCCATCCTGTTGTACACCCCGAGCGTTTGTCTCGCCTGTATCGATTACGCTGAACATTTGCGGGCGAATGGCTTTACCGTCACGATCAAGCCCGTGGAAGACATGGCCGCCATCAAACGGCGCCTCAAAGTGCCGAAGGACGTCGCAGCCGAGCCGACGGCGACGGTAGCTGGCTATTTTGTCGAGGGCCATGTCCCGGCCGACGACATCAAGGAATTGCTGCGCGAAAAGCCCAAGGCGCGGGGTATCGCCGTACCCGGTTTGCCGCTCGGGGCGCCGGGGCGTGAATATTCCAATCCGACCTGCGATACCGCGTGCACCGTGCTCGATGGCGACACCGGCCAGGAAGACCGGGTGCGCCGGGAGTTGTACAACACCTTGTTGGTCAAGCCGAACGGCGATACCGCGATCT
The DNA here is from genome assembly GCA_003583745.1 of Rhodocyclales bacterium GT-UBC. Taxonomy (GTDB): domain Bacteria; phylum Pseudomonadota; class Gammaproteobacteria; order Burkholderiales; family Rhodocyclaceae; genus Azonexus. The sequence continues at coordinate 242,445 of QXPY01000005.1, read as the reverse complement.
ACGCCCGGCACTGATGCCGGTCTGCTTCAGCCAGGTCTGCCCTGGCCAAACAGGCTGCCATGCCAGGCATCGAGCCAGGCGTCGTTTTCGCCTTGCGGGTTGTTTTCCTGTTGTTGCTGAATCTGTTGCAGGAGCACGCCGTCGCCGCGCAGGCGATAACGCGTTTCGATCCGGGTAAAGCGGGGTGGTGCCAGATGCAGGTAGGCGAAGCAGGTGCTGTCCGGCAAGGGGGGCTCGCCGCTTTCGCCCGCGATTTGCCGGGCAATCACGCCAGCTACGATCTCGCCCATGCGGGCGGCCAGTTGTCCGGTCTTGGGGTAGTGTCCGAACACCGGCGAGACGGCACCGACACTGTCGCCAATCACGAAAACCCGTTCGTCGTCGCGGGCGGTGAAGCGGCGCGGGTCGACTGCCGCCCAGGCGCTTCCGGGATCGGTCAGACCGGCCGCCCGGCAAAGCGGTGCGGCTGCTTGCGGCGGCATCAGGATGGCTTCATCGAATTTCAGATCGTCGAAATCAAGGCTGACACGGCGAGCGTAAGGGTCAAGCTGACGGAGCCGGGTATTCGGCAGATAGGTCACCTGTTCGCGGAAAAATTCGTGGAATATGCGTTGGTAACCTGGCCATGGCGCATTCGGGTCGATCAAGGTCAAGTGGGCCTTGAGTTGTCGCGACTTGATGGCGTGGGCCACGATCACGGCACGCTCGTAGGGGGCAGGTGGACAGCGATAGGGCGCGGGCGGAACGTTGATGAGGAACTCGCCGGCATTGAAGCCGGCCAGTTTTTCCTGCAGTTGGCGTATTTCTTCCCCTGGCGTATTGGCGCTGGCGAAGTGGCGGCGCAGATGGCGCGCGGCTTCGGTATTGCCGTCGACCAGCAGGGCATCGTCTTCGCCGATACCGGCTGCGACGATCAGCCAGTCGTAGGCGAGGGGGCCCTGTGAGGTGACGACTTGGCGTCGTTCGCGCTCGATGCCTTGTACCGTGCCGTGCAGGAAGCGGTAGTGAAATGCGTCGGCGGCGGCCTGGTAGTCCTGGTGCAGGCGGCGGCCGTCGTCGACTCCGGCCAATACGCGGTTGGCCAGGGGCAGGGAAATGAAGCGCGCGTTGCGTTCAACCAGCACTACGTCGCATAGGCCAGCCAAGTGTCGGGCGGCACTCAAGCCTCCCCAGCCGCCACCGATGACGACGACCCTTGGGCGTGTTCCGCCTGCACGCAGCCAAGGGGTCGTGCCCAAGGCGGCGCAAGCGAGGAGAAACTGGCGGCGGTCGAATGACATGAGGCAAGGATAGCGCGGCCTTGGCGGGGGAAAAATGATTGAAAGCAATTTTGCTTTCGCGGGTGAGAACCGGTGGCGACTGGCCTGGATTGCAGTGCGAAAGAAATCTGGGGGCAGGTGTGAATCAATTAACGGCGTGCTGGCTCGATGAGCGGTATAAATGCCAAGTTAAGGTATGCGCCTGCTCAGGCGGCGCACTTCCGGCCAAGGCCGCAATTTGAAGAATTCCACTATGAAGAAATCGACCTCCAGAACTTTTTTCGCGGTGCTGCTCGCATCGGGTTTCCTGGCCGCATCGGCCGTGCATGCCGCATCGATGACTTATGAAACGCGTGCCATCACCAGTCCGGTCTCGGGCAATTATCAGGCTGACTGGTCGAGTCAGGCGTCGAGCGTCACCTCCTCGCAGTTGAGTGATTTCAACGGTAGCGTCGGAGCCAATTCCAGTTACGACCACCTCAGCGTCAGCTTCAATGTGGCTGCCGCTGCGGCGGGCAGCACGGCCATTTTTGAATTGGCGCCGGATGCCGGCTATGGCGGCGCACTCTATCTCGATGGCCTCCTGCTCGACGCCAAGAACACCGATTTGTGGTGGGGCGGAAACTGGGATGCGACCGGTCAATTGCTGGTTGCCAGCATTGGCAATCTGGCCGCCGGCAACCATGTGCTTGAGGCATTTTGGGCCGAGGGCTGTTGCAACGGTGCGCAGGGTGGCCGTTATCAATTGAATGGTGGCAACTGGCAGGCTTTGTCGGTAAGCAATCTCGACAGCCTGGCCGTGCCGGAGCCTGCGTCCCTGGCCTTATTCGGGCTCGGGCTGTTTGGTTTGGCTGTGGGGCGTCGGAAAAACGGCTGAGGGCTGCAGCTTGCGTCTTTCGAACCCCGCCTCGGCGGGGTTTTTTTATGGTCGGACGTGATCCTGGAACGGATGTCCGATCAGGTGGATGGGGAGTGGTGCACCGGGACAATTTGTCCGGTGCGAGGACAAATTGTCCCGGCCTGGGATGGGCGTGGAATTCTAAGTCCTTGTTTTGACGGATGCGCCTGGCTGGCCCGATCCGTGCTGTAAGTAGCCTGCTTTGATAGGTCCTATTAAGCGAGCTTCCATAAAAATGTGGTGCATTTTTTATTGGTTATCAAAGCCGGAGCTCACCTGCGTAATCGTCCCGAAACGACACGCCGGAGGGAACAGCCGACTGATGACCCGTACAGCCCAAGCCACGCTGTCATTGATCAGCTTGTTCCTGAAAGGTTCCATTTTCGAGGATCAATCTGGAGACATTTATGGAAAACAGGGAAAGTCCGAGCGCTGGAGTCAAAATCAGCCGCCGGCAGTTCTTCAAGATATCGGCCGCCGGTCTGGGGACATCCAGCCTGGCCGTGATGGGTTTCGCACCCGCCGCCGCCCAGGCCGAAGTGCGCCAGTACAAGCTGTACCGCGCCACCGAAACGCGCAACAACTGCACCTACTGCTCGGTGGGTTGCGGCATCCTGATCTACAGCCTGGGTGACGGCGCCAAGAATGCGCAGAAGAAGATCATCCACGTCGAAGGCGACCCGGATCATCCGGTCAGCCGCGGCTCGCTGTGCCCGAAGGGTGCCGGCGTCCTCGACTACATCCACAGCGCCCAGCGCCTGAAGTACCCCGAGGTGCGCGAGGCCGGCAGCAAGGAATGGAAGCGCATCACCTGGGATGAGGCCAACGAGCGCATTGCCCGCCTGATCAAGGATGATCGCGACGCCAACTTCATCGAGAAGAATGCCGCCGGCGCCACGGTCAACCGCTGGCTGAGCACCGGTTTCCTCGGTTCCTCCGCCGCCAGCAACGAAACTGGCTTCCTCGACTTCAAGTTCTCCCGCGGCCTCGGCATCGCCTCGGTCGAAAACCAGGCTCGCCTCTGCCACGGCCCGACGGTGTCGGCGCTGGCCCCGTCCTTCGGGCGCGGCGCGATGACCAACCACTGGGTCGACATCAAGAACGCGAACGTGATTCTGGTGATGGGCGGCAACCCGGCCGAAGCCCACCCGGTCGGCTTCAAGTGGGCGATCGAGGCGAAGACGCGTAACAACGCGACGCTGATGGTGGTCGATCCGCGCTTCAGCCGCACCGCCGCCGTCGCCGACTTCTATGCACCGATCCGCGCCGGCGCCGACGCTGCCTTCCTGCTCGGCCTGATCAATTACCTGCTGAGCAACGACAAGATCCAGCATGAGTACGTCAAGGCCTATACCAATGCCGCCTTGATCGTGCGCGAGGACTACGTGTTCAACGAGGGCATCTTCAGCGGCTACGACGCCGAGAAGCGCAGCTACGACAAGGCCTCGTGGAACTACGTGCTGGACAAGGACGGCATGGCCGAGCGCGACGATACGCTGCAGCACCCGCGCTGTGTCCTCAATCTGCTGAAGAAGCACGTCGAGCGTTATACGCCGGAGATGGTTTCTTCGATCACCGGCACGCCGAAGGAAGCCTTCCTCAAGGTCTGCGAGACGATGGCCTCGACCAGCGTGCCGGACCGTACCGCAACCGTGCTCTACGCCCTGGGCTGGACACACCACACCGGCGGCGCCCAGATCATCCGCTGCGCCGCCATGGTTCAGTTGCTGCTCGGCAACATCGGCATGCCCGGCGGCGGCATCAACGCATTGCGCGGCCACTCCAACGTGCAGGGTTTCACCGATGTCGGCATCCTCGCCAACATGATGCCGGCCTACCTGATGCTGCCGCAGGACAAGCAGCAGACGCTGAAGGACTACCTGGAGCAACGCACGCCCAAGGCGCAGACGCCGAATTCGGTCAATTTCTGGAAGAACACGCCGAAATTCTTCGTCAGCCTGATGAAGGGGCTGTGGGGCGACGCCGCCACCGCCGACAACAACTGGGGCTACGATTGGCTGCCGAAATGGGACCGCAGCTATGACCTGCTCTCCTACTTCGATCTGGTGCACCAAGGCAAGGTCAACGGCTACATCATCCAGGGCTTCAACATCGTTGCCGCCATGCCCGACTCGCGCAAGGTGCGCGACTCGCTGGCCAAGCTGAAATGGATGGTGGTGATCGATCCGCTGCAGACCGAGACCTCTTCGTTCTGGCAGAACCACGGCGAATTCAACGACGTCGATTCGAGCCAGATCCAGACCACGGTGTTCCGTCTGCCTTCCTCGTGCTTTGCCGAGGAAGACGGTTCGATCGCCAACTCCGGGCGCTGGCTGCAATGGCACTGGGCGGCGCAGAACCCGCCGTACGAAGCCCGCCACGACGGCCGTATCCTGGGCGGCATCTTTACCAAGGTGCGTGAGTTGTACAAGAAGGAGGGCGGCGCCTTCCCCGATCCGATCCTCAATCTGAACTGGAACTACCATAACCCGGAAGATCCGCATCCGCAGGAAGTCGCCAAGGAAGCCAACGGTTACGCCCTGGCCGACCTGTTCGACGACAAGGGCAACCAGATTGCCAAGAAGGGCGATCTGCTGTCGAGCTTCGCCCACCTGCGCGACGACGGCACGACCAGCAGCCTGTGCTGGATCTATACCGGTCAATGGACACAAGCCGGCAACATGATGGCGCGCCGCGACAATACCGATACCGGGCTGGGCAACACCCCGGGCTGGGCTTTCGCCTGGCCGCTCAACCGCCGCGTACTGTATAACCGTGCTTCGCTCGATACGGCTGGCAAGCCGTGGGATGCCCACCGCAAGCTGATCCACTGGAACGGCAAGCAATGGACCGGGGCCGATGTCGCCGACTATGCCGCTACTGCGGCGCCGGAAGCCAATGTGCCGCCCTTCATCATGCTGCCGGAAGGCCTCGGCCGGCTGTTTTCGGTCGGCGCCATGAACGACGGTCCTTTCCCGGAACACTACGAGCCGACGGAAAGTCCCTTGCCGGCCAACCCGCTGCATCCGGAAGTCAGCCGCAGCCCGGTGGCCCGTTCCTTCAAGGCCGACGCCGAACGTTTCGGTAGCCGTGAGGACTTCCCTTACGTGGCGACCACCTACTCGATCACCGAGATGTTCCGCCATTGGACCAAGCACTCGCGCCTCAACGCCATCGTCCAGCCCGAGCAATTCGTCGAGATCAGCGAGAAGCTGGCCGGCAAGAAGGGCATCAAGGCTGGTGACGTGGTCAAGGTGTCGAGCAAGCGCGGCTTCATCCGCGGCAAGGCGGTGGTCACCAAGCGCGTCATGACCCTGCAGGTCGCCGGGCAGGAAGTCGAGCAGATCGGCATTCCCTGCCACTGGGGCTACGAGGGCAATACCCGCAAGGGCTTCCTGGCCAACACCCTGAGCCCGGGCATCGGCGACGCCAATGCGCAGACCCCGGAATACAAGGCCTTCCTGGTCAATGTCGAGAAAGCATAAGGGAGCGTAGACATGGCATTGCAATCTTTGGACATCAAACAGCGCTCGGCGACGACGACTCCGTCTACGCAGGTGCGCGAAACAATGGAAATCGCCAAGCTCATCGACGTCTCCACCTGCATCGGCTGCAAGGCCTGCCAGGTGGCGTGCTCGGAGTGGAACGACATCCGCGCCGAGGTCGGCGAGAACATCGGCGTCTACGACAATCCGGTGGACCTCGACGCCAAGGCCTGGACGGTCATGCGCTTCGCCGAAACCGACGAAAAGGGCAAGCTGGAATGGCTGATCCGCAAGGACGGCTGCATGCATTGTGCCGATCCGGGCTGCCTGAAATCCTGCCCGTCGCCCGGTGCGATCATCCAGTACAAGAACGGCATCGTCGATTTTCATCAGGAAAACTGTATCGGCTGCGGCTATTGCGTCACCGGCTGCCCGTTCAACGTGCCGCGCATTTCGAAGGAAGACAGCAAGGCCTACAAGTGCTCGCTCTGTTCCGACCGCGTTGCCGTCGGCCAGGAACCGGCTTGCGTCAAGACTTGCCCGACCGGCGCCATCCAGTTCGGCAGCAAGGAAGACATGAAGGTCTATGCCGGCGGCCGCATCGCCGATCTCAAGCGCCGTGGCTACGAGAATGCCGGCCTGTACGACCCGGAAGGGGTGGGCGGGACGCACGTCATGTACGTGCTGCACCACGCCGACCGGCCCGACCTGTACAGCGGTTTGCCGGCCAATCCGTCGGTCAGCCCGCTGGTCTCGATCTGGAAGGGCTTCACCAAGCCGCTCGCCACGCTGGCCCTGGCCGGTGTCGCACTGGGCAGCCTGTTCCATTACGTGACCAAGGGTCCGAACGAGGTCTCGAAAGAGATCGAGGACGAGATCGAACGCGAAGACCGTGAAGAGGAGGCTGCCAAATGATCCGCGATCCGAAAGACCTGAAACGCTACAACGCATCCGAACGGGCCAATCACTGGACGGTGGGCATCAGCTTCATCCTGCTCGCGCTGTCCGGCCTGGCTTTCTTCCACCCGGCCTTCTTCCCGCTCACCCAGCTGTTCGGCGGTCCGGTCTGGGCCCGCATCATCCACCCCTACCTCGGGGTGATCATGGCGCTGGCCTTCCTGGTCATCTTCCTGCGCTTCAAGCATCTCAACAAGATGACGCCGGCCGACAAGGAGTGGCTGGCCAAGGCGAAGAACATGGTGGATGGCAACGACCACGACATGCCGGAACAGGGCAAGTACAACGGCGGCCAGAAAGTCATGTTCTGGGCGCTGGCCGTGTGCATGTTGCTGATGACGGTCTCCGGCCTGCTCATCTGGCGTGCCTGGTTCGGCTTCGACATCACCCTGGTCCGCCTCGGCGCCGTGGTGCATGCCGCGGCGGCGGCGGTGATGATCGGCCTGATCATGGTGCACGTCTATGCCGCGATCTGGGTCAAGGGAACGGTCCGTGCCATGTGGTACGGCACGGTCACCCGCGCCTGGGCCAAGCAGCACCACCGTGGCTGGTATCGCCAGGTCACCGGCAAGTAAGCGCGTTTCTTGCCTGAACGGGAGCGTGGCGGCATGGGCTTGCCGCGCTCCCGGTTTTCCACGTTGTTACGGAATCCCGTCATGAGTACTTCTTCCCAGGAATACCGTTCGCTTGCATTGGACGACGACGGCCCGCTGCCGGCGGCGAGTTCGCTGCACCGGGTGCTGCGCCTGCAGCGTGGCACATTTGCCGAGGCCGACGACGAAGTGATCGAGGAGGTGCCGGTCGCCCTGGTCTATAACGGCATTTCGCATGCCGTCATGCTCGCTTCGCCCTGCGATCTGGAAGACTTCGCCGTCGGTTTCAGTCTGAGCGAGGGCATCGTTGCCCAGCGCCGCGAAATCTACGATCTCGAATTGAAAAACACCTGCGATGGTATCGCCATCGAAATGGACATTGCCCCGGCCCGTTTTGCCGCCCTCAAGGAACGCCGCCGCAATCTGGCCGGGCGCACCGGTTGCGGCCTGTGTGGTGTCGATAGTCTGGCCAACCTGACCCGCATGCCTGCTGCGCCGCTTGCGACGCCGGCCTGGCAGCTGTCACCGGCGGCGATTGCCGAAGGCTTGCGCCAGTTGCCGCACTGGCAGGCCCTGCGCGAGCAGACCGGGGCCGCCCATGGCGCCGCCTGGGCCGATCTGGACGGCAATATCCAGTTCCTGCGCGAGGATGTCGGCCGCCACAACGCGCTCGACAAGCTGGTCGGCGCCTTGGCCCGTCAGACGACCGCGACAGCCAGCGGCTTTGCGCTGGTGACCAGTCGCGCCTCCTACGAAATGGTGCAGAAAGCCGCCACTGCAGGTATTTCCGCACTGGTCGCCGTTTCCGCGCCGACCGGCCTGGCCATTCGGCAGGCCGAAGCCGCCGGTATCCTGCTGGTCGGCTTCGCCCGTGCCCAGCAACTGGTCGCCTACAGCGGCATTGACCGTCTGGCGCAAAGCGATCTGGCACCGGCCGGTCCGCGTTCCCTGATGTAAACCTTTTTCGAAGCGACAGCGTTGCCATGAGTTTTGACCAAACCTTTGTTCCTACTTCCGTTTCTCCATCCTTGCTGCTGACGCCGGCAGCCGATCTGTTTGCCGTTCGGGCGGCACGACTGCGCCACCTGGCCGGCGGCCACAGCCTGGCCCCGTGGCTGAACTGGCTGGCCGGACTGTGCGATGCCCAGCAGCAGCAACTGGCCGCCCTGCCCGAGTTGGGGGTGTCGATGGGCGATGTCGAGGCGGGGCAACGCGGCTTGCGTGTGGACCATCCCGTTCTGAGTCGTACCTGGCCGACGGTTTACGCCGGCTTGCGGGCGAGCCTGGCGGGGCTGCCGGACAACCCGGTGCTGCCCGAATTGTCGCCTTCAGCCTTGCAGGCCAGCGCGACCCAGGTATTCGGTATGGCGGCCGGGCATGCCCCCTTGGGCGAACCTAGCCTGGCCGACTTTCTGGTTGCGGCCGCCTTGCAGGTGACGTGGACGGCGGCCGCGCGACAACTGGCCCTGGCCGAGGGCGATGCGCACGGTGACGACGGCATGTGCCCGTGCTGCAGCAGTGCGCCGGCTGGCGCCATCGTCATGACCGGTCCGGGCAAGATGGGCTTGCGTTATCTCGAATGCAGCCTGTGCGCGACGCGCTGGAATGCGGTGCGGGCTCGCTGCACGATCTGCGCCGACGGTAGCCCGGTCAGCTATCTGGGGATCGAGGGGGGCAGCGAAGCGGTCAAGGCCGAATGCTGCGACCACTGTCACGGCTACATCAAGACTTTCTTCCAGGACAAGGATTTGCTGGTCGATCCACAGGCTGACGACCTGGCGTCGCTGGCTTTGGATATTCTGGTTGGCGAGCAGGGCTATGCCCGGGCCTCTCCCAATCTCTTCCTGGCTGAAGGCGAGGCCGCCTGAAGCACAGGCCGCTCGGTGCGGCCCGCTACCTCAGTTGCCGAGGCGGGCCAGCTGGCGGTCGTGCCAGCCGGAAAGCAAGGCCAGGGCGCTGCTGGCGCCGATCAGGGCCATCAACATGTCCGACTGCGTATCCCAGGGGTCGCCCTGGGTGCCGAGGAATTCGTCGGCGCCCTGGCCCATGGCCAGCGCCGCCGCCCATTCGATCAGCTCGTAGCTGGCGCTGATCGCCAGCGCGATGCAGATGCAGACGAAGGCGACCATCCGGCGACCGTTGACGTAGCGGCCGCGGAGCAGGATTTCCCGCGCCACCAGGGCGGGGACGAAGCCCTGCATCAGGTGACCGATCTTGTCGTAGGGATTGCGCACCGTGCCGAGGATTTCCTGCAGCCAGAAGCCGAGCGGGACGCGGGCGTAGCTGTAGGCGCCACCGCCGATCAGGACCAGCATGTGGGCGGCGATCAGTACGCCGAGCAGCGTGGTTAGGGGGTAACGCTGACGGGTGGCGGCGAGTAGCGGCAGGGCGATCAGCACCGGGGCGACTTCCATCACCCAGGTCGCCCGGTCGAATGGAGCGATGCCGGAGACGACCAGCGCGACGATGACGACGCCGGCCAGCACACTATCGAGGTGGTCGCGAGCGGTCATCTCAGGCCTCGTCGCGGATCAGTTGGAGCAGTTCTTCGCCGTAGTGCTCGATCTTGGCACTGCCCATGCCGGTGATGCCGGCCAGCAGGCCATGGCTGACCGGGCGGACTTCGGCCAGTTCGCGCAGAGTCTTGTCGTGGAGGATGACGTAGGCCGGCACGCCTTGCTCACGGGCCGTATCGCCGCGCCATTTGCGCAGCAACTGGAACAGCGCTTCGTCGGCTGGTGCCAGGTCGCTGACCACGCTGCTGCTGCGGCTGGGGGCGCTGCTCTTGCGTCGTGCCGGGCGGCGCAGTTGCACCTGGCGCTGGCCCTTGAGCACTTCGCGTGCGGCGTCGGTCAATTGCAGGGCGCCGTGTTCGGCCATGTCGACATGCACCAGGCCGGCGGCAGCCAGCTGGCGGAAGACGCTTTTCCAGGCGTGGTCGTCGAGGTCGTTGCCGACGCCGAAGGTCGGCAGCTTGTCGTGGCCGTATTGCTGCATGCGCTCGTTCATCTTGCCGCGCAGCACGTCGGTCAGATGGGTGACGCCGAAGCGCATGCCCGTGCGGAAGATGGCGGAAAGCGCCTTTTGCGCTGCCTGCGTGCCGTCCCACAGTTCCGGCGGGTCCTGGCAGACATCGCAGTTGCCGCAAGGCTGGCGTTCTTCTCCGAAATAATTGAGCAAGACCTGACGCCGGCAGCGCGGTGCTTCGCAGTAGGCGAGCAGGGCGGTCAGGCGCTGCGATTCGAGGATCTTCTGACCCTCGCTGGCGCCGGATTCGGCAATGCGGGCGTGCTGCAGCGCGACGTCCTGCATGCCGTAGGTCATCCAGGCTTCGGCCGGCTCGCCGTCACGGCCGGCGCGACCGGTTTCCTGGTAATAGGCTTCGATGCTTTTCGGCAGGTCGAGGTGGGCGACGAAGCGCACGTCGGGCTTGTCGATGCCCATGCCGAAAGCGATGGTGGCGCACATGACCAGGCCTTCCTCGCGCAGGAAACGGCGTTGGTTGGCGGCGCGTTCCGGCGCCGGCAGGCCGGCGTGGTAGGGCAGCGCAGGGTAGCCCTGGGCCGACAGCCATTCGGCGGTTTCCTCGACCTTCTTGCGCGACAGGCAATAGACGATGCCGGCCTGGCCCTTGCGACCGGCCAGGAAGCCGAGCAATTGCTTCTTGGCGTTGTCTTTCTCGACCACGGTGTAGCGGATGTTGGGGCGGTCGAAGCTGGAAAGGAAGACGCGGGCCTCGGTCAGGCCGAGGCGGGCGAGCATTTCGTTCTGCGTCGCCTGGTCGGCGGTGGCCGTCAGGGCGATGCGCGGCACCTTGGGATAGCGCTCGTGCAGCGTCGACAACTGCAGGTATTCCGGCCGGAAATCGTGACCCCACTGGGAGACGCAGTGCGCTTCGTCGATCGCGAACAGGGCCAGCTTGCCGGCTTCGGAGAGACTGTCCAGCATTGAAAGCGTACGGTCGAGCAGCAGGCGTTCCGGTGCGATGTAGACGAGGTCGAGGCCGCCGTTGAAAATCGACTGCTCGATGGCCTGGGCCTCGCGCCAATCGAGCGTCGAGTTCAGGCAGGCGGCCTTGACGCCGAGTTGGGTCAGGGCGTCGACCTGGTCCTGCATCAGGGCGATCAGCGGGGAAACGACGACGGCGCAGCCCGGGCGGAGCAGGGCGGGAATCTGGTAGCAGAGACTCTTGCCGCCGCCGGTCGGCATCAGGACCAGTGCATCGCCGCCGTTGCCGACATGCTCGATGATCTCGGCCTGGGCGCCGCGGAAGGCCGGGTAGCCGAAGACATCGCGCAGGATGCCGAGGGCGCGTTGGGCGGTGCTCACCGCTTACCGCCGCTCGGTTGGCAGGATGGCTTCGCGGCGCAGCGCCTCGCCGTCCCAGACCAGGCATTCGCCCTGCGTTTCGTGCCAGTCGGCCAGCACCCAGCGTTCGACATGGATGCCGTCGACGATGTGGTCGTGCGTCGCCGGCTGGTGGGTGTGGCCATGGATGAAGGTGGCGTAGCCGTGTTGACGCAGGAAGTCGTCGGTGGCGCCGGCGTCGAGGTCGGTATAGGGATTGTCCTTGCCGCGCTGGCTGGCTTCGCTGACTTCGCGCATGTGCGCCGCGATGGCCCGGCGTTCGGCGAGCGGCTTGGCGAGCAGGGCGGCCTGCCATTCCGGATTGCGCACCTGGGCGCGGAAGGCCATGTAGGCGGCGTCATCCAGGCAGAGTGCGTCGCCGTGCGAGAGCACGAACTGCCATTCCGCCGTGGACAGAATGTACGGGTCGCTGAGCAGCGTCACCCCGGCGGCGGCGGCGAAGCCGGGGCCGAGCAGGAAGTCGCGGTTGCCGTGCAGCAGGCTGATGCGGACCCCGGCTTCGCTGGCGGCGCGCAGCGCAGCAACGATTTCGGCGTGGTCCGGCGAGTCGATGTCGTCATCGCCGATCCAGGCTTCGAACAGGTCGCCGAGGATGAACAGCTCTGTCGCCTGGCGGGCGCGGCCGGCCAGGAACTGGAGAAACAAACAAGTCGCCCCGGGGGACCGGGGCGACAGGTGCAGATCGGAGATGAAGAGGATCAAACGATCTCGGCCTTCTCGATGATCACGTCTTCCTTCGGCACGTCCTGGTGGAAGCCCTTGTTGCCGGTGGCGACGGCGCGGATCTTGTCGACCACGTCGAGGCCTTCGATCACTTCGCCGAACACGCAGTAGCCCCAGCCCTGGCCGGACGGCGACTTGAAGTCGAGGAAGTCGTTGTCGACGGTGTTGATGAAGAACTGGGCGGTAGCCGAGTGCGGGTCGTTGGTGCGGGCCATGGCGATGCTGCCGCGCTTGTTCTTGAGACCGTTGGCGGCCTCGTTCTCGATCGGAGCCTGGGTGTCCTTCTGATCCATGCCGACAGCGAAACCGCCGCCCTGGATCATGAAGTTCTTGATCACGCGATGGAAGATGGTGCCGTTGTAGTGGCCCGATTCGACGTAGGAGATGAAGTTGGCAACCGTCTTCGGGGCCTTCTCGGCGTCGAGTTGGAGAGTGATCGCACCGTGGTTGGTGGTCAGTTTGACTTGGCTCATGTTGAGTATCCTTATTTTTCGGAAATGATTTTTACGCTCTGGATGACGACCGGGGTCGTCGGAACGTCCTGGTAATAGCCAGCGTTGCCGGTTGGCACCTTGGCAATTTTGTCGACGACGTCCATGCCCTGGGTGACCTTGCCGAAAACGGTATAGCCCCAGCCGCGCGGATCGGCGCTCGTGCGATGGTTAAGAAAGTCGTTGTCCTTCAGATTGATGAAGAACTGGACACGTGCGGAATGCGGGTCCTGGGTGCGGGCCATGGCCACTGTGCCGCGATCGTTGGGCAGACCGTTCGGGCTTTCGTTGGGCAGCGCCGGGGTCAGTACTTTTTTCTCTTCCATCGCCTTGTTGAAACCGCCACCCTGGATCATGAAGCCGTTGATCACGCGGTGAAAAATGGTGGCCTCGTAAAAGCCGTGCTTGGCGTTGTAGAGAAACATCTCGACCGTTTTCGGGGCTTTTTCGGGGTAGAGTTCCAGAGTGATCTTGCCCATACTGGTCGTCACCTCGACGGCCGGAGCCGCCCAGACGGCGAGCGAGGCGAGCAGGCCGGCGGCGAGCGCGGAAACTTGTTTGAACATCAGGCACTTCCTTCGTAAATGATTTTCCACTTGCCGTCCTCGCGCAGCCAGTACTGGCGCTTCTTCATCTGATTGTTCAGATTGTTGCTGCGGTAATCCTGCTCGAAGGTGACGACGACAACTTCTTCCTTGCCGGGGTTGCGGAATACGGACAGGTTGTCGAGCTTGACCTTGATCCATTCCTTGCCGGCATTGACCTGCTTTTTCTGGGTGGCGAACTGATCGTAGTTCTGGTCGGCCGACTTGAAGCGCTTCGAGTAATGTCTCAGGTAGCGCTCGGTGTCGCGGCTTTCCCAATCGGTACGCCAGGCGTCGATGGTCTTGTTCAGTTCGCTGCGTTCCTTGGCCCAGTCGTCGAGCGACAGCCATTCGACCGAATTGCTGATGATCACCGGGGTCAGGCCGACCTGCATGTTCTTGGCGATGGCATCGAGATCCTGGTTGGTCAGCACGACACAACCGTCCGAGGCACGTGGCGGGCGGGCGAAGGTGTCGGATGGCGTGCCATGCAGCCAGATGCCGCTGCCATTGCGTCCCTGGCGCTTGTCCCATTCGTTCGGGTAGCTGATCGGGAAGGCGCCGCTGCCGTAGAGGTCGGCCAGCTTCTGCTTGGGCAGGTTGGCGGTGACGTGATAGACGCCGATCGGCGTCTTCTTGTCGCCTTCGGCGGCTTTCTCGGCACCGAGCTTGCCCTGGGTGATGTAGTAGTCGGCGACGAAGCGCGGCCGGCCGCCGTTGCTCAGGTCGTTCTCATAAACGTACAGGCGCGAGCGCTTGGTGTCGACAACGATGGCGTAACGCTGGTCGGCCGGCATCTGCAGCAGGTAGCGCGGCACGAAGTTGGATTGTGGCTTTTCCGAGTAGGCCTTGAGGCGAACGATGGCTTCGGCCCGCAGGTCGGCCACCTTGTCAGCCGGTGCACCGTTCAGGGCGCCAAAGGTCTGAATCGGCTGGGTGCGCGCCAGCAGCAGGTCGCCGCGGATCAGGTGAGCCAGTCGGTAGTTCGGATGCTGACGCAGCAGTGCTTCGGTCAGTTGCAGCGCATTATTCAGGCGGTTGCTCTCGATTTCCTTGAAGATCTTCGCCAGCTGGGCTTCCGGTCCTGAATCGGAGACGGTTGTCGGCAGGCGCGTGCCTGCCGGAACGGCAGCCACTGCCGTTCCGGCCGCAGCCGCTACGGCTGCCGGCGCTGCACGTTTGACAACAGGTTTGGGCGGTGCCGACTTGGTCGAGGCCTTTTTACCCGATTTTTCCGTCTTGTGGGAGGCGTTCGCTGCAGGCTTTTGCAACTTCGGCTGTTTGGCCAGCGCAGCGCCGGCCAAGCAGCTCATCAATCCGATGACGATTAACTTGCGGCCCTGCATCAGCGGGAGTTTTCTTCCTTGATCAGCCATTTGCTACCTGAACGTACGAAGACCAGTGTCTTGGTCGTCGAACTGGTCAAGCCCGGTGCCTTGTAATGCTGACGGAACTTGGCCGTTGCCCGATCGCCATTGACCGAAATCTGCGGTTCATCGTAATTCACCGAAATCTTGCCGGGCTTGCCGGCAATGCGATCTTCACGCTCGGCTTCCCAAGCCTTGCGCGCCATCCCTTTCGGGGTGTTGAAGTCGCTGGCATAGGACGCCAGATAGCCTTTGACATCCTTGCGCGACCAGGCGTTGGCCCAGGCGGCGATGGCCTTGGCGACTTCTTCCTGGCCCGCTTGGCTGGCTGCCGGTGCTGCGGCAGGGGCGCTGGCCGGTGTCGGTGCCGCCGCGACCGGGGGCTTGCTTTCCACCGGTCGGCTGGGCGAGGTCGAGGCGGCGCCTTGCGTCGTGGCAACGACGCTCGCGGTCGGGGTCGCTGCCGGCTTGCTGGCGACAGGCGTCGGAGCGGCTGCCGGAGGGGCAACCGGAGCGGGGGCCGCGGCCTGAGTCGGGGCGGTGGTCGGCTTGACATTGCCTTTGCCCGAAGTGGTGATCAGGTCGCGAATCAGCGCCAGCTTGTTTTGCGTGGCCGAGTTGGAGTTGTCGAGTTGCAGCGCC
Organism: Rhodocyclales bacterium GT-UBC; assembly: GCA_003583745.1. GTDB lineage: Bacteria > Pseudomonadota > Gammaproteobacteria > Burkholderiales > Rhodocyclaceae > Azonexus. Next base: position 227,078 of record QXPY01000005.1, on the reverse strand, counting down.
TTGTCGTAGGCCTGGCTGGCCAGCTTGGCGTAAATGTCGCCGAGGTTCTCGTAGGCGATGGCGTAGGAGGGATGAGTCCTGATGGCCATTTCCAGCGCCGTGCGGGCCTTGTCGTACTGCTTTTGCTGGGCATAAAGTACGGCGAGGTTGTTGTATGGTTCCGGCAATTCGGGATAGTCCTCGGTCAGCTTGGTGAAGACCGCGATGGCGTCCGCCGGCTTGTTCATCTCCGTGAAAATCAGCCCCTTGAGGAAGCGGCCCTGAGCGTCTTTGGGCTTGCTGCTCAGGTAGGCATCGACCTTTTCCATGGCCTGCGGGAACTGGCCTTGTTTGATCAGGCGCTGGACTTCCGGCAGGTTGTCGGCAAAAACCGGGGCGGCAAAGCCGATGGCCAGGCCAATCGCCAGTGCGCGCAGCGTTTTCAGCTGTTTGGAACGGGGTTGGAGCAGGGAGGAGGTGGTCATCGCTATGCTATAATTTTCGGAGTTTGACAATCTTCCGATTCTATCAAAAAGCGCCGCCCTTCCCATAGTTTTACGCTGTGTGGGTCGTGCCGAGAACGCATTCCCTCATGCTCAAAATCTACAATTCCCTGAAGCGGGAAAAACAGCCCTTTACGCCCATCGAACCCAACAAGGTTCGGATGTATGTTTGCGGTATGACAGTCTATGACTACTGTCATCTCGGCCATGCTCGCGTGATGGTCGTCTTCGACATGGTGTACCGCTGGTTGAAGGCTTCGGGCTATGACGTGACCTACGTCCGTAACATCACTGACATCGATGACAAGATCATCCGGCGTGCCGCGGAAAATGGTGAGACGATCCAGCAGTTAACTGATCGTTTCATTGCTTTCATGCATGAAGATGCCGGTGCGCTGGGTGTCCTGCGCCCCGATCATGAGCCACGCGCCACCGAATATGTGCCGCAAATGCAGGAAATCATCGGCAAGCTGGAGGCCAATGGCCTGGCTTACCTGGCGGCCGATGGCGACGTCAATTACGCGGTGCGCAAGTTCGAAGGTTACGGCAAGCTGTCCGGCAAGTCGCTCGACGATCTGCGGGCTGGTGAGCGGGTCGAAGTTGATTCGGCCAAGCAGGATCCGCTTGATTTTGTGCTCTGGAAGCATGCCAAGCCAGGTGAGCCGGCCTGGTCCTCACCCTGGGGCGAAGGTCGTCCGGGGTGGCACATCGAGTGTTCGGCGATGAGTTCGAGCATTCTCGGTCAGCATTTTGACATCCATGGTGGTGGCCAGGATCTGCAGTTTCCGCATCACGAAAATGAAATCGCCCAGTCGGAAGGGGCGAATTGCTGCACTTACGTCAATTACTGGATGCATAACGGTTTTGTCCGGGTCGATAACGAGAAGATGTCGAAATCCCTGGGCAATTTCTTCACGATCCGCGAAGTGCTGGAGCGGTACGATGCCGAGGTGGTGCGTTTCTTCATCTTGCGCGCTCACTACCGCAGCCCGTTGAACTATTCCGATGCGCATCTTGATGATGCGCGGCGCAGCCTGGATGGACTCTATTTTGCGTTGCGCGATGTGCCGCCCGTGTCGGTTGCGATCGACTGGACGAGCGACTACGCCGCACGCTTTGCCGCTGCGCTTGATGAGGACTTCGATTCGCACGGGGCGATTGCCGTGTTGTTCGAGTTGGCGAACGAAGTCAATCGTCAGCGTAGTGCTGAACTGGCTGGTTTGCTCAAGGCTTTGGGTGGTGTAATCGGCCTGCTCGAGCGGGAGCCAATGGCTTACCTGCGTGGCGGAGTCAAGGCGGATGGTTTGGATGAGACGGCCATCGAGTCCTTGATTGCCCAGCGCGCTGCTGCCAAAAAGGCGCGTGATTTTGCCGAGGCAGATCGCATTCGCGATGAGCTCAAGACTGCGGGTATCGTGCTTGACGACAGTGCGCAAGGAACCAGTTGGCGTCGAGCCTGAATTGGTTTGCGCAATAAAAAGCCCCGGTGATCGGGGCTTTTTATTGCTTGCATGATTACTTCAGAACTTTGCCGCCGGGTCCGACCACGGTGAGTTCAACAAAGCGCGAACCCTGGTGGTTGGTGTTGTTGTAGTTGATACGGTAGCCGCCGAAGTCTACGCCGTTCATGCTTTCAAGGGTGGTTACCAGCTTTTCCCGGCTGAGGTCCTTGCCGGCGCGGCGCAGACCTTCGACCATGGTACGTGCCATCAGGTAAGCTTCCATGCCGTAATAGGAATAGGCGCCCGGCTTGGCTGCAATGCGTTGATAGTCGCGTACGACAGGAACGACATCGTTCCAGGGGTAGGGTACGACCTGGGAGATGCCGATGCCGCGTGCTTCCGGGCCGAGCTCCTTGACCAGTTGCTCGGTGCCGACCGGGGACAGGGTCATGAACATCGGGTTTTGGCCGGCTTTCTTCATGGCTTTGACGAAGGCGGCGGTCGGTTTGTAGAGCGTGACCATGATCACGGCCTGCGGGTTGGCCTTGGTGATGGGGGCGAGTGCTTGGCTGACGTCGGCGGAGTTCCGCTCAACGCTGCCGACGGCGGTGGGGGCGAGGTTATGCTTCTTGAGTGCTGCCGTGACGCCGTCCAGTCCCGATTTGCCGAATCCGTCGTTCTGGTACAGCACGGCGATGCTTTTCAGTCCGAGCGAGACCAGTTGATTGACGATGGCTTCAGTTTCGTCGGCATAACTGGCTCGGACATTGAACATGTAACGCGAGTTTGGATTGCTGCTGATCGGTTCGCGTAGCGTGGAGGCGCCTGAAATGGTGCCGATCAGTGGGGTCTTGGCCGGGCCGAAAACGGTGTTCATGGCTTCCGTAGTCGGGCTGGTGCCGTAATAGGCGAGGAGGGCGAAGGCGTGCTTTTCGTTAAGCAGCGTCTTGGTGTTGGCGATGGTCTTGTCGGTTTCGTAGCCGTCGTCGAGGGCAATCAGTTCGAGTTTCCGGCCGTTGATCCCGCCGGCTTTGTTAACCTGGTCGAAATAGGCTTGGACGGTTTGGCGCATGTCGACGCCGTATGCGCCGTTGGGGCCGGAGAGTGGGGCGGACATGCCGAGCGTAATGCTGCTGTCGGTCAAGCCGGGGTCGGCGCCCCAGGTGAATGTGGAAAATGCAATGGCACTGGCTGTGGCCAGTTGTTTCAAAATGTGCATTTGGTCTCTCCCCTGCGATAATTTTTTTGATTTTAGCAGTCGTCAGTGGGGGGATGAAGCGCTCGCGGCCTTGTGTGCGCAATAAAAATGACATTGCGCGGTCTGTTCCGGTGCCCACTTGCTGATTTTCATGTGTCTTCGGGCTTGGCATAGAATGCCGCCTGGCGCGACCCGCGTTTGGCTTGGTTGCTGGTTCAATTACTGGATGTTCTTCATGCTATTTCCTGGTGTTCCCGTTCGGGCTTGGTTCGCTGGCCTTTCTCTCGGCTGTTTTGGATTGGTGGCGGTGGGGCTGGAGTTGCAGGCGCTCCTGCATTTGGCGCCCTGTCCGTTGTGCATATTCCAGCGTTTGCTGTACTTGGTGATCGGTCTGGTGGCATTGCTGGCCTGCGCGTTGCCCCGGGCGAAGGTGGGGTTCGCTGGTTTGGTCGGCGGTTTGGCGGTCTGGGGGGGGGGGGTGGCAGCCTATCAGACCTGGATGCAGGCTTTTCCTGAATTGGCAACCGAATGCGGCATGACCGATCCGACGCTGATTGAGCGCTTGGTCGATTGGTTGGGGATGCAGAATCCGGCGCTATTTTTGGCAACCGGCTTTTGTGCCAGTCGCGATTGGGAGTTCCTTGGCTTGTCGATGGCCAATTGGTCGGTGGTGATGTTTGCCGGCATTGCCGCCTATGCGGCCTTTGTTTTCAGGCGCAGGGATTGAGTTGGATGTTTCCGGCCAGAAAGGGCCGGGCTGGAAAAACAAAACCCGCCGAAAGGCGGGTTTGTCGAAAGCTGGAGTGAGCTGAATTACTTCAGCTTGACTTCCTTGTAAGCAACATGCTTACGAGCCTTCGGATCGTACTTCATCATCTCCAGCTTTTCAGGCGTTGTGCGCTTGTTCTTGGAGGTGGTGTAGAAGTGACCGGTACCAGCTGTGGATTCCAGCTTGATTTTTTCGCGACCGCCTTTAGCCATTTTCTTTATCCTTCCTTAATCAGACTTCGCCGCGGGCACGCAGGTCGGCCAGGACGGAATCGATACCGTTCTTGTCGATCACACGCAGACCGGCGTTGGAAACGCGCAGGCGGACGAAGCGGTTTTCACTTTCGACCCAAAAGCGACGGTACTGCAGATTCGGCAGGAAGCGGCGCTTCGTTTTGTTGTTGGCATGGGAAACCTTGTTCCCAACCATCGGGGCTTTTCCCGTTACTTGGCAGACTCGCGCCATGATTGGTGCTCCAGAATTCGCTAGAAGAAAGCCCGCGATTTTAACGAATAAGCCTAGGTAATTACAAGTATTTTTTGCGTGTTCTATAAAAGACCGCGCTCGGCGAAGGAAAGTGGCGGCTGGTTTCCGGCCACGATGAAGTGGTCGAGAACCTTGATATCGACCATGGCGAGGGCTTCTTTCAAGGTTCGCGTGAGCATTTCGTCGGCGCGTGAGGCCTCGGCGACGCCGGACGGGTGATTATGGGCCAGGATGACGGCGGCGGCATTGTGCGCCAACGCGGTCTTGACCACTTCGCGTGGGTAAACCGAAGTCTGGGTCAGGCTGCCGGTGAACAATTCGTCTGCCTTGAGCAAACGATTCTGGGCGTCGAGCCAGAGTGCCATGAATACCTCATGCGGACGATTGGCCAATTTCAGGCGCAGCCAGTCGCGGACCTGTCCGGGGGATGAGAAGCTGTCGCGCTGTGCCATGCTCTGGCTCAACGCCCGGCGAGTCAGTTCGAAACTGGCCTTCAATTGAGCGGCCTTGGCCTGACCAATGCCGGAAACGCTGGCCAGCTCGCTGAGCGATGCCTCGGCCAGCTGGCTCAGGCGGCCATCGAAGCGTTTCAACAGGTCGCGCGCCAGATCGACCGCACTTTTACCGCGCACGCCCACTCTTAAATAGATGGCCAGCAGTTCGGCATCGGAAAGGGCCTCCGGACCATTTGCCAGCAAGCGTTCGCGGGGGCGTTCCCCCGCCGGCCAGTCGGTGATCGACATGCTATTTCCAGTAGAATTGGCAAGGAACATATTCTAGTTGGAATGACAATGGAATTACAGGGTAAGCGTATCGTCCTGGGGGTTACCGGCGGTATCGCTGCATATAAGGCAGCCGAACTGGTTCGCCTGCTCGGCAAGCAGGGCGCCGACGTGCAAGTCGCCATGACGGCGGGGGCGACTCATTTCGTGACGACCACAACGTTTCAGGCACTTTCCGGCAAGCCGGTATTTGCCGACCAGTGGGATGAGCGGATGCCGAACGCGATGGCGCATATCGATTTGTCGCGACAGGCCGACCTGATCCTCATTGCGCCGGCTTCGGCCGATTTCCTCGCCCGGATCGCCAATGGGCTGGCGGATGACCTGCTGGCGACCATGGTTCTGGCCCGGACCTGTCCGTTGCTGGTGGCGCCGGCCATGAACCTGCAAATGTGGGAAAACCCGGCAACCCGGCGCAATGTCGCGCGCCTGGCGGAGGACGGCGTCAAAATCATCGGCCCAGCCAGCGGTGAGCAGGCCTGCGGCGAAGTGGGCGCCGGCCGCATGTTGGAACCGGAGGAGATCGTCGAGGAGGTTCTGGCCTTTTTTGCGCCGAAGGTGCTGGCCGGTAAGAAGCTGGTGATGACTGCCGGGCCGACTTTCGAGGCCATCGATCCGGTGCGGGGGATTACCAATCTGTCTTCCGGTCGCATGGGTTACGCCGTGGCCCGCGCCGCCCGGCAGGCTGGTGCCGAAGTGACCCTGGTTTCCGGCCCGGTCGCCTTCGACCCGCCGCAAGGCGTCGAGCGGATACCGGTGCGTAGCGCGCTGGACATGCATGCTGCCGTAATGGCCCGGGCTGCCGATGCCGATATTTTCATTGGCGTCGCGGCGGTGGCCGACTACCGGGTGGCCAATTCGGCCGAGCATAAATTGAAGAAGGACAACGGCGGCATGCCGCCGATCGAACTGGTTGAAAATCCGGATATCCTCGCCGAAGTTGCTGCGCTCCCGAATGCGCCGTTCTGCGTTGGCTTCGCGGCGGAAAGCCGGAATCTGGAGGAGTACGCCCAGAACAAGCGGCGCAAGAAGAAGGTGCCGCTGATTGCCGGCAACCTGATTCAGGATGGTTTTGGTGGCGACGACAACCGGCTCGTCTTGTTCGACGATGCCGGCGTACATCCGCTGACGCCGGCGCCGAAATCGATATTGGCCCGCCAGTTGATTGAACATATTGCCCATTTGACAGGAAAACTCTGATGCATCGTATTGACGTAAAAATCCTCGACAACCGCCTGCGCGACAACCCGCCGCATTACGCCACGCCCGGTTCGGCCGGTCTCGACCTGCGTGCCTGCATCGAGGCGCCGCTGCATGTGGCGCCGGGCCAAACCACGCTGGTGCCGACCGGCATGGCGATCCACCTGGCCGATCCTGGCCTGGCGGCGATGATCCTGCCCCGTTCGGGCCTGGGTCACAAACACGGCATTGTGTTGGGCAATCTGGTCGGACTGATTGACAGTGATTACCAGGGCGAGTTGATGGTGTCGGTATGGAACCGCGGTCACGAGAGCTTTACCTTGAATCCGCTGGATCGCATTGCGCAATTGATCATCGTGCCGGTGCTGCAGGTCGGCTTCAACGTGGTCGATGAGTTCGATGCCAGCGACCGGGGCGTCGGCGGCTTTGGCAGTACCGGTCACGCCTGAACGCGGCGGACAATCTAATGAACAAAGGCCGCGTTTGCGGCCTTTGTTTTTTGCTGCTTAGTCTTCTTCCGGTCTCGTATTGCAGAAACGCAATGCTTCCGGGTAGGGGAAGAAATCCTCGACGTGACCGTCGCGTATCTTCTGTTGTGCCGTCTGCCAGAATCCGGGCGACAGCAGGTCCTTGTGATACTTGTGGAAAACCTTGCGCAGTACGGGGGAGGCCAGCAGGAAGGTGGCGAACTCTTCAGGGAAGATATCGTTCTTGGCGACGGCATACCAGACTTCGCCTGACATCTCGGTTTCAAAGTCTGGAGCTGGCGGGATGCGGCGAAAATTGCAGTCGGTCATGTATTCGATTTCGTCGTAGTCGTAGAAAACGACGCGACCGTAGCGGGTGACGCCGAAGTTCTTCCACAGCATGTCGCCCGGGAAAATGTTGGCCTGCGCAAGTTCACGGATGGCGTTGCCGTATTCCTTGATGGCGTGCTCCAGGCCTTCGATGTTGTTGCTGCGCTCCATCCGGTCGAGATGCATGTTAAGCGGTTCCATCCGCCGTTCGATATAAATATGCTTGATGATCAACTGGTCGCCATCGATCTCGTAACAGTCCGGGGCCAGTTTTTCGAGTTCCCGGAGCACCTCGTCGTCGAAGCGTTCGAGCGGGAACATCACGTTGGAAAACTCCAGCGTATCGGCCATGCGCCCGACCCGGTCCACCTGCTTGACCAGCATGAACTTCTTTTTGACAGTGGCGCGGTCCATGTTCTTCGAGGCGCCGAAAACGTCCTTGATCAGCTTGAAGACGTAGGGGTAGGAAGGCAGCGTAAAAACCAGCATGACCAGGCCGCGAATGCCGGGGGCCATGATGAAGCGGTCTTCCGAGTGATGCAGGTGGTAGATGAAGTCGCGAAAGAACATGGTTTTGCCCTGCTTGCCGAGGCCGAGCATGATGTAGATCTCGGAGCGTGGCTTGTTGGGCATGATGGCGCGCAGGAACTGGACGTAACCGGAAGGCACTTCCATGTCGACCATGAAATAGGCGCGGGAGAGCGAGAAAAGCAGGCCGATCCGCCAGGCGTCGAGCAATATGGTGTCGAGATACAGGCCACCGTTTTCATCGTGTAGCACCGGGATGGCAAACGGGTACTCGGTCGGACCGTTGATCGCCTTGCCGATGATGTAGGCCGCCTTGTTGCGATAAAAGGCGGAGGACAGCACCTGGATCTGGAAATTCACTTCCCGCCGCGGCAATTCGCCGACGAAGCGCTGGATGGTGCGATAGACGCGCTCGATATCCCGCGTCAGGTCAACAAACGGGCGCTGCCAGCCGAAATCCGTGACGATACTGCGGATGGCGCCGCGCAAGCCGTCGGTCTTGGCGTAATAGCTGCGATAGGTCGGGTCGGTATCGGCTTCGATGTTCTCGGTCGACACCGTCGGCCGGACGAAGATGAAGTCGTTGCGGAAGTAGTTGCGGTGCAGGATCTTGGTGGTGACGGAGTTGAAGAATGTTTCGGCCAGTTCCGGCTGCTTGTGGTTGAGCAGCAGGCCGATATAGAGCAGCTTGATCTGCTGCCAGGTCGGTTGGTCGATATGGCCGGCATCGAATTCGCGGTGCAGGCGTTCGACGCACTCGTCGACGCGGTCGTCGTAAAACCGGATACGCGCCTTGACGGCCTGATGCACGCCCAGCCAGTCGCCCTGTTCGAAGCGTGTCCTCGCCGCCTGGCTGGTTTGGCGAAACAGCGAGTAGTGCTTGTCGAATCCCTGGATCAGGGCTTGCGCAATCTGCTGAGCATTCGTGCCGTAGAGTCCGACCGAAATCTTCATTTTTGTCTCCGTGTCATGCCGGAAATTCTAGCATCCGGGCATACCGCGGCCGGCCGGCCATAACGTCACCATTGACTGAAACGCTCCGGCGAACGAAACTCCTCAGGTTTCGTGTCTTGTAAGCATGGCGCAAGGGGGCTGAGCTATAAAGTCAGCCCGCGTAAATTAATCCTATTTGAAGGGGGTAGCATGGCTGACGGAAAGTCAAAAATCATTTACACACTTACGGATGAGGCGCCGCTGTTGGCCACCTGTTCCTTTCTGCCCATCATCCGCACCTTCACCGCACCGGCCGGGATCGAAATCGAGAAGGCCGACATCTCCGTATCGGCCCGCGTCCTCGCCGAATTCCCCGAATTCCTGACCGAAGAACAGCGTGTTCCGAACACCCTGGGCGAGCTGGGCAAGAAATGCCTGCTGCCGGAAACCAACATCATCAAGCTGCCGAACATCTCGGCTTCCGTCGCGCAGCTGAAGGCCTGTATCAAGGAATTGCAGGAAAAGGGTTACAAGGTCCCGGATTATCCGGAAATGGCCAACACCGAAGAGGAAAAGGCGCTTAAGGCCCGTTTTGGCAAGTGCCTCGGTTCTGCCGTCAATCCAGTGTTGCGCGAAGGCAATTCCGATCGCCGCGCACCTGGTGCCGTCAAGAACTACGCGAAAAAGCATCCGCATTCCATGGGCGAGTGGAAGCAATGGTCGCAGACCCATGTTTCGCACATGCATCATGGCGACTTCTACCATGGCGAAAAATCGATGACGCTGGACAAGGCGCGTCGCGTACGCATGGAGCTGATCGCCAAGGGCGGCAAGAGCACCGTCCTCAAACCCGAGGTCAAGTTGCTGGCCGGCGAGATCATCGACTCCATGTTCATGAGTAAGAAGGCGCTTTGCGATTTCTACGAGCAGGAACTGGAAGATTGCCGCGAGTCCGGCATTCTGTTCTCGCTGCACGTCAAGGCGACGATGATGAAGGTTTCTCACCCCATCGTCTTTGGCCACTGCGTCAAGATCTATTACAAGGATGCCTTCGAGAAGCACGCCAAGACTTTTGCCGAACTGGGCATCAACGTCAATAATGGCATGGTCGATCTCTACGAGAAGATCAAGCAGTTGCCTGAGTCTAAGCGCGACGAGATCATCCGCGACCTGCATGCTTGCCAAGAGCATCGTCCGCGTCTCGCCATGGTCGACTCAGCCAAGGGCATCACCAATTTCCATTCGCCCAACGACATTATTGTTGACGCCTCGATGCCGGCCATGATCCGTCAAGGCGGCAAAATGTGGGGTGCCGATGGCAAGCAGTACGACTCCAAGTGCGTTATGCCGGAATCGACCTTCGCCCGCATTTATCAAGAAATGATCAACTTCTGCAAGTGGCATGGCAACTTCGATCCGAAGACCATGGGTACCGTGCCGAATGTCGGTCTGATGGCACAGCAGGCCGAGGAATACGGCTCGCACGACAAGACCTTCGAAATTGCCGAAGACGGTATTGCCAACATCGTCGATATCGATACCGGCGAAGTATTGCTGACGCAGAATGTCGAAGCTGGCGACATTTGGCGCATGTGCCAAGTCAAGGATGCACCGATCCGCGATTGGGTCAAGCTGGCTGTAACCCGCGCCCGTCAATCCGGCATGCCGGCCGTCTTCTGGCTCGATCCCTATCGTCCGCATGAAGCCGAACTGATCAAGAAAGTCGAAACCTACCTCAAGGATCACGATACCACCGGCCTCGAAATCAAGATCATGTCGCAGGTTCGCGCCATGCGTTTCACGCTGGAGCGCGTCGTGCGCGGTCTCGATACCATTTCGGTGACCGGCAACATCCTGCGCGATTATCTGACCGACCTGTTCCCGATCATGGAACTGGGAACCTCGGCCAAGATGTTGTCGATTGTGCCGCTGATGAATGGTGGTGGCATGTACGAAACCGGTGCCGGTGGTTCGGCTCCGAAGCACGTGCAGCAACTGACCCAGGAAAACCATCTGCGTTGGGATTCGCTGGGCGAGTTCCTGGCTCTTGCCGTTTCGCTCGAAGAGCAAGGCATCAAGGACGGCAATAAGCGCGCCGTGCTGTTGGCCAAGACACTCGATGCGGCAACCGGCAAGCTGTTGGACAACAACAAGTCGCCGTCCCCGAAGACGGGTGAGCTGGATAATCGTGGTTCGCAGTTCTATTTGGCCATGTACTGGGCTCAAGAACTGGCCGCGCAAGGCGAGGACAAGGAGCTTGCCGCGCATTTCGCTCCATTGGCCAAAACCCTGACCGACAACGAGGCGCAAATTGTTGCCGAAATGAAGACCGTACAAGGGAAGCCGGCGGATATCGGTGGCTATTACAAGGCTGATGCGGACAAGTGCAAGGCCATCATGCGCCCGAGCCCGACTTTCAATGCAGCCTTGAAAGCCGCCCAGGCCTGATCGACTCGATCGTCCGCCGGCCGCTTCTCGGCGCGTCGGTGGTCTGATCGTACGATTAAAACGAAGCCCGCACGGGCTTCGTTTTTTTTTGTGCCGGACTTCTTGCTTGTCTTGGGGGAGGCGGGGGTTTTCCCCGGGTTGATCGGTCTTCTTTTCGGCTGACAGCGGCTTTGCTTTTACCGCATAATCATCAGCCATGCCCTTGGCCAGGCTTTTCCGGCAAGGGATTCGACGCAGGAAAACTCGTCCAATTACAGACATGGAGTGGATATGGCATCTCACATCAAGGTTCCGCAAGGTGGTCAGAAGATCGTTCCCGGGCAGCCGACGCCGGACAATCCGATCATTCCGTTCATCGAGGGCGACGGGGTCGGTATCGACGTCACGCCAGTCATGATCAAGGTCATTGACGCTGCGGTTGCCAAGGCTTATGGCGGTGCCCGGAAAATTCACTGGATGGAGGTTTATGCCGGCGAAAAGTCGACGCGTCTGTATGGTCCGGATGAATGGTTCCCGCAGGAAACCTTCGATGCGCTCAAGGAATATTCGGTCTCGATCAAAGGGCCGATGACAACGCCGGTTGGCGGCGGTATTCGCTCGCTCAATGTGGCTTTGCGCCAGGAGCTTGATCTGTTCCAGTGCGTTCGTCCGGTACGCTATTTCAAGGGCGTTCCGTCACCGCTGAAAAATCCGGAATTGACCAATATGGTGATTTTCCGCGAGAACACCGAGGATATCTATGCGGGCGTCGAGTGGCCGGCGCAGAGTGAGGGTGCCCGCAAGGTCATTGAATTCCTGCAGAAGGAAATGGGCATAAGGAAAATCCGCTTTCCGGAAACCTCCGGTATCGGGGTCAAGCCCATTTCGATCGAAGGCAGTACTCGCCTGATTCGGTCTGCGATCCAGTACGCCATCAAGCACGATCGCAAGTCGGTGACGATAGTGCATAAAGGCAATATCATGAAATTCACCGAAGGATTGTTCCGCGATGTCGCCTACCAGCTCGCGCGCGATGAATTCGGGGCCGAGCAGATCGACGACGGGCCGTGGTGCATGCTGGTGAACCCGAATACCGGCCGCGAAATCGTGATCAAGGATGCGATCGCCGATGCTTTCCTGCAGCAGGTCTTGCTCCGCCCTGCCGACTACGACGTGATTGCTACGACCAATCTGAACGGCGACTATATTTCCGATGCCCTGGCGGCCCAGGTCGGCGGTATAGGGATTGCCCCCGGAGCCAATATTTCCGAGCAATATGCCTGTTTCGAGGCGACGCATGGCACGGCGCCGAAATATGCCGGTCTGGACAAGGTGAATCCTGGTTCGCTGATTCTCTCGGCCGAAATGATGTTGCGCCATCTGGGCTGGAAAGAGGCGGCGAACCTGGTCGTCAAGGCAATGGAGGCGACGATAGGCGAGCGCAAAGTGACCTATGATTTTGCTCGCTTGATGGACGGTGCCGATGAGCTTTCGTGCTCGGAGTTTGGCGACGCGATGATTGCACGTCTATAAGACAGGTGTTTCACGATATTTTGCCAGCCCCCTTGCGGGGGCTTTTTCATGGTGGGTTGCCCGATTCGCCGAGGAAGGATTTTTAGCGGAGGGGGCGCAGTACAATGTTGAGGATGAACCCAGACCTCGATTCAGAAACAGAAGATTCAGCGGTGCCGCTTGTTATCAACGAGCCGCATTGGTGGTACAGCCAAGGTTGGACTGCACGCATCATCAAGAACGAAGACGATGAAGGCTGGGCGGTCGCGATGATCAAGGATGGCGAGACCGAACCGGCCCTGGTTGGCCCGTGGACCATGGGGCGTGACAAAAAAAATCCCAAACCGCTCGATGCCCCGGCCTTCCTGACACTGGTGAAAACTGCGACGGAGGTGCTGCGGCGACATGAACATCAACGCCATGCCTTGCTACACAAGAAATTGACTTTGAACGGGGCAGAAGGGCGGGTGACGATCACGTTGGACATCGTGCCGGACGAGTACGAGCCCCATGCCGTTTTGGGTGCCTGCGACGCATTCGGCGAGCCGCTGGCTGCCGTGCGTGTTTCGGCTGGCTTTAAATTGAATAACGCCATTGCTCAGCGCTGGATGGAAAATGGATTTGCCAGTCCGGAGTTATCGGAATGAGGCAGTGCGGACATGTCACTTGGTGTGTTCGTGGTGCTCACCTTCGTATCATGCGTCATGAGTTGTGGATTGGCGGAGAAGTACGCCCTGGCCGGCGACCGGAAGGTGGCGCAGGTGGTGGCCATTGATTTGTTCGGGATCTTGATTGAACTCACAACCTGTCGCGGTATTTGACTCGGGCCTGGGGGGGCTGACGGTGTTGCGCGCTTTGCGGCAGCGTCTGCCTCAGGAAGACTTCTTTTATTTTGCTGATACGCGCTTCCTGCCTTACGGGGATCGTCCGGAGACCTTTCTTCGCGAACGCGGCGTCTTGATTGCCGAAGCCTTGGCGCGGCGTGGGGCAAAGGCGCTGGTCATCGCCTGTAATACGGCAACGGCGGCGGCGGCGGAGGCGATTCGTGCGTCCAGCGCCTTACCCATCGTTGCCGTCGAGCCGGGGGTCAAGCCGGCTGCTGCGCTGTCCAAGCGCGGGGCAATCGGTGTTCTGGCAACCACCCGGACACTGCAGAGCGAACGTTTCCAGCGCTTGGTCAGCACTCATGCCGCGCATTTGCGTGTCGTCAGCCAGGCCTGCCCGGGCCTGGCTGAAACCATTGAGCATGCCGGGCCGGATAGTCCGGAGGTTGCCGCCTTGCTTGCCAATTTCATGGCGCCGCTGGCCGAAGCCGAAACCGACGTGGTGGTGCTGGGGTGCACACATTACCCCTGGGTGGCCAGGGAGATTGCCCGTTATTTGCCGGAAGGGGCGCGCTTGCTCGATACGGGTGAGCCGGTTGCCAGGCAATTGGAGCGCTTGCTGCTGGGCAAGGGCGTGCTGGGGGGCGGCAGTGGCAAATTGCAACTGGCGACGAGCGGCAATCCCGCTACGTTGATGCCGGTTGTTCGGCGTTTGTGGGGCCAGTCCCTGCCGATCGAGCATTGGGAACCACGTTAGCAGCCAAGGTGCAATACACGTCCCTGGCAAGCGGAAAGGGTATGTCGTCGATGCCGGTAGGAGCCGAAGGAGAGGCGAAGGGGCGATCGTAGACCGCCCCGTCATTGTCAGACGCGGAATTTGCCGATCTGTTGTTTGAGGTTGTTGGCGATGACTTCCAACTGGTGAGCCGAGGTGGCCGTGCCGCGAATGGTTTCCGTGGTTTCCTCGACCATGTTGGCGATTTGCTCGACGCGCTGGGCGATCAACGTACTGGCCGTACTTTGCTCCTGGGTGGCATCGGCCACTTCGCCGACCCGGCCGAGCGTGCGACGGGCACCATCCTCAATGGCTTGCAGCGATTCCGAGGCGGAATTGGCCAGTTCGACACCCTCCTGCACTTCCGGCAGGGCGGCATCCATGGCTTCCACGGCGCCAATCGTATCGTTCTGGATACCGCTGATGGTCGCTTCGATTTCCAGCGTTGCCGATGAGGTGCGTTCGGCCAGTTTGCGGACTTCGTCGGCGACAACAGCGAAGCCGCGACCTTGTTCGCCGGCGCGGGCTGCCTCGATGGCGGCATTGAGCGCCAGCAGGTTGGTCTGTCCGGCAATGTCCTTGATCACGTTGGCGATCGAGGAAACCTGATTGGCCCGTTCTTCGAGCACTCGGATCCGTCCCGACGCATCGGAGACCGTGGTCGAAATTTTCTGGATTGCGCGCGAAGCCTGCGTGACCCGGGTGGTTCCCTGGCTGGCCAGATTGGCCGCCTCGGTGGTTTCGCGGGCCGTTTCGCGGGCACTGTCCGAAATATGATTCGAACTGACGGTCAGTTCCTCGATGGCGGCAGCCATGGCCGAGGTCGAATCAGCCTGATGCTCGGCGGAGCGGGTGACTTCGTCGGAGGCGCGTGCGATCTGCTCGGCATTGGCGACCAGCTTGTTGGCATCGTCGTTGATTTCGGTCACCAGTTTGCGCAGCGCACTGACCATTTCTTCCAGCGCGTGCAACAGGCTGCCATTGGGTGCCCTGGATAGCTGCGATGTCAGATCGCCGCTGGCAACGCGATGCATGATTTCGCTGGCTAGCTTCGGTTCGCCACCGAGTTGTTGCAGCACGCTGGCGCTGACCTGCCAGCCCAGAAGACTGAGGACAATTAACAGCGCAACGGAAATGCCGCCAAGCAGCAGCGCATTGGCGCGGTATTCGCGTTCAATGTCGTCGATGTAGATACCGGTACCGATGACCCAGTTCCAGGGCGCAAAGAGGTTGGCGTAAGAGATCTTGGGCTCGGCTTGTTGCTGGCCGGGCTTCGGGAACCAGTATTCGACGAAGCCACCGCCGGCCTTGCCGGCACTGACCAGATCGCGGATCAGGTACTTGCCGTTGGCGTCCTGCATGCTGCCCTTGTCCTGGCCTTCATTTTCCGGTTTGGTGGGGAGCAGGACATATTTGTGGTTGGTGTCGATGACGAAGAAATAATCGGATTTGTCGTAGCGCAGGTTGCGCAAGGCTTCGCGAGCGGCAGCCTTGGCATCGTCTTCGGACAGCTTGCCGGCTGCCGCGAGTTTTTGATGATGTTCAATGATGCCGAGGCCGACCTCGACCAGGTTGCGGGTTTTTTGCTTGCGGTCTTCCAGCATGCTCGACTTGAGCTGGACCAGCGCCGTCAGGCAGAGAATGATCAGACCGAGTAGCGTCAGTCCGACCAAAAGTTGCATGCGTGTCGCTACACGCCAGGATTTCAGGTTGCCCATCTTGCAAGTCCTCTATTTGTGAATGCTGCCTCTGACGGGCGGCTATTCGTTGTTAATTGCGCTTTTGCGAAATCATACACTGTTAAAAAGTATAAAACTGACAGACCGGCCGATCCGGCGCTTCATTTCAAACGGAAGCGGACCGGGAGCAAGGTTTCGCGCGGCGTATCCGCCGGCAGCGCACGCAGGCTGCGTACTGCCCTCAGTGCCGCCTGGTCGAGGAGGGTAAAGCCACTGCCCTGTTCGACTCGGGCAGCGGCAACATGGCCATCGCTATCGATTACGGCAAAGATCAAGGCTTCTCCTTCCAGCCCTCGGGCAATGGCTTCTGTCGGGTAGAAATCGCCATTTTCATGCTGCTTGCGGAATTGACGACGGACTTCATCCGTCCAGTTGGGCATGGGTTTTGTCGTAGATGGCGATTTTCTGGTCGGTTCGATCAAGCGCGGGGCCGGTTTGCCGGTTTCGGCCTGTTGTCGTGGTGGCGGCGCAATCCACTGTGGTTGGATTGGCGGTGGCGGAGCCTTCAGCGATACCTGCAGCGGGGGCGGCGTCGCCGGTTTCGCTGGGGGGCGGGGGAGCAATTCTGCCAAAAAGGGCAGCGTGTGAAAGAGCAGCGACAGTGTCAGGGCCAGGGCAAGCCGGTAATCGGTCCGGATCATGAGAAAATGCAGTTTGGCCTGAGTGAAAAATGAAATGAAACGCACAATGAAACGCACAGTCGGCGCGCTTTGGTTTGCCATGATAATCGGGATGGGGGGCGCGCTGCCGGCGGCAAGCCTGGCGGCGGCCAGTCTGCCGACGCCACTGACGTTTGTCCATAGCATGGAACTGGGCGATTTGAAGCAGGCTGAGGCATGGCTGGACCAGGGCCTGCCGCCCGACTTTCTGGGGAGCCGGATCGGGAGTGGATTAATGATCGGGGCCTGGGAAGGTAACCTCGATTTGATGAAGTTATTCATCTCACGGGGGGCGGATATCAACCAACTCAACGCCAATGGCGAGAGTGCCCTGGCCCTGGCGGCCTGGCGGGGCAATCTGGATGCGGTCAAATGGCTGGTTGATCGGGGGGCTCGGATCAATGCCGGCGAACGGAAGTGGTCGGCCCTGCATTACGCCGTTTTCGCCGGGCATGGCGAAGTCGTCGACTACCTGCTGGCGCAGGGGGCGAACCTCAATGCTTTGAGCACCAACGGCTCCAGCGTGCTGATGATGGCCATCTACGAAGGGCGTGAGGAGATGGCCCGCAAGCTGCTCGAGAAGGGGGCCGAACGTGCGGTCCGCAACGACTGGGGCGACGGTGCGCTGGAGTGGGCGATGCGCTACAACCATCTGAATATCGCCCGGATGGTGACCAATCCGGAAGAGTTCAACATCGCCGTCAATCAACCGAAGGAAAAATGGGGCGAACCGCAACGTTCCTTACGCAGTTCGAAAGAATTGGAAACCTTGCTCTCAATGCGTGAAAAGCTGGTCGAGCGGGGAATGTCCACCGAGGTGATCGACAAGCGCATTTCGGCCGAGCGGGTACGCATCGTGCGGAGCGAACTGGACAAGCAGGCTCCGGCAGTGCGCGCTCCGACCCTGGAAATATCCGCCAATCGCAACAAGCCACAGGAGCAGTCAGCCAATATCGTCTATGACGATGGCGGCAAGGCTGTTGGTTACAAGGCGCCGCCGGCAACCTATTTCGGCAAGCCGAAAATGCCGCCTAAAGGTAACGTCAAGAATTACTGATCGAGAGCCCGATTGCGCACTTCCGGCAGAAAGAACAGCCCGACCAGACTGGCCAGGATGAGCAGTCCGGTGGGATACCACAGACCGGCCATCGGGTCGGCGAAATGTACGCCCAGCCAGGTCACCATCAGGGGGGACATGCCGCCGATCCAGCCGGCCGACAGGTTGTGCGGCAGGGCCACCGCGCTGTAGCGGGTACGGGCCGGGAAAAGTTCGGGCAGGGTGGCGGTCTGCGGGCCAGTCACGCAGGCCAGCGGTATGACCAGGACCAGCAGCAGCAAGCTGATCATCATCGTGTCCGGGGTGGCGAGCGTGCCGTAGTGTAGCAGCCCCTGGAAGACCGGAAAGATGGCGAGGGCGCCGCTGATCAGGCCGGTCAGCAGCACCGGCCGGCGGCCGATGCGGTCGGACAGCCAGCCGCAGAACAGCGTTGCCGGAAAGAGGGCAAGCGTCGCCACCATGACCAGACTGCTGGCCTGCGCGGCCGGCAGTTTGACGACAGTCTTCAGGAAAACGCCGGTATAGACCTGGGCGGAAAAGAAAATCAGCGAACCGCCAGCCGAAATGCAGAAGAAGAGCAGGGCCATGCGGCCCAGCGTGTGGCGGTCGCGGAAGCATTCGCGTAGCGGCGCCTTGGCCAGCGCGTTCTTTTCCCTAAGCTGGCGAAAAACGGGGGATTCATGCAGGTTGAGCCGGCTCTTGATCGAGATGGCGAGTAGCAAGGCCGAGAGCAGGAAGGGAATGCGCCAGCCCCAGCTCTTGAAGTCGGGTTCGCTGAGCAGGGATTGCAGGAGGACAATCTGCAGCGTCGAAGCCATCATGCCGAGCGGTCCCATCAACTGCAGCACGCTGGTGTAGAGCCCGCGGCGGCCTTCCGGCGCGTGTTCGGTGAGATAGACGGCCGCACCGCCAATCTCGCCGCCGACCGACAGGCCTTGCAGCATGCGCAGGATGAGCAGCAAGGCCGGAGCGAGCAGGCCAACCTGCTCGTAGGTCGGCAGCAGGCCGACCAAGACAGTCGACAGGCCCATCAGCACGATGGTGGCGAGGAAGATGGTGCGTCGGCCGTGCCGGTCGCCCAGCGAGCCGAACAGTGCCGCGCCGAGCGGACGGACGACCATGCCGATGCCGAAGGTGCCGAGACTGGCCAGCAGGGCGGCGACCGGATCGTCGGCCGGGAAGAAGAGAACGCTGAAATAGGTGGCCAGCGAGGCAAAGGTCAGGAAATCGTACCACTCGAGAAAAGTGCCGAAGCAGGCGGCGATCACGACTTTTTTCTGGATTGTTTTTTGCGTTTCGGGGGCGTTCATGAGGCCGGCGAGCAGGGGATGGCGCGAAAGGCTGGCATTATCGCCTGCATCGAACTTTGGTCCAATTGCCAAGGTGCAAAGCCTGATGCAGACTTGCGGCATGACGATGAGGAGGGCTTGGGCATGCTTTACGTGGCGAGAGATAGTTCGGGAAAAATCAGCGAACTGCACCCGATGCCGCTTGGAAACGCCCAAGAGGCCCTGCCGGCGGATAATCCGGAAGTCTTGCAGTTCATCCATGAGCGTTGGCGGCAGAACGAACTGCATGAGCTGGATCGTGATTTCGTTCGGGTTATCGAAGATACGATCGAACTGTTGATCAGGAAGGACCTGATCCTGTTTACCGATTTGCCGCCGAAAGTGCAGGAGAAGCTTCTGCGGCGTAAAGAGGTCAGGCAACAGACCTACTATGCCGGCAATTTCGGCTCCGGTGGCGACGACATCATCCCACTCTGAATTGCGGAAGCGCTCAGCGTTTTTCCGCAGCCTCGTAAAGCGGCAAGACGTCGGGGAGATGTCGTTCGATTTCGGCGATGCGGTCCTGGCCAGCCGGATGCGTCGATAGCCAGGCTGGTGGTGCGCCCTTGTTGGCGGCGCTCATCTTGCGCCACAGGCTGACGCCGGCACGCGGGTCGTAGCCGGCGCGGGCAGCGAGTTCGAGACCGACCAGGTCGGCTTCGCTTTCGTCGTCGCGGGAGAATTTCAGGGTCAGCAGATCGCCACCGGTCCGGAAGGCCCCGGCATAACGGCCGCCGGCAATCAACTCGCCGAGTACGGCCGCTCCGATGTGGGTGAGTTGACTCTTGGCCAGGCGTTCGCGGGCGTGCTCGCGCAGGGCGTGGGCCACTTCATGCCCCATGACGACGGCGATTTCATCGTCGCTTAGTTTCAGCGTGTCGATGATGCCGGTGTAGAAGGCGATCTTGCCACCAGGCATGCAGAAGGCGTTGATTTGCGGTGAGCCGACCAGGTTGACCTCCCAGCGCCAGCGGCGGGCGGCCGGGTTGAACCGTTCGGCATGCGGCAGGATGTGACGGGCGATGTTGCGCAGGCGGACCAGTTGCGGATGACTGTCGGGGGCCAGGGCGTTTTTTGCTGCCGCGGCCCGCTTCATTTCGCCATATTGGCTGGCGGCGGCTTTTTCCAGTTCGGCGGCAGGTACCAGGTTGCGCACCACGGATGGAGCGCCGACATCGACGCCCTCGCCACGGGGGGCGGCAGCCATGGCGCCGCCCAGCATCAGGAGGAGGGCGGCGTGGCCCAGATAGCGCAGCAGTTTCATCCGTCCTTGCGCACGCTCAGGGTTGCCTTGACCAGCTCGGCCAGGGTACGCACCCCCATCTTTTCCATGACCCGGGCACGGTGGGCTTCGACCGTCTTCATGCTGATATTCAGTTCATCGGCAATCTGCTTGTTCAACTTGCCGGCTACCACCAACTGCATGACCTCGCGCTCGCGCTGGGTCAGTTGTTCGATGCGGCTGGCAATGGCGCCATCGCGCTGACGGCGGGCGGCATTTTCGTTGTCGCGTTCGAGGGCGCGGGTGATGCGGTCGAGCAGGTCCTGGTTGTGGAAGGGCTTTTCGATGAAGTCGCAGGCGCCGCGCTGCAGGGCGGCGACAGCCATGGGCACGTCACCGTGGCCGGTGACGAAGATGATCGGTAGTTGCGAGCCCAGGCTGTCCAGCTTTTCGTGCAGCTCCAGGCCGCTCATTTCCGGCATCCGGACGTCGAGCACCAGGCAACCACGCATGGCATCGTGGCGCGCCCGCAGGAAGTTCTCGGCGGAATCGAAGCATTCCACCCGGTAGCCTTCGCCTTCGAGCAGCCAGGTCATCGAGTCGCGCATCGCCTCGTCGTCATCGACGACGTAAATGCTTGGCGTCAGCTCATTCATCTCTTTCCTCAATCGGTACGGTGAAACGGAATACGGTGCCGCCTTCGCGTCGGGGTTCGACCCACAGCCTGCCCTGATGAAACTCGATGATCGAGCGGCAGATTGCCAGGCCGATCCCCATGCCTTCCGGCTTGGTGGTGTAGAAGGGCATGAAGATGCGTTCGAGGTCTTCTTCCGCCAGGCCGTGGCCGTGGTCGCTGACGGCCACTTCGACCATCTCGTCCTCGTTCATGCGCGCTTGCAGCAAGAGCTTTCGCCGGTCGAAAGGCACGCTGTTCATCGCTTCTATACCGTTTTTCACCAAGTTGAGCAGTACCTGTTCGATCATGATGCGGTCGACGACGATTCGAGGCAAGTTTTCCGGAATGTCGACCTCGATCTGGGTACCGGTGCGCTGCGCCTCGATGTCGGCAAAGGCGCGTGCCTCGTCGACCAGTTCCTCAAGCGACACGGGTTCGCGCTTGGGGTCGCTCTTTTTCACCATGTCGCGCATCCGGCGGATGATCTTGCCGGCCCGTTCGGCCTGGTCGGAGGCCTTCTGCATGGCGGCGAGCAGGTCTTCGAAGCGGTAGTTGCCGGCCTGCATGCGCTTGATGCAACCGGCACAGTAGTTGGCGATGGCGGAGAGCGGCTGGTTCAGTTCGTGAGCCAGCGAGGAGGCCATTTCGCCCATGGTGATCAGGCGCGAGGTCTGTTCCAGGCGCTTTTGCTGCTGCAGGTTGACCTCGTCGATATGCTTCTTGTCGGTGATGTCGGCGGCGATCTGGACGCGCACGGTGCGACCGTCCACCCAGCGGATGGCGCGTTCGTGCAGGTGATACCAGTGCCCGGACAGCGTGTGCTGGATTTCCCCGTCGAACAGTTCGCGCGGCAGGTCTTCCGGTTGCAGGTCGGCCGGCCTGCAGTCGTAGGCGTCGGCCGGCGGATGGCAGGCGGCGGTGACGCTGGCCGAGTCGCGGCCGACGCAGTCGAAGCCGAAAATGTTCTGGAAAGCGCGGTTGGCAAAAAGAATCTCGCCGGTTTCGACGGCGGCGACATGCACTGCCGTATCGAGTCCGTCGATGACCGTGACGAAACGCTCATGGGCGCGTTCGAGCTCGACGCGGATGCGTTTCGGTTCGGTAATGTCGTTCATCGAGGCCATCCAGCCGATCTGCTGGCCGTGGGTGTCGATCAAGGGCGAGAAGTAGAGACGGACATCGAAGCGTTCTCCGTTCTTGCGCATGATGCGCATCTCGAAACCGCTGGCCGGAGCATTGCCGGCCAGGGCGGTCTCGATGTTGTGCTGCAGCTTGTCGAATTCTTCGGGAGGCCAATAGGGGTAAGGTGGCGAGATGCCGACCAGTTCGGACTCTTCGAAGCCGGTCATGCGGCAGAAGGCAGCATTGACGAAGGTGATACGGCCGGTCGGGTCGATGGCGCGCATGCCGGTGACCAGGGATTGCGACATGGCCTGACGGAAGGCGTAGGCATCGCGCAGCTTTTCTTCGGTTTCGGCTCGCCGCCGGGCGTGGCGGCGCAACTGCACCAGCGTGCCGGTGGCGATCAGCGTCAGCATGACGATCAGGCCGGCCGGCAGATAAGGCAGCCAGCGGCCGCCGCCGCGGTAGGCGACGATGTTCAGCCCGAGCTGGTTGTTGGGCAGTTCGAGGCTGATCGTGCCGGAAATCTGGCGGTCGGTCGGTTTGACCGAGGAATTGCTATAGACCTCGCGGTTTTGCGCATCGACCAGCGACAGGCTGTAGCGTGCCGTGAATACGGTGGGCAGCGTGGCGCGCATCAGGGTGTCGAGCGACTGGATGGCGATGAAGGCGCCCAGGTCGCTGCTGCTGCGCTGCACCGGCAGGATGATGTCGTTGTAGGACTTGCCGTAATTGGCTGAAAAGACCATGCGGTGGATGCGCAGCGCTTCCTGCAGGGTTTGCAGCCGTGTGCCGGTCAATTGTTCGCCGACGAAGGTGATCGGCGAGGGCGACTCGTTGGGCGAGACCCATTCGACCTTGCCGTCGGTATCGACCCAGATGATGGCTTCGACTTCCGGGTTCTCATGGATATAGCGCGAGGCCCGAACCTGGAAGGACTCGTAGGTGAGCTGCATGTACTCCTGTTCGCGTCCGAGTTCGCTCAGGAAATCCTGGTGCTGGTGCAAGCGGTTTTCCAGGGTGCGTTCGGCCCAGTGCATGTCGCCTTCGAGGGCGGAGCGCGCCGTGTCCTGCTCGCGCCATTGCAGGATGGCGGTGACCACCAGCATGGCGACAGCAAAAATGCCGATGGCAACGTAGGGGGCGAGCCAGAGCCAGGGCTGCTTGGGCTGGGTAGGGGGCGGGCGGATGAACATCGCTGGATTTTTCGCCTGGGCAGGAGGGATCACCATTGGTAGTTACCCTAGGTTGTCCTGGCCGGCTGGTCGGCGGGGGCAACATTCTACCCGGCGCCGGCGCGCGCCGCATGCCTGTTTGGCGCTTTCGTCAGGCCGGCAGGCTGACCCGAACTTCCAGTCCCTGCCCGTCCGGTGCGTCGAGCAACTCGATCTCGCCATCGTGTCCATGCACGATTTCGCGCACGATCGACAAGCCCAGGCCGCTGCCGTGGTGATCGTTCGGGTTGAGCCGGAAGAAGCGCAGGAAAACCTGATCCCGACTGCCTTCGGGAATGCCCGGGCCATTGTCGATGATGCGCAGCCGAGCTGATTCTGGCGCGGCTTCGACGACGACGGTGACGAGACCATCCGTCGGCGTGTAGCGTAGTGCGTTGTCGATCAGGTTGGCGACCATTTCCCGCAGCAGGACGGGGTTGCCGGCGATGAAGAGGGGGCTGTCGTCGCCTTCGTAGCCGAGGTCGATGCGTTTGCGCTCGGCCAGCGGAAGAAGTTCGACGACCATGTCGCGGGCGATGGCGGCCAGGTCGACCTGTTGCCGACTCAGCATCAGCCCGTTGACCGGCTCGGCCCGCGACAAGGCAAGCAACTGGTTGGTTAGCCGGATGGCACTGCCCAGGCTTTGATGGAAAGCTTCGACGGCCGGGCGCATGTCCTCGGCACGACGCTGGCGCAGGGCATATTCGGCCTGGGTGTTGAGCACGGCAAGCGGCGTGCGCAATTGGTGCGCGGCATCGGTGATGAAGCGTCGACGCGCTTCCAGCATGCGGCCGATACGGTCCATGTGGAGATTGATGGCATCGACCAGAGGCACGACTTCGGCCGGTACTTGACGGGAGTCGACCGGGGTCAGATCGTCGTCCGGGCGGGAGCGGATGGCTTCGCCGAGGCTTTCCACCGGTTTGACCGCGATCCGCGTTGCGGACAAGGCGACGAGCAGGGCAACGACGACAAGCAGGGCCTTGCGGCCGATTTCGCTCTTGAACAGCCGTTGCACGACTTCCTGGCGGCTATTGGTTGTTTCGCCGATCACCACCACGACGGGCTTGGCGAATTCGGTTCGGTACAGGGGCTTGAGCATGGCCCCCAGGCGCAAGGCCTGGCCCTTGTAGTAGCCGTCGTAAAAGACGGCGATGTTGGGTTCGAGGTCGGATGGCGTGGGCAGCGCGTCGTAACCGGTAATCGGCGCTTCGCCGCTCAAGCCGACGCTGTAGAAAACACGGTCGGAGCTGCCCGCCTCGAACAACTCGAGGGCCGAGTACGGAATATCGACGACGATTTCGCTTTCCGTGGCATAGATCCGTTCGGCGATACCCTTCAGCGAAGCCGACAGCGAGCGGTCGTAGGCCTGGTTGGCGGCGCGCAGTGCATCGCTGTAGCTATACCAGGCATCGACCGCGAGCAGGGTCGAGAGTACGCCGAACAGCCAGACGGCGAGTTCGCGCTTGAGACTTTTGGCTTTCAAGCCGCGGCCTCGCCGGCGGGCGCGATCATGTAGCCCAGACCGCGCACCGTGGTGATGCGGACGCCGCTTCCTTCGAGTTTCTTGCGCAAGCGCGAGACGTAGATCTCAATGGCTTCGGGGCGGGCATCCTGCTCCATGCTGAAGACTTTTTCGAACAAGGCATCGCGTGCAACAGGTCGTCCGACCCGGCCGAGCAGGGCTTCGAGGACGGCCAGTTCGCGGGGTGTCAGGGCCAGCGCCGTACCGCCGATGCTGGGGAGACGGCTGACCGTATCGAAGACCAGTTCGCCCAGGCGGACTTCCGGTGTCTGTCCGGCTGAGCGGCGTAGCAAGGCCTTGAGGCGTGCTTCCAGTTCGCCCAGCTCGAAGGGTTTCGGCAGGTAGTCGTCGGCGCCCAGGTTCAGCCCGCGAATGCGCTCGTCCACCGACGCGCGTGCCGTGAAGATCAGTACCGGCACACGGCTGCCGCGGGCGCGCAGATTGCGTAACACATCCAGCCCGTCCTTGCCGGGCAGGGACAGGTCGAGCAGGACGCCGTCGTATTCGCCGCTCAGCAGATAGTGCTCGGCATGATCGCCGCGCTCGGCGATATCCACCGCGTAGCCTGCCTGACGCAGCGATTTGGCCACCCACTCGCAGAGCTCGGGGTGGTCTTCCACCAACAGGATTTTCATTTCGTCTCCTCCGCACCGGTCGAGGCCGGATGCTGTTTTACCCGATTGTTCCGTGTCGAATCGCCGAAAGCAAATCGAAAGCTTCCTTGCCTTTAATGCGCCCACCCGGCACTCGCCGGGCCACAACAATCCCTCGAGGAGGAGACAATGCAGAAAAGAACCCTTTATTTCGCGATGCTCGCCTGTTTCGCGCCCCTGGCGCTGGGCAGTGCCCATGCCGATACGATCGACGAGTTGCGGGCCGAGATTGCCGCCCAGAAGGCCCGTCTGGAAAAGCTCGAAGCCGCATTGACGGCCACCGCGGCCAATGCGGCCTCGGCGAGCAAGAAGGCGGACGCGGCGAGCCAGGCGGTGGCGGCTGCCCCGGTGAAGGGCAAGGGGCCGAGCATGCCGGACGGCCTGGCGATTTACGGTATCGTCGATGCCGGGGTCGAGTTCGGCAATTACGGCCAAGGCACCAAAACCCGCATCCAGAGCGGCCTGGGTTCGGCCAGCCGACTCGGCTTCAAGGGCGAGCGCAGTTTCGGCGATGATCTGTCGGCCTACTTCCAGCTCGAAGCCGGCGTTTCGATCGACAACGGCCAGAATACCGGCCATTCGAGCAACGTCAGCAATCCGGGCCAGGGGGGGGCCTCGTCGGCTTCGGTCAATAGCACCGGTGTCGCGGTGTTCTCGCGCAATACTTTTATTGGCCTCAACAGTCGGACGTTCGGCGACCTGCGTTTCGGTCGCGACTACACGCCAATCTACTCGCTGACCAGTGCGTCGGACCCCTTCAGCATCGGTGGTGCGACGGCTTTCCGGTTGTGGTCGAGCGCTGCGGCCAGCCGTTTCGACAACGCCTTGTTTTATGCCACGCCCAGCTTCGCCGGCTTTCAGGCCAAGTTGGCCTACTCGGCAGGCATGGAGAACAACAGTCGGGCCGATGTCGGCGTCACCGGCGGCGCGCCGGGCAACAGCAACACCGGGCCGGAGGGCGAGGGCCGTGGCTGGAGCGCCAGCCTGAGCTATGCCAACGGGCCGCTGGTGCTGGGCGCGGGTTACCTTTCCTATCTCAAGATGGGGACGGTCAGCGCGCCGGCGACCGAGAATGTCGAGCGTCGTGCCTGGAATCTGGCGGCAACCTACGATCTGAAATTCGTCAAGCTTTACGGCCATTTCCTGCACGGCGCCGATACCCAGGCCGGTGCGGCGACTTTCAAGTCGCTCGACCGCAACGTCTGGTGGCTGGGCGCCGCCGCGCCGCTCGGCGGGCGTCATACGGTGCGTGCCGTCTATGCCCATCTTGACGATCGCCTGAGCACCAACCGCGATTCGGACCATTATGGTGCCGGCTACGAGTTCGCCCTCGACAAGCAAACCGATCTTTACGCCTATTACGCCCAGGTGAGCAATCAGAATGGTGGCCAGAACTCGCTGTGCGCCGGCGGGACCTGCCAGGGGTATGACAAGGATTCCGGTCTGCCGGCCAATTTCACGCCGAAATCACTGATGCTGGGGGCGCGTTACCGCTTCTGATCAATTTGAATGAACGGGTCGGCCCGGTGGGTCGAAAGCGAAACGAAAGGCTGGCCCGTTAAGATGATCCCCACGATGCCGGCCTCGACGCCGGCACGCACGATTCCAAAAGGAGACAAAATGAACTTTCCGCGTCGCATCTTCGCCCGTAACCTGGCCGCTGCGCTCGTCGCCGCAGCCTGCGGGCTGGCCGCCCCGGCTTTTGCCCAGTCTTCCGGCGATCTCGTCGCCGCCGCCCAAAAGGAAGGCAAGCTGGTCATTTACGGCGTGACCGACAATGAGCAGACGAATCACCTGATCCGCGAATTCCGCAGCATGTATCCGACCATCCAGGTCGAATACAGCAACATGAGCACGACGGAACTTTACAATCGCTTCATATCGGAGACGGCGGCAGGCAGTTCGGCCGACGTCACCTGGTCGTCGGCGATGGATTTGCAGATCAAGCTGGTCAACGACGGTTACGCCCAGCCCCACAAGTCCGCCGAGACGGCCAAGTTGCCGGAGTGGGCGAACTGGAAGAACGAGGCGTTCGGAACTACCTACGAGCCGATCGGCATCGTTTATAACAAGCGCCTGATTCCGGCTGGCGACGTTCCGCAGACGCACGCCGATTTCATCAAGCTGCTCAACAGCCAGCCGGAAAAATTCAAGGGCAAGGTCAATACTTACGATCCGGAGAAGTCCGGTGTCGGCTTCATGCTCGTCACCCAGGACAAACAGGTCAATGCCGCCGGTTTCGGCGAATTGCTCAAGGCTTTCGGGACCACCCAGGTGCGGGTGCAGGCGTCGACCGGGACGATGATGGAGCGCATTGCCTCCGGCGAGAATCTGATCGGCTACAACCTCAATGCCGCCTATGCCCTGACCCGGGCCAAGAAGGATCCCTCGCTCGGCATCGTGCTGCCGAAGGATTACACCCTGGTCCTGAGCCGGGTCATGTTCATCGCCAAAAATGCCCGCAACCCCAATGCGGCGAAGTTGTGGCTCGATTTCGTGCTCTCCAAGAAGGGCCAGGAGATCATCGCCAGCAAGGCCGATCTTTACGCCATCCGTCCCGACGTCGAGGGCGAAACCACGGCCAGCGGTCTGAAGAAGCAGTTGGGGGACGCGCTGCGTCCGGTAGCGATCAATACCGGATTGCTGACCTATCTCGATCAGGCCAAGCGTCTCGACTTCCTCAAACAGTGGAATAGCACGGTCAAGGCCAAATAAGGCCGGCCCGTCCGGGGGCAAGAACCCGGACCTTTCCTTCAACGACTCGAGGTAGCCCTCATGTTGCAAACATTGCCCCGACGGGTAGTGGTGACCCTGCTCGCCCTTTCCGTCTTCTTCCCGATCGGCCTGGTTTTCTACCAAAGCTTTTTGTCGGGGCCTTTTTTCATGCCTTCGGCAATCTTCAGCCTGGAGTCTTTCGTTTTCATTTTCGACGACGCCGATTTCTGGTTGGCCTTGAAAAATACCCTGGCCGTCGCGGTCGGCATGAGCCTGATCGCCATTCCGCTTGGCGCGCTGCTCGCCTTCATCATGGTCCGCACCGATCTACCGGGCCGCAAGTGGCTGGAAACGCCGATTCTCATCCCGATTTTCGTTTCACCGGTCGTGCTGGGTTTCGGCTACGTCGTCTCGCTCGGACCGGTCGGCTTCTTCTCGGTCTGGTTTCAGGATCTTTTCGGCAGCGTGCCGTGGAATATCTACTCGCTGGCCTCGATCATCGTCATCGCCGGCCTGACCCATGTGCCGCACGTGTATCTCTACTCGTCATCGGCCTTGCGCAATCTCGGCTCCGATGTCGAGGAAGCGGCGCGTCTTTCCGGAGCCAGCCCCTTCCGCGTCGCGCGCGACGTTTCCATCCCGATGGTTTCGCCGGCTTTGCTTTACGTCGGCGTACTGGTCTTCTTCCTCGGCTTCGAGATTTTCGGTCTGCCCTTGATCCTGGGCGACCCGGAAGGGCATCTGGTACTCACCACCTATCTCTACAAACTGACCAACAAACTGGGTACGCCGTCTTATCACCTGATGGCGGCGGTCGCCACCTGCATTATCGCGGTCACTTTCCCGCTGGTCCTGTTGCAGCGCTTCCTGCTCAAATCGGCGCAACGCTTCGTTGCGATGAAGGGCAAGTCGGCCCGGCAGCGTCCCTTGATGCTGGGCCCCTGGAAATGGGTGGCTTTCAGCCTCATCCTGGCCTGGCTGTTCTTCAGCGTGGTCGTGCCGGTGGCCGGTATTGCATTGCGCTCCATGGTGAGCAGTTGGGGGCAGGGGGTGAATCTGCTTGAGGTGCTGACGCTCGATCACTTCCGTGCCGTGCTCGACGAGGCGACGATGATCCGCTCGATCGTCAATTCCATTCTCATCGGGACACTGGGCGGTGCATTGGCGGTTGGCGGTTACCTCGCCATTGGCCTGACCACGCACCGCAAGCACGACAATCTGGCCCGTTTCGTCGATTACATCGTGCTGACGCCACGTGCCGTACCCGGCCTGATGGCTGGTCTGGCGGTGTTCTGGGTCTTTCTCTTCGTTCCCTTTCTGGCGCCGCTGCGCTCGACGCTGTTTTCCGTCTGGTTCGCCTACGCCGTGGTCTGGCTGGCCTACGGCATGCGGCTGATCCAGAGCGCCCTGATGCAGGTCGGGCCGGAACTGGAAGAAGCGGGGCGTCTGGTCGGCGCTGGCCAGGCGCGCGTTTCCCGCGACATCACCGTGCCGCTCATCCGTAATGGCTTGCTCGGGGCCTGGCTGCTCGTCTTCATGATCTTCGAGCGTGAATACTCGACCGGCGTCTATCTGCTCTCGCCGGGCACCGAGGTTATCGGTGCGCAAATCGTTTCCCTGTGGGCATCCGGCGCTGTCGATGTGGTGGCCGCCCTCTCCTTGATCAACATGGCACTGGTCGGCGTTGGCCTGGCCGTTGCGCTGCGCTTCGGAGTAAAACTTCATGACTGACAAGACCATTCTCGCGGTGGACAACCTCGCCCTGTCCTACGGCAACAATCCCATCCTCAAGGGCGTTTCGATGCAACTCCGGCGCGGCGAAGTCGTTTCCCTGCTGGGACCTTCCGGCTCAGGCAAGACCACCCTGCTGCGTGCCGTCGCCGGCCTGGAGCAGCCGCATGCCGGCAGTGTCGGCATCGCCGGACGGGCGATTTACGATGCGGCGGCCAATATCGACGTCCCGGCCGAGCAGCGCAATCTTGGCCTGGTCTTCCAGTCTTACGCCCTGTGGCCGCACAAGACGGTGTTCGAGAACGTCGCCTACCCGCTGAAATTGCGCAAGGTGGCAGCCAACGAGATCGTGCAACGCGTGCATGGCGCCCTCAAGAATCTCGGCCTCGACCATCTTGCCGAGCGTTACCCGCACCAGCTTTCCGGTGGCCAGCAACAGCGGGTCTCGATTGCCCGGGCGCTGGTTTACAACCCGCCGGTCATCTTGCTCGACGAACCGCTGTCCAATCTCGACGCGAAAATGCGCGAGGAGGCCCGGGCCTGGTTACGTAACCTGATTGTTGAAATGCAGCTATCGGCCCTGGTGGTGACCCACGACCAGTCCGAGGCCATGGCGATGTCCGACCGCATCCTGCTGCTCAATGGCGGCGTCATCGAGCAGCAAGGAACGCCGCAGGAGATGTACAGCCAGCCGCAGACCTTCTTCGTTGCCGACTTCATGGGGAGCAACAACATCCTCAAGGGCCATGTCGGCGAGATTCGCGATGGCCTGGCGCGCGTCGATTTCGGCGATGGCCTGGCGCTGTGGGGCATCAGGCGCAGCGATGCGGCGATCGGACAGGCGGTGTCGGCGGTCATCCGCATCGAACAATTGCATCTGGCCAAGGGGGCGGGCGAGCATCGCGCCGAGATCGATCTGGTCACGTCGATGTTCCTCGGCGACCGCTACGAGTACGTTTTCCATGTCGGCGACAAACTGCTGCGGGCCTGGGGCAAGCGTAGCGAAGGTGCCGGCAGGCGCTGGCTCGAGTTTCCGCCGGAGGCAGTCTGGGTATTCTGAGACCCGGGCTGAGCTGCACGTTCCCTCTTCCAACTAGCTAGCGTTCCAGCTCGTCGGGAGGGGGAAGTTAGGTCGGGATGTTACCGTTCAGGCGATTTTCCGGACAGCCTGTTGGTCCAGCCAGTTGAGAAATTCGCCTTCGATCATCGGCCGGCCAAAATGATAGCCTTGTGCTTCGTTGCAACCGAGTTCGAGCAGATAGTCGGCGGTTGCCGCATCCTCCACCCCTTCGGCGATGACCGTCATGCCCATTTCCCGTCCCAGCATGATGATGGTGCGGGCGATACGGGCACCGTTGCCGTCGCAGCGCAGGGCTCGGACGAAACTGCGGTCGATCTTGAGATGACTGGCCGGCAGGCGGTCCAGATAGGAGAGCGAGGAGTAGCCGGTACCGAAATCGTCGAGGGCGATGGAGATGCCTTGCTGACGCAATTGGTCGAGCAAAGGGATCAGGGCATCGAGACCGCCAACGGCGACCGATTCGGTGATTTCCAGTTCGAGATTGTGCGGCGAGGTGTTGGTCGCCTGCAGCGCGCGCTGGATGAGATTGAAGAAGTCAGGTTGGCGCAGCTGCACTGGCGAGATGTTCACCGCCATCCGCATTTCCGGAAACCCGGCTGCCCGGAAGCGATGCAGCGAGCGTAGCGCGGCCTCGAGCAGCCAGCTGCCCATGCCGATGATCAGGCTGGATTGCTCCGCCACCGGGATGAAGCGGTCGGGCGGCACCATGCTGCCGTCCGGCTGGCGCCAGCGCAACAGGGCCTCGGCCCCGAACACTTCGCCGGTGGCCAGGTTGACTTGGGGCTGGAAGGCCAGAAAGAGTTGCTGGTTGTCGAAGCCCTGACGCAGGTCGCGCAAGAGTTGGGCGCGTTCGCGGGATTCGAAGCCGATGGCCCGCGAGAACAGGACGCTTTGGCTCATGCCCTGCGCCTTGGCACGACGCAGCGCGATGTAGCTGTCCTTGAGGAGTTCCGGGCCATTCTCGTAGGTCTCGTCCATCTCGACCAGGCCGCTGCTCACCGATACCCGGTGATCGACGCCTTCGATCTGGAAGGGTTGGGCGAAGCTGCGCTGGATATGGTCGGCATTGACTTCGGTCGGTTGGCCGAGCACGGCGAAAGCATCGCCCGCCAGGCGGGCCACGAATACCTCGTTGCCAAAGCGGCTGCGTAGCCGGCGGGCCGTCGCCTTGAGCAAGGCGTCGCCGTATTGGTGGCCGAGCACATCGTTGGTGGCGGCGAATTGGTCGACATCCACGACAGCGAGGACTTCGTTCCGGGCACCGCGGCGCAGGCGTTCGTTGATTTCGGCAATCAGTGCCGTGCGGTTGGGAAGTCCGACCAGGCGGTCGAGAAATGCGTCGCGCCGCAATTCGGTGACAAGGTCGACGTTCTTGGCGCAGAGGGCGATATTGGTGCAGAACACTTCAAGCAGGTTCTGGTCGACGTCGCAGATCGGGATGGCGGAGTCGATATAGGCGGCGAAACCTTCGTCCTTGCTCTTGCGGAAGTAGAGGGTGACATCGCGCTCGGCGATCAGGCTTTGCTGGGTCCGCAAGGCCTGGGTCAGATTGGCGATGATGTGCGGATGATCGATGTCGCTCAGGCGGTGCTGGATCAAATGGCTGAAGCGACCGGCAGCGGCGATGATGCGGAACTCGGGCACGCTGCTTCGGCTGTCGGGTTCGTCGTCGATGGCGCAGACCAGGCCATCCGGGGAAACGCCGATCAGGCTGGCGATTTGCGTGATCACCCCTTCGGCGAAGGCTTGCAAGCCTTGCTCGGCAATGAACTGGTTGCTGGCGGCGACGATTTTTTCAAGGCCGCGCCGACTGGTGTCGAGGCGCAATAGTTGATCGTAGGAGCGGATGGCCGTGGTCAGCGTGGTGAATAGCTTGTTCTGGTTGAGTTCGCTCTTGGTTTTGTAGTCGTTGATGTCGTAGCGGGTGATCGTGTCCGCCTCGGGCGCCTGGCCGGGTTGGCCGGTGCGCAGAATGATGCGGGTGTTCGACAGCTTCAGGTCCTGGCGGATCGCGCCAACGGTTTTCAGGCCGTCATCTTCGTTGTCCATGACGACATCGAGCAGGATTACCGCGATATCGGGTTCGGCACTCAGGGTTTCGAGGGCGTGGCGTCCGGAATGGGCGTGTAGCAATTGCAAAGGCCGGCCCAGGATCTGGGTGCCGGCCAGTGCGAATTCCGTCGCTTCGTGCACGTCGCGATCGTCGTCGACGACCAGGATGCGCCAGGGGGTGGGCACTTGGACGTGTTGGGAATGGAGGGGCGAGGTGCTGTCATCATCGATGAAAACAAGATCATCATTGCCTGGCTGACTCATTGCGATCCCATGCACTGGTAAAATAAATAAAAATGATAAAACCAATAATTTTATTGTCCTTTAATTAGTTTACTTGTGCAATATGAATCTTCTTTGATATTCAGTGCAAACCGCTCGCCAACGTCGGTAAAAGCAGGGCGGTGAGGGCGCCGTTCAAGCCCATCGCCAGCGCCGCAAAGGCGCCACTCTGCTCATTGACCTGGAAGGCGCGGGCCGTGCCGATGCCGTGCGAGGCAACCCCGATGGCAAAGCCGCGAATGGCCGGATCGCGCAATTTCATGGCATCGAACACGTAACGGGCGCCGACTGCGCCGAGAATGCCGGTAACGATGACCAGCACGGCGGTCAGCGACGGAATGCCGCCAATCCGTTCGGCGATGCCCATGGCGATCGGCGTCGTCACCGACTTGGGGGCGAGCGAGAGCTGGGTCGGCAAGCTGGCGCCGAACAGGCGGCCAATAAAAACGGCCGACAGCACGGCGGTCAGGCTGCCAGCGAAGAGGCCGGCAACGACCGGCAGCAGCATGGCCTTGACCCGCTTGAACTGGGTGTAGAGCGGAATCGCCAGGGCAACGGTGGCCGGGCCGAGCAGGAAGTGTACAAACTGGGCGCCGGCAAAATAGGTCTGGTAGCTGGTCCCGGTCAGCGTCAGGAAGAGGACCAGGGCGGTGACGGCGATCAGCACCGGGTTGGCCAGCGGGTTGCTGCCCGAGCGTCGGTAAATCCAGAACGCGCCCTGGTAGGCGAGCAGCGTGACGGTCAGCCCGAGCAGCGGCGAGGCGGCAAGATAGACCCAGATTTCGGCAATGCGCGGCGTCATGGCGCTTCTCCCGCTTGCGGTGCACGACGCTGGCACAGCTTCATCACCAGCGCAGTAACGAGCAGCGTGGCGAAGGTGCTGACCAGCAGCGACAGCAGCAGCGCCAGCCATTCGTCGGCAACGCGGTGCAAATGCACCATGATGCCGGTGCCGGCCGGCACGAAGAGCAGCGACAGGTGTTGCAGCAGGTTCTGGCTGGTCGTCTGCAGCTCATGGCCCGGGCCGCCGCGCAGGATCAGCGACAGAAAGAGCAGCAACATGCCGAGTACCGGGCCGGGCAGGGAGAGATCCAGCGAGCGGGCGATGACTTCGCCGAGCAGCTGAAAAATGAGTAGCTGAGTGAGGGCGGAAAGCATGGGCAAACCTGTTTACGATGAGGTTTGCAGTTTATTGCGACAATGCTGTAGGTAATAGACGGTGAATCGTCTGATTATCTTTTACATAAGGTCACTAATCGATAAGGGCTCGGCTGCACCGTATCGGTGAGCATGCAACAACCCGGTGGAGCCGACCAGGTGGTGCAGGCTGCGCGCTCATTGCTTCGATTTGTCGCCGGGGGCATCCTTGCTCGGCACGATGACGGTCGGCGAGCCGATGCTGACGGCAATCAGCAGCAACTGCATGACGCCCAGCGTGACGGCGAAAACCTCGAAGCTGTCGAAGCCGACGCCCAGCGTCACCGGCAGCACGAGCAAGCCGCAGGCAAGAAACTCGGTGAGTTTGGTCCATGTATCCATGATGTTCTCCTGTCGCTAATCCAACATTCGTCGATGTTGTATCTTGTGCAGTGCACAAAGCGTGCCGGAGAACACCGGCCGGCCGCTCAGGGGAAAACGATATGCCCCACCGTGCGCAGGGCGATACCGACACAGCCGCCGAGTGCGGCCGGTTTCCAGACGGCAGCGACGCGCTTGCCGGCCGAAATCAGCACCGCCACGCCGGGAATGTCGAACGGCGAGATCAGGAAACCGGCGCTGGCATTGAGCAGTTCGACACTGATCTGGCCGCTGCGGCGCATTTCGTCCATGACCCCCATCATCGCGGTGCCGCCGCCGATGTACTTGGTCAGGGTCGGCAGGATCAGGGCGCTGTCGATCGAGGCGGCGGAAAGCAGCGGTGACAGGAACTGGGTCAGGGCGGCGATGGCGCCGCTGGTGCGCAGCGCGGTGACCACCACCAGCGACAGCACCAGCATCGGGATGGCGCCGGTGGCGATCTTGAAGGCCTCGGCTCCGGCCCGGTTGATCACGTCGAGTACGCCTTTGGCGCTTTCGGCGGCGGGGTGGTGCAGTGTTTCATCGAGCACCGCTTCCTCGGCCGAAAGGTGCCGGGCAAACAGGTAATAGGTCGAGGCCGCCGCCACCAGACCGCCGATCACCGAGAAGATCAGCGTGGTGCCGAAGTGCAGGCCCATGGTCATCATCGGAAAGGCTGCGTTGGCCTGCGACATGGCGAAGACCATGGCCAGCGTGGCGGCGATGTGGCGGTCCGACGTGCCGCGCTGGTCCATCATCGACAGGGTGGCCATCGGCGCGGCGAAGCTGACGAAATTGATCTGCAGGGCGGCGAAGACGCCCAGGCCGTTCAGCCCGAAAGGACGTAGCAGTGGCGCCAGGCGGGCGACCAGCCGGTCGAGGATGCCTCGTGCTTCGAGCAGGCGCATGATCGACAGCATCACCACCATTACCGGCAGCAGGATGAACAAGGCGAGCTCGACTGCCGAGCGGCCGGCCTTGAGGATGATGTCGATAAGGATTTCCATGGCGTTTCCGGAGTAGAGACGGGGCGATGACGTAACGCATCAGCATGTCGTCATCCGCCCCGGCGGGCAATCGTGGTTTTCCCCTAAGCGGGAAATCTCGGCCGGCGCTCAGTATTCCTTGGCATCCGACCACATGTCGGGGCTGAAACGGATCACCCGGTTGCGGCCCTGTTCCTTGGCCTGGTAGAGCGCCACGTCGGCAAACTTGACGGCCTGCCAGAACGTCTCGCTATCGGTCGGGAAATCGGCGATGCCGATCGAGATGGTCTTCTGGATGACCACGCCCGAAACCTGGACCTTGAGGTTCTCGACCGCGATGCGGATGTTTTCGGCGACCTTTTCCGCGGCCTCGCCGATGCTGTCGACCAGAATGATCAGGAATTCCTCCCCGCCGTAGCGGATGACCAGGTCGGAGGCGCGCACCGATTGCTTGAGGATGGTGGACAAGGCCTTGAGCACGGCATCGCCGGCATCGTGGCCGTAGGTGTCGTTGACCATCTTGAAATAGTCGAGGTCGAGCATCAGGATGGCGGCGTGCGAACGCTTGCGCTGGACGCTGGCGACCAGGGTCTCGACGTATTCCTCAAGGAAGCGGCGGTTGTTGAGGCCGGTCATCGCATCGCGCAGCGTGGCGTCGCGCAGGCTTTCCATCAGGCGCTTGGTTTCCAGCACCGGCGCGGTTTCGCGCAGGTAAACATTGATGTAGGGCACCTTCTTCTGCAGGCTTTCCTGTTCGGCGACCGGGGCCAGCAACTGGACGACACTGCCCACTGATCCGGACTGGATGACCGGGAAGCAGACATAGCCGCGTTCGCCGACTTCGCTGGGCGGGCGGAAGGAGTAGCAGATGCCGGGGTTGCTGATGCCATCGACGACGTGGCCGGTGCGACGGACACGACAGGCCTCCGGCCGGATCAGGATCTGCGGGTCGCACCAGCGGCAGGTGTCGGCCGTTTCGCCATCGACGATGATGCTGCGCATCTGCTTCTTGTTGCTGCTCACTTCGTAGAGCGAGAACTCGGGCAGGGCGAATTCGTTCTGCAGCGTGCTCGACAGGCGCTGGTAGATCTCGATCTTGGCTTCGTCTTCTTCGATGGCTTGCTTGAAATGGGCTGCCTTGGTCAGGCCGTCAACCATGGCGATGGTGGCGGTCAGCAGGTTTTCTCCGGGGGCGGGGGTGCGCTCGGTGAGGCGGGCGACATTGCTGCCGATCCGGTTCAGGCCGTCATCCAGGAAGCCGAGCAGGCGGTTCATGTCGGTGGCGATCTGGCCGATTTCGTCGTTGGTCTGCTTTTCCACATGTGCCTTGAAATTGCCGCGCAAGGCATGCTGGACAGCTTCCTCGACGGCGTTGGCGGTATCGGAGATCGGCCGCAGCAGGCGGCGCATCAGCAGGATCAGGAAGAAGGAGAAGCAGGTGACGGCACCGGCGATGCCGGCGACGGTGATCAGCGCCTTTTGCTTGAGCGCATCGATCGACATCGTCATGCTCACCGCGCCAAGCACGGTGCCTTCTTCGACCTGGTGGCATTGCAGGCAGTTGGGCGTGCCGCTGGCGGTGGCGATGTAAGGGATGGTGCCGCGGAATACGGCTTCGTCATCGTGATTGGTCAGCTCGAAATAGGGCTTGCCCTCCTTGAGGACCTTGCGCTCGATTTCGTCGGCGCCCGATTCGAGCATCAAACCCTTGCCGAACTGTTTCACCACCTCCGGCGAACGCACGACACGGGCCGATTTCAGCCCTTGCACTTCGATCAGGCGGAGCAGGAAGCGTTCGCGCTTGTCGATCACACCATTGATCATCGACTCCGTCAGATGCACGCGGACGATTTCGCCGGCCGTCCGGATATGGTCGGTGGCCGAGGCGATCGAGAAGCTGCGGAAGGCGTACAGACTGATCGCAACCAGTACGGCGAGCAGGACGGCCGTCATGCAGACGAAGAAGAGAGTGACCTTGGCGTTCAGATTCACGGCGGTGCTTTCTGGAAACACTTTTTCAGGAGTCGGAATTATGTCCGAGCTATTTCAGGCGGCATAGTCAATACGGAGAAAACCCTGTCGAAAACGAAGGATATTTGACTGAGATCAATTCTCACTTGGTCTGAATGAACTCGATGAAGGCGCGTAGACCGTTGGGCTGCAAGCGTCGGCTCGGATAATAGAGATAGAAGCCGGGAATCTCCGGGCACCAGTCGTCGAGTACCGTACGCAGTCGGCCGGCGGCGACCGGCGGCGCTGCGTATTGGTGGTAGACGTAGGCCAGGCCGAGGCCTTGCTCGGCGGCATCGACCATGACGCGCATCTCGCTGGTCGCCAGCGGGCCGTCGACCTCGATCTCGCAACGCTCGTTGCCACGGGCAAACTCCCAGCGATAGAAACTGCCGTTTGGGAAACGGATGCGGACGCAACGATGCTGTTGCAATTCGCGCGGGCAGGTCGGCGTGCCGTGGCTGGCCAGATAGTCTGGCGAGCCGACCACGACAAAGCGCTGCGCCGGGCCGAGCGGCACCGCCACCATGTCCTGCTGCAGGCTCTCGCCAAAACGCACGCCGGCATCGAAGCCGCTGGCGACGATGTCGACCAGCGCGTCTTCCGCCACCAATTCAATGCGCATGCCGGGATGCCGTTCGAGAAAGCGGCCAATCATTGGCGCCAGAACCAGTTCGCAGGCGGCACGCGGAGCATTGATGCGCAGCGTGCCAAAGGGCGAGTCACGAAAGGCATTGATCTCGTCGAGGGCGCCGTGGATGTCCTGCAAGGCCGGGGTCAGTCGAGTGAGCAAGCGCTCGCCTGCGTCGGTCAAGGCGACGCTGCGCGTCGTCCGGTTGAGCAGGCGCACGCCAAGGCGTGTTTCCAGGCCACGCAAGGCATGGCTCAGCGCCGAAGGCGAAACGCCCAATTCACCGGCGGCTTGACGAAAGCTGCGCCGGCGGGCGACGGCGGCAAAGGCCTGGAGATCGGCAAGGCTGGCTGGGTTCATGGATTAATGAATATTGTTCAATAGCCTGTGAATGATTGCACTGATTGTTGCACAGTTGGGCTGGGCGTAGCCTGTTGCCTGTCCTTTCCGACTCGCACACCCCAACCCTGAAACGGAGAACACCATGCAAAACACCCCGACTGATCTGGCCGGCAAGAGCATTCTCGTCACCGGCGCCTCGTCCGGCATCGGCGCCGCCACCGCACTGGCCTTGGGCCGGGCCGGCGCCCGCGTCGCCTTGGCGGCGCGCCGGCTCGATGCGCTCGATAGCCTGGTGGCCGAGATTCGTGCCGGCGGCGGCGAGGCCATCGCGATCCGCACCGACGTCACGGTCGAGGCCGATATCAAAAATGCCGTGGATAGCACCGTCGCCCACTTCGGGCGCCTCGACGGCGCCTTCAACAATGCCGGCGTGCTCGGCAAGCTGGGGCCGCTGACGGCGCTGGACAGCGCCGACTTCGCCGAGGTCATGCAGGCCAACGTGTATGGCGTGTTCTGGTCGCTCAAGCACGAGATGGCGGCGATGCAAAAAAGCGGTGGCGGGGCGATCGTCAATACCGCCTCCATCGTCGCCGAGATCGGCTTTGCCAACTTCGGCCCCTACGTCGCCAGCAAGCATGCCGTGCTCGGGCTGACGCGCAGCGCGGCGCTGGAAGGCTTTCAACAGGGCATCCGGGTCAATGCGGTCAGCCCGGGGCCGATTGTCACGCCGATGGCCGAGATCGGCTTCGGTGGCCTGGATAATCTCGAAGCCGCGCTCAAGGGCAGCCCGGCCGGTCGCCCCGGTACGCCGGACGAAATCGCCCGCCCCGTGCTTTTCCTGCTCTCGTCCGCCGCCAGCTACATCAGCGGGCAGAGCCTGACCATCGATGGCGGTTATACCGTCCAGTAAGGAGTCCGCATGCAAACACGTCATCTGGGTTCGCAACAACAGCCGGTCTCCGCCCTCGGGCTCGGCTGCATGGGCATGTCCGAGTTCTACGGGCCGGCCGACGATGCTGCGTCGCTACAGACGCTGGCGGCGGCGCTCGATCTCGGCATCAATTTCTTCGACAGCGCCGACACCTACGGGCTCGGCCACAACGAACGCCTGCTCGGCGAGTTCATCCGCCAGGGCGGCCCGGGACGACGGCGGCAGATGGTGCTGGCCACCAAGTTCGGTATCGTCCGCGAAGTCGGCAAGTATGAGCGGCGTATCGACAACAGCCCGGACTACATCCGCCAGGCTTGCGATGCCTCCTTGCAGCGCCTGGGCGTCGAGCAGATCGACCTCTATTACTGCCACCGGCGCAACCCGGCGGTGCCGGTCGAGGAGACGGTTGCCGCCATGGCCGCCCTGGTGGCGGCCGGCAAGGTCCGCCAGATCGGGCTTTCCGAGGTGTCGCCGGAGACCTTGCGGCGGGCGCATGCGGTGCATCCGATTGCCGCCGTGCAGAGTGAGTATTCGCTGTGGTCGCGCGATCCCGAGCCGGGCATGCTCGCCGCCTGCGCCGAACTGGGCGTCAGCTTTGTCGCCTACAGCCCGCTCGGCCGTGCCTTCCTGACCGGCGCCGTGGACAGCAGCCAGTTGGCCGAGGGCGATTTTCGCAAGAACAATCCGCGTTTCGTCGGCCAGGCCGAGCAGATCAACCGCGAATTGGTCGCCGAGCTGCAGGGCTTTGCCGCCGCCCGCCATCTGACCAATGCCCAGGTGGCGCTGGCCTGGCTGCTCGCCAAGCATCCGCAAGTCATTCCTATCCCCGGTACGCGGCGCATCGCCTATCTGCAGCAGAACGCCGCCGCCACCGATTACGTCATGAGTCCGGCCGAGGTCGCCGAGCTGGACCGGATCTTCGCGGTCGAAAGGGTGGCGGGCAGCCGCTATCCCGAG
The DNA here is from genome assembly GCA_003583745.1 of Rhodocyclales bacterium GT-UBC. Taxonomy (GTDB): domain Bacteria; phylum Pseudomonadota; class Gammaproteobacteria; order Burkholderiales; family Rhodocyclaceae; genus Azonexus. Next base: position 186,453 of record QXPY01000005.1, on the reverse strand, counting down.
GCCGGCATGGTCGGTATCGAGTAAACGTCACAACGCCGGCCTGGCCGGGCCGGCGCTGTGTTGCATCGTGGCGGTCTTGTGTCGGCGGCGGTTCAGGCCAGTTCCGGCGCGATCTTGCGGCAGCGGACGGCGAGGGCGGCCAGCGCGCTCAGGGTCGCCATGGCGGTGACCGCGATCCAGCCCCATTGCGCCAGCAACTGGCTGCCCAGTACCGCGCCGCTAGCCATGCCGATGAACATGCCGACGAACAGGACGGCATTGAGGCGGCTGCGGGCGCCGGGTTCGATGCCGTAAACGATGGTCTGGTGGGCGACCAGCGTGGCCTGAACGCCCAGGTCGAAGCCGATGGCGGCGATGCCGAGCAGGACCAGTTGAGCCGCCGGCGAGAGCAGCGGGGCAAAGCACAGCGCCGCGAAGGACAGGGCGGTCAGGCCGGTGCCCAGGCGGGTAACCAGCTCCGGGCCGCGCCGGTCGGCGAGATGCCCGGCCAGCGGGGCGGCCAGCGCGCCGGCGGCGCCGGCCAGGCCAAAGGCGCCGGCAACGGTGCCGCCGAGGTGGAAGGGTTCGCCTTGCAGCATCAAGGCCAGCGTGGACCAGAAGGCGCTGAAACCGACCGACAGCAGGCCTTGGGCCAGTGCCGCCTGACGCAGCGCGGCATGGCGCAGCCACAGCGTGCGCAGCGAGCCGAGCAGGGCGCCGTAAGGCAGTTGCGTCGTCGGTGCGAAACGGGGCAGGCCGCGCCAGGCGGCAAGGCCGATCAGCGCGATGCTGGCGGCTGCGCCCAGGTACATGGCGCGCCAGCCGAACTGATCGCCGACGAAACCGCTGACGACGCGCGACAGCAGGATGCCGAGCAGCAACCCGGTCATCACCGTGCCGACCACCTTGCCGCGCTGCGCTACCGGGGCCAGCGTCGCTGCCGCCGGCACGATGTCCTGGGTCAGGGTGGCAGTGAGGCCGATGGCCAGGCTGGCGGCGAGCAAGGTACCGATCGAGGGGGCCAGGCCGCCGAGCAGCAGCGCTGCGACCAGCAGGGCGGCCTTGATCAGGATGATGTTGCGCCGGTCGTGGCGGTCGCCAAGCGGCGCCAGCAGCAGGATGCCGAGGGCGTAGCCGAGTTGCGTCAGGGTCGGCACCAGGCCGACGGCGCGTTCCGATGCCCCGATATCCGCGCCAAGAATGCCGAGCATTGGCTGGCTGTAATACAAGGAGGCGACGGCCAGGCCGGCGCCGGCAGCGAGTAGCAGCACCAGCGACGGTGGCAAGGCGCTTTCATGCGTATTTTCATGCGCTAATTGAATGGAAGACATGGCTGACCTCTTTAATTAATCCGATATGCAGCGCATTTTCATCGCTATGGCAGCTGGCGGGTAGTAGCGCACTTCGTACATTTGTTATACATTTTTTGCATGACAGATTCCGCAGAACCGATTTCTACCGCATCGACCACCGCCGCCGCCAGCGTTTCCTCGCCAGGCGCCGTCGTGACCGGCGATCGCATCGAACTGATGCAGACCTTCGTCCGTATCGTCGAAGCCGGCAGCCTTTCGGCGGCGGCCGCCCAACTCGGCACCACCCAGCCCACGGTCAGTCGCCGCCTGCAAATGCTGGAACGCTCACTGGGTTTGCGCCTGTTGCAGCGGACAACCCACACCATGCGCCTGACGGTCGATGGCGAGCGCTGTTACGAGCGGGCGCGCGAACTGTTGAGCAACTGGGCCGCCTTCGAATCCGAGTTGCGCGGCGCCGGCGACGAGCCGGAAGGCATCCTGCGCGTCATCGTGCCGCACGCCTTTGGGCAGGAGCGCCTGATCAAGCCCTTGGCCGAGTATCTCAACCGCCACCCGCGCATGACCGTCGAATGGCTGCTGCACGACGACCGGGCGATCCAGGACTACATTGCGGCTGGCATCGACTGCGCTATCCAGGTCGGCGAAGTGACCGATCCCGGCCTGGTTGCCATCCGCCTGTCGGAAGTGCCGCGCATTGTCGCCGCCGCGCCGAGCGTGCTCAACGGGGCGCCGGTGCCGGGCGATGCGGCCGAACTGGCCGGGCTGCCCTGGTTGGCCCTGCGCACCTACTACCGTAACGAGGTGACGCTGACCCACGTTGAAAGCGGCAAGAAAAAGCGCATCGCGATCAACCCGCGGATGAGTACCGACAGCCTGTACGCCCTGCGCAGCGCCGCCGTAGAAGGCCTCGGTGTTTGCGTCGGTTCGGCCTGGGTGCTGGCCGACGACATCGCCGCCGGGCGCCTGGTTCAGCTCGCGCCGCAATGGCAGGCGGCACCGCTGCCGGTCAGCATCGTCTATCCCTATGCCCGCTTCTATCCGGCCCGCTTGCGGCGTTTTGTCGAGGTGGTGCGGGCGGCCGCCAGCCACATTGTCGACAGCCAGCCGGCCTGAGCTTGCGGGGCCTGTTGCCTCAGCGCCGGGGGGCCACCATCGAGAACCAGGCGCCCTGCGGGTCCTGGCAGTTGGCGATATACATCGGCCCGGGCACTTCCTGCGGCCCGTGCATCAGCTTGCCGCCGGCCTGCAGCGTGCGCTCGATGGCCGCGTCGAGCGATTCGACATTGATGTAATAGGCCCAGAATGGGTAAGGCATGTCCGGCAACTTGGTCATCATCCCGCCAATTGGCTCGCCACCCGCCGCAAACAGCCGATAGATGCCGAGCGGACCCATGTCCATATCCTGGCTGATCGTCCAGCCGAACAGCGCCGAATACCAGTCGAAGGCTTTCAGGCCATCGACCGCATGCAACTCGTTCCAGCCGACCAGACCCGGCGCGCCGGGCACCGCTGTCGGAATCGGTTCGCTGCTGGCCGCCTTGAAAATGATGAAGACGGCGCCCTGCGGATCGGTCACCAGCGCGAATCGGCCGACCTCGGGAATATCGGCCGGCGCCCGCAGGATGTTTCCGCCGCTGGCGCCGATCCGGCCGGCGTACACATCGACATTGTCGACTGCGATGTAACCCTGCCAACACGGCGGTGCCCCCCGCTCAAGCGCATCCGGCGGAATCGCCATGATCCCGCCCACCCCGACCTTGCCGGCCGACAGCACGGTGTAGTCGTTGTCGGGTGAGAAGGACTGCATGTTCCAGCCGAAAACGGCACGGTAAAACTGCCGGGCTGCTGCGGGATCGGTGGTGATCAGGTCGTGCCAGACGAAGGGAGCGGGTTGGGGGGTCATAGGAGGTTCCTCGAAGCGCGGTGGGAAGCGCGTCAGCTTCAATGCCTGCTATGACCGTCGCGTATGTTCGGCGTTCAATCTTCGTCCGGCCGGTTTACAAAGCGTAGCTCATCCCGGATTGGGCAATGCCGACCACATCGACGTTCAGGTGCATTTCGGCAACCGTGGCCAGGAAATTGGCCTGGGAGTGGGTGTCGATATAGTCGACCAGCGCCTTGACGGTACCGGCCGGTGCCGCTGAGCCGACGACGTTCTGGAAGACTGCCGCCGCCAGTGCTTCGTTGGTGGTCGGGACCAGTTTGGCGTTGAGTGCCAGTTGGCAAAGGCTTTCCATGCTGTAGCCGCTGTCGAAAAATTTGAGGATTTCGCGGCGGACTGCCAGGTCGTTGAGCAGAGAAGGTGCCACCGTACCGATGAACTCCATCGTCTTGGCGCTGTTGCCGCCGCTGTCGAGGCGGATCGCACTGTCGGAAAAGCGGATCGTCTCGATGTTTTGCACGCTGACGATCTGCGACATGTTTTCCTTGGCCAGTTGCCCGGATGAGCCGCTACCCATGGTCGGCTTGAAGGTCGGGCCGACGATGTTGACGCTTTCCGCGTAATCGCCGCGAGGTGCGGCGAAGACGAGCGTGTCGCTGCCACCGTAACCGTTCATCGTACCGCCCATCGCCTTGGTGTTGACGATGAAGGTGTCGTCGCCGGAAAGCAGCCAGGACTTGAAAGCCTGGTTGTCGCCGAGAAATTTGCTTTGTGTCGTCGCGGCATCCAGGTTGAGGCCGGAGATGGTGAAGATGCTGGTGCCGTTTTGGCTCAGCGAAAGTCCATTCACCGTGCCCGAGATGCTGTTGCCGGATTGCGTGAAAGAGCCCGAGAAAGTGATGGTTTTCTGATGGCTGCTATCGGAAAGATTGATCGTTGTTGCGTTGCTGCCGCTAATCGACCAGCCATTGCCGTCATTGCTCGAAAAATCATAGAAATCGTACAGCGTTACTGTGGCCATCGGACTCTCCCTTGTGTTTTGAAATTTATTTACTCATTTTAAATCAAAGGGGTTCCGGCTTCGCTCGATTGTTCGCTCCGCTGTGACGAATTACTCGATTCGTCATCGATTCATGCCGAAAGGGTCATGTTTCGGTTTTCCTGCGAGGCGATGCTTTCGTCCTGGTGCGCCGGCTCATTCGGGCAAGTACGCCGAGTCCCAACACCCCAAGCATGCCGCCCAGCAGAAACTTGCCGACGGCTGCGACGACGGCGGCTCCGCTCAGCAAGCCAAAGGCTGCTGCGCCTTCGATCAGGTACAGACTGGCTTCGATGATCCGGCCGCTATGCCATTTTGATTGGGATTTGCTCATGGTTTTCAGGAGGGGGCATTGAACATGTCGTGATCGCCTCGGAGATATCTCGACCAGTAAGCATCGAGGTATTCCTTCGCGGTTGAGCAGCAGGAGCGTTCGTCGAGTACTTCGTAGATGTAGTGCAGATAGCAGGCGATGCAGGCGCACTGTTCCGGCGTAAACATCTCGTCGGGCTTGTAGTGGCGGCCGCCTTCATGTTTGCCCCAGGGATCGAAGGCGAATTGGGCCGATTCGACCGAGTTCGACGACGTGTCGTAGCCGGTTCGAAGCAGCCAGCACATGTAGGCCGGGGCGTAATAAACGTGACCGCGCAGGTCGAGGAAGGAGAAGACGGCGCTGTGCCGGGCGATATGCTCGTCGGGCACCTCGCGCCAATGCGTATCGCCATCCTTGAGGCGTGCTGCCCGGCGTTCGGCTTCCGAGGCATGGTCGTCGATGGCCACCGCCTCATGCAAGGAAACGCCATCGCCTCTACGCGTCGCGGCAAAGGCGTTTTCGATCTGTCGCAGGAGCTGTGCCTTATCGACAGTCATGGCTGGCCCTTCTTCGGGGAGTTTGTCCTGGTGGCGCTTGGTTCGACCATGCGCGGCGAAACAGCGGCGCCGCGCCGCCGAACAGGAAGACACCGAGCCAGGGGTCGAAAAACAGGGCATTGGTGAGGCCGATGCCGGACAGCATGCCGGCCAGGAAGAGCGCATGGCGCGGGGTATGTTCGATCCGGCAAAAGAGCAGTAGCAGCAGCGCGCAAAAAATCAGTACGGCCAGGCTCCAGATGATTTCGGGGTGGGCGAGAAGCCGGTAAATCGTCGTGCCCGCTTTGGGCGGCGGCAGCAAGCCACCGGCATGGGCGCCGAGGAGGACGGCCAGGAGCAGGCAGAGGCCGAGCAAGGGCGCCGAACCATTGCTGCGAATGCGGGCGAGGGTGGGGGCGAGTTTCATCGAAAAAAGGCCGTGGCGAGACAGGCTAATCGGCATGCAGGTCCTGGACGAAGCGGGCACCGGGGGTGACCTGCTCGGGGGCGACGCCCAGTTGCATGCAGATGATATTGCGCAACAAGTCATAGACGATGTCGCGGTTCACGTCCGGCCGTTGGCGCCGGATCAGTTCCGCCACCACGAATTCATGCAGGTCGCCCACGGTCAGCAGGCGGGCGGCCACTTCGTCGGAAAGCTCGATGGCAAAAATCTTTTCGACGGAGATGACAAGTTCAACGGTATCAAGACCCATTTTTTGTCCGTGTAGGGTTGGTTCGGGGCTGGATCAATGACTTGCTCGCTTCTTCGGATGGTGGGCAGCAAATCGTCTGCATGCTCGGAACTCAAATCGGTCCGCGGCGCACCAGCGCGCGTAGCGCTACCGGCAGCCAAATGAAGATCAAGCCACTCACGACCCACAGCGGGATGGATAGCAAGGGGTTCATTTTTGCAGAGTTGAAGGCGTAACCCATCGTGATGAGTAGCGCGGCCGGTAGGCAGGCAATCAACCAAAGCACGCTGAGAATCCTGGCCGGACGTAACGCGCTTTTCCTGGCCAACAGGCAGTAGACGAAGAATGCTGCCGTCACAACCAGAAGCGGCCCGAAAAAGATCAGCGCAAAGGCGTAGCTGATTCCCGAAACGATCTCCGCGTCCAGCGCCGGGCTTGAAAAAAGTGCGATCAGGGTGTCCACGTCGTGTGTGCTGTTGGAGTGAGGAAGAGTCAGTCTATGGCGATCTGAACATTCTGGCGCAACAGCTCGAATTTGAGTGCGAAGCGCGCCAGGTATTTGCGCAGTCGATCCGCATCGTTGCTTTGCTTTTTTTCGACCCGCGAGCTGGCGAAAAGGCGTCGCCCGGCTTCCGACAGGCTGCTGCTGGTCCGGCAGACGGCGATCACCGTATTGAGCTGGCAGCGGTCGAACAGGTCCAGTTGTTCGGCGGCGCTGCCGAGTACCTGCGTGCAGGCATCGGCGGCGGTTTCGTCGCGCCAGCTGTGGGTGAGGCGGGCGATTTCGTCGGTGACGTCGCTTTCGGTAATGCGTCCGGCGGTGGCGAGCGTCGCCAGACGGGTGAGGGAGGCACCGAGTTCGCGGAAGTTGCCGCGCCAGGCGGCGTTGGCCGAGGTCGCGAAGGCGAGGTAGCGACGCCGCGCCTCGACGTTGAAGCGCACCAGTTGGCCGTGTTCGGCGGCAAAGCGCTCCAGTTCGTAGTCGAGGTTGGGTTCGATGTCCTCCGGGCGGCCGCTGAGGCCGGGCAGGTCGAAGGTCCATAGGTTGATGCGGGCGTAAAGGTCTTCTCGGAACTTGCCCTGGCGCACCCACTGGCGCAGGTCGCGGTGGGTGCCGGCGATGAGCTGGAAGTCGCTGCTCGCTTCCTGGTCGCTGCCGAAGGGGAAGAAGCGCTTTTCCTCGATGGCCTTGAGCAGCATGGCCTGTTCGTCGAGGCCGAGTTCGCCGATTTCGTCGAGAAAGAGCAGGCCGCCGTCGGCGGAGCGCAGCAGGCCCGGCCGGTCCTGCTGGGCGCCGGTGAACGCCCCCTTGCTGTGGCCGAAGAGCGTGGACATCGCCGAATCGCCGCGCAGCGTGGCGCAATTGACCTCGATGAAACGGCCTTTCAGTTGCTGGCGCTGGCGTTTCAGTTCGAAGACGCGGCGGGCGAGGAAGGACTTGCCGGCGCCGGTCGGGCCGACCAGCAGCATCGGCGCCCGCGAGCGGCCGGCGACCTGTTCGATCTGCTCGATCATCCGGTTGAAAGCCGGGTTGCGGGTGGCGATGCCGGATTTGAGGAAGGACAGGTTGTCGTCGCGCTCGCGGGCGAAGCGCTGGGCGATGCGGTCGTAGCGCGACAGATCGAGGTCGATGATCTCGTAGCTGCCGACGCTGTTGGCAATCTCCTTCTTGCGCGGCGGCGAGGTCTGCAGCAGGCGGGCCGGCAGGTAATGCGCCTCGGCGAGCAGGAACCAGCAGATCTGCGCGACGTGCGTGCCGGTGGTGATGTGGATCAGGTAATCCTCGTTCTCGGTGTCGAAGGGATAGTTGCGCGCCAGTTCGTGCAGGGCGGTGTAGACCTCCTCGAAATCCCAGGGGTCGCGCAATTCCATTTCCAGCCGCTTGAACTCGGTTTCCGGCGAAATGCGGGCGATGTCGTTGCCGATGCGCTCGGCAAGGCTGCGGTTGCGCAGATCGTGGATCAGTTCCAGCCGATGCACGACCAGATCTTCCTGCTGGCACAGCGCCACCGTCGGCCGCCATTTGTCCCAGCGCGGGCTGCCCTTGCCGGCGTAGTCGAGCTGGGTGCCGAGAAAACCGATGACGACCGTTTTTTTCATGCTGCGAGGATCTTCCGTGGGCAAGTTGGGCGGAGCGCCAAAGTCCTGCCCGGGTTTATATAAATGGATAAATCACTATAGCAAAGGATTGGAATATTTCCTTATTCATTTGCCTGGGTTTTTAATAAAACCAATTGATTCAGTGGATTAGTTGATTTTTCACGTCCTGGCACATCTCTCGCAATAAGAAAGCCATCGCCGACTTGCGGCAAGGCCGACGGGCAGGGGGTTCCACCCCGCCGGTGCGGTGGGGTTCGGAGCAATCCGGTCATTCCGCCGTATGCCGCCGTCGCGGGAAAGCGATATCGGGGTGCCAGGTGGTTCGTTCGGGTTCGATTCCCGGTCATCCCCCCTTTGGATAGCTCAGTCGGGTAGAGCAACCGTCTCATCAACGGTCTGTCGCGGGTTCGACTCCCGCTCCAAAACTGTCCTTTAACGACAGTGAAGTTGCAGTACCCGTCGGCTGCGGCATGCGCAAGCACCCGCCGCCGGTCCGGCCCGGCGCTTCGGTCCGCTTGTGCGGCAGGGCAGTCGGTGTCAGGGCAAGCGGGCCGCGTGGCCGGGGCGATGTCCCGGCCGCTGCCAGCCCGGATTGCCCGCACCGGCGGCTCCCCCGCAGGAGCCGACCGGAACGCCCGCCGGACCGGCGTGAGCCGGCAAGTTGAATGACGAATTTTGAAGACGATGTGTGTCAAAGAGGGAGAAGAAAAATGTTGAAGCGTTTCATCGTGAAGAAGAATGAACGGGCCGCCCTGCTGCGCAATGGCGATTTCCAGCGCATCCTCAATCCGGGTCGTCACTACCTGTTTGACCCGTTCAACGAGCTGTCGCTGACCGTGTGGCACACCGATACGCCGATGCTCGATAGCGATCTCGTCGATTACCTGCGCCAGAACGAGCCGGCCGAAGCCGAGCGCCATTTCGTTTGCATGGAAATGAATGAGGACGAAGTCGGGCTGCGTTACGAAAACGAAGTCCTGGTTGAAGTGTTGCCGCCGGCCGCCCGCCGCTTCTTTTGGCGCGGGGTGGTGGCGCATCGGCTGGAGAAGGTCGATCTGCGTACCAGTGCCGCCTTGCCGGCTGTCATGGTGAAACGCCTGTTGCAGCCGTCGCTGCGCGGTCGCCCGGTGTCGGGGTTGAACGGCGTTTTGGTCGTGCAGGTGCCGGCGGCGCATGTCGGCTTGCTGCGTATCGACGGCGTGCAACAGCCCTTGCTGTCGCCGGGCGTGACCGCCTACTGGCGCTTCAACCGCGATCTGCAAGTGGATTTGGTCGATCTGCGCTGGCAGACCATGGAAGTGAGCGGCCAGGAAATCCTTACCCGCGACAAGGTCGGGCTGCGTCTCAACCTCGCCGCCACCTGGCGTTTTGACGACGTGAGCACGGCTTTCGCCAAGCTGGCGAAGCCGGCCGAACACCTCTACCGCGAGCTGCAATTCGGCCTGCGGGCGGTGGTCGGCACGCGCAACCTCGACGAATTGCTGGAGAGCAAACAGTTGATCGACGAGGTGGTGAGCCAGCATGTCGCCAAAAAACTGGCTGGGTTCGGTCTCGAAATCGGCGGCGTCGGCGTCAAGGACATCGTGCTGCCGGGCGAGATGAAAGCCATCCTGGCGCAGGTGGTGGAAGCCGGCAAGGCGGCGGAAGCCAATGTCTTGCGCCGGCGCGAGGAAACGGCGGCGACCCGTTCGTTGCTCAATACCGCCAAGGTGATGGAAGACAACCCGGTTGCCTTGCGCTTGAAAGAACTGGAAACCCTGGAACGGGTGGCCGAACGGATCGACCGCATCTCGGTCTTCGGTGGCCTCGATCAGGTGTTGAACGGGCTGGTGACGCTGACGAAGTAAGAATGGGCCGGATTGCCGGCAGAAAGGAGAAGGCATGACGAAAGTACGAAAAAGCTGCAAGCAGCGCCGGGCCGAAATCAGGGCCGCCCGGCTGGCCCGCCGCCAGTTGGCGGGGGCGGCCCGGCGGGTCGCGGCGCTACGTCCGACGGGCCGTATCGTCCTGGTCGATTACAGCAAGCTGGCCATCGACAACAGCTACGGCATGAGCGATTTCGCCCTGCGCGGCTATTACGTCGATCAAGCCTTCACCTGCTGCGATTGCGGTGCCGCAGAGATCTGGACCGCCGAACGGCAACGCTGGTGGTACGAAACCGCCGGCGGCGGGCAATACACGCGGGCCAAGCGCTGTGCCGCCTGCCGGGCCAGGGAACGCCAGCGCAAGGAACAGGCGCGGCAGACCTCGCTGGCCGGCCGCTTGCGGAAACTGGCGTGGCTGGCGGAAACGGCCTGTGGGCGGTGAACGAACAAGGGCACGAACGCGAAACGGCGAGCGGCCGGTAAACAGGTGACGAGACCGGTGAAGGGTAAAACCGAAAGCTTCGGCGGGGAGCGGTATTTGAGGATGCAGTTCCGGGGTCTGCGCAAGGTTCCAGGAATGGCGCGCGTTTAAAGCTTCTCCGCACATCGGTGTAATGCCCGATGGCGGCTTACTGCGGGTTCGAGTCCCGCCGTGCCCACCAACTAATGCAATATGAATTGCCGCGCAGCCGTTACCATCGCGCTGCGGGTTAGAAAGGAAAAGAAAATGACGTACCAGACTCAGGCAGTGAGCCAAGGCAAGGTGATCAAGTTGTGGACCGAAGGCGTGCCGGTCGAGGATGACGCACGCAAGCAGTTGATGAATACGGCCAGAATGCCCTTCATCTTCCGCCACCTGGCGGTGATGCCGGACGTGCACCTGGGTAAGGGTTCGACCATCGGTAGCGTAATCCCGACCCAGGGCGCGATCATCCCGGCTGCGGTCGGGGTCGATATCGGTTGCGGAATGATGGCGGCCCGCACGACGCTGACCGCCGCCGATTTGCCGGATAACCTGCACGGCCTGCGCTCGGCCATCGAGGCCGCCGTGCCGCACGGGCGCACCGTGACGCAGGGTCGCCGCGATAAAGGTTCCTGGGAAAACCCGCCGGCCGTGGTCGACGCGATGTGGGCCGCGCTGCGCCCGGGTTTCGAGCGCATCACCGAGAAGTATCCGCGCCTGAAGAACACCAATAACTACAAGCACCTGGGAACCCTGGGAACCGGTAACCACTTCATCGAGGTGTGCCTGGACGAGGCCGATCAGGTCTGGTTCATGTTGCACTCCGGGTCACGCGGGGTGGGAAACGCCATTGGTAGCCATTTCATCGAACTGGCCCAGGCCGATATGCGCCAGCACCTCGCCAACCTGCCGGACAAGGATCTCGCCTACTTCGAGGAAGGTTCCGAGCACTTCGCCGATTACGTCGAAGCCGTCGGTTGGGCGCAGGACTACGCGCGCCGCAACCGCGACGCGATGATGGTCAACGTGGTTGCCGCGGCCCGTCAGGTCATCGCCAAGCCGTTCGCGGCCGATATCGAAGCGGTGAACTGCCACCACAACTACGTGCAGCGCGAAACCCACTTCGGTAGCGAGGTGCTGGTGACGCGCAAGGGCGCGGTGTCGGCCAAGAAGGGCGAACTCGGGATCATTCCGGGATCGATGGGTGCCCGCAGCTACATTGTGCGCGGCCTGGGTAACGAAGAATCCTTCTGCTCCTGCAGCCACGGCGCCGGTCGCACCATGAGCCGCAATGAGGCGAAACGCCGTTTCACCGTGGACGACCAGATCAAGGCCACCGCCCACGTCGAATGCCGCAAGGATAGCGACGTGATCGACGAAATCCCGATGGCCTACAAGGATATCGACGCCGTGATGCACGCCCAGCGCGAGCTGGTGGAAGTGGTGCATACCTTGCGGCAGGTGGTGTGTGTGAAAGGATGAGTGATGTCTGAATGTTTGGAAGGCCGCAAGGTCCTCAGCGCCCACCCGATCGACCCAGCGGTTCGCCGGCGGGTCATGCAGGCGCTGGAGGAGATCGAGGCCGAACACGATGTCACGGTCCTCTACGCCTGCGAGTCGGGCAGCCGGGGATGGGGTTTCGCCTCGCCGGACAGCGATTACGACGTGCGTTTTCTCTACGTCCATCGCCTGCCGTGGTATCTGGCCGTCGAGGCGAAGCGCGATGTGATCGAATTGCCGATCAGCGACGAACTCGACGTCGGCGGCTGGGAGTTGCGCAAGGCGCTGCGCCTCTTGCGGCGGGCCAATCCGGTGCTGCTCGAGTGGCTGGATTCGCCGGTGGTTTATCGGGAGGACAAGGCCTTGAGCGCAGGCATTCGCGATTTGGCAAGGCAGTGGTTTTCCCCAAAGCGCGGGCGCTATCACTATCTGGCGATGGCGCGGCGTAATTTTCGCGAGCACTTGCAAGGCGACCGGGTGCGGCTAAAGAAGTACCTCTACGTGCTGCGTCCGCTACTGGCAGTGCAATGGATCGAGCGCAGCCTCGGCCAGCCGCCGATGCGCTTCGCCGATCTGGCCGAACAGCTGGTGACGGACGCGGCGCTGCGCGAAGAAATCAACGCCCTGCTGGCCATCAAGATGCGCGCCGGCGAGGCCGAATACAGCCCGCGCTGGCCGCATATTCACGCTTTCATCGAAAGTGAATTGGCGCGGGGTGTGGTCGATGCCGATTACAAGAAGCCGGAAGGCGATGCCGTCGAACTGGATGCGTTTCTGATGCGGACGGTGTTGGCGGTGTCTGGATAACGAAAAAGAAAAGATATGGAATGCTTAGAACTTGATGGTTCCCGCGGTGAGGGCGGGGGCCAGATTTTGCGGACAGCCTTGAGCCTGTCGATGATTACCGGGACGCCTTTTGCCATCGAGCGCATTCGGGCCGGGCGCAAGAAGCCAGGGCTGTTGCGCCAGCATCTGACGGCGGTGCAGGCTGCGGCGGCGGTGTGCGGGGCCGAGGTGGAAGGGGCGGTGGCCGGCTCGCAGCAACTGCGTTTCACGCCGGGGCCGGTGCGGGGTGGGGATTATCGCCATGCCATCGGCTCGGCCGGCAGTTCCACCCTGGTGCTGCAGACGGTGTTGCCGGCGCTGTGGTTTGCCGATGGCCCGAGCACCCTGCGGGTCAGCGGCGGCACGCATAACCCGGCCGCGCCGCCGGCCGATTTCCTGATCCGCAGCTGGCAGCCGCTGCTGCGCCGCATGGGCGTGACGCTGGATATCCAGTTGCTGCGCCACGGCTTTTACCCGGCGGGTGGCGGCGAGGTACTGGCGGCGACGGCGCCGGTCGCCGCCTGGCAACCCTTGCGCCTGAATACGCGGGGCGATCTGCGGCGTCAGGCGGCGGTCGGGGTGGTGGCCGGCGTGCCGGCCGAGGTTGCCAAACGCGAGATGCAGCGGGCGGCCGGCCAGCTCGGCGTGCTCGACGAGGAGTTGCGCGTGCTGCCGAGCAACGAGGGGCCGGGCAACGTCTTGATGCTGGTGCTCGACTACCCGGAGGTGAGCGAGGTCTTCACTGCGTTTGGCGAACGCGGCGTGCCCGCCGAAGTGGTGGCCGACCGGGCGGCGCGCGAGGCCCGGCTGTTCCGTGCCAGTGGCGCGCCGGTCGGCGAGTATCTGGCCGACCAGCTGTTGTTGCCGATGGCCCTGGCCGGCCAGGGCAGCCTGACGACGACGGTGCTGTCGTCGCACCTGCGGACCAACTGCGAGGTGATCGAGGCATTCCTGCCGGTGCGTTTCAGCTTCGAGCCGCTTGAACAACAGGTCAGGGTAAGCGTCGCCTAGACCGGGCATCTTCCGCCTACTGGCCAAACACCCCGGCCAGTAGCAGGCGGCAGCGCTCCGCCATGAACTCGCGTAGCGCCTTGACCAGCGGGCTGATCTGGCGGCGGTCGGCGCACAGCAGGTGAAGGGGGGCTGGTTCGCCGGTGTAGTCGGGGCAGAGGCGGATCAGGCGGCCGGCGGCAAGGTCGTCGGCGACGTCGAGGGCGGATTTGTAGGCGATGCCTTGCCCGGCAACGGCCCAGCGCCGGGCGGCGTCGCCGTCGTCCGAGATGCGGTTGCCTTTGACCTGCACCGACAACTCCTGGCCATCGCGGAAGAAGCGCCAGCGATCATGCACGTAGTCGCCAAGCAGGAAACACAGGCAGTTGTGATTGACCAGTTCCTGCGGCTGGGTCGGTGCGCCGTGGCGTTCGAGATAGGCCGGGGAGGCGCACAGGATGCGCCGATTGGTCGGCGCGACGGGCAGGGCGACGAGGGCGGAATCCGGCAGGGCGCCGTAGCGGAAGGCGAGGTCGACTGGCTGGCGGTAGATGTCGGTCTTGTGGTCGCTGAGCAGCAGGCGCAGCGTCAGTTCCGGGTGCTGGGCCTGGAATTCGTCCAGCCAGGGCAGCATGGCGTTGCGTCCGAAATCGGAGGGTAGCGCCAGTTGCAGGACGCCGCGCAGTGCGGCCGAGCCGGTGAGGGCGGCTTCCCGGCCATCGGTCAGCAGTTGCATGGCTTGCCGGCAGTGTTCGAGGAAGATCACGCCTTCGTCGGTCAGGCGCAGGCTGCGGGTCGAGCGCAGAAACAGGCGGACGCCGACTTCGCCCTCCAGTCGCTTGAGCGCGACGCTGGCGGCGGCGGGGGTGATGTCGAGGCGGCGGGCCGCGGCAGACAGGCTGCCGTAGTCGGCGACGAGCAGGAAGAGTTCGAAATCGCGCAGGGTATTCATGCGGAAATTGTAAGACCGGCCAGGTGCCATTGTTAAAAATTATTTGAAAGTTATTTTCCTGAATGCGGGTTTTTTCGAAGGTCGAATTCGGCCATCATCGGCCCGTCGATCATTCATTGGAGTTTCAGCATGCCGCTCAGCGTCGTTGCCACCATTACCGCCAAGCCCGAGTTTGCCGATGCCGTCCGTCAGGCGCTGCTGGCCGTCGTGCCGCCCAGCCAGGCCGAGGCCGGCTGCATTCAATACGATCTGCACCTTGCCCGGGACAATCCGGCGCGTTTCGTGATGATCGAACGCTGGCAGGACGATGCAACCCTGGATCGTCACATGGCCAGCACCCACTTTGCGGCATTGGGCGCCGCGCTGGATGGCAAGGTGGTCGGCGTCGATATCAACCGCCTCGATCTGCTGTCCTGATCCGGCAGGAGAACCGCGATGAAAGCCGTTGCCTATCAAACCCCGCTGCCCATCGAGCAGGCCGATGCCTTGCAGGACATCAGCCTGCCTGATCCGGTGGTGACCGGCCATGACCTGCTGGTCGAGGTCCGCGCCGTATCGGTCAATCCCGTTGATACCAAGATCCGCAGCGGGCGGACGCCGCCGGCCGGCCATTGGCAGGTGCTGGGCTGGGATGCGGCGGGGATCGTCCGTGCCGTCGGGCCGGAGGTAACGTTATTCAAGCCCGGCGACCGCGTCTGGTATGCCGGCGATATCACCCGCCCGGGCAGCAATGCCGAATTGCAACTGGTCGATGAGCGCATTGTCGGCCAGATGCCGCACAGCCTCGATTTCGCCAGTGCCGCCGCTTTGCCGCTGACCAGCATCACCGCCTGGGAACTGCTTTTCGACCGGCTCGGCGTGGCGCCGGGCAAGCGGCCGGGCAATCAGCAACTGCTTATCGTCGGCGCGGCCGGCGGGGTGGGTTCGATCCTGACCCAGCTGGCCAGCCGCCTGACGGCGCTGACCGTGATCGGCACCGCCTCGCGACCGGAAACCCGCGACTGGGTGAAGGCGCGCGGCGCCCACCAGGTGATCGACCACAGCCGGCCGCTGGGCGAGGAGTTGAAGCGTATCGGCCTGGACAACGTCAGCCATGTCGCCAGCCTGACCCAGACCGAGGCGCACTTTGCGCAACTGGCCGAGGTGATCGCGCCGCAGGGCAAGCTGGCGCTGATCGACGACCCGGTGGCGCCGCTCGATGTCATGAAGCTCAAGGCCAAGAGCATTTCGCTGCACTGGGAGCTGATGTTCACCCGCTCGCTATTCAAGACGGCCGACATGATTGCCCAGCATCAACTGCTCAACGAGGTCGCTGCGCTGGTCGATGCCGGGGTGATCCAGACCACGGTCGGCGAACATTTCGGGTCGATCAACGCGGCCAACCTGAAGCGCGCCCACGCCTTGCTCGAAACCGGCAAGGCACGCGGCAAGATCATTCTCGAAGGATTCTGATTTCCCCATCAAGGACACAACAGCATGAACCTCTCCGAACTCGTCAAGACCCGCTACACCAGCAAGGCATTCGACCCGAGCCGCAAGATTCCGGCCGAAACCTTCGCGCAATTCGAAACCCTGCTCCGTTATGCCCCTTCGTCGGTCAATTCGCAACCCTGGCATTTCGTCGTTGCCAGTACTGATGAAGGCAAGGCGCGCGTCGCCAAGGCGGCGCAGGGCGGCTATGCCTACAACGAGCCGAAGATCCGCAACGCTTCGCACGTCGTCGTCTTCTGCATCCGCCGTGACCTCGATGCCGAGCATCTCGCCGCCATCCTGGCGCAGGAAGACAAGGACGGCCGCTTTGCCACGCCGGAAGCCAAGGCCGGGCAGCACAAGTCGCGCAGCTTCTATGTCGACCTGCACCGCAACGAGTACAAGGACGCCCAGTCGTGGGCCGAGAAGCAGCTCTACCTGGCCTTCGGCACCCTGTTGCTGGGCGCCGCTGCGCTGGAAGTCGATGCCTGCCCGATGGAAGGTTTCGATGCCAAGCTGCTCGACGAGGAACTCGGCTTGAGCGCCAAGGGCCTGACCAGCGTCGTGCTGGCCGGTCTCGGTTATCACAGCAGCGAGGATTTCAACGCCAAGCTGCCGAAATCCCGCCTGCCGGCCGACGTGGTCATCAGCCACATCTAAGCGGGTAAGCCCTACCGTCCGGACCCGGCGGCAAACCGGGCCGGGCTGTCAGACCTGGCTGGCCTGCGCCACCAGCAAGGTGTCGGTGAATTGTTCGAAGGCGACAATCCTGCCGCCGGCCAGCTGCCAGACATGGCTGACGCGTGCCTGCATGGCCTTGCCAGTCTGCCGGTGGCAGCCGCTGTAGTTGCCGACGCCGACGATGTGTTGGCCGCCGTCGATCAACTTTTCCAGCGTGAAGCGATAGTCTTCCCATTCATCGCCCAGTACGGCAAACACCTGGGCGATGACCTGATCCGGGCCGATCCAGGTGCCGGCACAGGGAAAACCGGCCATTTCCGTCCACGCCACCTCGGCTGAAACGTCGGCCATCATGCCGGCCAGGTCCTGGCGGGCCGATGCGGCGTAGTGGTCGGCGACGATCTGCAGATTGCTGCGCATCGGTGACTGCGGCTTCACAGGGCGCAGCCATTGATGTCGCAGGCCGGCGCGGCTGCCTTGCCGTGGCCGGCCGATGCCTCGGCCCGGCCGCGCAGCCAGTCCTGGAAAGCCTGCGGGTTGCCCAGATAGGCGGCCAGGTCGATGCTGTGCAGCACGCCATCGGTTTCGAGCACGAAGCTGGGAAAGCCGCGGGCACCGACCTGGGCCATCAGGTGGCGGGTGGTCTGGATGTGGCGGTGCACCGCTTCGCCCAACTGGCTGTCGTATTCCCCGGCGAAGGCGGCGGCATCGAGGCCGATTTCGCCGGCGATTGCGATCAAGGTGGCGCGTTCGGCAATCCGCCGGCCATCGACATAGTGCGCGGTTTGCACCGCCGCCAGCATGTCCAGTCCGCGTCCGGCGATGGCCTCGGCGGCGAGCACGGCGGCGGTGGGCGGTTCCGAGTCGAGGATGGCGTCGGTATCGTGCAGCAGGCCGTCGTTATAGGCCGGGCCGAAGGGCTGGCCGGTCAGTTGGGCGATCCGCGCGTCGTGCTGCTGGACGTAGGCGCGTAGTTGCGGCGTGACCGGCTGGCGGTTGGCGCCGGTCATCATGCCGCCGCCGTGGGCCTGGACGGCGAGGACCTGGCGGGCCGCCTTGAGTAGCGGGGCGGCGCCGTAGCACCAGCCGCACAGCGGGTCGTAGATGTAATGCAGGGTCGTCATGGTCTGAGTTCCGGTTGAATGGTGCTTGGATACGTGAAAGGGCTTTCGGTTTCCCGCTCCGCCCATTCGGGGGGAGCGGGAACGGGTTCAGCTGATTACCACTTCATTTCGCCCTTGTTCACCTTGGCGCCGATGTCCAGCGCCAGGCCTTCGCCGGCTTGCGGGTAGGCCTTCTTCATAGCTTCGATCAATGCGGCTGCGTTCTTTGCTTGGCCGGCTTCAATCTCAAAGCGCTGCAGGTAGTCGCGGGTGTAGCGGATGGTGCTGGCGTCCAGCGGCGTGCCGGGAGCCATGTGGCCGGGGACGACGGTGGCCGGCTTGAGCGCTTCGATTTCATTGAGCTGGGCAATCCAGGCCTGGCGTTCGCTCGGCTTCTGGGTGTCGGCGGTCCACACATGCAGGTTGCCGAAAATGGCGATATTGCCGGCTACAGTTTTGATCGACGGAATCCACACGTAAGGGCGGTGGGCCAGTTCGCCGGCGGTGCCGCGGACTTCGATGCTTTCGCCATCGACACTCAGCGTGGTGCCAGTCAGCAGGTCGGGGACGATCGGCTGCTGCGGCGCGTTGGCGCCCATCTTCGGACCCCAGAAGGCCACCTTGCCGGCCAGCTTGGCCTGGATTTTTTCGCGTACGGCCGGGGTGGTCAGCACCTGGGCTTGCGGAAAGAGGCCCTTGAGCACTTCGGCACCAAAGTAGAAATCGGGGTCGGCATTGCTGATGAAGATGGTTTTCAGCGTCTTGCCGCTATCGAGCACGTTGGCGGCAACGCGCAGCGCATCGGCGCGGGTGAAACCGCTGTCGATGACGACAGCTTCATGTTTGCCGCTGACCACCACGGCATTGACGTGAAAACTGTTGGCGTCGGCGTTATAGGTCTTGATGCTGAGCGGGGCAGCCGGTTCGGCCTGGGCGCCGCTTGATGCAACAACGCCCAGCGTCATCAGGGCGGGCAGGAGCAGGCGGGAAAGTTGGCGTGGGGTGATCATGGTGGTCTCCGTAAATGGGGTAATGGGGTACGGAGCGAACTTTATGTTTTGCAAAATGGTTGATAAAGTTCGAATCAGTTGAATATTTATTGCGTAGATCGATGAAATGGATCGCCTGACTGCCGTACGTGTCTTTGTCGAAGTCGCCGACCGGGGCAGCCTGACCCAGACGGCCGATCATCTCGACATGTCGGCGGCCATGGTCAGCCGCTATCTCGCCGCCGTCGAGGACTGGTTCGAGGCCCGCTTGCTGCACCGGACCACCCGCAAGGTCAGCCTCACCGATGCCGGGCTGGCGGCGCTGCCCGCCTGCCGGCAGATGCTCGACCTGGCCGAAGAGGCGCGCTTCATCGCCGCCGAGCGTAATCGCGAACCGGCCGGGGTGCTGCGGGTGACCACGGCGGCGTCCTTTGCCGATGCCCAGCTGACGCCGGTGCTGATCGACTTTCAGCAGCAGTACCCGCAGGTGGAAATCGTGCTGTCGGTGGGCGACAAGCCGACCGACCTGGTGGCCGAGCGGGTCGATCTGGCGGTGCGCATCACCAATACGCTCGACCCGGCGATGATCGCCCGGCCGCTGGCGCGCTGCCGCTCGATGTTGTGCGCCTCGCCCGAATACCTGCAGCGCCACGGCCTGCCACGCACCGCCGAGGAGCTGCGGCAGCATCGCTGCATTGCGCACGCCTTCGGCATCGGCAAGCAATACCGCCTGAGCCGCAACGGCGAGACGATCAGCGTGCCGGTCGATTGGCGCTTTCACACCAACGAGACGGCCGTGCTGCGCCGGGCGGCACTGTCCGGCGCCGGCATCGGCATGCTGCCGACCTACTACCTGGGCGACGACCTGCGGGCCGGCCGGCTGGTGCATCTGCTGCCCGACTACGAGCCCGAGGTGCTGGGCATCCACGCCATCTATCTTTCGCGCCAGCACCAACCGCTGGCCCTGCGCCTGCTGGTCGATTTCCTGGCGGAACGCTTCGCCGGCGAGCCGGCGCCTTGGGATCGGGCGCTCGGGTTGGCGGCAGCGGTTTGAGTCGGTTGCTGAAACTCGGTCGCCGACCCAGTCACCACAAGGCTGGCGATCAATGACCCAGATGAGTTTCGAGGAAGGCTTCGAGCTGCGACGTGGCCAGCGAGCCGACATGCGTTGCGCGGACTTCGCCATCCTTGAATAGCATCAGCGTCGGAATGCCACGAATGCCATAGGCCGCCAGCGTCGCCGGGTTGGCGTCGACATCGAGCGTGGCGACGTCCAGGCGCTCCCCGTAACCGGCTGCAACGGCTTCGACGGCCGGGCTGACCGCCTTGCACGGGGCGCACCACTCGGCCCAGAAGTCGACAAGGACCGGCTTGGCCGATTTCAGGACTTTCTCGTCGAAAGTCCGGTCGTCAGTAGCAAAGACCTGGGAAGGTGAGGATTGCTGCATGATGCTTCTCCTGGTTGGAAATGGTTGTGCCGAAGGCTCATGAACCGGACGGCCGATTTTTCTGGCCCGGACTGGTCAGTCTTAACCCGATAACGGCCGAGAGGCCGGCCAGCAGGCCAATGCCCCAGATTGCCCCGGTGTCGAGAACGGCTGCCCCCAAGGCGCTGCCCAAGGAGAACCCGAAATACATGGTCGAGGTGTTGAGCGACAGGGCGACCGACGCCTGTTGGGGGGAGCCGGCGGCAATCAGACGGGCCATCTGGGCCGGGAAAAACGACCAGACGCTGAAGCCCCAGGCGGCGATGGCCAGCAAGGCGGGGATCTGTGCGCGACTTGGCGAGAGGCTTACCGCGGCGGCCATGGTCCAGAAGGCAGCGGCCAGCATCAGGAGCGAGCCACGTACGACCCGGTTTGAGCCAAGACGATCCGTGAGGCTGCCGCCCGTCATTACGCCGATGGCGGCGAAAGTGCCCCACAGGCTGACGGTGGCGCTGATGCCGGTTTCGCCGAAATCGAGCACTGCCGCCAGATAGGGGGCGATGTAGGGGTAAGTCATGTAGGCGCCAACCGACCAGAACAGGGTGACGACCAGCAAGCGACGGACCTCGGCCTGGCCGATCACGCCCAGACGCTCGGCCAGGCTGGCGACGTGCATCTGCTTGCCGGCGGCGCGTCCGACGCCGCCCAAAATGCCGGTAAATGCCACGGCCCCCATGACAGCGACGGCGAGAAAAGTCGACCGCCAGCCGAAGGCGTGCCCGACGAGCGAGCCCAGGGGCAGGCCGAGGGCGATGGCGATGGTCATCCCGCCGCTGACGATGGCGAGCGCCCGGCCGCGCCGTTCGGGGCCAACCACCGTGCCGGCCAGGGCGTTGGCATTGGGAATGTAGAGTCCGGCCGCCACCGCCATCATCAGGCGCGAGAACAGCAGGCTGGAGAAACTGGATGAGGTTGCGGCGACCAGATTGGCGACCGTGAAAACGCCCATTGCCAAGAGCAGGATGTCGCGCCGGTTGAGGCGGCTGGTGGCGACCGTGGTGAGCGGCGAACTGAGTGACAGGGCCAGGGTAAAGACGACGACCAGCATGGCCACCGCCGGGACGCTCATGGCGAAGTCGGCCGCCATCCTGGGCAGCAGCGGCGCGATCATGAAGCCTTCGGTGCCGATGGCAAAGGTGCCGAGCGCGAAAAAGATCGCCGGCCAGTAGGAGTCATGGGCGCTGGGGTAGGCCTTAGGCGGGTCGAGGGCCGCTTCGGAGGGGCTTGCCTTGGACATGTCTTTTCTCGTTTTGAATGGTGGAATGCGGCCCCGTACCGGCGGCCGCGATGTTTGCCCGGTTTTCAGGTCGGGATCGGATTGGCCAGCAGGTCGGCGTTGAAGGCATTGACCAGCGCGTGCTCGCCCGGCCCCGGATTGGCGCGGATCGGACGGATGGCCTCGACGATCACTTCTTCGGCTTCGCTGGCCAGTCCGGCCATGGTTTCGGCGATGAAGGCATCGAGCGGCATGGCCCGCGGATCGCCACTCTTCTTGACGAGGTCGGTATCGACCCAGGGCGGGGCGATTTCCTGAACGCTGACGCTGGTTTCGCGCAGCATGAAGCGTTGCGACAGGGTGTAGGAGTGCAGGGCGGCCTTGGTTGCCGAATAGACGGCGGTGACAGCCAGTGGCAGGTAGGCCAGCACCGACGTGTTGTTGATGATGGTGGCACGCGGCTGGCGCTTGAGATGCTCGATCAGCGCCGAGCTCAAGCGAATCGGACCGAGCAGGTTGGTGTCGATGATGGCCTGCGAAACCTTGTCGTCCATCACGCCGCCGGCATTGTCGAAAGGCATGATGCCGGCGTTGTTGATCAGGACGTTGAGCGTCGGGTAGCGGGCGATCAGGGTTTGCGCCGCCGTCTCGATGCTGGCCGGATCGGCGACATCGAGTTCGATCGCCTCGATGCCCGGATTGGCTGCCACCACTTCGTCGAGCAGTGCCTTGCGGCGGCCGGCGATGATGACCTTGTTGCCCAGCCGATGGAAGGCTTCGGCCAGGCCGCGACCGATGCCGGAGGCGCCGCCGGTGATCAGGATGGTGTTGTCGGTGAGTTGCATGATGGGTCCTTTGCTGGAGAGGTATGAAGTTGTGAAGTGACGGAATCAGTTGGTCGCGAGATAGCGGGCGGCCGGGGTGTTGCTGGACAGGTGGGCGGCCATGGCCTGGCGGGCGGCTTCATAGGCCTCCCATTCCTCCTGGGCATGTAGCGAGGGAATGGTGACCAGTTCGCCCCGGTCGAAGCCGACCAGCGCTGCATCGACCAGGTCTTCGGCACGCATGACGATCTGTGCCGGCAGGTTCTCGACCGGCAGGCCGCCGGTGGCCCAGAAGTCGGTGGCGGTCGCGCCGGGCAGTACGGCCTGAATGCGGATGCCCTGGGCGGCCAGCTCGTGGTGCAGCGACTGGCTGAAGGCGAGCACGAAAGCCTTGCTGCCGCCATAGACGCCATTGAGCAGTTCAGGCGCGATGCCGACGATGGAGGCGATATTGATCACGGCGCCCTTGCCGCGGGCGACAAAGCCCGGAACGGCAGCGTAAGTCAGGCGGGTAGGGGCGATGACGTTGAGTTCGAGCAGCCGGGTCATGGCGTCGACGTCGCTTTGCAGCAGCGGCGTATGCGTGCCGACCCCGGCGTTGTTGACCAGCAGGGTGATGCTCGCATCCTGGCGCAGCTTGGCTTCGACCTCGGCCAGTTGGCCGACCTCGTTGAGGTCGGCATCGAAAACCTCGACAGTCCGGCCGGTTTCTGCGCTGATGCGCTTGGCCAGGCTGTTGAGGCGGTCACGGTTGCGGGCGACCAGGATCAGGTCGTAACCGCGGCGGGCGAGGCGTTCGGCGTAAATCGCACCGATGCCGGAAGAGGCGCCGGTGATGAGGGCTGTGCCCAGTTGTGCTTGCGTCATGTTGGACTCCTTGAGGTGGTGTGGTGAATCGATGGATGCATGTTAGGAGCGCTTGAGAATGGCGTAAATGACGTATATAGTCATGTTTTAGGACATGACTTGAAGAGGGCGTTTGCCATGCATCGGATCGGCTATGTGTTGACGGAGGGCTTTCAGGTATTGGCGCTGGCGCCGCAATCTGTCTTTGAGTTCGCCAACGTCGTGACCGGCGAGCCCTTCTATCAATTGCAGAACTACTCGGCGGCGGGGGGCGAGGTGCGTGCCTCGCTCGGTTTATCGGTCGGTACGCATCGGCTTGATGCCGCCAGCGCTGCCGATACCTGGATCTTCACTGGCGTCGTGGCCCCCTTGTGTCGTCCGACCCCGGCCGCCGAACTGGCTTTCGCCCGTCAGGCGAGCCAGCGGGCCCGGCGTATCGCCGCCATCTGCACCGGCGCCTTCGTGCTGGCCGAAGCCGGGCTGCTAAACGGGCGGCGGGCGACGACCCATTGGGCGCACGCCCGCGACATGCAGAATCTGTATCCGGAAATTGAAGTTGAAGACGATCGGATCTTCATCATCGATGGCCCGATATGGACATCGGCCGGCATGACGGCCGGCCTCGACCTGGCACTGGCCATGGTCGAGAAGGACTTGGGGGCGGAGATCGCCCGTTCGGTGGCGCACAAGCTGGTCATGCATCAGCGTCGCTCGGGCGGCCAGTCGCAGCATTCGGAATTGCTCGATCTGGCGCCGAAGTCGGACCGTATCCAGAACGCGCTCGACTACGCCCGCAAGAATCTGCATCGTCCGCTGTCGGTCGACGAATTGGCCGAGGCAGTACATCTGAGTCCGCGTCAGTTCAGCCGGGTTTTTACGGCCGAAACCGGTCAGTCGCCTGCCAAGGCGATCGAGGGGCTGCGCCTGGAAGCGGCGCGCCTGATGATCGAACAGAGCCGCCATCCGCTGGAAGTAGTGGCGCACGAGACCGGTTTTCGCGATCGCCGCCATTTGCGGGAGGCGTTCATGCGCGGTTTTGGCATCCCGCCCCAGGCGGTAAGACGCGAGGGGCGGGTGCGGGCCTGACGTGGCCCTGAGAATGGGCCGCACGGCCCCCGTTTTGAGGCTGGCTTCATTCCGGCTTGGGAAAGTCGATCGGCGTGTCGTTGACCCGATTGACCAGGTTGGTGAAGCCGATCAGCGCAATGGTGAGCAGGACTTCGATGATTTGTCCCGGGGAGTAACCGGCTGCCATCACTGTCTGCACGACGGATTCATCGACCAGTCCGCGGCTACCCGCAACATTTCGTGCAAAAGATACCAGCGCATCGCGTCGCGCATGCCCTGTCGGCTCGCCGGCACGCAACTGGCCGATTTCCGCGGGCTTGAGGCCGACCAGCTTGCCGACCGTGGCGTGCGCCGCGACGCAATAGTCACAACCGTTGAACTCGCTGACGGCGAGGCGTACCGCTTCAATTTCGCTGCGCGTCAGCTGCCCCTGGCTCAGGAGGCTGTCTCCGTTCAGCAGAAAGCCGAGCGAGGCGGGACTATGACTGCCGATCAGTGCGTAGGCATTGGGCACCTTGCCGAGGGATTTGCGGATTTGCTCGAACAGGGTTTGGGCGCTTTCGGGAATGTGTTCGGCAGGTTTCGAGGGAAGACGGGACATGGTGTTCTCCTTGTATCGGTTGATTGAAACCGCTTGCTGCGGTGGGAGAACTTTAAAAAATCCCGCCTTTGGGCTGAATGCTCGACGGGCGCATTAACATGCCCGATCGTTTCATCTATGGTGAATGCCATGGATCTGCTTGATCGACTGCTCAACCTCGGTGCCATTGATGGCTATCTCGATGTGCGTTGCGAGATGCGGGGCGACTGGGTGCTGGATAACGAGCGCCCGGGGCTGCGCGAAATGCCGTTTCACGTCTTGCTTGAAGGGGGCGCCAGTATTGAGGGACATGGTTTGCCGCCGATCACCCTGCAGGCGGGGGATGTGCTGCTGCTCCCCTCTGCCCTGCCGCATCGCATCCTGGATCGCCCTGCGCTGGCGGGAAAAGGCGGTGTCGGGCGAGAAGAACCCGAGGGGCGAGCGATCCCGGCGGCGAGCACGACCTTGTTGTGTGGCCGGATCGTCTTGACGCAGGCCGTCTGGCGCCTTTGCCAGGCCTTGTTACCACCCTGCGTGGTGATTCGTGCCCGGCCAGAAATGGATGGCCCGGCGGAGTCTCGTCTGGGAAGGGTGCTGGCCTTGATGCGCGAGGAAACGGAGGGGCCGCTCCCCGGCAGCACTGCCGTACTGCGCCATCTTTCCGCTGCCTTGTTCGGTCTCGCGCTGCGTGCCGCGGCCAGCGCCAGCGAGCCACCGCCGGGCATGCTCGCCTTGTCGGCGCATCCACGACTGCGCGAACTGGCCTTGCAGATTATGGCGCAACCCGGTTCAAGTTGGACACTTGAGGCGATGGCCAGTATCGCCAACATGTCGCGCTCGACCTTGATTCGCAATTTCGTTGCGGTGGCCGGGATTGCACCGGCCGAGTTTGTGACCCGTCTGCGCATGGCCGAAGCCGGCCGCCTGCTACGCGATTCCGAGCTGTCCGTGGCGACGGTCGGCGAAGCGGTCGGCTATGCCTCTGAAGCGGCGTTTCAGCGTGCATTCAAGCGGGATACCGGTTTTACTCCCGCGGCATGGCGCGCCATGCCGCAGCCGGTGCCCGTGCCGCAGGCTGTCAAACGGATCTCAAGTGGGTGATCCTGGGCGGTGTTTCAGTCGGCGCCAGACATGAGACAGAATAAAAAAACGCCGGGTTGCCCCGGCGTTCTGGTCTCTCTCCACTTCGTATTTTTTTAGGCCATCGCTTCGTACAGCGGCAGGGTCAGGAACTCCGGGTAATCCGGGGTCAGCGACATGCGGTCGAAGATTTCGGCGGCCTGGTCGTAGGAGGCGGTGTCCTCGCCCTGGGCGGTGACGGTGGCCTTCACCTTGGCCAGTTCCTCGGCGATCATCGGGCGGACCATTTCAACGGTGACCTTGCGACCGTCGTCGAGGACGCCCTTCGGCGACACCACCCACTGCCAGACTTGCGAGCGGGAGATTTCGGCGGTGGCGGCATCTTCCATCAGGTTGTGGATGGGGACGCAGCCATTGCCGGCCAGCCAGCTGCCGAGGTAGTGGATGCCGACGTTGATGTTGTTGCGCAGGCCGGCTTCGGTGATCGGGGTGGTCGGCTGGAAGTCGAGCCACTGGGCCGGACCGAACTTGCCTTCAACCTGCTTTTCGAACTGGTTCGGACGGTCGCCAAGGACCTTGACGAACTCTTCCATGGCGATCGGCACCAGGCCCGGGTGGGCCACCCAGCCGCCGTCGAAGCCGTCGTTGGCGTCGCGGGTCTTGTCGTGACGGATGCCGGCCAGGGCCTTTTCGTTGGCAACCGGGTCGTTCTTGATCGGGATCAGGGCCGACATGCCGCCCATGGCCGGGGCGCCGCGCTTGTGGCAAGCCTGGACGAGGGCCAGGGCATAGCCGCGCATGAAGGGCACTTCCATGGTGATGGCGCTGCGCTGGGCCAGGCAGAAGTCCTTGTTCTTCTTGAACTTCTTGATGCAGGAGAAGATGTAGTCCCAGCGACCGGCATTGAGGCCGGCGGAGTGGTTACGCAGTTCGTACAGGATTTCTTCCATCTCGAAGGTGGCGAGGATGGTTTCGACCAGCACGGTGGCCTTGATGGTGCCTTGCGGCAAACCGACATGGTCCTGGGCCATGACGAAGGCGTCGTTCCACAGACGGGCTTCGAGGTGGCTTTCCATCTTCGGCAGGTAGTAGAACGGGCCGGCGCCGCGGGCGATCTGTTCCTTGGCGTTGTGGAAGAAGACCAGGCCGAAGTCGAACAGGCCGCCGGCAACGCGCTGGCCGTCGACCAGCACGTGCTTCTCGTCGAGGTGCCAGCCGCGCGGACGGATCTGCAGGGTGGCGATCTTGTCGTTGAGCTTGTATTCCTTGCCGTTCTCGTTCTTGAACGACAGTTCGCGGCGGATGGCCTTGTACAGGTTAACCTGGCCCTGGATCTGGTTTTCCCAGTTCGGGCTGTTGGAGTCCTCGAAGTCGGTCATGTAGGAGTCAGCGCCCGAGTTGAAGGCGTTGATGATCATCTTGGCTTCGACCGGGCCGGTGATTTCGACGCGGCGGCATTGCAGCGCGGCCGGCACTGGAGCAACTTTCCAGTCGCCGTTACGGATGTGGGCGGTTTCCGGCAGGAAGTCCGGCATTTCACCGGCATCGATGCGGGCCTGGCGTTCGATGCGGGCCTTGAGCAGTTCCTGGCGGCGGCCTTCGAAGGCGCGGTGCAGCTTGGCAACGAACTCGAGGGCTTCGGTCGTCAGAATGGATTCCCATTCGGGCTTGATTGGGGCAGTGATTTGCATGCCGGCGGGCAGGTTGATGCTCATGGTCTCTCCTTGCGTTGGATTTGAAGTGGTGAAAACGGGGGGCTAGCCGTACAGGCCCTGGACGTAGGCGAGGACGTCGGACAGTTCGCGGCCGCTGGCGTGCGGGGCAATGTCGAGTTCCTCGGCGGGCTGGTCGCTGCGGTTGACCCAGAAAGTGTGGAAGCCGAACCAGGTGCCGGCGCAGGCGTCCCAGGCGTTCGACGAAACGAAGAGGATTTCCTCGGCTGGCAGGTGGAAGGCATCAACCGCCAGCTGATATACCTCGGGCGAGGTCTTGAACTTGCGCACCGTGTCGGCCGACAGGATGTGCTGGAAGAGATCCTTCATGCCATTGAACTTGACGGCGATGTCGAGCATCGGCGCCGTGCCGTTGGACAGGATCGCGAGCGGAATATCCATGGCCACCAGCGCTTCCAGCGTCGCCAGGTTTTCCGGGAAGGGGCGCAGACAGGCGTACTGGTTCATCAGGTGCTGGCGCTGGCTGTCGCTCATCGGCTGCTGCAGGGCGCGGGCGGCGTAGATCAGCGCGTCGCGGGTGACTTCCCAGAAAGTCTTGAACTGACTGCTCATGGTGCGCACGCGGGTGTATTCGACCTGCTTCTGGCGCCAGAGGGTGGTCAGCGCGCGGCCCTGGCCGGGAAAATAATCCTCAGCCAGCCTTTCCATGCAATAGACGTCGAACAGCGTGGCGTACGCGTCGAAGGCGATGGCCTTGATCGGAGCGGCAGGGGCGTTGGCAGGGCTTGCGGTCATCATGGTCTCGTAGTTTATTGATACTCGATTGAAGGGATAAGTGGCAAAATCAGCGTTATATCTTTTACTTTGAGTAAAAAATGGATGCCTTCAAGCAGATTTCCGCCTTCGTCAATGTCGCTACCCGTGGTTCGTTATCTGCAGCGGCACGTGCGGAAGGTGTCACGCCCGCCATTATCGGGCGGCGACTCGACGCTTTGGAAGCCCGTTTGCATGTGAAGTTGCTGATCCGTACCACGCGTAAGCTCACCTTGACCTTTGAGGGGCAGGCGTTCCTGGAAGATTGCCAGAAGGTGCTCAACGATCTGGCCAATGCCGAGGCGGCGGTGTCGCTGGGCAGCGTGCGCGCCAGCGGCCAGTTGCGCGTGTCGGCACCGTCGGGCTTCGGCCGACGGCACGTGGCGCCGCTGGTCGGTGAATTCATGCAGGCCAACCCGGAGGTGCGCGTCTTTCTCAATCTCTCCGACCGCCTTGTTGATCTCCTCAACGAAAATATCGACTGCGCCATCCGCATCGGCGAATTGACCGATTCGAGCCTGGTCAGCGTGCGCCTGGGCGAAATGCGTCGCGTCGTGGTGGCCAGTCCGGCTTACCTGGTGGCGCACGGCGTGCCGCGCGAGCCGGCTGATCTGGCCGGACATAACTGCCTGTCGCTCGGCCAGCAGCGGGGTTGGGTCTTCCGAAATCCGGAAACTGCTGCGGTCGATACGTATAAAGTGAGCGGCAGCTTCGAGTGCAATGACGGCGCGGTCCTGCATGAGTGGGCCTTGGCCGGTCGTGGCCTGGCCTGGCGTTCCTTGTGGGAGGTCGGGCAGGATCTGCAGGAAGGCCGGCTGAGTTCGGTGCTCGATGCCTGGCAGGCCCAGCCAATGGGCATCTACGCCGTCTTTCCGCAGCGCCGGCATCTGCCTTTGCGGGTGCGTTTGTTCATCGACTTGCTCAAGGAGACCTACAGTCGAGCCAGCTATTGGGAGTTGAGCTGATCTTTCGGACTCTTTCGCATTGACAGTCAAATTGAATTGATTGTCATGTATCTCGTCGGTTAGTATCGGCCCCGTTAATAGCAACCCCGGGCGAAAGCCGGGTACGCAAAGTCACCGGCCTAAAGGTTCATCCTATGGCAGCGGGATTGCCGAATGCCCATGGCAAAGTCTCCCGGTTCATGCGTATCCGATTTGTCCCGGACTGTTTTTTGTTCGTCCCGACCTGTCGGGCGATTTACTGGGTGACGGCAAGGGCCTGATGTTCGACTGGTTATTTCTCAACGACAACGCACTCTCTCCAGCCGAACATGCCCGTTGGCGGGTCAGCGCGCTGCGCATCATCCTGATTTCCGGACTTGTTCTGGAAGCAGCGGTTGCCCTGCACGTCGCGCTTGATGCGATTGCCATTGCGGCTTACCACATTGTGGTGGTGGTGGTGGCCTTCTATCTCGTGCTTGCGATTGGCGTTTTTCATACCGCGAAAAGGCCGAACCTGGCCGCTGCCATCCTTTTGTTTGCCGTGTATGCGGCGGGCACGACTATCCTGTTCCTGGTCAATGTCGATGAATTGGCGAAACTGGGCATCATTTTCATCTACACGACGCCGATCATCGCGCGGCTTTTTTTTGGCGGACGCTTGGCCGTCGCCTTGATGGCCTTCAATTTCCTGCCATTCTTCTATCTCTTGCAGAACGGGCCGTTCGTTCATTACTTGCCGCTCAACATGACTTTGCCGGGAAGTCATACCTATTTGCAGTCCCTGGTGTTCCTGTTCTTCAATGTCTGCGTTCCCCTGGCAGTTTTCCGGGTGTTGCACGCTTTCGATAAGTCGGCCCTGCGCCACCATCAGACCAGTGCGGCACTCGAGGTCAGCAATGCCCAGTATCGGGAGTTTTTTGAGAATGCCGGCGGGGCGATTCTGCTGTGCAGCCGTGAAGGGCTTATCCTGCAGGCAAACCGGATGGCGCTTTCCTTACTGGATGCCGAGCACGATCAACTGGTCGGGCGTTCTCTAGCGTCATGCCTGCGCGGTCGCGGCGATCGGCTGCCCGAGCAGGTCGACACCGAGCGCCTTGAAGAGTTTACCGGGTGGCACTGGCAAACCGATGACGAGCGCCAGATCCTTGTCGAGTATGTGACGCGTACCGCACAAAACAGTTTCATTGTGGTGTTACGTGATGCTTCCGGCGTGTACATGATCAAGGAGGCCTTGAAGCGCAGTCACGAGCGCGAAGCATTCCTGATGTATCACGACGCGCTGACCTGCTTGCCCAACCGTGCCAAGTTGCGCGCCCATTTGATGGAAACCCTGCCTTTGCAGGAGGCGGGAAAAGTCACGCCGCTGGTCGCCTTGCGCTTGGGGAGCATTCGCCACGCCAATGAAAAGTTCGGGAATGGAATCGGCGATTTGTTGATTCAGTATTTTGCCGACGAGATGCGCCGCCTGTTGCCGCCGGGAAGTTATTGCGCTCGCTTGCGCAGCATTACTTTTTTGGCAATTTTGCCGTCCTATGAATCGCCGACCGAGGCGATTCGGCAGATCGAGCGCTTTCGCCTGGCTTTTCCACAAGAGTTCGAAATAAGCGGTAACGATGTCCACGTCCAGTTTTCCACCGGCATCGCTCTGGCTCGCCAGGGTGAGGTGTCGCCCGAAGAATTGATTCGCCGCTGCGAAGTGGCACTGGAAAGTGCGAGACGGTCGAAAGAAGATTCACCGACACTGTTTTCCGAGGCCGATGCCGCCTTGATTCGACGCAGTGTGGATATCGAACTGGGCATTGTCTCGGCATTGCGGAATCACGAATTCCGCTTGGTTTACCAGCCCAAGGTCGATGCCAATCGACAACTGGTTGGCATGGAGGCGTTGATTCGCTGGCAGTCGCCGACGATGGGCAGCATTTCGCCAGCCGAGTTCATCCCGATTGCAGAACGTGCTGGCTTGATTCACGACCTGACCAGCTTCGTCATCGAGGAAGTGTGTATTTTCATACGTCGCCTGATCGATCAGGGCCAGGATTGTCCCCCCGTCGCCCTGAACCTGTCAGCAATCGATATCGTTCGCCACGACCTGATCGATCTGATCGACGCGCTGACTGCGCGCTACGCCATTCCCCCGGCCATGCTGGAATTCGAGATTACCGAAACGGGGCTGATCGGCAGCGAAGTGCTGGCCATTTCGCATTTGCAGGCTTTGAAAACGCGCGGTTTCAGTATTGCCATTGACGATTTCGGAACCGGCTATTCCTCGCTGTCGAAGTTGAGCAGCTTTCCCATCCACAAGATCAAGATCGATCGGTCCTTTGTCATGCGTATCGGCGAAAATGACAAGAGCGAACTGATCATCAAGGCGATTGTCTCGCTCGCCAACCTGTTGTCCTGCGTCAGCATTGCCGAGGGCGTCGAGAATGAAGTGCAGGAACGCTTCCTCAAATCGATTGGCTGCGAGTTGTTCCAAGGTTATTACTATCACAAGCCGCTGGAAGTGCAGCAAATCGAGCAATTGTTGCAATAAGTCCAGCCAATGAAAAAGGCCGGCGCCTTGTGGGTGCCGGCCTTTGTTGCCGCCTGGTAAGGCAGCAAATTCAAAGCTTCATTCTTAGTGGAACTGCTCTTCTTCGGTCGAGCCGGTCAGCGCGGTGACGGAGGACTTGCCGCCCTGGATCACGGTGGTGACGTCGTCGAAGTAGCCGGTACCGACTTCCTGCTGGTGCGAAACGAAGGTGTAGCCACGGTCGCGGGCGGCGAATTCCGGCTCCTGAACCTTTTCGACGTAGGCCGACATGCCGCGCTTGGCGTAGTCCTGGGCCAGATCGAACATGTTGTACCACATGGAGTGGATGCCAGCCAGGGTGATGAACTGGTACTTGTAGCCCATGGCGCCGAGTTCGCGCTGGAACTTGGCGATGGTGGCATCGTCCAGGTTCTTCTTCCAGTTGAAGGACGGCGAGCAGTTGTAGGCCAGCATCTTGCCCGGGTGCTTGGCATGCACGGCTTCGGCGAACTTGCGGGCAAATTCCAGATCCGGCGTACCGGTTTCGCACCACACCAGGTCGGCGTAGTCGGCGTAGGCAATGGCGCGGGAGATGGCTTGCTCCAGACCCTTCTTGGTCTTGTAGAAGCCTTCGGCGGTGCGCTCGCCGGTCAGGAAGGGCTTGTCGTTCTCGTCATAGTCGGAGGTGATCAAATCGGCCGCTTCAGCATCGGTACGGGCGATAACCAGGGTCGGCACGCCATAGACATCGGCAGCCATACGGGCAGCGATCAGCTTCTGCACGGCTTCGGTGGTCGGGACCAGTACCTTGCCGCCCATGTGGCCGCACTTCTTGACGGAAGCCAGTTGGTCTTCCCAATGCACGCCGGCTGCGCCAGCACGGATCATCGCCTTCATCAGCTCGTAGGCATTGAGCACGCCACCGAAACCGGCTTCAGCATCGGCAACGATCGGCAGGTGGTATTCGACGTGCCCGGCATCGCCCGGATTGATGTTCTTGGACCACTGGATTTCGTCGGCGCGGTTGAAGGCATTGTTGATGCGCTCGACAACCTTCGGCACGGAATCAACCGGGTACAGGGACTGGTCCGGGTACATGGCGGCGTATTCGTTGTTGTCGGCAGCAACTTGCCAGCCCGACAGGTAGATGGCCTTGATGCCGGCCTTGGCTTGCTGAACGGCTTGGCCGCCGGTCAGGGCGCCCAGACAGTTGACGTACGGCTGGTTGTTGACCAGATCCCAGAGCTTCTCGGCACCGCGGCGAGCCAGGGTGTGCTCGACCTGGAACGAACCACGCAGACGGACGACGTCAGCTGCGGAGTAGCCGCGCTTGATGCCTTTCCAGCGGGGATTTTCAGCCCAGTCTTTTTCGAGGGCGGCGATTTGCTGTTCGCGAGTGCTCATTGTGAATTCCTCAAGTGAATTGATTTCGGGGACGGCGTTGAACCGGTGTTCCTGTTGCAACGTCGATGGAGGAAAGTATAGTGAGTTTTGCGCAGGGCAGCAATAGTCTTATATAAGACATAAGACAATATTTTTATCAATGAAAACAGCGGCTTGTTGCCGCCGTTTCGTAATGTGAAACGTTGTTTGCGTTTGTGAAATACAAACGCGCTGCATCAGCACAAAGCTTTGCTGCTGACCAGGATGCCATCCTCGTCGGCATAGAGATATTCACCCGGCTTGAAAGTCACGCCGCCGAAAGTCACGGCGATGTTTTTGTCGCCCACACCCTTCTTGATGCTCTTCTGCGGATGAGTATTCAGGGCGCGGACGCCGATGTCGATGCCGTTGATGTCGGCCGAGTCGCGAATGCAGCCATAAACGACCACGCCTTCCCAGCCTTTGCTCTGCGCGAGGATGGCAAGTTGGTCGCCGACCAGGGCGCAACGCAAGGAGCCGCCACCGTCGACCACCAGGACCTTGCCTTTGCCGTCTTCGGCAAAGGCTTCGCGGACCAGCGAGTTGTCTTCGAAAATCTTCAGCGTGACGATCTGGCCGCTGAAGCACCTGCGGCCGCCGTATTGCTGGAACATCGGGGCAACGATACGGACGCTCTGGCCGAGTTCGGCTTCAAATTCGTCACATAGATCGGGGGTTTTGAATGTCATGCTTGTCTCCCTGGCAAAAAAAAGCCATGCATCGCATGGCTTGTTTGAATGAGTGGTCGGAGTTTAAACGACAGCTTCGTCTTTTTCTTCCTCGAAATCGAGCTTGATCTTGCCATCCTTGTCGAGACCGACGGTGACGTGGCCGCCGCTAGCCAGGCGGCCAAACAGCAACTCGTCGGCCAGCGCCGAACGGATGGTATCCTGAATCAGGCGAGCCATCGGGCGGGCGCCCATCAGCGGATCGAAGCCCTTTTCGGCCAGCATTTCCTTGATGCCATCGGTGAAGTGCGCCTCAACCTTCTTCTCGTGCAACTGTTCTTCAAGCTGCATCAGGAATTTGTCGACCACGCGCAGGATGACTTCGTGATCAAGCGGTGCGAAGGAAATCGTGGCATCCAGGCGGTTGCGGAATTCCGGCGTGAACAGGCGCTTGATTTCCGCCATCTCGTCGCCGGTTTGCTTCGAGGACGTGAAGCCCATGCTCGACTTTTGCAGTTCGGCTGCGCCGGCGTTGGTCGTCATGATGATGACGACGTTCCGGAAATCAGCCTTGCGTCCGTTGTTGTCGGTCAGGGTGCCGTGATCCATGACCTGCAGCAGGATGTTGAAAATGTCCGGATGGGCTTTTTCGATTTCATCGAGCAGCAGTACGCAGTACGGCTTCTTGGTCACGGCTTCGGTGAGCAGGCCGCCCTGATCGAAACCGACGTAACCCGGTGGCGCGCCGATCAGGCGGGATACCGCGTGGCGTTCCATGTATTCCGACATGTCGAAGCGAATCAGCTCGATACCGAGGCAATAGGCCAGTTGCTTGGCGACTTCCGTCTTGCCGACCCCGGTCGGGCCGCTGAACAGGAAGGAGCCGATCGGCTTGCCCGGGTTGCCGAGACCGGAACGGGCCATCTTGATGGCCTGGGCCAGTGCGTCGATCGCCTTGTCCTGGCCGAAAACGGTGGCTTTCAGGTCGCGGTCGAGGTTCTTCAATGCGCCGCGATCGTCCATCGTTACGTGCTGCGAAGGGATGCGAGCGATCTTGGCGACGATCTCCTCGATATCCTGTTTGCCAATCGTCTTCTTCTGTTTCGACTTGGGCAGGATGCGCTGTGCGGCACCGGCCTCGTCGATGACGTCGATGGCCTTGTCGGGCAAATGACGGTCGGTGATGTAGCGGGCAGCCAGTTCAACTGCCGACGAAATCGCCGTGGCTGAGTATTTGATGCCGTGGTGTGCCTCAAAGCGTGCTTTCAGACCCTTGAGGATTTCGACGGTTTCGGCCACCGACGGCTCGTTGACGTCGATCTTCTGGAAGCGGCGGGAAAGCGCACTGTCCTTTTCGAAAATGCCGCGGAACTCGGTGTAGGTGGTGGCGCCGATGCACTTGAGCTGGCCAGAAGACAGCGCCGGCTTGAGCAGGTTGGACGCATCAAGCGTACCGCCGGAGGCAGAGCCGGCACCGATCAGGGTGTGGATTTCGTCAATGAACAGGATGGCATGCGGGTTGTCCTGCAGCGCCTTGAGAACGCCTTTCAGGCGCTGCTCGAAATCACCCCGGTACTTGGTGCCGGCCAATAGCGAACCCATGTCCAACGAGTAGACATTGGCCTTGGCCAGGATTTCCGGTACATCGCTTTCAACGATACGGCGGGCAAGGCCTTCGGCAATCGCCGTCTTGCCGACGCCGGCTTCGCCGACCAGCAGCGGATTGTTCTTGCGGCGGCGGCACAGCGTCTGGATGACGCGCTCCAGTTCTTTGTCGCGGCCGATCAGCGGATCAATCTTGCCTTGCAGAGCCAGTGCGTTGAGGTTGATTGTGTATTGCTCGAGCGGTCCAGCCTGAACTTGATCTCCCTCGGCTTCAGTCTCGCCCTCGGCCGGTGCCTTGGGTTGCGGGACCTTGCTGATGCCGTGCGAGATGTAGTTCACGACGTCGAGTCGGGTGACGCCTTGCTTTTGCAGGAAATAAACGGCATGCGAGTCTTTTTCGCCGTAGATTGCAACGAGTACGTTGGCGCCATTCACTTCCTTCTTGCCAGACGACTGGACGTGCAGGATGGCGCGTTGAATGACACGTTGAAAACCGAGCGTCGGTTGCGTGTCGATATCGTCTTCGCCGGATACGGTGGGCGTGTGCTCGCCGATGAAGTTGGACAGGTCCTTGCGCAGCGCATCGGGCTTGGCGCCGCAGGCACGCAAGGCATCGGCGGCAGACGGGTTGTCGATCAGCGCCAGCAGGAGGTGTTCGACGGTAATGAACTCGTGGCGTTTTTGACGCGCCTCGACAAAAGCCATGTGCAGGCTGACTTCGAGTTCCTGGGCAATCATCAGTTTTCCTCCATTACGCAAGCAAGCGGGTGTTGGTGCTGGCGGGCGAATGCACTCACCTGTTCAACCTTGGTGGCTGCGATGTCGCGAGGGTATACCCCGCAAACGCCACGACCTTCGTTGTGAACTTTGAGCATGATTCGCGTCGCTTGTTCAGTGTCCAGAGAAAAAAAACGCTGGAGTACGAGAATCACGAAATCCATCGGCGTGAAATCGTCGTTCAACAACATTACCTTGTACATTTTTGGCGGTTGCAACTTGGCATGTTGTGCCTCGAGTAGTCCGCCATCCTGATGCTTTGTAGCCATGATTTCGATTCTATACAGTCGCCTTCATTCTGCAACAGAAACGAGAGGCTGTGTTTTGTCGCTTTGTCAATATATTGGTGTGGTTTTGCAAATTGCAATGCTGCAGAGCAGCATCAAAAAATGTTGACGCGATAATTCGTTTGGCGTAGAAAGCAAGACGTGTTTGGATTCGTGATGCATCGGAAATGCCGCAAGCGCCGGGTTGCTGAGCTCAAACAGGGAGTCGGGGAGACCCGTAATTTGTTAGTTTTTTGTAAGAAAGTTTCAGACATGGCAATTGGCACCGTCAAGTGGTTTAATGATTCCAAAGGTTTTGGCTTTATCACTCCTGATGATGGCAGCGAAGATCTCTTCGCCCACTTCTCCGCCATCAACATGAATGGCTTCAAGACCCTGAAGGAAGGCGAAAAGGTTTCCTTCGAAGTCGTGCAAGGCCCCAAGGGTAAGCAGGCTTCCAACATCCAGCGCGCCTAAGCACCGGATCGCTTACAAGCAAAAGCCCGTCTTCAAGACGGGCTTTTTTCATTGTGTTTCATGGTTGGGTTACGTCTGGCTGACCGTGTATTCATCCTGGCGTTTGTCACCTAGATTGTCGGTCCAGTTCACGGTCAGTTTGTCTCCCGGTCGAATGCCTTTCGCCTTGAAGGTAAATAAAGGATTTTTCGAGATCGAGGTATTCAACTGTCCTTCAATCAGTGGCTTCCCATTGAGCAGTACATTGAATAGCTGGATGTAATGGGGCGGAAAGCTCTGGCCTTTATCGTCGCGACGCTGCCCTGTTTCCATCGGGTGCTGCAACAGGATGCGTATATCGGTGATGTCGCCCTGAGTCAGGGTGCGGATCTTGATTTGTTCTGGCATGCTTAACCTCCGCAGCCGCCCAGCGTGACTTTGACTTCCCGGAAGGCGACGTGGTTTTTTCCATCCGCGGTTCTGATAACGGCTCTAATGCGCGTTGTTTCAGCCAATTTCAGTTGGATGCGTGCAAAGGGGAGGGCTGGCGGTAAAAAATCGATTGACGCACACAAAGGTAGTGGATTCTTGTCGGCAAATACGGCCAGGCTTTTCGCTCCTGGCAGGCTGCAACTAATGTCGACTTCGACTTTTGCGCCATTTTCGGCGATTTCCGGAGCGGTGATGACGATATCCCGCGTTTCCTGAGCGACCGAACTGCCATGCGCTTTCAGGGCTTCAGTCACCGATCGGGCTGAAAAGGCGCCACGTTGCCATTCGGCTGCCAGCAAGGCTTTGGGGCTAAGTAGCCCGCTCCCGATGAAGGGGGCAAGCAATGCCGTTGAGGCGCCGCCCTTGAGCAATTTGCGTCTAAGTGCTTGCATGGGGCCGTTCTATCCCTTGTCTTCGGCCAACCAGTGGCCGGATTTGCCGCCCTTCTTTTCGAGCAGTCGGATGTTTTCGATGCGCATGCCGCGATCGACGGCCTTGCACATATCGTAGATGGTGAGCAGGCCGATCGAGGCTGCTGTGAGCGCTTCCATCTCGACCCCTGTCTTGCCATGGCACTCGGCCGTCACTTCGCAGTGAACGGCGTTGTTGGATTCGTCGATAGCGAATTCGGCGGTGACGCGGGTCAGGGCGATTGGGTGGCAGAGCGGAATCAGATCCCCAGTGCGCTTGGAAGCCTGGATGGCGGCGATTCGGGCGATACCGATGACGTCGCCCTTCTTGGCTGAGCCACCTGCAATCAGGGCTAGCGTTTCGGGTTGCATGAAAATACTGCCGGCAGCGCGTGCGGTGCGGGCTGAGTCGGCCTTGTTGCCGACGTCGACCATGTGAGCTTGGCCGGCGTTGTCGAAGTGGGTGAGGTTTTGGTAGGTCACGGCAAATGAGTTAGGTTACGATCTGTCCGAAAGCGGTCAGTCGGGCCGCGTTATCATAGCACCATGCCTTTTCTTCGCCGTTTAGCAGCCGGACTGCTTGCCTTGACCTTGTTGATTCAGCCCTTGCGGGCTGACGATCTGCCGGAGTTGGGCGATGTTGCCGGAGGCGACCTCTCCTTGAGTACCGAGAAAAAAATCGGTCAGCAGATCATGCACGAGATTCGTTGGCGCGATAACGCCTATCTCGACGATGCCGACATCGAGTCTTACCTGAATCAATTGGGGGGGCGCTTGGTCGCGGTCAGCAACGACCCAGGGATAGGTTTCTATTTCTTTACCATCAACGATCCGAGTATCAATGCCTTCGCGATGCCGGGCGGCTTCATCGGCGTGCATACCGGTTTGATCCTGTCGGCGGAATCGGAGTCCGAATTGGCCGGCGTTCTTGCCCACGAAATTTCGCACGTTACCCAGCGGCATATCGCCCGGCAGGTTTTTCAGTCCAGGCAATTGGGGATTGCCTCGATGGTGGCTATGGGTCTGGCATTGCTGGCAGCGCGCTCGAATGGACAGGTCGCCGGGGCTGCCATTGCCACGACGCAGGCCGGTGCCATGTCGGCGCAGTTGGCGTTTTCGCGCGACTTCGAACGTGAAGCGGATCGCTCTGGGTTCGAAATCATGCGCAAGTCGGGATTTGACGTGCGTGGCATGTCTGCCTTCTTCCAGCGCTTGCAACGTGCAGTACGTCTTTACGAGAACAATGCCACGGCTTACTTGCGGACGCATCCGCTGACCGGCGAGCGCTTGACCGACATGCAGAACAGGGAGCAGGCCGTGCCGTATCGGCAGGTGCGCGACAGTGCCGATTTTTCCCTGGTCAGGGCCAAATTGCGGGCGATGCAGGGAATTCCTTCCGAGGCGGTCCGGGATTTCTCGACCTTGTTGGGCGACAAGAAATATGCGTCCGAAGCGGCGGCGCATTATGGTCTGGCTTACGCGCTATATCGTGGGCGAGATTGGTTGGGGGCTGAGCGCGAAGT
This sequence comes from Rhodocyclales bacterium GT-UBC, assembly GCA_003583745.1. GTDB lineage: Bacteria > Pseudomonadota > Gammaproteobacteria > Burkholderiales > Rhodocyclaceae > Azonexus. Next base: position 147,096 of record QXPY01000005.1, on the reverse strand, counting down.
CCTGGCGGCGCGTCGTTTAAAGACCTCTTCCGCCATGCTGGAACGTTTGTATGCCGAGATTCGCTTGGCTCAGGGCGATGTCAAGGGCGGGCTGCTTATCTATCGCGATGCCATGGTTCGTTTTCCGCTGAATCTCGGCTTGGTTTATGGCTATGGCGGCGCGCTGATAGCTCTTAAGCGTTTCGACGAGGCGTTGCGTTTTGCCGACGCTCAATTGCAGACTAATCCACATGATGTCCGTTTGTACAAGATGCGGGCTGAAAGTAGTGCAGGACTGGGCAAGGTGGCGCAACTGCATCAGGCGACGGCCGAGGTCTTTGCTCTACAAGGGCAGACCCAGGCAGCGATCGAGCAGTTGGAACTGGCGCAAAGGGCTGCCGATGCCAGTTTTTACGACATGTCGGCAATCGATGCCCGCTTGCGCGAGTTGAAGCGCCTGCGTATCGAGGAAATCAAGGAAAAGCGGAATTAGGGTTAAAATCGCCCACCTTGTAACCCGGCTAACCGACCATGGAATTTGATCGCGATCTTGATGTTAAGGGACTGAATTGCCCTTTGCCCATTCTGCGGACCAAGAAGGCTTTGGCCGAGATGGAGTCGGGGCAGGTTCTGCGTGTTCAAGCCACCGATGCGGGGGCGCTGAAGGACTTCCCGGCTTTTGCCAAGCAGACCGGCAATGAGCTGATCGGCCAGTCCGAAGAAAATCGCGTCTTCGAGTTTTTCCTGAAGCGCAAATAACTCCGCCGTTTTACGCACTCCTTGAAGACAGGCAGGCGCCGCCGGGCGATCCTGCCGCTTGGCGCTTCGAAGGCCTGATCGATTGCCGGACGGCGCATGACGCCGCGTCATTGGCCGAGGTCCTGGCTGTACTGGAGAAAGAAGGCGGCTGGTCCGTTTTGGCCATCGACTACGAACTCGGCTACTTGCTTGAACCGAAGGCGGCGCCGGCAAATTGGCCGGGGGGTGGAAAACGCCCTCTGTTGCGCGCCTGGCGATTTGAACGCTGCATCCAGATGTCTGCGGATGAACTGGATCGCTGGCTGGACGATGCCACGGACGGTGCAGCGGCCGGCGTCGGCGGGCTGACGCCGGGGCTTTCCGAGGCGGATTATCTGGCCGCAGTCGAGCGAATTCAACAATGGATTGGCGAGGGCGATTGCTATCAGGTCAATTTCACCTTTCCGCTGCATTTCGAGTGGTTCGGTGCGCCACTTGCGCTTTATGCCCGCTTGCGACAACGCCAACCGGTACGGTACGGCGGCTTTGTCGGCAATGACCGCGAGGCGGTCGTTTCCTTGTCGCCTGAACTGTTCCTGCTGCGTCATGGTGATCGTCTGTTGACCCGGCCGATGAAAGGGACGGCGCCACGCACCGAGCCGGCTGATGTGCTGCGGAACTCGGTCAAGGATCGGGCCGAGAATCTGATGATTGTCGATTTGCTGCGCAACGATCTAGGGCGGATCGCCAGGAACGGCAGTGTCCAGGTTGATCACCTCTTTGATATCGAGGCTTACCCCAGCGTTTGGCAGATGGTTTCGGAAATCTCGGCCGATATCGGTAACGCCAGCCTGAGCGAGATCTTGTCGGCGTTGTTTCCTTGCGGTTCGATTACCGGGGCGCCCAAAATTCGCGCCATGCAAATCGCTGCCGAGCTTGAGTCAGGTCCGCGCGGGCTCTATACCGGGGCACTGGGCTGGTTGGGGCCGAATGGCGATTTTCGCCTCAATGTGGCGATCCGGACGCTTGAACTGGAAGCGGATGGCCGCGGCAAGATGGGGGTCGGTAGTGGCATTGTCGCCGACTCCAGTCCGCCGGCCGAGTGGGCCGAATGTCAGCTTAAATCGCGCTTCCTGCGTGACTGTCCGCCGGGCTTGCGGCTGATCGAGACCTTGCGCCGGGAAAACGGGGTATGCCCGAAACTAGAGGGGCACTTGGCACGTTTGCGCCGTTCGGCAGCGTGGTTCGGCTTTTCCTTCGACCAGGAAGCATTGCTGCAGCACATCTCGGCCTTGCCGGCTGACGGAGTGTGGCGGGTGCGAGTGACCTTGGGTAAGGCGGGCGATCTCGATGTACAGGCCTTCACGCTAGGCGAGGAACCGATGGGGCCGCGCTTTGCCCGTCTTGCCGGGGCGCCGATTGCTTCGGGCGATCCTTTGCGGCATCACAAGACCACCGAGCGGTCGTTCTACGATGCGGCCCTCAACGAACTGGTCGGCGAGCCGGCTTTGTTCGATCTGGTTTTTCTCAACGAGCGCGGCGAGGTAGCCGAAGGGGCGCGCAGCACCGTGTTTGTCGAGCGGAATGGTGTCTGGCTGACGCCGCCCCTGGCCAGTGGTGCTTTGCCAGGGGTGTTGCGTGCCGAGATGCTGGCTGGCGGTCTGGCCCGCGAGTGCGTTTTATGGCCAGAGGATCTGGCTGCTGGCTTCTGGCTGGGCAATGCCTTGCGCGGGCTGCTGCGGGTGACGCTTCAGCCCTGAGCCATGCCGGACTTCAGGCTTCGGCTTTCCTGGCCGGACGCAGCTTGCGGTAATAAATGCCGATCAGGCTGAGCAGGGCACCGGCGATGGCGGCCAGGAAGACCTTGGCACTGATCTCCTGGTATTCGAGCAGGACCGGGGTCTCGTTTTCGATCCGGTAACGTACGGTGGTCTGGAAGTTCCAGGCCGATACCTTGCTCTCGATCAGATTCTTGCCCGGTTTCCATTGCAGATGCAGGGCCTCGTAGGCCAGTTCTCCTCCTTCACCGGGCGGCTGCAGCGAAATCAGCTTGCCTTCGGCGCGGGCTTGGGACAATTCGCCGATCGGCACCGCGCACACCGTTTCCGGTGCGCAGACGGCGACGATCGGGAATTCGGCCAGCCATTCGCCCCCCTTGTGCCATGGCCAGAGCGCCATCAGCGCCATGCCCCAGACCCAGATCAGGCCGCAGAAAAGCATTAGCGCCTTGAAAATCTGGCCAAAGCGGTTATTGATGGGGGGCTGGCTCATCTCAGTTGTCCAGCTTGGCGAGTTGCGGCTTGAGCTTTTCCAGCGTGGCCGTGAAATCGGCCACGCGCTGCTTTTCCTGGTCGATCACGGCGGCCGGGGCGCGGGCAACGAAGCCTTCATTGTTCAGCTTGCCCTGGGCGATCGAGATCTGCTTTTCCAGCTTTTCGATTTCCTTGGCCAGGCGGATCTTCTCGGCGGCAACGTCGATTTCGACCTTGAGCATCAGGCGGGTTTCGCCCACCACGGCCACCGGTGCCATGGCGTCGGCCGGCATGTCATCGACGATCTGAACCTCGGAAAGCTTGCCCAGTGCCTGCAGGATCGGCGCGAATTCAGCCATCTCGGCGCCGCCGCCGGCAACCAGCAGCGGCATGCGTTGTGCCGGTGACAGGCTCATTTCGCCACGCAGGTTGCGGCAGGCGTAGGCCAGAGCCTTGAGGCGCTCGACCTTGGCTTCGGCGGCTTCGTCGATACGGCTCGGTTCGCTGGTTGGGTAGGCGGCGAGCATGATCGAGTCGTGTGTCTTGCGGCCGGCGATCGGAGCGACGGTCTGCCACAGTTCTTCGGTGATGAACGGGATCAGCGGGTGGGCCAGGCGCAGCACGGCTTCCAGCGTCCGGATCAGGGTACGGCGGGCACCGCGTTGCTGGGCTTCGTCGCCGGTCTGGATTTCAACCTTGGCGATTTCCAGGTACCAGTCGCAGAACTCGTCCCAGACGAACTTGTAGATGCTCTGGGCGACCAGGTCGAAGCGGTAGTCGATGAAATGGCGCTCGACTTCCTGCTCGACGCGTTGCAGCTGGCTGACGATCCAGCGGTCGGCAAAGCTGAATTTGAGGCGAGGTTCGCCGGCTGGCAGTTTGCAGACGCCGCCGCGGCCCTGTTGGTGATCGAGTGCCAGGTCGTGGCCTTCGACATTCATCAGTACGAAGCGGGTGGCATTCCACAGCTTGTTGCAGAAATTGCGATAGCCGTCGCAACGGTTCAGGTCGAACTTGATGTCGCGGCCCGGCGAAGCCAGGCTGGCAAAGGTGAAGCGCAGCGCGTCGGTACCAAAGGACTGGATGCCCTCCGGGAATTCCTTCTTGGTTTTCTTGGCGATGCTCTCAGCCTGCTTCGGGTTCATCAGGCCGGTGGTGCGCTTTTCGATCAGCGCATCGAGGCCGATGCCGTCGATCAGGTCGATCGGGTCGAGCACGTTGCCCTTGGACTTCGACATCTTCTGGCCTTCGCCATCGCGGATCAGGCCATGTACATAGACATGCTTGAAGGGAATCTGGCCGGTGATCTGCTTGGTCATCATGACCATGCGGGCGACCCAGAAGAAGATGATGTCGAAGCCGGTGACCAGCACCGATGACGGCAGGTACTGCTTGAGCAGCGGATTGGCCGCGTCGATGGCGGCGTCACCGGTCCAGTCCAGGGTCGAGAACGGCCACAGGGCAGACGAGAACCAGGTGTCGAGGACGTCGTCGTCGCGCTTGAGGGCACCGGCATAGCCTTGTTTCGCCGCGGCGGCACGGGCTTCTTCTTCGTTGTGGGCAACGAAAATTTCGCCATTGTCGCCGTACCAGGCGGGAATCTGATGGCCCCACCACAGTTGGCGGGAAATACACCAGTCCTGAATGTTGTTCAGCCACTGGTTGTAGGTATTGACCCAGTTTTCCGGGTAGAACTTGATCTCGCCGGAATGCACGACATCGAGCGCCTTTTCGGTAATCGATTTGCCATCGTCGCCCGGCTTCGACATGGCGACAAACCACTGGTCGGTGAGCATCGGTTCGATGACGACATTGGTCCGATCGCCGCGCGGCACCTTGAGCTTGTGCTTGTCGGTCTTTTCGAGGATGCCGAGGGCTTCGAGGTCGGCAACGACGGCCTTGCGGGCGTCGAAGCGGTCCAGGCCGCGATATTTTTCCGGGGCGTTGTCGTTGATCTTGGCATCCAGGGTCAGGATGGAGATCAGCGGCAGGTTGTGGCGCTGGCCGACTGCGTAGTCGTTGAAGTCATGCGCCGGAGTGACCTTGACGCAGCCGGTGCCGAATTCGAGATCGACATAGCTGTCGGCAATGATCGGGATTTCGCGATCGGTCAGCGGCAGCTTCACCAGCTTGCCGATCATGTGCTTGTAGCGCTCGTCTTCGGGGTGAACCATCACTGCGGTATCGCCGAGCATGGTTTCCGGGCGGGTGGTGGCCACCACCAGGCTGCCCGAGCCATCGGCCAGCGCATAGCGGATGTGCCACATGAAGCCGTCTTCTTCTTCCTGCACCACTTCGAGGTCGGAGACGGCGGTGTTCAGTTTCGGGTCCCAGTTCACCAGGCGCTTGCCACGGTAGATCAGGCCTTCGTTGTACAAGCGGACGAAGGTTTCGTTCACCACCTTGTTGAGGCCGGCGTCCATCGTGAAGCGCTCGCGCTTCCAGTCCGGGCTGGTGCCCATGCGGCGCATCTGCTTGGTGATGGTGTTGCCGGAGTATTCCTTCCATTCCCAGACTTTCTCCAGGAATTTCTCACGGCCGAGGTCGTGGCGGGAGATGCCCAGGGCGTCCAGTTGGCGTTCGACGACGATCTGGGTGGCAATACCGGCGTGGTCGGTACCCGGCTGCCACAGCGTGTTGTGGCCGCGCATCCGATAGTAGCGGGTCAGCGCATCCATGATCGTCTGGTTGAAGCCGTGACCCATGTGCAGCGTGCCGGTGACGTTGGGCGGCGGCAGCAGGATGCAGAAGTTGTCGGTCTTGCTGTCGTCTACGCCGGCAGCGAAATAATTCTGGGCTTCCCACTCGGGATACCAGCGGCGTTCGATATCGGCTGGTTCAAAGGCTTTGGCGAGTTCCATGGGCTTGTCGGAAAAGGGGAAAACCCAAAATTATACCGGAGGCGGGCTCCGGTTCCGGCCCTATCTATTCGTCGCGTGCTTGCAGGCGTGCTACCAAGTCCTGTTCGGTGAGGTAGTCGCGAACAGTGGCTTCGATCAATCTCGGCAACTCGGCACTTAGGCGTTGCTCGATGCGTCGAGCCAGTTCATGGGTAATGATGTCGCGCAGTGCAGAGTCAAAGGCCGGTACGGCGAGGGATTCGTTCTGGTCGCCAAGATCCCTTTCGGCATCGCTTGATTCGCTGCTGGCGGTGGGGGCGATGATCGGCATCTCTACGAGTTGTGGTGCTTCTGCATCAACTAGTACAGGAATGTCATCATCGTCATTGATGCTGTCGGTTAAAACCGGGATATCGTCGCCGGGAGCCGAATTCTGACGACGGCGTTGCATCAGTGCGTCGGCGCGGGCGATGATTGGACTGGGCACGGGCGATCCTAACGGTCGTTCAGGTCAAAATAGCGCACTTCGCAGCCGTGATCTTTGTAAAACTTGACGCGGTCGCGGGCGGCAGTACGGTCGGCTTCTTCCTGTCCAACGACTTCGATCAGGCTTTGGAAGCGGGAGAAACCGGGCGGGATTTCGCGGCTCAGGTTCATCAGGCGCTCGTCCTGGGTAATGGCTTCCAGCGAGTCGGCAATCAGCACCGGCGTTTCGCTGGCCAGCGGCGAGTTGGCGGCGCAGTGCGGGACAAAACTCAGTGCCGGGTGGGTCCACAGCATGCGGTCGAGGTGGTTGGCAACGTCTTTGTCGGGGGCATAGACCAGCATCGCCTTCTTTTTCGCGCAGGCGCCACCCAGCAGGGCGCAGGCGGCGGCAATCCGGTCCGCCGCCCCGTGGTAGAAGAAGACTTGGGTCAATTGAGTTTGCCGGCGCGTTGCAAGAGGTAATGCGTCAACAAGGGGACCGGCCGGCCCGTGGCCCCCTTGTCGCTGCCCGATTTCCAGGCGGTGCCGGCGATGTCCAGATGAGCCCAGTCGAATTTTTTGGTGAATCGGGCCAGGAAGCAGGCAGCAGTAACTGCTCCGCCCCAGCGGCCGCCGATGTTGGCCATGTCGGCGAACGGGCTCTTCAGCAACTCCTGATAGTCGTCCCAGAGCGGCATGTGCCAGGCACGGTCGTGCGACTCTTCGCCGGCGTCGAGCAGGTCGCGGGCAAGACTGTCCTTGTTGGAGAACAGGCCGGTCGCGATATGGCCGAGCGCGACGACGCAAGCGCCGGTCAGCGTGGCGACGTCGATGACGGTATCCGGTTCAAAGCGCTCGGCGTAGCTCAGGGCGTCGCACAAGATCAGACGGCCTTCGGCGTCGGTGTTGAGTATTTCGATGGTCTGGCCGGACATCGATGTGACGATGTCGCCCGGTCGGGTCGCGCCGCCACCAGGCATGTTCTCGGTAGCCGGGACGACGACGGTCAAGTTGATCGGCAGTCCCATGCGGGCTACCGCCTGCATGGTGCCCAAAACGCTGGCCGCACCGCACATGTCGTACTTCATTTCATCCATCTCGGCGCCCGGTTTCAGCGAGATGCCGCCGGTGTCGAAGGTGACGCCCTTGCCGACCAGAACTACCGGCTTTTCACTGGCTTTGCCGCCCTTGTGGGTCAGGATGATTAACTTGGGTGGCTGGTGGGAGCCTTTGGCGACGGAGAGCAGGGAGTGCATGCCCAGCTTTTCCATGTCACTGCGTTCAAGGACTTCGCAGCCAAGCTTGAATTCGGCGGCCATTCCCAAGGCTTGCTCGGCGAGATAGGTCGGGTGGCAGACATTCGGTGGCAGGTTGCCGAGGGTCTTGGTCAGCGCCATGCCTTCGGCGATGGCAATGCCCTGGCTTAACGCTTCTTCGGCCAGCGCCAGCTCGTTGCGGCGTTCGACGCCTAGCGTCAGCTTGCGCAGGGGGCGACGGACCTCGTCCTTTTTGCTCTTGAATTGATCGAATTTGTAGGTCGCATCGAGTGCGGCAATTGCCGTTTGGCGGACGCGCCAAGCGACGCTGCGCTTCTTGACGGCAAGTTCAGTCAGAAAAATCGAGGCGTCGAAAGCACCGGTTTCATTGAGTGTTTTGACGACAGTCCGAACTGCCGAGCAGAACTCTTTTTCTCGGAAGTCCTTTTCCTTGCCCAAGCCAATGAGCAGGACGCGATCACACAAGGTACCGGGCACGTTATGCAGCAGCAAGGTCGTGCCGGACTTTCCTTCCATGTCCCCACGCCGAATGATGTCGGAAATGTAGCCATTCGCAGCCTTGTCGAGCAATTCTGCAGGCAAGGTTAGCTTGCGTGACTCGAAGACCCCAACAACAACGCAAGCACTGCGCTGTTTTTCCGGGCTACCGCTTTTTATGCTAAATTCCACAGGCTGCTCCTGATCAGGGAAATATCAGTATTCGCGGGATTATCCTCGCATTTTTTTGGTTTCGTCAAAACATGATATTCGAGCGCGCCGTCCGGCGTGAGTTCGCTCAGGCAGCCGCCGGCATTAGCGTTGCCCTGCTGGCCATCCTGACCTCCACCCAATTGATCCGATTGCTGAAAGATGCTGCCGGAGGAACGATTGCGCCCGAGGCTGTGCTCTCGCTTCTCGGGTTTGCGGCATTGAATTTCATGCCGATTCTTCTGTCTCTGACGCTTTTCGTATCAATTTTGCTGAGTTTGTCGCGCGCCTACCGGGATTCGGAAATGGTGGTATGGTTTTCCTGTGGCCAGCCGCTGACGGCTTGGGTGCGGCCGGTTCTTCGGTTTGCTTTGCCTATCGTTTTGGCGATAGCGGTGCTTTCGGGTTTTCTCTCGCCGTGGGCAAATTACAACACGGCTGAATACAAGCAGCAATTGTCGGCGCGCAGTGATGTGTCGCAGGTTTCTCCGGGAGCGTTTCGTGAAGCGAAGAAGGGGCAGCGTATCTTTTTCGTTGAAGCGCTGGCTGATGATGCGAGCCAGGTCGGCAATGTTTTTGTGGCGTCAATGCAGGATGGCAAACTGGGTGTGGTGATGTCCAACTCTGGATATCAGGAGTTTGCACCGAACGGTGATCGCTTTGTGGTTCTTGAACATGGGCGTCGATACGAGGTTGAGCCTGGATCGCCAGAGTTCAAGGTGATGGAGTTCGAGCGCTACAAGGTGAGGACCGAGGATGGCGAAGCGAAGCCTTCCGAAAGGCTGCCCAATCGTATGCCAATTACCGAATTGCTTCTCGATGACAGCAATTCGGCGCGGGGCGAGTTGTTGTGGCGGATTGGCATGCCGGTATCGGCACTGATCCTGGCGCTTTTGGCTATTCCGCTTTCCTACGTTAATCCGCGTGCCGGGCGTTCGGCAAACATGTTGATCGCCATTCTTATTTACGCGATATACAGCAATTTGATCTCGGTTTGTCAGGCTTGGGTGGCCCAGGGAAAATTGTCCTTCTGGGTAGGTGTCTGGGTAGTTCATGTGCTGATGCTGGTGCCGCTGGCCTGGCTGTTCTATCGCCGTATTGCCGTTCGTATGCCGTGGCAGCGGAGCGCTTCCTGATGTTCCGGCTCAATCTTTATCAGCGCTATTTGATGCGGGAAACGCTGGCGGCCGTGTTTCTGGTGTTGGCTGCCTTCTTGACCTTGTTCAGCTTTTTCGACCTGATCAATGAGTTGCGCAACATTGGCAAGAGCGAATACCAACTCAGTCATGCCTTGCTTTTTGTTTCCTTGAGCTTGCCGGGCTTGGTCTATGAATTGATTCCGATTGCGACCTTGATCGGCAGTTTGTATGCGTTGTCGACCCTGGCTCGTCATTCGGAAATAACAGTGCTCAGGGCTTCCGGTTTGGCAACTCGTGATTTGCTGATGACGCTATTTCGGGTGGCAGGTTTGCTGGCGTTGCTTACCTTCGTTGTTGGTGAAGGGTTGGTGCCATTTTCGGAGCGCCTGGCGCAGGAGATTCGTGCCAAGGCTTTGAGTAAGGTTATTGCTCAAAGCGGATTTCAGACCGGGCTATGGGTCAAGGATGGGCGGAGTTTCATCAATATTCGAAAAGCTACGCCAGATTCGAGATTGCAAGGAATTCGGATCTACAAGTTTGATTCGAACAATGCGCTTGAATCAGTAACGGAGGCAGAAGAGGCGAGCTTTACTCCGCCGTCGCACTGGGCATTGCGTGGGGTGGTAAGGACTATTTTGGATGGAGAGGTCTCCCGGGTTGAACGGGCGGAAGCGGGTGAGTGGCATTCAGCCGTCACGCCGGACCTGCTTTCGGTGCTGATGGTCACCCCGGAGCGAATGTCCTTGTTTGGCTTGGTTGGCTACACTCGACATCTGATGGAGAATCACCAGAAGACTGAACGTTACGAGATTGCCATCTGGAAAAAAATGATTTACCCGTTGGCTGCGCTGGTGATGGTGGCCTTGGCCTTGCCGTTCGGTTATTCGCACAACCGGGTGGGGGGGGTGAGTTTGAAAATTTTTGCCGGCGTAATGATGGGAATCCTGTTTTACGCCTTGAACGGTTTGTTTTCCAATCTAGGGGTCATCAATTCTTGGCCGCCTTTCGCAAGTGCAATGGCACCGTCCGCCATGTTTCTTTTTGCAGCCATTGCGATGTTGTGGTGGGTTGAGCGGCGTTAAGCTGGCGGTTGTTCAACTGGAGGCAACAATGCGGGTTCCTGCAATCCGGTCGTGCAGGTACTGCTTGTCTTTGTCAAAAAAAGCCCAAAAAATTCCAATGCCAAGCAATAAAATGGAGGGCCAGGCAGCCAGGTAGCGCAACAGTGCCTGAGCTGGCCGGATTTTGCCGCCCTCGCCATTGATGAGTTGAAGTTTCCAGGTCTTCATCGGTAGTGTCTGGCCGCCATGCAGCCAGAACCAACCAAAATAAACCAACAGCAGGGCAAGGATGTGTGCCCACAGTCCTTTTCCGGTGGCTCCCAGCCCGAAACCGGAAAGCACTGTTTGCGGGAGAAAGAAGCCGATTAACAGAACGGCGAAGACGACCAGTCCTTCATAAAGCAGGCAGGCGAGGCGTCGCCCCCAGCTAACGGTATTTTGCTGCATCAGGGTTTTGTGGTTTCGGTGATTGATGTGTCGGAGGGGGGCTCTGTCGAGCTGCCTGTTTCAATTGGCGCCGTAAGTAATCGGGCCGACTTGCCATGTTCGCGGACACGCTGCTTCTCGTCAGGCGACAGGTTGGAATAAGCTTGCCACTTTTGTTTGACAACCTGTTTCTGCTCGGCCGGCAGTTGGTTAAAGTCTTTGTAGGTGCCGCGAATCTTGGAGCGTTGCTCGGGGGTTAGGCTTGACCATTCCCGCATGCGGGCTTGCATGCGTTGTTGTTCCTCCGGTTTCATATTCGGATAGCGTTCAGCTATGCCAATCCATTTCTTCTTCCCAATGTTATCCATTGCGTCCCATTTGCCGGCTAGGGGGGCGAGAACGGATTGTTGCGGCGTGGTGAGTTGATTCCAGGATGGTTGCGGCAACGTACCCAAGACCGCCGTTGTTGGTGGTCCTGCGTACGTGCTTGCCATGCACAGACAGAGGATTACTCCTCCGATGAGTCGTCTTTTAGCCATTCGATGAAATCATTGTCCATGAAAGCTTCGGGGGGGATGTCGTCTGCCAAGAGGGCGCTATCGACATCTTCGAGTTCAGTGACGTATTGAATGCTATGCCAATAGAAGGAAATCCACATGCCAAGCAGGAGCGCCAATATGGCGAGAGCCTGCTTCAGATAGGGTGTTTGATGGAAAAGTTTGATGCCCAGTGTGCGTGATGACGTGCCAACCACTTCATGCATGCTTTGTTTTTGCCGTGCGAGAGCGAGGTGGCGTGCAGCTTCCAGGCGGCGAGAGGCGGTAAGTGGAATGTCAGCAATGCCGTGATTGAGCGCTTGCCGAATACGATAGGCGTAACGTTCTTCGTTCATAGCTTGATTCCTTTCGCCGATAGTGCTGCCGCCAGTGCGTGAGTTGCGCGAGAGCAATGGGTTTTGACGCTACCTTCGGAGCAGCCCATCGCAGCCGCGGTTTCGGCTACGTCCATGTCTTCCCAATAACGCATAAGAAAGGCTTCTCGTTGACGTGCAGGCAGCTTTTTGATTTCTCCATCAATGATGTTGAGTGTCTGGGCTTGAAGAAGTTTGCTTTCCGGCGTACGAGGAGCATCGTCGTCGTCGCTTGCCAGCGTTTCAAGCGGGTCGTGGTCTTCGTCGTCGTCTGGTGTGAAGGCGGAAAGCAAGGTGGTCCACATCGACCGAACTTTGCTGCGCCGATAATAGTCGCGAATCGTGTTCTGAAGAATGCGTTGAAACAGCATCGGAAACTCTTCGGCAGGCTTGTCGCCATATTTTTCCGCAAGTTTGAGCATGCTGTCCTGAACGATATCCAGAGCGGCGTCTTCTTCGTGCACGGCAAACATGGCTTGCTTGAACGCACGTCTTTCGACTGATTCGAGGAAGTTTGATAGTTCGTGGGGTGAAGCCAGGGTCGTCTCTTCCAGTAAAAAGCCTTGAGCATTATATGGTTATGCTGGGATACCTTGACCGAAAAGGGGCTGTCGATTAAGGTTATGCCCTTTTAAGCAACAGCTTTTTGGGCTCAAGAATGATGATCAGCGGTGCAGAAATTGTAATCAGGTGCCTGCAGGAAGAAAAGGTTGATTGTGTGTTCGGCTACCCAGGCGGGTCGGTCTTGCATATTTATGATGCCTTGTTCAAGCAGGATCAGGTCAAGCATATTCTTGTTCGGCACGAGCAAGCTGCCGTTCATGCCGCTGATGCTTACTCTCGCTCTTCGCAAAGAGTGGGTGTGGCGCTTGTGACCTCTGGTCCTGGTGTAACGAATACCGTGACCGGCATTGCAACGGCTTACATGGATTCGATCCCTATGGTCGTGTTGTGCGGTCAGGTTCCGACTCAATACATCGGTCAGGATGCTTTCCAGGAATGCGACACGGTTGGGATTACGCGACCGTGCGTCAAACACAACTTCCTGGTCAAGGACGTCAAGGATCTGGCGCTCACGATCAAGAAGGCATTCCATATCGCGGCAACCGGACGTCCTGGGCCTGTGGTGGTTGATATCCCCAAGGATATTACGGCTCAGATGTGTGAGTTCGATTATCCAAAGACGATTCAGATGCGTTCCTACAATCCTGTGGTCAAGGGGCATCTCGGCCAGATCAAAAAAGCTGTGCAAATGCTTCAGGAAGCCAAGCGCCCGATCATCTATACCGGTGGTGGCGTGATTCTGTCGGATGCGGCGGAAAAGCTGACCGAGTTGGCGCGCAAGCTCAATTTCCCGGTGACCAACACCCTGATGGGGTTGGGGGGCTATCCTGCGACCGACAAGCAGTTTGTTGGCATGCTGGGCATGCATGGTACGTTCGAAGCCAATAACGCGATGCATTACGCCGATGTGATCCTGGCCGTCGGCGCCCGGTTCGATGACCGTGTGATCGGCAATCCCGAGCATTTCGGTGGCGAGAAGCGTCGTGTCATTCATATCGATATTGATCCGTCGTCGATTTCGAAGCGCGTCAAGGTTGATGTGCCGATCGTCGGCAACGTGAATGATGTGCTTGATGAAATTCTCAAGCTGATGGATGGCGGTTTCAAGACCGATCCGGAAGTGGCCGACTGGTGGAAGCAAATTGAGGAATGGCGTGGCCGCGAGTCCTTGCGCTACAAGCAGGGCGATCACATCATGCCGCAGTATGTTGTCGAAAAGCTGTACGAAGTGACTGGTGGCGATGCCTTCATTACTTCCGATGTTGGTCAGCATCAAATGTTTGCCGCCCAGTACTACAAGTTTGACAAGCCGCGGCGCTGGATCAATTCTGGTGGTCTTGGCACGATGGGGGTTGGCTTGCCTTACGGGATGGGTGTCCTGATGGCCAATCCCGATGCGCAGGTGGCCTGCGTGACCGGTGAGGGTTCAATCCAGATGTGTATTCAGGAGTTGTCGACCTGTAAGCAATATGGCTTGCCGATCAAGATCATCAATCTGAACAATGGCATGCTGGGCATGGTTCGCCAATGGCAGGAGATGTTCTATTCCAAGCGCTATTCGCAGTCCTACGTTACTTCGCTGCCCGACTTCGTCAAGCTTGCCGAATCCTATGGCCATGTCGGGATGCGCATTGAAAAGCCGGAAGATGTCGAGCCGGCTCTGCGCAAGGCCTTTACCGAGCACAAGAACGATCTGGTGTTCATGGATTTCATCATCGATCCGGGTGCCAATGTTTTCCCGATGGTTGCGGCGGGCAAGGGCCTGACCGAAATGATCCTCGCTGAAGATCTGTAAGTGAGGAAGGAACAGAGTATGCGACATATCATTTCCATCCTGATCGAGAATGAATCAGGTGCACTGTCCCGCGTTGCCGGCCTGTTTTCGGCGCGTGGCTACAATATCGAATCGCTGACCGTGGCACCGACGGAAGATCCCTCGCTGTCCCGGATGACCATCCTGACCTGGGGTTCCGACGAGGTGCTCGAGCAGATCACCAAGCAGCTCAACAAGCTGGTTGATGTCGTCAAGGTGGTCGATCTCTCCGAGGCTGCTCACGTCGAGCGCGAACTGATGCTGATCAAGGTTCGTGCGACAGGCAAGGATCGCGAAGAGATGAAGCGTATGGCCGATATCTTCCGTGGCCGCATCATCGATGTCACGGAATCGACCTATGTCATCGAGTTAACCGGCGCAAGCTCCAAGCTCGATTCCTTCATCGCCGCGCTTGATGCCGGCCTGATTCTCGAAACCGTCCGTACCGGCGTCTGTGGCATCGGTCGTGGCGATCGAATTCTAAAAGTCTAACTAGCAATAATTAACGAGGATTTCATGAAAGTTTATTACGACAAGGACGCCGACCTCTCCCTGATCAAGGGCAAGAACGTCACCATCGTTGGCTATGGTTCGCAAGGCCATGCCCACGCCCAGAATTTGCGTGACTCCGGCGTCAATGTGACGGTCGGTCTGCGCAAGAGCGGTGCTTCCTGGGCCAAGGCCGAAGGCGCCGGGCTGAAGGTCGCCGAAGTTGCCGAAGCCGTTGCTGCTGCCGATCTCGTCATGATTCTGCTGCCGGACGAAAACATTCCCGAGGTTTACAAGAACGACGTCGAGCCGAATATCAAGAAGGGTGCAACCCTGGCTTTCGCCCATGGCTTCAACGTGCATTACAACCAGGTCGTGCCGCGTGCCGACCTCGATGTGATCATGGTCGCCCCGAAGGGTCCGGGTCATACCGTGCGTTCCGAGTACCTGAAGGGTGGTGGCGTGCCGTCCCTGATCGCCATTTACCAGGACAAGTCGGGCAAGGCCAAGGATATCGCCCTGTCTTACGCAGCTGCCAATGGCGGTACCAAGGGTGGCGTCATCGAGACTAACTTCCGCGAAGAAACCGAAACCGACCTGTTCGGCGAACAGGCTGTTCTGTGCGGCGGTGCCGTCGAGCTGGTCAAAATGGGCTTCGAAACCCTGGTTGAAGCCGGCTATGCTCCGGAAATGGCTTACTTCGAGTGTCTGCACGAACTGAAGCTGATTGTCGACCTGATGTACGAAGGCGGCATCGCCAACATGAACTACTCGATCTCGAACAACGCCGAATACGGCGAGTACGTGACCGGTCCGGAAGTGATCAACGCGCAGTCGCGCGAAGCCATGCGCAATGCCCTGAAGCGCATCCAGACTGGCGAATACGCCAAGATGTTCATCCTCGAAGGCCGCACCAACTATCCGTCAATGACGGCTCGTCGTCGCCTGAATGCTGTGCATCCGATTGAAACGGTTGGTGGCCAGCTGCGCGACATGATGCCGTGGATCAAGAAGAACAAACTGGTTGATCAGACCAAGAACTAAGTTTCTTCGAGATATAGGGTTCAGTTTGCTGACAATGTCGACTGTGTCATTGTTCTTCGAGCCTGAAATCTAGTCTGGCTTATGCTTTGGGCGGTGTGGGTAACCTCACCGCCCAAGTTGCTTCTGGGATGTGCCTTTGCAAAAGGTGTATTCTCTACCTCCCTCTGCCTCAACAGCTGTAAACAATGACCGAACTCAAGCCCCGCAAAGCGCTGTTTAATCCGGAACTCAAACGTCGCGGCATTTACGTGCTGCCTAACCTATTCACCACGGCGGCCTTGTTTGCCGGTTTCTTCGCCATCGTCCAGGCCATGCAGGGCGACTTCGAACGGGCGGCGATGGCTATTTTCATCGCCATGGTCCTGGACGGCCTGGATGGTCGGGTCGCCCGATTGACCCATACCCAGTCGGCTTTTGGCGCCGAATACGACTCCCTGTCCGATATGGTCAGCTTTGGCGCTGCGCCGGCGCTGGTGATGTACGAATGGGCGCTGCGCGACATGGGGCGTCTGGGCTGGATCGCTGCCTTCATTTATTGCGCCGGAGCAGCCTTGCGCCTGGCGCGTTTCAATACAACCCTCGAAGTCGTCGATAAGCGCTATTTCCAGGGCTTGCCATCGCCTGCCGCGGCCGCGTTGGTGGCTGGTTTGGTCTGGGTGATGATCGTTTCCGGCATTCCCGGTAGCGACGTCCGCTGGCTGGGTTGCATCCTGACTCTGCTGGCCGGGGTCACCATGGTTTCGAATATCCGTTATTACAGTTTCAAGGACATTAATCTGCGCAAGAGCGTGCCGTTTTTTGTCATTGCAGCGATTGCACTGGCCTTTGCGCTGGTTTCGCTGAGTCCGGAAATGACCTTGTTTGGTTTCTTTGTCCTTTACGGGCTGTCCGGCTACGTGTTGGCGATCATGGGCTTGCTCAAGCGCAAGCCGGCCTGATTCTACGGAGAGAAAAATGAAACAGCATTTGGTTATTTTCGATACCACGCTGCGCGATGGCGAGCAAAGCCCCGGCGCGTCGATGACCAAGGAAGAGAAGATTCGCGTTGCCCGTCAGCTGGAGAAGATGCGGGTTGATGTGATCGAGGCGGGCTTTGCCGCAGCTTCGCCCGGCGATTTCGATGCGATCCAGGCAATCGCCCATGCGATCAAGGATTCCACCGTCTGTTCGCTGGCGCGGGCCAACGAAAACGATATCCGGCGTGCCGGCGAGGCGATCAAGCCGGCCAAGTCGGGGCGGATCCATACCTTCATTGCGACTTCGCCGATTCACATGGAAAAGAAGCTGCGCATGACGCCGGATCAGGTGGTCGAGCAGGCCGTCAAAGCGATTGGCTGGGCGCGCGAATATACCGATGATGTCGAGTTTTCGGCCGAAGATGCCGGGCGTTCCGAGATCGATTTCCTGGTCCGCATTTTTGATGAAGTCATCAAGGCCGGGGCAACCACGATCAACGTGCCGGATACAGTGGGCTACAACATCCCGGACCAATACGCCGAAACCATTCGTCAATTGATTCAGCGTGTGCCAAACGCCGACAAGGTCGTGTGGTCGGTGCATTGCCATAACGACTTGGGCTTGGCGGTTGCCAACTCGCTGGGTGCGGTGATGGCCGGGGCGCGTCAGGTTGAGTGCACGATCAATGGGCTGGGCGAGCGGGCCGGCAATGCCTCTCTGGAAGAGGTGGTCATGGCGGTGCGCACGCGCAGCGATATTTTTCCGGTCGAAACGCGGATCGATACTACGCAGATCGTCCCGGCTTCGAAGCTGGTGTCACAGATCACCGGTTACCCGGTGCAGCCCAACAAGGCGGTGGTGGGGGCCAATGCTTTTGCGCATGAGTCGGGAATCCACCAGGATGGCGTGCTCAAGCACCGCGAAACCTACGAAATCATGCGTGCCCAGGATGTTGGCTGGACGCAGAACAAGCTGGTTCTGGGCAAGCACTCGGGCCGAAATGCCTTCAAGAGTCGTTTGCTGGAATTGGGCATAGAATTCGAGAGCGATGAGGTATTGAACGCGGCATTTGCTCGCTTCAAGGAATTGGCCGATCGCAAGCACGAAATCTTCGATGAGGATTTGCATGCGTTGGTTTCCGACGAGGTAGTGACACCGGACCAGGAGTTCTACAAGCTGGTTTACTCGAATGTCTGTTCGGAAACCGGCGAGATGCCGTTTGCTCGCGTGATCCTGAATGTCGGTGGGGTCGAGAAAAAAGGCGAGGCGGGCGGCGGCGGTCCGGTTGACGCGACGTTCAAGGCTATCGAGAGCATTGTCGGTAGCGGTGCCGAATTGCTGCTTTATTCGGTCAATGCGATCACTACGGGGACGGATGCTCAGGGTGAAGTGACGACTCGTCTGGCCAAGGCGGAGCGCATCGTCAACGGCAACGGTGCCGATACCGATATCGTGATTGCCTCAGCCCGTTCCTACCTGAATGCGCTCAACAAGCTGCATTCAAGCCTCGACAAGGTCAGGGCGCAAGGCGACATCTAGGCTGACCGTTGCCAGTCAAGGGCCGCTTCAGCTTTGCTGGGCGGCCTTTTCTTCTTTGGGGGCGCGGGTGCTGCGGACGTACATGATCAACGATACAAACAGTACTGTGGTGATGGCGGTTTCGCCGACGGCAAGCCATTGGCTCAGACCATGGTCGCTGGTGGCACGGGTGAGGCCTTCCAGCAGGTAGAACTGCACGAACAGCGACAGCCATTTGTAGGTGTAGCGCTTGCCGCGCAGGATGCCGAAGAGTGAGGGCAGCAGGAAGGCGCTCTTGAGAATCATCCAGGAGCCACCGGGTTTTAGTGGTGCCAGCCATGCCTCCCAGATCAGGCAGAGGAAAATCAGTGCGATCAGGCTGCTGCTGGCGATGAATTGATAACGCGATGCGGTCACGGTTGTCCTAGTTTTTGTGCGATCTGGGCCAGGCGTTTGCCTTGCGCAAAGGCGAGTCGGCTTTCGGAATCCGAGAGCTGGGCGCTGCTCCCGTTGTTGGCGACATGGCTGGCACCGTAAGGGGTGCCGCCCCGCTCGGTTGAGGAAAGCTCGGGTTCGGTGAAGGGGAGGCCGGTCACCAGCATGCCGTGATGCAGCAATGGCAGCATCATGGAGATCAGTGTGCTTTCGTTGCCGCCATGCTGGCTGGCGCTGGAAGTAAAGACGCAGGCCGGTTTGCCGGCCAGTGTGCCGTTTTGCCAGGCGGCAATGGTGCCGTCCAAAAAATACTTCATGGGCGCCGCCATGTTGCCAAAACGCACCGGGCTACCGAGTGCGAGGCCGACACATTCGGCCAGGTCGGATGTTTCGACGTAGGGGGCGCCATGGTCGGGCACTGCCGGGGCGGTGGCTTCGCACACGGTGGAGACCCGCGGTACGGTGCGCAAACGGGCTTGCATGCCCGGAACGGACTCAATGCCGCGTGCGATCCGTTCGGCCAGAGCGCGAACCGAGCCGTGGTGGCTGTAATAGAGGACGAGGATGTCTTGCATGGTCAGCTATTATACGGCCCCATGCAGACTCACTCCCGCTATCGAAGGCCGCGCTTCGCTCATGATCAGGCCGAAGGAATATTCCATCGCTTTTTAAGCGAGAACATGATGCAGACCAGTTCGGCACTGGCGTTCACCACGCTGATGGCTTTGGTTCCTTTGGTGACGATGGTGTTGGCGGTCGCTGGTGCGGTGCCTTATCTCGATTTGTTGATCAAGCGCCTAGATCTGCTCGTTCAGGAGACGCTATTGCCGGCGGGGGCGGCGGGCACCATTGCCGGGAATATCGGCAAGTTTTCGCATCGTGCCCAGGAGCTGACTGCAGCCGGTCTCGGTATTCTGAGCGTCACGGCCTTTTTGCTAATGAACACCATCGAGCGGGCGTTCAATCATCTCTGGCGGGTCAAGCCGCGGCCAATCCTGGCGCGTTTCCGTTTGTATGCATTTGTGATGGCTGTGTGGCCATTTATTCTTGGGGCGCTTGCTGTGGCAATGTCATTCGCGGTGACAACCTCCCTTGGCTGGCTGGATGAGCCGGCCTGGATTCGGCGCCTAATGCTGAAAACCGTTTCGATGACGTTGCTTGGTTTGTTTTTTTCTTTTTTGTATTACGCGGTCCCGAATGCAGCGGTATCCCGGCGCGCGGCGATGGCGGGGGGGGGCTTCGCAAGCCTTGCTTTCACCGGGATGCAAAAGGTATTCGAATTGTTCCTGACCAGTTCAGCGATACTCAAAAGTATCTACGGAGCGTTCGCTGCCTTCCCCGTGTTTCTGGTCTGGTTGCATTTGTCCTGGGCTGTTGTGCTGTTTGGCGGCTTGATCGCGGCTAAGGTGTCTCGTCCGGCGAAACGCTGAATACTTCGATACTCGATGTCTGCTCTTCGATGCTGGTGGTTCTCACTTCGCGTATGGCCAGATTGTCGGATTCGACCAGTACGATGATTTTGTGCTTCGCGTCGCCCAAGGCCCCGGTCGGGACGATGAGAGCCTGGGATGGCCTGAGTGGCGGTGTTTCCGGCAGTATCAGGGCAGATATGCTGGGCGAGTCGAGGTCGAATGGCTGAGCAATTTCTGCGGCGACGGCTCTTGAAGCGAGCAGCTGTAAGCCCAGTTCTATATGCTCGGGGTTTTCCGAGAGCGCCCAGCGAACGATGCAGACATGCCAAAGTGGTACGGCTTCGGCGCGTTCTCCGATCGGTTGCAGGGCGGCAATGTCCCCCACTTCGAGGTTCCTGGTGTGTCCGGACATGTGCATGAGGGCGTAACCGTCCGGGCTTTCGTTGGTTACCATCCACTCGCTCAGCGCAGTTGTGCTTTCGGGGTGCTTCATCAGCTGCCAAAGGCTTTCCAGGCCGGCGCAAAAATGTACACGGTAGGACTGTCGGCGCCGTGGGAACTTGCGTTTTGCGGGGCGACCCCATAGTTCTACTAGGCGTTTGAGCACGGCCTTTCCGGTGCGTGTCTCGGCAAATGCAGGGAGTCCAAGGCTTGACGCAGTGGCACCGCTCCGTAGTTCGCGCAAATGATGCATTGCCAGTTCTGTGACGGCTGCGCAGGAGAAGTACAGGGTGGGTGATTCCGCGGAGGGGAGGCGTCGGATCAAGGCGTGGGCCGGTGCATCTTTGTCGAGGTCGATCCAGAAGATCGAATTGTCACCCTTGATGGGATCGGGCTCGCTGCTTAGCTCCAGAGCGTGATTGCATACGGCGATGTAGCTATTGATAAAGCTGAGTTCACGCGAGCTGAAGGAGGCTGGCTGGGCGATCGCGGCGAGTAAGGCGTTGGTATAGATTTGGCTGATCGATAGTCCGTCACGGACGGGCGCCGAATGGCTGAGGCCCAGGCGTTGGGCGGTACGGAATGCGGCGTGCAATTGTTGCCAGACGCCCAGGATGGTTGGCGACGCAACCAGGTAGCTGATCTGAATTTGCCAGTTCAAGCAGAGCATTACTCGCCGCAGCGCCCCCTGTGGCGGGCGTGGTGAGACGGTGTTGTGCGGGTCGAACAAGTCCGCCAGTGTATTGAAATAATCCTGAGTCAGCGTGCCCAGCATTTCGAGTGTTGCACGAATGCGCTGTCGAAGTTTGCGCGATACCGGGAGGGATATTTCCCGAAGAGCAAGCAGATCGGTGTTGACGATGCGTTCGGCCTGGCTGAAAAGCAGATCCAGCAGTTTCTGTCGTTGTGCTGTTGGGACGGCGGCTGCGCGCAGTGTCTGTAGTTGTTGGTGGAGCTGTTCGGTGTCTTCGTTGCCATTCCGCCCGTGGGCCAAAGCCAGCCATTCAAGAATGCCCTTGATGCTTGACTCGGCTGATTGGTTTGAGGAATTGGGTGGCGGTTTGCTCATCGTCGGGCGAGAATAAACAAAAATTTACCTTTTCGCTATCCAGCGTTCAAGCAGCGGGGATTCAGGAGAAGAATTCAGGGGGATGTTATGTACTTCCTAAGTGGCTTGTTTTTCCTTGATAAACAGCTATAATCTCCGGTCTTTTTTCCAGCTAACGAAAGTATTCTCATGGTTGTTATCCGTCTTGCCCGTGGTGGCGCCAAGAAGCGCCCGTTCTACAACATGGTTGTTACCGACTCCCGTAACCGTCGCGATGGCCGTTTCGTTGAGCGCATCGGCTTCTACAACCCGGTTGCTTCCGGCAACGCCGAATCCCTGCGTATCGCTGCTGATCGTCTGGCTTACTGGCAAGGTAATGGCGCCCAGTTGTCGCCGACCGTTGCTCGTCTGGTCAAGCAACACGCTGCCAAGCAAGCTGCCTAAGTTGTTTTGGCTTTGACTGGCAACGATATCGTCGTCCTGGGGCGGCTTGCCGAACCGTACGGAATTCGAGGCTGGCTAAAGCTGCATGCTTTTGGCGATGACCCGCTGGATTGGGCACAAATGCCCGTCTGGTGGATCAGCAGTGATGGCGAAACGTGGCGCGAGTGCGGGCTGAAAGGCCTGAAAGTCCACGGCAATGGTCTGGTGGTGCTGCTTGATGGCGTACCGGATCGAACTGCAGCCGAAGTAATGAAAGGTGTGTTGGTGGGGGCGCCCCGTGCAGCCTTGCCAACCACCGATGATGATGAGTTTTACTGGGCCGACCTGCTTGGCCTGGATGTGGTGAATACCGCCGACGAGAGACTGGGCAAGGTTGCCGGTCTGATCGAGACAGGCGCCAGCGACGTTTTGCGCGTGGTTGGCGATGACGAGGTCGAGCGTCTGCTGCCTTTTGTTTCGGCGGTCGTGCTGGCGGTGGATAAGGAAAGCGGACTGATCCGTGTGGAGTGGGGCAGCGACTGGTGATCCGGTTTGACTGCATTACCCTCTTTCCGGAAATGTTCGTCGCAGTAACGGAAAGTGGCATTACCCGGCGGGCGCTGGAAGAACAGCGTTGGCAGTGGCAGGGGTGGAATCCTCGGGATTTTGCCGAAAATGCCTGGCGTCGGGTGGATGACCGCCCCTTTGGCGGTGGTCCGGGGATGCTGATGCAGCCCGGGCCGCTCGAGAAGGCGGTGCTTGCAGCCAAGGCGCGGCAACGCGAAGTCGGGCTGGCGAGCAGTCGGGTGATCTACCTCTCGCCGCAAGGCGCGCCGCTGACCCATCAACGGGTCATGCAGTTGGCGTCCGGCGAGGAAGGCTTGATCCTGCTTTGCGGGCGTTACGAAGGCATTGACGAGCGTTTGATCGAGCGCTGTGTCGATGAGGAAATTTCGATCGGGGATTTTGTACTCTCCGGCGGCGAGTTGCCGGCGATGGTGTTGATTGATGCCGTTGTCCGTCAGTTGCCCGGCGTCCTGGGAGATGCCGCTTCGGCGGTGGAAGATTCGTTTGTCGGTGGTTTGCTGGATTGCCCGCACTACACCCGTCCCGAGGTTTATGAGGGCGAGGCGGTGCCGGAGGTGTTGATGTCCGGCGATCACAAAAGAATTCGTCGCTGGCGGCTCAAGCAGTCGCTGGCGCGAACCCGGAAGCGCCGGCCGGATTTATTGGCGCACCGCGTGTTGAGCGCGGAAGAAACGCAACTCCTCACGGAAATCGTCGGAGAGGAGCAATGCGGTGAGTAAGTGTTTATAAATTTAAGGATCTCACATGAACCTGATTCAACAACTTGAGCAAGAAGAAATTGCCCGTCTGGGCAAGACCATCCCTGACTTCGCACCGGGCGACACCGTCGTCGTGCAAGTGAAGGTCAAGGAAGGTAACCGCGAGCGTCTGCAGGCTTACGAAGGCGTTGTTATCGCCAAGCGTAACCGTGGTCTGAACTCGGCTTTCACCGTTCGCAAGATTTCTTCCGGTGAAGGCGTCGAGCGTACTTTCCAGTCCTACTCCCCGCTGGTTGCTTCCATCGAAGTCAAGCGTCGTGGTGATGTTCGTCGCGCCAAGCTGTACTACCTGCGCGAGCGTTCTGGCAAGTCTGCCCGTATCAAGGAAAAGCTGGTTCGCAAGAACGTCGCCGCTGCTTAAGCGACTTCTTGAGGTACAAAAAAGGGACGCTTCGGCGTCCCTTTTTATTTGCCTGGCCCCGAAATGCAAGGGCTCAGGCGAGCGTCTTGTCCTTCTCGATCAGGGCGTAGGCCGAGTGGTTGTGAATCGACTCGAAATTCTCCGACTCAACCACGTAGGCATCGATACGGGGCTCGGCATTGAGGCGGGCGGCAACATCGCGGACCATGTCTTCGACGAATTTCGGATTGTCGTAGGCGCGCTCGGTGACGTGCTTTTCATCCGGGCGCTTGAGCAGGCCGTAGAGTTCGCAGGAGGCTTCGGCTTCGACCAGCTGGACGATGTCCTCGATCCAGAGGAAGTCGTTGGTGCGGGCGGTCACCGTGACGTGCGAGCGCTGGTTATGGGCACCGTATTCGGAGATTTTCTTCGAGCACGGGCAGAGGCTGGTTACCGGCACGACGACACGGGTCGAGGTGGTGATCTTGCCGTTGCAGATCTCGCCGATCAGCGTCACGTCGTAATCCATCAGGCTCTGGACGCCGGATACCGGTGCCGTCTTGTTGATGAAATAGGGAAATGCCATCTCGATGTGGCCGGATTGCGCTTCCAGTTTGAGCATCATTTCGCTGAGCATGCTCGGAAAGCTTTCGACCGAGATCTCGCGTTCCTGGGTGTTGAGAATCTCCACGAAGCGCGACATGTGGGTGCCCTTGAAGTTGTGGGGCAGGCCGACGTACATGTTGAAGACGGCAATCGTGTGCTGAATGCCTGAGGACTTGTCCTGAACCTTGATTGGGTGGCGAATTGCCTTGATGCCGACCTTGTTGATGGCGATTTGACGGGTGTCCGCCGAGTTCTGGACATCCGGAATGTTGGGGGTGTTCATGTGCTGTTCTTTGCGAATTATGATGCGGCGGCTCGGGTCAAGGCCTGGCGTACGCTGGCAATGATGCCGTCCTTGTCGAGGCCGAGTTCGGCCAGTAGCTGGCCCTGTTCGCCGTGTTCAATGAAGTGATCCGGTAGTCCCAGGCGAAGCACGGGAACCTGCAGGCCGCGTTCAGCGAGAACCCGTTCGACTTCGGAACCGGCGCCACCGATCACGGCATTCTCTTCGAGGCTGACCAGCAAGGAATGGTTCCCGGCCAATTCGGCGATCAGCTCGGCATCGATCGGCTTGACGAAGCGCATGTTGACGACCGTGGCATCAATCGCTTCGCCGGCGGCCAGCGCTGCCGGGAGCAGGCTGCCGAAGGCGAGCAGGGCAACGCTCTTGCCTTGACGGCGAATTTCGCCCTTGCCAAGCGGTAGCGTATCGAGATCGAGGCCGGGCAGCGTGCCGTTGCCGCCACCGCGCGGGTAGCGAACCAGGCTCGGGCAGTCCAGGGCATAAGCGGTGGAGAGCATCCGGCGGCATTCCGCTTCGTCGGATGGCGCCATCACCACCATGTTGGGGATGCAGGTGGCGAAGGAGAGGTCGAAGGTGCCGTGATGGGTCGGGCCGTCGGCGCCAACCAGGCCGCCGCGGTCAACGGCGAAGATCACTGGCAGGTTTTGCAGTGCGACGTCGTGGATCAACTGGTCGTAGGCGCGTTGCAGGAAAGTCGAGTAAATCGCCACGACCGGCTTCAGACCTTCGCAAGCCAGGCCGGCGGCAAAGGTAACGGCGTGCTGCTCGGCAATCCCGACGTCGTAGTAGCGATCTGGGTGTTCGGTAGAGAAGCGGAGCAGGCCAGAGCCTTCGCGCATGGCCGGGGTGATGCCGACCAGCCTCGAATCAGCCTTGGCCATGTCGCAGAGCCAGTCACCAAAGACCTGGGTGTAGGTCAGCTTGCCGCCGCTCTTGCCTGACTTGATGCCTTCTTCGGGAGCGAACTTGGCGACGCCGTGATAGAGGATGGGGTCGGCTTCGGCCAGTTTGTAGCCCTGGCCTTTCTTGGTGATCACGTGCAGGAACTTGGGGCCCTTGATGGCGCGCAGGTTCTGCAGGGTGGGAATCAAGGCGTCGAGGTCGTGGCCGTCGATCGGGCCGTAGTAGTGGAAGCCGAATTCCTCGAACAGGGTGCCCGGGGCGATCATGCCCTTGACGTGTTCTTCGGCGCGGCGAGCCAGTTCGAGCAGCGGTGGGGCGAAACCGAGCATGTGACGGCCGGCGGTGCGGGCGGCGTTGTAAGTCTTGCTCGAGGTGAGGCGGGTCAGAATGTTGTTCAGCGCCCCAACCGGCGGCGAGATCGACATCTCGTTATCGTTGAGGATGACCAGCATGTCGGCATCGGCGACGCCGGCGTTGTTCAGTGCTTCGAAGGCCATGCCGGCCGACATCGCGCCGTCGCCGATGATGGCGATGGCCTTGCGGTCCTCGCCTTTCTGCTTGGCGGCCAGGGCCATACCGAGGGCAGCCGAGATCGAAGTTGAGGAATGGCCGACGCCGAAGGTGTCGTAGGGGCTCTCGCTGCGCTTCGGGAAACCGGAGACGCCATCCTGCATGCGCAGCCGGTTCATGCCCTGGCGCCGGCCGGTCAGGACCTTGTGGGCATAGCACTGATGGCCGACGTCCCAGACAATGCGGTCTTCCGGTGTGTTGAAGACGCTGTGCAGGGCGATGGACAGTTCGACCGTGCCGAGATTGGAGGACAGGTGGCCGCCGGTCTGCGAAACCGATTCGATCAGGAAGGCGCGCAATTCGTTCGCCAGCTGCGGCAGCAGCTTGCGATCCAGGCGGCGCAAATCGGCCGGGCTGTTGATGCTTTCAAGCAGGCGGAAGGCGGTCATCTCAGAATTCAGAATTGCCGGTGGCAGATGAAATCGGCCAGTTCGGTCAGGCGCCGGGCGCGCTCACCGAAAATGGACAGGGCGTCGAGGGCGTCGGTGCGCAGTTCGTCGGCATAGGCGCGAGCGGCGTCGAGGCCGAGCAGGCTGACGTAGGTCGGCTTGTCGGCCGCTTCGTCCTTGCCGGCGGTCTTGCCCAGCGTGGCGGTGCTGGCGGTGCAGTCGAGAATGTCGTCGACAACCTGGAAGAGCAGGCCGGCTCGCTTTGCAAAGCGGTCGAGGTTGCTACGTTCCTCGGCCGACAACGGGGTGCCAGAGAGGGCGCCGAGCAGGACGGCGGCACGGATCAGGGCGCCGGTTTTCAGAGCGTGCATCAGCTCCAGTTCGGGCTGGTTCAGTGCGGAGCCGACCGAGGCGAGGTCGATGGCCTGGCCGCCCGCCATGCCGCGCGAACCGCTGGCGTGGGCCAGTAGGCCGATCATTTCGAGTTGCTGTTTGGGGTGGCCGATGGCTTGGCCGGCCAAGAGCTCGAAGGCCAGGGTTTGCAGGCTGTCGCCAACGAGCAGCGCGGTCGGTTCGTCGAATTCGACGTGGCAGGTCGGGCGTCCGCGCCGAAGTACGTCGTCGTCCATGCAGGGCAGGTCGTCATGAACCAGGGAATAGGCATGGATCAGTTCGACGGCGCAGGCGACGATGTCGAGGTGTTCGGCAGCGGCGCCGCTCAGTTCTCCGGCCGCGAAGGCGAGCAGCGGGCGGACGCGCTTGCCGCCGCCCAGCGTGGCGTAGCGCATGGCTTCATGCAGTCGCGCCGGAATGCTGTCGGTGCCGGGCAGGTGATGGGAAAGGGCGGTTTCGACGCGGGCCTGGGTGGCAGCCATCCAGGTGTTGAACGGGGTGGCGCTCACTGGGCCTCCAGGGTGTTGCGGTCGACTTCCTTGAATTCACCGTTTTCGAGAATGCGAATCTGATCCTCGGCGTTTGCCAGTTGGGCCTGGCAGTGTTTCATCAGTGCCATGCCGCGGCGATAGGCTGCGATGGAAGCTTCCAGTTCAAGCTTGCCGCCTTCCATGCTGGAGACAATGTTCTCGAGTTCGCCAAGTGCGTCCTCGAATTTCATGTCGGCGATGGGGGATTGATCCATGTCAACGGGATTCCGGGAAACACGCGAAAATACTCCATGTAGGGGCTTCTGGTCAAATTGAGGGCAGGGTAAAATCAGCTGCTTTGTTAATCCCGCTGGAGATGAGGAATGTCCGACCTGGCGAGCCTGTCCCGTTTGTCGCCCGCAGCCAGCCAGCTGCCGGTTGACTGGTACTTCGATGAAAAGATTTTCGAGCTGGAGAAAAAGCTCATCTTCGATGCCGGTCCGGGCTATGTTGGCCACCAGTTGATGGTGCCGGAAGCAGGTAATTATCGTTCGCTGGAGTGGAAGGACCACGGCCAGATGCTGCTCAATGCGGGCAATGAGGGGGACAACGCCGGTATCTGGCAGATGTCGAATGTTTGCCGTCATCGTCAGGCGATCATGCTGCAGGGTAGCGGTACCTTGCAGGGCAACGTGGTGTGCCCGATCCATCGCTGGACCTACGATACGGCCGGTCAGTTGATCGGGGCGCCGCACTTCCCGCAGAACCCTTGTCTGAACCTGAACAAGGCCAAGCTGGAAAACTGGAACGGCCTGTTGTTCAAGGGGCCGCGTTCGGCCAATGCCGACCTGGCCGGGATGAATGTCACGAGCCAGCTCGATTTCACCGGCTACAAGCTCGACCACGTCGAGATGCACGAGTGCAACTACAACTGGAAGACCTTCATCGAGGTTTATCTCGAGGACTACCATGTCGCCCCTTATCATCCGGGGCTGGGCAATTTTGTCACCTGTGACGACCTGACCTGGCAGTTCGGCGACTGGTACTCGGTGCAGCGGGTCGGGATTACCTCTCTGCAGAAATCCGGTTCCAAGGTTTACGAGCGCTGGCAGAAGGCGGTTCGCGACATTTATGGTGCCGAGGGCAAGACGCCTGAGCACGGCGCCATCTGGCTGACCTATTTCCCCAACATCATGGTCGAGTGGTACCCGCATGTGCTGGTCGTTTCGACCCTGATTCCGCAAGGCGTGAACAAGACCCTGAATGTCGTCGAGTTCTACTACCCGGAAGAAATCGTCGATTTCGAACGCGACTTCATCGAGGCCGAGCGTGCTGCCTACATGGAAACGGCGATCGAGGATGACGATATCGGTGAGCGGATGGATCGCGGTCGTTATGCCCTGATGAAGGAAGGGCGCAACGAAGTGGGGCCGTACCAAAGCCCGATGGAAGACGGCATGCAGCACTTCCACGAGTTCTATCGCCGGATCATGCAGGGTGCAATCGAAACGCGCTGAGTCTTTGCGTAGGCCAGTCGGGGCGTCGGGGTAAAATCCGACGCCTTTTCATTTTCGGAAGCCCGTCGATGCAATCCCTCTGGATGCTGGTTGCCAGTCTGCTCTTCGCCTGCATGGGAGTCTGCGTCAAATTCGCGGCAGCCACCCATTCAGCGGTCGAGATCACCTTCTATCGCAGCGTCATTTCGCTGGTGCTGATGGGCGGTCTGGTCCGCTGGCGGGGCGTTGCCTTGCCGACGCCTCACTGGCGCTGGCAGATCAGCCGCGGTCTGGTTGGTTTCGCGGCGCTATTCGCCAACTTCTATGCGATCACCTTGTTGCCGTTGGCGACAGCGGTCACCCTGAACTACACCTCGGCGATCTTCCTGGCGATCTATCTGGCCATCGCCGGTGCCCGCTTGCGGCCGGGGATCATCGGCGCGTTGGTGGTCGGGTTGCTTGGCGTCGGCGGTCTGCTCAAGCCCAGTTTTCATGCTGACCAGTTATTTGGCGGCCTGGTCGGCCTGGGTTCCGGAGTGCTTGCCGGCATGGCCTATTTCAGCGTTCGCGAATTGGCCAATCGAGGCGAGAGCGAGTCACGCACGGTATTCTATTTTTCGCTGGTGTCCACGGTCTGTTCGGGCGTCTGGCTGCTGTTCAGCGAATGGCATGCCGTCGATTGGCACAGCGGATTGCTGTTACTGGGCGTTGCCTGCTTTGCCACGGTCGCCCAGTTGGCGATGACGCGGGCCTATACGCGTGGCAAAACCTTGCTGTCAGCTGCATTGGCCTACAGCACCGTCATTTTTTCCAGCTTGTTCGGTGCCGTATTCTGGGGCGAGGTGCTTGACGCCTCGGCTTGGTTCGCCATCGGACTGATCGTCCTTTCCGGTGTCGCGGCCAGTCACTTTTCCCGCGCCAGCCCGGTGGAACAGGATTAAACTCGAAGCAAACAACAACGGAGTCAGATCATGATCGTTATCGACCATCAACCCAGCCGTGTCAGCGTGTCAGTATTCGGTGAATTCACCCTGGCCGACTACAAAGAGTTCGAGGAAGTCGTCAATTACAAGATCAAGTTCGAGGGGCCGGTCGATCTCTATTTCGATCTGAGCCAGATGGCCGATCTGACCATTGATGTTGCCTGGGAGGAGGTCAAGTTTTCGCGTGCCCATGCCAACGACTTCAAGCGTGTAGCCGTGGTGACCGACAGCGAGTGGGTGACCTGGAGCGCCTGGTTGTCACAGACCTTCGTTAATGCCGATGTCGAAGTCTTCAATGATGCGGCTGAAGCCAAGGCCTGGCTGGAGGAGGCGGCATGAGTTACTCGACCCTGGTCGATGTCGCGACCCTGCAGGCCAATCTGGACAACCCCGGTTGGCTGGTTGTCGATGTCCGCCATCAGTTGGCGGATACCGCGTACGGCGAGCGGGCTTATGCCGAGGCGCATGTTCCGGGGGCGGTTTTCCTGCATTGCGATCGCGATCTGTCGGGGCCGATAACCGGCCAGAACGGGCGTCACCCCTTGCCGGATCTGGCCCGCCTGGCGGTGCGTTTCGGTGAAATCGGCATTGCGCAGGATACCCAGGTAGTGGTCTATGACGATGCGCAGGGCATGATTGCCGGGCGCTTGTGGTGGTTGTTGCGTCTGCTCGGGCACAACAAGGTGGCCGTGCTGGACGGTGGCTGGCAAGCCTGGCGGGCGGCCGGTGCGGTGGTGACCCAAGTGCTGCCGACCTTGCAGCCGACGGCATTTGTTCCCCATGCGGCTGCCGGGCCGGTCGATGCGGCTTATGTTCTGGCGCATCTTGAAGCGCCGGGCATGCATCTGGTTGATGCGCGTGCCCCGGATCGTTTCCGGGGCGAGAACGAAACGATGGATCCGGTAGGGGGGCATATTCCCGGTGCAGTCAATCGTTTCTTTCGTGACAATCTTCAGGCCGACGGCCGTTTCAAGCCGGCGGCAGCGTTGCGGGCTGAATGGTTGGCGATCCTGGCCGGGGCCAGTCCGGAGAACGTGGTTCATCAATGCGGTTCTGGCGTCTCGGCATGCCACAACATGCTGGCAATGGAAATCGCCGATCTACCCGGCTCGCGTCTCTATGCCGGTTCGTGGAGCGAATGGTGCGCCGATTCTGGTCGGCCCATCGCGCGGGGGTGATTGGTTTTTGTGGTGCGTCACCGGCTTGCACCCGGTTTGGCCTCGAATCGAGGTCAAGTTGGCTGACGCATCGCGGCTAGCCTGCCAGCCGACTCAGTGCCCATTCGATATGCTCAAGCAGCAAGGGTGATGCGCTTTCCGCCCGGGTTTTCAGGGCGCTGATCGTCGGCGCGCTGCGCGAGCCGTTTCCCAGTGCCACCGCGATGTTGCGCAGCCAGCGTTCGTGGCCGATGCGGCGAATCGGATTGCCGGCCAGGCGTTGCTCGAATTGCGCTTCTGTCCAGGCAAAAAGTTCAAGCAGGTTGGCCTGATCCAGTCCCTGGCGGGGGGAAAAATCCGGGTCGCCGAGCTGGGCAAAACGATTCCATGGGCAGCATAGCTGGCAGTCGTCGCAGCCATAAATCCGGTTGCCGATCATTGGGCGAAAGGCTTCCGGAATCGGGCCGGCCAGTTCGATAGTCAGGTAGGAAATGCAGCGTCGGGCATCGACCTTGTAGGGCGCGACAATGGCTCCGGTTGGGCAGGCGCTCAGGCAGGCGGTGCAACTGCCACAATGGCCGTCGGTCGGGCTGTCGGGGGGGAGCGGCAGGTCGGTATAAATATCGCCCAGGAAGCGCCATGAACCTTGTTTGGAGAGCAATAGGGTGTGCTTGCCGCGCCAGCCAATGCCGGCCTGGCGGGCAAATTCCACCTCCATGACCGGCGCCGAGTCGGAAAAGACGCGATAGCCGAAGGGGCCTGTGATGGCCGCAATTGCGTCGGCCAGTTTTTGCAGGCGGCTACGGATCACCTTGTGGTAGTCGCGCCCTTGGGCGTAGCGGGAAATGGCGGCCTGGCCAGGCTGATCATTGTGCTTTTTGTGTGGCAAATAGTCGATTGCCGCCGAAATGACGGTCAGTGTTCCGGGCTGCAGTTGCGCCGGGTTGGCGCGCAATTCGGCATGGCGGGCCATATAATCCATCTCGCCGTGGCAGCCTTCTGCCAGCCATTCACGCAGATGATCAATGGCCTGACCAGGTTCGGCACGGGCCACGCCCAATGCGGCAAAGCCCAGTTTTTTTCCGGCCTCGCGGATCGTTTCCTTGAGTGCCGCGTAATCCATTGTGGAGTCCTGATTGTGCATAGCCCTGATGTTAACGCCGTTTTTGAATTGCCTGACGAGGCAGCAACCCAGCGCCTGGGAGCTTGCCTGGCGCCGCAACTA
This sequence comes from Rhodocyclales bacterium GT-UBC, assembly GCA_003583745.1. GTDB lineage: Bacteria > Pseudomonadota > Gammaproteobacteria > Burkholderiales > Rhodocyclaceae > Azonexus. The sequence goes on along the minus strand of QXPY01000005.1, from coordinate 114,996 downwards.
TCTGGCGGCCTGGTTGTCTTCCTCGAAGGTGATCTTGGTGCGGGGAAGACGACCCTGGTGCGGGCGCTGTTGCGAAAGCTGGGGCATCTTGGGCCAGTCAAAAGTCCGACCTATTCTTTGGTTGAAGTTTACGTAATTTCGAGCTTATACTTATATCACTTTGATTTTTATCGTTTCGAGTCACCTGAGGAGTTTCTCGATGCGGGCTTTGGCGAATATTTTAACGATACTGCAGTCTGTCTGGTCGAATGGCCGGAACGTGCTCAAGGCTGCGTTCCGTCGCCAGACTTGCGGCTGCGCATTCATCATGCGGGTCTCGGGCGTGTCGTCGAAGCCATGGCAGATACACCGGAAGGGACGCAATGTATAAAGGCACTCGCCTCAGCCTGGGGCGACGGCAACTTCTCCGCTATGCCGGCGCCTCGCTGATTCTTTCAGTCTCGCCGCTGGCTGGTGCAGTGGCAAAGACGCCAGCGGTGCTCGGCGTACGTATCTGGCCGGCGGCTGATTACACGCGGGTCACCCTCGAATTCGATTCGCCGCTCAAGTACAACCATTTCATCGTCGAGAATCCCGACCGTCTGGTCGTCGATATTGAGGGCGTCGAGTTTAACAGCGTGCTCGACAGTCTGGCGCGCAAGGTGGCGACCGACGATCCCTATATCAAGTTGCTGCGTGCGGGTCGCTTCAAGCCGGGGGTAGTGCGCTTGGTCATCGAGTTGAAGACCAAGGTCAATCCGCAGGTTTTCGAGTTGAAGCCAGTGGGCGAGTATGGCCATCGACTGGTGCTCGATGTCTATCCGGTCAATCCGCCCGATCCGATGATGGCCTTGCTCGAAGGTCGCAAGGATGCTGTCGAGCCATTGAAAATGGATCCGGATGTCGCAGCGGTCGAAAAGAAGCCGGATGATTTGGCGGCCAAGAAGCCCGAGAAGGCGATCGAAGCCCCCGAAGTGCATACCAGCAAGAAAACCGGCAAGCCGATTGTCGATCGGCTAGTGACGATCACCCTGGACCCAGGGCATGGCGGTGAGGATCCCGGTGCGATCGGCAAGGGCGGTTCGCAGGAAAAGAACGTCACACTTGAGGTTGCCAAGCGCCTCAAGGCGCGGATCGATGCCGAACCCAACATGCGGGCCGTGCTGACGCGTGATTCCGATTTCTTCGTGCCCTTGCAGATGCGAGTACAGAAGGCTCGCCGCGTGCAATCCGACCTCTTCCTGTCGATTCACGCTGATGCCTGGATCAAGCCGGATGCACGAGGATCTTCGGTGTTCGTCCTGTCGGAGCGGGGGGCATCGAGCACCCAGGCCCGCTTGCTGGCGCAGAAGGAAAACGAAGCCGATCTGATTGGCGGGGTCAATATCAGCGCCAAGGATCCATTTCTCGCCAGAACCTTGCTGGATCTGTCGCAAACGGCCACGATCAACGACAGCCTCAAGCTGGGCAAGTATTTGCTGGGCGAGTTGGGGGCAATCAACACCTTGCACAAGAACAACGTCGAACAGGCGGGTTTTGCCGTGCTCAAGGCGCCGGATATTCCGTCAGCCCTGATCGAAACGGCCTTCATTTCCAATCCGGAAGAGGAGCGCCGGCTGAACGACGATGCCTATCAGGAAAAGCTGGCCGAGGCCATCGTACGCGGCATTCGTGTCTATTTCGGCAAGCACCCGCCTGGTCCCAAGGCTCGGTTGGCGGCACTTGGCTGATCCTCAGAAAAACTCGACTTCGCCCTTGCTGAGGTCGTGTGCAGTTAGCTGGCCGCTTGCAATCAGATTCTCGTACGAGCAGACGCGGTTGCGGCCGTGTCTTTTTGCGAAGTAGAGCGCGTCGTCGGCGCGGTCTATGACGTCGGTTGGTGTGTCGTTTTCGCGAAGCAGACTAAAACCGATGCTGATCGTGATGTGTCCGACCCGGCTGAATGTCTGTTGCTCGATATTGGCCCGGAAGCGCTCCAGGGTGGCCATTGCCGAAGTTTCGTCGGTCGGTTGCAGGAGCGCGACAAACTCTTCTCCGCCAAAGCGGAACAGTTGGTCATCAAAGCGAAAGGAGTGCTGCATCATCTGTGAAACCATGATGAGTACTTCATCACCAATCAGGTGGCCGAAATTGTCGTTAACCGATTTGAAATGATCGATATCGCAAACGGCCAGCCAATGGGTGTCGCCGTTGTTGTTGCCGCGTCGTCGAGCGGTCCTCGGGGTCATGAATCCGCGCAGAAGTTCGTCGGCTGTCGAGTTGCCCAGTAGTTCAAACAGGTGCTTGTCGAATGTCTTGCGGCTGGCCAGGCCGGTGAGCGTGTCCGACTCTCCGTAGTCGAGCAGGCCGATATGGTTTCCGAAGTACTCGATCAAGCCCATCAAGGTGATGCGTTTGTCGGCGGAAAAGCTATCCGGCAGCGTGATGTCTAGCATGTATATCGGCTGATCCATGCGTGTGATGGGGAAGACGATGCGATGCGATCCATCTTCTTGAACATCCAGAACGGCCGAGAGTTCCTTGCGGCAACGGTTGAGTAGCGGGTCGCGCTCGATGGGGCGGCAGTGCTGGTGGTCGGGTAGATAGGCGTTGCGGATGATGCGCGCTTCGGCTCGATAGCTGGCGCAGGCAAAGAGGATGGTTTTTTTCTTGCTCGAATAGCAGCGGAATATGGTGACCGAGAGGGGATGGAAAAGACTGACTAGCGTGTCCACCACCGCTGCGTTGATTTCGGTGCGGTCGCGGCACGACGAAATTTTTACAATGTGGCTGATCAGATCGATCATTGAAAAGGTGGTTTCTTCGACGTGGAGGGCGTTTCGCGATTATAGCGAATGCCGGTACATGAACGCTCGCTTAAATTCTCTCAGCATAGATCGTATCTTGCGTTCGTTGGGGGCGGGTGGGGCCGTTATAATTCAACGTTTTTTTTCAACAGTCAGCCCATGCGCGTCTTTCGCGGCCATACGCGTCCTGTTCCCAGCCCGGTTGTGCTTGCCATTGGTAATTTCGATGGCGTTCATCGTGGGCATGCAGCTCTGGTCAAACGTTTGACCGAGATGGGGGGGCTATTGGGGTTACCGGCCACCGTTCTGACTTTCGAGCCGCATCCCAGGGAGTTTTTTTCGCCCAATTCGGCGCCTGCGCGGCTGACAACCTTGCGCGAGAAACTCGAACTCCTGGCTGAGAGTGGCGTCAATCAGGTCATGATCAGTCGCTTTAATGCGGCTTTTGCCAAGTTGTCCGCCGAAGAGTTCATTGAGCAGGTGTTGGTTAGAGGTTTGCGCACCCGGCATCTGATTATCGGCGACGATTTCCGATTCGGTAGTGGCCGGACGGGGGATTTCCAGCTGCTCCAGGTGGCCGGCGAGCGGCTGGGATTCTCCGTTGAGGCGATGGATAGCGTGCGCCTCTGCCACGAGCGAGTTTCAAGTTCAGGTGTCCGAAAGGCCTTGGCATGCGGTGATATGGAGCTCGCAGCAGGCTTGCTCGGTCGGCCCTACATCATTGACGGCCAGGTAACACATGGTGACAAAATCGGTCGCCAACTGGGTTTCGCTACGGCCAACCTGCGCATCAAGCACAATCCTCTGCCGATGACCGGCGTCTTTGCCGTTGAGGTCGGCGGCTTGGGCGCGCAGCCGCTACCTGGTGTAGCTAATCTCGGCATACGGCCAACGGTGGGTGGTACCCGGCCGCTGCTGGAAGTCCATCTTTTTGATTTCAATCGTGATATTTACGGAGCGCATATCTCGGTGCGTTTCGTTCATAAGTTGCGCGACGAGCAACGCTTTCCCAATTTCGATGCCCTCAAGGCGCAAATCGCAGCTGATGCTGCGGCGGCGCGGGCCTACTTCAAGCTGTGAGCACGCAAAATGGCTGATTACAAAGACACCCTGAACCTGACTGATACCGCCTTTCCGATGCGCGGCGACCTGCCCAAACGCGAGCCGCAATGGGTTGCCCTATGGCAGGAAAAGCAGCTTTACCAGCGCATCCGCGAAGCTTGCGCCGGGCGTCCGAAATTCATTCTGCACGACGGCCCGCCTTACGCAAATGGCGATATTCACATCGGTCATGCTGTCAATAAGGTGTTGAAGGACATCATTGTCCGTTCCAAGACCTTGGCCGGTTTCGATGCGCCTTATGTCCCCGGTTGGGACTGCCATGGCATGCCGATCGAGATTCAGATCGAAAAGACGCACGGCAAGGCGATTCCCCGTGCCGAGGTTCAGAGGCTGGCCCGTGCCTACGCCGGCGAGCAGATCGAACGCCAGAAGAAGGATTTCATTCGCCTGGGCGTGCTCGGCGAGTGGAACAACCCGTACAAGACCATGAACTTCAAAACCGAGGCCGACGAGATTCGCGCGCTCGGCGCCATGGTCAAGCGCGGTTTTGTCTATCGCGGCCTGAAGCCGGTGAACTGGTGTTTCGACTGTGGTTCGGCGCTGGCCGAGGCGGAAGTCGAATACCAGGACAAGAAATCGCCGGCCATTGACGTCGCCTTCGCCGCGGCCGAGCGCGACAAGTTGGCCGCGGCTTTTGGCCTGAAGGAGCTGCCGGCCGGCGAAACCTACGCGGTGATCTGGACGACGACGCCCTGGACCATTCCTGGCAACCAGGCGCTCAACGCCCATCCGGAAATCACTTACAACCTCGTGCAGACCGAGAAGGGCTGCCTGATCCTGGCCGCTGACCTGCAGGAAGGCTGTCTGACCCGTTATGGCCTGAGTGGCAGCGTGGTCGCCAGTTGCCAGGGCGCGGCGCTGGAGCGCATCGCCTTCCGTCATCCGCTCTACGACCGCCTGTCGCCGGTCTTCCTCGGCGACTACGTGACGCTGGATGCCGGTACCGGCATCGTCCACTCGGCGCCGGCCTATGGCCTGGAGGACTTCCAGTCCTGCAAGCACTACGGCATGCATAACGAGCAGATTCTGACACCCGTGCAGGGCGACGGCACCTATGTGGCCGATCTGCCTTTCTTCGGCGGCATGAACGTCTGGAAGGCCAATCCGGTCATCGTCGACAAGCTGGCCGAAGTCGGCGCGCTGTTGAAGCACGCCACGATCGAGCACAGTTACATGCACTGCTGGCGTCACAAGACACCCTTAATCTACCGCGCCACCAGCCAGTGGTTCGTGCGCATGGATGCGCCGGACGTCGACAGTCAGGGCGTCGCCGCCACCGAGCCGGCCGGTCACACGCTGCGCGAAGCTGCGCTGCAGGGGGTCGAGGACACCGCCTTCTACCCATCCTGGGGCAAGAACCGTTTGCACGCGATGATCGCCAATCGCCCGGACTGGTGCATCTCGCGCCAGCGCAATTGGGGCGTGCCGCTGCCTTTCTTCACGCACAAGGCGACCGGCGAGCTGCATCCGAACACGCTGGAACTGATGGAAGCCGTCGCCAAGCGCGTCGAACAGGGGGGCATCGAAGCCTGGACGCAATTGGAAACTGCCGAACTGCTCGGTGCAGAAGCCGCCGACTACGTCAAGACCACCGACATCCTCGATGTCTGGTTCGATTCCGGCACGACGCACATGAGCGTCATGCGCGGCTCGCACGGCAATCAGCTGACCTGGCCGGCCGACCTCTATCTTGAAGGTTCCGACCAGCACCGTGGCTGGTTCCACTCGTCGCTGCTGACCGGTTCCGCGATCGACGGCCGTGCCCCGTACAAGGCGCTGCTGACCCACGGCTTCGTAGTCGATGGCAAGGGCCACAAGATGTCCAAGTCGAAGGGCAACGTGATTGCCCCGCAGCAGGTTTCGGACAAGATGGGCGCCGAGATCCTGCGTTTGTGGACGGCTTCGACCGACTACTCAGGCGAACTGTCGATTTCGGACGAAATCCTCAAGCGTGTTGTCGAAGGCTATCGCCGGATTCGCAATACGCTGCGCTTCATGCTGGCCAATACGTCGGATTTCGATGCCGGGAAGAATTTGCTGCCGGTTGAGCAATGGTTCGAGATAGACCGTTATGCTCTGGCCTTGACTCGTCAGTTGCAGAGCGCGTGTACGGCTGATTACGACCGTTACGAATTCCATCGGGTCGTGCAGGCGCTGCAGACCTTCTGTTCGGAAGATCTTGGCGGCTTCTATCTGGATATCCTGAAAGACCGTTTGTACACCACGGCGCCCGATTCGCTGGCTCGGCGTTCGGCCCAGTCGGCGCTGTGGCATATCCTGCAGGCCTTTACCAAGTTGATGGCACCGATTCTGTCATTCACTGCCGAGGAAATCTGGCAAGTGCTGACCGGTGACGTCGAGCAGTCGGTCATGTTGCACACCTGGCACGTATTGCCGGTTCCTGCGGCGGAAGACGATCTGCTGAGCAAGTGGGCACAAATCCGCAGCGTGCGAGCCGATGTGACCAAGGCGCTGGAAGCGCTGCGTGAGGCGGGCAAGATCGGTTCCTCGCTGCAGGCCGAAGTCGAAATTCATTGCGCTGGCGAGAAGTTTGCGGTATTGAATTCGCTGGCGGACGATCTCAAGTTCGTGCTGATCTGCTCCAAGGTCAGCGTGGTCGAAAGTGCAGAAGAAAAGCTGCTGGCCAATCCTTCGGTACATGGCAAATGTGAGCGTTGCTGGCACGTGCGCGAGGATGTCGGGGCCGATGCCGAGCATCCGACCCTCTGTGGCCGCTGTATCAGCAATCTGCATGGCGACGGTGAGGCGCGTGCCCATGCCTGATGTGAAGCGCTGGTATGCGCTGGCCGGGCTGGTCGTCGTACTGGATCAGTTGAGCAAGTGGGTCGTACTGCAGAACCTGGGATTCGGTGAAACAATCTATGTTGCGCCGTTCTGGAACTGGGTGCTGACCTACAACCCCGGGGCGGCCTTCAGCTTTCTGGCCGATCAGCCGGGCTGGCAGCGCTGGCTGTTCACGCTGCTGGCTCTTGGCGTTTCTGGCTGGATCGCCGTGATGCTGCGCCAGCACAAACAGCAACGTTTGCTTTCCCTGGCCCTGACGCTGGTGATGGGCGGTGCGCTGGGCAACGTCATCGACCGGGTGCGCTTCGGCGCGGTAGTCGACTTCATTCAATGGCACGTTGCCGGCTATTACTGGCCGGCCTTCAATGTGGCCGATTCGGCCATCACGCTTGGCGCCGTCTTGCTGGTGGTCGAGCAGCTGACAGCATCCGGCAGGCATGCCGAGGAGAAAAAATCATGACTACCGTTCGTTCCGACAGCTATCTCACCTTGCATTACCGGATTACCGCGCAGGATGGCGAGGAATTCCTGTCGACGTTTGGCATGAGCCCGGCAACCTTGCAGATGGGTAGTGGTCAGCTGGCAGAAAACCTGGAATCGGTATTGATCGGTTTGCCAGCTCACGAAAAATTTGTATTCCAGCTGGAGCCCGAGCAGGCTTTCGGCCAGCACAATCCTCGCCTGGTCGAGCGCATTGCGCGGAGCGGCTTGCCGGCAGAAATGGAACTCAAGGAGAACTCTGTCGTCGAATTCACCGCGCCTAATGGCGGTACGTTTGCGGGCTTCCTGCGTGAGCTGGATGCGACGCATGCCTTGTTCGACTTCAATCACCCGCTGGCCGGCAAGCCGATCCAGTTTGAGGTGGAAATCATCGGAATCATGTAAATGCAGATCATCCTCGCCAATCCTCGTGGCTTCTGTGCCGGCGTCGAGCGCGCCATCGCCATCGTCGAGCGTGCCTTGCAGAAGTTCGGGGCGCCGATCTATGTGCGCCACGAAGTCGTGCATAACAAGTTCGTCTGCGACGACTTGCGCGCCAAGGGTGCGTTATTTATCGAGGAATTGAGTGAGGTGCCGACCGGAAGCACGGTGATTTTCAGTGCGCACGGTGTGTCGAAAGAGGTGCGGCGTGAGGCGGAAGAGCGCGGCTTGAAGGTGTTCGATGCCACTTGCCCGCTGGTCACGAAGGTACACGTCGAAGTTGGAAAGATGCGTAATCAGGCCCGCGAAGTGGTGATGATCGGCCACAAAGGGCACCCTGAAGTCGAAGGAACGATGGGGCAGAGTGAAGGCGGGATGTACCTGGTGGAGACGGCGGAAGATGTGCTCGGCTTGGCTGTGCATTCGCCGGATCAGCTCTCGTTCGTGACCCAGACAACTTTGTCGGTCGATGATGCATCCAAGGTGATCGGTGCCCTCAAAGAGCGTTTCCCTGATGTGCAGGGTCCCAAGAAAGACGATATTTGCTATGCCACCCAGAACCGCCAGGATGCGGTCAAGGCGTTGGCCGAGCAGTGCGATTTGGTCATTGTTGTCGGCAGTCCAAACAGTTCAAATTCTCGTCGCTTGAAGGAGGTTGCGGTGGCGCGAGGGGTTGAGGGGTATCTTGTGGACGGTCCGGATGAAATCGAGTCGGTTTGGCTGAGCGGCAAGCGTCGTGTTGGTGTGTCCGCCGGCGCATCAGCACCGGAAATCTTGGTGCAGCGGGTCATAACCCGGATTCAACAGCTTGCTGGTGCTGAAGTGACCCAGATGCAAGGAGTGGAAGAGGGAGTTTCGTTCCCCCTTCCCAAGGAACTGCATCCGGGTTAGGTGCGGTTAGCGCCAGCAGCCAGCGGTTGCGGGTAACTTCACCCCTTTATTGTCGATAGACAGAATGCCACAGGCGTCTCCTGTCTGGCTTCCTGTCGGCGTTGCACAAATCCGGTAGGCAGTAGCGTTGCTGCTGGAGGTGCTTAGGGCACTGCAGACCGTGCCTGTAGGTGCGCTGTCAAAGCGGATAGTGTAATAACCGTCCGGAGACGTCGTTTTGCTTATGTCAGTGCTCGCGGTTCCCAGCGTTGCCGCATCATAGGTCATTTTCTCTGTATAGAACTTTTCCATTGCTTGCGATGTGGCCAGCAAAGCCGATTTGGCATCGGTTCGCCGTGATTTCGCAACATACTGGCGGTAGCTGGGGACAGCTACCGCAGCAAGAATACTAATCACGACAACCACGATCATCAGTTCGATAAGAGTAAAGCCCTTCTGCTTGATTGTATTGTTCATGTTTGTCGATTAGTCGCTCAAAATTTCTCGCCAGGAAAGGCGGCCTGCAGTGGCGGGGCCTAGGTTCAGTTTGGCGCCTTCGCAAGTGCCGGCACTGCCACAGGTGAATTCGGTGCCACGACCTCTGCCTTCAGTAATGATGACGCCTGGGGGGGTGATGCCCGAGTTGCTCTTGCGGGCACTGGCATAGGCCGATGTGCCACCAAAATCAAGAAGACCCGGAACGTCCGTGTAAGGCGACCACCCCAGTCTCTGGCCTGTCAGTGCGTTCACGAAGTACTCCCAGGAACTGCCGCCTGACGCGCAAACATCGCTCGAGGGGACCGTGCTGGTGACGCGTAGTACATTGCTGCCGCGTACTTCGAGGTTGTAGCTAATGCGTTCTCCGCTATCCGGCAGGTTGAAGTACCAACCTTTTTTGGTATCCCAATCAACGGTGTTTTCGGTAATGGTGCGGTAGGTGTAAACGTCATTGCCGGTCGTGTCACCAAAGGTCGAGGTTGCGGTTACCGTTGCGCTCAGCACGGTTTGTTGTTGCAGATTGGCCCGGCTACTCGAGGATACGGTATTGCCATCCAGCTTGTCCCAGATCCCGTACACGGTTTGGACTTGGGTACTGAGATCGTCACCGGTGAAAATGAAACTGCCGGTACCGAAGATTACGAGCAAGCCGCCACTGGGATGCTTGATGACGTCTGGCGAGGTGGTGATCGGCTGACGAACCCGCGTAGTTTGTTCATCCCAGGCAACGTATAGGGGATTCAGGTTGGTACCCGAACCAAATGCAACATCCCAGTTATTGGTGTTCTGGCTAATCAAATCAAACCGCCACAGGTTGCCCTTGATATCGCCGGCATAGACGTAATCGACTACACCATCGCCGTCGAAGTCGATCGGTGCGATTTCAGACAAGCCGTTGGGGCCGCTCGACGATACATCGCCTTCTTGAACCCGGATTTTCTTGACCAGAGCACCGGTGTTTGCATTCAGGATATAGAGAGCGGCATCGCCGTTTGTGCTTTGATAACCGTCACTCTCGGTGTTGTTGTAGCCGTTGTTGATCAGCACATACCAACTCCATGCGTTACAGGATTGATCCGCATTGCGGTCGGTGCATAGACGAACAATATAAGGGCGCCCAACGGTATAGCCCATGTCGACGTCATTTTTATCCGAGTATTCCCATTTAACCAATGAGCCGGCGTTTGCTTCGGAGAAATTGTCCGGAGTAGTGACATCGAGTGCGAATATGCCTTGACCACCTGCCCCCAGACCGCCTACCAGCAATGTCCGCCAATCGCCGTCCGGGCAGTTGGTGACATTTTCCGTGACACAAATATCACCGATCGTCGGTGTGCCATCGACATAGTAACGGTGGGTGTTGCTGGAGCCGGTCTTTCCATAGTCCGATTCGGTCAGCTTGTTGAGAATCCAGCGACTGTTGCGCTGGCGATACATTTCGCTCGGGACATAGGCCAACAACTCCTCTCCGGTCGAGGCATTGAAACCATGCAACATCCCATCATTGGCACCGACGTAAACCATTTCGGTTCGATCTCCTTTGCCTGTCGAATTGGTCGTCGCGTTGTAGTCGCTCGAGAACTTTGCGTAACTGCCATCGGCGTATCCGAAAGCAGGGCGTCCAACATACTGGGCTTGGGAATTAATGATGTCGCCCAGGCGATTGGGTTTGGTTGTCGGGGTGCAAACCACTGAGCCGCCACCCGAGCAGACGGCGGTGCCGCCAGAATCCGGGCAAGTGTAGGTGCCCGTGCAGGTGCCGGTGATCGTGGTTGTCGTAATGCGTGGGCGAGTACGCATTCCGGACACATCTTCGCCGCGCAGGAAGCTGACTCGGTCCGAGCCAAGGCTGTCGGTCGTTCCCCCCGAGGTTTTGTTCAGCGAGGTGCGGAGGGTTGTCGTTCCCGAAGAGGTCATGCTGTTCCAACGGAAAGGAATCCCTTTGGTCCCCGACTTATCCGGGTCATAGGTCAGAATGACGCGCGACGAAGGCGTTTTATCGGCGAGCAATTGTTGAGCTTGCCATGTCGGATTGCCAATACTGGAGGCCGTGACCGGGTATGCGACCAACTCACCAGACCAGCCATCGGTGTTGAAACGGGCTTGATAGATCAGCGTATCCGTCTGGAAGGAGAAAGAGTTTGAAGTCAATGCGGCGGATGTGCCCGAACTGTCGCGAATCTTGGCCAAGGCCTTGTCCAGTTGTGCCAACAGTTTGAGCGGGTTGACCACCAGGAAATAGGTGTCCGGAACCCCATCACCATCGGCATCCCACTCGTTCGTCTGGGGAACGTTATCGCCGTTCAGGTCGTTAAAGCCACCGTACTTGGCCGCATACCAAAGCGGGTCGCGCAGTGTTGTCGCACTGGTACTGCCAGTGTTGGCGGTGAAGGTGCGCGTGGCGAAATTGCTAGCATCCGGTACATCGTTATCGGCACTCGACAGCAAGGGCATGTGATAAGTCGAATCGGTACCGGTATCGGAGGATTTCGGACGGTCCAGGAAGTATTCCGGATCCGAACTATAGCCGGTGTCGCTATCGCGTACGACAAGATACACGCCGTCGGCTGTTGAACCGGATATCACGTAGCCCATGTGTTGCATGATGCCGCCCGCGGCATAGGTTGAATTGACCTTGATCGTGACGGTGTTGTTTGCGTTGAGTGAAATTTCATAGACCGCAATCGCGTCCATGTCATGGTCAGCACCTTGCTCAACGTCCTCGTAATTAATACGGAACTTGTAATAAGGCCGGCCACCGTTAATACCGGTGTCTTCATTCAATGCATTGACATTGACGATGGTGTCCACATAGAAGTCGACGATCTGGTTGGTCGGCTGAAATGCACCTTGAGTGGCACTGATCGATGAACCACCAACCGACTTGGCAAATGGAACGATCGTGATGTAATTCCCGGTTGTGCCAATCGGGATTTGAATGGTCGGTAGCGGAGCAGAAAGTGCGATTGCATAGGTGCCAACTTTTTGGCTGCTCGCAATGCTGTTGATGTCGTTTACTTTCGCAAAATGAGCAACGCTGGCAGCGTAATAGCTACCCTGACGGGTCGGGTCGCTGGGCGCAAGGCCTCGCAAATTGCCAAAGCTTGTTGCAGCCTTGGGAGTTGGTGCGCCGTCGAAATTAGCGCCTACCTGGCCAATGAATACATTTTTACTGGTCGCCGAGCCAGAAAACTCGAGATCCCACAGCGTTTGGCCACGTGCTGCAGCGTTCAGGGATGCCCCATTGATATTCACTGCCGCCAACGAACTGAAATTGCTGTCAGCGCCAGGTACCGAGTCGGAATCAAAGGACGGATAGACGTCGCTGATCAACATCATGAACGGCTTCGAACACACGGGGAACGGACCCGTGTTGGGAATGGGCAAGCTGGCCGATGTTGAGAATGGGTTAGTCCAGGTGGTAATCCGTGGTAAACCCGTTGTGCCGCCGGAAAGCGTGACCGCGTCATCTCGTGTGTGGCTTGTGTTGAATGCTGCGGTGGGTGTTGTGGCACCGGAGAAGTAACGTACGGCTTCATACATCATTTCGGCTAATGGATTGCCCCACATTTCACATTCGCCATCCGTCATCTGACGGGTTGTGATCCAGCCGCAGCTGTACGACTGGTCAGCGTAATTGAAACTTGTGATGTGGAAGCGGTTGATCGTTCCGACGATACCGTTAACGCAGGAACTCGAACCAGTCAGACCGCATGTACTGCCCGATTCTTTGAATATGCCGGTCGTGGTTTCGATTTCGTTGGTGATCGAGGATACGGCTTTGCGAAGGACGCCGCCGTTTGTGTTTTGATCATAGGACCCGCTCAACAGGCCAAAGAACATCCCGTTGGATTCGCCGTAATTGTGGAGGAGGCCGGTTGGCTTGTAAGTAATGGTCGGCGTCGCTGCCCCATCGCTATAGGCTTTGCAGTTGCTTTCACGACCGAAATAGGCGTCTGATGGCACACCGGAGATGAGCTTGCAGGCTTCGACGCGAACGTTGTAGTCTGTTCGTGTCGAAGTGGCTGCACTAACGTTATAGAAAGTCTGCGTCAGGCCGGAAAATTTCGATGAAGGAACTACCGCCCAGTTATTGCTGCTGTCTGGGCCTTTCCATTGCAACGTCCAGTTGTCGTCACCCGCTGCCTCCTGATGTCGAAACTCGATGCTGTGAGTTCCTGCTGTTAGCGATTTCGATGCGTTGTGGCTGGTGCAGTTGCAACGTCCGTGACCACCATACCAACCGGTGACTAGCGCTCCGTCAATCCAGAGTTCGACGGCATCGTCCCCATCGACTGCAAAATAGTATGTGCCAGCGGTACTGACATTCAGTGTGCCGCGGAAGACGTCGAGATAGTAATCCCCTGAAGCATAAGGATTGTTGTTGCTCCCACTCTGATCGATATTGCCGATGGTGCGTTGCCCGGTTTGATGACCACTGGTGGCATAGGTATCAATCAGAACCTGAAAAGCTGCTGCATCGGCAGGGTTTCCTGTGTAGGTGTTATTGTTCCCCGTGCAACTGCCACGTACGTTATTGCCGGTTGCACAATCATCGCCTGCGACGGGGCGTTCAATCGAAACCCACTCCCAGATCCGATAACTGCTGTTGGTAACAACACGCATGAGTGGAGGTTGCCCGAAGCCGGTCAGTGTTACGTTGGCAAAGAGGTGTCGCTTACTGGAGGCCGGCAAGCTGAGCGGCGTATATTCAGTGATGTCATATCCATCATTGGCAATACTTGTGTACTCCTTGCCCCAACTGTGTGCATCTTGGGGAATGAAAGCGCGTTCGAGAATTGTCTGTGTGGTTGTGTCCGTACTGCGGTAGCCACCGTAAAGGACTTTACGCAATGCATCGATTCGCGATGTGGTGACGTAATTAAGAAAATCCCCGCTCCAGTAATCGCGCCCTGTCCCGGTACATTTTTTGTTATAGGTCGTTACGCCATCAACGACGGAGGAATCACTCATTGCTACCGGCGTGAATATCCCACCACTGTAGTTGTAGCATTTGTACGAGTCGAAATAACCGTAGTATTCGATCTGCGCCGGCTTGTATCCAACGTCGATTTTCCCGTCACCGTTGAGGTCGGAATAATCGTTATAAGCTTCGTAAAACAGTTTATGGTCGCGCGCCATTGTTAGCATGATCAACGGCGGCTGGCTGGCTGTGATATACATTGGAGCCGCTGCGAGCGTAGCTGCAGTTGCAGTGGAGGGCGGCAAAACCATGAGCGAACTTACTGTCGCACACAGCAAGGCGTTTCTCATGATCGTGCTGAGTGAATGAGGCAAAGGGGAGAATTTGTTCATGATCAATTTCCTCTTAATATTCTTCGCGTTCTAGTGGGGTCTAACCATCGACTGCAACATGACTCTGCTTTGGACGTTGACGCCGAATCCCACCGCAGTAACCCGATACAAATAATCTAACTGTGCTTGCCCTGGTTGTACTTTTTGGGAGCCGGCGGAGGGTACTGTCAATACCTCAATGATGTAGCGCGGCTGAGCACCTACGCCGGAAAGAGCGGCCGCATTTGTTATGCCGCCGTACTGAATGCTTTTCGAGGTTCCGGAGCCTGTTTTCCACCCCGAATCATTCTGTACTGTTGATAGGTGAACCCATATCGGACTGCAGTTTCCGTTGGATGCAGTGCTAGTGCAGTTGTTGGGTAAACATAGTCCGCCACCTTTGGGTGCCGAGGAACTGCTGCAAAGAGCAACGAAGCCTGTTTGGCCGGAGATGCGCGTGCTGTCTTTGATTTCTCGTTCGGCGTCACGCAGGGCGGATTCTGCTGCCTGGAATGCATTACTCCAATCCCGGTTGCTTGCCACCATCCGTTCTTCAAGAATGCTTGTCTTCATCATGGAAATGGCGAGAAGAGAAAGGACAACCAAGAACATCACCGCGGTGATTAAAACTACGCCACGCTGAGTACCCAGCAAATTCGGTGGTTTCATAGATGATTTGTTCATTACATGACGCGATTACGTGCAACCACGGTTTCCGAGAAAACTCGTCGCAAAATTCTATCCCCTGGTGTGACGGTTGATTCAGTGGTGCTACCAGAGGTTGTTTGGAATAAATAACTTTGCTTTCCTGTGGCAACCTTTGTATTGGTCGAGGTAACCAACAGAGAAATTCGTACAGTATTGACTTTGCTCCAGATGCCAGATGACTGGACAACATCCGCTGTTACATAGCGATCAGCACTGCCATCTCCATCCATGTCGAGGCCATAATAGATTTGCATGTTATTAACCCCGACCAGTAACTCTTTTGCAACAGCAGAGCCGCTTGTACTGCCTTCGAGTGCAAGGCTCCATAGCGAGCGTGTGCCGTTGTTAAGAGACGAATTCGCTATGAAATATGCATTTGAATAGATTTTGATTAACGAAGAGCCTGGCTTATATGTATAAGTGAGTGCGCTCGGGCAGCTTGCTCCAAGAAATTTTGTGCAGTTTCCGGGTGTTCCGGTACCCGTGTTATGAACGACGTTCGTGGCATTGTTGTTGTTGTTTGTTGGGCCAGTCATCTGGAAAATGGATGCCTTCGCGCAGTCGGTGATCAGCAATATTTCCCCTGGTTTGACCGAGTGGGTATTGGTGTCTATTTGAGCCGAAGAGGGGTTGTGATTTTGTACAACCATTTCACTCGATGTGTCGACGCCAAGAAGAACAATGGCATCCGTTCCGCTGATAGCCCCTGCGCTGCTGAGTGCTGTGGGGAAAGCGACGCCATCGCCATAGCCCCGGATGGGGGTCGAGAAGTCGAGAAAAGGACTGCTGCTCGCGCCATTTACGACGTTGGCTATCGTCGTCACGTCTTTCCCACATCCGTTATAGCCAGCCATCCGGATGTCTCGACTAATCGTATCGATTGCGAAACGGCCAGTCTCTTGGATACGGGAAACCTCCTCAAGATAATTGAAGCCGCTTCGTGTATTGATATAAAGAACTGAAACGGCTCCCACAACGAACAGGCCTATTGCCATAGCAATAAGTAATTCAATCAGCGTCAGGCCTCGTTGTGGATCGAGGTATTTGGTAAAACGTAGTTTCATGGCTCAAAACTGATAGAAAAGGATTTATCTGTGGTTCCGGAGCGACTTTCATCCCAAGAAACGTAAATGGTGTACCAGTTCTTGCTGCTGTCTTTGCATATCGCGCCCGCTCCATTCGGTAGCAGCCCTGAATTTGTTTGCTGCCAGATGCATTTGTCACGCGCTGCAACGTTGGCTACAGTGCATGCGGCGCTGCTGCAGGCGCCGCAAGTGCCTGGTGAGGTTGTCGGTGGGGCTACTGCGGCCGGCGAACTACTTGGACTTGCCAATAGGGTGCTGCATGAGGCGCTGGATCCAGTTGGTATGATGTTGTCGTAGTGCCCTGCGGCCAGGCCGGCTGGATTGGCTCGCATCCGATCGGCCATGTCATAGGCTTGTGCGACTGCGTAGCTACGTAATTGGGAGGTGTTTCCAGCTTGCATTCCTCTTAGTAGCAACGCGGCCAAGCCGAGTAGACCAATTGCAACGATGACGATCGTCACCATGACTTCGATCATCGTAAATCCGTTTAGTTTTGTCCTGTTCATGGGCATGATTCAGATGTCGATTTTAATGAAGCGCGACCTGTAGGTAATATTTCAATGCTTCTGCCAAAGTTTCCAACGCGGTTGTCACATATTTTGAAACGCCCTGTGGTGGTCGAATTAAGCGAACCGTTCGGTCTGTATTGAATAAAATTATTGGTCGAGCTTCCGGCTGAATTGGTAAATCCTGAAGCAGTAATGGTTGCGGAATTGTTTGAACTTGGTTTCGTGGTGCGACGAATTTCTTCGCCGCTATCAACTGTCCCGGTCGTGCCCGAAGTGCTTTCGTCTACAAAGGAAATTCGACCAGATGTCCAGGATGAACCGGTGCCGCATGATGTTCCAGAGGTGCTGATGCATAACGTTATCCGCTTGCCGACACGGGCGGATTCAGCGCGAGCAAAGGCCAAGTCGACTAACAGTTCATTTGTTTCGGATGCGAGTTGGTTATTTAGAAGCAGTGTTCTCAAGCTAGGGCCGGCCAAAGCTGCGAGAATTCCGACAATGGCGATTACGATGAGAAGTTCAAGAAGCGTGAAACCTGTTGATTCCGTAGTTTGCATGGCTATCGTCCTTTGATGGCATTGTAATCTTTGGCTTTGGCCGGGTTGTAAGCTTTTGGACAAAGGGTTGAATTTTTTGGATAAGTGGCAGCAGGAACAGATGGCGCCAGTTTGCCGACGAAGGGCACATTTCCACAGCCAGTCAGTTGGGGATTTGAGTGTCTCGCTTTGTATATCTTTGGCGCTGCATTTGGCGGTGTTTGCTTGTTGTTCTGCTGTTTTTCAAATGGGTTTTATAAACGGGGATGTTGGCGACAGAATTTACGTGAGATTGGTTGGGCGGCAGGAGATTCGGCAGGTGGTTGCGGAAGTGCATGGGGTTGCAGCGCGTGTTGAGGAAGGGCATGTTCCCGAGTCTTCGGAAATGTCTGTTGGATCGACTGCTGAGATGGCCGCCCCGACCAAGCTTTCTATTGACGACTACTTGCCCCCAAGTCGATTGAGTCGAATTCCGTTTCCTCGCGACGCTGATGCGGCGGAGTTGCATTTCAAGGAATTTGAAGGTGTCGTGGGAGACGCCGAGATTATGGTGCTCATCTCATCTGAAGGTGATGTGGATGATGTTGTTCTACTGGAGTCGACTTTGCCCAAGCCGTTGGTGGAAAGAGCGATAGCTCACTTCAAAGCTGAAAAATTCGTGCCTGGTGGTCAGGGTAGTATGAATGTACGGAGTCGCGTGCGTATTCGCTTGACTCCTCCAACGGCAGATCAGCTTATGGGAAATCCTGCATCGGCAAGAGAGAAGGCTTGGCGAAGATGAATTAATACGATATTGGTTGCTGAAACCCAAAATCGTTAGTATAGTTGACGTCTTTAGTTTTTGTTTCCGAGATAAATTATGGCCAATAGCGCTCAAGCTCGCAAGCGCGCCCGTCAGGCTGACGGGCAGCGTTCCCACAACGCCAGCCTGCGTTCGACCCTGCGTACCGCAGTTAAGCGTGTCCGTCAGGCAATCGAAGCTGGCGACAAAGCCGCAGCACAAGGTGTGTTCCAGCAGTCCGTTGCTGTCTTGGATCGCATTGCTGACAAGAAGATCATTCATAAGAACAAGGCTTCTCGTACCAAGAGTCGCTTGTCTGCTCAAATCAAGGCACTTGCTGCTGCTTGATTTTCGAGTGATCACAAAAAATGGCGCCTTGGGGCGCCATTTTTATTTTCAGTAAGCGTTTTGTTTTTGTTAGGAGGGGGCTTGCTTTTTGTCCTCAATCGAACAGACGCCATCGATGATTTGAAGGTCATTGTCCTGTGCAAAATTTAGCATGAAGCGGTAGGCCATGGGTTCGATTTCGCCGAGTCGGCCGTCTACAAAAACTGCTTTTTCCCCGTTATAGTCTCCGGGGCCAACGTAGGGAGAGTATTTCATCTTGCGTTCGGCGCCAAAGGCCGACATGACCCCGCACAGGCGTTCTGCCCAGTCACTTGGACGAAATTTGCGTCCTTGCTTGGTTAGGCCAACAATGATGAAGGTGCTCGATTCTGATTTTGTCATTGTTTTTTTACTCTGCGTTTTCGGGCGTTGCGACCTTGGGTTGTCGCATTCTAGCAGAAGGCCTTAGGCTTGCCATAATTATGGGCGTGGGGTTGTTTGTGCCGGGGAGGGGATGTCTCCTCGCTCGATAAGTTCTCCTAGCAACGCTTGATAGTCGTGGGCTCCGGAACTGTTTGGGTTGTGACGGAATACGTCCCGGTTTAAAGATGGGCTCTCTGCAACGGTCACATTTTCGGAAATGACGGTTTCCAGTACTTCGCTGGCGTAGCGTTCGCGTAACTTGTTGCGGACGTCATCACTCATTCGGCGGCGACGGTCGAAGCGGGTTAGTAGGTAGCGTCTCTCAACGCGTCGCTTCAGCACCGGTTCAAGAACTTGTAGTGTGCGTGTGATGTGGTCCGCGGCCTGTAGTGAGAGGTAATCTGTCGACACCGGGATGATCAGGCGATCGCAGGCAAAGATGGCGTTGAGCGCCAGAACTCCGATGTATGGGCAGCAGTCGATTAAGACTGGGGATTGGGTTTCGTCCGACTCCATGGCATCAATCCCGCTTTTCAGCTTGTTCAGAATTGCGGGGCCTTTGCCGAATATCGAGTCGACTTTGATAAGTTGTTGATGTGATGGAATAAGGTGGCCGATTTCGTCCCAGGCAATTTTGAGTGAATCCAGGGAGCTAAGGTCCTGGTAGAACGCAAACAGGCTGTGATTGGCTTCGCCGGGGGTGTTGCCACGAATGCTTGAGAGATGACCTTGCGGGTCAAGGTCGATCATCAAAGGTGGCATCCCGGCACGCTTGAGTGCAGCGCCTAGATTGAGTGTGGTCGTCGTTTTGCCGACGCCGCCTTTCTGGTTGAATATGGCGATGCGCATGATTTTCACGTTCTATACAAGCCTCTATTTTTCACTTAACATTCGATTTTCTGCAACTTTTTCCGGCATTTAGTCGTCGGTGAGCTTGCGGTCGTTCCGGCGGCGATTGCCGCCGTTTTTGTTTTTGAGGTTGCATCATGTCGCATGTCATGAATACCTATGCCCGGTTGCCTGTGGCTTTTAGCCATGGGCGGGGAAGTCGGATCACCGATATCGAGGGGCGCGAGTATCTGGATGCCTTGTCCGGGATTGCCGTTTCAACACTCGGTCATGCCCACCCGAGATTGGTTTCGGCTATTTCAGAACAGGCCGGACGCATGCTGCATACCTCTAATCTGTACCGGATTCGTGAGCAGGAGGCCCTGGCTGACAAGTTGGCCGCCTTGTCCGGTATGGAAGAAGTCTTTTTTTCCAACTCTGGGGCTGAGGCCAACGAAGCAGCGATCAAGCTGGCTCGTTTTTATGGTCACAAAAAAGGTATCGAGACGCCCACCGTCATCGTGATGGAAAAAGCATTTCATGGTCGTACCTTGGCAACCTTGTCGGCGACCGGGAATCGCAAGGCGCAAGCGGGGTTCGAGCCGCTGGTGTCGGGTTTCGTCCGTGTACCTTACGATGATCTGGCGGCAATCAAAGCGGTTGCAGAACATAACCACAGCGTGGTTGCAGTCATGCTGGAGATCATCCAGGGCGAGGGCGGGATTCATCTTGCCTCGATTGAATATCAGAGAGCATTGCGCCAATTGTGCGACGAGCATGGCTGGTTGTTGATTTGCGACGAGGTTCAGTGCGGCATGGGACGAACCGGCAAATGGTTCGGCTATCAACATGCCGGCATTCAGCCGGATATCGCTACCCTGGCCAAAGGCCTCGGCTCCGGCGTGCCGATTGGCGCCTGTCTGGCTGGTGGCAAGGCGGCTGGCTTGTTCGGGCCGGGTAATCACGGTTCGACCTTTGGGGGCAATCCGTTGGTGTCGACGGCGGCCTTGACCACCATTGACGTGATCGAACAGGATGGCCTGCTGGCCAATGCCGAACGGATCGGCGCCCTGATTCGTCAATTGTCTGCCGAAGCCTTGGGCGGGGTGAAAGGCGTCGTGGATATTCGCGGTCATGGCCTGATGATCGGCATTGAACTCGATCGGCCTTGCGGCGAATTGGTCGGCAAGGCCCTTGCCGCCGGGCTTTTGATCAATGTGACGGCTGACAAGGTAGTGCGTTTCCTGCCGCCATTGATTTTCAGCGAACAGGACGCGCGTGAGCTTGTCGAGCGCGTTACTCCCCTAATCAAGGATTTTTTGGCGGCCTGACCATGGCGATCAAACACTTTCTACAGTTCAAAGATTTTTCTCGCGACGAGTTCGATTATGTTTTCGACCGGACGCGCTGGATCAAGAACCAGTTCAAGTCTTATCAAAAATATTGGCCGCTGAGTGACCGGACCCTGGTCATGATCTTCGAGAAAGCCAGTACGCGTACCCGTCTTTCCTTCGAAGCGGGAATGCAGCAACTGGGTGGTTCGGCGATCTATCTCAATACCCGCGACTCGCAGCTGGGGCGCGGCGAGCCAGTCGAAGACGCGGCACAGGTGATTTCGCGGATGAGCGACATCGTCATGATTCGCACCTTCGAGCAAAGCATCATCGAGCGTTTTGCGGCCAATTCGCGCGTGCCGGTGATCAACGGGCTGACCAACGAATATCACCCTTGCCAGATCCTGGCCGATATCTACACCTACATCGAGCATCGTGGCTCGATCCAGGGCAAGACGGTAGCCTGGGTTGGCGACGCCAACAACATGTGCAATACCTGGCTGCAGGCTGCCGAAGTCCTGGATTTCAAGGTCCATGTCTCGACGCCGCCGGGTTACGAAATCAATCCTGAACTGGTCGGCAAGATCGATGCGGCCCGGTTCAAGGTGTTTGCCGATCCGATGGATGCCTGTCGTGGTGCCGATCTGGTCACCACCGACGTCTGGACGTCGATGGGCTACGAGGCCGAGAACGAAGCGCGGATCAAGGCGTTTGCCGACTGGTGCGTCGATGGCGAAATGATGCAGGTCGCCAACGAGGGAGCGCTGTTCATGCACTGCCTGCCTGCCCACCGTGGCGAGGAGGTGACTGCCGAGGTGATCGACGGGCCACAATCGGTGGTCTGGGACGAGGCGGAGAATCGTCTGCATGTCCAGAAGGCTTTGATGGAATATTTGATGCTGGGCCGGATCAACGGCTGAGCGGTTTGGTTGCAACGAAACAAGGGAACAGAAATGAGCGACGTCAAAAAAGTGGTGCTGGCCTATTCCGGCGGTCTCGATACTTCGGTGATCCTCAAGTGGCTGCAGGATACCTATCAATGCGAAGTGGTGACCTTCACGGCTGACCTCGGTCAGGGTGAAGAGCTTGAGCCGGCTCGCGCCAAGGCCCTGCAATTCGGCATCAAGCCGGAAAATATCTTCATCGACGATCTGCGCGAAGAATTCGTCCGCGATTTCGTTTTCCCGATGTTCCGTTGCAACACGGTTTACGAAGGCGAATACCTGCTCGGTACCTCGATCGCCCGTCCGCTGATCGCCAAGCGTCTGATCGAAATCACCAACCTGACCAACGCCGATGCCATTTCCCATGGTGCAACCGGCAAGGGTAACGATCAGGTTCGTTTCGAGTTGGGCGCCTATGCCTTGAAGCCGGGGGTCAAAGTGATTGCGCCGTGGCGCGAGTGGGATCTGCTGTCGCGCGAGAAGCTGCTCGCCTATGCCGAGAAGCACGGCATCCCGGTTGAAATGAAGCACAAGCAAGGTGGCTCGCCGTATTCGATGGATGCCAACCTGCTGCATATTTCCTATGAAGGTCGTCACCTGGAAAACCCGGCGGCAGAAGCCGAGGAGTCGATGTGGCGGTGGACGGTTTCGCCGGAGGCAGCGCCGGATCAGGCCGAATACCTCGACATCGAATACGAGAAGGGGGACATTGTTGCGCTGAACGGTACCCGCATGACGCCGGCCCAGGTGTTGTCCACGCTGAATCAGTTGGGCGGCAAGCATGGTATCGGCCGTCTCGACCTGGTTGAAAATCGCTACGTCGGCATGAAGTCGCGCGGCTGTTACGAAACCCCGGGCGGTACCATCATGCTGCGTGCTCACCGTGCCATCGAATCGATCTGCCTGGATCGCGAAGTCGCCCATCTCAAGGATGACCTGATGCCGCGCTATGCCAGCCTGGTGTACAACGGCTACTGGTGGAGCCCGGAGCGCATTGCGCTGCAGACCTTGATCGACCACACCCAGTCGTCGGTGAATGGTTCGGTTCGCGTCAAGCTCTACAAGGGCAATGTCATTGTGGTCGGTCGCGATTCGAAGACGGATTCCTTGTTTGATTCGACTATCGCGACTTTTGAGGATGACGCCGGAGCATACGATCAGAAGGATGCGGCTGGTTTCATCAAGCTAAATGCCTTGCGGATGCGTATCGCAGCGAACTTGCGTGCCAAGAAAGGTCAAGCTTAAGCAATGGAAGGGACAACGCTGTTCGGCATGACCGAAGAGCAGATTGCCGACTTTTTCTCGACCTGGGGAGTCGGTGCTTTCATCCTGTTCATGTTATTCATCATTGGCGAAATCGCCTGGAAATCGAAAGCCGGTAAGACGGGGACGTTTGTGCTTTTCTTCGTTCTGGCTTTCGGTATGGTTGGTTTCGTCGCCAAAGCCATCATCCAAAAAATCTGGGGTATCTGAATGTCGCAATACGACAACGTGTCCGTGGTCAAAAAAGCCAATGTTTATTTTGACGGCAAGTGCGTCAGCCACACTGTGGTGTTGGCTGACGGTACCAAGAAAACCGTCGGAGTGATCCTTCCCTCTGCCCTGACCTTCAATACGGGGGCGCCGGAAATCATGGAGGGAGTGGGCGGTTCGTGCCGCGTCAAGCTCAAAGGTGAGTCGGAGTGGAAGAGCTACGGGGAGGGGCAGTCGTTTAACGTCCCGGGCAATTCCAGTTTTGACATTGAAGTGGCGGCCGGAGAGGCCTACCACTACGTTTGCCATTTCGGGTAAGCAAGATGCCGAGCTTCGATTTTACTTCAGAGGCCGATATGGTGGCCCTTAAGAACGCTGTTGATGTGGCTGCCAGGCAAATCGATAACCGTTATGACTTCAAAGGGACCTCGGCCAAGATCGAGCTAAATGAGAAAGACAAAATCATAACGTTGCATGGTGATTCGGATTTTCAACTCGATCAGATCAAGGATATTCTTTTCCCTGCTATGGAGAAGAAGGAAACCGAAAGTACCAAGCGTCTGGATCACCAGGCTGTGCAAAAGGTGTCCGGTAACAAGGTCAAGCAGGAGCTGAAAATCAAGGATGGCATCGAGACCGAAATGGCGAAAAAAATCGTCAAGCTGATCAAGGATGCCAAACTCAAAGTGCAAGGTTCGATACAGGGCGATGCTGTACGTGTCCAGGGCGCCAAGCGCGATGATTTGCAGGAATGTATCGCCTTGATCAAGAAATCGATTACCGATTTTCCTATCAAATACGGCAATTTCCGCGATTGAATCTGTTGCGGCAAAAAGACCGGGTCGATCAGGCCCGGTTTTTTTTAGGGGCGATGCGGGTCTTTCAAGCCCTGTATCCAAACGGAATAAAGCTGTTCCGATAGTGCGCGCATGGTCGGTAGGCGGTCGTCGATTTCTCCAAGCATCGTCTCAGGCGTCTGCACACTTGGGTCGGTTTTGAAGGCAGCGGCTTCTTCCTGCCATTGCTGGCACCATGTGGCAATCATCTCCGGCGTCATCTCAACGTGGCACTGCATCCCGAGGTGCGGTCCACAGACGAATATCTGATTGGCGCAATGCATATTCGACATGAGGCGGCTGGCGCCTGCAGGGAGAGTGAATGTTTCGCCGTGCCATTGAAATACCGTCCCTGGTTTGCCGGCGAACTTGCCTAGCCACTGCAAGGCTCTTGGGTGATCTTCGCCAACCACTTCGCTCCAGCCAATTTCGCGCACCGGATTGGCTGTTACGTTTCCGCCCAAAGCTTTGCTCAGGAGTTGTCCGCCCAGGCAGTGACCAATAACTGGTATGTCGTGATCCACCGCATTGCGAATAAGTTGGCATACTGGTTCGATCCAAGGGAGCGGATCGTTGACGCTCATCGGTCCCCCCATGAAACAGAGGCCTGAGTACGCGCTTGCCATTTCGGGGATTGGTGCGCCTTCGTCAACGGCAATCAGGGTCCACGGAATCCCTTGCTGCTCAAGGAATATGGCAAAATAGCCCGGACCTTCGGTGGGGGAGTGGCGGAATATGGCAACAGGTAGCATGTTGTGTGACTGGTCCAGAAAATCATCGCGCTATTTTACGGCGCCCATCCTGCTCTGCCTATTTTCCGCAGCTGGCACGGCGCAGGAGGTTGGTTTGGCTGGCGTAATGGGCAGCAAAGCAATGTTGATGGTGAACGGTGGTGAGCCGCAAGCCGTCGCTGCCGGCCAAAGTGTCGATGGCGTCAAAGTGATTTCGGTCTCCAGCGATCAGGTGGTTATTGAAATCGGCGGCAAGAAGCGGCCATTGCGCGTCGGTCAGCTCGCCATTGGTGCACCGGTTGCCGATGGTTCGGGAAAAATAGTTTTGTCCGCTGATGCACAGGGCCATTTCTATACCACGGGAAATATCAATGGAACGTCGGTTCGTTTTTTAGTAGATACCGGGGCGACGATGATTTCCTTGGGAGCGAGCGATGCCCGTAGGATTGGCCTTGATTTCAATCGCGGTTTGAAGGGCATGGCCCAGACTGCCAATGGCCAGACCATGGTGAGCAAGCTAACGCTGGATACGGTGAGAATTGGCGATGTAACGCTGCATGGTGTCGATGCCGTCGTGCATCAGAGCGATATGCCGATGGCTCTCCTGGGGATGAGTTTCCTCAACCGGATGGAAATGCTGCGGGACGGTAATACCATGACACTTAAAAAACGATTCTAGGAGAGCAAGATGCCACAACGTGATCAGGAAATTGCGCTTTTGCGCGGAGAACTCGAAATGCTGATGAACGAACGACAGGACATATTGCGTGTTGTCGGTGCGGCGGCGGCTTTGATTGCCTGCCTGGATAGCAAGCGCTTGCCTGTCGGAGCGATTGAGGCTGCGGATGTCGTGGCGACATCAATCAATTGTCTATCGGAAGAAACCTTGCAAGATGCCCTGTCGGCTGTTAATGCCGCAATCGAGGAGGATTCAGAGGCGGCATGAATGTCGATCTGGAACATTTGCGGGCCAGTTTGCTGAATCAGCCTGAAGCAGGCCAATTCATTCTGGAGGAAGGAGCGGAAAGTCTTGCCCTGACGCCGGCGGCCGTTCTATTCCCGATCGTGACGCGAGAGAGCGGGAATACCGTATTGTTAACCCAGCGCACCGCACATTTGCGCGATCATGCCGGGCAAATCAGCTTTCCTGGTGGGCGGGTTGAGCCTGATGACGCGTCTCCCGTTCATACCGCTTTGCGGGAGACCGAGGAGGAGATCGGATTGGCTCGTCGGCACATCGATGTTCTGGGCTTTTTGCCGGAGTACCGTACCGGTACAGGTTTCCGGGTTACCCCGGTGGTTGCGCTGGTGCGCCCACCTTTCGAGCTTAGTCTGGACCCTTTCGAGGTTGCCGAGGCGTTCGAGGTGCCGCTCGATTTTCTGCTTGATACGGCAAATCACCAGCGTCAGTCATTGCATTATCGGGGCGCCTTGCGCAGTTATTACGCCATGCCTTACGGCGATTACTTTATCTGGGGAGCGACCGCCGGCATGATTCGTTCTCTGGTTGAGCGTCTTGGACGACAGTCCGGATGACCTTGTGGTAAGGTGGCACTTTGCTTCATCAATCAATATAAGCCGATTACGGCAATAAGCGGCCCCAAATGAGTCTTCTCTCGCTGATAGCAGTTTTTCTCATCGAGCAGCTGCAGCCTTTGCATTACCGTCGCATCGTGGCCGAGCCACTTGCTGTGTGGGCTGATTTTATCGAGTCTCGATTCAATGCCGGAGAGTTCCGCCACGGCGTCGTGGCGTGGTGCGTTGCGGTATTGCTGCCTGTGCTGGCGGTATGTGGACTCTACATTACGCTGTATTCCGTTCATCCTGTCTTGGGATGGGTTTTGAATGTCGGTGTTCTTTACCTGACCATGGGTTTTCGTCAGTTCAGCCACCATTTCAGCGAAATTCTGATTGCCTTGCGGGCAGGTAATGGGGGGCAAGCTCGAAGCTTGCTGGCCCAGTGGCTGGGGCGTTCGACCGAAGGTCTCGGGGCGGAAGATGTTGCGCGATTGGCTATCGAACAGGCGCTGGTGGCTTCGCACCGGCATGTGTTTGCGGTGTTGTTATGGTTTGTCTTGTTGCCCGGGCCATGCGGAGCCTTGCTTTACCGCTTGTCCTTGGAAATCAGCCGTCGCTGGCAGGAAACAGATGTGATCGATAACGATCATTTCTCGGCGTTCTCACGCTTCATTTTCGGTATCATCGACTGGCTGCCTTTACGGGTAACTGCGTCGGCGTTTGCCATCGTTGGCGATTTCGAAGATGCCATTTATTGCTGGCGTACCCAGGCCAGTCAGTGGCCTGATCGCGACCTTGGTATTGTTCTGGCGGCTGGTGCGGGTGCCTTGGGCGTCCAGCTTGGCATGCCTGTGGTGGAAGGGTTGGAGGTTACCGACCGTGCTGCCTTGGGGGTTGGGGATCAGGCGGATGCCGATTTCATGCAAAGTGCCGTCGGCCTGGTCTGGCGTGCCACGGTACTATGGATGTTGTTGCTGTTTTTGTTGGGGCTTGCCAGTCTGGTGGGCTGAATAATTCTTATCAGGAGGTTTTCATGAGCAGAGAAGTTGTCGTTCTGAGCGCAGTTCGTTCCGCTATCGGTTCTTTCGGTGGTTCCCTGGCCGACTTCGAAACCAGCGAGCTGGCCGGCGTCGTGATGAAGGAAGCGGTTTCCCGTTCTGGTGTTGATCCCCAGCAAATCAGTTATGTCACCGTTGGCACGACGATGCCGACCGATTCCCGTTATGCCTATGCCTCCCGCGTTGCCTCCATCCAGGCTGGTCTGCCGATGGAGTCTGTCGCGATGCAGGTTTCCCGCCTCTGTGCTTCCGGTCTGCAAGGCATTGTGACCACTGCCCAGAACATCATGCTGGGCGATGCCGATATCGGTATTGGCGGCGGCGTTGAAGTCATGTCCAAGGCCGCCTACCTGATGCCGGCACTGCGTAGCGGTGCCCGCATGGGCGACACCAAGGCCATCGACTCCATGGTGGCTGTGCTGACCGACCCGTTTGGCGTTGGTCATATGGGGATCACCGCCGAAAACCTGGCCGCCAAGCACGGCATCACCCGTGAAGAGCAGGATGCCTTTGCGGTCGAGTCACAGCGTCGTGCTGCAGCGGCTATTGATGCAGGCCATTTCAAGTCGCAGATTTTCCCGATCGTCAAGCAGACCAAGAAAGGTGAAGTGGTCTTCGATACCGACGAGTACGTCAAGCGTGGTACCACCATCGAAGCCCTGGCCAAAATGAAGCCGGCCTTCAAGAAGGACGGTACCGTCACGGCCGGTAATGCTTCGGGCATCAACGATGGTGCCGCCTTCTTCGTGCTGGCTGCCGCAGATGTGGCTGCCAAGTCCGGTTACAAGGCGATGGCCCGCATGGTTTCCTACGCCGTTGCCGGCGTGCCGAACGACGTCATGGGCGAAGGCCCGATTCCGGCGACCAAACTGGCCCTGAAGAAGGCTGGTCTGACGCTGGATCAGATGGATGTCATCGAGTCCAACGAAGCCTTTGCCGCCCAGGCGCTGTCGGTTTCCAAGGTGCTCGGCCTCGATCCGGCCAAGACCAACCCGAATGGTGGTGCCATCGCCCTGGGTCACCCGGTTGGCTGCTCCGGTGCCTTCATCGCCACCAAGGCGCTGTACGAACTGGAACGGATCGGCGGCAAGTACTGCCTGGTGACGATGTGTATCGGTGGTGGCCAAGGGATCGCGGTCATTTTCGAGCGCGCCTGATCCAGTCAGGCTGTTGCGATGCACAAAAACCCATCGGAGCGATCCGGTGGGTTTTTTATTTGCACCAGTTTGACCTGATTTGCACCGAAGCGGTGCGCACCTGGATTGTGCCTTCGGTTAATGCACTGATTTGTTGTGATTTTTGCTTGTGGCATGGAACCTGCTGAATTCCATTCGAGAGCATCCCTCAGCGACGAGTCCACTATGAACTTCTACAACGAAATGATGGACGCCAACGGCGGCGTCCGCGCTCACTACCAGCGTTACGACGACTGGCTCAAATCGACCCCGCCCGAGCGCATTGCGCGCAAGCGAGCAGAGGCCGATCTGGCTTTTCACCGGGTTGGCATCACCTTCGCGGTGTATGGCGAGGAGGCCGGCAAGGAGCGCCTGATTCCGTTCGATATCGTGCCCCGGATCATTCCGTCGGCGGAATGGAAGGCCTTGCAGTCCGGGCTGCGGCAGCGCGTCAAGGCCTTGAACATGTTCCTGCACGACGTCTATCACAATCAGGAAATCCTCAAGGCAGGCAAGATTCCCGCCGAGCAGGTGCTGAACAATGCCCAGTACCGACCGGTGATGCAGGGGGTCGATGTGCCCGGCGGCATTTATGCCCATATTGCCGGCGTCGACATCGTGCGGGCCGGGGCTGGCGAGTTCTATGTTCTCGAGGACAATCTGCGCGTCCCTTCCGGCGTGTCCTACATGCTGGAAGATCGCAAGATGATGATGCGCCTCTTCCCCGAGTTGTTTGCCAAGCACAAGGTCGCTCCCGTGCAGCATTACCCGGACATGCTGCTGGAAAAACTGCGGGCCGTTTCGCCGAAGGGGGTCAGCAACCCGACGGTTGTGGTGCTGACGCCGGGCGCCTACAACAGCGCCTATTTCGAACACACCTTCCTGGCGCAGCAGATGGGGGTCGAACTTGTCGAGGGGCGTGATCTCTTCGTCAAGGATGAAGTCGTCTACATGCAGACGACGCAAGGGCCGCAGCGCGTCGATGTGATCTATCGCCGGATCGATGACGACTATCTCGACCCGCAGGCATTTCGTGCCGATTCGACGCTGGGCATCCCGGGTATCCTGCGCGCCTATCAGGCCGGTAATGTGACCCTGGCCAATGCCATCGGTACCGGCGTTGCCGACGACAAGTCGATCTACCCCTATGTGCCGGACATGATCCGCTTCTATCTCGGCGAAGAGCCGAAGCTGAACAACGTGCCGACCTACATGTGTCGCAAGAAGGACGACCTCGAATACGTGCTGGCGCATCTGCCCGAACTGGTCGTCAAGGAAGTCCATGGTGCCGGCGGCTACGGCATGCTGGTCGGTCCGGCCTCGACCAAGGAGCAGATCGAGCATTTCCGCAAATTGCTGATCGCCAAGCCTGACGGTTACATCGGCCAGCCCACCTTGGCCCTGTCCAACTGCCCGACTTTTGTCGAGGAAGGCATTGCGCCGCGCCATCTCGACTTGCGCCCCTTCGTGCTGTCGTCCGGCGAGTGCGTGAACATGGTGCCCGGCGGCCTGACCCGGGTTGCCCTGACCAAGGGCTCGCTGGTGGTGAATTCGTCGCAGGGCGGCGGTACCAAAGACACTTGGGTTCTGGAGGATTAAGACATGCTATCGCGTACTGCCGATCACCTTTTCTGGATGTCCCGCTATATCGAGCGGGCCGAGAACCTGGCCCGCCTGCTCGACGTCACCTGGCAAATGTCGATGGTGCCGCAGTCGGAAGAAGCGGCCAACCAGAACTGGCGTGCGATCATCACCTTGAACAGTCTCGATGAAGCATTTTCCGCCAAGTACGACACGGTCAATGCCGAGAATGTCTTGCGCTTCATGGTTCGGGACGCCGACAACTACTCGTCGATCTACAGCTGCCTGCGCATGGCGCGCGAGAATGCGCATGCGGTCCGTGGCACGGTCACCTCCGAGATGTGGGAGACGCTTAATTTCACCTGGCTTGAAGCGCGCGACCGGACCTTTGAAGAAATCTTCAATGCCGGCATCGGCGAATTCTTCGAGTGGGTCAAGATGCGCTCCTCGCTGTCGCGCGGAACCACGCTGGGCACGCTGCTGCAGGATGAGTCCTACCATTTCATCCGGCTCGGTACCTTGCTCGAACGGGCCGACAACACGGCACGCATCCTGGACGTCAAATACCACGTGCTGCGTCCGCATGGCGATGAAGGTGCCACCGACTTCTATCAGTGGGGGGCCTTGCTGCGCTCCGTTTCGGCCTTCGAGGTCTATCGCAAGGCTTACCGCGACGTCATTACGCCGGAACGGGTGGCCGAACTGCTGATTCTGCGTGACGACATGCCGCGTTCGTTGCATTTCTGCATGAATGGCGTGGTCAAGAATCTGGAGCTGATCGCCAACCGACATTCCGGCGAAACCCAGCGCCAGGCCGGCCTGCTGCATGCACAACTGCATTACGCCCGGGTCGAGGATATTCTGGCCCAGGGCTTGCACGAATGGCTGACCGACTTCATGGATCGCATCTACATCCTGGGTGATGGGATCAGCAAGGACTTCCTGGTGCCGCTGGCCGAAGCGGCCTGAACCAGGAACGGCCGGCGAAGCATCGACGGCCGGTGAGCAGGGTTGGAACCCGTGTAGCTTGGCGTTATGCTGCACGGGTCCGTCGTTTCAGACGATTCAATCCCTGCCGGAGTTGCCCATGTCCAGTTTGTTGCCCGCCGTCGATCCTGAAGGTTTGCTTGAATATTCTGTGGTCTATACCGACCGCGCTTTGAATCACATGTCGCAGTCCTTCCAGGGCGTCATGCGCGACATTTCCCGTATCCTCAAACAGGTTTATCACGCCAAGGCCGCCATCGTCGTGCCGGGCAGCGGCACGTTCGGCATGGAGGCCGTGGCACGTCAGTTCGCCACCGACCGGAAATGCCTGGTCATCCGCAATGGCTGGTTCAGCTTCCGCTGGACGCAGATTTTCGAGATGGGACGCATCCCTTCCGAAAGCATCGTGCTCAAGGCGCGCCGGATTGCCGATCGGCCGCAGGCGCCATTTGCGCCGCCGCCGATTGACGAGGTGGTGGCGACCATTCGCCGCGAAAAGCCGGCCGTCGTTTTCGCGCCGCATGTTGAAACGGCTTCCGGGATGATTTTGCCGCCCGACTATGTGCGCGCGGTGGCTAATGCCGTGCGTGAAGTGGATGGCTTGTTCGTGCTCGACTGCATTGCTTCCGGTGCCATCTGGGTCGATATGGAGACGGCTGGCGTTGATGTCCTGATCAGTGCGCCGCAGAAGGGGTGGAGCGCTTCTCCCTGTGGCGCCCTGGTGATGCTGGGCGAACGGGCGCGGGCCCGGATCGAGGCGACGACCAGCACCAGTTTTGCCTGCGACCTGAAGAAATGGCTGCAGATCATGGAAGCCTACGAGGGCGGTGGTCATGCCTATCACGCCACGATGCCGACCGATGCGCTGGTCAAGTTGCGCGACACCATGCTGGAGATGGAAAGCTACGGTT
Organism: Rhodocyclales bacterium GT-UBC; assembly: GCA_003583745.1. Classification (GTDB taxonomy): domain Bacteria; phylum Pseudomonadota; class Gammaproteobacteria; order Burkholderiales; family Rhodocyclaceae; genus Azonexus. The sequence continues at coordinate 82,975 of QXPY01000005.1, read as the reverse complement.
TCGAGAAAATCCGTGACGAGCAGCAAGCCTTGGGTGACCGGGTGCGCGCCTTGCTTGCCGCTCAGGGCTATCCGAGCGTCGCTGCCGATGGCTTTGCGGCGCCGGGCGTGGTCGTCAGTTATACCGAAGATCCGGAAATCCAGACGGGCAAGAAATTCATCGGACTAGGCCTGCAGACGGCGGCCGGGGTGCCGTTGCAATGCGACGAGCCGGCCGACTACCGGACATTCCGGGTCGGCCTGTTCGGGCTCGACAAGCTTCATGATATTGAAAGAACGGTGTTGCACCTTGCTGAAGCGCTCGCCAAGTTGAAGTAATACTTTCGTACGCCCCATTGTGGTGCACTAGTTCATGCCTTGGGCTTTGAACTGGTGCGCCATGTCATCATGTTAGGTTGATGTGCTGCGATTCGGTGCTTGTCGAGGGTGGTTCAGCTTTTGCTTTTAATTTCTTAGTCTTTATGCCCGGAGCAAATCGTCGTGTCCATTCACGTTGCACTTAATCACGTCACCCGTTACAGCTACGACCGATTGATCAATCTTGGACCGCAGGTTATCCGCCTGCGTCCCTGTCCGCATTCACGGACCCGTATCCTTTCCTATTCGCTGAAGATCGGGCCGGAAAAGCATTTCATCAACTGGCAGCAAGACCCGCAGGGCAACTACCTGGCGCGCCTGGTCTTCCCGGAGAAAACTCGTGAATTTACCGTCGAGGTGGACATGGTGGCCGAGATGTCGGTCATCAACCCCTTCGATTTCTTCCTTGAGCCGCACGCCGAGAATATTCCTTTCGCCTACGAGGCCGGCGAAAGGCATGAACTGGCCCCTTATCTCTACAAGGTGAATTGCGGGCCGTTGTTCGATAAATACGTTGCCGCCATTTCGCGTGAGCCGGTGCGCAGCGTCGATTTCCTGGTCGCGATCAACGCCCAGTTGCAGCGCGACATCAGCTACACCATCCGGATGGAACCCGGTGTCCAGACGCCGGAAGAGTCGCTGACCAAGCGTTCCGGTTCGTGCCGCGATTCAGCCTGGCTACTGGTTCAGATATTGCGCCATCTTGGCCTGGCTGCCCGCTTTGTTTCCGGCTACCTGATCCAGCTCACCGCCGACGTCAAGTCACTCGACGGTCCTTCCGGTCCGGAGGCCGATTTCACCGACCTGCATGCCTGGTGCGAGGTCTATCTGCCGGGGGCCGGCTGGATCGGTCTCGATCCGACCTCGGGCCTGTTTGCCGGTGAGGGTCATATTCCGCTTGCCTGCACGCCGGAGCCTTCTTCGGCGGCGCCGGTCAGTGGCGGACTGGACGAATGCGAAACCGATTTCGGCCATTCGATGAGCGTGACCCGCATTTGGGAAGCGCCGCGCGTCACCAAACCGTATACCGATGAACAATGGCTGGAGATCGAAGGTCTCGGCCACAAGATCGACGATACCTTGCGCAGTCTCGACGTCCGCCTGACCCAGGGCGGCGAGCCGACCTTCGTTGCGGTCGACAATCCGGACGGTGCCGAGTGGAATACTGCCGCCATGGGGCCGACCAAGCGGATCTATGCTGCCGACCTGTTCCATCGCCTGCGCGAAAAATATGCCCCGAACGGCCTGATGCATTTCGGTCAGGGCAAGTGGTACCCCGGCGAGCAATTGCCGCGCTGGAGCCTGAATTGTTTCTGGCGCAAGGATGGCGAGCCGATCTGGAACTCGCCGGCCCTGTACGCTAATGAAAGTGCCAATTATGGCGTGACGAGCGAGCAGGCCGAGCGTTTCCTGAAGCGGGTTGCAGAACGGCTCGGCGTCACCGGCGAGCACGTCTTCCCGGCCTTCGAGGACGCTTACTACTACATGTGGCGCGAGCGCCGCCTGCCGGGCAACGTCGATCCCTTCGATTCGCGGGTCGATGACGAACTCGAACGTGCCCGCCTGATGAAGGTATTCACCCAGGGTCTGACCTATACCGTCGGCCATGTCCTGCCGATCATGAAGAACCTGCGCGGCGAATGGCAGACCGGGCCGTGGTTCCTGCGTGCCGAACGGTGCTACCTGTTCCCCGGCGATTCGGCCATGGGCTACCGTCTGCCGATCGATTCGCAACCCTGGACGGCACAAAGCGACTATCCCTACGTCAATCCGCCCGACGCCGAAATGGCCACCGATCCGCTGGCCAGCCACGCGGCACTGCGCGCCCGCGTCAGTGGCGATATCGGCGCCCGTGTGCCGCAGATGCAGGATCGGCGGAGTGGGACAGCCAGCGGTTACGGCGAGGGCGCCGGCCCGGGCCGAGCATGGGAGAAGCCGACCGATACCGTTCCGGGCTTCAAGGAATCGGCGGCCTGGATCACCCGTCTGGCCATGTGTGCCGAACCGCGCGACGGCCGCCTGTACATTTTCATGCCGCCGACCGAGCGTCTCGACGACTACCTGGAAATCGTCGCCGCGGTCGAAGCCACCGCCGAGGAAATGAACCTGCCGGTGATCATGGAAGGCTACGAGCCGCCATCCGATCCGCGTCTGACACATTTCCGCGTGACGCCCGATCCGGGCGTCATCGAAGTCAATATCCATCCGGCGAAGAGCTGGGGCCAACTGGTCGATCAGACGACGCACCTGTACGAGGCCGCGCACTACACCCGGCTGACGACCGAGAAGTTCATGGTCGATGGCCGCCACACCGGTACCGGGGGCGGTAACCATTTCGTGCTCGGCGGGGCCACCCCGAACGATTCACCCTTCCTGCGCCGGCCGGATCTGCTGAAGAGCCTGATCGCCTACTGGCACAATCATCCCAGTTTGTCCTACCTGTTCTCCGGGCTGTTCATCGGCCCGACCAGCCAGGCGCCGCGCGTCGATGAGGCGCGCAACGATTCGCTCTACGAGCTGGAAATCGCCTTCAAGCAGATTCCGCAACCGGGCGGCCATGTGCCACCCTGGCTGATCGACCGCATCCTGCGCAACCTGCTGACCGATGTCACCGGCAATACCCACCGCGCCGAGTTCTGCATCGACAAGCTCTACTCGCCGGATGGCCCGACCGGCCGTCTCGGTCTGCTCGAATTGCGTGCTTTCGAGATGCCGCCGCACGCCCGCATGTCGCTGGCTCAGCAGTTGCTGTTGCGGGCCATGATCGCCCGCTTCTGGGAAGAGCCCTACGAGCCGGCTCGTCTCGCCCGCTGGGGCACCGAACTGCACGACCGTTTCATGCTGCCTTTCTACGCCGAACAGGATTTCTGCGACGTGATGGAAGAGATGACGGCGGCCGGCTATCCGTTCAAGGCCGAATGGTTCGCCCCGCATTTCGAATTCCGCTTCCCGAAATACGGCGATTTCGCCGTCAAGGGGATCGAGTTCGAATTGCGCCATGCGCTGGAGCCCTGGCATGTGATGGGCGAAGAGGGGGGCGGCGGCGGTACGGTGCGTTACGTCGATTCCTCGGTCGAGCGCGTTCAGGTCAAGGTCAAGGGAATGGCGCCGGATCGCTACGTGCTGACCTGCAACGGCGTGCCGGTGCCCTTGCAGAACACCGGCATCAACGGCGAATTCGTCGCCGGCGTCCGTTATCGTGCCTGGCAGCCGGCTTCCTGCCTGCATCCGACGATCGGCGTGCATGCGCCGCTGGTGTTCGACATCGTCGATACCTGGATGCAACGTTCGCTCGGCGGCTGCCAGTATCACGTGGCGCACCCGGGGGGGCGCAGTTTCGACACCTTCCCGGTCAACGTTTTCGAGGCCGAAAGCCGCCGTCTGGCCCGCTTCTTCAGAATCGGCCACACACCAGGGAAGATGTCGATCGGGATACCCGAGGTCAGCGCGGAGCACCCGTTTACGTTAGACTTGCGCCGTTTTTAACCCCTCCCGACGCGGGTGGCGACCGGCCGGCTGCCAAAATTGGGCCGGAAAGGCCTGCCCGCGCTGTATCTCAGGCTGAATGGCCCGCACACTCCTCGCGATTTACCCGAACAGCTCTCGCCGCTACGATGAAATGCTCACGGCGGAGGGAGCGGTTCGTCCACACTGGCGACAGTTCTTCATCCATCTCGATTCGGTCGCGCCGGACGAGATGCATCGGCGTCTCGATTTCGTTGATCGCCGCATTCAGGAAAACGGCGTCACCTACAACGTCTATGCCGATCCCAGCGGGGCGGACCGGCCGTGGGCGCTCGATCCGCTACCGCTGATCATTTCGGCCGAAGAATGGGCCGAGGTCTCGGCTGCCGTGGCCCAGCGGGCTACCCTGCTGAATGCGATCCTGGCCGATCTCTACGGCGAGCAAACATTACTTGCCGAAGGTTTGCTGCCGCCGGCATTGGTTTACGGTCAGCACGGCTATCTCTGGCCCTGCCAGGGAATCAAGCCGGCCGGTGGTACCTGGTTGCACCAGTATGCGGTCGATCTGGCGCGTTCGCCGGACGGCCGCTGGTGGGTCATTGCCGACCGGACGCAGGCGCCCTCCGGGGCCGGTTACGCGCTGGAAAATCGGTTGATCGTCTCGCGCGTTTTCCCGGAAATGTTCCGCGATCTGCACGTCCAGCACCTGGCGGATTTTTTCCGCGACCAGCAGGATGGCCTGAATGCACTGGCGCCAGTCGAAGGCGACGAGCAGCCGCATATCGTGCTGCTGACACCGGGACCCTACAACGAAACCTATTTCGAACACGCCTATCTGGCGCGCTATCTTGGCTTCCCGCTGGTCGAGGGGCAGGATCTGACGGTACGCGGCGAAACCCTGTATCTGAAAACCCTGCGCGGCCTGAAGCGGGTGCACGTCGTGCTGCGTCGCCAGGATGACGATTATTGTGACCCGCTCGAATTGCGCGGCGACTCGGCGCTGGGCATTCCCGGCCTGCTCAATGTCGCCCGGGCCGGCCGCGTCGTCATCGCCAATGCGCTGGGCAGCGGCCTGCTGTCCTCCGGCGCGTTGATGGGCTTCCTGCCGGCGATCTGTCGCAAGTTGCTGGGCGAGGAGTTGGCGATGCCCTCGGTCGGCACCTGGTGGTGCGGCGAAAAGCCGGCCCTTGATTACGTGCGCGAGAATTTTGACGACCTGGTCATCAAGCCGGCTTACCCGACGCAGCGCATGGACCCGGTATTCGGCCATGAGTTGAAGGGCGAGGCGCGGGCGGAAATGCTGCGCCGAATGGAAGCACGGCCTCACGCTTATGTCGCCCAGGAAATGGTTAACCTGTCGCAGGCGCCGACCTGGAGCCGTTCGCACGAGCGTCGCCTGCTGGCCCGACCGGTCGGCCTGCGTGCCTACGCCGTGTCGTCGGTCGATGGCTATTCGGTCATGCCGGGCGGCTTGGCCCGCGTCGCGACCGGCGCCAATGCCCGCATCATCTCGATGCAGCGTGGCGGCGCGTCGAAGGATGCCTGGGTGCTGACCAACGGCCCGGTCAGCGAATTCACCATGCTCAAGCCTTCGGTCGGTGTGCGCGACCTGGTGCGGGCCGGGGCCAATCTCTCGTCGCGGGTGGTTGAAAACCTCTTCTGGCTGGGACGCTATTCCGAACGTTTCGACGACAGCGCCCGCATGCTGCGCGTCGCACTCAGCCGCGTCGTCGAATCCGGCGGTGAAAAGACGCCGGCAGTTGCCTCAGCAATGGAACTGGCCCTGCTGCTCGGTATCCTGCCCAAGCCCGAGGAGGATACCGAGATCACCGAAGGCAGCGAACACGTGCTGCTCGAGGCGATCTACGACCCGAACCAGCCGGGCAGCCTGGCCGGCAACATCCGCAACCTGATGTGGTCGGCCACCCATGTCCGCGAGCGTTTGTCGCTCGATCACTGGCATTCGTTGAACCGTCTGCAGCGTGAGCAGCAGGCCGCCTTGAAGACCCATCCGACGTTGACCGAGGCGATTGCCTTCCTTGACCGGGTGCTAGGCGTGTCGTCATCGCTCACCGGCTTTGCCATGGATAACATGACGCGCGACGATGGCTGGCGTTTCCTCATCATCGGTCGTCGTCTAGAACGCCTCTCTTTCCTGACCAATGCCATCGCCAATTTCCTCAGCATGCCGTCCACCCGTGGTCCAGGTTGTCTGGAATGGCTACTGGAATTGACCGATTCGATCATCACCTATCGCTCGCGCTATTCGCGTCTGCCCGAGATGCTGCCGGTACTCGATCTGTTGGTCTTTGACGACAGCAATCCACATGGTGTGGTGTTCCAGGCAGGCGTTCTGGCGCGCTATCTGGACCGCATGGCACGCGAGCTTGATGAAAACAACGAGAGCAGCCTGGCGGATGTCCTGGAGCGGCTACGCGCCTTCGACCTTGGCCGGCTTGAGGATTTGGAATTCGGAATGGCACGGGCTGACGATGCCTGTCAGGAACTCGCTACCGTGTTGCGAGACCTCGATGGGGCGGCCATCCAGCTCTCCGATTGGCTGGGCATGCGCTATTTCACCCACGTGGGCGATGTCAGCCGGCAAACGATGGCTTTGTAAGTATGGATAAACAGCCCATTCGCTATCACGTGCTGCACGAAACGACCTATGACTACGGCAGTACCGTGTCGCTGTCGCAACAGCAATTGCACCTTTCGCCGCGGATTCTGGCCTGGCAACGGATCGAAGAGCAGGAGATCACGATCAAGCCGACGCCGACCTGGCGGCGCGATGGTCAAGACTCTTTCGGCAATCCTGTGACCTGGATTGCTTTTCATTCGCCGCATGAACAGTTGTGCATCAGCTCGTCGATGCGAGTCGAGGTCCTGCCGCATCTGCCGGAGAATCTGGAGCGCTCGCTGCCTTGGGAAGCGGTGCGGGAACGCTTGGCCTATGATGCGGCGCCCCCCTTGCCGGAAGACCTGGATGCGATGCGCTACTTGTTTGAAAGCGCTCACGTCAGGGTCAAGCATGAGCTGGCTGATTACGCGGCCGACTGCTTTCCGCCGCAAACGCCAATCCTGATTGGGGCGCAGGCCCTGATGGCGAAGATATTCAAGGAATTCAAGTTCGATCCGGAGGCCACCACGGTGTCCACCCCGGTCATGGAAGTGCTCGAAAAGAAGCGGGGGGTCTGTCAGGACTTCGCTCACTTGATGATTGCCTGTATGCGGGCGCTCGGCCTGTCGGCTCGCTATGTCAGCGGTTACCTGCTGACTCGCCCGCCGCCGGGCAAGCCGCGCCTGATCGGGGCAGACGCATCGCATGCCTGGGTGTCGGTCTATGCGCCTGGCTTTAACGAAGGTTGGGTGGATTTCGATCCGACCAACAATTTGCTGCCCAATACCGAACACATCACGGTGGCAATCGGTCGCGATTTCGGTGATATATCGCCGTTACGCGGCATTATCCTGGGAGGAGGCGGCGCCGAACCCGATGTCGCCGTGACCGTCACGCCGCTCGACGAGGCACAGACTGTCCTTGCTGAGTTTGGCGTGCCGGATGAATCGGCTAGCGAATCCTCGCCTGCACCTGACGAAGCAGCGACCGGAGCGGATCGCTGATGGCGCGAATCGCCGTTATCGGCGGGGGACCGGCCGGATTGATGGCGGCCGAGGTTTTGTCTGCCGAACCCGGAATATCGGTTACCGTGTTCGACGCCATGCCGTCGGTCGGGAGAAAGTTCCTGATGGCGGGTAAGGGGGGCATGAATATCACGCACAGCGAACCTCAGGCCAATTTCGTCGGACGCTATGGCGAACGAGCCGACATTCTGGCGCCGTGGCTGAGCCGTTTTGGTGCTGCCGAAGTGCGTGCCTGGATTCATGGCCTGGGAATCGAAACCTTTGTCGGGACTTCGGGGCGGGTTTTCCCGCGTGAGATGAAGGCGGCTCCCTTGTTGCGCGCGTGGTTGCATCGCTTACGGCAAAATCGGGTGCAATTTGCCGTTCGCCATCGTTGGAACGGCTGGTCGGCAGACCAGGCGGCCTGGTGTTTTTCGACCCCGGAGGGCACACGTTCAGTTGATGCCGATGCGGTTGTTCTGGCATTGGGAGGGGGCAGCTGGCCTCAGCTCGGCTCGAACGGCGCTTGGGTTCCTTTGTTGGCCGGGCGAGGGGCCGAGGTGGCCACGCTCAAGCCGGCCAATTGTGGTTTCAATGTCGCCTGGTCGGCGTATTTCAGTGAGCGCTATGCCGGCCAGCCGATCAAACCGGTCATTGCCAGCATTGCTGGTTTGCGCCAGCAAGGAGAGTTCAACATTACGGCGAGCGGTGTAGAAGGGGGCCTGATCTATGCCGTTTCCGCCGCTTTGCGTGAGCAACTGGAACGGGAAGGCCAGGCAAGCTTGTCGCTGGATCTCGCGCCGGGGCGGTCACCGGAAAAATTGCTTGAAGAGTTGTCGCGGCCGCGTGGGCGCGATTCTCTGGCCAACCATTTGCGGCGTCGGGCCGGCATCGAAGGTGCCAAAGCCGGTTTGCTGCGCGAACTATGCACTCGAGAAGTCATCGAGTCACCCGTCAGCCTGGCTGGCGCGATTAAATCATTGCCTTTGCCTATCGTAGCGCCGCGCCCGCTCGCGGAGGCGATCAGCACGGCGGGGGGCTTGAAGTTCTCGGCGTTGGACGAGCGCCTGATGTTGCGTGCCATGCCCGGCGTGTTTGCGGCCGGCGAAATGCTCGATTGGGAGGCCCCTACAGGCGGTTATCTCCTGACTGCTTGCCTGGCAACCGGCCGGGCCGCTGCCGAGGGGGTTCTCGCCTGGTTGGCGGAGAGGACGACCGGCTGATCCGCCTGGGAGGTGGGTTGGACTTTGGTCCATATCTCAATTTCCTGAAATAGGATAGTCTTGCGTCCATATTCGCCTTGTCCCGGATAAGGGCTTTATGGAGAAGCGGCTTTGACGCAAACATGTGTTCTGGTAGTGGATGATGAGCCGATCGGTCGTGAGACGCTGGCGGAAAACCTGACCGAAGACGGGTATGCCGTGGTTGAGGCGGAGTCGGGTGAAGCTGCGTGGCGTTTGATTGATGCGACGCCGGAGCGTTTTGATGCGATTTTGCTCGATCGGATGATGCCGGACATGGACGGTATCGAGATTCTCCGACGGGTCAAAATGCGGCCCGACATGATGCATGTGCCCGTCATCATGCAAACCGGCATGACGGCAGATTCCGACGTACTGGAAGGCTTGCGGGCGGGGGCATACTATTATCTGACCAAGCCGTTTTCGGCCGATACGTTGTTGGCCATTGTTTCTGCAGCAACGCGTGACTACCGGGGTCATCGCGAGTTGGAGGCGGAGGTCCAGCGACAGAGCAGTACGCTTTCCTGTTTGCAGCAGGCGCGTTTTCTTTTCCGCAGTCCCGACGAGGCACGCAATCTGGCAGCCTTGGCTGCCAAGGCCGCGCCGGACCCCGGGCGTGTCGTACTCGGTTTGTCGGAGCTGATGCTCAACGCAGTGGAGCATGGCAATTTGGGAATCGGCTACGCCGAAAAAACCCGTCTGATCGATGCCGGGTGTCTCCATGACGAGATTGCCCGCTTGTTGCTATCCAGCGAGTTGGGACTCAGGCAGGCGGAGTTGTTGATTGAACGGACGCCCGACGAATTGGTATTCATTATTCGCGACCAAGGTCAGGGTTTCGATTGGCAGGCCTATCTCGAGATGAGTCCGGAACGGGCTTTCGATACCCATGGACGGGGTATCGCCATGTCGCGCATGATCAGTTTCGACAGCCTGGAATACCTCGGTCGCGGTAACGAAGTGAAGGCTGTGATTCGACTTTCCTGATTCGCAGCTACCTGCCGGAACTATCTCAAATTACCGAGAAGACTTAGGGCTGTCTCGAAATCGAAGTCGTTGACTGCCGATTCGAATGCTTTGAATTCGCTGCCCAGGATTTCGCGAAGTGCGCCCGAGTTGCGATTGAGCAGGCTGAGGCAGACGATATCGCCACTACGCAAATGGATGCGGAAATCGTTGAGCAAACTGAAGCGGGCGGTACTGTCGATGGCTGGTGCGGTTGCGCTATTTGCAGGAACCTCCTGAATGTTCAGGACCGGGGCCAGATCGGTGCAAAGCTGTTCGTAGCTTTGCGCACAGTCGATCAAACAGGACTCGATCGCCGCCATCGGTAGTTCATCGCGAATTGCCGCTTCCAATATGGCAGCTTTTTTCTGGACATCGGTCGCGCCCAAGGTGCCTGCCGCGCCCTTCATCGAGTGAGCCAGGCGGCGTGCATCGGCGTTTTGGATTGCGCCCAGGTGTTGGCGAATCTGGGCAAAATCCTCATTGTGGGTGGTGGTGAATTTTCCGAGCAGGCGGCAATAGCTACTGAGGCGACCGCGGACCGACTGCAGGCCAAAGTTGGCATCGAGCCCTGGGATACGGATGAGTGCGTCACGCTGAGCCTGTTCTTCCAAGGCTTGAGGCGTCTGAACTCCCTTATTTGGCGGGGGCGTATGCGCAAGTGCTGCTTTGGGGCTGGGAAGCCATTTGACCAGCGCGTTGAAGAGGATGGCGGGATTGACCGGTTTGGCAACGTGGTCGTTCATGCCTGCAGCCAGGCAACTTTGGCGGTCTTCTTCAAAGGCGTTGGCCGTCATTGCCAGAATCGGGACAGTTGCTCCTCCCGGCAGGAGGCGAATCTCGCGCGTCGCTTCGAGGCCGTCCATGACCGGCATCTGCATGTCCATCAGGATCAGTTGGTACGGGTTTTCGGTAAACATGCGTACGGCTTGACGTCCGTCGCGTGCAATATCAACTTGCAAACCGGCGCCGCGCAGTAGATCGGTTGCGACTTCTTCGTTGATTTCATTGTCTTCCGCTAGCAGGACCCTGACTCCGGCATGCAGATCGGTGAGCAAACCCTCATGGTTGCCAGGGTCTTGGCGCAGTTCAAGTGGTGCGATCGAGGATTGGGCGGGGCGCCGGAATCGGGCGGTAAACCAGAAAGTGCTGCCGTGACCCAATTCGCTGTCGACGCCGATCGAACCATCCATCGCCTCGGCCAGCCGCCGGCTGATCGCCAGACCCAGTCCGGTTCCGCCGAAGCGCCGAGTAGTCGAGGTGTCGGCTTGTTCGAAGGGATTGAACAGGCGAGCCTGAACCTCGGGAGCGACACCGATTCCCGTATCCCTGACTTCGCAACGCACCATGAAGTCGTTGTCGGTTACCTGGCAGAGCTTGGCGGATAGGGTGATCGTCCCGTGCTCGGTGAACTTGATGGCATTGGAGAGGAAATTGAGCAATATCTGCTGCACCCGCAGCGGGTCGCCGAACAACATGGGCGGCAGGGCTGGATCGATGTCTTGCTCGACGACAAGGTGCTTGGCTTCGGCCTTTTCCAGGATGAGGTTGCGGGCTGTCGTAAACACCAACGACAGCGAGAATGGCAGTTTTTCGAGCGTCAGCTTGCCTGCCTCGATTTTCGATAGATCCAGCACGTCATTGATGATGGAGAGCAGATGCTGTGCGGCATCGGAGACCTTGGCGAGCCGCTTTTGCTGTTCCGGATTGCAGGCGTCACGTTGCGCAAGGTGGGTCAGGCCCATGATGGCATTCATCGGGGTGCGAATTTCGTGACTGATGTTGGCCAGGAAGGAGGTTTTGGTACGGCTGGCCGACTCGGCATCCTCCTTGGCGCGCAGCAACTCGGCGGTTCGTTCTTCAATCAGGCTTTCGAGATGATGGCGATGGCGCTCCAGTTCGGCTGCCGTCCGCTTTTTTTCGGAAATGTCTTCCTTGATCGCCAAGTAATGGGTAATTCTTCCATCCGGCTGGCGGACCGGCGAGATGATGGCGAACTCTTCATAGACGGTGCCATCCTTGCGCCGGTTAAAGAACTCGCCTCGCCAGATTTCCCCTCTTTTCAAAGTTTCCCATAGATTGGCGAACACGGCCGGTGGGGTCTGTCCCGAATGCAGCACGCGCGGATTGGAGCCCACGACTTCATGCCGCTGATAACCGGTGACTTGCAGAAAAGCGTTGTTGACGTATTCGATCTCGGCGGCGGTGTTCGTGATGACGATGCTGTTTGGGCTTTGCTCGATGGCCAGCGAGTGCTTGCGCAAGGTTTCCTCGGTTTGCCGTCGCTCGGTCACGTCCTGTACGGTACCGACCGCGAAGGTCGGCTTTCCGGTCGTGTCGGTATGCACGTGCGCGCGTTGGCGTACCCAACGCAGATCGCCGCCACGTTCGACACGGTGTTCCGAGTCGAAGGTGGTGCTGAGCAGGGCTTGTTGCCATTCGCTGCCAACGCGTTCGCGGTCTTCGGGGTGCACTTTGCCGAGCAGGACGTCGAAATGGATTATTCCGTCACCCGGCAATTCGAGGATGGCATTGGCTTCTTCGCTCCATTGCAACTCGTTGCTTTCCAGGTCCAGCGTCCAGCTGCCGAGTTGGGCGATGCTGTGGGCTTCGCGCAGGGCCCTTTGCTTTTCGAGTAGCCGATGATGCAAGGTTTCCTGTTCGGTGACGTCCTGAATGGTGCCGAACATGCGGTTGACGCGGCCATTTTCGTCCAGCCGCATTTCTCCGACGCCATGGACATGCCGAATCGATTGATCGTCGTGGCGGATGATGCGGTAGCCGATGTCGAAACTGCTTTTTCCCGCCTTGAGCAAGGCTCGATGGTAATTGGAGAGCATTTGCCGGTCATCAGGATGAACCAGCGCCATCCAGCTTTGGCGTGAGCGGACGAAGTCCTTGGGAATGCCAAAAATTTCGTCGAGCATCGGTGAGGCCGACCAGGTGTCGAGTTGCGGATCGAATTGAAAATGTCCGAGACGGGCCAAACGTTCGGCTCGGCGCATATTTGCTTCTCGCTGGGCCAGCGCTGTCCGGGCCCGATGCATCGACAAGCCGATGCCAAGTTCGCCGGCCAGGTCGCAGAGCAAGGGAATTTCGTCGTCGCTGAACGCATCATGTTCGGTCGAATACAGGTTGAGCGAACCCATGATCCTGCCTTCGATCCTGACCGGCAACGCAGCCGAGGCCTTTGCCCCTGAACTGGCCGCAAAATCGCGCCAGCGCGAGTAACTTGGGTCGGTCAGCGTGTCATGCACGATGACCGGTACGCCGCTTCGTATCGCTCGCCCTGTGGGGCCTTGTCCATTTGGTACGTCGGCCCAACTGATATTCAGGGCGGTCAACAATTCACTGCCGAAACCCGCTTCTGCCAATGGGATAACCCGCTTCTCGCTGTCATTCATGGCCTGGGCGATCCAGGCGCCGCGATAGCCGCCGATGTCCACCGCCAGGCAGCAGATTTCGTTGAGCATGGCCAGTTCGTCGTTTTGCCGTATCAAGGCCTGGGCAACGCCTTTCATTAGGCGCAGGGCACGATTTTGACGATTGAGCGCGGCGGCTGCCGCGCGGCGCTGGCCAATGTCGGTCAAAATGCCGGCGGTGAGCTTTGGCGTGCCGTCATGGCGACGTTCGATCACACAACCGCGATTCTCGAGCCACACCCAGGCACCATCCGGGCGCTGGAAACGGTGTTCAACAACAAAGGCCTTCTTCTCTTGCTCATTTACCTGATCGAGGGCACGCCTGAATTCGAGGACGTCGTCCGGATGAATCCGCTCGGCCCAGTTATCCATGGAACGGGGAGCTGTATGGGATGTGCATCCGAGCAGAGTCAGCGCACCTTCATTGAAAATGTGACGGTCCGTTTCGTGTTCGTATTCCCAGTTGCCTGCACCGGCCACCTCGAGTGCCAACTGCATGTGTGCTTCGAGGCGCAGTCGGTCGCGTTCCTGGTTGAGCTTTTCGAGGGCTTCCTCGATATGGTGGGCCGCCAGGTGTTCGAATAATCGACGCTGACTGATGACGCCGGCGATCTCTCGGCTCGCATCGAAAACCACCATATGGCGCAGATTGTGTTGCGTCATCCGTTCCAGGGCATCGGAAACCGAATGGTCGCAATCTATGCCGATTACCGGGCTGCTCATGACATCGCAAATGCGTGTGCCACCGATTTGCGGCCGGGTTGCCAGAAGGCGGGGAATATCCCGTTCGGTCAATATGCCAAGGGCGCTGCCATTTCTGGTGACGATCACATAATCGGCCCTGGTGTCGACCATTGCGGCAATTGCTTCTTCCAGAGGCTGCTCCGGCAAGAGGCGGGGGATGTCGCGCTCCATCAGTGTGTCGAGCGTGTGCAAGTGGCGAAATATGTCTGTGCCGATGTTGACCCGAAAATCGGTGTCGCTGACAAACCCCTGCGTTTGCCCTTGGTTATCGACGATGACGATATGCCGTGAGCCGTGGGCGATAACCAATTGGCGAGCCGAGAACAGATTCATGCCGGCATCGGCAGTGATCAGTGGTTGCAGCATCCACTGGGCAACCGGGAGGTCCAGGGACTCCTGCTGATTGAGCGCCAGCAGAAGATGGGTTTCGGTAATGATTCCCACCGGCTTGCGTTCGACTTCGACCACCAGGCAGGAGACGCCTGCCGCAGCCATGTGGTTTGCTGCCTGGCGCAAGGTCTGCTCGGGAGTCGCGGTCTGGATGGTGCGACTCATGACATCGAGCAAGGTCGGGATACGGTGGGGCTTCATGATGATTCCGACGGGGCGGGTGAGGGGAGTGCCTTGGCAATCAGTGGAATGATTCGGTTTTGTTCGGCCCGAAGCAAATGCAGGAGGCCGAGCGTTTCGCTTTGGGTTGCAGCTTCGCGCAAGGCGACTTCGAGTCGGGCGGCTGCTTGCTGGATTGCCACAATGCCCAGCGTCCCGGCCGCACCTTTAAGGGTATGCACGGCGCGTAGCGCTTCGCTGGCCTGATCCTCGGCGATCAATCGCGCAATCGTTTCCGGATCTCCCGCATGGGCATGAATAAACGTGCCCAGTAAACGCAGATAGCTGGCTTGCCGTCCGCGAACGGAGGCCAGCCCGAATTCGGTATTCAGGCCTTCGATGGCATCCAGTCCTTCAGGTAGCGAGGAGAGAGGCGGAACTGGCGGTGCTGTCGCGGATATCGTCGGTTGGGCAGGCAACTTCGGTGTTCCTGATGGGAGTGGGGGAGGCGAGGCGGTGAGCCATTTGATCAGGCTGGTGTAGAGATTTTGCGGCTCGACCGGTTTGGCAATGTGGTCGTTCATGCCGGCTTCGAGGCAACGCTGTCGGTCCTCGCTGAATGCATTTGCCGTCATGGCGAGGATCGGTGTGCTGCGTCCGCTTTCCGCTTCGGCATTGCGAATGGCGCGGGTTGCGGTCAAACCATCCATGACCGGCATTTGCATGTCCATCAGGATCAGGTCGTAGTTGGCGTTGTCGAGTTTTTCCAGAGCCTCCTTGCCATTGAACGCCACATCGGCCTGCAGGCCGACGGCATTGAGGAGATCGAGGGCAACGGCTTGATTGATCTGGTTATCTTCAACCAACAGGATGCGGCTATGGGCGTAACGTTCGATCAACAGACGTTCGGCATCGCCTGGCAGGGTGCGTTCGATTGGTTCGTGCTCGCTTAGCTGGCCGGCTTGGAGGCGGGCGGTGAACCAGAAGGTGCTGCCCTGCCCGAGGATGCTCGAAAGACCGCTTTCGCCGCCCATCAATTGGGCCAGGCGTCGCGCAATCGCCAAACCCAGTCCGGTTCCGCCAAAGCGGCGGGTGGTCGAACTGTCGGCTTGTTCGAAAACGTCGAATATCTTCCCTTGTTGTTCAGTGGGAATGCCGATGCCCGTGTCGATAACGGCAAAACGAACCAGAATCCCTTCGGCGTTCTCGCTGAGCCGATCGACGGCTACGGTGATGCTGCCTTTGTCAGTGAATTTCACGGCGTTGGAGAGGAAATTCAGCAGCACCTGGCCGATACGCAAGGGGTCGCCATGCAATGTCGCGGGGAGTGTCGGGTCGATTTCACAGCGAAAGTCGATGCCACGCGATCGCATGCGATCAATCAGCAAGGCACCGGTGTTGTCGAGTAGCCGCGAGACGGAGAAATCGGCCGGAACCAGTTCCAGCTTGCCGGCTTCGATTTTCGAAATGTCCAGTATCTGGTTGATGATGGCCAGCAAGTGCCGGGCGGCATTACCAACCTTGCTCAGACGATCGAGTTGCGATGGGTCGCCGGTGCTGCGCTCGACCAAGTGTGTCAAGCCGATGATTGCATTCATCGGTGTGCGGATTTCATGGCTCATGTTGGCCAGGAAGGTGCTTTTTGCCCGGCTGGCTTCTTCTGCCGAACGTTTCGCTGCTTCCAGCTCGGCCGTGCGGGCGATGACCAGTTCCTCCAGATGATGGCGATGCTTTTCCAATTCACTGGCGGCTTGACGTTGTTCGGTGATGTCGTCGATGTAGACCACCAGGTGGTCTGCGTCATCCATCAGTACCTTTTCCGCCGAAATGCTGATGATCAAGCGCTTTCCGCTACGGGTCAGGCCGATGCTTTCGAAATCGATGACGCGACCGTCACGGAGGATGCTGTCGACCATCCTGGTCCAGCCATCATGATCGGTCCACAGGCCGGCATCCTGGGCAGTCTTGCCGATCAGTTCGTCGCGCTGCCATTCGTATTCATGGCACAAGCGCTCGTTGGTGTCGATCAGCTTGCCATCGTGCAGGCGGATGATGCAAGCCGCAACAGGCGCGGCGCGGAAGGCGGTGGCGAGCCGTTCCTGCAACTGCCTGACCTTGCCTTCGGTATGCTTGCGTTCGGTGATGTCGAGAATGAAGGCCAGCACGTAGGGTTCGCCGCCCAGGGCGATGATTTCGGCCGACAGGCTGATTTCAACTCTTTGCCCGTTGCGGTGGAGCCAGGTGGTCTGATAGTCGCGTAAGCGCCCCGTCGCTTCCAGTTCTTTGCGCCATTGTTCGCGGTCTGTCTGTGTTGGCCACAGATTGACCTCGAGCGAACTGCGCCCGAGCAAGTCATTGCATTCCCAGCCCAGCATGGTGGCGTATTGCTCGTTGACATCGAGATAGATGCCATTCTCGACCGAGGAGAGCGATATCGCGGCAGGGCTCGCATTGAAGGCGACTTCGAAGCGTTCCTGCAGCTCATGAATTTGCGAGATGTCGCGACCAATACCGAGTACGCCGATCAATCGACCTTCGTTATCGACCATCGGCGCTTTCGTTGTATTGAGCAATTCCCGGTGCCCGTCGCTGGCGAAAGTCACCCATTCTTCATTGCTGCGTGGGCCGCCTGCCGCCAACGCCGCCCGATCGTTGGCGCGGAAAAAGTCGGCGAGTTCACGGTCGACAAAGTCATAGTCCGTCTTGCCGCGGATATTTTCTTCGTCACTGCCGTACAACTGGGCAAACCGCTTGTTGCAGCTCAAGAACACGCCATCTGGATCCTTCAGCCAGACCAGATCAGGGATGGTATCGAGCAAAGTTCTCAGTTGGGCGCGCTCCTCCTCGATCTGGCGGATGGAGTCAATCACTTGCGCTTGAGCCAAGCGCTCTTGTTCCGCCTGTTTGTCGATTCTTGCTATTAACCTGCGCAACAGCATGGTCAGGAGGCTTGCCGTGATGGCCACGAAGAACCAGCCTTTCAGGGTGCTGGCGATGCGGAGTTGATTGGGGTCGGGAAACAGTTGCTCGGCAATCTGGTCGGAAACCAGTATCCACAAGGCGGAAAGCGCGATGTAGGGAAGGACGATCTGGGTAATGGCGCTAAGCGATTTGGATGAGGCAGGCATACCGTAATGGGAGCGGTCAATGCAGGGCGTTCAGTCGGTGTAAGCGTCCGCGATGGCTTTGAAGGTGGAGAATTGATTGACGAACGCCTGCACGACATCCGGATCGAAGTGCTTTTCTTTTCCCTCAAGAATCATGTTGTAGGCCTGGTCGTATGGGATGGCCGGTTTATAGACCCGCTTGCAGATCAGGGCGTCGAAGACATCGGCCAGTGCCATCAGTCGGGCCGCGATCGGTATGTCGTCGCCGGAGCGGCCTTCCGGGTAGCCACTGCCGTTCCATTTCTCATGATGGTAATGCGCGATTTCCTTGGCAATCGACAGAAATTCGACAGTTTTTTCGGCATCCCGCTCGGCCATTTCGATTGCGTCGCTACCCAGCTTGGCATGGGTTTTCATGATTTCCCATTCCTCTGCAGTCAACGCTCCCGGTTTGAGCAGGATATGGTCGGGGATGCCGACTTTTCCGATGTCGTGCAGCGGAGCGGACTGCGCCAGGACGTTGATGGTTCGGGCGTCGAGATAGTGGGCAAAACGCGGATGGTCTTTCAGGGCGCTGGCCAGTACCCGGACATACTCCTGTGTCCGGCGCAGGTGATTCCCCGTCTCGGGATCACGCGTTTCCGCAAGCCGCGCTAGCGCGTGGATGCTGACTCGCTGAATTAACTGGTTTTCGCCCATGCGACGCGCAACTTCGGCCTCGAGGAAGCTATTTTGGTCGCTGAGGAAATCGCGGGCACGCTTGAGTTCGAGTTGGGCGCGGACTCTGGCCAACACAATGGCAGGCCGCAAGGGCTTGGTGATGTAATCGACTGCGCCACAATCGAGGCCATGCTCCTCCGCTTCGGTCGCGTCCATGGCCGTGACGAAAATGACCGGAATGTGGTGCGTCTGCGGGTCCGCACGTAGTTCAGCCAAAACTTCGTAGCCATCCATTTCCGGCATCATGACGTCGAGCAGGATCAGGTCCGGGGTCGGGTGGCTGCGCGCGATTTGCAATGCCCTGCGCCCGGAATTAGCTGCCCGCACACGATAGGTGGGGTGCAACAACTCACCCAGAATGCTGAGATTCTCGGGGGTGTCGTCAACGATCAATATGGTCGGCTGGCCTGGCGCCATGATCTCTCTCCCGCTTGGTGAAGGCGGATTCCTTTGCGCCCTGATTATGGGCGTAAGCACTGAATATTGCTACCGGCAAGACCGGTCTTTCCGGCATGGAGGTGGCCGATATGGGAGCTTAGTAATCGTTACGCGGGGTTCCGACGATACGGTGATAGACGGCAAAGCGTCGCTCATCAATTTCGCCCTTGTTAATTGCAGCATTAAGGGCGCAGCCCGGTTCGCGGTGATGGCGGCAGTCGCGGAAACGGCATTGGCCGAGATAGGGGCGGAACTCACGAAACGCATGCTCGATTTCGTTACGGCCGAGATGGCCTAGTCCAAACTCCTGCAAGCCGGGTGAGTCGATCAGGTGGCTTTCCGCATCGAGATGGTAGAGCGTGGCATGCGTGGTCGTGTGCTTGCCTGAATCGAGGGCCAGTGAGATTTCCCGGGTGGCAGCGTTGGCTTCGGGAATCAGTGCATTGACCAGGGTTGACTTGCCCATGCCGGACTGGCCGACAAGGACGCTCGTTTTGCCATGCAGTGCCGGACGGAGCGCTTCGGCATGGTCGCGGGCGGAGAGTTCCAAGATGGGATAGCCCAGTTGCGCCAGGATCTGGACGCGCTGACGGGCGGCCGGCAGTTTATCGAGCAGGTCGCACTTGTTGAGGACGACCAGCACTTCGATATCCTCGCTTTCGGCAGCGAGCAGGGCACGTGTAACCAACTCGTCGGAGAAGGCTGGTTCGGTTGCAACAACGATCAACAATTGGTCGACGTTGGCCGCAATCAGTTTCTGCTTGATCTCGTTCGAGCGGTAGAGCAGGCTGGTTCGTGGCTGGATCGCCTCGATGACGCCTTGATCGTCCGAGGTTTGCTTGATAACGACCCGGTCGCCGCAGGCCACTTCACTTTTCTTGCCACGTGGGAAACAGGGAAGCAACCTGCCTCCATCGGTTTCCACCAGGTACTGGCGACCGTGCGCGGCGATAACGCGGCCTTCCATCAGGCGGCGACTTTCAGTAGATGGGCGATACGTTGGGCTGCCGGCGGGTGCGAGTCGTAAAACAGGGAGTGCAGGGGATCGGGGGTCAGGGTCGAGGCATTGTCTTGATACAGCTTGACTAAAGCGCGGCAGAGGTCGTCGGCCGAGGCATTTTGAGCGGCATACGCATCGGCTTCGAACTCGTTGCGCCGGGAGAGATAACTGCCGATTGGCCCGAGCGGAAAGGTGAAGACGGGAATGACCGGGAAAAAAAGGATGAGTGCCAACGCCGTATTCTGAGCAGGAACGCCGAGCCCGGAGAAGAACCAGGGGGCTTCGATCAGTTGGCCCAGTAGCCAGAGAAAGGCCAGGGAGGCGGCAAACATCAGCACCATGCGCTGCAGGATGTGACGGTGCCGGAAATGCCCCAGTTCGTGAGCCAGTACGGCTTCGACTTCGGGTGGGGTGAGCCGGGCGAGCAGCGTATCGAAGAAAACGATGCGCTTGTTGTTGCCGAAGCCGGTGAAGTAGGCGTTGCCATGGCTGGAGCGCTTCGAGCCATCCATGACGAAGAGACCGTTGGAACGGAAACCGCAGCGGGCAAGCAAATTTTCGATACGGCGTTTCATTTCGCCTTCTTCGAGGGGCGAGAACTTGTTGAACAGCGGTGCGATCCAGGTCGGATAAATGAACATGATCAGCAAGTTGAAAATGCTCCAGAACGTCCAGACGTAAAACCACCAGTAAGTTCCCATGGCGCCCATCAGCCAGAGGACGGCGAGGATGACCGGCGCGCCGATCAGGATGCCGAGGACTGTTTGTTTGCCAAGATCGGCGAAAAACAGGCCGAGGCTCATCCGGTTGAAGCCGTGGCGGGCCTCGATGACGAACTGCTGATACAGCGAATAGGGCAGGTCGATCAGGCCCGAGATCAGCATCAGGCTGAAGATCATTGCCAGGCCGTAGGCCAGCCCGTCGAGTCGTGGCAACCAGAAATCATGCAGGGCAGCCAGCCCGCCGCCGAGCGTCAGGGCCAGCAGCAGTGCCGCATCGACAATGTGGCTGGCGATGCCGGCGCGGCTGCGGTCGATGGTGTAGTCCGCTGCCTTCTGGTGAGCGGTCAGCGAAATGCGGTCGGAAAATTCGGCGGGAACGTGGTCGCGGTGGGCGGTGACGTGGCGAATGTGGCGGTTGGCGAGCCACAGGCGGACGCCGAGCGTAGCAGACAGCGTGGCGAGAAAGATCAAGGTGAAGTTCGTGGTCACTAAACAGGGGTGAAAGCTGTGAGAAAATCCGGGTTTTGAAGAATTTGGGCAATTATATGGCAGGCAATGCAAACAACCTCGTCTGGCTGGACATGGAAATGACCGGTTTGAATCCGGACGGCGATCGCATCATCGAAATGGCGATGGTGGTGACGAACTCCGATCTGGAGATGGTTGCCGAATCGCCTTCCTGGGTGGTTCATCAGTCCGATGCCGTGCTGGCGGCGATGGATGAGTGGAATCAGAAGACGCATGGTCGTTCCGGCTTGATCGACAAGGTCAAGGCGTCGACACTTGATGAGGCACTGGTCGAGGCCGAGGCGCTGGCTTTTCTCAAGAAATATTCCTCGGCCGGTCATTCGCCGATGTGCGGCAATACCATCGGCCAGGACCGTCGCTTTATGGCGCGCTACATGCCGACCCTGGAGGCCTTCTTCCACTATCGCAACCTCGATGTCAGCACACTGAAGGAGCTGTGCAAGCGCTGGCAGCCGGAAATCTACAAGGGTTTCAAGAAGAAGGGGCGGCATACCGCGCTGGCGGATATCTACGAGTCGATCGACGAACTCAAGTATTACCGGGAGCATTTCCTGAAAGTCTGATTGCGTTTTGGGACTGTTTGTCAAAGGGGCTGCGGCCCCTTTTTTGTTGGGTGTTGCTAATAAATTCCTATGACATTCAAACGCTAATTGCGTATCCTCGATGCACTATCTCCTAAAAATTCAAATCGCCAGCAACTGCCGAGAACAGAATGCTTGAGATTGTCAAATGAACAAAATGCCGAGAAAAGTGCTGTTAGTCGACGAAAGTCGAATCTTCCAGAGTTTGTTCAAGACAGCGTTGGCCGATACCGACTTCGAATTGCGCTATTGCAACTCGGGGCAGGAGGCTTTGGCGCTGATTGGCGGCGAATATATCGATTTTATCTGCTCCAATTATTTTCTCCGTGACATGGAGGGAATCGATCTTTGTCGTCAGGTCCGCGCGCTGACCAATTGCGCATTCAAGCCCTTTGTCCTGCTGACTTCGGTTACGGTCGAGGATGTCTTGTCCCGTGCCTTGCCGGCGGGTGTCACCGAAATTTTCCACAAGAGCCAGGTTGAGCAACTGCTGGCATTCATTCGGCGTTTCTCCTTTCCTCAAGGCCGCTTGTCGGGTCATATCCTCTACGTCGAAGATGCGCCGGCGCAACGTGCCTTGCTCAAGGCACGCCTCGAGGAGCGTGGCTTGACGGTGGATGCCTGTGTCTCTGCCGAACAGGCATGGCCGTTGTTCCTGGCCAACGAGTACGATCTGGTCCTGACCGATATCGTGCTTGATGGGATGATGAGCGGCCTGGCGCTGGTCAATCGGATCCGCCGGCATGTCGGCG
The DNA here is from genome assembly GCA_003583745.1 of Rhodocyclales bacterium GT-UBC. Taxonomy (GTDB): domain Bacteria; phylum Pseudomonadota; class Gammaproteobacteria; order Burkholderiales; family Rhodocyclaceae; genus Azonexus. The sequence continues at coordinate 60,721 of QXPY01000005.1, read as the reverse complement.
ACAAGGGTGATGTTCCCGTGCTGGCCGTCACGGCGTTCGATGATGCGTCGCGGCGCGTTGAGTTGTTCAATCTGGGGATCACCGATTACATCATCAAGCCGGTGGTGAACGAGGAGTTGTTCATTCGCCTCAATGGCATCCTGACCCGGCGGCGATTGCAATCCCGATTGGAAGAAAGCCATCTGGCGCTGCTGAGGGCAAAGGAAGAGGCCGAGCGAGCCAATCTGGCGAAGAGCGCCTTTCTGGCCAATATGAGCCATGAGATTAGAACGCCGATGAACGCCATCATCGGTTTGACCCATCGATTACGCCGGGAGGCAGAGAACCCGCATCAGCGTCTGCAACTCGATAAGGTCGGCGATGCCGCGCAGCATTTGCTTGCGCTAATCAATGATGTGCTCGATTTGTCGAAAATCGAGGCTGGAAAAATGACTTTGGACAAGACAGATTTCGATGTCGCTCAATTGGCTCGGAATATCGTTGGTCTGGTTGGAGAGCAGGCCAGATTAAAAGGGGTGAGTCTGCAGATTGATTTCAAGGCAATTCCGCCCATCCTGTTCGGGGATGGCATGCGGCTCGGTCAGATTCTGCTCAATTTCGTCACGAACGCGGTCAAGTTCACGCAGCAAGGAAGTGTGTCGGTCTACAGTGAGGAATTGGAGCGTAGTCAGGACCAGTTGCGCTTGCGCTTTAGCGTTCGGGATACCGGGATCGGTTTGAGTACCGAGCAACTTGATCGATTGTTCTCGGAGTTTCAGCAGGCAGAGGCCTCGACTTCGCGTTGTTTTGGCGGAACAGGGCTGGGCTTGGCCATATCGAAGCGTCTGGCTGAACTCATGGGCGGGGGCGTTGGCGCCGAGAGTGAACCCGGTGTCGGCAGCACGTTCTGGGTCGAGTTGCCGTTCGCATTGGGAAGCGATCTGCCAGGTCATGCTGCGACGGCGGAAAGCGAGGAGACGCGCCTGCGCGCGCGCAAAGGCATGCGTTTGTTGCTGGCTGAAGATAATCCCTTGAATCAGGAGGTGGCGCTCGGTTTGCTGGAGGATGTCGGTTTGCAGGTTGATGTGGCAAATAACGGTATCGAGGCCGTCAACATGGCCGAGGCTCATCGCTACGACCTGATCATGATGGACTTGAAAATGCCCGAACTGGACGGTATTGCGGCAACGCGTCAAATTCGCTTGCTACCTGGCTATGCGCTGACTCCGATTGTGGCCATGACGGCGAGTGCGTTTGATGAAGACCGTGACGTTAGTATTGCTGCCGGCATGAATGATCATATCGCCAAACCGGTTGAGCCAAGCCGTCTTTACGCCACCTTGCTGCGTTGGTTGCCGGTCAAGTCGATCACCGAAGGCAGTAGTCTGGACGAACAAGTCAATTTGTCCGGTGATGCGCTGGTGGCACATTTGGCGACGATCCCGGGGCTTGACCTGACGGTTGCGCTGCGTAGCGTGCGTGGGCAGTTTTCAAGATTGAAGCTGTTTTTGTGTCGTTTTGTCGAGGAACACGGGAACGATTCTGTCGAACTCCGGCGCGAGATCGGACAAGGATTGATTCGTGAAGCCGAGAGGCGGGCACATACCTTGAAAGGCGTGGCCGGGACCTTTGGCATGTGCAACTTGCAGGTACTGGCGGGCGAGGTCGAACTTGCTTTGCAGGGAGGCAACGGGGGGGGCGAGCTGGAGCGGCTGCTGGGAAGCCTGGAAACTGAAATGCAGGCTTTGTGCGAGGCGCTGAATCTCCTGCGTAGTCAGCCGGATAACTCGTGATTACCTTTTGAACAGACGGATTTTTTCCTTGCGTTCACTCGGCCGATTGCCTTCCCAGACCTTGATCCAGTTTGTTTCGGGCGGAGTCAGTTCGGCGCGGCCGTTGCCACTCAGCAATAGCCAGTTGCACTCCTTGCCCGCGGTGCTTTCGAGCGGGATGGGTTCGACTTCGACGAAGTAAGCCAGTGAGGCGCGCTGAGTGTCGCTCAGACCACGCTCGGCAATGCAGCCGTGTTTTTTTGGCAGGGCTTGGGCGATCGCTTGGGCAACCGGCCGGTAACTTTTGCCATAGTCAAACCAAGGCAAAATGAGCGTTGTGGCGAGTAGCCAAAGGGTGGTGAAACCCATCGTCCAGTGCGTCAGGCTTCTGTAGGGGGAGCGCGGCGCGGTGACAATCAACCATATCCACCATAAAGTGCTGCCCAAACCAACGAGCATGGCAAGGAATTCAAAATGGCCAACGAAGCCGGGGCGGAGTACGACAACGCGTTTGGCCAGTTTTTCCGGCCAGCCCAAAGCCATCGCCGACCAGCACAGCCAGACCAGGCTGGTGAACAGGCTGAAGGTCATCATGGCAAACCAGTCGAAAGCATTGGCAGCACCCCGGCGCAAGGTCAGGGCGCCTGGGGTGGCGAGTAGCGCCAAGGGCGGCAGAAGCAGCAGGGTGGGGATTTCGCGCGGCCTGTAGGCAAGGGCGAGCATCATCAAGGTGATGAAGAGGAAAGCAAGCGGCAGTGCCTGGGGGCGTTCGGCCAGGTTTTGTCGGCGCGTCCAAAGCGTCCAGCCAGCCAGAGGCAGGGCGGGAAAGGCAAACCAGGGCAGCATGGAAATGAAGCGACCAGCGCCGATGAATGAAAAAGGTGTTTTCAGTGGGGCTAGTTCAGTCGCTAGCCAGCCATGAAAGCGAGCCGGTTCGACCGCCAGAAGTTGCAATGGCCACGGTGTAGAGAGCGCGATGGCCAAGAGCAGCCCGCTGGTCAGTGTTTTGGCTGCCTTGCTTCGGTCGACGGCAAACCACCCGGCGAGAGGCGCGATTGCAAGTAGCGGTAACATCGGCGCAATGCCCGCACCAAGCAGGCATCCGGCAACGGAGAGCCCGTAGAGAAGGGCGCTGAGTCTGGGGCGTCGCTCAAGGGTTGAAAGGGCGCCAACCGTGCCGCTGTAGGCCGCGAGCGCAATCAGCATGGGCTGGGCATCGTGGGCGTGGAACAATAACCCGGTACAACCGGCAAGAAGAAGTGGGCTGGCAGCAGCACATTCCTGGCCATAGAGCTCGCGTCCGGCGTAATAAAGGCCGATCAATGCCAGTGCGACCCAGAAACCGCTGGCCAGGCGCATTGCTTCGTGCATTGGCAGCAACCAGCCAAAGGTCTTGCCGGTTAAGGCTGCGCTCCAGTAATAAAGCGGTGGTTCATGGAAGGCGCGACCTGCCAAGTCAGGTGACAGCCAGTCGCTGTGGGACAGCATGTGCCAGGCGGCGCCAATATGGATTGCATCCTCGCCTTTCCAGGGGTCGCGGCCAAACAGTCCGGCCAAAACATAGAAAGCCAGCATGGCGGCAAGCACCCAGCCGGCAGGCGGCAGGTGAATGCCGCGACGAATGGTCGTGCGCAGCAGTGAAATCAGCTCAGGCATGGTGTCCAGAAATGAAAAAGGCAGCCTTCAGGCTGCCTTTTATAGCGCAAATCCAGTGGATCAGGCAGCGGTCTTGCCGCGCATGGCGCCGAACTTCTGGTTGAACTTCTCAACGCGACCAGCGGTGTCAACGATCTTCTGCTTGCCGGTGTAGAACGGGTGGCAGAGGGAGCAGACTTCAACGTGGAAGCTTTGCTTGTTCATGGTCGAACGGGTGGTGAAAGTGCTGCCGCAGGAGCAGGTGACTTGCACTTCGTTGTAGTTCGGGTGGATATCGGCTTTCATCTTTTGTCCTTTAAGCAAGCGACCGGCGGATGTGGCCGATCTGGGAAGCGCGTGATTATCCTAGAATAATCACGCAGTTGCAATATTTTTTATCAGCCCCGACGCATGGCGTCGAAGAACTCCTGGTTGCCCTTGGTCGATTTGACCTTGTCGAGCAGGAATTCCATTGCTTCGAGGTCGTCCATCGGGTAGCACAGCTTGCGCAGCACCCACATCTTTTGCAGCACGTCCGGCTTGAGCAGCAGCTCTTCCCGGCGCGTACCGGAGCGATTGACGTTGACCGCCGGGTACATGCGTTTCTCGGCCATGCGACGGTCGAGGTGGATTTCCGAATTGCCGGTACCCTTGAATTCTTCGTAAATCACTTCGTCCATGCGCGAGCCGGTATCGATCAGCGCGGTGGCGAGGATGGTCAGCGAACCGCCTTCCTCGATGTTGCGCGCGGCGCCGAAGAAGCGCTTGGGCTTCTGCAGGGCGTTGGCGTCGACGCCGCCGGTGAGGACCTTGCCGGAGGCAGGCTGCACGGTGTTGTAGGCGCGGGCGAGACGGGTGATCGAGTCGAGCAGGATGACCACATCCTTCTTGTGTTCGACCAGGCGCTTGGCCTTCTCGATGACCATCTCGGCGACAGCGACGTGGCGGGTGGCCGGCTCGTCGAAGGTCGAGGCGACGACTTCGCCCTTCACCGTGCGGGTCATTTCGGTGACTTCTTCCGGACGCTCGTCGATCAGCAGCACGATCAGCACGACTTCCGGGTGATTGGCGGTGATGGCGTGTGCGATGTTCTGCAGCATCACGGTCTTGCCGGACTTCGGCGGGGCGACCAGCAGGCCGCGCTGGCCGCAGCCGATCGGGGCGATCATGTCGATGACGCGGCTGGTGATGTTCTCGTCCGATTTGATGTCGCGTTCGAGCTTGAGGTGACGCGTCGGATGTAGCGGCGTCAGATTCTCGAACATGATCTTGTTCTTGTTGGCCTCCGGCGGGAAGCCGTTGATGCTGTCCAGCTTGGTCAACGCGACGTAGCGCTCACCGTCCTTCGGCGTACGGATTTCACCTTCAATCGTGTCGCCGGTGCGCAGGTTGAAGCGACGGATCTGCGAGGGTGAAACGTAAATGTCGTCCGGGTTGGCCAGGTAGGAGGTGTCGGCAGAGCGCAGGAATCCGAAGCCGTCGGGCAGTACCTCCAGCGTACCGTCGCCATAGATGGTCTCGCCATTCTTGGCCTTGGCCTTGAGAATCGCGTAAATCAGTTCCTGCTTGCGCATCCGGTTGGCATTTTCGATAACCAGTTCGGTTGCCATGTCGAGCAGTTTGCTGACATGTAAAGTCTTGAGTTCAGAAAGTTGCATGAATTTGGGAGTGTGTAGCGCCGATGGAATGCGGGCGACTGCCCATTGGTCGGGGCGTGGATGCTAGGAGCGAAGGGAGGGGAGTGACGTCGGGCTGGATGCCGCTTGCGTCAGCCTGAGATCGCAGGACGCAATCTCAGGCGGCAGACTACGGAGATTACAGGTTGCTGTCAATAAAGGCAGCGAGTTGGCCCTTGGAGAGCGCGCCAACCTTGGTGGCTTCGACGTTGCCGTTCTTGAAGATCATCAGTGTCGGGATGCCACGGATGCCGAACTTGGCCGGCGTGGCTTGATTGTCATCGATGTTGACCTTGGCGACTTTCAGCTTGCCGGCATATTCGTTGGCAATTTCGTCGAGGATCGGGGCGATCATCTTGCAGGGGCCGCACCATTCTGCCCAATAATCGACGAGAACCGGCTGCTGCGATTGCAGCACTTCGGCTTCAAAGGTGTCGTCGGTGACGTAATGGATGTGCTCGCTCATGAATTGCCTCTTGGATGGAGTGAACCGGAGTGATGGGGGAATGGCCGCATTGGGCGACGGGATTTGCGCGAGATGCTAACTAAAAACGGGGGCTTAGGGAAGGGTTAGCGGCCCCGTTTCAGCAAGTTGGCAAGCTCGACCGCCGTTTTGACCTGCATTTTGTCGAAGAGGTTCGCGCGGTGGACTTCTACGGTGCGCATACTGATGTTGAGTTCGTCGGCAATGACCTTGTTGAATTTGCCGGCGAGGACCAATTCCATGATCTGCTTTTCGCGGGTGGTCAGGCTGGAAATCCGCGCGTTGAGGGAATCGGCTGTCGCATTGTCGGCGCGCTGACGGGCGTCGAGTTCCATGGCCTCCTGGATGCGGGTGGCGAGGTCGTTGTCGTTGAGCGGCTTTTCGAAAAAATCGAAGGCCCCTTTTTTCAATGTGGAGACGGCAAGTGGTACGTCTCCGTGTCCGGTCAGGAAAATGACCGGTAGCGTCGATTTTTGCTCGCGCAGGCGGTCGAAACAATCCAGGCCGCTCATGCCGGACATGCGCATGTCGAGTACGACACAGCCCGCCAGTCCTGGGTTCCAGGTGCTCAGAAAGGCTTCTGCGCTAGCATAGGTGGTGCAGGGAATGCCGCGTGACAAAAGGAGCCAGGAGAGCGCATCCCGAATGGCTTCGTCGTCGTCGACCAGGTGTGCTTGCGGCGTGTTCATGCAGTTTCCAGTGGCAGCGTGAAAGCGAATATCGTACCGGTTCCGGTAGCGGAGTTTGGGTTGTCCTCGGCCCAAAGGCGGCCGCGGTGAAACTCGATGATTGAACGGCAGATCGATAACCCGACCCCCATGCCTTCAGGCTTGGTGGTGAAGAAGGCGGTAAATAGTTTATCGCGAATTTCAGGGGCGATGCCGCAGCCCTGGTCGGCGACGCTGACTCTCAATTCGGCATCTTCCAGCTTGATCATTATCCGAAGCGTTCGGTGGATTTCCGGCGTGTTCCCCATCGCTTCCATGGCGTTGCGGATCAAGTTCAACAGGACTTGCTCAAGCATCAGGCGATCGGCCGGAATGGGCGGCATTTCCGGCATCGCGCACTCGATCCGGACATGGCGTTTGCGTGCATCCGACTCGACGAAGCCGAGGCAATCGTCGACGACTTCAGCAAGTTGGCAGGGGGCTCGTTTGGGCTCGCTCTTGCGAACGAAGTCGTGGACGCGGCGGATGATCTTGCCGGCGCGCTGGGCCTGGATGCTGACTTTTTCCAACGCGGGACGGATATCCTGTGGCGTGCAGTCCGGGCGTTCGAGTAGATTCAGGCAGCCCGTGTTGTAGCTGGCGATGGCGGCAAGAGGCTGGTTCAGTTCGTGTGCCAGTGTCGAGGCCATTTCGCCCATGGTGACCAGGCGGGACGTGAACTGCAGTTGTTCCTGCTGCTGCCGGGCAAGTTCTTCCGCCCGCTTGCGTTCGGTGACATCCAGCACCGATGCCATCCAGCCAGTGTGCACGCCGTTGCCGTCAATCAGTTTGGCTTCATAGACCAGCGCGTTGAACCGCTCGCCGTTCTTGCGCATGAAGGTCATTTCGAATCCGTCGACCGGTGCCTGTCCGGCCAGTACGGCCTGGTGCATGGCGTAGGATTCGTCGATCTGTTCGGGGGCCCAGTAGGGCATGGGCGGTGTGCTGCCAACGAGCTCTTGGCTGCTAAAGCCGGTAATTTTGCAAAAGGCCGGATTGACATAGATGACGCGCCCTTTGAGGTCGCGGGCGCGCATGCCGACAGTCAGTGAGTCCTCCATTGCGGTCCGAAAGGCATGTTCGGCACGCAGTGCTTCTTCGGCTCGTGAGCGCTTCTGCATCAAGTCGCGGACGACCCATAGACTCCAGAATACCCCGGCGGCCAAGGCGATGATGGCAATGGTGAGGAGCTTTTGCAGCGGATTGTCGTTGCTCTTGTAACTCCCGATGCGCAGTTTGAGGCCGTAGCCCGGAGGGTCGAAGGGGATTTCGTAAGTCTGGCTGCTTTGGCCTTGTACGTGTGTTTTTGTCGCGTAAAGGATGTCGTTGTCGTCAATGATCTCGACCTTGTATTTTTCCGTAAACCACCAGGGAACGAGGTTGGCCAGCATGGTGTCGAGTGGATAGACCGCAACCAGCATGCCGATGAAGTGTCCCTCATGAAAAATGGGTGTCGCGGTTTCGATGAACGACCGGTTTTTCTCGAGAAAGAAAGGTTCGCTGTAGACCTGTTTCCCCAGGCGTCGTGCCGTATCGAATGCTTTTTCGGTAACCGGAGGGCCGAAGGCTTCAATTTCGGCGTCAGGTGGGGTCATGCTGGGGAGGGCGTCGATGACTTTGCGCTCGGGATTCAGCCACATCAACTGATCGATTTCCGGTGTGTTCTTAACCAGATGGCTGGCGCGCAGACGGAATGTTTTCTTTTGCGTCGCAAGGTTGCTCATGTCGGCGGCAAATTGCTGCAACTGTTCTTCGTCGCTGTCAAGGTGAAAGCGTAGGTTTTGCTCCAGCCAAAGTACATCCTTGATCAGGGTGGCGCGCTCCTCCTCGATTTCGTTGAGATGGAGAAGCCACAGCAAGGCCAATAGTGCGGCGAGGAGCAGCACGACACCGAGTTTTGGCAAGGCCAGCAACCAGCGTGTACTGAAGGCGGGAAGCGCTTTTTCAGAGAGGATTTTGGCGGTGGGCGTCATGTAGGAAATGGTACCTCGCAACAAAGCGCAAAGGTCCTATTGTGGCTATCCACTATTCGGATATCCACAATGGTGTCAGATTGCTTGGGTGTTCATAATCGACAGGATTTTAAAAAAATCAATCCAAAAAATTACCAAAGGAGCTTGACTATCATGGCCAAGAGAGGGTTTTTCGGTAGCTTGTATGTACAGGTGTTGGTCGCCATCGCCATTGGGGTGGCGCTCGGTCATTTTTATCCGGAGTCAGGGGCGGCGATGAAGCCGCTCGGTGACGGTTTTATCAAACTGATCAAGATGATCATCGCACCGATCATCTTCTGCACGATCGTGGTCGGCATTGCCGGCATGGAAGACATGAAGAAGGTCGGTAAAACCGGTGGCCTTGCCGTCCTCTATTTCGAAATCGTCAGTACCATTGCTCTGATCATCGGCCTCATCGTGGTGAATCTCTGGGCGCCGGGCGTCGGCATGAACGTCGATCCCGCATCGCTCGATACCAAGGGGATTGCCAAGTACGCCCAACCCGGGCAAATGCAGTCGACGACCGATTTCCTGATGAACATCATTCCGACCAGCGTCGTCGATGCCTTCGCAAAGGGCGATATGCTGCAAGTGCTGTTCTTCTCGATCCTGTTCGGTTACTCGATGCACGCATTCGGCGAACGGGGCAAGCCGGTGTTCGAGTTGATCGAAAAGTTGTCGCATGTCCTCTTCGGGATTGTCGGCGTGATCATGAAGGTTGCACCGATCGGCGCATTTGGTGCAATGGCCTATACCATCGGCAAGCACGGTGTAGGTAGCCTGGCGCAACTGGCCAACCTGATGGGGGCTTTCTACCTGACCTGTCTGATCTTCGTGCTCGGCGTACTTGGTCTGATTGCGCGCCTGCACGGTTTCTCGATCATCAAGCTGATCAAGTACATCAAGGAGGAGTTGTTCCTGGTCCTTGGTACCTCGTCTTCCGAGTCGGCTTTGCCGCGCCTGATGGCCAAGATGGAAAATGCCGGTGCCCAGAAATCGGTGGTGGGATTGGTGGTGCCGACTGGCTATTCGTTCAATCTCGACGGCACGTCGATCTACCTGACCATGGCCGCAGTATTCATCGCCCAGGCGACCAACACGCCGCTCGACCTGCAGCATCAGATTACCCTTCTGGTCATTCTGTTGCTGACCTCCAAGGGCGCGGCTGGCGTGACCGGCAGCGGCTTCATCGTGCTGGCTGCTACGTTGTCTGCAGTAGGAACCGTGCCGGTTGCCGGCTTGGCCCTGATTCTCGGTATCGATCGCTTCATGTCCGAGGCGCGCGCATTGACCAACTTTGTGGGCAACAGCGTAGCAACGCTGGTTGTCGCCAAGTGGTGCAAGGCACTCGACGCCGACAAGCTGAACGCCGTACTGAATGGCGAGACCTCGGATGAGGCCAATGTGCCCGAGATGGTGCTGGATGATGCGCAGGATCCGCCGATTCCGCACAGTCCGCGCCCGATTGTCGAACATCACTGAGTTGTACTGTGGTTAATCGAAACCGCCGGCTGGTCCGGCGGTTTTTCTTTGTGGGTTGCCAATCTCTGGCTATGCTCGCGGCGCCTGTGGTTAACCACAATACGATGCGATTTTATATTGCGTAATACTTTTACTCAGCAGTAACCAATTAAATAAGCTAGATCATTCCTGGAGGAATAAACATGAAAGTTTCGAAACTTCTCGTGGCATTGTTTGCTGGCGCCTTGTCGCTGGCGGCCTATGCGCAGCAGCCGATCGTGATCAAGTTCAGCCATGTTGTCGCGGCGGATACGCCGAAGGGCAAGGCGGCCGAGATGTTTGCCAAGAAAGCGGGCGAACTGACCAAGGGTCGGGTCAAGGTTGAGGTCTATGCCAACTCGACGCTGTACAAGGACAAGGAAGAGATGGAGGCGCTGCAACTGGGGGCTGTGCAGATGCTGGCGCCGTCGCTGGCCAAGTTCGGACCGCTCGGCGTCAAGGAGTTCGAAGTCTTCGATCTGCCATTCATCTTCAGCGATTACGACGCCTTGCGCAAAGTCACCAATGGTCCGGTGGGCAAGCAATTGCTGGCCAAGCTGGAACCCAAGGGGATTCGCGGTCTGGGTTACTGGGACAATGGCTTCAAGTCATTCTCGCTGAATTCGCCGATCAAGACCCCGGCTGACCTGAAGGGTAAGAAACTGCGTATTCAGTCCTCCAAGGTGTTGGAAGAAGAAGTCCGCGCCTTGGGTGGTTTGCCGCAGGTGATGGCCTTCTCCGAGGTCTATCAGGCCTTGCAGACCGGTGTGGTCGATGGCACAGAGAACCCCATTTCCAATCTCTACACCCAGAAGATGCATGAAGTGCAGAAGCATCTGACGCTGACTGAGCATGGTTACCTGGGGTATGCCGTGATCGTGAACAAGAAGTTCTGGGATGGTCTGCCGGCCGATGTGCGTGCCCAGCTCGAGGATGCGATGGAGCAGGCAACGCGTTATGCCAACCAGATCGCCAAGGTTGAGAACGACAGCGCGCTTGATGCAGTCAAGAAGAGCGGCAAGACGACAGTCTACGTTCCGACCAAGGAAGAACGCCTGGCCTTCAAGAAGGCGCTGGTACCGGTGCATCAAAAGATGGAGTCGCGCGTTGGCAAGGAAGTGATCCAGGCGGTCTATCGCGATACCGGTTTCAAGCCGGACGCCCTGTAACTCGGATTATTAAAAATGATTCGGGGGCTTCGGCCCCCAAGTCGTCACGGGGGAACTCATCATGATCAACAAAGCGTTGAATCATCTTGAAGAGTTGTTGGTCACCTTCCTGATGGGAGCGGCCACACTAATCATTTTTGTATCGGTAGCACACCGCTATCTGGCCGGGGTGGATATCCCGGTGCTGCAGGATTGGCTATTGACGCTCAATTTTGGTTGGGCGCAGGAGCTGTGCATCATCATGTTCGTCTGGATGGCCAAGTTCGGCGCGGCCTACGGCGTGCGGACCGGTATCCACGTCGGGGTCGATGTCCTGATTAATCGGCTGGATGACGGTATGCGCGGCAAGTTCATCGTTTTTGGCTTGCTGGCCGGCGCCCTGTTTACTGGCACGGTGGCGACGCTGGGAGCGAATTTTGTCTGGGAAAACGGTGCGCATTACGCCATTTTCCAGTGGTTGGGCCTGGATACTGGCGACAATTTCGAAGGTCCGACGACACCCGATCTGGAATGGCCAACCTGGATGGTCTACAGCGCCATTCCGCTTGGTTCGTCGCTGATGTGCTTCCGCTTCTTACAAGTCACCTGGAGCTTTATCAAGACCGGTGAGTTGCCGCATCACGATCATGGGCATGTCGATGGCCTGGAGGACGAAAAGCCGCCGGTCGATGTCAATCTTTATGGCATGGACGACAACCTGCACATGCATGACCTGAAGCATACGATGACCGGGGATCGTCGTTCCGGCGACGAGCGCAGGCATGGCGAGGGCGCTGCCGATGGCGCCGAACGCCGACAGGGTGAGCGCCGCAGTAAAGAAGAAAACGGAGGCCAGCAATGAACGCGATGGTGATTTTTGGTCTGTTGGCAATTCTGATGCTGACCGGTATGCCGATCTCGATTTCGCTCGGCCTGACCGTGCTGACTTTCCTGTTCACGATGACGCAGGTGCCGCTTGAGTCGGTGGCCTTGAAGTTGTTCACCGGGATCGAGAAATTCGAGATCATGGCGATTCCCTTCTTCATCCTGGCGGGCAATTTCCTGACTCATGGCGGGGTGGCGAAACGGATGATCAATTTCGCTACATCGATGGTCGGGCACTGGTATGGCGGCCTGGGTCTGGCTGGCGTGCTGGCCTGCGCCCTGTTTGCCGCGGTTTCGGGATCAAGTCCGGCAACCGTCGTGGCGATTGGCTCGATCCTGTTGCCGGCGATGGTCAAGGCAGGCTTTCCGAACAAGTTCGGGGCTGGCGTCATTGCTACGTCCGGCGCACTCGGCATCTTGATTCCGCCGTCCATCGTCATGGTGATGTATTCGGTGGCGACCAATACTTCGGTTGGTGCGCTGTTCATGGCAGGGGTGATTCCCGGTCTGGCGCTGGCCGGGGTGTTGGGTGGCGTCACCTGGTATCGCGCCAAGAAGTTCAACTATCCACGTCAGCCGAAAGCGACCTGGGGTGAGCGCTGGAAGGCCTTTAGAGCGTCGGTCTGGGGCTTGTTGCTGATCGTTGTCGTGATGGGCGGGATCTATAGCGGCGTCTTCACGCCGACCGAAGCGGCAGCCATGTCGGCCGTCTATGCCTTCATTTGTGCCGTCTTCATCTACAAGGATCTTGGTATCAAGGATGTGCCCAAGGTGTTGCTCAATTCGGCCAACATGTCGGCGATGCTGCTCTACATCATCACCAATGCGGTGCTGTTCTCGTTCATCATGACCAACGAGAACATTCCGCAGGCGCTGGCTGACTGGATGCTGGGCAACGGGCTGGGGATGATTACTTTCCTGCTGGCGGTCAATATCATCTTGCTGCTGGCCGGAAACTTCATGGAGCCATCGTCGATCGTGCTGATCTTCGCGCCGATTCTTTTCCCGGTGGCGGTCGCGCTGGGGATTCACCCGGTGCATTTCGGTATCCTGATGGTGGTGAACATGGAGGTTGGCATGTGTCATCCGCCGGTTGGCCTCAATCTCTACGTCGCTTCCGGGATCACCAAAATGGGGATTACCGAGCTGACGGTGGCGGTGTGGCCGTGGTTGCTGTCGATGCTAGGCTTCCTGGTGGTGGTCACCTACTGGCCCGATCTTTCGCTCTGGTTGCCACGCATGCTGGGCATGATTTAAAGCCGCTCGGCCTCAAAGCAAGCCGCGCTCCGGGTTTCCCCGGGCGCGGCTTTTTTCTTTTCGAGGCTGACCGTGTGGCACAATCGGCCGCCTTGTTATCAAGCTCCGCTGCCATGAAATTTGCCCTCGCCCTGATTGCGTTTGTCCTTGTCGCGCTCGTCGTTCCATTCTTGTTGCCGAACAATGCGCGTCAGCAGGGTGTCAATCCCGAAAGCAATCTGCCTTGGCAGATCGCGCTGGATGGGCGCGGTGGCAGTGAAGTCTTTGGTTTGAAGCCAGGTGTGAGTACGCTGGCTGACGTGAAGCAACATCTGGGTTCGGAGTTGGAGGTGGCGATCATTGCCGAACCGAATGAGGCGGGGATGCTCGAGGCGTATTACGCGCAGGTGCCACTGGGGTTTGTCCTGGCCCGGGTGATTGTCAGTGTCGATGCGTCGCGCGAAGCTGTTTTGGCAATGCGCGAGCGGGCGTTGAAGTCTCAGCACATGGAAAGTACGACTCGCAAGATCACCTTGCACCCTGATGATCTGCTGGTTGCAGACCAGATGCCGATCCGCGCGATTGCGGTGATTCCTACGGTCAATCTGGATGAGGCAACGCTCGTGCAGCGCTTTGGTGCGCCGGACGAGCGCATTGTCGTCTCGGAAAAACGGGTTCACCTGCTTTATTCGAAGCAAGGTCTCGATATTTTGGTCGATGGAGAAGGCAAGGAACTTCTCCAGTATGTTGCGCCTAGAGATTTTTCGCGTCTGCGTGAGCCGCTTGTTGCAGCCCAAAGTGATAAAACTGCTAGCCAGTGAGCCGGCTATTTGTGCCGCTTATCTGCTAAAATTGCCCGTTTTTCAACTGACTAGCTTTTGCGGAGCAATTAAATGGCTATCGAACGCACCCTTTCCATCATCAAACCCGACGCAGTTGCCAAGAACGTCATCGGTCAGATCTACTCGCGCTTCGAAGGCGCTGGCCTGAAGATCGTCGCTTCCAAGATGGCCTGGTTGTCTGCCCAGGAAGCCGGCAAGTTCTACGCCGTGCACGCAGCCCGTCCTTTCTACAAGGATCTGGTTGATTTCATGATTTCCGGCCCGGTGATGATCCAGGTTCTGGAAGGCGAAGGTGCCATCGCCAAGAATCGTGAACTGATGGGTGCGACCAACCCGAAGGAAGCTGCACCGGGCACCATCCGCGCCGATTTTGCCGAATCCATCGACGCCAATGCCGTTCACGGTTCCGACGCGCCGGAAACCGCTGCCGTGGAAGTGGCTTTCTTCTTCCCGGAAATGAACGTTTACGCTGGTCGCTGATCAACGCTGCATGACCGCCAATCTACTGGATTTCGATGCCGAAGGCCTGACCGCCTGGTTTGCCGAGCAGGGCGAGAAGCCCTTCCGGGCTCGCCAGGTTTTGCGCTGGATTCATCGCTCAGGGGTGGCGGATTTCGATGCCATGACCGATATTGCCAAGAGTCTTCGCGAGAAGCTCAAGGCGAGGGCGGTTGTGGCACCGCCCGCGGTTGTCTCCGACAAGTTGTCGGACGATGGCACGCGCAAGTTTCTGATCGACGTCGGCAGCGGTAATGCCGTTGAAACGGTATTCATTCCCGAGGACGATCGCGGCACGCTTTGCGTGTCCACTCAGGCCGGTTGCGCGCTAGATTGTGCTTTCTGTTCGACCGGCAAGCAGGGTTTCAACCGCAACCTGACGGTAGCGGAAATCATCGGTCAGCTCTGGCAGGCCAATAGTGCGCTGGGCGCCGTGCATGGCGACGAGCGGGTGATTTCCAATGTCGTGCTGATGGGGATGGGCGAGCCGCTGGCCAATTTCGAGAACTCGGTGGCAGCGCTCAAACTGATGCTCGATGACAATGCCTATGGCTTGTCGCGGCGTCGTGTCACGGTTTCCACCTCGGGTTTGGTGCCGGTGATGGATCGCTTACGCGACGAATGTCCGGTGGCGCTGGCTGTTTCGCTGCACGCGCCGAATGATGCGCTGCGTGATCAGTTGGTGCCGATCAACCAGAAATATCCCCTGAAGGAGCTGATGGCTGCTTGCCAGCGTTATCTGGACAAGGCGCCGCGCGACTTCATTACGTTCGAGTATGTGATGCTCGACGGTGTTAACGATACCGATGGTCATGCTCGCGAATTGCTGGCCCTGGTCAAACATGTGCCGTGCAAGTTCAACTTGATTCCATTCAATCCTTTCCCCGGTTCGCCTTTTCTGCGTTCGCCGGCGGAGCGGGTGCGGCGTTTTGCCGATATCTTGATGGGGGCAGGGATCGTTACTACCACGCGCAAAACACGCGGTGACGATATCGACGCTGCCTGCGGGCAATTGGCCGGGCAGGTCAAGGATAAAACCAAGCGTACTTCCGGAAGAGTGATTCCCGTCAAAGAGGTCAGACCGTGAAAATATTTCCGCTCAATAGTCGGCTAATCGGTTTCTGCCTGGGTGCATTTGTTGCGCTGTCGGCTGCGGCGCAGCAGGATTTTGAGTCGCAGGCAGGAAATCGGGTGCAGGCACCTGGCGAGCCGAGAAATCGTGCTCGTGTGCATACTGAGTTGGGAGCGGCGTACTTTCAGAGTGGGCATATGTCTGCTGCGCTCGATGAATTGCGCATCGCACTCAGTGCCGATTCCAGCTATGTTCAGGCCTACAGTGTTCGCGGTCTGGTTTATGCACAGCTCAAAGAGTATGCAAAGGCGGAGGATGATTTCCGCCGGGCTCTCGACATTGCACCGGGTGACCCGGAGGTCAACAATAATTACGGTTGGTATCTTTGCGATACGGGCAAGGAAAAGCAGTCTATACCCTATTTTTTACAGGCGCTGAAGAACCCCTTGTACGAAACGCCGGATCGCGCTTATGCCAATGCTGGCGCTTGTGCCTTGAAGGCCGGTGATCTGGAAGGTGCGCAGAACTATTTGCTTAATGCGCTGCGTTTTTCGCGAGATGGTGCATTGGCGGCGCGAGTTCAATTGGCCAAGCTGTTTTATCTACGCGGCAATAACTCGGAAGCCAAGATTTATTTGAACGAAGTACTCAAAATGATGGATCAGCCTACTGCTGAGGTTTTGTGGCTCGGTGTCCGCCTCGAGCGGCGCCTGGGCAATCGTTCCACGGAAGGTGCGTATGCGGCGCAATTGCGCAGCCGTTTTCCGACTTCGCTTGAGTACCAAGAATTCCTCAAGGGCAATTTTCAATGATTGACCAAAGCAGTATCGAAGGGGCTTCGTTTGAAGAGGCCGGATACGCCGTAAAGCCAAATGTCGGTGCGCAGCTGAGAGCTGCACGTGAGGGCAAGGGAATCCAGCTTAACGAGTTGGCCAATACGCTGAAGCTCGGGGCGCGCCAAGTCGAGGCGCTCGAGCAGGGTAACTGGGAGGCCTTGCCTGGCCATACATTTATTCGTGGTTTTGTCCGGAATTACGCGCGTCTGGTTCAGCTCGACCCCGCGCCGTTGATGGCCGAACTCGACATGGTGCTTGAAAAGCCGGTTTCCCAGTTGGGTAATGTCGAATCGAGGCCGGCGACGATGCCGCAGGGCGGGGCGTCTCTGTCGCGGCGAGATCGTGCAGTAGTACTTTCCGGTGCCTTGGTCGTTGCTTTTGCCGGACTGGTCTATTTCCTGTTGCCGAATGATTTGTCGGCCTTGCGGGAAAATGCCCAGTCCCTGCTTGACTCGCTTTCGCGCAAGGAAGCGCCTGTGGCGCAACCGGTGGCGGCACCCGATGCAGCTGCGGAGCCGGTGTTTCCGCCGGGTTCGACGCCGCAGCAAGTGATGAATCCGCAGGCCGATTCGCCGGCCGTACCGGCCGAGCCAGTCGCTGCGGCGAGCGTGCCGGCTGCCGTAGTCGAGGCCTCCTCGTCTGCCGCGGTCGAGGGCGAAAAGCCGGTGCCCGTCGTTGGCGGGGCTCCGCTGCGTTTCGTTTTCGAAAAGGAATCCTGGGTCGAAGTTCGCGATCGAAACAACAAGGTCATCTTGTCGCAGCGTGGTACGTCGGGTGTTGAACAGTCTGTGTCGGGGAATGGCCCCTTTTCGCTGATTATCGGTTTTGCGCCAGGCGTCAAGCTTTTCTGGCATGGTCAAGCGGTCGATTTGTTGCCGCATACGCGGGGCGATGTTGCCCGGCTGGTTCTGGAGTAAGCAGTGACCGCAGTTAAAAAGCGCCAGACGCGCGCAACTTCGATCGCCCACGTCAGGTTGGGCGGTGATGCGCCGGTTGTCGTACAGTCGATGACCAATACCGATACTGCGGATTACCTCGCCACCGCGTTGCAATGCGCGGAGTTGGCCCGAGCTGGGTCTGAGCTGGTGCGGATTACGGTCAATACGCTTGAGGCGGCTGCGGCGGTACCGCTGATCCGCGATCATCTGGACAAGATGAATTGCTCCGTTCCCTTGATCGGGGACTTCCATTACAACGGCCATCGCCTGCTCATGGAGCATCCGGCTTGTGCTGAAGCCTTGGCCAAATACCGAATTAATCCGGGTAATGTCGGATTCGGCAAAAAGAAGGACGAGCAATTCGCGCAGATGGTCGAGCTTGCTTGCAAGTATGACAAGCCGGTGCGTATTGGCGTCAATTGGGGGAGCCTTGACCAGGAATTGCTGGCCCGTCTGATGGATGAGAATAGTCGTTTGGCCATTCCGCTCGATGCGACCGAGATGATGCGGCATGCGATGGTTACTTCGGCACTCGAGTCGGCAGCCAAGGCTGAGGAAATTGGTCTGGCGGGTGAAAGGATCATTCTTTCCTGCAAGGTGTCGAGTGTTCAAGACCTGATTGCGATTTACCGCAAGTTGTCTGAGCGCGCAGACTATGCCTTGCATCTTGGTTTGACCGAGGCCGGAATGGGGTCGAAGGGTATCGTTGCCTCGACTGCTGCACTCTCCGTACTTTTGCAGGAAGGGATAGGTGACACGATTCGTGTCTCGTTGACACCGGAACCCGGCGGCTCGCGTTCGCAAGAGGTGATTGTTGCCCAGGAAATCCTGCAGACCATGGGCTTGCGTGCGTTCACGCCGATGGTTGCCGCGTGCCCGGGCTGTGGCCGGACCACCAGTACTTTTTTCCAGGAACTGGCAGGCGAAGTTCAGGACTTCGTTCGAGCCAGGATGCCTGAATGGAAGTTGCACTATGATGGTGCCGAAAACATGACGCTTGCGGTAATGGGCTGCATCGTCAATGGACCCGGCGAGTCGAAGCATGCCAATATCGGGATTTCTCTCCCCGGTACCGGAGAAGCTCCTTCGGCACCTGTCTACGAGGACGGCGAGAAGACGGTGACCCTGAAGGGCGACAACATCGCCGGTGAGTTCAAGCAGATTATCGAGCGCTACGTCGAGCGCACTTACACCAAGAAATTGAAGTCATGAGTCAAACCTTGCAAGCCGTGCGCGGGATGAACGATATCCTGCCGGAAGAAGCGGCCTTTTGGGAGCTGTTCGAAGAAACGGTTCGTTCGTGGTTGAAAGCCTACGGTTATCGCCCGATCCGCATGCCCATCGTCGAACCGACACCGCTGTTCAAGCGCGCCATCGGCGAAGTGACCGATATTGTCGAAAAGGAGATGTACTCCTTTATTGACGGCCTCAATGGTGAAGCATTGACGCTTCGGCCGGAAGGTACTGCCGGCTGCGTGCGCGCTGTTATCGAGCACAATCTGGCGGCACGCCAGACGCAGCGCTTGTATTACATTGGTCAGATGTTCCGTCATGAGCGTCCGCAAAAGGGGCGCTATCGCCAGTTCCATCAGGTAGGTGTCGAGTCTTTCGGGATTGCCGGGCCGGATATCGATGCCGAGATGATTCTGATGGGCGCCCGTCTCTGGAATGATCTTGGACTTGATGGTATCGAGTTGCAAATCAATAGTCTTGGGCAACCGGCGGAACGCGCGCTGCACCGTGCTGCGTTGATTGCCTACTTTGAGGCGCATGCCGAATTGCTTGACGACGATGCCAAGCGTCGCTTGCACAGTAATCCGCTACGGATTCTCGATACCAAAAACCCTGCGATGCAGGAACTGTGCGCCGCCGCACCGAAGCTGATCGATTACCTGGGGGCCGAGTCACTGGCTCACTTTGAAGGCGTGCAGCGTGTGTTGCGCGATGCAGGTGTGCCTTTCAGTATCAACCCGCGCCTGGTTCGCGGCCTTGATTATTACAACCAGACCGTGTTCGAATGGGTGACCGACAAACTGGGGGCGCAGGGAACGGTTTGCGCCGGTGGTCGCTACGATGGTCTGGTCGAGCAGTTGGGCGGCAAGCCGACCCCGGCCTGCGGCTTTGCCATGGGGGTGGAGCGCCTGGTGGCCTTGATCAAGGATTCTGGCGGCGAGCCCTCGGCGCCAGTGCCTGACGTTTATGTCGTGCATCAGGGGGACGCAGCTGCCCGTCTGGCTTTCCGCGTTGCCGAAGGCTTGCGCGATCAAGGCATCGACGTCCTTTTGCATTGTGGGGGCGGTAGTTTCAAGTCGCAGATGAAAAAGGCGGATGGTAGCGGCGCTGTGTTTGCCGTGATTATTGGCGATGATGAAGCATTGACTGGCGAGGCGCAGTTGAAGCCCTTGCGAACCGCAGACGGGGTGCAACAGAAATTGAAGGTCGATGATCTGGCTGAGGCCATCATCGGCCAACTGATTGATTTGGATGAAGAGGAATAAGCAGCATGGCGCATTACGACCTCGAAGAGCAGGAACAGATTGATTCGCTGAAAACCTGGTGGAAGATGTATGGCAATCTCGTAACCGGGGTTGTCGTGGTCGCGTCGATTGGCGTAATTGGCTGGCAAGGCTGGAATTGGTATCAACGTAGCCAGTCCGTGCAGGCCTCCGCTATCTATGGCGTATTGGAGCAGGCTGCAGCCGTCCGCGATGCGCAGAAGGTGAAGGCTGCAGCCGGTGAATTAGCGGAAAAGTTTGGTCGGACGAACTATGCCAGCTTGGGCGCCTTGCTGGCGGCCAAGCAGTCGTTTGAAGCAGGGGATTTGAAAACGGCTAAGGCCCAATTGTCCTGGGCGGCCGAAAACGGCAAGGACGAGCTGAAGGATATCGCGCGCCTGCGCCTGGCCGTGGTTCAGCTCGATGAAAAAGCCTATGACGAAGCCTTGAAACAACTGGATGTGACCCATGCGGCGGCCTTTGACGCCCATTTCCAGGAACTCAGGGGCGATGTGCTGACGGCTCAAGGCAAGAAGTCCGAAGCGAAGGCAGCCTACAAGGCAGCTCTTGAAAAGAGTGAAGGCAAGGCCGGGCCGGGGCGTGAATTATTGCAACAAAAGCTCGATAGTCTGGGGGATGCTGCCTGATGTCTTCCCGTCTGCTTTCACTGATGGCTGCGACAGGTCTTTTGCTGACCGGTTGTGCCACGGTATCCGATACCATCGACTCGCTGAACCCCTTTGCGAGTTCTGCGGCAAAATTGCCACCTCTGGCACCCATCAAGAATAGTCTGGAAATCAGTGTCCAATGGTCGAGCAGTGTGGGCAAGGCGGGCGATTACACCTTTTCGCCGGCGATTGTCGGCAGTGCTGTGTACGTCGCTGGGCACGATGGTGTGATCAGCAAGCTCGAACAAGGCAAAACAGTCTGGAAAATCAATGCTGGACAGGCCTTGTCGGCCGGAGTCGGTGCAAATGGCCGACTGGTCGTGGTGGGAACCCCCAAGGGTGATGTCCTAGCATTCTCGGCTGAGGATGGCAAGCCGCTCTGGCAGGCTAAGGCGTCGAGCGAAATCCTTGCTGCCCCGGCTGTAGGCGAAGAAGGCGTGGCGGTGAAAAGCGGTGACAACCGGGTTTTTCTGTTTGATTTGAGTGATGGTGGGCGGAAATGGGTCTACCAGCGTTCAACGCCGCCCTTGTCAGTGCGGAGCGCGGGTTCGCCCGTGTTTTCCGATCGCTACCTGTTTATCGGTTTCCCTGGCGGAAAATTGGTGGCCCTGGCCTTGCAGAATGGGGCTCCGGTTTGGGAGGGGACGGTCGCATTGCCGAAGGGAGCAACCGAACTGGATCGTGTGGCCGATGTGGTGGCTTCACCCGTGATCGAGGGAACCCAAGTCTGTGCGGCCGCATTCCAAGGCCGCGTGGCCTGTTTTGACCTGGCGCAAAGTGGCACGATGATCTGGTCACGCGATATTTCATCGGCGGCAGGGTTGGTGCTGGACGGTCGTTATCTTTTCGTGACGGATGAGCGGGGAGCCGTGCATGCCCTTGACCGTCTGTCCGGTAGCAGTCTCTGGAAACAGGACAAGTTGCTGAATCGTCGTGTTTCCGCCCCGGCCGTACGCCGTGGTTCCGTCGCAGTGGCAGATGCGGAGGGTATGGTGCACTTTCTTTCCCGTGAAGATGGCAGTTTCGTCGGCCGTCAGAAAACTGATGGCACGCCTGTCCGTGCTCCGGTACAACAGCTCGGTTCCGGCTTTCTGGTACAGACCAGTGGCGGCAACGTGAGTGCAATAGAGGCGCAATGAAACCTACGCTTGTCCTGGTTGGTCGGCCCAATGTCGGCAAATCCACGCTTTTCAACCGTCTGACCCGCTCCCGCGACGCAATCGTTGCCGATTTGCCGGGCCTCACCCGCGACCGTCACTACGGCCATGGACGTCTCGGTACCAAGCCTTATCTGGTGGTTGATACGGGCGGTTTCGAGCCGCTCATCAAGGAAGGCATCCTGCACGAGATGGCGCGGCAGACCGAGCAGGCGATTGCCGAAGCCGATGCCGTCATTTTCGTGGTGGATGGTCGTACCGGCCTGACGCCGCACGACAAGGAAATTGCCAACAAGCTGCGGCGGATCGATCGACCTGTTTTTGTTGCCGTCAATAAGGCCGAAGGCATGAATGCCGGGATGGTCGAGGCCGAGTTTCACGAACTGGGTTTGGGCGAACCCAATGCCATCTCGTCGGCTCACGGTGAAGGGGTGCGCGGGCTGGTTGAACTGGCGCTGGCATCCTTCCCTGAGCCGGATGAAGAGGAAGAGAAATCCGAGGCGATTCGCGTCGCTATTGTCGGTCGTCCAAACGTCGGCAAGTCGACGATGATCAATACTCTGCTTGGTGAAGAGCGGGTCATCGCTTTTGATGCGCCTGGTACGACGCGCGACTCGATTGAAATCGATTTCGAGCGGGGCGGCCGCAAGTATGTACTTGTCGATACCGCCGGAATGCGCAAGCGGGGCAAGGTGTTCGAGTCGATCGAGAAGTTTTCGGTGGTGAAGACGCTGAAGTCGATCGAGGATGCCAACGTGGTGATTCTGATGGTCGATGCCCAGGCCGACGTTTCGGAGCAGGATGCGCACATCGCCGACTTCATCGTCCAGTCAGGGCGTGCCCTTGTCGTTGCGGTCAATAAATGGGATGGTCTTGACAGCTATACCCGGGAGCAGACTCGGCTGATTTTGCAGCGCAAACTGAAATTCCTCGATTTTGCCAAGTTCCATTTTATTTCCGCACGGGAAAATATTGGTCTCGAGGCGGTTTTCCGCTCTGTGGATGCAGCTTATGCAGCAGCCATGACCAAGATGTCGACGCCGCGTCTGGCGCGCGTGCTTGCCGATGCGGTAGCCAAGCAGGCCCCGGCCAAACACGGCGTTTTCCGTCCGAAACCGCGTTATGCCCACCAAGGTGGGTCCAATCCTCCTGTCATTGTGGTGCATGGCAATGCGGTGGATCATATTACCGATAGCTATCGCCGTTATCTTGAGCATACCTTTCGGGAAGCATTCAAATTGCACGGTACGCCGTTGCGAATTCAGTTTGTGACAGCCAAGAATCCCTTCGCGGATCGTGACAAAAAGTAAATACTTTGGCGCCAACCCCCAATTTTGGGTACATTAGGTACCTCATAACAACACACATGGAGTCCACACCATGAGCAACAAAGGGCAACTCTTACAAGACCCCTTCCTCAACGCTCTTCGTCGCGAGCACGTTCCGGTTTCGATCTATCTGGTAAATGGTATCAAGCTGCAGGGCCAGGTTGAATCGTTCGACCAATACGTCGTGCTGCTCAAAAATACGGTTACCCAGATGGTGTACAAGCATGCCATCTCTACGGTGGTGCCGGCTCGTCCGGTCAACCTCCAGCAGGAACAGGCGGCAGAATAATTTCCTTGCTAGCCGCGGCCCGTCGTCCCGGCGGGCCTTTTTTCTTCCCAGGATCTGATCATGATTGAACGGCCCGCCGCCGGTGAACGCGCGGTGATCGTTCAGCTCGACTTCGGCCAGCCTGATCTTGAAGATCAGCTGGAAGAGGTCCGTTTACTCGCTGAATCTGCCGGTGCAGTGGTTGTCGGTGAAGTGCGGGGGCCGCGACACAGTCCTGATCCGAAAACTTATGCGGGAAAAGGCAAGGTTCATGAAATTGCTGCCTTGAAAGGGGCAGGGGCGGCGGATCTGGTTATCTTCAACCATGATTTGTCCCCAGCTCAGCAGCGAAATCTGGAGCATGAGCTGAAATGTCGTGTCATCGATCGAACCAGCCTTATTCTGGATATCTTTGCGTTACGCGCATCCAGTGCTGAAGGCAAGTTACAGGTCGAACTAGCTCAGTTGGAGCATTTGTCGACCCGCCTGGTTCGAGGGTGGACTCACCTTGAGCGGCAACGTGGCGGGATCGGGATGCGAGGGCCCGGTGAAACGCAGCTGGAAACTGATCGTCGTCTTCTCGGAAAACGTGTCAAGTTGCTCAAGGAGCGACTGGAAAAATTGTCTCGGCAGCGTGGCGTTCAGCGCAAGGCGCGCATGCGCGGCGACGTCCTGAATGTATCCTTGGTGGGTTACACCAATGCCGGCAAATCAACGTTATTCAATGCACTGACTCATGCAGGCGTGTTTGCAGCTGACCAACTGTTCGCAACCCTGGACACGACGTCACGCAAATTGTGGATCGAGGGGGCTGGAAACGTTGTTATCTCTGATACGGTCGGATTCATTCGCGACTTGCCCCATTCTCTGGTTGATGCCTTTCATGCAACTCTCGAGGTAGCGGCCGATGCCGATTTGTTGCTACATGTCGTTGATAGCGCTAGTCACGCACGTGATGAGCAAATTTACGAGGTCAACAAGGTATTGGCAGAAATTGGTGCTGATACCGTCAGGCAACTGATCGTCTGGAACAAGATCGACTTGACCGAGGCGGCTGCAGGAACCGAGCGGGACGAGTATGATAAAATCGCGCGCGTTCGTGTCAGTGCGCGTTCCGGGGAAGGGCTCGACCAATTGCGCGATGCGTTGGCCGAGTATGCCCGGAGTAAAGCAGAAGCCCGGCGGAAGGCCTTCGATCAGGCTGGAAGCGAAGCCCAAAACGACTATATATATATTGATCCCCGACATTCATGATTCCGACCCTAGGTATATTCATGTCGCTAAACGACCCGCAATGGGGCAACCGTGGTGGAAATGACGGTGACAAGCCCAATGGAAACGGCTCCCGCCGCCCAAATGACGGACCTCCTGATCTGGAGGAGTTGTGGCGTGATTTCAACCGCAAACTTTCCGGCATGATGGGCAAAAAAAATGGGGGTGGCAGTAATGGCGGCGGCGATGGTCCCCGCATGCCCCAATTCGATTTCAGCCCCAAATTTCTCGGTGGTGGACTCTCTCTGCTGGTTGGACTGGTGGCGGTTGTCTGGTTGGCTTCGGGGTTTTATATTGTCGATGCATCGCAACGTGGCATCGTGCTTCAGTTTGGCAGTTTCAAGGAGGCCACTGAGCCGGGGTTGCGGTGGCGTTTGCCTTATCCGATCCAGTCGCATGAGTTGGTGAATCTCAATGGCGTACGTACGCTGGAGATCGGCTATCGTGGCAGTGAGCGCAACAAGGTGCTGAAAGAAGCACTGATGCTCACCGATGACGAAAATATCGTCAATATTCAGTTTGCGGTGCAATACGTGCTCAAGGACCCGGTTGAATACCTGTTCAACAACCGTCATCCCGACGAGGCCGTGATGGGGGCGGCCGAAACCGCAGTGCGCGAGATTGTCGGCAAGAGCAAGATGGACTTCGTGCTCTACGAGGGACGTGAACAGATTGCCACTCAGGCAGCCAAGCTGATGCAGGATATTCTTGATCGTTACAAGAGCGGTATCCTGATTTCCAAGGTGACCATGCAGAACGCGCAGCCGCCGGAACAGGTACAAGCTGCGTTCGACGATGCCGTTAAGGCGGGGCAGGATCGCGAACGGCAGAAAAATGAAGGCCAAGCTTATGCCAACGATGTTATTCCCAAGGCGAAAGGGACGGCTGCACGTTTGATGGAAGAAGCCAATGGCCATAAGCAACGGGTGATTTCCACGGCCGAGGGCGATGCGTCGCGTTTCAAGCAAATTCAGTCGGAGTACGCCAAGGCGCCGGAAGTAACGCGTCAGCGGATGTATCTGGAAACCATGCAGCAGGTTTATTCCAATACCAGCAAGGTGATTGTCGATGCCAAAGGGCAAGGAAACCTGCTGTATCTGCCGCTTGACAAGTTGATGCAGGCGGCCGCTGGTGCAGCTGGCGCGGCGGGGGCTACAGCTGAAATGCCTGCCCCTAGTGCGGTGGGTAAAGTGCCGGCTACACCGCTGTCGAACGAAACGCCGCCGCAATTGGAGCGTGCGCCGCAGGTTGGTGGTGGGTCGTATTCGTCGAGTTCGCGCGAAGGTTCGCTGCGTTCGCGTGATCGGGAGGGGCGTTGATGAGTTCGCGTATCAATTTCATCGGGGCCTTGTTCGCCACGGTGCTGGTGGTTCTGGCGATGTCGATTTTCACAGTCGATCAGCGCCAGTTTGCTGTCGTTTTCCAGTTGGGTGAAGTCAAGCAGGTGATCACCGAGCCTGGTCTCAATTTCAAGGTGCCGATGATCCAGAATGTGCGCTTCTTTGAAAAGCGCATCATCACCATGGATAGCGCCGAGCCCGAGCGTTTCATCACCTCGGAAAAGAAAAATGTGCTGGTTGATTCCTACATCAAGTGGCGTATTGTCGATCCGAAGCTTTATTACGTATCGGTTGGCGGTGATGAGTCGCGTGCCAAGACCCGCTTGAGTCAGACTGTCAATGCCGGTCTTCGCGAAGAGTTCGGCAAGCGTACTGTGCATGATGTCGTTTCAGGTAGTCGCGACAAGATCATGGAGCAGATGCGTGAAAAGGCTGATTCTGATGCCCGCAAGATCGGTGTCCAGATTGTTGATGTACGTCTCAAGCGTGTCGAGTTGCCCACCGAGGTGAGCGACGCGGTCTATCGTCGTATGGAGGCGGAACGCAAGCGGGTGGCCAACGAGTTGCGCTCGGAAGGTTCTGCGGAGGCGGAAAAGATTCGTGCGGATGCGGATCGTCAGCGCGAGATTATCATCGCCGATGCCTATCGCGATGCCCAGAAAATCAAGGGTGAGGGCGACGCCAAAGCAAGCGCGATCTATGCCCAAGCCTTTGGTCAAAATCCTGAATTCTATGCCTTCTATCGCAGCCTTGAAGCTTATCGCAGCAGTTTCAAGGCGAAGAGCGACGTCATGGTTGTTGAGCCGAATTCCGATTTCTTCAAGTACATGAAGAATGTCGGCCGTGGCAACGACAAGGGCAAATGAGTTCGACCTTGCTGTTGGCCTTCGCACTGATGCTGGTGCTGGAAGGCCTCATGCCTTTCATTGCTCCGGCGGCGTGGCGTGAAACCTTCCGCCGCCTTATTCAATTTTCGGATGGTCAGATCCGTTTTGTCGGCCTTGCGTCGATGATCGTTGGTCTGGCGATGCTCTTGGTATTTTCATGAATTGGTTGTTACCTGAATACATCGCCGATGCGCTGCCAGTAGAAGCGGCGCGCATCGAAGGTTTGCGTCGAGTCCTACTCGACCATTTTCGCGTTCGCGGTTATGAATTTGTCATGCCGCCCATGCTGGAGTATCTCGATTCTCTGCTGACGGGGGCGGGCCAGGATCTCGACTTGCGTACATTCAAGCTGGTGGACCAGCTTTCGGGGCGGACAATGGGCGTACGGGCCGACATGACTCCGCAGGCTGCCCGTATCGATGCGCATCTGCTGAACCATCAAGGGGTGACGCGCCTCTGCTATTGCGACAGTGTTTTGCATACCTTGCCGGCATCGATTTCGGCGAGTCGCGAACCGGTGCAAATCGGTGCAGAACTCTATGGTTATGCCGGTATTGCTGCCGATCTGGATATCATAGGCCTGATGGCCAGCGCCTTTGACCGAATCAAGTTGCCGCTTAGCCGGGTCGATCTCAGTCACGTCGGTATTTTCCGCGCGTTGGCTGCAAAGGCTGGCATGACGCCTGATGTCGAAGCGCGTGTCCTTGGTTTGTTGCAAGCCAAGGATGTGCCAGGTCTCATCGAGGCGTGCAGTGCTGTGGCCTCACCCTGGCGCGAAGCCCTGCAATGCTTGCCCCATCTGTATGGTGGCAGCGAAGTTCTGGCCCGGGCTGCTGAGTTGTTACCGGCGCTACCTGAAATTGTTTCGGCGCTGGATGGGCTGCGGCATATTGTCGAAGCTGCCCCGACCCTACCTTTCTCGATCGACCTGTCCGATTTGCGTGGCTATAACTACCACAATGGCGTGGTGTTCGCGGCCTATTGTCCGGGGTATCCGGCCGCGATTGCTCTGGGCGGGCGTTATGACGGTGCCGGTAAAGCCTTCGGCCGGGCCCGTCCGGCAACCGGCTTTTCGATGGATTTGCGCGAACTGGCCCGACTGGTGCCGGCCGGCAAATCGGCTGCCGCAATTCTGGCGCCGTCGGTCCTGCACGATCAGGCGCTGGCCTCGAAGATTTTTGCTCTGCGCGAGCAGGGTGAGATTGTCGTCCAAATGCTACCGGGTGAAACGGCGTGTGAAGGTCCGTTTTGCGACCGCAAGCTAGTGCTGGTGGGCGAACACTGGATTATTGAAGCAATACAAGAGGACTAAAAAATGGCCAAGAATGTCATTGTGGTGGGCACCCAGTGGGGCGACGAAGGTAAGGGCAAGATTGTCGACTGGTTGACCGATCACGCCCAGGGGGTGGTGCGTTTTCAAGGGGGGCACAATGCCGGCCATACACTGGTGGTGGGCGAGCAGGTGTACAAGCTGAACCTGGTGCCCTCGGGCATTGTGCGCGATGGCGTGCAGTGCTACATCGGCAATGGTGTCGTCCTCGATATTCATCATCTGCTTTCGGAAATTGCCGAACTGGAAAAGGGTGGCATCAACGTCCGTTCGCGCCTCAAGATCAGCCCGGGATGTCCGCTGATCCTGCCTTATCACTCGGCGATCGACCGTGCCCGTGAAGGCGCCAAGGCTGAGGACAAGAAGATCGGTACGACCGGCAAGGGGATCGGGCCGACTTACGAAGACAAGGTTTCACGCCGCGGTCTGCGCGTGTACGACCTGTTCTGCCCGGAGCGCTTTGCGGAAAAGCTGAAGGAAGTCCTCGAGTACCACAACTTTGTGCTGACTCAGTATTTCAAGGCGCCGGCAGTGGATTTTCAGGCTGTCTACGATCAGGCCATGGCCGATGCCGAGCAGATCAAGCCCTTGGTTGCCGATGTTTCGGCCGCGCTTTATGCCGCCAACCAGGCCGGGCAAAATCTGTTGTTCGAAGGGGCGCAAGGCACGCTGCTCGATATCGACCACGGCACCTATCCGTTCGTGACCTCCTCGAACTGCGTTGCCGGACAGGCTGCGGCCGGTTCGGGCGTTGGCCCGGGCATGTTGCATTACGTGCTGGGTATCACCAAGGCTTACTGTACGCGCGTCGGCGGTGGTCCGTTCCCGAGTGAGCTGGATATCGATACCGAAGGCGTCCCGGGTTATCAGATGTCGCAAGTCGGTCGCGAGTTCGGTACCGTGACCGGTCGCAAGCGTCGCTGTGGCTGGTTCGATGCGGCTGCGCTGCGTCGTTCCGGGCGCATCAACGGTTTGACCGGCCTGTGCATCACCAAGCTCGATGTCCTGGATGGCCTGCAGGAGCTGAATATCTGTACCGGCTACAAGCTCGACGGCAAGGTGGTTGATCTGCTGCCGATCGGCGCCGACGAAGTGGCCCGTTGCGAACCGATCTACGAAACGATGCCGGGTTGGAGCGAGACCACGTTTGGCGTCAAGCGCTGGGAAGATCTGCCGGTTGCTGCACGCAACTATCTGGATCGCCTGGAGCTGTTGTGCGAAGTGCCGATTGCCATCGTGTCCACTGGCCCGGAGCGCGACGAAACCATCCTCAAGCAGCATCCGTTCAAGTAATTGTCGGGTGTGATCGAACAAGCAAAACGGGCCGCAAGGCCCGTTTTCTTTTTCTTCTCTACCAACGTCGGTTCTGGTGCGCCCAATGGAAAAGCCCCGAAATCATTACGATTTCGGGGCTTTGTGCAAATCCAGCTAGCGGTTAGCTAGCTTGCTGGTCTTTATCCGCAGGTGCCGACTGCCCCACAGGCGGTGCAGAAATCACAGCCATCCTTGCGGATCATGGTGTGATTGCCGCATTCCGGGCAGAGCTTGCCTTGGGTCGGCAGCACCTTGTTGCTGGTGGTGTTTTCCGGTGCTTCCAGAATGCCCATTTGCTGGATCGGGAAACCCTTGTCGTCCAGGATGCCGAGCATGGCGTAGCGGTGGATGATCAGGCTGGCGATGTAGGCGACGGTGGACGGGTAGGTCTGTTGCTTGCGCGAACCCGGGACAAAGGCCATGAAATCGCCCAGCGGCTCGGAGTAGTCGAGCAACTTGCGCAGCTTCATGCCGATCCAGGCCGGGTCGAGGACGCGCATGTCGAGCGAGAGCAGCTTGGACAGGCCGTCCAGGGCGCGCGGGTAGTTGCCCGAGAGCCACATCGAATAGGGGCGGGTGACGCCGTCCGGCAGGGTGATTTCCTTGAGGCCGAGGACGAAATCTTCACCGGTCGAGGGATTGCTGATGTCGACCGTCCAGGACAGCGTGCCATCGGTACCGGTCTTCGGTTCCTTGGCGCTGAACAGGGCGTCCATCACCGGCGTCGGGCCTTCATGCTTGAGGGCGCCGAGTTGCTCGACACGCCAGCGGATGACCTGCGCCATGGCGGAGACCACGGATGGCACGCGCTTGCGTTCGCCATGCGGCGGCATCGGCATTTCGAAGGAATCGCCTGGCGTCTTGGCCAGTGCGTCCAGCTTCATTTCCAGCCAGCCATGGTCGTTGGCGCGCATGTCCATGGACAGCGTCTTGGCGACGGCACCCAGGCCACGCGGCTCGGCCGGGCCATTGGCCCAGACTTCGAACGGCCAGGCGCGGCCTTCCGGTTCGACGTGGCCGACAAACAGGGCGAACTTGCCGATCGGCGAGTCGATCATGTAGGTCCAGCACAGGTTGCCTTCCGGCAGGTTCGGACGACCGGGCCAGCGCAGGCTGGACAGCACCGGGGCCGGCAGGTTCTTGATCGACAGGCGACGGTTGGCGTCGGAGACGAAGTCTTGCGGCGCCTTGGCATCGGTTGCGGTCGCTTCGGTTTTGGCCGGTTCGGCGGAAACGGAGAGCACGGAACCCAGGACGCTGTTCGGGCGATAGGTGGCCAGGCCCTTGAGGCCGGATTTCCAGGCGCTCATGTAGAGGTCCTGGAAATCTTCGTACGGGTAGTCAGCCGGTACATTGACGGTCTTCGAGATCGAGGTATCGATGTGCGGCGCGACGGCGGCAACCATGTCGGCGTGGGCCTGGGCGGAAATTTCCAGTGCCGTGACGAAGTATTCCGGCAGCTTGCTGACATCGCCGCCCTGGTGCTTGTACAGGCGCCAAGCGTAGTCCTCGACTGCGTATTCCTTCAGCGTGCCGTCCGGCATGCGCTTCTTGCGGTTGTAGGTCCAGGAGAACGGCGGTTCGATGCCGTTCGAGGCGTTGTCGGCGAAGGCCAGCGAGATGGTGCCGGTCGGCGCGATCGACAGCAGGTGCGAGTTGCGCAGGCCGTGCTTGCGAATCTCGGCCTTGACGTCGTTGGGCAGGCGGGAAGCGAAATTGCCGCCCGACAGGTAGAGCTCGGCATTGAAGAGAGGGAAGGCGCCGCGTTCCTTGGCCAGTTCGACCGAGTACAGGTAGGCGGCATCGCGCATGCTTTCGGTGATGCGGGTTGCCATGGCGCGTGCTTCCGGCTTGTCGTAACGCAGGCGCAGCATGGCCAGCGCATCGCCCAGGCCGGTGAAGCCGAGGCCGACGCGGCGCTTGTTGGCGGCTTCCTGCTGCTGGCGTTCGAGCGGCCAGTGGGTGGCGTCGAGCACGTTGTCGAGCATGCGGGTCGACACACGAACGACTTCCTCGAAGGCGGCGAAATCGAATTCAGCCTTGTCGGAGAAGGGGTGGCGCACGTACAGGGTGAGGTTGATCGAACCCAGGCAGCAGCAGCCGTAAGGCGGCAGCGGCTGTTCGGCGCAGGGATTGGTCGCCTCGATCACTTCGCAGTAATTGAGGTTGTTGTCCTTGTTCATGCGATCCAGAAACAGGATGCCCGGTTCGGCGTGATCGTAGGTCGAGCGCATGACCTGGTCCCACAGGTCGCGGGCGCGCACCTTGCGGTAGACCCACAGGCCGTCGTCGCGTTGGTAGGCACCGGCTGCGCGCATGTCGGCATTCGGCTCGGCGCGGTGCAGCAGTTCGACGTCGCCATCGGCGTCCACTGCTTCCATGAAGGGGTCAGTGACGCCGATCGAGATGTTGAAGTTGGTCAGGTCGCCATGATCCTTGGCGTGGATGAATTCCTCGATATCCGGATGGTCGCAGCGCAGCACGCCCATCTGGGCACCACGGCGGGCACCGGCCGATTCGACGGTTTCGCAGGAGCGGTCGAAAACGCGCATGTAGGAGACCGGGCCGGACGCACGGGACTGGGTGCCCTTGACGCGGGCGCCCTGCGGACGGATGGAGGAAAAGTCGTAGCCGACCCCGCCGCCGCGACGCATGGTTTCAGCGGCCTGGGCGAGCGCGGTGTAGATACCCGGACGACCGTCGGTGTTTTCAACGATGGAGTCGCCGACCGGTTGCACGAAGCAGTTGATCAGGGTCGCTTGCAGGTCGGTACCGGCGGCGGAATTGATCCGGCCGGCCGGGATGAAGCCGTTTTCCTGGGCCCACAGGAATTTGTTTTCCCAATGAGCGCGGTCCTTTTCTTGCTCGACTTGCGCCAGGGCATAGGCGACCCGACGACGAACGTCGTGCACGTTGGTTTCCTTGCCTTTCGCGTATTTTTCGATCAGCACTTCAGCTGAGATTTCCTGCTCCTGGAGCGGGGCAAATTCGGGGGGGGCGGGAATGTCGGTCAGTGAAAGCTGTTCGGCAACTGGGCTCACTTTTTGCTCCTCGGAATAGCTGCGTTAATCATGTTTGTGAATTTTTGAATGGGCGAGAATCTACTATATCTAGTAGGTCAATACAATCCGTTGACTAGATACGGTGGTTGTGCCCCGGCGGCGGACTGATTTGTCATGCCCCGGAAAAGCTCGAAAAAACAAGGCTCCGGGCAATGCATGGCGAGTTGTTGAGCCGCTAAAAAAAGAAACGACCGGCTTTGGCAAAGCGACCGCGGCGAAATTTTTGGGGGGCGAATTCTATAGCGATGTGGACATGACGGGAGACTGATGTCTCGCTGTGCATCATCCTCGTTTATCGAACGGGAAGGGCGCAGTGGTGGTATCGGGTGATCGTCGTGTTGCCGGTGCTAGGGGCACTCGCCTAGCTGTTTCTCGAAGTGCTGCCGAAGGCTGGAGGCTGTCGCGTTGTGAAAAGGGTGAGCAAGGCAATGGATCCCGGTGTCGACCTGAAAGCCAGGATTCGCGAGGTCGAGCGCGGTGGATCGGTCGCCAACAAAGCGGCGCTGGCTGACGAATTGATCCGTTCCTGACAGTTCGGCGACGCCATCGTGCATTTTCAGAGCTGCCCGGTCGGTTTGCATGCGGATTGGCCCGGTCTCGTTTTTGAGTTGGCCGAGGCATATTTCTCCAAGCACGATGCCGATAATGCCTTGGCGGCCTTGGATCATGTAATCGTGATCGAGTTGTGGTTTCGTGCGGGCGAAGCCAAATTGCTCAGGGCGCGCGTGTTGGCCAGCACGGGGCGGACGGAGAAAGCGTGGGCGCAGTATGAAGCGATTCTCGATCACTTTCCTGACGAGGAGGCCCGATGCCGCTACGCGTCCCGGCTGGCCTCGCTTGGGCGAGTCGAAATGGCGGCAGAAAGAGTCCTGGCCGATGCGGAGAAGCGCGCCTCACTCAATGATCGGCAATATGTGCGCACTAACAGGGAGTGCCTGGAGGGGGCCACAAAAGACATCATGGCGGCGCAGGCAACCTGAGTTCGCGCGTCCGCGGTTCTGCGAGGCAGCACGCCTGCAGGCTTGGGGCCTGCAGGCAACGCGGGAAAAATCTTAAAGGGCGAGCAGGGTTTGGGCGTGGTGAGCCATCATCCACTCTTCGTTGGTCGGGATGACCAGCACGTCGACGCTGCTGTTGCCGGCTGCAATATGCAGGTCGTGGCGGGCATTGGCTTCCGGATTGAGGCGGATGCCGAGCCATTCGGAGAGCAGGCAGACGCGGCGGCGAACCTCGGCGGCATGTTCGCCGATGCCGCCGGTGAAGACCACGGCATCGAGACCGCCGGCCGCGGCAGCCAGCGAGCCGAGTTCGCGGGCGATGCGGTAGCAGAACAGATTGACCGCTTCCTGGGCTTCCGGCTTGTCGCTGGAGAGCAGGGTGCGCATATCCTGGCTGATGCCGGATACGCCGAGCAGACCGGATTCCTTGTAGAGCATCTTGGTCATGTCCTTGACGCTGAGGCCCTTGGTTTCCATCAGGTGAAGAATGACGCCAGGGTCGAGGTTGCCGACGCGGGTGCCCATGACCAGGCCGTCGATGGTCGAGAAGCCGAGCGTCGTGGCGACGCATTTGCGATTGACCATGGCCGCCATGC
Source organism: Rhodocyclales bacterium GT-UBC (assembly GCA_003583745.1). Classification (GTDB taxonomy): domain Bacteria; phylum Pseudomonadota; class Gammaproteobacteria; order Burkholderiales; family Rhodocyclaceae; genus Azonexus. The sequence continues at coordinate 26,804 of QXPY01000005.1, read as the reverse complement.
TGGCACCGTTGCCGAGGTGGGCGACGACGACGCGGCCTTCGGCGCGACGTGAATGCTGCGGCAAGGCGCGGGCGATGTACTCGTAGGAAAGGCCGTGGAAACCGTAGCGCTTGACGCCTTCGGCGGTGATCGAGCGCGGCAGGCCGAAGATCTGGGCGACGTCCGGTTGGCTGCGGTGGAAGGCGGTGTCGAAGCAGGCGACTTGCGGCACGCTGGGCAGCAAGGCCTGGAGCGCCAGGATGCCGGCGACGTTGTGCGGCTGATGCAGCGGAGCCAGCGGTGTAAAGCCGGTGAGATGAGCCAGCACTTGTTCATCGATCACTGTCGGCTGCGAATAGCGATCTCCGCCATGCACGACACGGTGGCCAACCGCCACGATTTCCCAGTCGGCGTGACTGGCAGTGAACCAGTTGAGCAGCGCAGCGAAGGATTGATCATGGCTGACGCGTTCGCCGCTCAGAACCTGGTCGGTGATGCGTTCGCCGGCACGATTCTTGGCGATCAGCTTGGTGGTTTCGGCACCAATGCCGTCGATTTGGCCAGAAACTTCGGCTTCTGGTGAAATGGGATGGGCCAGCGAGAAGAGCGCGAACTTGATCGACGACGAGCCGGCGTTGATGGTGAGAATGCCCTGTTTCATGTCAGGCGTTTCCTTTGTTACGGTTGGCGTGGGCAATCAGCGCCGCGATGACGCAGGATGCCGTGCGTGTTTCGGCCGAGTCAGCGCGGCTGGTCAGCACGATGGGAACCCGGGTGCCCAGCACGATGCCGGCAGTCAGGGCGTTGGCGAGGTACTCAAGTTGCTTGGCCACCATGTTGCCGGACTCCAGGTCGGGAACGACGAGGATTTCGGCATGGCCGGCGACGGCCGACTTGATGCCCTTGGTCTTGGCGGCAACGATGGAAACGGCGTTGTCGAAAGCCAGCGGGCCGTCCAGTATGCCGCCCCGGATCTGGCCGCGGTCCGCCATCTTGCAGAGAGCGGCAGCATCGAGGGTGGACTGGATTTTCGGATTGACGGTCTCGACCGCCGACAGGATGGCGACCTTGGGTTCCGGGATACCGATGATGTGGGCGAGGTCGATGGCGTTCTGGATGATGTCGACCTTCTCTTCCAGACCCGGTGCGATGTTGATCGCGGCATCGGTGATCAGCAGGGGCCGGTGATAGGTCGGGACGTCCATCAGGAAAACGTGGCTGATCCGGCGGGAAGTGCGCAGGCCGTTGGCGCGGGAAACCACTTCGCCCATCAGTTCGTCGGTATGCAGGCTGCCCTTCATCAGGGCCTCGGCGTCGCCGGTGCGGACCAGGGAGACGGCCATCGCAGCCGAGTCGTGGCTATGGGCGGCGTTAACGATGCGGATGCCGTGCAGGTCGATGTTGAATTCTTCGGCAACCGAACGAATCTTCGATTCCGGGCCGACCAGGATCGGTTCGATGATGCCTTCCTGGAAGGCAATGACCGGTCCTTTGAGCGACTCGCGGTCGCAGGGGTGGGCGACTGCGGTGGGAATCGGTTCCAGTCCCTTGACGCGCGACAGCAGGTGTTTATAGCGCTCATGCTTGTCATCGATGCGGATGGAGGGCATGTGGACGGCTTGCAGGTGCGAGATTTTTTCAACCGGCGCCAGGATCTCGGCCGTGCCCCGGACAACTTGCAGGCCTTCCTGGTTGGTGCAGACGCAATCGAGGATGATGTGCTTGTTGTGGTCGAACTTCTGCTTGGCGGTGACAGTGATGGTGATCGTATCGCCGATGGTGACCGGACGCGCAAAATGCAGCGTCTGATCAATCAGGATGGTGCCCGGGCCAGGGAACTGGGTGCCGAGTACGGTCGAGATCAGCGAACCGCTCCACATGCCGTGGGCGATGACTTCGCGGAAGAGACCGCTTTCGGAATATTCCGGATCGATCACCGCCGGGTTGATGTCGCCGGTCAGGATGGCGAAAAGCTTGACGTCTTCTGGGGCCAGGGTGCGGGTCAGGGTCGAGGAGTCGCCGATCTGGATCTCGTCGTAGGTTTTATTGACGAGAAAACGTTGTTCGCTACGCTCTTGCATGTCCTTTGCTCCCCGCTAAACGTTGGACGCTTCGATCCTGAATGCGTCAGTATAGTGTGCTGCGTCGCAGCAAACAATGTGGTTTTCCAGCATGGAATTCAATTGGAAATTGTTCCTGATTGCTTGATCGTAGTGCATCCGGGCAATCCATTCGAGTGATGTGCAACTGCAGCAGGCGAGGGGGCGAAACAATCGGCTGCTCAGTTTGAACGCTGTTGTTGCCGGCGGTCGTGTACCGTATTTTTGGGCGGGATCTCCAATTCCAGTCCGGGGTCAATCTGTTCCAGTTGGCAGACAACCCACTGGTTGGCTTCATAGGTGAACTCGCGTGCCGACAGCGGGGCGCCGCAACGGGCTTCGACATAGAGTGCGACGGCGGCCGAGCGGCTGACACCGTATTCGCAATGCACCATCATCGAGATTTCGAAGGGGGCAGCATGCAGTTCCCCGACGAAGTCGCCGATCTGCTTTGCCATATGGTGATCGAACAGGCCGGGAAACGGCGCTGGCATGAATTCGTCGGCCGGCACCGCGTCGTAAAAGGAAAGTCGCAAGACGTGGCGGAAGGCCGGGTCGAGCCGCGCTTCCGGGGTGCCCGGATCGGTAATCGAGATGACCGCCATGTAGGGGTTCCCGGCTAGCGATTCAGCCAGTTCCCGCGAGGCAAAGAAAACTTGTTTGATCGTCATTCCATGAATACCGGATCGGAAAAAACCAGGGTGCCGTCCTTGCGCATCATCAGGTTGTCGGCCTTGATCAGGTCGGGGAGGGCGCCATACTCGGTGGAAAACTCTTCGAGCGCCTTGAGCGATTGACGTAGCGCGTCGCTCCAGCCCATGGGCGAGACCACCAAGTGATGCAGGGCGATACGGCCCATATCCTGGGCAAGGTTGCGCCAGGCTTGGCAGGCTTCGAAGTAGGACGTCGAAATCTTGGTTGCAACTTCGGCCGCATCGCAGCCACCAGGAAGCGGATAGAGTTTTTCGACTTCGACGATGTGGAAGGGAAAACCGCGGCTGGAGCGTCCGGCGGTACCGTGATCGGCGAATACGACCGGAAAGTGGCTGCCGGTTGGCCGGTCAGGGGCCGTGTAGTACGCATAGTCGGTCGGGGAGGAGAGGACCTTGAACACCCGTTCCTGACCATCGACGACATCGCCGTCGAGCACGATGGTGTTTTCGCCGCGGCCGATTTCCTTTCTGCCCCGGAGTAGGGGGTGGTCGGGAACCGGGTCGGGTATGAGCAGGCTGCTGTCGATTTGCATCGGTTACTCCGTCTCCGTCATCGGGGGGCCTCCCCGGCGCCGTTGCGGTGCCGGGGAGGGGCGGGCACTGCCTTAGGCGACGATGTGGGCGCCGGCGTCGACGAAGATCGTCTGGCCGGTCATCCCGGAAGAGCCCGGGGTGCACAGGAAGGCGGTCAGGGCGCCGACTTCATCGATGGTGACGGTGCGGCCGAGCGGGGCCTTGGCGGCATCGTTCTCGAGCAGCGTGTTGAAGTTGGCGATGCCGGAGGCGGCGCGGGTCATGATCGGGCCGGGCGAAACGGCGAAGACGCGGATGCCCTTGGGGCCGAGGTCGTAAGCCATGTAACGGACGGCCGATTCGAGCGCCGCCTTGATGATGCCCATGACGCCGTAGTTGCGGACGACGCGTTCGGCACCGAGGTAGGACATGGTGATCAGCGAACCGCCGTGGGCCATCAACGGCTCCAGGGCCTTGGCCATGCGCAGGAAGCTGTGGCAGGAAATGTTCATCGCCGAGTCGAAGCCGGCTTCGGTGGTATCGATGACACGGCCGTGCAAGTCGTCGCCGTTGCAGAATGCCATCGAATGGATGGCGAAGTCGATTTCGCCGAATTCGTTGCCACACTGGGCGACGGCAGCTTCCAGACTACCCTCTTCGGTAACGTCGAGCTTGAGAAAGAGCTTGGCGCCGAGGGCTTCGGCCAGCGGCTGGGTGTATTTGGCGGTCTTGTCGTTCTGATAGGTCAGGGCGATTTCACCGCCGAGGGCGCGAATTGCCTTGGCGACGGCATAAGCGATCGACTTGTCGTTGGCGACGCCGGTGATCAGTCCCTTCTTGCCGGCAAGCGGGAGAAGCGGGGTTGCCGTGGAGTTTTGCTCTGGATTCTGGTTCATGCTGTTTTCCCTTTCGTTTTGACAGACTTTTTCTGCTGCGATGCAGCACCAAGAACGTGCATCGGCGGCATTTCGGCCGGAGATCGCTACTGCAGTGCAACATCATTGTGGCACAAATTCGTGAAATTTAGGTTTCCAAAACTTTCCCGAATATTCAAGTAGATAGCTGAGAAGGGTTTTGTTGACCAAGCTCAATATTTCCCTTTTGGAATAAGAATATGGTCGCCGCTTCATTAATCGCACGGGAATCGAAAAATGACCGACGCTTCCGAGTTGCCTGTATTGCTAGACCCGGTTTTGCAGCGACACCAGAGTCGCCCCGACCGCCTGCTGCAAATCCTGCGCGATGCGCAGGACGTGCTGGGCTACCTGTCCGACGAGACCACTGCCTGGCTGGCCAAGGCGCTGGGAATTTCCTATGCGCAGGCGACCAGTACGCGCGATTTCTACGCCTTCCTCTATCGCGAAAACCGCGGTCGCTACCGGATCCTGTTCTCGGACAACATTACCGACCGGATGGCCGGCAACCAGGCGTTGTTCAAACAGATGCTCAACTATTTCGGCATTGCGCCGGGCAAGGTCTCGGGCGATGGCCTGGTCAGCGTGGACCTGACTTCCTGTACCGGGATGTGCGATCAGGGGCCGGCGATCCTGGTCAATGAAATGGCTATTCCGCGCATGACGCCGCAACGGGTCGAAGAAGTGTGCGCCCTGGTCAGCCGGCAGGTTCCCCTGGCTGAGTGGCCGGCCGAACTGTTCGTCGTCGAAGACAATATCCAGCGTGCCGACCTGCTGCTCGGGACGACTCACCAGCCGGGCGAGGCCATCCGTGCCGCGATTGCGCGCGGCCGCGACGAAATGCTGTTCGAAATGCGCACCTCCAACCTGCGCGGTCGCGGTGGCGCCGGCTTCACCACGGGCATCAAATGGGAAGCATGCCGCAATGCGCCGGGTGTCCGGCGCTACATCGTCTGCAACGCCGACGAAGGCGAACCGGGTACCTTCAAGGATCGCGTGCTGCTGCAATCCTATCCCGGGCGGGTTTTCGAAGGCATGGTGATCGCCGCTTTCACCGTCGGTGCCCACCTCGGTCTGCTCTATCTGCGGGCCGAGTACCGCTACCTGCGGCCGAAGCTGGAAGCCTACCTGGCCGAGATGCGGGCGCAGAACCTGCTCGGCAAGGATATCGGCGGGCTGGCCGGGTTCGATTTCGATATCGAAATCCATCTTGGTGCCGGCGCCTATGTCTGCGGCGAAGAGTCGGCGCTGATCGAGTCGCTCGAAGGCAAGGCCGGCAAGCCGAGGATTCGTCCGCCCTTCCCGGTGACCTGCGGCTACAAGAACCAGCCGACTGTGGTCAATAACGTCGAAACCCTGTGCAAGGCCACCGAGATCGCGATTCACGGCGGCGCCTGGTATGAGGCGATCGGCACCAAGCAGTCGACTGGCACCAAGATTCTGTCCGTTTCCGGCGATTGCGAACGGCCGGGCATCTATGAGTACGCTTTCGGCGTGCGCATCTCGCAGGTGCTGGAGGATTGCGGGGCGCGCAATGCCATCGCCGTCCAGGTCAGCGGCGCCTCCGGGACCTGCCTGTCCGAGCGCGAGCTGGGGCGGCGCATTGCCTTCGAGGATGTGCCGACCGCCGGCTCCTTCATGATCTTCGATGCCCAGCGCGACATGTTCGAAGTGGCGCGCAATTTCGCGCATTTCTTCAAGCACGAATCCTGCGGCTTCTGCACCCCCTGCCGGGCCGGGACGGCCTTGTTGAGCGAGATGATGGACAAGATCGCCGAAGGGCGCGGCACCCAGTACGAAATGAACGAGTTGCTGCGCATCCAGGCGGTGATGAAGGCGAGCAGCCACTGCGGCCTAGGGCAGACGGCCGGTAACGCGGTGGCCGATACGGTGCAGAAATTCCGTCCTTCCTACGAGCGCCGGCTGGCGCAGACCGATTTCGTTCCGGCTTTCGATCTCGATGCCGCGCTGGCCAAGGCCCGGCAAGTGACCGGTCGGGACGATGCCCACGCCCACCTGGGAGCAGAAGCATGAGCGATAGCATGAACAGCGTCTTCGATAGCGCCAATACCTTTACCATCGATGGCCGCCGGGTGCCGTTCAAACCCGGCCAGACCATCCTGCATGCGGCGCTGGAGGCTGGGGTTTACATCCCGCATCTGTGCCACCATCCCGAGCTCAAACCGCACGGCAGTTGCAAGCTGTGCACGGTGACGGTGAACGGCCGCAACGGCTCGGCCTGCACGGCCCGCGCCATGCCGGGGCTGGAAGTCGAAAACGATACGCCGGCCCTGAACGATCGTCGCCGCGTTTTGCTGCAGATGCTCTTCGTCGAAGGCAACCATTTCTGCCCGGGCTGCGAAAAGAGCGGCAACTGCCAGCTGCAGGCCCTGGCCTACGACCTGGAAATGCTGGCGCCGCACTTTCGCCATGCCTTCCCGGAACGGCCGGTCGATGCTTCGCATCCCGATGTTTGGCTCGATCTCAATCGCTGCGTGATGTGCGAGTTGTGCGTCCGCGCCAGCCGCGATCTCGACGGCAAGAGCGTCTTCATGCTGGCCGGGCGCGGTGCCGAGTCGAAGGTGGTGGTCAATTCGCCGACCGGGCTGCTCAAGGACAGTGCCTTGAGCATCGACGATCGGGCGGCCCATGTCTGCCCGGTCGGCGCCATCCTGCCCAAGCGCGTCGGTTATGCCGTGCCGATCGGCGAGCGCCAGTTCGACCAGGCGACGATCAGTCATCAGGTCGATTACCTGGCGCGGCGAACGATTCCTATCAAAGCCGTCGAACCCGCCACGGAAACGGAGGGAGCCTGAAATGAACGCACCGCGTGATCTTCCCCGCAAGCTGCGGGTCGCGACAACCTCGCTGTCAGGCTGCTTCGGCTGCCACATGTCCTTTCTCGACATCGACGAACGTCTGCTCGAATTGGCGCATCTGGTCGAATTCGACCGTTCGCCGATCACCGACATCAAGCACTGCGGTCCGTGCGATATCGGCCTGGTCGAAGGCGGCGTCTGCAATGCCGAGAACGTCCACGTCCTGCACGAGTTGCGCAAGAACTGCAAGGTACTGGTCGCCCTGGGCGCCTGCGCCGTGGGTGGGGGCTTGCCGGCCCAGCGCAACAATCTCGATGTGGCGAAATGCCTGACCCAGATCTACCGCACCGAAAGTGGCGAAGTTGCCGTGCCGAACGATCCGGAACTGCCGCTGCTGCTCGACAAGGTGTACCCGATCAATGAAATCGTCCGCGTCGATTACTTCCTGCCCGGCTGTCCGCCATCCGGCGACACCATCTGGAAGTTCCTGACCGATCTGCTGACCGGGCGCACGCCCCGGATCGAGCACCCCTTGCTCAAATTCGATTAATCGGAGCCCCCATGTTTGCACTGGAAACCGCCGCTCACCCGGAAACCCTGCGCCGCATCGCCATCGACCCGGTGACCCGGGTCGAAGGGCACGGCAAAGTCACCCTGCTGCTGGATCAGGACAACAAGATCCACCAGGTTCGTTTGCATATCGTCGAATTCCGCGGCTTCGAAGCCTTCATCGAAGGCCGTCCGTACTGGGAGGTGCCGGTCACCGTCCAGCGCCTGTGCGGCATCTGCCCGGTGAGCCATCACCTGGCGGCGGTCAAGGCGATGGACCTGATCGCCGGCTACGGCCCGCTTACGCCGACGGCCGAGAAACTGCGCCGCCTGATGCATTACGGCCAGATCATGCAATCGCACGCCGTACACTTCTTCCACCTGGCTTCGCCGGACATCCTGCTCGGTTTCGATAGCGACTTCACCCGGCGCAACATTGTCGGCGTCGCCCTCGATCATCCGGAAATCGCCAAGCAGGGTGTGCTGCTGCGCAAGTACGGCCAGGAAGTCATTCGCCACACCGCCGGCAAGCGGGTGCATGGCACCGGCGCCGTTCCCGGCGGCATGAACAAGGCATTGAGTCGCGCCGAGCGCGACGAAATGGCCAAGGACATCGACCAGATGATCGCCTGGTCGCTTGGTGCCGTGCATATGGTCAAACAGTTGCATGAGACCAACCCGGCCTTCTACAACGTCTTCGGCGATTTCCGTTCGAACATGATGGGCCTGGTCCGGCCGGACGGGGCGCTCGATTTCTACCATGGTGCGTTGCGCGCCGTCGATGCCGATGGCCAGACCATCTTCGACCAGGTCGATTACGCCACCTACCAGGAAGTGCTGCAGGAGGACATCAAGCCCTGGAGCTACATGAAGTTTCCGCACATCAAGAGCCTGGGTGCGGAAAACGGCTGGTACAAGGTCGGCCCGCTCGGCCGTATCCAGGCCGCCAGCTACCTGTCCACGCCGCTGGCCGAGGCCGAGCGCCAGGCGATGATGGCGCTGGGCGGCGGCAAGCCGGTGCATGGCACGCTGATGTACCACTGGGCACGCCTGATCGAGGTGGTACATGCCGCCGAAATGATCCGCGACCTGCTCAACGACCCGGACATCCTCGGCCTCGACCTGATGGCAGAGAAGGGGCCGCGGCGGCACGAAGCGGTCGGCGTCATCGAGGCGCCGCGCGGCACGCTGTTCCACCACTACCGGGTGGATGACGACGATCTGGTGACTTACTGCAACCTGATCGTATCGACCACCAATAACAACCAGGCGATGAACGAGGCGGTGCGTACCGTGGCGCGGCAATATCTTGACGGCAAGGAAATCACCGAGGGGCTGCTCAACCATATCGAGTGCGCCATCCGGGCCTACGATCCCTGCCTGTCCTGCGCCACGCACGCGCTGGGCAAGATGCCGATGACCGTCGAGCTGATCGATGCCGACGGGCAGATGCTGCATTCGCTGAGCCGCGGATGAGCGCAGCATCGGGCAACGGGGTGCGGCCCGTCGTCGTTTTCGCCATCGGCAATCCAAGCCGTGGCGACGACGCGATCGGGCCGCTGATTTATGCCCGGCTAACGGCCTGGCTGGACGCACAGGGGCTGGCCGAGTCCTTCGATCTCTATGAGGATTTCCAGTTGCAGATCGAGCATGCGATCGATCTCAAGGGGCGGCAGATGGCTCTCTTCATCGATGCCGGCGATAACACGCCGGGGCCGTTCACCTTCAGTCGCATCGCGCCGCACGAAGGCATCGCCCACACCTCGCATGCCTTGCCGCCGGAGTCCGTGCTGCAGGTCTATCGCCAGATCGAAGGCGAAGAGCCGCCGCCGGCTTTCGTGCTTTGCGTACGTGGCGAGCAGTTTGGCTTGGGCAAGCCGCCGGGGGCCGCGGCCGAATCGCACATCGAGCAGGCCTGGGCTTTTCTGGCCGAGATCTGTCACCCGCCCGAACTGGCGGTCTGGATGAAAGCGGCCGCAGTCGCCTGAGTCGACGATCCCGGCCGGCCGCAGGCGGGCCGTATCGGTCGTGTTTATTCGACTGAAATATTCCTGAAATCGAGGAATGGCACTGTGATGGGGTCATTCGACTCTATTCTCAGGAGCTATTTCCAATGTATTTACGTTCTTCGCTGATCGCGCTCGGTAGCGCGGTCCTGCTCGCCGGCTGTTTGGGGAATGGCGGCGGCGACTCTTCGTCGTCGTCGAGCACCCCGCCTGTTGCCACCGTTCCCAAGAATGTCATCTTCTTCCTGGGCGACGGCATGGGCATCAATACCCTGACAGCCGCCCGCATCTACAAGGTTGGCGAAGACGGTGATCTGACGATCGACACCCTGCCGGAAACCGCCTTCGTCAAGACCTATTCCAACAACGCCCAGGTTACCGACAGCGCGCCGTCGATGGCGGCCTACATGACCGGCGTCAAGATGAACAACGAAGTCATTTCGATGACGCCGGAAACGGCCGCCTTCGACGCCACCGGCAAAAGCTATCTGAACGGTACCGACAGTACCTGTCCGGCCAGCGGCAACGGCAAGGCCGTTACCACCCTGCTCGAACTGGCCAAGGCGGCAGGCTGGGGCACGGGTGCGGTGACCACGACGCGCATCACGCACGCGACGCCGGCTGCAACCTATTCCCATATCTGTCATCGCGATGGCGAAAACAATATCGCTGCCCAGGCCGTGCCGGGCGGTGTCGGTTACAACACCGCGCTGGGCGACGGCGTCGACGTGCTGCTCGGCGGCGGCAAGCAATTCTTCGTGCCGACCACGGCCGGCGGCAAGCGTACGGACGGGCGCGACCTGACCGTCGAACTCAAGGCCAAGGGCTACACCTACGTCGCGAGCAAGAGCGAGTTCGATGCCGTGTCTGCCACCTCGACCAACAAGCTGGTCGGCTTGTTCACCAGCAGCCACATGAGCTACGACATCGACCGCAATCCGGCCGTGGAACCCAGTCTGGCCGAAATGACCGGCAAGGCGATCGACATCCTGTCCAAGAATCAGAAGGGCTTCTTCCTGATGGTCGAGGGCGGACGGATCGACCACGCGCTGCACGAGACGACGGCCGCCAAGGCGCTGCAGGATACCGTCGCCTTCGACGATGCGATCAAGGCGGCCATCGACAAGATGAAGCTGAAGGATCCCAACCTGGCCAACACCCTGATCGTCGTCACCGCCGACCATGACCACACCCTGGTCCTCAACGGCTACGCCAAGCGCACCGGCCCGACCACCGCGTCGAATCCGGGCGTTCTCGGCCTGCTCAAGAACTTCGTCAGTGGGGCGAACAGCACCGATACCTCGGGCAATCCCTTCACCATCATCGGTTTCGGCAATGGCGAAAACCGTCCGGCAACCCGTACCGCGCTGACCGATGCCCAGGTTTCGGACAAGAACTACCACCAGGAAGCCGTCGTGCCGATGGCTGCGGGTAGCGAAACGCATGGCGGGACGGATGTCTTCCTCGGCGCCATCGGTCTGAATGCAGACAAATTCACGGGTGTCATCAACAACACCGAAGTATTCAATCTGATCCGCCAGGCGGTTGGCCTGTAAGCGGGTCGGGGAGTCAATCATGCACAAGCAATTCAAAATCGCCACCTTTGTCGCCGCCCTGGCTGGCGCGACGTCCGCCTTTGCCGCTGGCGAGGCGACCAATGTCATCTTCTTCCTGGGCGACGGCATGGGGCCGACGACGATCACGGCCAGCCGCATCTACAAGTACGGCGAGGCCGGTGCCCTGACCATGGAGTCGCTGCGTCGCACGGCCCGCATCAAGACCTACTCGGCCGATGCCCAGACCACCGACAGCGCACCGTCGATGGCCGCCTACATGACCGGCGTCAAGATGAACAACGAAGTCATTTCGATGAGCGCCGACACCAAGGCCTACAACGGCACCACCCCCTACATCAGCGGTGCCGACAGTACCTGCCCGAGCAGCGGCAACGGTTCCGCCGTGCCGACCCTGCTCGAACTGTCGAAAGCCGCCGGCAAATCGGTCGGTGCCGTGACTACGACGCGCATTACCCATGCTACGCCGGCCGCCACCTATGCCCATATCTGCCATCGCGATGGTGAAAACGACATCGCGGCCCAGGTCGTGCCGGGCAATGCCAAGTTCAACAGCAAGCTGGGTACCGGCGTCGATGTCCTGCTCGGCGGCGGTTCGAAGTTCTTCCTGCCGAGCACCACGACGGGCGGCAAGCGCACCGACGGTGTCGACCTGACGGCGCAATTGAAGACGGCTGGCTATACCTATGTCAGCACCGGCACCGCGTTCAAGAGCATCGATCCGGCTTCCACCAACAAGCTGGTCGGCCTGTTCAACCTCGATCACCTCAATTACGAGCTGGATCGGGTCAAGAACAATATCGACGAACCCAGCCTGGCCGACATGACCGAGAAGGCCATCCGGATTCTCAACAAGAACAGCAAGGGCTACTTCCTGATGGTCGAAGGCGGTCGCATCGACCATGCCTTGCATGGCACCAATGCCAAGCGCGCCCTGGAAGACACCATTGCCTTCGACGAGGCGATCAAGCGCGCCCTGTCGCTGGTCGATCTGAAAAATACCTTGATCGTCGTTACCGCCGACCATGACCACACGATGACCATCAACGGTTACTCGCACAAGGGCAACCCGATCCTCGGCAAGGTTTCCGACATCACCCAGACCACGGTCCAGGGCAAGCCGGTGCTGGCCAAGGCGGCCGACAACCTGCCGTACACCGCGCTGGTCTTCGGCAATGGCGGCGGTCCGCGCAAGGCGACGCGCGACGATCTGACCAGCGTCGATACGGCGGCTGACGACTATCTGCAGGAAGTCGGCGTGGTCCTCGGTACGCCGGGCGCCGAAACCCATGGCGGCGGCGATGTGATGCTCTTCTCGAGCGGCGCGGGCAATGCCGCCTTCAAGGGCACCATGGTCAACACCCGTGTCTTCAACTTGGTGAAAAGCGCGCTCGGGCTCTGATTGCCGGGTCGCTGGTCTTGCTTTCGGTGGGCTCTCGGGCCCACCTTTTTCCATTTGAATGAAGCAAATCATGTCTCTCTCTTTTGCGCATTACCTGGTCGGCTTCGCCTCGGCCACCGTCATTTCGCTGGCCATGGCCGCACCGGCCGGCGATGTCGATCTGCTGATCGATCACAGGCTGACTGAAACGACGCCGGATGGCGTGACCCGCAAGCTGCACTTCCAGGAACGCATGTACCGCCGGGCCAACATGGTCTGGGTCGAACGCGTCCTGCCGGCCGGCGCCCACGATGCCGCCGAGCACGCCAAGGGCGGGCACGAACACAAGCATCTCGATCTGGCTGCGGCCGCCCGCCAGGTCACCCTGGCCGCCGACAAGACGATCAGCGTGCGTCTGGTCAATGTGCACGACAAGGTGGTGATCAATGTGCCGCCGCCCGAGTACGGCAATATCGGCTTTGACGGCAACTGGGCCAATGCCTGGCACCTGCTCGATCCCAAGCAGCTGAAAACGATGCAGGCGGTTCCCGGCAAGGCCGAGCACTACCGGCTGAAGAAGGGCAATCTCGACCTGCAGGTCGAGTGGGATGGCAAGGGCGAATTTCCGCGTCGCGTCGAAAGCCGCAATAGCGAAGGCACCCGCCACAAGCTGATGGTGGTCAGCGCCGCGCCGGCGCCCAAGGTTCTGCCCTGGGCCAATTTGCAGGGCTACGCCCAGAAGGAATATTCCGACTACCTCGATTGAGGCGATGGCTGGGCGGTGCCGGCTTCGGCACTCGCCGGCATGGCTTCAAGCCCCGCCGCGGCGGGGCTTTTTGTTGCCGGGCATGCCGGGAATGACCCGGCATGCCTCGTTTAGCTGACGTTGACCTCGACGCTGCCGGCATTGACGGTGATGGTCCTGGCTGAAGCGGTGGCCGGCAAGGCTGGCGCTGTCGTCGCCCCGTTCAGGGTCTTCAGCTTGCGCAGCGAGCAGACCAGCTGGCTGGCCGTCAGGGTGACCACGGCATAGCCCTGGGCGTCGGTATCGAGATACTTGATCCAGTTGCCGTTGAAGGCACTCAGCGTCGAGTTGAAGGTATTGACCACTTGCCCGTTGCCGTTCGTGGTGTAGATCAAGGATTTGGCGGCGGCAAAGGCCGGTACCGTATCCACCACCTGCTTGTAGTAGCTGAACAGCGAGTTGCTCGACAGGCCGGCGGTGACCAGGTCGACCATGACCGGCGTCGGGCTGGCGGCATCGAAGTCGTCCATCACGACGCCGGCGAAGAAGGCGTGCAGGTCGCCGGTCAGCGCCACAACATTGCCGATGGCGTTGTTCTTCAGGTAGGCGAGCAGGGCCTTGCGCTCGGCGTTGTAGCCATCCCACTGGTCGGCATCGATGATGATCAGGTCGAGCAGGGCCGATGGGGGCATGGCGGCGTCGAGGGCCGGCTTGATGCCGGCAGCGAAAGCGGCGGCGCTGATCCCGGCCTGGCTGGCGAGCAGCGCGGCGAGGTTGCTGAAACTGGCGGTGGCCAGGGTCGCCGTCTTGTTGGCCGCCTTCATGTCGAGCACCAGCGCGCTGCTCATGGCCGCCTGCAACGGGGCGAGGGCGGCATTGGCGGCGATCAGGGAGCTGGTCATCAGGCTGGCCACCGCCTGGTTGCCGTCGATCTGCATGCGCAGCAGCGAAACTTCGTTCCCCCACAGTTTCCAGGTCGTGCCGGCATTGCGCATCTGGTCCTGCCACCAGGCACGCTGGCTGTCGCCGAGCATCGAGACCGGTGCCAGCTGGCCGCCGGCCGCGGAGATCTTTTGCGCTTCGAGCCCGGCCAGGGTGCCTTTCGAAACGAAATAACGGCTGCCGATCTCGCTGCCGGCGGCCGTTTCCGGAATGACGTGGTCGGCGCGGTAGAGGCGTTCGTCGGTCATCACCAGCGTGGCCAGCTTGCCGAAGGTGAAGCTGCGATAGATCTTGATGTTGGTGAAGCTGCTATCGCTGCTGTTGAAGCTGACGTCGGCCGGCATGAATTCGAACCAGGCCTGGTTGGCCATCCGGCGGCGGGCGGCGGCCGAATTGGCGCCATCGGCCAGCGTGTAAGTCTGGTGATCCTGCCAGCAATCGTCGGAAAACTCGTGGTCGTCCCAGATGGCGATCATCGGGAAGCGCTGGTGCAAGGCCTGCAGGCGGCTGTCGCTGCGGTAGGTCTTGTACAGGTAGCGGTAGTCGGCCAGCGTTGCGGCGGCGCTGCTGCCGTCGGCAAGACGGCTGCCGTTGGGCAGGCTGAGACGGGCATGGCGGCTCTCGGCGGCCGAACTCTGAAAGTCGGCGCCGACCGTTTCATAGATGTAGTCGCCGAGATGGACGATGAAGTCGAGATCCTCGTTGAGCAGTTCCTCCATGCCGGCCCAGTGGTTCACGCTCCAGTCCTGGCAGGTGACGAAGGCGAACTTGAGTTGGGCCGGGCTGGCATTGGCCGCCGGCGCGGTGCGGGTACGGCCGAGCGGGCTGCTGTCGCTGCCGGCCTGGAAGCGATAGTAGTAAGTGGTCGCCGGATTGAGGCCGCTCACCTTGTGGCGCAGCGTGAAATCCCAGGCGCTTTCGGCGGTAAGTACGGTATTGACCAGCAGACTCGAAAAATCGGCCTTGTCGGAGAGTTGCACGGTGACTTTCAGGCTCTCGGCATTGTCGCGCGGCACGGCGCGGCACCAGAGCAGGATGCTGTCCGGCTTCGGGTCGCCCGAGGCGATGCCTTGCGGGAAAGTTGCCCCGGCGCCCGGCGCCGTCGTGCCGGACGAATCCTCGCCATCAGTGCAGCCGGAAAGCCCGACGACTGCCGTCGAGACGGTGACGAAACTGCCGAGTTTGAGAAACTGCCTGCGATCCATGTCGATACTCCCTGCCATTTCGAAAAAAAGCGGAAGTATCCAAATCGCATGTGACCGGGTGTTTTCGTTGAGATGACCTTTTTGCGACGCTGCCCAGCCTAGCGAGGGGGTGGCAGGCTGATCCGGTAGACGCCGTTATCCGCCCGGCCCAGCAGGTCGAGGTACTTGGCCAGCGGCTTGCCGGCCGCCTCCAGGCGCGCCCGGCCTTCGAAGTGAAAGGGCGCCAGGTGCAGCCTGCCTTCGAGTTGCAGCGGGCCGTGCCGGGTGCTCAGATCGCCTTCGCCTGGCGTCGCCCCATCGCCTTGCCAACGAAGCTGGTAGTCGCCGAGCGGCTGATTTTCGAGCAGTGCGCTGCTTGCCTGCAGCCACAGGATGTCGCCTTGGACCTGTAGCGGCGCGTTGCCCCAGGGCCGGCTCAGATGCATCGAACGGGCAAGCACGTCGCCTCCCCAGCCGCTACCGGGCAGGCCGTGCCCGGCGTGGGCCAGCAGCAGTTCGGCGGGCAGGCGGACCGCTTCCAGATCGATGTCGAGACCTGCCCAGCGGGGGCGAAGACGGATGCTCCCGCCGGCAACATCGATGCGCAAGCCGCCGCTCTCCGGCTGCCAGCGCAGCGTGCCCAGGTCAAGCCACTGACGAGCCGGCCCGCCCTGGACATAGAGCGATGCTTGGCCGCGCCACCAGTAACCTTCGGCAGCGGCGACCCGGCAAGGACTTGGGCAGGTGCTGGCGAGGCTGCGGGCCAACAGGTCGGCCGGGGCGCTCAGGCCTGCCAGCACGATCACGCCGCCGAGCAGGCCGATACCGCGCCACAAGCGGTGATGCGTCTTCATGGCGTGGCCGTGCCGTTCAATTCGGCGTGCAGGCCGATATGCCCCGGCCCGGCCGGCAGGGCGCGCAGGCGACTGACGACGAGTCCGTGCTCGCGCTGCAATTCGGCCAGCAAGTCGATCCAGGCTGCGAAGGCGACTTCGCCGTCGATCTGCAGTTGGCTTTCGCCCGACCAGGTGACCGTCAGCGCGCCCAGTGCTTGCAGGCGCCGCTCGATCTCCTTGTGCCCCGGCGCCGCCCTGGGTGTCGTCGGGGATTGTTCCAGGGCCAGCCAGGCCTGGCGATGCTGCTGCATGGTTTCGGCGGCGCGCGCCAGTTCGGGCACCTGACGGCGTAGCGTCTGGCGGGCCTGGTAGGCGCTCCATGAAAACTGGAGCAGGGCGGCCAGGGCGAGAACGATGGCAAGGCCGCGCAAGGCGCGACGTTCGGCCGCCGTGCGCGCTTGCCAGAGGCTGAGGCAGGTTTGGCGAAAGGCGTTCATTGGGCAACATCCGGTGTCAGTGAAAAGTTCAGCTTGAGCTGCTCGCCGGCCGGCGTCTGCTGCGCGATCTCCAGACGTTGCCCGGCTTGCCGGGCGCGTCGCCGCAAATCGTCGAGCCCGCTGGGCGGCAAGCTTGCTTCGACTTGCAGATGCTGGCCGTCGTAGTCCAGGCGGTGCGCCGTGAAGTGCGCGACCTCGCTCAGCGGCGCGAGCAAGGCCAGAAAATCGCTGGTTGCCAGTTGGCCGTTGGTGTGGCGGCGCTGATCGAGCTGCCGTTGCATCTGCAACAAGGGGGCGACCATGGCGCCGGTCGGGAAGCTGTCGCGATAGTGTTGCGCGATCTGCTGCCGATAGTTCGTGGCCTGCCAGGCCAGGCGTCCCCAGTCGGCGACGAGGAGGCCGGCGGCGAGCAGGGCGAGCCCGGCGGCCAGGCGCAGGGGCCGGCGGAAACTCTGGCGCCAGTCGCCCTGGGGGGATGGCGGTGCGAGCGGGCCATTGAGCAGGCCGTCCGGGGGCGGCATGGCCAGGTCGGGCGGGTCGCTCGCGATGCGCAGCCAGCCGGCGTTGTGCGCGGCTTGCAGGGCGAGTCGTCCTGTTTCGCTGTTTTCCCGGTCGACCGCCTGGACGGGCAGGGTAAAGCCGAGTTCGGCCAGGGTGGCGGGCCATTCGGCCAGCGTTGCGTCGAGGGGCAGGTGCAGGATCTGGCCGTTCGGGTGGAGCAGGGCGAGCAGGCCGCCTTCGGCCCAGGCCAGGCCTTGCTCGCCCTTGGCCGGGAGCAGGAAGGCGAGGGGCCAGGCACTGTGCGGCTTGAGCCCGAGTTGCCTGAGCGTCTCGCACAGACCGGCCAGGCGGTTGCGGTCGATCACCGCGATGTCGCGCCAGCCATCGCTGCTGTCTTCGCCCGGGCGCAGCGCTAACTGGGCGTGCTCCGGATCGTCGAGCAGGTGTTCTTCCACGGCGGCGGCGATCACTTCGTTGCGTTGTCCGGCCGGGCCACGCGGCAGCCTGACCCGGAACTGGGCGCTTTGCGCTCCGAGCAGGATCAGGTCGCAGGCTTGTCCGGTGAGCCGGTTGTCCGGTCCGTCCTGGCCGGCAGTGGCGACGCCCGGCCAGTGGCGCGGTTCGCTGTGGCCTTGTTGCAGCAGGCGGCCATCGGGCGCGTAAAGGGCCCAGGCGCATTCGCGATGGGTCTGGGGCCAACCGGGGGCGATCAGTAAGCGGAGATGATTCATGGTCCTATTGTTCGGTAATCCAGAGCAGCGTCGGCGGGCTGTTCAGGGGGCGGTGGAGCAGGGCGCTCAGGCGGGTGGCGACGCCGTCGGGGGCTTGCAGGCGGGCGCTGGTGTGGACCAGGAAATAGCTGCTGCCGACGGCGAGCGCCGTGCTGGCTTCGGGCAGGTCCCTGGCCGGCAGGCGGTTTCGGTAGTCGCCCAGGTCACGGAAGTAGACGCTGCGGCGGCTCAGGACCAGTTGCCGCGCGGCGTCGAGATCGAGGCCGGGTTGAATGGCATGCAGGACCTCGGGCGGGGCGGTATTGACGTTGACCGGCTGCTGGCTGGGCAGGACGCAGACGTAGGGGGCCAGGCGTTCGATCAGCGCCGGGCTATAGCCTTTGATGCGCAGCAGATTGGAGAGCTGGTCGAGTGCCCGTCCGGCCGGCGGGTAGGCCGGTTGCAAGGCGAGGTAGTAGGCGCTTTCGGCGCCGGCGGGGCGCGGACTGTCGTCGTGGTCGAGCCAGTCGGCCAGGCTGTCGGCCAGTTGCACCGCCTGTTCGCCCGGCACGCCGAGGGCACGCAGCAGTTTGCGGTAAGTGGCCACGGCGCCTTCGTCGATGACCCCGTTTTGCAGCAGGTTGTTGAGGTTCCAGTGCCCTTGCAGATCCTCGATCCGTCCGCCCAGTTCGGCCTCTTCGGCCAGGATCGGGGGCAGGATGCGGGCCCAGGCTTCGTCCGGCGTGTCGACGGCGCTGCGCCGGCCGTCGTCGGCGAGAACACTGCGCGCGTAGTCGAGCGCGCTTCGCGCCAGTTCGCGACTGGCCCGCTTGTCGCGCTCCAGCGCGACGCGGCTCAGCCAGTCGTCCATGCTGACCAGCAGGCTGCTGGCCAGTGCCGCCGCCAACGCCGTGACCAACAGCGCGGCAATTATCGCGGCGCCGCCTTGTCTCGTCGTCGATCGCGGCATCTTCATGGCGCACCCGGAATGTCGTAGCGGCGCTCGATCCAGCTGCCTTCGCTGAGCAGAAGGCGCAGGCGGACGGCGCGGGGCAGAGGACTTTGCGCCGTACCCCGGCCATCCCAGTCGTCGAGCCATTGGCCGGCCTGGTTCAGGTAGGCGAGCTGCAACTCGCGGACGCCGTCGAGGAGCAGATAGCGGCGCGGCGGGGTGGTCGATTCGGGGGCGGCCCAGAGCAGCAGTTCGAGCTTGCCGGCGCCATTGCCGGCGGTCGCTGTCCAGCGGTAGGCGAGGCGGTGCGTGTCGCCGCCGGCACCGCCCAGGCGGGTCAGGCTCAGGTGGGCTGCATCGGGTTGCGTATCGGGTTGACGTCGTCCCCACCAGGCCGGGCTGGGCGAGCCGTCGGCGCGGTAGCCGGGGCGATCGATGGCTTGCCGGACGTCGCGTCCGAAACGCTCGGTAGCGAGGGCGACCGCCTGCCAGCGTTGAGCGTTGTCGGCCAAATGGGCGGCCGTGCGTCGGGTGCTTTCCAGGCCGCGATAGCCGAGTACGCCGAGCAAGGCGACCAGCGTCATGGCGACCAGGACTTCGATCAGGGTGAAGGCGCGTTGGCGTTGGATCATGAAGCGGGCAGGTAGACGACCAGGCGACTGAGCGGCGCGTCGGGCTGGTCGGGCGGGGCGACGGTGATTTCGACGCGCCGGAACAGCGGGTGGGCGGTGGCCTCGACCTGGCTGGCCCAATGCAGGCGGATGCCAGCTTGTTCCTCCTCACCCTGGCGCCGTCCGATTGCCGGCCATTGGTGGCTGGCGCGGATGTCGGCCAGACGGTTTTCCGCCGTCCAGCCGGCGAGTTGGCGCAGGCGCAGCGCTTCGCTCTGGCCTGCGGCGGTACCGCCGGCACGGATGCTGGCGGCCAGGCCGACGGCCAGGATAGCCAGGGCGATCAGCACTTCGAGCAAGGTGAAGCCGCGGCAGTGGCGGCTATTGGGGGGGGGCATCATGAAGCTCGATCTGTCCGTTGGCCAGGCCGTCGATCTGCCAGCTGCGATGGCGGCCGCTCAGGCTGAGGCGGAAGAGCGGAGGCTGGCCAGGCAGGAATACGAGGCGCCGGTTGTCCGGGCCGCCCGGGGCCAGGCGCAGGCCGTCGATTTCCAGCCCGCTGATCCGCAGGCCATCAGGCAGGGCGAGCGGCGCGCGGCTGGCGCCCTGGGGGGCGGCGGTGAGCGGCAGCCAGGCGCCGGCACGCTGTTCCTGCAGGCTCAGATGTCCATCGTCGAGGGCGACTGCCACCGGACTGGCCCGCCCGTCGGCGAGACGGGCGGCCAGTTCGACCAGCCGCCGGCCGGCCGCCGCCGCCTCGCTTTCGGCCTGACGTTGGGGATCGGGCAGGGTGAGATTGACGCTCACGGCGAGCAGACCGAGGATGGCCATGACGACGAGGAGTTCGAGCAGTGTGAAACCGCTCGCCCGCGTCGTCCTGGCTGGCGACTCAGAGCGCCCAGTTGCCGATGTCGGCATCGTTGCCTTCGCCGCCAGCCATCCCGTCGGCGCCGAAACTGAAGACGTCGATTTCGCCGCGCAAGCCCGGGTTGAGGTATTGGTAAGGCTTGCCCCACGGGTCGAGGGGCAGGCGTTCGACGTAGCCGCCGCTCTTCCAGCCTTCCGGTAGCGGCGCCAGTGTCGGCTTGGCGACCAGTGCGGCGAGGCCTTGTTCGGTTGTCGGGTAGCGGCGGTTGTCGAGGCGGTAGAGTTTCAGCGCCTGCATCAGGCTGGCGATGTCCTGGCGGGCGGCGACGCCGCGTGCCTCGTCGGGGCGGCTCATGACCTTGGGTACGACCAGAGCGGCGAGCACGCCGAGGATGACGATGACCACCATGATTTCGATCAGGGTGAAGCCGGCGACGCGGCGAGTGAATGGAGTGGGGCGCATGTGAGGATTTAACGGACGAGTTGGTTGATTTCGACGATCGGTTGCAGGATGGCCAGGACAATGACCAGGACGACGAGGCCCATGCTCAGGATGAGCAGCGGTTCGAGCAGGCTCATGAAGACGGCCAGGCGGTTGCTGACTTCCTGTTGTTGCTGGTGGGCTGCCTTGGCCAGCATCGGATCGAGGCGGCCGCTGTTTTCGCCGCTGGCGATCATGTGGATGAGGAAAGGCGGAAAAACCTGTTCGCGGCCCAGGGCCTTGCTCAGCGGCAGGCCTTCGCCGATGGCGGTGATGGCATTGCCGACGGCGACCTTGAGCGGCATCAGCCAGATCACCGCCGGACCGGCTTCGAGGGCGGCGAGCAGGGGGACGCCGCTGCCGACCAGGATGGACAGGGTTTGCGCCAGGCGGGCGCTGTCCAGGCTGACCAGCAGGCGTCCGACGGCCGGCAGGCTCATCAGGCGGAGTTGCAGGCGATGGCGCAGGGCGGGAATGCGCCAGGCCCGCCGGCCTCCCCACAGGGCGAGTCCGGCGAGACCCAGTAAAAGCGGCCAGGTGGCGCGCAGGAGGTCGCTGCAGGCCATCAGCCAGCGGGTAAGCAGGGGCAGCGTCTGCTGGCCGTGCTGGAAGACGGCGACGACCTGCGGCACGACGTAGGTCATCAAGCCGATGACGACGGCGAGCGCGACCAGCGAGACGAGTACCGGGTAGATCAGGGCCTGCATCAGCTTTTGCCGGAGGGCGCTGCTGCTTTCGAGGTTGTCGGCGAGGCGGAGCATGACGCCGGCCAGTTGGCCGCTTTGCTCGCCGGCGGCAACCAGCGCCCGGTACAGCGGACTGAAGGTCTGCGGAAAGCGGGCCAGGCTGACGTGCAAGGGGTGGCCGGCCAGCAGTTCGCTGCGGATGGCGGCGAGCAGCAGCGGGATGCCAGCAGGCTGGCGCGCGCTGCTTTCGGCGTATTGCTCGCCCAGTGCGGTCAAGCTGCGTTCGACCGGGACGCCGGCTTCGAGCAGTGTCGCCCATTGCCGGGTCAGCAGACAGAGCTCGGCATTGCCGAGGGTGTGGCGACGCGGCGAGCGGCTGGCATCGGCCGGTTCGCGACTGGCGCTGACATCGAGCGCAAAGAGCGAACGGGCGCGCAATTGATGGCGGGCGAGGCGCAGGGTATCGGCTTCGAGGATGCCGCTGATTTCCTTGCCGTCGAGATCAACCGCGCGGTAGCGAAAGGCGGTCATTGTTCTTCCCGGGTGACGCGGATCAATTCCTCCAGCGAGGTCTCGCCTTGCGCCACCCAGCGCAGCCCGTCCTCACGCAGCAGGCGCAGGCGGGCCGCGCCGGCGGCGCTTGCCTGTTCGCGCAGGGTCGCTTCCGGTGCGGCGCGGTGTATCAGCTGGCGCAGCGTCTCGTCGATTTCGAGCAGTTCATAGACGCCGATCCGTCCCTGGTAGCCGGTGTGGGCGCAAGCCGGGCAGCCGCCGGCCCGGTAGTGCCGGGTCATCGAGGCCGGCAGCCCGTCTTCCGGCTGGCTGGCGACCGCCGTCTTGCAGGCCGGGCAGAGGCGGCGCAACAGGCGCTGGGCGAGGATGCCGAGCAGGCTGGAGGAAAGCAGGAAGGGTTCGACGCCCATGTCGGCCAGCCGGGTGACGGCGCTGGTCGCGTCGTTGGTGTGCAGCGTGGCCAGCACCAGATGGCCGGTCAGGCTGGCCTGCACGGCGATCTGCGCGGTTTCGAGATCGCGGATCTCGCCGATCATCACGACGTCCGGGTCCTGGCGCAGGATGGCGCGCAAGGCCTTGGCAAAGTCGAGATCGATGCGCGGATTGACCTGGATCTGGCCGATGCCGGCGAGATCGTATTCGACCGGGTCCTCGACCGTCATGATGTTGAGTTGGCGGGCGTCGAGGCGCGACAGCGCGGCATAGAGCGTGGTCGTCTTGCCCGAGCCGGTGGGGCCGGTGACGAGCACGATGCCGTGCGGCTGGCGAATCAGGCGATCGACCCGATGCAGCGTGTCGTCGGCCATGCCGAGGCGCTCCAGGTCGAGCTTTGCGGGGTCCTTGTCGAGCAGGCGCAGGACGACGCGCTCGCCGTGGCTGGCCGGCAAGGTCGATACCCGGACGTCGATGCCGCGGCCGCCGATGCGCAGGCCGATCCGGCCGTCCTGGGGCAGGCGTTTTTCGGCGATGTCGAGGCTGGCCATGATCTTTATGCGCGACACCATGGCGGCGTGCAGCGCCCGGTTGGGGCTGATGACGTCGCGCAGCATGCCATCGAGGCGGAAGCGGACCACCGATTGCCGCTCGTAAGGCTCGATGTGGATATCCGAGGCGGCCTGGCGGACGGCCTGGGTGAGCAGGGCGTTGATCATGCGGATGATCGGCGCGTCGTGCTGGCTGTCGAGCAGATCCTCGACCGGTGGCAGTTCCTGCACGAGGCGGGCGATATCGAGATCCTGCCCGATGTCGTCGGCCACTTCGGCTGCAGTCTCTTCGCCCTGGCTGTAGGTTTCGGCGAGCAGGGCGGCGAATTCCTCGTCGTCGAGACGGCGGAGGCGCGGCAGGCGCCCGGTGTGGCGGGCGATTTCACCCAGGCAGGCGAGTTCGGTCGAGGCCCGTATCGCCGCTTCGACGTCGGATGCGTCGCCCCGCGTCCGGATGATGACACCGTGCCGCCGGGCGTAGGCGTAAGGCAGGCGCCATGCCGTCGCCGGGTTCAAGGCTGCGCCCTCGTCGCGCCAGCGGTCGGCGCTTCGTCGCGCGCCGGCAGCATGGGCACCGGCGCGGCATCGAAGGCGTCGCGCAACTGTTCGGCCTGTGCGCGCTGCTGGCCGAGCAGACGGTCGTAGCGTTCGTTGCTCAAGGCCTGGTAGCCGCCGCTGTCACGGATGATATGCGGGCGCAGGAAAATCATCAGGTTGGTCTTCTTGCGTTCCCGGTTGCGATATCGGAACAGGTTGCCGACGTAGGGCAGGTCGCCGAGCACAGGGACGCGTTCGTCGGCCTGGTTGAAGTTGTCCTCGATCAGCCCGCCGAGGGCGATGATGTTGCCATCGTCGACCAGGACGTTGGATTCGAGCGAGCGCTTGTTGGTGGTCGGGCCGGCCGAGTTGCTGGCGGTGTTTTCCTGGACGGAGGAGGCTTCCTGATAGATCTGGACGCGGACGACGCCGCCTTCGGAAATTTGCGGCTTGACCTTCAGGGTCAGGCCGACATCCTTGCGTTCGTAGGTCTGGAAGGGTGTGACCGCGGCGTTACCCGAAGTCGTGGTGAACGAGCCGGTAACGAAGGGAACGTTCTTGCCGATGACGATCTTGGCTTCCTCGTTGTCGAGGGTCAGGATATTCGGGGTGGAAAGAATGTTGGCCTGGGTTTCCGTTTCCAGGAAGCGCGCCAGCAGGCCCAGGTTGGTGATCGAGCCGAGGCCCGGGATGTTGATGGTGCCTTTGGCGACGCCGATGTTCAGGCCGCCGCCGAGGCTGCCGATGTTCTGCGCGGTGCCGATGATATTGGTGCCGGTGCCGCCGAAATTGGTGCCTCCGAAGACGCGGGTGCCCTTGCTGGTCAGCCCGGAGAGGTCCTGCCATTGAATGCCGAATTCGGCTGCGCGGTCGGCGCTCAGCTCGACGATCAGTGCTTCGATGTACACCTGGGCGCGGCGATGGTCGAGCATGTCGACGACCTGGCGCAGATTGTTGAAGACCGGTTCGGCGGCGGTCACGATGAGCGCGTTGCTGGCCGGGTCGGCCTGGACCAGGCTGCCCGGTTGCAATGCGCCCTGGCTCGGCTGGGCGGCACTGCCGGCAGCGGCTGGCGGCGTGACGAGCGAAGAGCCGGATGACGCCGTGGTTTCGCTGCTCAGGATGGCGCGCAGGGTTTGCGCCACCTTGGTGGCTTCGGCGTGTTTCAGATAGATCACGCGGACGTTGCCGAGCCCGGCGCCCGGCTTGTCCATTTCGTTGATCAAGGGCACCAGCTTGCTCAGCTGGCCGGCGTTTTCGGAGCGTACGATGACCCGGTTGCTGCGCGAATCGGCGATGGCATTCAGGCCGCCTTGTCCTTGCGTCCCCGCCGCGCCGGCATAGAGCCGGTTCAGGCTGGCGGCGACCTCGATCGCCGAGGCATGGCGCAGGTTGACGATCAGCGGTTCGTCGCCGCGCGGGATGTCGATGGCGGCCAGTACCTTTTCCAGACGGGCGATGTTGTCGGCCGAGTCGGTGACGATTAGCGTGTTGCTGCCGGTGTCGGCCGAGATGGATTGGTTGTTGCCGACCAATGGCTTGAGAACGGCCAGCAGTTGGGCCGCCGGCTGGTAACGCACGGCGAGGACTTGTGTGACGACTTGTTCGCCGCCCGTATCCCGCGTCCGCCGGGTGCCGGCGTGAAACTTGGCATCCGCCTCGGGCAGGATCTTGGTCAGGTGCTTGCCTTCAACGACCGAGAAGCCTTGCAGGCGCAAGGCGGAAACCAGGATCTGGTAAGTCAGTTCGCGCGATACCGGCTTGCCTGAAATGACATTGACGTTGCCCTTGACGCGTGGGTCGATCAGGAAATTCCGGCCGCTGATCCGGGAAATGGCCTTGACAGCGGTTTCGATGTCGGCGCCGACCAGATTCAGCGTCATCTCCGATTCGTCAGCCGCGCCGACGCCACGTGCGGAAAAGGTGAGCAAGGCGCTCAAGATCAGGGGCAGCAGGGTGCGAGCCACGGTGGATGCGGGGCTGGGCGGGCAGGATGTGAACATCAATCAAAAACCGGTTTGGAAGGTGGGAGCGACGGTGTCGCCTGTTGCGTCGGCTGGTATAGCGGGAGAGTCAGTTTTTCGCCGGCTCGGCTCAACTCGGCCTGGTGCGCACTGAGCGCAGTCAGTTGCAGGCCGGGGGCAGGACTTTCGCCCAGCTTGACGAGTAGCGGCGCCTTGCTATCGGTCGATTGCAGAATGGCCACGCTTTCGCCGGCGTTACGGCTGGCCAGAACGCCGAGCAGGCGAAAATCGACTTGGCCGGCCGGCGCGGGGGCGCTACCGGCTTCGCCGAACAGGTGGCTGTGTGCGATGCGCCGGGCAATGTCGCCCAGTTCGCCAGGCGGGGCGGGCGGCGGTGCATGGGCGTGCTCACGCAAGGACCAGGCTAGCTCGATATTCAGCCAGGATTCGCCGACGATGAGCAGCGTCAAGGCAATGGCGATCGAAGCCTTGATCAACGGTGTTCGGGAAAAATACTGTGATGCACGAATGGACAGCACGTGAGTTGACCATGCCAAGTGATGCTTCCTTGTGTTAGCCGGGCGGGCGGCGTGGATCGATCTTGTCGGAAAAACCGACTGTATAAATTTCGTGTTACCAATTCATGACAAGTGTCTTTGCGCGGCGGGTGGCTTTCTGCACGAAAAAATCTCGGGTTGGCAGCAGAAAATGCAGAAATTTTGTTGCAAAGCCTGAATTCGAATTTATAATGCGCGCCCTGTTGTTCCTCGATAGCTCAGTCGGTAGAGCGCCGGACTGTTAATCCGTAGGTCCCTGGTTCGAGCCCAGGTCGGGGAGCCAAAGTTTCATGAGCGGCAGTAGCTCAGTTGGTAGAGCGATACCTTGCCAAGGTATAGGTCGAGAGTTCGAGACTCTTCTGCCGCTCCAGGTTGGCCCATGTAGCTCAGTGGTAGAGCACTCCCTTGGTAAGGGAGAGGTCGGCAGTTCGATTCTACTCATGGGCACCACCGCGCTTCTTGGCGTGAAACGGGTGCTGGTTTGTTGGCTTTGTGTTGTTGCGGGATTTGAATCCGAGTTGTTTCGATTTATAATCCTGC
This sequence comes from Rhodocyclales bacterium GT-UBC, assembly GCA_003583745.1. Taxonomy (GTDB): domain Bacteria; phylum Pseudomonadota; class Gammaproteobacteria; order Burkholderiales; family Rhodocyclaceae; genus Azonexus. The sequence goes on along the minus strand of QXPY01000005.1, from coordinate 151 downwards.
GCCTGTAGTTCCTCGATAGCTCAGTCGGTAGAGCGCCGGACTGTTAATCCGTAGGTCCCTGGTTCGAGCCCAGGTCGGGGAGCCAAAGTTTCATGAGCGGCAGTAGCTCAGTTGGTAGAGCGATACCTTGCCAAGGTATAGGTCGAGAGTT